>NZ_JBDIUU010000001.1:0-1765337 GCF_039631515.1 Neorhizobium tunisiense | reverse complement strand
GCGATAGCGGCCATGTTGACGATATCGCTGTCCTTGGCGCCCATCGAGGTGATCTGCACCGACTTGTCGAGGCCGACCAGCAGTGGGCCGATTACGGTCGAAGCGCCGAGTTCCTGCAGCATGCGCGTCGAGATCGAGGCGGAATGGATCGCCGGCATGACGAGCACGTTGGCTGTCCCTGAGAGCCGGCAGAACGGATACTGCTCCATCCGGTGCGGGTTGAGCGCCACGTCTGCTGCCATCTCGCCGTCATATTCGAAATCCACGCGCCGCTGGTCGAGGATCTTGACCGCCTCGCGGACCCGCTCAGAACGTTCGCCGATCGGCTGGCCGAAGGTGGAGTAGGCGAGCATGGCGACGCGGGGCTCGTAGCCCATGCGCTTTGCGACACGGGCGGCTTCGACGGCGATATCCGCAAGATCTTCCGCATTCGGCATGTCGTGGACGGCGGTGTCGGCGACGAAGATCGTCCGGCCGCGCGAGATCACCAGCGACACGCCGATCACCTTGTGTCCCGGCTTGGGATCGATGCAACGGCTGACGTCCTGCAGGGCCGTCGCATAGTTGCGGGTCGTGCCGGTTACCATCGCATCCGCATCGCCGATCGCCACCATGGTTGCGGCAAAATGGTTGCGGTCGTTGTGGATCAGGCGCTGGACGTCGCGGTAGAGGAAGCCCTGGCGCTGCAGTCGGGCATAGAGGTGATCGATATAGGCATCGAGCCGGTTGGAAAGACGGGCGTTGACGATCTCCACGCCGGGTCGGTCGAGATCGATGCCTGCCTTTTCCGCCGTCGCGCGGATCACATCGTCGCGGCCGAGAAGGATGGCGGTGCCGAGCTTCTGGCTGGTGAAGGAAATCGCCGCGCGCATGACCTGTTCTTCTTCGGCCTCGGCGAAGACGACCCGCTTCGGGAAGCGACGGACGCGCTCGTAGATGCCTTGCGTCGTCGCGGCGATCGGATCGCGGCGGGCGGAAAGCTCGCGGCCATAGGCGGCGAGATCGGCGATGTTCTTGCGGGCGACGCCGCTTTCCATTGCGGCTTCCGCAACGGCGACGGGGATCGCCGAGATGAGGCGAGGATCGAAGGGGACCGGGATGATGTATTGCGCGCCGAAGCGGGGGCGGTTGCCCTGGTAGGCGGCAGCAACATCGTCCGGCACGTCTTCGCGGGCGAGATTGGCGAGCGCGTTGACGGCGGCGATCTTCATCGCATCGTTGATCTGGCTGGCCCTAACGTCGAGCGCGCCTCGGAAGATATAGGGGAAGCCGAGCACGTTGTTGACCTGGTTCGGATAGTCCGAGCGGCCGGTCGCCATGATTGCGTCGTCGCGGATGCGGGCGACTTCTTCCGGGGTGATTTCCGGATCGGGGTTGGCCATCGCGAAAATGATCGGCCTGTCGGCCATGGAACGGATCATCTCTTCGGTAAAGGCGCCCTTCTGGGAAAGGCCGAACACGACGTCCGCGTCCTTCATGGCTTCTTCCAGGGTCCGCTTGGTGGTTTTCACCGCGTGGGCGGATTTCCACTGGTTCATGCCCTCGGTGCGGCCCTGGTAGATGACGCCCTTGGTGTCGCAGAGGATGACATTTTCCGAATTAAAGCCCATCGCCTTGATGAGTTCGACGCAGGCGATCGCCGCGGCGCCGGCGCCGTTGCAGACGAGCTTGGTGGTCTTGAGGTCGCGGCCGGTCAGTTCCAGCGCGTTGATCAGGCCGGCGGCGGCGATGATCGCGGTACCATGCTGGTCGTCATGGAAGACCGGGATATCCATCAGCTCGCGCAGGCGGCTCTCGATGATGAAACATTCCGGCGCCTTGATGTCCTCGAGATTGATGCCGCCGAAGGAGGGGCCGAGGAAACGCACGCAGTTGATGAATTCGTCGACATTCTCGGTATCGACTTCAAGGTCGATGGAATCCACGTCGGCGAAGCGCTTGAACAGCACGGCCTTGCCTTCCATCACCGGCTTCGAGGCAAGCGCCCCGAGATTGCCGAGACCGAGGATCGCCGTGCCGTTCGAGATGACGGCCACCATGTTGCCGCGCGTCGTGTAATCATAGGCAGTCGCAGGATCGGCGGCGATCGCCTTGACCGGCACCGCGACCCCAGGCGAATAGGCGAGCGACAGATCGCGCTGGGTCGCCATCGGCTTGGTGGGATTGATTTCGAGTTTACCCGGGCGGCCTTCCGAATGGAAATCGAGCGCTTCCTGTTCGGTCACGGAAGCCCGCGCACGTGCAGCCTTCTCCGTGGCCTTGTCCTTGGCAGGCATGTTTCCTCCAGCTTTTTGTGGGCAGCCGTCCTCTAGGCCGCGGCAGATGTTGTCTTTCAGGTGTCTTCATCGATAGTGTCGCAAATTCCAGCGCGCAACAAAAAATCGGTTCCGTGACACAGTTTGAAAGATTCTCCATCGACGCCCTGAACGCTGCCGAGCTTGCCTCGGAGGAAAGCCGCGCCTCGGCAACGCCGATGATGGAGCAATATATCGAGATCAAGGCGAACAATCCGGGGTCGCTGCTCTTTTACCGCATGGGCGATTTCTATGAGCTCTTCTTCGAGGATGCGGTCGATGCGTCACGTGCTCTCGGCATCACGCTCACCAGGCGCGGCCAGCATCTCGGTCGCGAAATCCCCATGTGCGGCGTTCCGGTGCATGCCGCCGACGACTATCTGCAGAAGCTGATCTCCCTCGGTTTCCGCGTCGCCGTCTGCGAGCAGGTGGAAGACCCGGCGGAGGCCAGGAAGCGCGGCTCGAAATCGGTGGTGAAGCGTGACGTCGTCCGGCTGGTGACGCCGGGCACGATTACCGAGGAAAAACTCCTCTCACCCTCCGAATCGAACTACCTGATGGCGCTTGCCCGCATCAAGGGTGCCGCCGAACCGCTTCTGGCGCTTGCCTGGATCGATATTTCGACCGGTGTCTTCCGGCTCGCCGAGACCGATCAGTCCCGGTTGCTCGCCGATATCCTGCGCATCGAACCGCGTGAACTGATCCTGCCGGATACGATGTTTCACGACACCGAGCTGAAGCCCGTCTTCGACGTGCTCGGCAAAGTCGCGGTGCCGCAGCCATCCGTGCTCTTCGACAGCGCCAGTGCGGAGGGCCGCATTACCCGGTATTTCGGTGTCGGCACGCTCGACGGTTTCGGCAATTTTTCGCGCGCGGAGCTGGCAGCCGCCGCGGCCGCCGTCGCCTATGTGGAAAAGACCCAGATCGCCGAACGTCCGCCGCTCGGCCGCCCGGAGCGCGAAAGCGGCGCCTCCACCCTCTTCATCGACCCGGCGACCCGCGGCAATCTGGAACTGACCAAGACCTTGTCGGGCGAGCGTGAGGGTACGCTTCTGAAGGCGATCGACCGCACGGTGACCGGCGGCGGGGCCCGCCTGCTCGCTGAACGATTGATGTCGCCGCTGACGGATCCCGACCGCATCAACCGGCGCCTCGATTCGATCTCCTTCCTGCTCGAAGAGCCGTCGCTCTGCAGTGAACTGCGCTCCGGGCTGAAGCACGTGCCGGATATGCCGCGCGCCCTGTCGCGCCTGGCGCTCGATCGGGGCGGTCCGCGTGACCTCGGCAGTATTCTGCAAGGGTTGGAGGCGGCCCGCGGCGTCGCGGCCTTCCTCGACAGGGCCATGCTGCCCGAGGAACTTGCGCAGGCCCTCGACGACCTGAAGGCCTTGCCGCTTCATCTGGAATCCATGCTCGGCAACATGCTGGCGCAGGAACTGCCGCTCCTCAAGCGAGACGGCGGGTTCCTGGCCGAAGGCGCCCATTCGGACCTCGATGAGGTCCGGGCGCTGCGTGACCAGTCGCGCCGGGTCATCGCAGCGCTCCAGCTCCAATATGCCGAGGAGACCGGTATCAAGTCGCTGAAGATCAAGCACAACAACGTGCTCGGTTATTTCATCGAGGTGACGGCCGGCAATTCCGGCACGATGACCGACACGCCGGAAGGAAAGGCACGTTTCATCCATCGCCAGACCATGGCGAGTGCCATGCGTTTCACCACGACGGAACTTGCCGATCTCGAGAGCCGCATCGCCAATGCCGCCGACAAGGCGCTGACCATCGAACTCGAAGCCTTCGACAGGATGGTCGCGGCGGTGACCTCGGAGGCAGAGGCGATCAAGGCCGGCGCCCGGGCGCTGGCGGTGATTGACGTCGCTGCGGGCCTTGCCATGCTCGCCGACGAATGGAGCTATCGCCGCCCGATGGTGGATGCCTCGCGCATGTTCGCGATCGAGGGCGGTCGCCATCCGGTGGTGGAGCAGGCACTGCGGAAGCAGTCCGTCGGCCCGTTCATTGCCAACGATTGCGACCTCTCGCCACACAATGGCGGCGAGTTCGGCGCGCTCTGGCTGCTGACCGGCCCCAACATGGGCGGTAAGTCGACCTTCCTGCGCCAGAACGCGCTGATCGCCATCCTCGCGCAGATGGGGTCCTTCGTGCCGGCGGCGTCCGCCCATATCGGCATCGTCGACCGGCTTTTCTCCCGCGTCGGCGCCTCGGACGATCTGGCGCGCGGCCGCTCTACCTTCATGGTCGAGATGGTCGAGACGGCCGCCATCCTCAACCAGGCAAGCGATCGTTCGCTGGTCATCCTCGACGAGATCGGTCGTGGCACCGCGACCTTCGACGGCCTGTCGATCGCTTGGGCGGCGGTCGAGCACCTGCACGAGGCGAACAGGTGCCGCGGCCTGTTCGCCACCCATTTCCATGAGCTGACCGTGCTCTCGGAAAAACTGAACCGGCTTTCCAACGCCACGATGCGGGTGAAGGAATGGGACGGCGAGGTGATCTTCCTGCATGAAGTCGGCCCCGGTGCTGCCGACCGCTCCTACGGTATCCAGGTCGCGCGGCTGGCGGGTCTTCCCGACTCAGTGGTCGCCCGCGCCCGCGATGTGCTGACCAAGCTCGAAGATTCCGACCGCAAGAATCCCGCGAGCCAGCTGATCGACGACCTGCCGCTCTTCCAGGTCGCCGTTCGCCGTGAGGAGGCCAAGCGCGCAGGGCCTTCCAAGGTCGAAGACGCGCTGAGGGCCATCAACCCGGACGACATGACACCGCGCGAAGCTCTGGATGCGCTCTATGCGCTGAAGAAGCAGCTTAAAGCATAACGTTCCGGCAAGGATTTCAGACTGAGCGATCCCGGGCTACCCGGAGGCGAAGGATAGATGCCGGGGGGCGCCGCCGTCGAACCCTCGATCCGCATGCCTTTCCGACCTCGGATGTGGTAAAGGCCTTCGAGATCATGATTCAGGCCGCTTTTACCAAGGCTCCACGTGCTGTCCGTTCCCTTGCCCTTTCTTGCCGGCCTTGTCTTCGCGCTGACGCTCTACCGCAGTCTGAAGGGCGTCGAAACGCCGGGCTCGCGTCGTTACTTCTTCGCTTTCCTTATTCTCTATGCCCTGCAAGGCGTGATCGTCGGCCTGCATTTTGGCTACGGCATCAAAGCGCTCGCACCGATCCAGCCCATCACCGCGGCGATCATGCCGCCGCTTGCCTTCCTGGCCTTCCGAGCGTTGATGGACGAACGCTTGGAAAAGCCCTGGCTGCATGTCCTGCCACCCCTGGCCGCCGCCATAGCTGTCGGTTTCCTGCGTGCTCTCGTCGATCCATTGTTGCTGGTGATCTTCTTCGGCTATGGCATCGCGCTTTGGCGCCTGACGCTCTCAGGGGGCGCGGACGTGATGGCGGAAGCGTCGCTTCCGCGCATGAGACCGGCGCTGCGCGCCGCCCGGTTGACCGCGGGCATGATGCTGTTCTTCGCCGTCAGCGACGCCGCACTGGCGGTCTACACCGATATCTATGGCCCCCGTGATGTGCCGTTGGCGGTCGCGATCATGAACCTGGCGGCGATCGCTGCCGTGATCGCCTACTATTTTTCACCTGATTTCTCTCCAGCCAAACCGCTTCCCGCCTCCTTCGCAATCAAGCCGACCGAAGAAGACAGGGTCGCGCTATCCCGCATCGAGGCGGCCCTGGAGGAGGGGGAGCTTTACAGGAGCGAAGACCTGAGCCTTGCCAAGCTTGCCCGCAAGGCGAGGCTTCCGGCCCGCGAGGTCTCTGCCGCCATCAATCGCGTGACGGGGCTGAATGTCTCGCAATTCGTCAACGACCGCCGCATCGCCGAAGCCTGCCGCCTTCTGCGGGAAACCGAGCGGACAGTGACCCAGATCATGCTCGACGTCGGTTTTTCAACGAAATCGAACTTCAATCGTGAATTCCGCCGGGTGACTGGGACGAACCCCAAGCAGTGGAGAGCCGAGGCAAGGGCTGCGCAAGGCGCCGGTGCCAGAAAAACACCGGCTTGAACTTCGACGCAGGAAGCAACAACTTTGAAACGTCCGATGATGATAATCGTTGGTCAAGGTGCCTCAAAAAGATTATAGCCTCCCTCCGCAGGCCGGGCACCGGCAGGATAACATGGCCAGACACGACATCGATTTTTCTGAACTTCTCGACGTGGCCCGTCTTCGGGCCGATTGCCAGGCGATCGTCAAAGACAAGGACCGCCCCCAGCTCGAATTGCGCGCGGCGCTTCTGCCGCTGCTTCGCCGGGCAAGCGTCGAGGGCCGCGAAAAGGCCCGCCAGCTTCTCTCCAAGGACGGCAGCGGGCTGAATTGCGCCCGCCGCATCTCCTGGCTCCAGGACCAGCTGATCCGCGTCCTCTACGAGACGATTGCCGAAGGTCTCTATACCGAGGGTACGGATATCGCCGTGGCGGCCGTCGGCGGTTACGGCCGCGATACGCTGGCGCCCGGTTCGGACATCGATCTCCTGTTCCTGCTGCCTCCCCGAAATACCGAAACCATGCGCAAGGCCGTCGAGTTCCTGCTCTATGTTCTGTGGGACATGGGCTTCAAGGTCGGCCATGCCACCCGCACCGTTGAAGAATGCATCCGGCTGTCCAAGACGGACATGACGATCCGCACCGCCATTCTCGAAAGCCGCTACATCTGCGGCCGCGAGGCGCTGGTGAACGACCTCGAGAGCCGTTTCGACAACGAAATCGTTGCCGACACCGGCCCGGAATTCATCGCCGCCAAGCTTGCCGAACGCGACAATCGCCACGAGAAGGCCGGCGATACGCGCTATCTGGTCGAGCCGAACGTCAAGGAAGGCAAGGGCGGCCTACGCGACCTCCATACGCTCTTCTGGATCGCCAAATATTACTACCGGGTTCGCGAGACGACCGAACTGGTGAAGCTCGGCGTTCTCTCCCGCGAGGAGGCGCGCTCGTTCGAAAAGGCAGACGACTTCCTCTGGGCGGTGCGCTGTCAGATGCATTTCCTGACCGGCAAGGCGGAGGAGCGTCTCTCCTTCGACATCCAGCGCGAGATCGCCGAAAGCCTCGGTTACCATTCGCGTCCCGGCCTCTCCGCCGTCGAACGCTTCATGAAGCACTATTTCCTCGTCTCGAAGAATGTCGGCGACCTGACCCGCATTCTCTGCGCCGCGCTGGAGGAGCAGCAGGCGAAGGCGGCCCCCGGCCTCACCAACCGCGTCATCTCGCGCTTCACCAAACGTCTCAACAAGATCCCCGGCACTGTTGAATTCGTCGTGGACCGCGGCCGCATCACGCTTGCCGACCCGAACGTCTTCAAGCGGGATCCGGTCAATATCATCCGCTTTTTCCATGTGGCCGATATCAACGGGCTGGAGCTTCATCCCGACGCGCTGAAGCGCATGACCCGCTCGCTCTCGCTGATCGACAACGATGTGCGCGAAAACGAGGAGGCCAACCGGCTGTTCCTCTCGATGCTGACCTCGCGGCGTGATCCGGCGCTGATGCTGCGCCGGATGAACGAGGCGGGCGTGCTCGGCCGCTTCATTCCGGAGTTCGGCAAGGTCGTCGCGATGATGCAGTTCAACATGTATCATCACTATACGGTCGACGAGCATCTGATCCGCTCGGTCGAGGCGCTGTCGGAAGTCGATAGGGGCAAGGCCGCCGACATCCATCCGCTTGCCAACAAGGTAATGCCGAGTGTCGAAGAGCGCGAGGCGCTTTATGTCGCCGTGCTCCTGCACGACGTCGCCAAAGGCCGCCAGGAGGATCACTCGATCGCCGGCGCCCGCATCGCGCGCAAGCTTTGCCCGCGTCTCGGCCTCAATGCCAAGCAGACCGAACTCGTCGTCTGGCTGATCGAAGTGCATCTCCTGATGTCGATGACGGCCCAGACCCGCGACCTGCACGACCGCAAGACGATCACCGACTTCGCCGAGAAGGTGCAGTCGATGGACCGGCTGAAGCTGCTCCTGATCCTGACCATCTGCGATATCCGCGCCGTCGGCCCGGGTGTCTGGAACGGCTGGAAAGGCCAGCTCCTGCGCACGCTCTATTACGAGACCGAGCTGCTGCTCTCGGGCGGCTTCTCCGAGGTATCGCGCAAGGAACGGGCCAAGCTCGCCGAGGAGGAACTCGTCAAGGCATTGGCCGACTGGAGCGCCAAGGACCGCCGCACTTATTCCAAACTGCACTACCAGCCCTACCTCCTGTCGGTCTCGCTGGACGACCAGGTCCGTCATACGAAATTCCTTCGCGATACGGACAAGGCAGGCCAGGCGCTCGCCACCATGGTGAGGACCGACAGTTTCCACGCCATCACCGAGATCACGGTCCTGGCGCCGGACCATCCGCGCCTGCTGTCGATCATCGCCGGCGCCTGCGCTGCGGCGGGCGCCAATATTGCCGACGCGCAGATTTTTACGACCTCGGACGGACGGGCGCTCGACACCATTCTGGTCAACCGGGAATTCCCGGTGGACGAGGACGAATTGCGCCGCGCCGGCACGATCAGCCGGATGATCGAGGACGTGCTGTCGGGCAAGAAGCGCCTGCCGGAAGTCATCGCGACGCGCGCCAAGTCGCGCAAGCGCAACAAGACCTTCACCATTCCGCCGTCGGTCATCCTCTCGAACGGCCTGTCGAACAAGTTCACGGTCATCGAGGTGGAATGCCTCGACCGCACCGGCCTGCTCGCGGATATCACCGCCGTGCTCGCCGATCTGTCGCTCGACATTCATTCGGCGCGCATCACCACCTTCGGGGAAAAGGTCATCGATACCTTCTATGTCACCGATCTCGTCGGCCAGAAGGTCGTGAACGAGAACCGCCAGGGCAATATCGCCGCACGGCTGAAGGCTGTGATGTCCGAGCAGGAGGACGAACTCAGAAGCGGCATGCCGATGGGCATGATCGCGCCGGCCCCCAATCCGGACCAGGCGCCGCAGCCGCGCAAGTCGAAGGCAAGCATGTGAGCTCCGCCCGATGAGCCTCGTCAAGAAATTCGCGACAGTCGGCGGCGCGACCCTCGGCAGCCGGATTTTCGGTTTTGCGCGCGAGACCTTCATGGCGGCGGCGCTCGGCACCGGCCCGATGGCAGACGTCTTTTATGCTGCGTTCCGCTTCCCGAACCTCTTCCGCAGGCTATTTGCCGAGGGCGCCTTCAATGCGGCCTTCGTGCCGCTGTTTTCGAAGGAGATCGAGGCGAACGGCGTCGAGGGCGCCAAGCGCTTTTCGGAAGAGGTTTTCGGCGTTCTCTTCTCGGCGCTGATGATCATCACCATCGTCATGGAACTGATGATGCCGTGGCTGGTGGAATGGATCATCGCGCCGGGCTTCGCCGACGATCCCGAAAAGACCTCCATCACCATCCGCCTGGCGGCAGTGATGTTCCCCTATCTGATGTGCATGTCGCTGACGGCGATGATGAGCGGCATGCTCAATTCGCTGCATCACTTCTTCGCCGCCGCCATTGCCCCGGTCTTCCTGAACGTGGTGATGATCGGGGCGCTGCTCTACGGCCTCTGGATTAATGCCGATCCGCTGACCATCGCCTGGTATCTCTCCTGGAGCGTGCTGGCGGCCGGCATCCTGCAGCTTGCCGTCGTTTATGCCGGCGTGCGCCATGCCGGCATCAATATCGGCTTCCGCCGCCCCAGGATGACGCCGAACGTCAAGCGCCTGCTGGTGCTCGCGGTGCCGGCGGCCGTCACCGGCGGCATCACCCAGATCAACCAGATCATCGGCCAGGCGATCGCCTCCGGCAAGGAAGGCGCGATCGCCGCCCTTCAATATGCCGACCGTATCTACCAGCTTCCGCTCGGCGTGGTCGGCGTCGCCGTCGGCGTCGTGCTCCTGCCGGAACTTGCTCGTGCCCTGAAGGGCGGGCATCTCAAGGAAGCCGCCAATACCCAGAACCGCTCTATCGAATTTGTGCTGTTCCTGACGCTTCCGGCCGCAGCCGGGCTTTGGATCCTGTCGGACGCGATCATCCGCGTGCTCTACGAGCGAGGCGCCTTCTCCGCCGAAAACACCTCGGTCGTCGCCTCGATCCTCGCCATCTATGGCATCGGCCTGCCGGGCTTCGTGCTGATCAAGGCGCTGCAGCCCGGCTTTTATGCCCGCGAGGACACCAGGACGCCGATGCGTTTCACCATGCTCTCGGTGGTCATCAATTCCGGCTTGGCGATTTCACTTTTCCCGCTGATCGCCGAGCGCGGCATTGCGACGGCCGAGGCCGCGGCCGGCTGGACCAATACCGTTCTCCTGTTCACGACGCTCGTCTGGCGCGGTCACCTCACATGGGAATGGGCACTCGCAAGGCGAACTGCCCTGCTGCTCGTCTCGACGGCCATCATGTCCGCAACGCTGATCTATGCGCTCCGTTATGCCAGCCCATGGCTGATCCCGGATGCCCTGCTGATCCATCAGGTCGCGGCGCTCGCCTGCCTGCTCGTCCTGGCGATGGTTGTCTATTTCGCCTGCGCCTTCCTGATCGGCGGCGCCGACATCGGCATGATACGCCGGAACGTCAAGCGGAAGCCAAAGACCTAACCCCGCTTGCGCCGCCCGCAATAGGCCCAGCGGCGTTTCGGCCCGACATCCACATGTACGATGCCGTTGCAATAGCGGCCGATGCCGCCGATGCCGGGTGCGCTCGCCGCGGCGGCGAGGATTGCTCGTTCCGACACGCCCGGTACCCGGATGTCGGCCGCATAACAATGACTGTGCTGCGATCTGCCCGAATGCGGCCGGTGGCCCGACGTGACCATCGGCTTGCGCCCGGTCTCGCGCGCAATATGCGCAAGGATAGCCCCCAGCTTTTCCGGGAAGCAGCTCGTTCGCACGCTGATCCGCTGCACGGTGAAGAAGGCTGAATAATCGTGCTTGAAGGAAGTGCTTCTTCGCTTTTGGCTTTCGCCAGCTTCTGCGGTGACATTCAGGCCTAGCGCCAATAGGCAGGAAAGCGCGACGCGAAATATGATGCGCATGGGATATCCCCCGAGAACAGACCGTGTCGTTGATGACCGGTTAACCGTGGTGCGCCTGGGTATTTCCTTTCCAAAAGGGGCGCGAATAAGGAGGCTTTTGCTCAGAAATGGGATTGTGGCTGCCTAAAAGGCTAACGTCTGTTAATCTATTCGGAGAGGATGGAGGAAAAATTTTGCCTTTAGGCGTATTGACGTAGGCGAGATGCTGCCAAAGAGGTAGTCGTTTCCCGGTCCTACCTCGAATGGTTATGGTGGTGGTTCTTTTGTCGCTATAGTGTTTAGGGACGCGCCCTGAACCGGCTTTTCACCCTCCGCCGGACCGCCATTCCTGGCGGGCGAAAGTCAATCTGCTCCGGAGTTTTGCATGCCAATCCAATCGCTGTTTCTCGTGGCCCTGATCGTCGACGACTACGACCGGGCAAAGGATTTCTATTGCGGCGTGCTCGGCTTCGATTGCCTGGAGGACAGCGTCCAGCCGGAAGGTAAACGCTGGCTCGTGGTGAAGCCGAAGGGCGGCGAGGGCGCGGCGCTGCTGCTGGCAGAAGCTGCCACCGACACGCAGAAGGCGGCGATCGGCAACCAGACCGGCGGCCGCGTCGGGTTTTTCCTCAAGACGGATGATTTCGCCCGCGATCACTCCGCCATGACCGCCATGGGCGTCCGTTTCCTCGAGGAGCCGCGGCATGAGATTTACGGGTCGGTGGCGGTGTTTGCCGATCCCTACGGCAACACCTGGGATCTGATTGAACACGCGGCACGCTGATGCTCTTGATCCCCTGCGCTTCGCCGTGCATAAGCCCGCGCGTTAGCAACATGACCCTTCGGGTCTGGGGCCCTCCACCAGCCTATTGAGGACGATATGAATACCTTCAAGCCGCTTGTCTTTTCCGGCGTCCAGCCGACCGGCAATCTCCACCTCGGCAACTACCTCGGCGCGATCCGCAAGTTCGTGGCGCTGCAGGAAAACAACGACTGCATCTATTGCGTCGTCGATCTGCACGCGATCACCGCCCAGCTGGTCCATGACGACCTGCGGGGACAGATCCGCTCGATCGCGGCCGCCTTCATTGCTTCGGGCATCGATCCGAAGAAACATATCGTCTTCAACCAGTCGGCCGTGCCGCAGCATGCGGAGCTCGCCTGGGTCTTCAATTGCGTCGCCCGCATCGGCTGGATGAACCGCATGACCCAGTTCAAGGACAAGGCCGGCAAGGATCGCGAGAACGCCTCGCTCGGCCTGCTCGCCTATCCGAGCCTGATGGCCGCCGACATTCTCGTCTACCGGGCCACCCACGTGCCGGTCGGCGACGACCAGAAGCAGCATCTGGAGCTTGCCCGCGATATCGCCCAGAAGTTCAACATCGACTTCCAGGAGAAGATCCGCGCCGCCGGCACCGGCGTCGACATGGTCGTCGGCGAGGAGCCGATCCATGGTTTCTTCCCTTTGGTCGAGCCGCTGATCGAGGGGCCGGCGCCGCGCGTCATGTCACTGCGTGACGGCACCAAGAAGATGTCGAAATCCGACCCGTCGGACCTGTCGCGCATCAACCTGATGGACGAGCCGGAAGAGATCGCCAAGAAGATCCGCAAGGCCAAGACCGATCCGGAGGGCTTGCCGAGCGAACTCGAAGGTCTGAAGGGTCGCCCGGAAGCCGACAATCTGGTTGGCATCTATGCAGCCCTTGCCGACAGGACCAAGGCCGACGTTCTCGCCGAGTATGGCGGCCAGCAGTTCTCGGTCTTCAAGCCTGCTCTCGCCGACCTCGCCGTTCACGTGCTCGCGCCGATCACGTCGGAAATGCGCCGCCTCATGGACGACACGACCCATATTGATGCGATCCTCAAGGATGGCGGCGAGCGCGCCCGCGCCCGCGCCGAGAAGGTCATGGGAGATGTCTTCGACATCGTCGGTTTCCTGCGCTGAGATTATCGGCGCCTTTCAAGTCACGCAAAGATTGCATACCCGTCACGACATTCGTGGCGGGTTTTCATTTTCTTCGGTTGGTATAAGTTCCGCATCACGACTACTTGGGTCGTCTACATGCGAAGGAGGGGCGGCATGGTATCGAAACGGCTATCGCGGCTTGAAGGGCACCGGCGCAAGTTCATGGCGGTCATCGACGGCACGCCGGAATGTGAAAAGGCGGTCCATTACGCCGGGCGCCGCGCCAAGAACTCCAACGGCGGTCTCGTCCTGCTGTTCGTTATCCCCGAGGGCGATTTCCAGCAGTGGCTGGGCGTCGAGCAGATCATGCGTGCCGAGGCCCGCGAAGAAGCGGATGCAGTGATGGCCAAGGCCGCCCAGAAGGTGCGCGAGACGATCGGCATCGATCCGGAAATCGTCATCCGCGAAGGCAACGCCAGCGAACAGATCATCCAGCTGGTCGACGAGGACCGCGATATCGCCGTCCTCGTCCTGGCGGCCGGCTCCACCAAGGAAGGGCCGGGACCCCTGGTGTCCGCCGTTGCAGCCTTCCCGATTCCCGTCACCGTGCTGCCCGACACGCTGACGGCCGACGAAATCGACGCGCTGGCCTGATTGCGGACTTGATCTTGCGCAGGCAAAGGAGCACTTGAACGAAAAGCTGATACGGCTTATCTTCTTTTGAAGAGTTCTAAATTTGCGAGGGGCGCCGTGCCCCAGGAGAGACGAGATGTTCATTCAGACGGAAGCCACCCCCAACCCGGCGACCCTGAAGTTCCTGCCTGGCAAAGTCGTCATGGATAAAGGCACCGCCGATTTCCGCAATGCCGGCGAGGCGGAAGCATCCCCGCTGGCCGAGCGTCTGTTTGGCATCTCCGGCGTCACCGGCGTCTATTTTGGCTACGACTTTATCACGGTGACCAAGGAAAGCGCCGAATGGCAGCACCTCAAGCCGGCGATCCTCGGCTCGATCATGGAGCACTTCATGTCCGGTGCGCCGGTCATGGGCGGTACGTCCACGCTTGCGGAAGCATCCGACGTCGAAGGCGAGTTCTTCGATGAGGACGACGAAACGATCGTCGCGACGATCAAGGAACTGCTCGAGACCCGCGTCCGCCCGGCCGTCGCCCAGGATGGCGGCGACATTACCTTCAAGGGTTTCCGCGACGGCACGGTCTACCTCAACATGAAGGGCGCATGCTCCGGCTGCCCGTCCTCCACTGCGACGCTGAAGCACGGCGTACAGAACCTGCTCAAGCATTTCGTTCCGGAAGTGCAGGCGGTCGAAGCTCTCTGAGCCCGCCGGCACCGTTGAATGATTGTTCTCGCCATCGATACCGCCGGGGTGGATTGCTCCGCAGCGCTCTATGACAGCGCCGCGGGCAAAGTGCTGTCTGAAGTGACCGAGACGATCGGCAAGGGCCATGCCGAAAGGCTGATGGCGGTCATCGATGAAGCGCTCGCCGTCGCCAACCTTCCTCTCAAGTCAGTCGAGCGTGTGGCGGTCGTCATCGGCCCCGGCTCGTTCACCGGCATTCGCGTCGGCGTTGCGGCCGCCCGTGGTTTGGCGCTGGCCCTTGGTGTCGAATCGGTCGGAGTGACCACGCTTGAGGCTCTTGCGGTCAAATTCCTTGGCGAACATCCAGGCCATCCGGTCGTGGTCGCCATGGATGCCAAGCGCAACGAAGTCTACACACAGGCATTTTCCGCTGCGGGCGAGGCGTTGAGCCAACCCGCCGCGCTTTCGCCGGAGGACGCTTCGGAACTGGCCAAATCTCTTTCGGCGGCAGCGACCGGCTCCTGGGTCGATCACTCCCTTGGTAAGGGAGCGGCCGATTATGACGGCCGGGACCGCTTCGATATCACCGTTGTCGCGCGCATAGCCGCCGAAAAACCTGTGGATGCGCAACGTCCCAAACCATTGTATCTTCGTGGACCAGATGCGAAACCGCAGACCGGTTTTGCCCTTGCCCGTTCGTGAATGTACAGACTGCGCCGATGCTCGACGATTACCTGACCTGGAAGCCGTATTTCGAAGTCGTGCCGATGGAGGCGAGCGATTGCCTGGAGATCTCCGAACTGCATGGCCAGCGATTTCCACGCCAGTGGAGTGACGGGGAATTCCAGAACCTGCTCCTGCAGCAAAATGTCTTCGGTTTTATCGCCCGTCAGACCAATGCGTTTTTCTCCAAGCCGCTCGGTGGTTTTGTTCTGTCGCGGGAAGCAGCCGGCGAGGCGGAGATCCTGACAGTCGCCGTCAACGAGAAATTCGGCCGGGTGGGGCTTGGCTGGCGTCTGATGCAGGCCGCCCTGCGAGAGGCGGCGGCGCGCGGCGGAGAGAGCATGTTCCTGGAAGTGGAGGCGGCGAATCGCCCTGCTGTCGAGCTTTACCGCAAGCTCGGTTTCCAGAAAGTGGGCGAGCGACCCGCCTATTATGCGGGGCCGGACGGGACGCGATCCACGGCGCTTGTCATGAGCCGAGTTCTTCGCTAGTCCGTTAACTTCTACGGGAACGTTTCGAAGGCCAAAACGACATGACAGACCTTTCCAAGACCCTGGAGGAGCTGTGTGCCGAGAAAGGCATGCGAATGACGGATCAACGCCGCGTGATCGCGCGTATCCTGCAGGAGTCCGTTGACCATCCGGATGTCGAGGAACTTTATCGCCGGTCCTCGAAGGTCGATTCGCGCATCTCGATTTCGACGGTCTACCGCACCGTGAAACTCTTCGAGGACGAGGGGATCATCGAGCGTCACGATTTCCGCGACGGCCGCTCGCGTTACGAGACCGTGCCTGAGGAACACCACGACCATATGATCGATCTCAATACCGGCAACGTCATCGAGTTCCGCTCGGCGGAAATCGAGGCGCTGCAGGAACGCATCGCCCGGGAACACGGGTTCCGTCTCGTCGGTCACCGGCTGGAGCTCTACGGCATCCCGCTGGACAAGGACGATAAGTGATTACCTGGGCGCGGATCGGCTTCGTTTTTGTCGTTCTTCTCGCAGTTACGCTGATTTTGTGGCCGTTTCAGCTCCTTGGCCTCGCCCTCGATCTCAAGATCCGCCGCTATATCCCGCGCTATTGGCATAAGACCGCCTGTTTCCTGCTCGGCATCCGTATTCATGTTCACGGCACATTGGAGCGTCGCCGGCCGCTGATGCTTGCCTGTAATCATGCGTCGTGGAAGGATATTCTCGTGCTCGGCGCAATCGCCGACGTGGTCTTCATTGCCAAGATGCAAGTGTCGGAGTGGCCGGTCTTCGGCACGCTCGCCAAGCTGCAGAAGAGCATCTTCGTCGCCCGCGAGCAGAAGCGCCGCACCGGCGATCAGGTGAACGAGATCGCCGAGCGCATGGCGGCCGGCGAGATCGTCGTGCTTTTTCCCGAGGGCACCACCTCCGACGGCAACCGGCTTCTGGAGGTCAAGTCGTCATTGTTCGGCGCTGCTGCTGCCGCGGTGCAGCGCACGCCGGAAGGCGTCGTGCATGTCCAACCGGTGGCGATCGCCTATACCCGCATCCATGGCATGGCCATGGGCCGTTATCATCGGCCGATCGCCGCCTGGCCGGGCGATATCGAACTCATGCCGCATCTGCTCGGTGTCCTGAAGGAAGGGGCGCTCGACGTGGACGTCGCCTTCGGGGAAACGGTCGATTTCCGCGCCGGCGATAACCGCAAGCATCTGAGCATGGCCGTGACGAGCCGGCTTCGCCGCATGCTGATCCGCCATCTGCGGGGTCGTGACTACGACACCCTTTAGGAAACGCTTCATTTCCGGGTCTTCTTGCGGTATGGAGCAGCCATGAACGAACATGTCTCCCTTTCCGCGGCCGCTGACGAGCCGGTCCAGCGCTCGAATTCCCGCAAGGTCTTCATCAAGACCTACGGCTGCCAGATGAATGTCTATGATTCAGGCCGCATGAGCGATGCGCTGGCCGGGGAAGGTTACGTGCCGACCGAAGAGATGAGCGAGGCCGACCTAATCCTCCTCAACACCTGTCACATCCGCGAGAAGGCGGCAGACAAGGTGTATTCTGCGCTTGGGCGTCTTCGCGACATGAAGAAGGCACGCGCTGCCGAAGGCCGGGAGCTGATGATCGGCGTCGCCGGCTGTGTCGCCCAGGCGGAAGGCGAGGAAATCATCCGCCGTGCGCCGGCCGTCGACGTCGTGATCGGCCCGCAGACCTATCATCGTCTGCCGGAAGCGCTGAGGCGCGCCCGCGGCGGAAAGCCTGTCGTCGATACCGAATACGCCGTCGAGGACAAGTTCGAGCACCTGCCGGCAACCGAGAAGGCGAAAATCCGCGCCCGCGGCGTCACGGCCTTTCTCACTGTTCAGGAAGGCTGCGACAAGTTCTGCACCTTCTGCGTGGTTCCCTATACCCGCGGTTCGGAAGTCTCCCGACCCGTACAGCAGATCGTCGACGAAGCATGGCGGCTGGTCGATGGCGGCGTTCGCGAAATCACGCTGCTCGGCCAGAACGTCAACGCCTGGCGTGCGGAAGGCCCGAAAGGCGGCGAATGGAGCTTGGGCGACCTTCTTTATCGCCTGGCGGAAATCCCCGGCCTCGCGCGTCTGCGCTATACGACCAGCCATCCGCGCGACATGGATGATCGCCTGATCGAAGCGCATCGCAACCTGCGCACCCTGATGCCCTATCTGCATCTGCCGGTTCAGGCCGGTTCGGACCGCATTCTGAAAGCCATGAACCGTCGCCATACGGGCGCCGAATATCTGCGCCTGATCGAGCGCATCCGCGATGCCCGGCCGGATATCGCCATCGCCGGAGATTTCATCGTCGGGTTCCCCGGCGAGACGGACAAGGACTTCGAAGACACGCTTCGCCTCGTCGAGGACGTGAACTACGCCCAGGCCTATTCCTTCAAATATTCGACCCGCCCCGGCACGCCCGGCGCCGACCTCGGCGATCAGGTGCCGGAAGAGGTGAAGGCGGATCGGCTCGAAAGATTGCAGGCCCTGCTCTTGAAACAGCAGGCCGGGTTCGCCAAATCCTGCGTCGGAAAGGTCATCGATCTGTTGCTGGAAAAGCCCGGTCGCATGCCAGGACAGGTAATCGGACGTTCTCCCTGGCTTCAATCTGTGAATGTTGATGCAAAAACATCGCAAATCGGTGACATTATCCAGGTACGAATCAGCGGAACCGGCCCGAACAGCTTGTTTGCCGAACCGGCAGAGAGTTTAATAGGCGCCTGAGTTAACATCGAGGAGCTTGCCTACTTGAACGGACGTGAATTGGTTTCTTCATCCGCGCGCCAACCCCGCACCGCCGCTACCGACGCCAATCACTTTGTCCTGACGTTCGAGAACAATAGGTTCGCCAGCGAGCTTTTCGGTCAGTTCGATCAGAATCTCAAACTTCTCGAAGAGCGGCTCCATATCGATGCCAGGGCACGCGGCAACTCGGTGGCCATCTCCGGCGATCTGACCGCGACAAACCAGGCGCGCCGGGCGCTGGATTTCCTCTATGAGCGTGTCCAGAAGGGCGGGTCGGTCGAGACCTCCGATGTCGACGGCGCGATCCGCATGGCGCAAGCGGCGGACGACCAACTGCAGCTGCCGACGCTGGAGAAAAAAGCCAAGCTCTCCATGAGCCAGATTTCAACCAAGAAGAAGACGGTCGTCGCGCGCACTCCGACCCAGGACGCCTATATGCGGGCGCTGGAACGGTCGGAACTCGTTTTCGGTGTCGGCCCGGCTGGTACCGGCAAGACCTACCTTGCCGTGGCGCACGCGGCCCAGCTTTTGGAACGCGGCGCCGTCGATCGCATCATCCTCTCGCGCCCGGCCGTCGAAGCCGGTGAGCGCCTGGGCTTTCTCCCCGGTGACATGAAGGAGAAGGTCGATCCCTATCTGCGGCCGCTCTATGATGCGCTTTATGACATGATGCCCGGCGACAAGGTGGAGCGGGCGATCACCGCCGGCGTCATCGAAATTGCGCCACTCGCATTCATGCGCGGTCGCACGCTCGCAAACGCTGCCGTCATCCTCGACGAGGCGCAGAACACCACGTCGATGCAGATGAAGATGTTCCTGACGCGTCTCGGCGAAAATGCCCGGATGATCATCACCGGTGACCCGAGCCAGGTCGACCTTCCGCGCGGCGTGAAGTCCGGCCTCGTGGAAGCGCTGCAGATCCTGAAGGGCGTCGAAGGCATTTCGGTGATCCGCTTCAAGGATACCGACGTGGTCCGCCATCCGCTGGTCGGCCGCATCGTCAGGGCCTATGATGCGCAATATGCCGTCCACGAGGAGAGCGAGGAAGTCGACCGGTAACGGTCGGCTCCAAACCTTATGCCCCAACTCGACATACAGATCAGCATTGAAGACGAGGGCTGGCCCGAAGAGCCGGCCCTTTTGGCCCTGAGCGAAAAAACGCTTGGCGCGGCGGCCGAATTCCTGGTGGACCGGGAAAAACAACCATTCCCGGAAATCGCCCCGGAATTGTCGTTGGTCTTTACCGACGACGCGGCGATCAAGGAAATCAATGCCGAATGGCGCGGCAAGGACAAGCCGACCAACGTGCTGTCTTTTCCGGCTTTTCCGCTCGAACCGGGCAAGATGCCCGGCCCGATGCTCGGCGATATCGTCATCGCCCGCGAGACGGTTGAGCGGGAAGCGGTTGATCTCGACAAGAGTTTCGAGGATCATCTGACCCATCTGCTCGTCCACGGTTTCCTGCATCTGTTCGGCTACGACCATATGCAAACGGACGAAGCGGAACGAATGGAAGCGTTGGAGATTCGCATTTTGGCCACCCTTGGCCTATCTGACCCCTATGCGGGGCAAGACCCGATAGTATAGTCTGGACCAATGAACGACTTTTCGACAAACCCGACCCGTGAGGGCAAGGACGCCGACTCGAGTTCCTCGGAAGAGGGCAGTAGTCCGTCTCGAGCGGAAGCCCAAAAACACCAAAGCTCTTTCTGGTCGCGCGCCGTCAGGCTGCTCAGGCCGTCGCAGGGCGAAAAGCTCCGCGAGGACCTCGCCGACGCGCTGATGACCGACACCAATATCAGCAATGCCTTTTCGCCCGAGGAGCGGGCGATGCTGCACAACATTCTCCGGTTCCGTGAGATCCGCGTCGAAGACATCATGGTGCCGCGTGCCGATATCGAGGCGGTCGATATGGCCATGACCATCGGCGAGCTGATGATCCATTTCGAGGAAACCGGCCGCTCGCGCATGCCGGTCTATAACGATACGCTGGATGATCCGCGCGGCATGGTCCATATCCGCGACCTCCTCTCCTATCTCGCCAAGCAGGCTCGCAACAAACGCCGCACCAGCGCGCGCGCCGCACCCGCCCAGCCGATGCCGCTTGCCACTGACAAGCCGGAAAAGGCGGAAAAGACCGTGCGCACCCCGCGGCCTGCCTTCGATCTCGGCCGCGTCGACCTGGAACAGACGGTCGCCGAAGCCGGGCTGATCCGCAAGATCCTGTTCGTGCCGCCTTCGATGCTCGCCTCCGACCTCATGCAGAGCATGCAGGCCGCCCGTACCCAACTCGCGCTCGTCATCGACGAATATGGTGGCACCGACGGTCTCGTCACCCATGAGGATATCGTCGAAATGGTGATCGGCGATGTCGAGGACGAGCACGACAACGAAGAGGTCATGTTCTCGCGCACCAGCGAGGATGTCTTCGTTGCCGATGCGCGTATCGAACTCGAGGAGATCGCCAAGGCGATCGGTTCCGATTTCGACATTCGCGACCGCCTCGACGATGTCGATACGCTGGGCGGGCTGATCTTCTCCGCGCTTGGCCGTATCCCCGTGCGCGGCGAAGTGGTGCAGGCGGTGCCCGGCTTCGAATTCCAGATCCTGGAGGCCGATCCTCGCCGCATCAAGCGTGTCCGGATTCTGCGCAAGCGGACGCTGGCGCGCCGCCGCCAGAAAGGGGAGGGCGAAATGTTGCTCACCGATCAGACGCCGACGACTGTCCTGCTGCCGGCACCACCCGCTCAGGACGCCGACCGGCGCAATCACCAGGCCTGAATGATCCCTGAAGTGTCCGCGCCTCTTTGACCTCACGACAAGCCCGCCATTTTTTGAAAGACTGCAGCCGCTGATTCGGGGGCGGAAGGGAACATAGATGGAGCGGCTGGCGGGCAGGATCATGCTTCTCTGGGGCTTCCCGCGCGTCGTCGTCGCTTTTCTCGCGGGAGCGGTCGGGGCGCTCGCCCTGCCGCCCTTCGACTTCTTCGCGGCGCTTTTCATCTCCTTCACGCTGCTCGTCTGGCTGATGGATGGTTCCACCGGCAATCCGGATGGTGGACGGTTCGCCCGGTTTCGTTCGGCCTTCTGGATCGGCTGGGTCTTCGGTTTCGGCTATTTCGTCGCCGGCCTCTGGTGGCTCGGCAACGCGCTTCTGGTGGAAGCCGATGAGTTTGCCTGGGCGCTGCCGTTCGCGGTTCTCGGCCTGCCTGCCTATCTCGCTCTCTTCTACGGTCTTGCTGCGGCGGTTGCCCGCATCTTCTGGTCGGATGGGTTCGGGCGGATCGCTTCGCTGGCTTTCGGCTTTGGTCTTGCCGAATGGCTGCGCGGCTTCGTCGCCACCGGCTTCCCCTGGAATGCGGTCGGATATGGCGCGATGCCCATACCGCTGATGATGCAGTCTGCAGCCGTGCTCGGCATCTTTGGCGTGACGGTTCTCGCCGTCTTCGTATTTTCGGCACCGGCCCTGATCGGCACCCGGAAGGGCATGGGGGCCGGGCTGACGCTCGCCGGGCTACTGTTCGCCGCTCATCTGGGCTATGGCGCCTACCGTCTGCACATCGCCGACGCCGCGCCGGCGCCGGCTGCCGACAGTCAGCCGGTCGTCCGGATCGTTCAGCCGGTGATCGACCAGGCGCGAAAACTGGACGATGCCGAACGGGCAGCGATCTTCGAGGAACACCTGGCGCTGTCGTCCTTGCCGCCGGAAAACGGCGGCAAGCGGCCGGACATCATCGTCTGGCCGGAAACTTCCGTGCCTTTCATTCTGACCCAGAACCCGGATGCGCTGACCCGCATCGCCGAGGTGCTGCAGGATGGCCAGGTCCTCATCACCGGCGCCGTGCGGTCGGAAGATGCCGGAGCAGGTTTCGCGCCGCGCTTCTATAATTCGATCTATGTGATCGACAGCGAGGGCCAGATCGTTTCGGCATCCGACAAGCTGCATCTCGTCCCGTTCGGGGAATATGTCCCCTACGAGGATCTGCTGCGCAACCTTGGCATTCCCGATGCCATCGCCATGCCGGGTGGGTTCAGTGCGGCGCCCGTGCGGGCCATGCTGACCCTGCCGGGGGGCAGGGCCTTCTATCCGCTGATCTGTTACGAGGCGATCTTCCCGGACGAGATCGGGCCGGACGTGGAGCGGGTGAGCGCGCTTCTGAATGTCACCAATGATGGCTGGTTTGGCGCGACGCCGGGACCGTACCAGCACTTCCAACAGGCTCGAATCCGCGCCGTCGAAAACGGCCTGCCGCTGATTCGCGGGGCAAATACCGGCATTTCAGCAGTTGTAGACCCCTTCGGAAGGCTGATCCGGGGGATGGCCTATAATCAAAAAGGCGTGATGGATGCAACCGTGGGAAGTGTTTCCATCTCGCATTGGGATGTGAATGCTCGGGAACAGCACTTCTGGTTGGTTCTTGCGCTGATGTTGTTGATTGCAGTCGTCTCGCGCGCTGGTTTTAATTTCAGGACGAATTGACCAAAAACCCCTAAAATTGCATAGTGGTCCCAGCCTTTCGTCTCGCCATATGCTTCAAACGTTGAGCCTGTTGTGACCAGCCGCGCGAAGTGTATCTCCACACGCAGACCGGGTTGTGAGGATTAAACAACAAACGTCGTCAGGACATCGTTATGATTGAAAACAAAAAGAAGCCGAACCCGATCGATATTCACGTCGGAAGCCGGATTCGCCTTCGCCGGACCATGCTCGGAATGAGCCAGGAAAAGCTGGGTGAAAGCCTTGGCATCACGTTCCAGCAGATTCAGAAATACGAAAAAGGCACGAACCGCGTCGGCGCGAGCCGTCTGCAGAACATCTCCAGCATTCTCAACGTGCCGGTCTCCTTCTTCTTCGAAGATGCGCCGGGCGATCAGGGCGGTCAGGGCGGCATGGCGGAAGCCTCGAGCTCCAACTACGTGGTCGATTTCCTCTCCTCCTCCGAGGGCCTGCAGCTGAACCGGGCTTTCGTGAAGATCTCGGACCCGAAAGTTCGCCGGCGTGTGGTAGATCTCGTAAAGGCCCTGGCAGCGGATGCCGAGGTCGAATAAGACTTATTGATATCAGCACAGAAGCGGCCTCCGGGCCGCTTTTTTGTTGCTTATGATGAGGCAGCGGGTGTTGCGGGAATGCCCGGCTTTCACACATAAAGATATATTTATGTCGTTGTACGCTTGTGTTTGTCGATGGAAATCACTAACACAGGTGCGTTCGTTTCTTTGAGGGGAATCCCGTAATGCGCGCAAGTTATCTGTTCACCAGCGAGTCCGTTGCCGAGGGCCATCCGGACAAGGTTTGTGATCGTATCTCCGATGAAATTGTAGATCTTGTGTACCGCGAGGCGGCTAAGACCGGCGTCGATCCCTGGACCGTGCGCATTGCCTGCGAAACGCTGGCGACCACGAACCGTGTGGTTATCGCTGGCGAAGTCCGCCTGCCGCCGAGCCTGATGAAGAAGGACAAGGACGGCAAGGACGTCATCAATCCCTCGAAGTTCAAGTCCGCCGCCCGCAAGGCGATCCGCGACATCGGTTACGAGCAGGAAGGCTTCCACTGGAAGACGGCCAAGATCGATGTGCTGCTGCATTCACAGTCCGCTGATATCGCCCAGGGCGTTGACAGCGCGGCCGACAAGCAGGGCGACGAAGGTGCCGGCGACCAGGGCATCATGTTCGGTTATGCCTGCAAGGAAACGCCGGACCTCATGCCGGCGCCGATCTATTACTCCCACAAGATCCTGCAGCTGCTCGCAACCGCCCGCAAGAAGGGCGAGGGTGATGCCGGCAAGCTCGGCCCGGACGCCAAGAGCCAGGTGACCGTGCGTTACGAAAACGGCAAGCCGGCCGCGGTCGATTCGATCGTGCTGTCGACCCAGCACCTCGACGAGAGCTGGGATTCCAAGAAGGTCCGTCAGGTTGTCGAACCCTATATCCGCGAAGCGCTCGGCGACCTGCCGATCGCCAAGGATTGCAAGTGGTACATCAACCCGACCGGCAAGTTCGTGATCGGCGGCCCGGATGGTGACGCGGGCCTGACCGGCCGCAAGATCATCGTCGACACCTACGGTGGCGCGGCTCCCCACGGCGGCGGCGCATTTTCCGGCAAGGACACGACCAAGGTCGACCGTTCGGCCGCTTACGCCGCTCGCTATCTGGCAAAGAACGTCGTCGCTGCCGGCATTGCCGACCGCTGCACGATCCAGATTTCCTACGCCATCGGCATCGCCCAGCCGCTGTCGATCTATGTCGACCTGCACGGCACGGGCAAGGGCGTGACGGAAGACCAGGTGGAAGCCGCCATCCGCAAGGTCATGGACCTGTCGCCGACCGGCATCCGCCGCCATCTCGACCTCAACAAGCCGATCTATGCCAAGACTTCCGCTTACGGCCACTTCGGCCGCAAGGCCGGCCGCGACGGTTCTTTCTCCTGGGAGAAGACCGATCTGGCGAAGCCGCTCAAGGATGCGTTGAAGGAAGAGACCCTCAAGGCCGCCTGATCGGCCTTTACGGATAGCTCCATAAAACTGTAAAGCGGGTGCCTCCTGACGGAGACGCCCGCTTTTATCATGAGAGACCAGCCTATGACCGAACCGCAGCACCCGAGCCGCAGCACCGAAGCCTTCTTCGGGCGCCGCAAGGGCAAGCAGCTCCGCGAACGCCAGGCGGAAGGGATTGCGACATTGCTGCCGGCGCTGAAGCTCGATCTTCAGGCGCCAGCGCCGGCGGTGCTTTCAGAGATATTTCCGATACCGGTCGAGGAGCTGCGGCTGGAAATCGGTTTCGGCGGCGGCGAGCACCTGGTCCACCGTGCGCAGGAAAGCGCCAGGACCGGCTTCATCGGCGTCGAGCCCTTCGTCAATTCCATGGCGAAGCTTCTGTCGCGGGTGGACGAGCTGGGGCTCAAGAACATCCGGGTCTATGACGACGACGCCACGCAGGTGTTGGACTGGCTGCCGGATGCGTCGCTCGATCGCATCGACCTGCTCTATCCGGACCCGTGGCCGAAGCGGAAACATTGGAAAAGGCGGTTCGTGTCTGAGGTCAATCTCGGCCGCTTCCACCGCGTGCTGAAGCCGGGCGGCCTGTTCCTGTTCGCATCCGACATCGACACCTATGTCAACTGGACGCTGATCCATTGCCGCGACCACGGCGGTTTTCAATGGCAGGCGGAGCAATCGTCGGATTGGCTGACGCCGTTCGCCGGCTGGCCCGGTACACGATACGAGAACAAGGCTCGCCGGGAAGGCCGCTCCTCGGCCTATCTGACGTTCAGGAAAACCTGAAAGGTCAGTGCAGGCTGACGGTCTTCAGGTCGTCTTCAGCAGCCTTGAAGAAGGTGCTGGAGCGATTGTCTGTCAGAAGGATCGGCGTACCATCTGCGCCGAACAGGGCCCAAAGATCGAGACTTGGATCGATATCCGGGGCTTCAGGGAAACAGCGGGACACTTCGTCTGACCGCATCTTGCGAATATACCCGACCTCTCCAGCGCCCAGATGAGCAAGTTCGGACTGCGTCAAACGCGTATTCGCTTCTTTCAGGAGCATTCCAGCCTCCAGCATTGAGGGGCAACGGCATTAGCGCCATTGACCTACTCTGAGACGGAAATGTTAATTTTTCGCACCATGCGTGCCGGCTCGGGGCGGATAAGGTCAACCGACAGCAAACCGTTCTTGAGCGAGGCGCCGGAAACCTGCATTCCGTCGGCCAGCACGAACATACGTTGGAACTGCCGCGCAGCAATGCCGCGGTAAAGATAGTCGCGCTCACCCTGCTCGGTCTGCCGTCCGCGGATCACGAGGTGGTTTTCTTCCGTCGTCACCTCAAGCTCGGCTTCGGAAAAGCCGGCGACAGCCAGCGTGATTCGCAGCCGCTCGGGGGCCCCGGAAGCGTCAGCGCGGATGCGTTCGATATTATAGGGAGGGTAACCGTCGTTCGACTTCGCGAGGCGTTCGAGGGTCTTTTCCATGGCGTCGAAGCCCAGAAGCAGGGGGCTCGCAAACGGCGTCATTCGGCTCATAGTCCAGTCCTTGCAACAAGCGACCCTGTCGACACCCGCCACGCGGCCCGTCAACTCGCTTGTTATATGGGAGGTTCCGGCGGCGACCGCAAGGATGAGCGCCGGGACTGATGTCACGGCTACTCCATGCCGATCATGCGGCACTTGACAGGATGCAAGGTTGTGGACCACTACCGCGGAAAACGGGAGTTTTCATGCAGCGCAGGAAGATTATCATCGATACCGACCCGGGTCAGGACGATGCCGCGGCAATCATGCTTGCCTTTGCGAGCCCCGGCGAGATCGAGGTGCTTGGCCTTTGCGCGGTCGCCGGAAACGTGCCGCTTTCCTACACAAGCCGCAACCTCCGGATCATCTGCGAACTCTGCGGCAGGCCGGACGCGCAGGTTTACGAGGGCGCGCCGAAGCCAACCGTGCGCCCACAGGTAACCGCCGAGCACGTTCACGGCAGGACGGGCCTCGACGGCATCGAACTGCCTGAACCGACCATGCCGGTGAAAGATACGCATGCTGTCGACTTCATCATCGACACGTTGCGCACCGAGCCCGCCGGAACGGTAACGCTCTGCACGCTCGGGCCACTCACCAATATCGCGCTCGCTCTTGAGAAAGCGCCGGATATCGCGGCGCGCGCGAAGGAACTGGTGATGATGGGCGGCGGCTTTTTCGAAGGCGGCAACATCACGCCGGCTGCCGAATTCAACATCTATGTCGATCCGGAAGCGGCAAAGATGGTATTCGCCTCGGGCATGCCGATCGTCATAATGCCGCTCGACGTCACGCATCAATTGCTGACGACGAGAGCCCGCGTCGAGAAGATCGCCGCGCTCGGTACCCGCCCTGCAGAGGTGCTGGTCGCGTGGCTCGCCTTTTTCGAGCGCTTCGACATCGAAAAATACGGCTCGGATGGCGGACCGTTGCATGACCCGACGGTGATAGCCTACCTCCTGAAGCCCGAACTCTTCTCGGGCCGCGACTGCAATGTCGAGATCGAGACGCGCTCGGAACTGACGGTCGGCATGACGGTGGTCGACTGGTGGCACGTCTCCGGCCGCAAGCCGAACGCCAAGGTGATGCGCCACGTAGATGCTGACGGCTTTTTTGAATTGCTGACGGAACGGGTTTCGCGTCTCTAAGCGGAACAGCGGACAAGGAAAAGCCGCCGGTTGCACGGCGGCTTTTCTGCGTTTTCGCCTGCAGGTGCGATCAGAATTCCTGCCAGTCGTCGGATGCGACGGCGGCTGAACCGTGGGAGATCGCAGCCCTCGGGTCGGGCTTGGCACGCGGAGCCGGGGCCGGTGCTGGCTGGCTCGCCCGCGGCGCCCGCATGGTCTGGGCCACCTGACGCAGTGCCTGCGGAGCATTTTGATTGTGGCTAGCAGCATGTGCGGAGACGCGGAACCGGGCGACAAGCGACTTCAGCGTTTCCGCTTCCGTGCTCAACACCGTGCTTGCGGCGGTGGTCTCTTCCACCATCGCAGCGTTCTGTTGGGTCACCTGGTCCATCTGGTTGACGGCCGAGTTGACCTCCTTGAGGCCGACGGCCTGTTCGCTTGCCGACGCCGAGATCTGGCGGATCAACCCGTTGATCTGCATCACCTGCACGGCGATCTTCTGCAGCGTGTCGCCAGCCTTGCCGACCAGGTCCACACCGTCGCCGACCTGGCTGGTCGATGCGTTGATGAGCGCCTTGATCTCCTTGGCAGCGGTGGCGGAACGCTGGGCGAGTTCGCGGACTTCCTGTGCGACGACAGCAAAACCCTTGCCGGCTTCACCGGCGCGGGCTGCCTCGACGCCGGCATTCAGCGCCAGCAGGTTGGTCTGGAAGGCGATCTCGTCGATGACCCCGATGATGCGCGAGATTTCCTGCGAGGACTGGGCAATGCCCTGCATCGAGGCGACGGCCTTCTGTACGACTTCGCCGGACTTTTCCGCATCGTCGCAGGCGAGGTTGACCGTAGCGGCGGCGGAGCTGGCGTTCTCGGCGCTTGAATTCACCTGCGCAGTAAGCTCGTTGAGTGCGGCTGCGGTTTCCTCGAGGCTTGCCGCCTGCTGCTCTGTCCGGCGCGACAGGTCCTGGGCGCTGGTTGTGATTTCACGGCTGCCATTGCCGATATTGTAGACGGTCGAGCTCACCGTCGCGATCGTCTCCTCGAGGCTTTCCAGCGCCTTGTTGAAGTCGACCTTCAGCTTCGCATATTCGCCCGGGAAATCGTCCTGGATGCGATAGCCGAGATTACCGTTGGAGAGTTCCGCCAGGCCATTGGCGAGCGAGCTGACGATACGCTGCTGCTGCTGGGCGTTCGCTTCCCGCTCGCCTTCGGAACGGTGGCGCTCGCTTTCCGCCGCATGGCGCTGTGCTTCCGCCTCCGTTTCGAGCCGCCGGCCGTCCGCCAGCGTGTGGCGGAAGCCTTCGAGCGCGCCGGCCAGCGAGCCGATTTCGTCGGTGCGGTCCTGGCCCTCGACCGGCTGCTCGAACTGGCCCTTGCTCAAGGTGTCGACGCTGCCGAGCAGCGCCCCGAGAGGCCGCCGCACGAAGACGGTGCTGCCGAAATAAAGGGTCGCGATGCAGGCCGCCATCACGACGATCCCACCGAGCACCATCATCAGTGTTTGGTCCTGAACCGGTGCGGCGATCACGCTCTGCGGCACGTCCAGGACGATCGCCCAGGTGGCGTTGAGGTCCGGAACCGTGAACGGATAGACGACGCGTTCAAAGGGTTCCGCCGCATCGGCGGTCAGGTTGTCGAGCTGGATCGGCTGGTTCGACTTCAGCGCGGCCAGCAGCTCGTTTGTTTTCTCGCCTTCGACCGGCTTCATCAGCTTGTCGGGATTGACGGGCACGATCCATTTGCCGCCTTGCGACACCAGGAGAACCCGGCCGGAGCCGAACGGCCGCATCGCCTGGAGTTTCTTCGTCAAAGTGGCCATCGAAACGTCGAGGCCGGCAACTCCGAGAAGCTTGGAGCCGGACATGACGGGGTAGGCGACGGAGCTCATGGCGACGGCGTCGCCCGTCGTGCTTTCGATATAGGGCTGGGTGAGCGAACCTTTTTTCGAGGTCGCCGCGAGCGAATACCATTCCGCCTGGGTATCGATGTCGAAGACGCTATAGGCGATATCGCCGGTGCGGCTCTTGGTCCAGTAAGGGGCAAGCTCCCCCTTCTTGTTGGCGCCCATCTCCTTGTTGCCGACGAGCTCCGCGTTCTTCCCGTCGAATACGCCCGGAACTTCGGCGAACCAGCTGCCATAGGCAAAGACATTCTGCTCCAGATTGGCCTTGAGAGCGTCGGTGACACCCTTGCGGTCGAGATAACCCGCAGCATGACCGCGGCCGATCACGCCGGCCATCGAGCGTGCGGCGCCGGCAAGCTGGCCCATGTCGACGGCAACTTCGTTGGCGATCGAGCGCGCCTCGGCCTGCGCCTGCGCCATGGTCAGCGTCGAGACGCGGTTACGGGTTTGGGAAATCAGGAAGAGGTTGGAGAGAACCAGAACGACGGCGATGACCAGGCTCGTTACCAGTATGAGTTTCGTGGAGAGTGACTTGATCTTGAGCGAAAACATCGATTGCCTCGCATTGCGGACTGAGGTGAGGCTCCTTCATGGAGCTGTCGCGAGGCGGATCACGATCGAATCCCGCCCCCGCGGAGATATCGATCGCGACCCTAAAAGGGATATCTTAACTTTAACTAAAATTGTAACGCATGCCCTCGCACCGCCGCGAAAATGCAGCGGGTGTTTGATCGGGGCAGCTCAGACCCTGGCATCGACGGCCTCTGCCGGCGGGATCGACGGCTGGGCGCCACGGGTGAGGCAGGCGAGCGAACCGGCCACCGCGGCCCGGCGAAGCGCTTTCGCAAAATCGAGCCCCTGTTCGAGGCTGGCGGCCAGGTAACCGCAAAACGTGTCGCCGGCGCCGACCGTATCGACCGGCTCGATCTTCAACCCCTCGGCGGTGACGATCTCTCCGTCGCGGATTGCGATCACGCCGTCGCCCCCGAGTGTGACGACGAATGTCTGGCCGGTTTCGGCATGCAATTTTTTCAACGTCGCCTGGCGTGCCTCTGCGTCGGCGATCGGGCTTCCGGCCAGCAGTTCGAATTCCGTCTCGTTGGCGACCACGATATCTGCGAGCCGGGCAAGCCGGGCCGCATCGCCGGTCAGCGGCGCCGTGTTGATCACCGTCAGCACGCCTTTGGCACGCGCCGCGTTGAGCGCCGTCTCTACCGCCTCGGCTGGGATTTCGAGTTGCAGCATCAGGATATCGTCGGTTTTCATGGCGTCGACCGCCGCCTCGGCCTGCGCCGCGCTCACCGTACCGTTGGCGCCGGCCACCACCGCGATCATGTTTTCGCCCGTGCCGCCCACCAGGATCAAGGCCGTGCCGGTTGGATCGGTTACGCGCGCGACCGCGGAGAGATCGACCTTCGCGTCATCGAGAAGTGCCAGCGCCGGCGTGGCAAAACCATCCTCCCCAACGGCTCCGGCCATATGCACCGCGCTTCCGGCACGGCGGGCGGCGAGAGCCTGGTTGGCGCCCTTGCCACCGGCGGCGGTCGCAAAGCTTGATCCCTCAACCGTTTCGCCCGGTTGGGGCAGACGCTCGGTCGTGGCGATGAGATCCATGTTGATGGAGCCGAGGACGGTGATCATGGTGGGCCTGCTTGCTTGATTTAAAGTCGCGCGACACTGCCCGAGAGGGTCACTCCTCGTCAACCACCCGCAGTTTGAGAAGGCCGGTACGGCTTTCGACCACCTTCGCCTGTGGCAGGTCGCGGGCTGCTTCGGTCACCACCGGAGCCTCGAGTTCGAGAGCCTCGATCCTGGCGCCGCGGCGGTTGAGCTTGTCGGTGGAGGTCATGATCTGCTCGACATCCTTCTGCGCCGCGAAGAAATGCGCCTGGAGCTTGCGGGTGCGGTCGTCGAGACGTGAGAGATCCTCGATCAGCAGCGCCACCTCGCCCTGGATGAGATGCGCCTGCTCGCGCATCCGCTGGTCCTTCAGCACGGCCTGGATGACTTGGATGGACAGCATCAGGAGAGAGGGAGAGACAATGACGATGCGGGAACGTTGCGCCTTGTGCACAGCGCTCTCGAAATGCTCGTGGATCTCGGCGAAGATCGATTCCGACGGCACGAAGAGGAAGGCCATTTCCTGCGTTTCGCCCGGGATCAGGTATTTTTCCGAGACATCGCGGATATGCACTTCGAGATCTCGCTTGAAGGCCTGGCTGGCGGCCCGCCGGGCCTCAGGGGCGGCGGCCTCGCGAAAAGCGTTCCAGGCTTCAAGCGGAAATTTGGCATCGATCACCAAAGGCGGAGCGCCGTTCGGCATCCTGATCGTGCAGTCGGGCCGGGTCCCGTTCGAAAGCGTGGTCTGGAAGCCGTAGGCGCCCATCGGCAACCCGTCGGCAATGATCGCTTCCATTCGGCCCTGGCCGAAGGCGCCGCGTGTCTGCTTGTTCGACAGGATCGCCTGCAGGCCGACGACGTCCTTTGCGAGGGTCTGGATATTGTTCTGTGCAGCGTCGATCACCGCCAGCCGTTCCTGCAGCCGCCGCAGGTTCTCGTGCGTCGATTTGGTCTGTTCGGTGATCGTCGCGCCGATCCGGTGCGTCATGCCGTCAAGCCGCTGGCTGACCGACTGGTTAAGTTCCGACTGCCGCGTCGAAAGCGTCTCCGCCATCGCCGAAAGCCTGCCTTGCATTTCGCTCTGTGCCCGCAGAAGTTCGGAAAGCCGGGCCTCGCCCTCCATCGCCCGCAGGGCCGCATCTTCCTGCCGCTGAAGCGACGCCCGGCGCGCCAGGAAGAGCCATAACAGCAGCAATGCCGCTCCACACATCACCGCCACGACGGCAGCGCGCGGATCGTCGAAAAAACGGTAAAGACTTGCGAGAAGATTATTCATGACCGGAAGCTAACAGAAATTTGCCACTTGAAAAGATCAAAACGTGAACATTGTGCTTCCTGGAGATGTAATTTCTATTTCTTCGGAAAAAAAGATGGGTTATGGGAAGCCATGACGATCAAGCCTCTGATTATTCTGCCTGACCCGATCCTGCGCCAGGTTTCCAAGCCGATCGAGCGCGTTGACGCCGAGCTTCTGAAGCTCGCGGACGACATGCTTGAGACCATGTACGACGCTCCGGGCATCGGCCTTGCCGCGATCCAGATCGGCGTGCCGCGCCGCCTCCTCGTCGTGGACATTGCCCGTGAGGGCGAGGAAAAACAGCCGCAGGTCTTCATCAACCCGGAGATCGTCAGATCCTCCGACGAAATTGCGGTCTATGAAGAGGGCTGCCTTTCCATTCCGGAATATTATGCCGAGGTGGAACGCCCGGCGACCGTCAGCGTCAAGCATCTCGGCCGCGACGGCAAGGAATATGTGGTGGAGGCCGATGGGCTGCTGGCCACCTGCCTCCAGCATGAGATCGATCACCTGAATGGCGTGCTTTTCATCGACCATATCTCCCGCCTGAAGCGCGAGATGGTGATCAAGAAATTCACCAAGGCTGCCAAGTCCAAGGCGGTCTGAACCGTCGCTCGGGCGATCCGAGTTAAGAAGGCGCGGTCTCTTGAGACGCGGAACGTCCATGTCTCTTCGCATCATCTTCATGGGAACCCCGGAATTTTCCGTGCCGACCCTGCAGAGCCTCAAGCATGCGGGCCACGAGATCGTCGCGGTCTATACCCAGCCGCCGCGCCCGGCCGGCCGGCGTGGGCTCGATCTGGTGAAGTCGCCGGTGCATCAGGCCGCGGAACTGCTCGGCATCCCCGTCTCCACGCCGGTGAATTTCAAGGATTCCGAAGAGCGTGAGAAATTCCGTGCGTTCGATGCGGATGTTGCCGTCGTCGTCGCTTATGGCCTGCTGCTTCCGGAAGCGATCCTGACGGGTACCAGGCTCGGTTGCTACAACGGCCACGCTTCGCTCCTGCCGCGGTGGCGCGGCGCAGCGCCGATCCAGCGGGCGATCATGGCGGGTGACAGGAAAACCGGCATGATGGTCATGCAGATGGAAAAGGGCCTAGATACCGGCCCCGTCGCGCTGACGAGCGAAGTGGAAATCGGCGACAACATGACCGCCGGCGAACTGCACGACAAGCTGATGCTGGTCGGAGCCCGTGCCATGGTCGAGGCGATGGGGAAACTCGAAGCCGGAGACCTGCCGCTGACGCCGCAATCGCCGGAAGGCGTGCTTTATGCCGCCAAGATCGACAAGGGCGAGACCCGCATCGATTTTTCGAAGCCCGCGCGCGATCTGCATAACCATATCCGCGGCCTGTCACCGTTTCCCGGCGCGTGGTTCGAGGCCGAGATCAACGGAAAGCCGGAGCGGGTAAAGGTTCTCGGGTCGGAGGTCGGCGAAGGGCAGGGCGAGCCCGGAACGGTTTTGGACGACACGTTGACCGTTGCCTGCGGCGAAGGGGCCGTGCGGCTCCTGAAATTGCAGAAGGCGGGGGCTAAGCCCCTGGCGGCGGCTGAGTTCCTGCGGGGCACGCCGCTTGGGCCTGGCACGAGGCTCTCCTGATGCCACGATTCCGCATGACCGTCGAATATGACGGCACGCCTTATGTCGGCTGGCAGAAGCAGGAAAACGGCCATTCGGTCCAGTCGGCACTTGAAAAAGCCATCCTGGCGCTGACCAAGGAAACGGTGCTGGTCAAGGGTGCCGGGCGCACGGATTCCGGCGTTCACGCGCGCGGACAGGTCGTGCACGTGGATCTCTCGCGGCCATGGGAGCCGCACAAGCTGCGCAATGCGCTGAACGCCTATCTGGGAATGGCTCACGAGAAGGTGGCGGTCATTGATGTGCGGGCTGTCGATGACGCATTTGATGCCCGCTTTTCGGCCGTGCGTCGGCATTATCTCTACCGTATCATTTCGCGCGCCGCACCATTGGCGCTGGAGGCAAAGCGCGCCTGGTGGGTGACCCGGGATCTGGACCACGAAGTCATGCACGCCGCCGCCCAGACACTGGTCGGAAAGCATGACTTCACGACATTTCGTTCGGTTCATTGCCAGGCGAAAAGCCCCGTCCGCACATTGGATCTGCTGGACGTAACGCGTAGCGGCGATCTGATCGAAATTCGCGCCACGGCGCAGAGTTTCCTGCACAATCAGATACGTTCGCTCGCCGGTACGCTGAAACTCGCCGGCGAAGGCCGCATGACGCCGGCAGACGTCCGCGCAGCGCTGGATGCGCGCGATCGCAAGGCCTGCGGCCCGGTGGCGCCGCCGGAGGGGCTTTATTTCATGCGCGTCGATTATCCGGGCGACCCCGTAGAGCCCTGAAGCGCCTGCTTCATCAGAGCGGATAGATGCCGAGGAAACGCTGCAGCGCTTCGGTCAGCAGCATGCCCGGCACGATCAGCACCAGCACCAGCGTGGTGATCATCAGCGGCTGCGGCCCGCAGATCATCCGCATCACCCGTGAGACCGCGATGATCATGACGATCAGCAGGGCGAAATGGACAAGCGCCAGCGCGGTATCGAGGCTGGACGGCAACAGGAAGCGCAGGCTCAGCAGGCCGTAGAGATAGGAAAACGGAACCGAGAGCCAGTTGACGGTGACGACGACCGCCGGAAACTTTCGGGCAATGCCGAGAAGAGAGCAGAGTACGCCGGCAAGGATCAATGGCACCAGCCAGTTGAAGATTTCCAGCATCGCCATGCGAACGAAGAACATCCCGCCGATCCGGGCGCCGGGCGGCATGCTGTCCAGCAGATAGTCGCGCCACCACAGCCAGGATATGAAAGCTCCCGGCAGGCACCAGAGGAATGCCCAGAACGAGCGCATCATGCCGCGATCGGAAATGTCGAGCAGGCGGAAACCCTGCGCATCGCCCCGGATCAGCAGCCAGAGACCGCTCAGATATAGTCTGACTTCAGGATAGGAGGGCAAGGCGGCCTCCCCGCAAAACGGCGAAATCACGCATCAGGTTAACGAAACCCCCATGAGATTCTCCAGTCTGCGCGCAACGATAATTTCGGCCAGAACCACGAGCCCCAGGGTCGCAACTCGTATCATCACCGGGCCGCCCATGACCGTTCTCAGAATGCACCACATGAGAAAAAGCGCCGCGATCAGAAGGGATGCCGCCAGCGCCATCGAGCCGTAGCCGGCAAGGCTTGCAAGGGCGCCATGTTGATCTGAAAGGAAGGAGAGAGGCGCTAGGATGACATAGGCCGCATAGGCGAGCGGGACGGCAAACCAGTTGCGCAGCACGATCAGAATCCGCACGAGCGGCATGAAGCGCAAAATGAGGCCGAGGGCGACGAGCGCGACAGTCGGCACCATCCATTGGGCCGCTTCGAGAACCAGCATCTTCAGGAAGAAGATGAAGGAATAGTCCTCTCGTTGAGGGAAATGGCGAAGGTATTCCATTCGCCGAAAGATCCAGCCGATAATTAATGCCGGCGCACACCAGGCGACTGCCCAGAACGAACGCAACACGCCTTCGTCCGAAATATCGAATGGCCGCAAACCGCGCGCATCGCCGCGGATCAGCAGCCAGAGGCCGCCGAGGTAGAGCCTGACGTCATGATAGGAGGGCATTATCGAACCAGCGGGAGATGAAGGTCCCATAGATTTGGGTAAGCGTCTCCAGATCGGCAAGGGCCACGCGCTCGTCGATCATGTGCATGGTCTGGCCGACCAGGCCGAATTCGACAACGGGGCAATAATCCTTGATGAACCGGGCATCCGATGTGCCGCCGGTTGTGGAGAGTTTCGGCACCTTGCCGGTCACACTTTCAACGGCGCCGGAAAGCGAAGCGATCAGGGCGTTGTTGCGGGTGAGGAACACGTGGCTCGGTCGCTCGGCCCAGGTGATGTCGTAGCGCGCCGGATCGCGGCCTGGGCGAAGCGGGCTGCCGACTGCTGCCGCGTCGAGTCGCCTGATGATCTCGGCCTTGACGGTATCGGCGGTCCAGGTGTCGTTGAAACGGATGTTGAAAGCGAAGGTGGCTTTTGCCGGAATGACGTTGGTCGCCGGATTGCCGACATCGATGGATGTCACTTCCAGATTGGAGGCCGGGAACTCCGGGGTGCCGCCGTCGAAGGGCGGGTCCATCAGCGCAGATGCAAGCGGCAGGAGTCCGCGCACCGGATTGTCGGCCAGATGCGGATAGGCCGCGTGGCCCTGGACGCCGAAGACGGTAATCTTGCCGGAGACCGAACCGCGCCGGCCGATCTTGATCATGTCGCCGAGTATGTCCGGGTTGGTCGGCTCGCCGACCAGGCAGGCATCCCAGGTCTCGCCCCGTCCGGCCGCCCATTTCAGCAGCTTCTCGGTTCCATTGACGGCTGGGCCTTCCTCGTCGCCGGTAATCAGAAAGGAGATCGAACCTTTTGGCGCGCCATGCTGCTCGATATGGCGGGCTACGGCGGCGACGAAACAGGCGATGCCGCCTTTCATGTCGACCGCGCCGCGGCCGAACAGCTCATCGCCGACAATCTCGCCAGCAAAGGGCGGTCGGCTCCACGAGGTTTCATCTCCCGGCGGCACCACGTCCGTATGCCCTGCAAACATCAGGTGCGGGCCTTCGGTGCCGAGCCGGGCATAGAGGTTCTCGATGTCCGGCATGCCGGGTTCCGTCGCCACCATCCGCTCGACCTTGAAACCGAGCGGAAGCAGCATGGCCTCCAGCGCTGCCAGCGCGCCGCCTTCGGCGGGTGTCACCGAAGGGCAGCGGATAAGCGTCTGGAGAGTGGCGATGGGATCGGCACTGGACATCTGACGGGTCAGTCGCGCAGCAGTTCGTTGATACCGGTTTTGGAACGGGTCTTTTCATCGACGCGCTTGACGATCACGGCGCAATAGAGGCCGGGGCCTGGCTCGCCGTTCGGGAACGGTTTGCCCGGCAGCGTGCCGGCTACGACGACGGAATAGGGCGGCACTTCGCCATAGCTGATCTCGCCGGTGGCGCGGTCGACGATCTTGGTCGACTTGCCGATGAACACGCCCATGCCGAGCACTGAACCCTCACGGACGATGCAGCCTTCGACCACTTCCGAGCGGGCGCCGATGAAGCAATTGTCCTCGATGATGGTCGGGCCCGCCTGCATCGGCTCCAGCACCCCGCCGATGCCGACGCCGCCGGAAAGATGCACGTGCTTGCCGATCTGGGCGCAGGAACCGACCGTCGCCCAGGTATCGACCATCGTGCCCTCATCGACGTAGGCGCCGAGGTTGACGAAGGAGGGCATCAGGACAACGTTTTTGGCGATATAGGCCGAGCGACGTGCCACCGCGTTCGGCACAGCGCGGAATCCGGCCGCACGGAACTCGCTTTCCCCCCAGTTCTCGAACTTGGAGGGCACCTTGTCCCACCAGGTCGAGGCGCCGGGACCGTGTCTGACCACTTCCATGTCGTTGAGCCGGAAGGAGAGCAGAACCGCCTTCTTCAGCCACTGATGGACCGTCCAGGTTCCGTCTTCGCCCCGGCTTGCAACCCGTGCCTTCCCGCTGTCCAAAAGGTTGAGCGCCTCCTCGACCGCGTCGCGGATCTCTCCTTTGGTCGAAACCGTTACGGTGTCGCGGTTGTCGAATGCCGTCTCGATAGTCTTTTCGAGAGAAGAGAAGTCCGGGCTGCTCATGGGAAATCCTTAAACGTCACTCTGTATCGTGATGGTGGGAGAGGTGGCCATTTGGTGTCATTTGATCTAAGCGACCGTCACTCAAGCGTCAATGTGAATTGGCGTCAATGCATTTGACGCCGGAAGGATCGTGCGAATGGCAAAGGCGAAAAAGGACGGGCCGCGGCGCAAGGGCGGGGTCTGGGATCCGCTGAAGGACAACAAGGCGGACAAGAGCGCCGCTGCCGGCCAGCCCAGGACGCCGCAGACGGAATCGCGTTCCTATCGCCTCGCCTTTGCGGATGACGAATTCCTGAGCCGTGAAGAGCTTCGTCCCGTCCGGCTTCAGCTTGAGCTGATGAAGACGGAAATGGCATTGGCCGAGCGGGGCATAAGATCGACCGTTGTGCTGTTCGGCGGCGCGCGCATCCCGGCTCCCGGCCAGAGCGCCTGGGCCGCCCGCAACGACACCCAGCGCCAGAACCTCGAAGCAGCTTCGGTTTTTTACGACGAGGCGCGCAAGTTCGCGGCCCTCTGCGGACAACACTCCGCGGGCTACAATCATGAGGAATACGTGGTGGTGACCGGCGGCGGTCCCGGCGTCATGGAGGCCGGCAATCGCGGTGCGGCTGAAGCCGGCGCCCCGAGCATCGGGCTCAATATCATGCTGCCGCATGAGCAGGCTCCCAACCGCTTCGTGACGCCGGAGCTCAGCTTCAACTTCCACTATTTCGCCATCCGCAAGATGCATTTCATGATGCGGGCGAAGGCAGTCGTCGTTTTCCCCGGTGGGTTCGGTACGCTGGACGAAATGTTCGAGGCGCTCACCCTCATCCAGACCAAGCGCATGGAGCGCATACCGCTCATTCTGTTCAGCGAATCTTTCTGGCGCGGTATCATCAATTTTGGCGCGCTCGCGGAATTCGGGACGATCGCGCCGGATGACCTGAGCCTCATCAATTTTGTGGAGACTGCGGAAGAGGCATGGAAGATCATCTCGGATTTTTACGAGCACTGAACCATAAAAGAACCCGCCCCTTGGGGGAAGGGGCGGGTCCTTTGGACGACTGTCGGAACTAGTTCCAAGGGGGCGGAGAACTAGAGGGGGCGGTCCGGCAGGTCGTCGATGGAAACGGTTCCATCCTTGTTGGTATCCATGCGGGCGAACAGCTTGTCGGACGCGGCGGTGGCTTCCGTCTTGGTGATCTTGCCGTCCTTGTCTTCATCGACCATGCGGAACATGCCCCGACCCATCATCTGATGGCCCTGCGGGCGTTCCCAGCGAGCATCTTCGCGACGCCCGCCATGCCGACCCTGGCCATCATGGTTCCATGCGGAATGATCGCGGTCTCGGCGATGGTCGCCGCGCCGGTCCGCCATGTCATGGTCGGATTGGTCGTCCTTCTGCTCCGCAGTATTGGCGACTTCCGGCTGGTTGTTCTTGCGGAGCTCTTCCATCTTCGCCTGACGATAGTCGAACATCTCGCCGCGGGTCAGTGAGCCATCCTTGTTCGCGTCGACCGCCGTGAAGAGCTTGTCTTGAAATGCCGCCATCTCGTCCTTGGAGATCTTGCCGTCCTTGTCGGCATCGGCATTCTTCAGGAGGCGCACGAACATCACGTCCTGCATCATGGCACGGCCGGGGCCATCATGGCGGCCGGGACCATCGCGCCCTGGGGCTGCAAAGGCAGGAATGGCTGCGCCGGCGATCAGCACTGCTCCAAGGGTCGCCAGAGCGATCTTCTTCGCGGTCATGGGGGTGGTCCTTCAGGTTGTTTCGATAGCCTGAAGATAGAGCCGGCAGCGGTCAAAACCACTTAAACATCCGTAATGTGGATGAACTTTTAGTAATGCGGATAAAACCTTAGGCGACGTTGAGGCCGGTGAGGAAACCCGTCAGGTCGTCGGTCACATAGTCGATGTGATCGTCCTCATCAGTAAGTTTCTCCCAACGCTCCATCAGCACCGCATCGAGGTTGCGGGGCACAAGGAGGATCGTGCGCATGCCGAGCGCCTTCGGCACCTGCAGATTGCGCGGCAGGTCCTCGAACATCGCGGCCTTTTTCGTATCGACCCGGTGCAGGCTGGCGAACTTGTCGTAAGTCGCGCCTGCGGGCTTTGGCACATAGTCGGCCGCAACGATGTCGAATATGTCGTCGAAATGTTCGAGAATGCCGAGTGCCCGGGCGGCTGCCTCCGCATGCGGAACGCTGCCGTTCGTGAAGATGAACTTGCGGCCGGGAAGCGCCTTGATCGCCTCGCCGAGTTCCGGATGCGGCAACAGCGCCGAATAGTCGATCGCATGCGCCTGTTCGAGAAACCCGTCCGGATCGATGCCGTGGTTCAGCATCAGGCCCTGCAGCGTCGTGCCGTGTTCATGGTAATAGCGCTTCTGCAGCGCTTTGGCTTCCGCCGGCTCCAGCTGGAGCAGCTCCTGCACATAGGCCGTCATGTTCTTGTCGATCTGCGCGAACAGATTGATGTGATGCGGATAAAGCGTGTTGTCGAGATCGAACACCCAGTCGCGGACATGGGCAAAATCAGTGGGGTCGGGCAAGGTCTGCGGCTTTTTTTCCATGGCCGCTTTATGCACCGGCTCGGCGGCAAAGAAAACGAAAAAGACGAACGCTTTCGGTCGGAGCCGGCCTTGGCGATCCGCCGGAACGCGTGATACCGCCAGCATATGGAACTCTGGATCCCCATCACCATCGCCGCCGCCTTTCTGCAGAATTTGCGGTCTGCCCTGCAGAAGCACCTGCAGGGGTCGCTTGGTACGCGCGGAGCGAGCTTCGTGCGCTTCGGCTACGGCTTTCCGATCGCGATCCTCTATGTCCTGTGCCTGCATTATTTGGTCGGCTATCCGTTCCCGGCATTGAACTGGACCTTCGCCCTATGGGCGGTGATCGGCGGGCTGGCGCAGATCTTTGCGACCATGATGCTGGTGCATCTCTTTTCGCTCAGGAATTTTGCGGTCGGGACGGCCTATTCCAAGACCGAGCCGGTCCAGGCCGCCATATTCGGCTTCGTCTTGCTCGGCGAAAAGCTGACGCTTGGCTCGGTCGCGGCGATCATCGTCGGCGTCGTTGGCGTGATGACCATCTCGATGGCGCGCATGCCGCTTTCCTGGCGCAACATGCTGGTCGCGCTGACCAGCCGCACCGCCCTGATCGGCATCGCCTCGGGCGCCGTCTTCGGCATCTCGGCGGTCTCCTACCGCAGCGCTTCGCTGTCGCTCGACGGTCCCGGACCGATCATGGAGGCAGCGGTGACACTCGCCTGCGTCACGACTTTCCAGACGGCCTTCATGCTGGTCTGGATGTTCTGGAAGGACAAGCGAGAGATCGTTCAGGTCATTCTTTCGTGGCGTTCGTCCTCTCTGGTGGGCCTGGCTGGCGTCGTCGGCTCGGCCGGCTGGTTCACCGCGATGACCCTGCAGCAGGTGGCCTATGTCCGCGCGCTCGGCCAGATCGAACTCGTCTTCACATTCATGGCGTCCTATTTCCTTTTCCATGAACGGGTGAACCGCATGGAAGTGCTCGGCTGCCTCTTGATCGTCGGCGGCATCCTCGGGTTGCTCTTTTCCTGATCGGCGCCCGATTTGCGGCGGCATCCGTCATCGAATCCAGTTAGGTTAGTCCGATCAACAGGAGGAACATCGATGTCTCAGAGCGACAAGGCGGCCGCGTTCGCCGTACTTCACCGGAAGGGCAATCCGCTCATCATCTACAATATCTGGGACGCCGGGACCGCCAAGGCGGTCGCCGATGCGGGCGCCAAGGCGCTCGGCACCGGAAGCTGGTCGGTCGCGGCTGCACAAGGCTATGCCGACGGCGAGAACCTGCCGCTCGAAGCACTGCTTGCCACGGCAAAGTCGATTGCGACCGCCGTTGATCTGCCGCTCACCGTCGATTTTGAAGGTGGTTATGCCGAGGATTCCGACCAGCTCACGGCGAATGTTGGTAAGGTCATGGACACCGGTGCGATCGGTATCAATTTCGAAGATCAGGTGGTCGGCGGTAGCGGCATCTATCCGGTGGAGCAGCAGGCCGGGCGCATTCGTGCCATCCGAGCAGCGGCGGACGCTCGTGACATGCCGCTCTTCATCAACGCCCGTACCGATCTCTTCCTGCAGGAAAGTGATGAGGGCAAACATGCGGCACTTCTCGATGAAGCGATCCGCCGCGCCAATGCTTATGCTGAGGCCGGCGGCAACGGCTTCTTCGCGCCGGGCCTGGCAGATGAAGGATTGATCGAGACGCTGTGCGAGGCCTCGCCGCTTCCGGTCAACATCATGATGTTCAGCGGCGTTCCGTCGCCGAAACGCCTCGGCGAACTCGGGGTTGCCCGGGTCAGTTACGGACCGGGGCCTTATCGGGCGATGATGGCGAAGCTGAAGGAAGACGCCGTGGCGGTTTTCACCGCCGCCGGCTGAGTCTTGAAGCCGCCCCCCCCAATCAGGGAACGATCAGCGTGCCCGCGCCGTGCTCGGTGAAGATTTCCAGCAGCACCGAGTGGGCCGTCTTGCCGTTCAGGATGACGACGCCCTGCACGCCGGCCTTGATCGCCTCGATGCAGGTCTCGACCTTCGGGATCATGCCGCCGGAGATCGTGCCGTCCTTGATGAGGGCCTGGGCCTGCGCGACAGTCAGTTCCTTGATCAGCTGCTTGTCCTTGTCGAGCACGCCCGGAACGTCGGTGAGGAAGAGCAGGCGGGTGGCGCTGAGCGCCCCGGCGATGGCGCCCGCGAACGTGTCGGCATTGATATTATAGGTCGCACCGTCGCGCCCCGGAGCGACCGGGGCGATGACGGGGATCATTTCCGACTTGGCGAGCAGGTCGAGCAGCGTGCGATCGACCTCCACCACTTCGCCGACGAAGCCGAGATCGAGGACCCGCTCGATATTGCTGTCCGGATCAACGATGATCTTCTTCGCCTTTTCGGCAAAAACCATGTTGCCGTCCTTGCCGCAAAGGCCGATCGCCCATTCGCCGGTCTGGTTGATCAGCGCGACGATCTCCTTGTTGATCGAGCCGGCGAGAACCATTTCGACGATCTCGACCGTCTTCTGGTCGGTGACACGCAGGCCGGCTTCGAACTTGGATTCGATGCCCATCTTCGTCAGCATCGCGCCGATCTGCGGACCACCGCCATGCACGACGATCGGGTTGACGCCGGACTGCTTCAACAGCGCGATATCCGCCGCGAATGCCTTGCCGAGTTCCGTATCGCCCATGGCGTGGCCGCCGTATTTCACGACGATCGTCTTGTTTTCGTAACGCTGCATATAGGGCAGCGCCTGCGCCAGAAGCTTGGCCTGAAGTTCGCTTTCGGAAGCCGTCATCGGATACCCCTGAATGATAAGTGGGGCCTTTTAGCGCATGTTTCTGACAGAGGAAATAATCAGTCCGCGAGATTGTCGCCCAATCGACCTGCCGGCACCGGATAAATGGTGGCCGTATTCCGGCAAATACCCCTCGCGGCAAGCCCCAGACATTGCAGTCGGCAAACGACCCGATAGATATAGGCAAATGAAAACAGCAACTTGAAAGTTTAGCGGCGGTTTTGGCGTCAGCGTTGAAACTCTTCTTCTCCGCCTTCCGTCTCTTGTGATGTCTCCGCCGATGTCGGGACGCCATGCCTTGGGAGGCGCGCATCCGCGCCGGGGCAATTTGTTTCGTTGAGAGGAAGCCATCATGTTCAACACCACATTCCGCACGCTCGCTATCGCGACCGTTCTGTCCGCCACCGCCGTGACCGCCTTTGCCGCCAATCCGAAGGTCGGCGGCGCGGCGATGTACGAAGACAAGAACATCGTCGAAAATGCCGTGAACTCCAAGGATCACACGACGCTCGTCGCTGCCGTCAAGGCTGCCGGCCTGGTGGAGACGCTCCAGGGCAAGGGTCCGTTCACGGTCTTTGCGCCGACCAATGAAGCCTTCGCCGCTCTGCCCAAGGGCACGGTGGAAACGCTGCTGAAGCCGGAAAACAAGGCCCAGCTCACCAAGGTGCTGACCTGCCATGTGGTCGCGGTCAGCGCCATGTCCACCGCCATCGAGAAGATGATCAAGGACGACAAGGGCACCCATGACGTGAAGACCGTCGGCGGCTGCATCCTGAAGGCAAAGGAAAGCATGGGCAAGATCACGCTCACCGACGAGACGGGCGGCGCGGCCACTGTCACGATCGCCGACGTCAAGCAGTCGAATGGCGTCATCCACGTTGTCGACAAGGTTCTGCTGCCGAAAATGTAAAAGCCGGTCGGATTCCCTTGGGTTTTTACATCAAATTCCGGTCGCCTCTCGGGGCGGCCGGATCTGCCGTTTCTAATAGGGCAGCGTCAGACCGGCCGGCCGACGGTTTCCGCGATTGCCTGGCGCAGTTCCTCGATCCCCTTGCCTTTTTCGGACGAGGTGGACAGCACGAACGGGAAGGCGGCGGGATGCTTGCGGATCTTTTCCTGCGTCTCGGCCAGCAGCTTCACGACGGCCGGTTCCTTGATCTTGTCGGTCTTGGTCAGCACGATCTGATAGGAGACCGCGGCCTTGTCGAGCAGGTCGAGTACTTCCTCGTCATTCTTCTTGATGCCGTGGCGGCTGTCGATCAGCACATAGACGCGTTTCAGTGTCGCCCGGCCGCGCAGATAGTCGAAGACGAGCTTGGTCCAGGCATCGACGGTTTCCTTCGGTGCCTTGGCATAACCGTAGCCCGGCATATCGACCAGCGCCATCGGCGGCAGGTCGGTGCCTGCGCCCGAATAGCCGTCCGGCACGAAATAGTTGAGTTCCTGAGTACGGCCAGGCGTATTGGAAGTTCGCGCCAAGGCCTTCTGGCCGACGAGCGCGTTGATCAGCGACGACTTGCCGACGTTCGAGCGGCCGGCAAAGGCGACTTCGAGCGGGCCTTCCGGTGGCAGGAACTTCATCGAGGGCACGCCGCGGATAAAAATCCAGGGGTGGCCGAAAAGCGGCTTGTCGTCCGTGCTCATGTCTGCGGGCATCGGTTCTGGTCGTCCTGTTCTGTCGAAGGGCACGGCTTCAAGGTTTTGGCGAACAATGTCAAGCTTTCCGGCTTTCAAGCCTTGTTCCAAAAGAAAAACCCCGGACCAGCCGGGGTTCCTCGTCGATGTCTTGGCGGACGTTATTTTGTCGGGGCCTCTTTTCGTCGGAAGAAGCCCTTCAGATTGTCGAAGAGTTCGATCTTGGCGCCATGGCGCTTCATGATGATCGCCTGCTGTGTCACCGACAGGGTGTTGTTCCAGGCCCAGTAGATGACGAGACCGGCCGGGAAGGACGCCAGCATGAAGGTGAACACCAGCGGCATCCAGGTGAAGATCATCGCCTGGGTCGGATCCGGCGGCGTCGGGTTCATGCGCATCTGCACGAACATGGTAACGCCCATGACAAGCGGCCATACGCCGATCATCAGCGCGTGCGGCACGTCGAAGGGCAGCAGGCCGAAGAGGTTGAAAAGCGACGTCGGATCGGGAGCAGACAGGTCCTGGATCCAGCCGAAGAACGGCGCGTGCCGCATTTCGATGGTGACGTAGATGACCTTGTAGAGCGCGAAGAAGACCGGGATTTGCAACAGCACCGGCCAGCAGCCGGCAATCGGATTGATCTTCTCTTCCTTGTAGAGCGCCATCATTGCCTGCTGCAGGCCCATCCGGTCGTCGCCGAACTTGGCCTTCAGCTCTTCCATCTTCGGCTGCATGCGCTTCATGTTGGCCATGGAAGCGTATTGCTTGCTGGCGAGCGGGAAGAACAGGGCCTTGACGACGATGGTGGTGAGCAGGATCGCCACGCCAAAATTGCCCACGTGACGGAAGAAGAAGTCCATCAGCTGGAACATCGGCTTGGTGATGAAGTAGAACCATCCCCAGTCGATCAGGCGGTTGAACTGCGGAACGCCGAACTCCGTCTCGTAGCGCGAGATCAAGGGCACTTCCTTGGCGCCGGCGAAGACGAGGTTCTTGAGTTCGGTGGATTGACCCGGCTGAACCGTCAGGTCGTCGCCCTTGTAGTCCGCCTGATAGCTCGCCTGAGCACCGGCGAAATGCGAGAAACGTGCGACATAGGGCAGCGTCTGGGGCGGCACGATGGTGGCAGCCCAGTACTTGTCGGTGATGCCCAGCCAGCCGGTCTTGGCCTTCTCGTTGGTGAACTGCTCTTTTTCAATATTGGAGTACGTGTGCTCGTCGAGGCTGCCGCTCTCGCCCATCACGCCGATAAAGCCTTCGTGGATGACCCAGACGGACGGCGTAGCCGGCTTGTTGTTGCGCAGCACGCGGCCATAGGGCGTCAGCGTCACCGGCGCGGCCGTCTTGTTGTCGATCTTGTCGGCGACGGTCAGCATATAGTGGTCGTCGATCGAAATCGTGCGCGTGAAGGTCACGCCCTTCTCGTTGGTGAAGGTCAGCGTCACCGGCGTCTGCTGGGTCAGCTTGTCGCCGCTTGCGAGCGTCCACTGCGTGCCCGTGCCGGGGGCGGTGCCGATCGATTCATTCGGGATATAGCCGATTTCCGTGAAATAGCCGTCGGTCGTATCGGACGGCGAAAACAGCGTGATGATCGGGCTCTTGTCGTCGACGGTCTCGTGATATTCGCGCAGCTTGAGGTCGTCGAAACGGGCGCCGGTCAGGTTGATGGAGCCGATCACTGCCGGGGTCTCGATCTGGACGCGCTGCGACCGTGCCAGCGCCTGGTCGCGGGAGAGCGCGGCAGCTGCCGGGTTGGCGCCGGGCAGGTTGCCCAATACGCCGGAACCACTCTGAGCGCCGGGGCTCTCGGGGGAAACAGGCTGGGCGCTTTCGCCCTGGAGCGCACGGCTGGCTTCTTCGGCGCGCCGCTGGGCTTCCATCCTCGGGTTCATATAGAGGAACTGCCAGGCAAGAACGATCAGCACCGAGAGCGCGATCGCGATGAAGTAATTGCGGTTCTTTTCCATCATGCTTTCCTGGAACGGGTCTCCTCGGACCGCTTTGGTCTCGGCTTGCTTTCGATACGCTCGACAAGCTGGGCCGTCATAGCCGCAAAGGGAGCTGTAAGCACCTCCCGCCGCGCGACAATCACATAGTCGTGTCCGTTCTTCATTGCAAATCCGGCAGATTGCCTCACCGCCTCGCGGAGGCGGCGGCGCATGCGGTTGCGTTCGACCGCGTTGCCATGTTTTTTGGTAACAGTGAAACCGACGCGCGGCGCTTCGTCCGGCTGGTTTCGATCGAGGACTTCCAGAAGGAAGTTCCGGCCCCGGCGGGCCTCGCCCTCGCGGACGGCAAGGAACTGCGGCCGGCTTTTAAGCCGCCCGACAGTTTTCTCGTTCTTTGTCTCAGTCGTCATCGCCCGGTCGTCTCGGGCATCTCAGGCCTTAGGCCGAGAGACGCTTGCGGCCACGGGCGCGGCGAGCGGAGAGAACCAGGCGACCACCTTTGGTGGCCATGCGGGTACGGAATCCGTGGCGGCGCTTGCGAACAAGCTTGGACGGTTGATAGGTACGCTTCATTTATTTTAATACCGCGGTGTGCGGCCCTTCTTGGAGTTTGCCGTCATCACGACGGCAAGAGCGCTTCGGAAAAACGATCTGCGCAAGCGGCTGCATGCGTGCAAGCCCGCCGGAGCTGAACGTGGGCGGCTTATAAGAGGACTCCGCCGCAAAAGTCAATCGCTACCGGGATTTTTGGGCTGTCGGCCGAGAGCCGGCCAATCTTGATCGATGCCGCCTTCCGGCGACGCCTGCAGACGCGGTCATATCGATATATCCCCCATGAATTGAGGGGTGAGAAATAGTAGGCGGGCGGCTTATCCCCTTGTCAAACGTCAAAATATCTCAACCGAGGCTGGCAGTTGAAAAAGGCGCGCCCGCCGAGGCTGCAAGCCCCGTTTTTCTCTAAGCTTTTCTTTAATTTCTAATGGCTAATTTTAGCACCGAATGGAAGAGAAACCGGGTTGCGGGCCCGCCTTCCTCGCATGAGAAGTTCCGTCTGGAAGGGAAAGAAATGAAAATTCGAGGGAAAATCAACCTCCTCGTCGGCCTCATGAGCCTTGTGGCCTGCTTTATCGGCGGCATGGCGCTGTTTGCCATGGCCGAATATCGCCAGATGATGGTTCAATATGAACTGGCCGCAGACCGGGCGCACAAGGGCGAACACCTGAACCGGCTCGTCACCGCCGTCGTGATGGAATCCCGCGGCGTCTACATGTCGAAGGATACCAAGGAGGCCGCAAAATTCGCCGACGGCATCCTCGTGTATCTCGATGAGATGGGCAAGCTTCTCAAGGAATGGGACAAGATCGTCCCGGCCGACGAGCGTGCCGTATTCGATAAGCTGCTTGCCCGTTCCAGGGAGTTCAACGGCTTCCGGACCGAGACCGCTCGTCTGGGTCGCGAGGTGAGCCCGGCGGCCGCCAACGAGCAGGGCAACAACGACGCCAACCGCAGCAACCGCAAGGCATACCAGACCGAGATCGATGCCATCGTCGGCACCGACAAGGCCGTCCTCGCTGCGGTGAATGAAGAACTCAGCAGCTTCACGCGAACCCTTTTCATACTCGTTTCCGCAGTTACCCTGGCAGGCGTTGCCGCCGGTGCCGGTTTCGGCCTCTATCTGGGGCGTCGCCAGCTCAGCCAACCGATCACCGATCTGACGGGAGCGATGAAACATATCGCCGACGGCGAATTCGATACGGTCGTCTATGGGGCTGATCGGGCCGACGAAATCGGCGACATGGCCGCCGCAATCGAAATCTTCCGCAAGAACGGCATCGAAGTCGCCCGCATGAATGCTTCCGAAGCGACCATGCGTGGCAAGAACGACGACCTGCAGGCGCGCATGGCCGCCGTCGTCGCCGCCGCCGCGGAGGGGGATTTTACCCGCCGCATCGACAAGCAATGGGGCGAGGAGAGCCTCGACCGCTTCGCTCGTGACGTCGACATGCTCGTCGGCAGCGTCGATGCCGGAGTGTCGGAAACCAGGCGCGTCATAAAAAGCCTTGCCGAGGGCGACCTCACCGACAGCATGCGGGGCAATTTCAAGGGCGCCTTCGCCGAGCTGCAGCACAATGTCAACGGTACCATGGACACGCTGCGGGGCACGATGCGGAATGTCCGCACCGCCACCGGCTCCATCAACGGCAGCGCCGCCGAGCTGAGCCGGGCGACCAACGACCTGTCCCGCCGTACCGAACAGCAGGCAGCGGCGCTGGAAGAAACGTCGGCCGCGCTCGAAGAGATCACCGCCGTCGTCAAGACGTCGACCGAACGGGCTCATGAGGCAACGGTGATGGTCGGCGAGGCCAAGCAGAGTGCGGTCCAGTCGGGCGAGGTGGTGCGGAGCGCCGTCGATGCGATGGGCAGGATCGAGCAGGCCTCCCGCGAGATCGCGCAGATCACCAATGTCATCGACGAGATCGCCTTCCAGACCAATCTCCTGGCTCTGAATGCCGGCGTCGAGGCCGCCCGTGCGGGCGAAGCCGGCAAGGGTTTTGCGGTCGTCGCTCAGGAGGTCCGCGAACTCGCCCAACGCTCGGCAAGTGCCGCAAAGGGCATCAAGGCCTTGATCAGCAAGTCCGGCGAGGAAGTGGCCGGGGGCGTGATGCTGGTCCAGAAGACCGGCGAGGCATTGTCGGAAATCGAAACCCGCGTGTTGCGCATAAACGACCATATCCACTCGATCGCCGTCGCTTCCCGCGAGCAGTCGACGGGGCTCGCCGAGGTCAATACCGCCGTCAACCAGATGGACCAGGTGACGCAGCAGAATGCCGCCATGGTCGAGGAGACGTCCGCGGCGACGCAGACATTGTCCTCGGAGGCCGACAGCCTTTTTGCCCTTGTCTCCAATTTCGACATCGGCCAGGAGGGCGAGCAGGTCGCCAAGCAGGTCGCCGAGCCGGTCCGGACCGCGCGGCCGGTTGCCGCGGCCGCCATTCATCGGCCACGGGCCTCTCCGGTCAAGGCGATGACCGGCGCGCTCTCCCGGGCTTTCGGCGGAGCGGCCGTCGCAACGGCAGCGGTGGCCGGAGAATGGGAAGAATTCTGATCCAGGTTCGTATATCGATCGAATAAGGAAGCGGAGAGGGGCAGCCCTCTCCGCTTTCTCTTTTGCACTGCGGCAAAGGGGACTGGTAAAAAAATGCCGAACCTCTAAAATGGGCGATCATCCGTAGGCTCGCACCAACCCGGCGAGCCGGGTATTCGGAAATGGAGATCCGCATGGACGACGAGGTTCATACCTCGGGGCGCTCGGGGTCCTCGCCGGAAGGCGTAGGCCCGGAACCCATGCCGCGCCTTTTCCGCGGCCTTTCCGGCAGGCTTCTCTGGCTCACCGTCATTTTCGTGATGATGGCCGAAGTCCTCATCTTCGTCCCTTCCGTCGCCACCATGCGAATGAACTGGCTGCGCGACCGCTTGGATACCGCCGCCGCCGCCGGCATCGTCATCGACGGACTGCAGCCCGCCGAGCTTCCCCGTGCGGTGCAGGACGATACCCTGCTTGCGACGGGCACCAAGTTGATCGCGCTGCGCAAGGACGGCACCTCGCGGCTGCTGGCCGCAACGGACACACAGCCGCAGATCGATCAGGTATTCGATCTCGCCAATGTCCCGGTAGCGTCCTCGATGCGCGACGCGCTCGACACTCTCGTGTTTGGCGGCGGCCGCGTCATGCGCGTTTATGGCCCGATCGGCGACAGCGACATGGTCATCGAACTGGTCATGACCGACGACGCGTTGCGCAAGGACATGCTGAAATATTCGAAGACGATGTTTCTCCTGTCGCTGCTGATCTCCCTGATTACCGCCGTGCTGATTTTCCTCGCCATCAACCGGATGATGATCATGCCGATCCGGCGGCTCACCCAAAGCATGCAGTTTTTCTCGGAGCAGCCGGACGATCCCGGCCGCGTCTTTAGCGCCGATCGTTCCCGGGGCGAACTTGCAGTCGCCGGCCGGCACCTCACAGCCATGCAGGCGCAATTGCAGCGAACGCTGAAGCAGCAGAAGAACCTGGTCGATCTTGGCCTCGCCGTTTCGAAGATCAACCACGACATGCGCAACATCCTGGCATCGGCGCAGTTGATGTCGGACCGCCTGACGGATGTCGACGATCCGATGGTGAGGAGTTTCGCGCCGAAACTGTTGCGCACGATCGACCGGGCGGTAGGTTACACGAACGAGGTGCTGGCTTACGGCCAGGCCTCCGAGGCAGCACCCCGCCGTCGCCGTATCCGCTTTGCAGCGCTCGCCCAGGAGGTGCGCGACATGCTGGCGATCGATCCGGAGATCGGCATCGAATTCCTGGATCAGATCGCCGCCGATCTCGAAGTGGATTGCGACAGCGAGCAGATTTTCCGTGTCATCCACAATCTCTGCCGGAATGCCGTGCAGGCGCTGCTGAACTTCGATCCGCAGGATACGTCCATCGTTCGCCGGGTAACGGTTTCCGCGCACCGGGTGGGCAGCGTCGTCAGCATCACCATCGACGACACCGGCCCCGGCATGCCGCGAAAGGCCCGCGAGAACCTGTTCTCCGCTTTCCGTGGCTCGGCGCGGTCGGGCGGCACCGGCCTCGGCCTGGTCATCGCCCGTGAGCTTGTCCTGGCCCATGGCGGCACCATCGCACTTGTGGAGAAACCAGGCCCCGGCACGCAGTTTAGGATAGAAATTCCCGACCGTCCGGTCTCTCTGGAGGACTACCGGGTTCGGGCTTGACGAAAATAAATGTTGCTTCTCAACGGTTTGAGCGAGAAGTGACAGCAAAATGACGTTGCCTTCGGTAAAATCGCTTGCAATCGGAATGCGGACGTTTTAGAGGATCGCCACGCAAGCGGTGACGCACTGCTTGCAGACGCACCCGTAGCTCAGCTGGATAGAGCACCAGACTACGAATCTGGGGGTCAGGAGTTCGAATCTCTTCGGGTGCGCCATTTCCTCCATTCATCTTTGAACATTGTCGCGAGTTGATCGGCTGCCGGTGGCAACGCGCGCCCGCCTAACTCCCGCGACGCCGCATTGATGATATGAGATACCCCAGTGCAAACGTCATTGCGGCAACCGCGATTCCGGTGCTGATCACGCCCACAGGCGTTATTCTGGCGCTGCCTCGCAAGGTAATGCTCTTCCCCACGCGCAGATCAAAAGTGGACTTGATTTCCTCAGGATGCGAGGGGATTGCGGTCGGAGGTTCTTCCTGAATAACTGTCATTTCGAAGCTCCCGTGCAAATGTGCTGCGGCCGAACATCCATTCTAAGATAGGGTGGATGGCACAATAACAAGCAGTTTCCAGGTTCATCTCGTCCGGCGTGCCGCGGCGATGTCATGCGGCGGAGCCGAGCCTGCCGAGCGCCTGCCTCAGTCTCGGTGCGGCAAAATCCAGAAAGCTGCGCATCTTGAGCGGCATCTGACCGCGCGCGGCGTGAGCGAGATGGATGGGTGCGGGCTCCGGCTCGAAGGATTCCAGGATGATCCGCAGCGCTCCGGCTTTGATTGCTTCCGCCGCCTGATAATGGAGCAGCCGCGTGACCCCGACGTTGCGTATCGCGGCCTCCGCAGCGGCCTCGGCGGTCGAGACGGAAAGGCGCGATGGGGGAGCGGTGGCGCTCAATCCTGTCGGCAGCATGTGCCGGATTGACGATGGCGCCGGCCCTTCGAATGTCACCCACGGCATTTTTCGAAGATCCTCCGGTCTCTGCGGAACGCCATGAGCCGCGAGCAGGGCCGGGCTGGCGCAGGTCACCATCCGCATCGATCCGACCCGTGTCGCAACCATCGTGCTGTCCGGCAATTGGCCGATCCGGACTGCCATATCGACATGATCGTCGACGAGATGAACGTTGCGGTCGGCCAACTGCAAGCGGATATTGATTTCGGGAAACAGGGCCAGGAAATCGATGACGATGGGCAGGACATGGAGCCGGCCGAACATGATCGGCGCCGTGATGACCAATTCGCCCTTTGGCGTTGTGAACTCACCGGCGGCCTCCCGTTCCGCATCCTCGACCTGTTCGAGTATACGTCGCGCCGCCGCTACATAAGTGGCGCCGACATCGGTCAAGGTGAGTTTGCGGGTCGTGCGGATCAGCAGACGCGTGCCGAGCGATGCCTCGAGCTCCGAGATTTTCCGGCTGAGCGTCGGAACGGGCACCTGGAGCGCCCGACCTGCGGCAGACAGACTACCCTTGTCCACCACCTCCAGCAGCATCGACATGGCTTCGAAGCGATCCATCCATCTTTCCATTTATCGACAAGATGAGTTCCAGCAATACTATATTATGCTGGATTATGGAAAGAGCTATGCATCCCTTTCACCGGCGCCGATAGCGGCTCTGCCGGGAAGGAGCTTCTTCATGTCCTATGGCTTTCTCGACATCGCCATCACACCCAGCGTTCGGGCCGCACAGAAGGCTATGGGCGCCGACCACATCTGGCAGAATTTTGCCGGCGATCGTGACTTCGATCGCCTGACGGAAAATGAGGCGGCCTTCATCGCCGACCGGGACAGCTTCTACATGGCGACGGTGTCGGAGACGGGTTGGCCCTATGTCCAGCACCGGGGCGGCCCGCGCGGCTTCCTGAAGGTGATCGACGACCGGACGTTGGCCTTTGCGGATTATCGCGGCAATCGCCAGTATATCAGCACCGGCAATGTTGCGGCAAACGACAGGACATGCCTCTTCCTGATGGACTATCCCCGTCGTGCCCGGCTGAAAATCTATGCGCATGTCGAGCAGGTGGCGCTCGATGCGGATCCTGCCCTGGCCGCGCTTGTCGTCGACCAGGACTACCGGGCGAAGCTCGAGCGCATTTTCCGGCTGCGCCTCGAGAGCTTCGACTGGAACTGTCCGCAGCACATCACTCCCCGCTTCACCGAGGGACAAGTCGCCGAGGCGGTCGGTCCCCTTCGGAACCGCCTAGCCGAGCTCGAGACCGAAAACGCCGAACTGCGCGCCCGCCTTGCCATCCATGGAGATACCCAATGAGCGATCAACGTCCACCCCTGCCGCCGTTCACCCCGGAAACGGCGGTCGAGAAAGTCCGCCTTGCGGAGGATGGCTGGAACGGCCGGGACCCGGCGCGTGTGGCGCTCGCCTACACGGTCGATAGTTACTGGCGCAACCGCGCCGAATTCGTCGAGGGGCGCGAGGCGATCATCGGCTTCCTCACCCGCAAATGGCAGCGCGAGCTGGATTACCGTCTCGTCAAGGAGCTGTGGAGTTTCCGGGAGAACCGCATAGCGGTCCGCTTCGCCTATGAGTGGCACGACGATAGCGGCAACTGGTTCCGTTCCTACGGCAACGAGAATTGGGAGTTCGACGAACATGGCCTGATGCGCCGACGGCTCGCTTCCATCAACGACGCGCCCATCCGCGAGGCGGAGCGGCGTTTCCATTGGCCGCTCGGACGCAGGCCCGACGATCATCCAAGCCTCAGCGCTCTCGGTTTTTGACCGGTAAGGGGCGTCGGAAGGAAGTCCGCATGCGTTCAATTTCGGGCGAGTTATCAAATCAGCGAGCGCGGTTTCTATTGATCCGCGTCGCAGGCTGTGCCATCCGCTTCGTATGATAACTTTCTTATAAGGCGAAAATGAATCGCGAGAGCGTGGGCGCGGTGCGTTCCGAAGAGTTGAACAAACCCGGTGGGCTAGCCGGGTTTCTGGCTGGCGGTCTTTGGCCCGCGGCGCTGTTTCTGGGTGCTTATTTCCTGCTGAGCATCGCCGTCCGTCTGATGTTGCCCAACGGGCTGACGCTGGACGAGGCCGAGCAGGCGCTGTTTTCGCAACATTGGCTTGCCGGCTACGGGCCGCAGCCGCCTTTTTACAACTGGGTACAGAATGCCTTCGTCAGCGTGATCGGCATCTCGCTCTTTTCGCTGACCTTGCCGAAATTCCTGATGCTGCTGTTGTGCTACGTATTCTTCGGCATGGCGGCACGCGAGGTCGATGCCCGACCCGGCTTTGCGGTGATGGCGATGCTGAGCCTGCTCACGCTGCCGCAGCTCTCCTACATGCCACAGCAGGATCTGACCCACACGGTCGCGGTGCTAATGGCGACGTCGCTGTTTCTTTACGGGCTCTTTCGAACCCTTGTCCGGGCGGATTGGCAGGGCTACCTGATCGTCGGGGTCGCGGTCGGCATCGGGATGATCTCGAAATACAATTTCGGGCTGCTGCCGGCCTCTGCCCTCATTGCGGTGTTCTGCGACAGGGAGTGGCGCGCTCGTCTTCTTGATCCGCGCATCCTGCTGACCGCGATCGTTGGCCTTGTAATCGTCCTCCCGCATGCTCTCTGGCTTCGCGGCAATCTCGACCTTGCGACATCGGGCACGATCGGCAAGATGGTTGAGGCCAACGCTCCGCATGGCATTGTCCGTATTGCGCGCGCACTCGGCTCGCTGATGCTTGCCTGCATCGCGTTCGGCGCGCTGACAGTCGCCATCTTCGCGGTAGCCTTCAAAAGGGAGTTCACGCGCTCGCTGAAGGCAGGCGACCGCTGGACACGCCTTCTGGGGCTGATGATGGCGATCGGCCTTGTTGGTGTCGTACTCGTGATCCTTTTCACCGGCACGACCAAGATTACGGAGCGTTGGCTCGATCCCTATCTTCTGCCTTTGCCGCTCTATCTGCTTCTGAAGCTGGAACGAGCCGGCATCGATACAGCCTCCCATCTCAGGCGCTTCGTCCCCGTCTTCGTCGTCATCATGTTCGTGACGCTGGTCCCGCTGGCTGGCAAGACGCTGACGGGCGGGCTTACCGGCGGCTACACCCGGATCAACTACCCCTTCACCTCCGTCGCAGAATTTCTTAAAGCCGACGGCCGGCCGGCGGTGATCGTTGCAGCCGGCATGAACCTGGCTGGCAATATGCGATTGCAGTTTCCCGATGTGCCGGTCATCAATTCCGAACAGCCGATTGCCGGTTTCCCGGCTGCAGACGCCATGAAGGGGCCGGTTCTGGCAATCTGGGCCGATAGCGGGCGCGCATCAGGCTCGCCGCCGATCGATCTTTCCTCCGTCGATAGGCTCGGATTGACCCCGTCGCCTGCAAAATCCCTCTTGCGGCCCTATTATTACGGCGACGGAAAAATGCAGCTCAACCTCGGTTATCTCTGGCTTCGCTGAAGACGGTAGGCAAACCCGCGAGGCTGATATATCTGTTCGGGAAAGCCTGCTCGCAGGCGGATAAAGACCCAAGGAGATTCCGATGGCTGAGACGGAAAAGGTCGCGCTGATTACCGGCGGCGGACGTGGCATGGGTGAGGCGATTGCCCGCGAACTGCACGCCGAGGGTTACAAGCTCGCGCTGATGTCGCCCTCCGAAAGCTGCGAGAGGCTGGCGGCAGAACTCGGCGGCGTTGCCTCCCGCGGCGTCGCGGAAAAGGCCGAGGACATCCAGGCGATCTTCGACCTCGCCATGAAGACCTACGGCCGCATCGATGCGGTGGTCAATCATACCGGCCATCCGCCGAAGGGCGACCTGCTCGACATCAGCGACGAGGACTGGACGCTCGGCTCGGACATGATGATCCTGTCGCTGGTGCGCATGGCGCGGCTGGTGACGCCGGTCATGCTGAAACAGGGCAAGGGCGCCTTCGTCAACATCACCACCTTCGCCGCCTACGAGCCCTCGCTCGTCTTCCCGGTTTCCTGCACCTACCGTGCCGCTGCAGGTGCCTTCACAAAACTCTATTCGGATCGTTATGCAGCCGACAACATCCGCATGAACTGCATCCTCCCGGGGTTCATCGACAGTCTCGACCACAAGCCGGGGACGGCGGAAAAGGTGCCGATGAAGCGTGTCGGCCAGGTAGAAGAAATCGCAAAGACCGCCTCTTTCCTCCTGTCGGACGGCGCGGGCTATATCACCGGCCAGAACATCCGCGTCGATGGCGGCGCCACCCGTCACGTCTGATCGGAGTATTCGAGATGAGATGGAAGCGCACGATCCAGTTGCTGGACGTTCATTGCGAGGGCGAGATCGGCAAGGTCGCGATCGGCGGCGTGCCGAAAATCCCGGGCGAAACGGTTGCCGCCCAGCTTCACTGGCTGAACACCGATCCGAAGGGCAACGAGCTTCGCCGTTTCCTCTGCCTTGAGCCGCGCGGTGCGCCGATAGGCTCGGTCAACCTGTTGCTGCCGCCGAAACATCCCGATGCGGACGCCGCCTTCATCATCCTGCAGCCGGACCAGGCGCATGCGAGTTCCGGCTCGAACTCGATCTGCGTCACGACAGCGCTTCTGGAATCCGGCATTGTCGAAATGCAGGAGCCTGAAACCGTCGTGACACTTGAGACCGCCGCCGGCCTCGTTCGTGCGACCGCCACCTGCCGCGACGGACGTTGCGAAAAAGTGAAGCTCACCATGGTGCCGTCTTTCGTGCATCAGCTTGACGTCAAGGTTCAGACCCCGTCATGGGGCGAGATCACGCTCGACCTTTGTTACGGCGGGATCTTTTACGGGCTGGTGGATGTCGGCCAGATCGGCCTGACCATCGAGAAGGGCAATGCGGCAGCACTCGTCCAGGCAGGCATGGTTCTGAAGGACCTCATCAACAGGCAGATCGAGGTCATGCACCCCGAAATTCCGGCGATCTCCGGCGTCGCTTACGTGATGTTCCGGGATACGGAAGCCGACGGCACGGTGCGGACCTGCACCACGATGTGGCCCGGCCGGGCGGACCGTTCACCCTGCGGCACCGGCAATTCCGCCAATCTGGCAGCGCTCCATGCGCGCGGCAAGGTGAGGGTGGGGGATGTCTTCAAGTCGCGCTCGATCATCGGCTCTCAGTTCGAGGTAGGGCTGGCGTCCGAGACGGAGGTCGCGGGAAAGCCGGCAATCATCCCGACGATCACCGGCCGTGGCTTTACCTTCGGTCTGCATCAGATAGCCCTTGATCCGTTCGACCCGCTGTCCGACGGATTTGCAATGACCGACGTCTGGGGGCCATCGGCCGGGGAAATCTGATTTAGATTTCCTTGCCGTTGCCTGCCGACTGTTCCATGTCGCCCGGCTTCAGGACCAGCGAATTGACGCCTTCGGTCGTCGCCGGGTCGCTTGGCCCTGGGACAATACCCAGTTCCTGCATCTGCAGGAACTTGTAGGCCCCGAAGACATCGCCTTTCTCGGCAGCTTTGCCGTACATTTCGGCAGCCTTGAGGGCGTTCGCTTCGATGCCTTCGCCCGCTTCGTACATCAGCCCGAGATTGATCATCGCATCGGCATTGCCACGCTCAGCCGCAAGGTCGTACCAGGCGATCGCCGTCTGGTCGTCCTGCGCCACGAGTTGGCCTTCATCATAGATCGCGCCGATATTGAAAGCGGCGGTATCGTCGCCTTCCGCCGCCGCCTTTTCGAACCAGATCAATGCCCGCTGGACATCCGGTTGGGTGCCGAGGCCATCGCGATAGGCGACGCCGAGATTGTAGGCTGCGAGCACGTTGCCGCCATTGGCAGCCTCGGTATAGAGTTGGAATTCCGACCGCTCGTCGCCGAGCCGACCCATCAGCATGCCGAAGTTCACCTTGGCGGCAGCATATCCCGCCTGGACTGCAACATCGTAGGCGTTCATCGCCTGGTCGGCCTGCTGGGTCTTGTTCAGAGCCCGGCCGAGCTGATAGGCGAAACGCGGATTGCCGGTCGCGTCATAGGCCATGCGGCATGCGTCTACCGCGGTGCCGTCGATATCCGAAATGCCGACAGGGGCAAACTCTCCATTGCGCTGCTGATCGTAGGGGCTGCCGGCGAGGCGGTCACATTCCGTCTGCATGGCAGAGGTGAGCTGCAGGTTGGCGCGTTCCTCCGCGCCAAGGGAAACCGTCAGGGCGCAGAGCGCGGCGGCGGTACCTGTGGCAATTGCAAAACCCCTGTTGACTTTCGAGAGGCGGGATTTCATTTTGCGCTCCGATTTAACTTACTCTTCAGATTGCTTAACGAACGCCGGAAGCAGGCACCGGTTCCGTGTGCCTTTCATGTTTCGCGCGCGAAAAGCCCTTGGATCCCGCACATCTGCGTGAGAAATAACCTACATCTGGCCTGCTGGATTGCAGGTTCCTCGCATCATCGGATTGTTTTGCCCGAACCATTGATGTTATGGCGGATGGATCGACCACGTCCGGAAGTTCTCCCATGAAGACGCTCAAGATCCGCCGCCCTGACGACTGGCACCTGCACCTGCGCGACGGCGACGTCCTGCGAGCGGTGATCGGCGATACGAGCCGGCATTTCGCACGCGCAATCATCATGCCCAATCTGGTGCCGCCGGTGGTGACGACCTCGGATGCCAGGGCCTATCGCGAGCGCATTCTCGCCGCCCTTCCGGCAGGCGATCGCTTCGAGCCGCTGATGACGCTCTACCTGACGGAGAATACTGACCCGGACGATGTGGAAGAGGGCAAGAGGAGCGGCCTGATCTCGGCCGTGAAGCTCTATCCCGCCGGGGCCACGACCAATTCCCATGGCGGCGTGCGCGATTTCAACAAGGCGATGCCGGTTCTGGAACGCATGGCGAAGATCGGCCTGCCGCTCTGCGTGCATGGCGAGGTGACCACGCCGGAGGTCGATATCTTCGACCGCGAGGCAGTCTTCATCGAGACCGTGCTCGATCCGCTGCGCAAACGCCTGCCGGAACTGAAAGTCACGATGGAGCACGTGACGACCGCCGACGGCATCGACTACATCAAGTCGTCGAAAGGCAATCTCGCAGGCTCGATCACTACCCACCACCTGATCATCAATCGTAACGCCATCCTGGTCGGCGGCATCCGCCCCCATTATTACTGCCTGCCGGTCGCCAAGCGCGAGAACCACCGCCTGGCGCTCAGGGCTGCGGCGACATCCGGTGATCCGCGGTTCTTCCTCGGCACAGATTCCGCCCCCCATGTCGATCCGCTCAAGGAATGCGGCTGCGGTTGTGCCGGCATCTATACGTCCATCAACACCATGAGCTGCCTTGCGCATGTGTTCGAGGCCGACAACGCGCTCGACAAGCTGGAGGCGTTCACCTCGCTGAACGGCCCGGCCTGGTATGGGCTGAAGCCGAACGAAGAAACGATCACGCTCGAAAAACGCGACGAGCCGGTAAGGTTTCCCGACAAACGCGAGAGTGGCGCCGGGCCGATCACAGTCTTTGATCCAATGTTCCCGCTTCATTGGCAAGTGTTTGATAAGTAAATGCTAATGTTTGGGGGGCTGACGGTATCTGGATCGATCCGGTAACCTTTTGGATAGAATCCGGGCTTAGCTTGACGCCCAGGATTTTCCGGCGGGGATGTACCCGAAGAGAAAGCTAGGCATGATGCTCGACTACCATTCTCTTCTGCTCGCGCTGGGCGTCTCGGCGGCGTGCCTGATGGTGACGCTGTTCGGGACATGGTATTCGCGCCGCACCGATTCCTTCCTTCTCACCCTTGTCATCGCGCTCTGCCTCACGGTTTCGGGCATTTTCGCCTATAGTTCCTATACGGTCGAGGCCGACGTTGTGGGTGCATCGATCGCCTACACGTTCCTGATGGCGGGGTTCGGCACGATCTATGCGGCATCGGTGCAGTTCCGCAACGGGACCCGGCCCTGGGTAATGGCCGGTGCCATTACCGCCGCTTCCGTCACTTTCGGACTGCCATTGATGATTGCCGGCCTCGACGGCCTCGGGTTCATCGTCATGAACCTTGCCACGGCCGGGCTGCTCCTCGAAACCGCCAGGCAATATTGGCGCGCACGCCGGGAGGCGCCGGGACCGCTCATCGGAATGGCGGTGCTCTACGCCGCCACCGCGGTGTCTTTCGCCCTATGTGCTGTCGTCCTGATCGACGGGCAACAATGGGTGCTGGGCCACGCGCCCGACAACTGGGCCGAAAACCTCAATATCGCTGTCTGCATCGCCGGCATGACCGGCATCGGCGCACTGTCGCTGGCGCTGCATCAGTGGCGCATGGCAGCCCACCATCGCCACGAGGCGATCACCGATGCGCTGACGGGGCTTCTCAACCGCCGTGCTCTCTTCGAGCAGCATGGCCATCGCACGCTCGGTCCGTCGACCGCCGTCGTCGTTTTCGATATCGATCGGTTCAAGGCCATCAACGACCAGCACGGCCATGCCGCCGGCGACGAAGTGCTGAGGCTTTTTGCCGAGGATCTCAGAAGCGGCACCAAAATTCGCAACACCGTGGCGCGGCTTGGAGGCGAGGAGTTCGTGATGATCCTCGTCAACGTCCTTCCCGGACGGGCCGAACGCATCGCCAACGACATTTCCCGCCGCTTCGCCGCCCGCGAGATCATCATCGGCGACGCGGTGCTCAAGTGCACGGTCAGCGCCGGTGTCGCGGCCGGTGCCCCGACCGGCCAGCCTTTCGAAACCGTGCTCGGTCTGGCCGACAACGCGCTCTACGAAGCAAAACGGGCCGGCCGCGACCGCGTGCATGTCGCAGGCTATCTGCGCCCCGTGGATACGAGCGAAACACGCACTACCGCCTGACTCCATCCTTATTTTTCGCATCGTCTGGCATACTCGGCCGCATGCTGCTATTGCGGCGCGTGGTTTTGACAAAAGGAGCGGGCGCATGATTCAAACCACATTTCCGGACCGCGGCGTAATGGCCGAACTGATGGCGAAGATGCTCTGGGAGATCGGAGCGGTCCATTTCAGCGCCGACAAGCCCTACAAATTCGCCTCGGGGCTGATGAGCCCGGTCTATATCGACTGCCGCAAGCTGATTTCCTATCCACGCATCCGCTCGGCGATCATGGATTTCGCGGCCGCGACCGTCATGCGCGACGCCGGTTTCGAGAAATTCGACTGCGTTGCCGGCGGCGAGACGGCGGGCATTCCCTTTGCGGCTTTCCTTGCCGAGCGTTTGGGCCTGCCGATGATCTATGTCCGTAAGGCGCCGAAGGGCCACGGGCGCAATGCACAGATCGAGGGCCATCTGCCGGAGGGTGCGCGCGTGCTGGTCATCGAGGACCTGACGACTGCCGGCGGCAGCATGTTCAAATTCATCGATGCGATCCGCGCAACCGGCGCCACTGTCGATCACGGCATCGCGCTCTTCTTCTATGATATCTTCCCGGAAGCCTACGAGCGTTTCTCGAACGGCCAGGTGAAGCTTCATCACATCGCCACCTGGCGCAATGTGCTGGCGGCAGCCAGGGAGGGCAAGCTTTTCGATGACAACACGCTGTCGGAAGTCGAGGCCTTTCTCGACGCGCCGCTGGCCTGGTCGGGGCGCAATGGCGGCGTCAGCGAGATAGCGCTCTGATTTTTTGCTCTGGCCTTTTGGCAAAAGCTCGCTTAATCGATTGAAAAAAGTGACTGAGAAAGCGCGCGGGAGGATTTTTATGATTTTGTGCTGCGGCGAAGCCCTGATCGATATGCTTCCGCGTGACACCACGCTCGGTGAAAAAGGCTTTGCGCCTTACGCCGGCGGCGCGATCTTCAACACAGCGATCGCGCTCGGCCGGCTTGGCCAGCCGGTTGCGTTTTTCACCGGCATTTCCGACGACCTGATGGGAGACGTCCTGCGGGACACGTTGGCAAAGAGCGGCGTGGATTACAGTCTCGCCGCGGTTTCCTCGCGACCGACGACGATCGCTTTTGTGAAACTCGTCAACGGCCAGGCGACCTATGCCTTCTACGACGAAGGCACTGCCGGCCGGATGATCACCGAGGCAGACCTGCCGGTGCTCGGCGATGACTGCGAGGCCATGCATTTCGGCGCGATCAGCCTGATCCCCGAGCCCTGCGGCGCCACCTACGAGGCGTTGATGGCCCGCGAATATCAGAAGCGGGTCATCTCCTTCGATCCGAATATCCGCCCGGGCTTCATCAAGGACAAGCCGAAGCACATGGACCGCGTCCGCCGGATGGCCTCCATGTCGGACATCATCAAGTTTTCCGATGAGGACCTTGACTGGTTCGGCATGCAGGGTGACCACGATACGCTCGCGGCGCATTGGCTGGATCAGGGCGCCAAGCTGGTTGTGCTGACCCGCGGCGCAGATGGCGCGACCGGCTATACCAACAGCTTCAAGGTTTCGGTACCGAGCGAGCGCGTCACCGTGGTCGACACGGTCGGCGCCGGCGATACGTTCGATGCAGGCATTCTCGCCTCGCTGAAGATGCAGGACCTGCTGACTAAGGCGCAGGTTGCGAACCTCAGCGAAGACCAGATAGCCAAGGCGCTGGCGCTCGGCGCAAAGGCCGCTGCCGTCACGGTATCGCGGGCCGGCGCCAACCCGCCGTTCGCCCACGAGATCGGACTCTGAGGTCCGATCCTCCTTCTGCAAGCGAAAATAAGTCGGCTCTTGAGGAAGGGCCGAAACGTTATTTCCGGGCGGCGAGCAATGCCTTTACCAGCCCCTGCGTCGAGGCGTCGTGGCTGCCGGCGCTCTCCTTGCCTTCCACGACGGGCAGCAGGCCGGTCGCCAGCTCCTTGCCGAGCTCGACGCCCCACTGGTCGAAGGAATTGATGCGGAACAGCACGCCCTCGACGAAGACGCGGTGTTCGTAGAGCGCGATCAGCCGGCCGAGCGCGAACGGCGTCAGCTTGTCGTAGACGAAGGTGATCGAGGGGCGGTTGCCGGTGAAGACGCGGTGCGGCGCGATGAAATCGGCCTGTTTGTCGTCCATGCCCTTCGAGGTCAGCTGCGCCTTGGCTTCCGCCACGGTGCGGCCCTTCATCAGCGCTTCCGACTGCGCCAGGCAGTTGGCGATCAGCAGCTCGTGCTGATGGCGCAGATGCGGCTCGAAACTGTTGGCGGCGATCATGAACTCGGCCGGGATGACGGTCGTGCCCTGGTGAATGAGCTGGTAGAAGGCGTGCTGGCCGTTGGTGCCGGGTTCGCCCCACACGACCGGGCCGGAATTGCCCTCGACCGGGGTGCCGTCGATTGTCACGCCCTTGCCGTTCGATTCCATGTCGAGCTGCTGCAGATAGGCCGGGAAGCGCAGCAGCCGCTGGTCATAGGGCAGGATGGCGCGGGACGGATAACCGAGAACGTTGCGGTGATAGAAGCCGATCAGGCCGAGCAGCATCGGCAGGTTCTGGCGCACCGGCGCGGTGCGGAAATGGGTGTCCATCGCATGCGCGCCGTCCAGGAACTTGCCGAAATTCTCACGCCCGACGGCGATCATCAGCGGCAGGCCGATCGCCGACCAGATCGAATAACGTCCGCCGACCCAGTCCCAGAACCCGAAGATGCGGTCGCTGTCGATGCCGAAGGCGGCGACCTTGTCGAGCGCGGTGGACACGGCGCAGAAGTGATGCCCGACGGCTGCTTCCCCAAGCTTGTCGGCAATGAAGGCGCGCGCCGAGGCCGCATTGGTCATCGTCTCGATGGTCGTGAACGTCTTGGAAGCGACGATGAACAGCGTCGTTTCCGCATCGAGCAGCTTCAGCGTGTCGGCGATATGCGCGCCATCGACGTTGGAGACGAAATGCGCCCGCGGACCGTCATGGAAGGGCGCCAGCGCCAGGGTGACCATGACCGGGCCGAGATCGGAGCCGCCGATGCCGATATTGACGATATCGGTGATCTTTTTGCCCGTCGCGCCCTTCAGCGCCCCCGAGCGGATGCCGTCGGCGAACTTGCCCATGGCGGCGAGCACGCCGTTGACATCCGGCATCACATCCTTGCCGTCGACCATGACCGGCGTGTTGGCACGGTTGCGTAGCGCCGTGTGCAGAACGGCGCGGCCTTCGGTGAAGTTGATCGCGACGCCCGAGAACATCTCCTCACGCTTCCTGGCGACGCCGCCGGCATCCGCCAGCTTTTCGAGCAGGACCATGATCTCGTCGTTCACGGCCGTCTTGGAATAGTCCATCAGGAGATCATCGAAAACGGCGCTGAACTTGGCAAACCGGCCGGAATCGGCGGCAAAGGCGGCGCGGATATCCGTGGCATTGGTTTTCGCGACGGTGGATTTCAGGTCTTGGACGATGGCCTGCATGGGGGGCTCCTCGGCACTCGGAATGGGATGATCGGGAACCTATTCGGTTTCCATGTCAAATCAAGCACGGCCGCACCGATGATGCGTTTATTGTCCAACCGCGGTCCCGACGGCGTTGCCGATCGAGTTGCCGAAGCGGTCGACCTGGTCCTTGTAGTTCCGCCGCGTGGTCGGATCGAAGATGGCTATTGGTGTGCTGACGGCCACGCTCGCTGCGCTGCCCACGGTTTGAGCCGTCCCGAGGGCCACAGCACCGAGCGTCTCGCCGAGCCCGACGTCCGAATCGGTCACCGTCTGGCCTTCGATCAGCCGGTTGCCGATCAGCTTCACCACTTCCGGGCTTTCCGCGAACTTGCCGTGGTTCAGCCGGTCGCCGGTCTTGAGCGCGGTGAGGTCCAGAACCGCGATTCCCGCTTTCTCGAATTCGCTGCGATAGGGCTCGACGGTCGGATCCACCTGGCCGAGCCGGTCGATATTGCCGGAAATCCGTCGCGACAGGCTGAGCGCCCGGTCGTCGCGGGAAACGAACAGCGTGAAATGCGGCCGCTTCTCGCCGATCTCGGCAAGTTGCTGGCCGAACACGTCGACATCGAGGTCGGGGGAGGCGAGGATGACGTTCTGGATCTTCGGCGCCACGCGGCCGTCCCGAATTGCCATCTGGCGGAGCGCCTCGACGGTCAGCCACGATCCCATCGAATGGGCCATGACGGTGATTTCCCCGACGTTCGGCTCTTTCGCCAGCCGGCGCAGCATCTCCTCCAGCGCATCGCGGGAATAGTTGGTGCTTTCCTTGTCGTAGTTATAGGCGAAGACGCTGCCGCGCGACGGCCAGGTGAACAGCACCGGAGCGACGTCAGCATTGGAGTCGTGGACGATCTGGGCGAAGCGGTAGACCGCGTCCTCGTAGCGGTTGTTGAAACCATGCACGAAGACCAGCACGCGCCGGCTTTTGCCCAGGTGGCCCTTCAGCCAGGATTGAGCCGCCGGGGTGGCGAGCGGCGTCACGGAAACGGTAGCGAACTCCTTCGCGGGATTGGCAGGCAGCTTCGATGGCCACTGCACCTGCCCGACCTCGCGAGCCTTGTCCGGCGGGATGGAGACCGCAATCTCGGTAACGACGGGTTCCTTGCCACGCTCGCCGGAGAAGAGGACGCCCGGCGTTTGGGAAGACCGGCGAGTGGTTGCCACCAGCACGTCGACCTTCGAGGTTCCGGCTGCCTGGCTATTGGTCGGAATGAGCACACCTTCGGGACGCCCCGCACAGCCTGCAAGGACGCTCAACACCGTGGCGACGGCGATTACACGAAACGAAAATCCGGCGCGGCTCTCCAAGCGAACTCCAACATGCTTTGCCCAGCCCCCGCAGAGAGGGCTAATCAAGGACTGCCGCATCGTCCACCGCTAACGGAAGGATTTCGGCTTTACGACACACGCTTAGTCGTCGTCTGTCGCAGCGTTGCAACGGTAGGTTAGCCGCGCAGCTCCCGTCGCAGGATCTTGCCGACATTGGATTTCGGCAGCTCGGTGCGGAATTCGATGAAACGCGGGCGCTTGTAGCCGGTCAGGCTGGTCACGCAATGGGCCTTGAGATCCGCTTCCGTCAGGTTCGGATCCTTCTTGACCACGAAGAGCTTCACCGCCTCGCCGGAATGTTCGTCCGGCACGCCGATCGCCGCACATTCCAGCACGCCGGGATGGGTTGCGACGACCTCTTCGACTTCGTTCGGATAGACGTTGAAGCCGGAGACGAGGATCATGTCCTTCTTTCGGTCGACGATCTTCGTATAGCCTTGGCGGTCCATGTAGCCCATGTCGCCGGTCCGGAAATAACCGTCCGCCGTCATGACCTTGGCGGTTTCGTCCGGGCGGTTCCAGTAACCGGCCATCACCTGCGGGCCGCGGATGCAGATCTCACCGACATCGCCGAGTTCCACTTCGGAATCGTCGTCGTTACGGATCGCGATTTCCGTGGACGAGATGGGAAGCCCGATCATGCCGCTGAACTCGGTGGCGTCGAGCCGGTTGGCGGTGGCGACCGGCGAGGTTTCCGACAGGCCGTAACCCTCGGTGATCTGGCAATGGGTCATCTTCAGCCAGCGTTCGGCGACCGGCCGCTGCACCGACATGCCGCCGCCGAAAACGAGCAACAGCGAGGAGAAGTCGAGCTTCTGGAAATCCGGGTTGTTCATCAGCGCGTTGAACAGCGTGTTGAGCCCGGGGAAGATGTGGACCTTGTATTTTTGCAATTCCTTGACGAAGGCCGGGATATCGCGGGGATTTGCGATCAGGATGTTATGGCTGCCGGTCGCAACCCCCATCAGCGAATTCACCGTCAGCGCAAAGATATGATAGAGCGGCAGGGCGCAGAGGAACTGAAGCTGGTCCGGTCGCGGCTTGTTGAGGAAGGCGGTTTCCAGCCACAGCCCCATCTGCTCCTTGTTGGCGAGCAGGTTGGCATGGGTGAGGATGGCCCCCTTGGAAATGCCGGTCGTGCCGCCGGTATATTGCAGGAAGGCGATATCCCGAGACGAGACTTCGACCGCATTCATCGTCTGCCGGGCGCCCTCGGCAATTACCTGCTTGAAGCTTCGGGCCGACGGCAGCGACCATTCCGGCACCAGCTTCTTCACCTTGCGAACGACCAGATTGACGATATGGCCCTTCAGGCCCAGCATGTCGCCCATCGTGGCGACGACCACGTGCTTGATCTCCGTCTGGGGCAAAGCCTGCTGCACGGTATGGCCAAAGTTTTCGAGTACGAAGATCGCCTTGGCACCGGCATCCTTGAGCTGATAGGCCAGTTCGCGCGGCGTATAGAGCGGGTTGATGTTGACGACGACCATGCCGACGCGAAGGATGCCGTAGACGATCACCGGGTTCTGGAGAATGTTGGGCAACATCACCGCCACGCGGTCGCCCTTGACGAGGCCCTGGGCCTGCAGCCAGGCACCGATCTTGCGGCTTTCCGCTTCGAGCTGACGGTAGGTCAGCGACTTACCCATGCTCGAAAAGGCCGGGCGGTCCGCATACCGAACACAGCTGTCCTCGAAGAGGTCTCCGAGTGAATGATGCTGCAGCGGCGGGATCTCGGCCGGCACCGTCGGCGGATAGGAGGCGAGCCAGATCTTGGGTGGATTGGCACCGGTGCGTGCGGTGACTTCGTTCATGCCGACCTCCTCTATCGTTCTTGTTGTTGTCTCGCGCTTTCCCGGCGCGTGCAGGTCAGGTCCTCCACCTTCCCGCGAACAACAGATTATGCCATGCCGCGACAGCATCAAGCCATCCGCACAGATTTAAACAGCTATCTACCTTTGACGTAAACGTCAATTAGAGTCTGGCGTTCGTATCCTGGCGTTCGTATCTAGGTGTAGTTAAACCGGCGAGGGAACATCCCAAACATTCGGGCGTTTTCCATGCGGTGCAAAATGCACGAGGAATCACGAAAAGGAGGTGCGCAATGTTGCATCAAGAACCACGAGCCGGGCAGGACCCCTATGTCAAGGACAGCCCATCGTTGATCGCCAGCGACAAGGTCGAAGGGACAAAGGTTTATGGTGCCGACGGCAAGCATATCGGCTCCATCGTCCGGGTGCTTCTCGAAAAGCGCGGCGGCCGCGTTGGTTATGCGGTCCTCAGCTTCGGCGGCTTTCTGGGTATCGGCGACGACTATTATCCGCTGCCCTGGGAAAAGCTCCGTTATGACGAACAGCTCGACGGCTACCGCATCGACCTGACCAAGGAGCAGATCACCGGCGCCCCGCGTTACCGCGATCTGGATGACGATACCTGGTACAACGACAAGGGCCGGACGATCTACGACTATTACGGCATTCCGCCGTACTGGATGTAAGCGTCCCGCCAACGGAACTCCGGAGGCTCCGCGTTGCGGGGCCTCTTTTCGTTTATTTAATTCTCGTGATGCAAGGTCCTCGCGACAAGGGGATGGCGATGACGGGAAAGACGGAAGCGGGCACGGTCCGCGATTTCGAGCGCGGGGATATCGAGGCTGTAGCGCAGCTTTTCCAGGAGACGTTCCGCAAAACGAATGCGCCGTCGCCCTCTTTGATCGCCTATCTGGAAGAAGCCTTTTTCGATCATCCCTGGGCGGAGCCCGATATCCGTTCCAAGGTCTTTGCGGGCGCTGGCGGAAGGGTCTCCGGTTTCATCGGCGTCTTTCCGTCGCGGCTGGAACTTGATGGCCGGCCGCTTCGTGCCGCCTTCGCCGGTTCGATGATGGTCCAGAACCCGAAGGAAAATCCACTCGCCGGTGCACGGCTGCTGCGCTCCTTCCTCGCCGGCCCGCAAGATATCTCACTGACGGAGACCGCCAATTCCACGGCGCTCGGCATGTGGCAGAAGGCCGGACACCCGCTCGATCCCGGCTACAGCATGAACTGGCTGCGCATCCTGCGTCCGGCTTCCGCGGCGGTCGAGGTCCTGGCTAGGCGGTTGCGTCCCGCCACCCTCCTGCGCCCCTTCGGCCGGATCGCCGACCGGGGCGCGGCTCTCGTCCGTATGACGCCTCTTCGGCCGGCCGAACGCAGCGCCTCGAAGATCACGTTCCGCGATGTCACCCGCGAGGAATTCGGCACGGCGGTTCTGACGCTTGTCGCGAACTATCCCCTTCACCCCCGCTGGGATGATCGTTCGTTGGGGTGGTTCCTGGAGCAAGCGGAAAACAAACGGAATTTCGGCTATCCGGAATGGCGCGTCGGCTTTGCTCCCGACGGGCGGCCGGTTGCGGCCTACGTCTATTTCGCCAGTCCCGGTGAGATCGGCTGGCTCCTGCAGGCACTGTCGGCGCCGAACGCGGCTGCGGAAATGGTCGACGACCTGTTTGCCCACGCTTACGAAATGGGATGCTCCGGTATACGCGGCGGCGCGCATCCATGGCTGATCCCGACGCTGATGAGCCGCAAGACGATTTTCTACGGCCGCTCGTTCTTTGTTGCGCAGGCGCGCGACAAGAGCCTGCTGGAGCCTATCAGGTCCGGTCAGGCGCTGATCTGCGGACTTGCCGGAGAAAGCTGGACGCGCCTGATCGGCGACTGGTTCGACTGAGACTTCTCAGCCGAGCCCACTTAACCGAGCCCACTTAACCGAGCATAGTCACCGGTTCGGCATGCAGATATTCCGCCACCTTGCGCTTTGAGGCGATATTGCGCCAGACGGCGTCCACCTCGTCCGGCGTCAGCCCGGCGGCGTCGCCGACCTCTTCCCGCGCAATCCCATTGTCGAGCCCGTAGAGGCAGAGGTCCATGCGATCATAGGGAAGCGAGAAATAATATTCGTCCTGGCCCTGCGGCAGCGACCATGTGTCGGTCGTCGGCGGGCGCCGGCGAATATCGGCGGGCACGCCGAGCGCTTCGGCTAGCTGATAGACCTGGCTCTTGTAGAGATGCGCGATCGGCTTGAAGTCCGCGGCGCCATCGCCGTTCTTCACGAAGAAGCCCTGGTCGTATTCGAGCCGGTTCGGCGTGCCGGCGACGGCAAAGTTCAGCCGGTCGGCGTGGTAATATTCGATCTGCTTGCGGGTACGCTGTTTCATGTTGGCGGCCGCGATCATGCCGAGATAGACCTCGAGCGGCATGCGGTGGCGGCTCTGCTCGCCGGCCGGATTGGCGACCACCAGCCAGGAAATGTTGTAGCCGCGGCCGGTCAGCGCATTTTCCAGCACCACCTTGCAGCCCCAGCCCTCCGAAAATTCCGGGACGATCTGGCGGATAAAGCCGTCGCGGCGGGTATAGCAGCCGGCGGCGGCTAGCGCCGGGCCGATGTCTTCGAGAACTGTTTCGACTCCGACCGCTTGTGCCAGCGCCTTGCCGAGCTTCAGGCTGTCCGGATCGGAATCATGTTCCGGCATGAAGATGCCCGTCACCTTGCCCGACCCGAGCGCGCGGGCGCAAAGGGCGGCGGTGACGCTGGAATCGATGCCGCCGGATAAGCCCAGCACCGCGCCACGCTTGCGCAAGTCCTTCAGCACCGTCTGCCGCAGCCAGCCGCAGATGCGCTCGATCTCGGCCTCCGCATCGAGCTTCAGCTTCTCGGCCGAGAATTTTCCCGCCCCTTGGGCCTGCTTCAGGCTCTGGATCATGCGACATTCCCCCGTGTGACTGTGTTTGTTTCGTCCGCGCCGAGCCGGATCTTGCCGGTCGTCGTGCGCGGCAGCGCGTCGCGGAACTCGACGCTTTTCGGCACCATGTAATCTTCAAGCAACCGGGCGCAGTGGCGGATGATTTCCCGCTCGGTAAGCGTCACGCCGTCCTCCACCACCACATAGGCGCGGACGACCTGGCCGAATATCGGGTCGTCGATGCCGCCAACCGCCGCTTCCCTGATGCCGGGCAAGGCATAGAGCGCGCGCTCGACCTCCTGTGGACTGACCTTTTCGCCGCGTGTCTTGATGATGTCGTCGCGCCGGCTGACGAAATAGAGAAAGCCGTCCGCATCCGCCCGGAAGAGATCTCCGGTGTGCAGGCGCCTGCCGCCCGCAACCGGCGAAAGTGCCCGTACCGAGGTCAGGCCGTTGCCCCAGTAACCGGACATCACATGCGGCCCTTCGACCACAAGTTCACCGATCGTGCCCGGAAGAGCGGGACGGCCGTCCTCATCGATCACGAAAGCACTGGTTCCGGGAATGGCGCGGCCGACCGAAAGCGGCCGGCGGGAAACCTCTTCAGGCGGCAGATAGGTCGCACGCAGGCATTCCGTCTGGCCGTACATCAGGAAAAGCCGAATATTAGGGAAAAGCTGCTGCAACCGCTCGGCAAGAGCCGGCGGCATGGCTGCGGCGGCGCTGGTGATAGTACGCAGATGCGGCAGGAAACCCGGCTCCAGGTCCTTCATGCCGGTAATCAGGGCGGCCATCGGCGGCACGAGCGGGAAACCTGTCGCCTTTACCTCCGCCAGCCGTTCGAGGATCTTCCGCGGAAAGGCGAAGCTCTTTTCGAGAACCAGCGTGCCGCCAGCCATCACCATCGTCACCACCTGCGTGATGCCGTAGCCGAAGGACAGTGGCAGGACGCTGAGCACGACGTCCTCGGCCGTATTGCCGAGATAGGTGACGATCGCCTCGCAGGCGGCGCCAACGTTGGCGTGGGTGAGCATCACGCCCTTCGGTTGGCCGGTTGAACCGGAGGTATGCAACAGCAGCGCTAGCGCTTCGGTGTCTTCGAAGTCCCTGCGCGGAACGGAAACCTCACCGCTGACCAGATCTTCGAACCGCAATCCATGACCGAGATCTTCGCCGGCATCCGCCTGCGCAACGATCGTCAGCGGCTGCATCTTCGTCATGGCGACAGCCATATCCACGGTTGCCCGCTGACGGGCATGGGTGACTACTGCGGAAGCCTGGGTGCTGGTTAGAATCACAGAGAGCTTTTCCGCCTTGATCGACGGATAAAGCGGGCAGGGCACGGCGCCCGCCTTCCAGAGGCCAAAGAAACTGACGACCGCTTCATGGCCGTTATCCAGCACCATCAGCACCCGGTCGCCGGGCTTGATGCCTCTGCGGGCGATGCTTGCGGCGAGCCGGTCGGACGAGGCGTCGAGTTCCGCATAGGTCAGCCGGGTGTCGCCCGCAATGAGCGCGCATTTGTCGCCGAAACGTCTGGCGCTGTCGCGGAGCCTGGCCTCTATGCGCATCGGCGCAGCCTCAGGCCGCTGCCAGCTTGGTCGACAGGTAGCTCGTCATGTTGTCGATGCTGTCCAGGTTTTCCGGAACGATTTCCTCGTCGGCAACGGTGATGCCGTAGGTCTGCTCCAGGAAGGCGATCAGTTCGAGCACGCCGGTGGAATCGATCACGCCGCTTTCGAGCAGCGACTGGTTGTTGGAAACCTGCGCGTCGGCCCGGAAAAGAAAATTCTCCGCAATGAATTCGCGCACGCTATTTTCGATTGCTTCCGCCATCGACGGCCCTCTCCACAAACAGTTTTTGCCGCGCGGATGCGGCGCGGTCGATTGAAAGGGCATCTTCCAGACTATCCCTGAATGTTTTGCTAATTTCTAAATGGCTTTTGTTCACAAGCTTAACCGCATCCAAATGCCGGCACCGGCGTTGGTGCTTCCATGAAGATCGCGACCTTCAATGTGAACGGCGTCAACGGTCGCCTTGATTTGCTCCTCGAATGGCTCGAGGAGGCCAGGCCGGACGTGGTCTGTCTGCAGGAGTTGAAAGCACCGCAGGAGAAGTTTCCAGCCGGCGCAATCGAAAGAGCGGGATATGGTGCAGTCTGGCACGGCCAGAAAAGCTGGAATGGCGTCGCCATTCTTGCCCGCGACGCCGATCCGATCGAAACGCGCCGGGGCCTGCCGGGCGATCTGGAAGACCTTCACAGCCGCTATATCGAAGCCGCCGTGCAGGGCGTGCTCATCGCCTGCCTCTATGCCCCGAACGGCAATCCCGCCCCAGGGCCAAAGTTCGCCTATAAGCTTGCCTGGTACGAGCGCTTCCTGGTGCATGCTCAGGCATTGCTGGATACCGGCGCGCCCGTCGTGCTTGCCGGCGACTACAACGTGATGCCGACCGATCTCGATGTCTACAAGCCGGAACGCTGGCGGGACGACGCGCTGTTCCGGCCGGAAGTACGTGAGGCCTTTTCCCGGTTGCAGGGCCGAGGCTGGGTAGACGCAATCCGCAAGCTGCACCCGGGCGAGCGCATTTATACCTTCTGGGATTATTTCCGGAATGCCTGGGGCCGCGATGCGGGCCTGCGGCTCGACCACCTGTTGCTCAGCCCCTCGATCGCGCACCGGCTGGAGGCGGCTGGCGTCGATCGCCATGTCCGCGGCCTCGAACATGCCAGCGACCATGCGCCGGCCTGGATCGAACTCGCCGACTAGGCCAGATCGATCGCCATTTCGGACTGGGTCAGCGTACTTTTCTGCCAGCCGATCCGCCGCATGAACCGGTCGAGCAGGCCCTCCGGCACGTTTTCGATGATAAACAGCCTGCGGCCTGGATAACGGGCGGCGAGGGCATCGGTCAGCGACCGGCCAAACCCCTGCCGGCGATGGGCGGGATCGACTGCGAGACCGAAGAGCCGGATGTCCTTACCCGTATCATCCAGAAGCACGGCAGCCTTGCCGTCGAGCGCGAACCCTTTCAGCGGCGGCCCGGCTTTCTGGAAACTGCGGGGATCCGTCTGCCAGGTGAGATCGGCGTCCGCGAACCTCGCGAGCATCCCGGCAGCCGTCCCGAGTTCGCATTCCTCGGCCGGCGCCACATCCGGCGCGGCAAGCTTGCGGCTGCGGCCGAAGCCTACAAGTTTGCGGGAAATCACAAAGCCGAGCGATAGATAAAGATCGCGCGCCCGCTCGTTGGTGTTGATCACTTCGAGGATGAGCTTGCGGTCGCCGCGCGCCTTCGCCGCCTTGAGGGCATCCAGCATGACGCTACGCCCGAACCCGCGACCGCGGATCGTCGGGCCGATGCCGATCGCGCCGATCCGTGAAAGATCACCCCGCCGGCCGATCAGCAAAATGCCCGCCGGCTTCTCGCCGTCGAAATAGACGAAGCTCTCATCGAGATCGACGTGATCGCGCTCGATGCGTAACTGCAGCGATGGGACCGTCACATTCATCGGCACCACATAGCCCGAAAAGCCGGTGGCAAAACCTTCGGCCGCATCTTCCAGGCTGCATTCCGAGAGGCGGCGATGGGAAACGGCGGATGTCATGACCTCTCTCCCACGGTTGCGGCTTCAGAGCACGTTGGACGGCGAGCCTTCTTCGAAATTCTCGACATGGGTGATGACCTGCGCCCACAGTGACTGCATCGCCTCGTCGCTCGCCCAGGCCACATGCGGGGTGAGGATGAAGTTCGGCCGCTCCAGGATCGTCAACAGCGGGTTGTCCGGCGCCGGCGGTTCCTTGGTCAGCACGTCGAAACCGGCGCCGCCGATCAGGCCTTCGTTGAGCGCGGTCACCAGATCCGCCTCGTTCACCAGCCCGCCGCGGGCGGTGTTGATGATCAGCGGATGCCGCTTCATCTTTTTGAACTCGGCAAGGCCGATGAGGTTGCGGGTCGCCGGCGTCAGCGGCATGTGGAAGGTGATGATATCGGCGGTTTCCAGCACCTCGTCGAAGGCGGTGTACCCGGCCTCGACCTTTTCGGCATCCTTGCGGGCCGCGAAAATGACCTTCATGCCGAAGGCTTCGGCGATCTTCGCCACCGACTTGCCGAGCGTGCCGCGCCCGAAAATGCCGAGCGTCGAACCGGCCAGATCCTTGATCGGGTGGTTGAAGAAGCAGAACTGGTTGGCGCGCTGCCATTCGCCGGCGATCACGTCCTGACGGAAGCCGACGATCGAGCGGCGGAGGGCAAAGATCAGGCCGAACGCATGCTCCGGCACGGTGTTGACCGCATAACCGCGCACGTTGGAGACGACAATGCCGCGCTCCTTGGCAAAGGCGAGGTCGATCACGTCGTAGCCGGTCGCGGCGACCGCGATCATCTTCAGCTTAGGGGCATTGGCGATCGACTGCTCGCGCACCGGTGCCTTGTTGGTGATGACGATATCCGCGTCGGCGATACGGGCGGCCACATCCTCCGGTGCCGTCTTGCCGTATTCGACCCATTCATGCGCAAAGGCGGGCCGGGTGATCGTCACCGAAGGGCCGATCGTGTCGCGGTCCAGAAATACGACCTTCATCGCGAAAATTCCTGCATGATTTGAAACTCCTCCCAATCGAATCCACGGTGGCCGAAGCGCTGGCCACGATGGGTTTCTCGTATATCATCCCGCCTGTCATCCGGAAGGCCAAAGTGCGGAGAATGTCATGGGTGAAGTGTTGAGCCTCGATTGCGTCGTCATCGGCGGCGGCGTGGTGGGGCTGGCGGTGGCCAGGGAACTGGCGATGGCCGACCGCGACGTGGTGCTCCTGGAAGCCGAATCGCTGACCGGCAGCGTCACGTCTTCCCGCAACAGCGAGGTCATCCACGCCGGGCTCTACTACCCGACCGGAAGCCTGAAGGCCGAACTCTGCGTCGCCGGCAAACAGAAGCTCTACGACTATTGCCGCAACCGCCACATCCCGCACAAGCGATGCGGCAAGCTGGTCGTCGCCTCGAACGAGGCCGAAGTCGCTTATCTCGAAAAATTGCTGAAGCAGGCGCAAGCCAACGGCGTCGACGATTGCCGGCTGATCGACGGCGCGGAACTCGCCTGCCTCGAGCCTCACATCACCGGCTTTGCCGCGCTCGTCTCGCCGTCAACAGGTATCATCGACAGCCACAGCCTGATGGAGGCCTATATCGCCGACATCGAAGCGCATGGCGGCAGCATCGTGCTGAACTCGCCCGTCCTTGGCGGCGAGTTTCTGGCCGATGCCCTGCGGCTTTCGGTCGGCGGCCGCGATCCTGTGGAGATCGAGGCGAAACTGGTGGTGAATTCAGCCGGGCTGAATGCCTGGGCGGTCTCCGAGAGTATCGCCGGCCTCGATCGCCACGCAATTCCCGAGCGCCATTACGCAAAAGGCTGCTATTTTTCCCTGGCCGGCCGCGCGCCGGCAGAGCGGCTGATCTACCCGGTGCCGGAGCCCGGCGGGCTTGGCGTCCACCTGACACTCGATCTCGCCGGCCAGGCTCGTTTCGGCCCGGATGTCGAATGGGTGGAGACGATTGATTACGACGTCGACCCAAGCCGCGCCGACAAGTTCTATGGAGCGATCCGCCGCTATTGGCCAAATCTGCCGGACGGCGCCCTGCAGCCGGCCTATTCGGGCATGCGGCCGAAAGTCGTCGGTCCGAATGGGGGAGGGGGTGGTGACTTCGTTATTCAGGGGCCCGAAACGACCGGCCACCCGGCCTATGCCGCGCTTTACGGCATCGAAAGTCCGGGGCTGACTTCATCCTTGGCGATCGCGGAGAGTGTTCGGCGGCTTGTTTCATAACGCTCAGAGCAGGTTGCCCCCTCACCCTGCCGCCGCTTCGCTCGGCACCCTCTCCCCAAGGGGAGAGGAGGAGCGGAGACGTTGCGGCAAATTCCCTCTTCTCCCCAGCGGGGAGAAGGTGGCCCGAAGGGTCGGATGAGGGGGGCACTCGCCGTCGCCAATGACATCGTCTCAAAACGCCGCGCGCTTGTCCTTCTTCGCGAGACGAGTGAGCAGATAGTCAACTTCCGCCTTTGCAACGGGGCTCAGCATCTGGGCCGGCTTGCGCTGCGCATCCGACGTGATGACGCCGCGCCGTTTCAGCACGTGTTTGCGGATCGCGAGACCGATGCCGGCCTGCTGCTCGTAGCGCATCAGCGGCAGATGCGCGTCGAACAGGTCATGCGCCTCGTCGCGCTTGCCAGCGGCGAAGAGATTGACCAGTTCCGTCAGCATGTCCGGGAAACCGTAGCCCGTCATCGCGCCGTCGGCGCCGCGCTCCGGTTCGAAATCGAGGAAGAGGCCGCCATTGCCGCAGAGGATCGAGAAGGGACGGAGCTCTCCCGCCTTCTGCATGGCGCGCAGCTTCGAGACCTTTTCAAGCCCCGGCCAGTCCTCGTGCTTCAGCATCAGGCAGGAGGGATGGTTGGTGATGATCCTGGCGATCACGCCCGGCGACATGACGACAGTGAGCGTCAGCGGATAATCCTGCAGCACCCACGGCACATCCTCGCCGACCGCTTCGACGGCGCCGGCGAAATAGTTGACGATCTGGTCGTCGGTGCGCAGCGCCGGCGTCGGCGCGATCATCACGCCGGAAGCGCCCATGTCCATCGCATCGCGCGCGAGCGAGCGCATGCCGGCAAAGCCGGGCGCCGAGACGCCGACGATGATCGGCACTTTGGCGCGAGAAACGACCCTTTTGATGATCGCCCGGCTTTCGTCCGGCTCCATCTTCGGCGCTTCGCCCATGATGCCGAGAATGGTGATGCCGGTGCAGCCGCTCTGCTCATAAAAATCCGTCAGCCGATCGATCGAATTGAAATCGATCGATCCGTCCTCGAAGAACGGCGTTGTGGCGATGGCGTAGACGCCCTTGGACTCAATCCCGAAAGTCATTATTGCGCGTCCTTCCAGGCCTGATAGCGGGCTTTCGTTTCCGCATTCATCGGGTAGAGGCCCGGCAGCGGCACGCCGCGGTCCACCTCGGTCATGATCCAGCCTTCCATGCGTTCCTGCTCAGGTGCTTCGGCGACGACCGCGTCGAGCAGTTTTGCGGGGATCAGCACCGCGCCATCCTCGTCCACGACGACGATATCATCCGGGAAAACCGCGACACCGCCGCAGGAGATCGGCTCCTGCCAGCCGACGAAAGTCAGGCCGGCGACGGAAGGCGGGGCGGCGATACCGTCGCACCAGACCTTCATGCCGCTGCCGAGCACGCCTTCCGCATCACGCATCACGCCGTCGGTGACAAGCGCCGCCACGCCGCGCTTCGCCATCCGCGAGCAGAGAATGTCGCCGAAAATGCCGGCATCGGTGACGCCGAGCGCATCCGCGACCGCGACGCAGCCCTCCGGCATCGCCTCGATCGCCGCGCGGGTGGAAATCGGCGAAGCCCAGCTTTCCGGCGTCGCGAGATCCTCGCGGGCGGGCACGAAACGCAGCGTGAAGGCCGGCCCCACGACGCGGCCCTGGCCCGGCTTCAGCGGCTTCGTGCCGCGCATCCAGACATTGCGCAGGCCCTTCTTCAAAAGCACCGTGGTCAGCGTGGCGGTGGAGACGCCCTTCAGCGTCTCGATGATCTTGGGGTCCAGCGGCATGAATTCTCCTTGGGAATCTTGAATGCCGCCTTCGCAGGCGGCGGGCGATATTCGGTCGCGACTTCTCGTTCGTCAAGGAACTAACGCCCCTGTCGTCATTGACATGATGGCCGTCTGTCGAGGTATAACGTCTTTCAACACTGACACATGGGAGGATGAGACAGTGCTTTTTCCAACGACACTCGTCGGCAGTTATCCGCAGCCGGAATGGCTGATCGACCGGGCCAAGCTCGCGGGCCGTTTCCCGCCCCGCGTCCGCGCCAGGGAGCTCTGGCGCATCCCCCAGGAATACCTCGCCGAAGCGCAGAATGACGCGACGATCATGGCGATCAAGGCGCAGGAGGAAGCTGGCCTCGACATCATCACCGATGGCGAAATCCGCCGCGAGAGCTATTCGAACCGCTTTGCGACTGCGCTCGAAGGCGTCGATCTCGACAATCCGGGATCGGCGCTCGATCGTTCCGGCCATCCGAACCCCGTTCCGCGCATTACCGGCAAGATCCGCCGCAAGCACGCGGTGGAGGCCGAGGACGTGAAATTCCTGCGCAGCCACACGGACCGCAAGATCAAGATCACCGTTCCTGGCCCCTTCACCATGTCGCAGCAGGCCCAGAACGATTTCTACAAGTCGGAGGAAGAAGCCGCCTACGACTATGCTGATGCGGTCAACGCCGAAATCCGTGATCTGTTCGCAGCCGGCGCTGACGTGGTGCAGATCGACGAGCCTTACATGCAGGCTCGCCCGCAGAAGGCCGAGCAATACGGCCTGGCTGCGCTCAACCGCGCGCTGGACGGCGTCAAGGGTACGACCGCCGTGCACATCTGCTTCGGTTATGCGGCCATCATCCACGAGCGGCCGTCAGGTTATTCCTTCCTGACCCAGCTTTCCGGCTGCTCCTGTCACCAGGTGTCGCTCGAAACCGCGCAATCGAACCTCGATTGCTCGACGCTAACCGGCCTTTCCGGCAAGACCCTGATGCTCGGCGTCATCGACCTGTCGGACATGAATGTCGAGAGCCCGGAAACCGTCGCCAACCGGATCCGCCGGGCGCTGCCTTACGTCGAGGCCAAGAACATCATCGTCGCACCGGATTGCGGCATGAAATACCTGCCCCGCGAGGTGGCCTTTGGCAAGATGAAGGCCATGGTCGAGGGCGCCAAGATCATGCGCCGGGAGTTTGGCGAAGCCGTCTGATTTCCCATTCGAGTTCCCGGACAAAAGGGCGATTGCCGCGGCAATCGCCCTTTTGTTTTTTGACTTTCGGTATTCACGTACACGTGACTTATAAATTTGGATCCCAAATTGACAAAATAGTGCGATTATACGCTTAAAAGAACACCTATTGTATCCTAATTAAAACTGATGTATACATTGTGTGGAGGATTTTCAGGCGGGATGGGCCGATGAACTCCTCGATAGGAAGATCATGACGACCCTTGTTCTCATACCCGGGCTTGTATCGGACGCGATCGTCTGGGCGCCCTTGGCGGAAGCGGCTTCCGGCTTCATGCCGGTTCATCACGCGGATCTCTTCGGCGGCACATCGATCACCGGTATGGCTCGAACGCTTCTCGATGAGACGGCTGGCGACATCGTTGCTGTCGGCCATTCGATGGGAGGCCGCGTCGCCCTGGAAATGGCTCACATGGCGCCGGACCGGGTCCGCGGCTTGGTGCTGGCGAACACCGGACATCATCCGAAGCGCGAAGGCGAAGAAATCAAGCGGCAGCAGATGATCGATCTCGGCAACCGCAGCATCGATGAACTGGCGCAGCAATGGCTGCCGCCGATGCTCGATCCGGCTCGGGTTGGTGACAGGCAACTGATCGGACGCCTCCACGCCATGGTCCTCAGGGCAGGTTCGCAGGTCCATGAGCGCCATATTCGCGCCCTCATCGGCCGCCCGGACGCCAGCGCCTATATCGCCGATCTTCGTTGTCCCATCCTGCTTGTCGCCGCTCGCCAGGATGGTTGGAGCCCGATCGCACAGCACCAGGAAATCGCCGACGCAGCGCCGGATGCCGAGCTCGTCATCATTGAAAATGCCGGGCATTTCGCTCCCGTCGAACGGCCCGTGGAAACCGCCGCTGCCATCACCGAATGGCTGGCGCGCAGATTTGGAGAATCTCAATGAGTGAAGCAGCAGCCACGATACCGGATACCCCGCTCTTCGACCGGGCGGGCTCGATCCGCGGCTATCGGATCAACAAGATGGCGATGGCGCTCGGCCAGCCCGCCAACCGTGCAGCCTTCAAGGCTGACGAAGAAGCCTATCTCGACAGTTTTGGGCTGAGCGCTCATGAAAAGTCGGCGGTCATGGCCCGTGACTGGCATGAGATGGTTCGCCTCGGCGGCAACCTTTTCTTCATCCTGAAGATCTCGGCGGTCGATCCGACCCCGATCACCCGGATCGGCGCAGCCCAGGCCAGCATGGAACACGAAGACTTCCTGCATCTGAGACTGGGAAAAAAGCGCAATGGCTAAGATCATCGGTGGGCTTGGAACGAGCCACGTTCCCTCGATTGGTGCGGCACTCGACAAGGGGCTGCGCGACACGCCGGACTGGAAGCCGTTCTTCGACGGCTACGAAGTCGGCAAGCAGTGGATGCGGGACGCCAAGCCCGATATCGCCGTCGTCGTCTTCAACGATCACGGCAATACCTTCTTCCTCGACCGCGTTCCGACCTTCGCAGTCGGCGTCGCCGAGACCTACAATCCGGTCGACGAAGGCTGGGGTCCGCGCGCCATCCCGGCATTCGAGGGAGCCGTGGATTTCTCCTGGCATTTCGTCGACAAGCTGGTCGAGCGCCATTTCGACCCGATGGTCTGCCGCGAGATTGAGGTGGATCACGGCCTGCAGGTGCCGATGGAGCTGTTCTTCGGCCGGCCGGACGCCTGGCCGGTGAAGGTTCTGCCGATCTGGGTCAACACCATTCAGTATCCGATCCCCACCCCGCAGCGCTGCTGGGAAATGGGCAAGGTCCTGCGTGAAGCGATTGAAAGCTGGCCAGGCGATGAACGCGTTGTCATTCTCGGCACCGGCGGCCTGTCGCATCAGCTGCAGGGCGCCCGCGCCGGCTTCATCAACCAGACGGCCGACCGCGCCTGGCTCGAGGGCATCGCCAGCAATCCGGAACCCTATCGTGCCATGAGCCGCGAGGATTATGTCGAACAGTTCGGCTCCGAAGGTGCCGAGCTGATCATGTGGCTCGTCATGCGCGCTGCGATGAACAGCGACGTCAACCTTATCCACAAACACTACCACGCCCCGGCTTCGATGACCGGCGCCGGCATGGTCGTCTTGGAAAATGCGGCCTGATCCGATGTTCTTCCTGATGCGCTGCCTGCACCACAAAGGCCAGGACGCCGCCCGCGATACCCACCGCCCGTCGCACCGGGCCTGGGTCCAGTCGGGCGGAGAGGGGCTTACCGCGGTCCTGATCGGCTCCGCCCTCGTCGACGAGGGCGGTTCGTCGATCGGCAATTTCGGCATCCTGGGGGCCGCAAGCCTTGAAGAGGCGCAGGCTTTTGCGCAAGGCGATCCCTTCAATCGCGCCGGGATCGTTTCGGTGATCGAGCTGACGCAACTGCCGGACACGTTCCAGGCGGCTCGGATCAGCGACCCGATGACCCTGCGAAAGCACGGCTGATCTATTTGGGGCATTAAAAGGCCGCGCCATCAGGCCAGGATGGCGCGGCCTTTGTCATTTGGCTCAGTCCCCGATCGTCTCATGGGCATCCGCCTTGCCCTCGGCCCAATATCCGGCGGCCTTGATCCAGGCGAGCGGATATCCGCGCTTCTCGACCAAATAGGCGCGAGCGGCACGGGCGACCGAGGCCTCGGCGGCGACCCAGACGAAGGTCTCGGGCTGAAGCGCGATCGTCTCGAGTACGGAGATCAGCCCGGAGGCATCCGTGGCGCGGGAAAGAGGGCGGTGCACCCAGCGCGTATCGAGCGACGCCTGCGTCTCGAAGACCTGTTCCTCTTCGGGCCCCGCGACCAGCCCGATACTCATGATCACGGCGTTTCCATCGGCCTCTTCAATGCGGCGGCCTATCGCCGGAAGGCCGGTCTCGTCGCCAATAAGTAGCCAGCGTTTCACGCCGGCGATGACGGCCGAACCTCGCGGGCCGCCGATCGACAACGTGCTGCCCGGCTCGGCATCCAGCGCCCATCGCGTGGCGGGACCGGCATCATGGACGGCGAAATCGAGCACCAGGGATCGAGCGTTCTGATCGTACCGCCGGGGTGTGTAGTCGCGGCGCTCCGGTTCTGCGGCATCGGTTGGCAGGAATATCTTGACGTGGTCGTCCGGTGCAGCGCTGACGAAATCCGAAAGATCCTCGCCGCTGAGCGTAATGCGCAGCATCTGCGGCGTGATGCGCTCGACGGTTTCGACCGTCAGCACACGACGCTTGAGTTCGTGACGAATGCGCTGGATCTTGGGGGCGGAGGACGTCTGGTCCTGGGTCGTAAGGTCGTTCATCTAAATCCTTTCACGGGATGTCGATATCGACCTGCGGGACACAGCCGCGCAGACCGAAACCGGCAATGCCCGGTCGATCAGCGCGTTGAGTGACGTTAACGCTTACGTGCGAAGCCTTGCGGCATTCGCAGTGTGAACTCTAGTTAGGCGGGCAAAGTCCGGACGGCAAGGGCGGCCGAGCGTCAACTCGGGTAATTTTGCCAGTTGGGAAACTGAGAAACAGCTGTCGTCAGGCCGCATCTTCGCGGCGATGGCCTCGACATCCACCTTCCCGCACCAGATACCTCCAGTCGTTCAGCCTTTGTGAAGGACTGGCGGCCAATGTGCTGCGATCCCCTGGGCGATTCGCCCGACAATATGGAGATGGCATGACACTGCTGCAATTCCCCGCCGATCGGCGCACCGCGGACGTAAAACGCTGCGCCGAGGCGCTTCTGCGGCTTCACGGCGAACAGGCGAACCGTTTCTGGCGATCGGAAATGGCTGGTTTTGCGGCAGCCCTCAGAGCCCAGGGCGTGGCAGACGAGGAAATTTCCCGCCAGGCCGGCCTGTTCATGCACGCTGTCCAGATGCAGCTCCAAAGCGATTGCCTCGACGACGAAACGAGCGTCGTGGCGGGGTGACGCCCGCCGGCCTTCGCGCCGACCGATATCGGCGACGCAGGCGCTGTGGAAGAATTGGAAAACAAGTGGTGCCGCTTGCAGGACTCGAACCTGCGACCCCATCATTACGAATGATGTGCTCTACCACCTGAGCTAAAGCGGCACGGGCAGCGACCGGTTTTGCCGGGGCTGCGAGTGATGCGGCTGATACAGGCAATGACCTGCGATTTCAAGCCGGGTTTTTGGCTTCTCGACGATTTTCCTGAAAAGACGGTTCTTATCCAGCCGTTGGTTCAAACTGCGAGGCGCTCGCGCGCCGCCCGGTATTCGTCTTCCAGCCGGTCGACGAGTTCGGCGACCGGGACCACCGCCTTGACCGCGCCGACCCCCTGACCGGCGCCCCAGATCTCCTTCCAGGCCTTCGGTCCGCTGACGGCCTGGTCGAAATCCATCTTGGACGGATCGGCGACCGGAAGCGCGTCCGGATCCATGCCGGTGGCGGTGATCGAACCCTTCAGGTAGTTGCCGTGTATGCCGGTGAAATAGTTGGAATAGACGACGTCGGCAGCGTTCGAATCGACGATCATCTGCTTGTAGCCCTCGACGGCGCGTGCCTCCTTCGTGGCGATGAAGGGCGAGCCGATATAGGCCATGTCGGCGCCCATGGCCTGCGCCGCAAGAATGCCGCCACCGGTGCCGATCGCGCCGGCGAGCAGCAGCGGCCCGTCGAACCATTCCCGGATTTCCTGCACCAGCGCGAAAGGCGAAAGCGTGCCGGCATGCCCGCCGGCGCCGGCGGCGACCGCGATCAGCCCGTCGGCGCCCTTGCGGATCGCCGAATTGGCGTGGCGGTTGTTGATGATGTCGTGCAGCACGATGCCGCCATAGGAATGCACGGCGGCGTTCACCTCCGGCACCGCCCCGAGCGAGGAGATGACGATCGGCACCTTGTATTTCACGCACATCATCAGGTCGTGCTCCAGCCGTTTGTTGGAGGTATGAACGATCTGGTTGACGGCAAAGGGTGCGGCAGGCCTCTGCGGGTTGGCGGCGTCATAGGTGGCGAGATCCTCGGTGATCATGGCCAGCCACTCGTCGAGCTGGCTTTCCGGCCGCGCATTGAGCGCCGGGAAGGCGCCGACGACGCCGGCCTTGCATTGCGCCAGCGTCAATTCCGGATGGGAAATGATGAACAATGGCGACGCGACCACGGGCAGGCGGAGCCTGTCCTTGAGGATTGCTGGAAGCATGGATCAAAAACCTCCCGATTGACCTTTACGCAAACGTAAATCCGTCTACCAGATCGCAGGCAATGCGAAAAGCCGGTGGAAAGATTTTTGGAGCGGAACTTCGCGACGCCCCGGTAGATGGTCCCGACATATCCTCTCCTTATTTTTGGCCATGGTGCAGTCGAAGGCGGTGCTTGCAGTTCCGCGGCGGAGAGGTTACCGAAACGTAAACTCCCGCGCAGTGGGAATGAATATGAAGAAGGACCGGCAGTGAGCGGTTTGGAAACGGCCATCAGGAACGCACTGGATCGCTCGAACCGGGCGGACCGGGAGATCAGGGCACGTATTTATCAGTCGGCGCGCCAGGCGCTGGACGCCGGCCTTCGCAAGCAGGGCGTTACCGACCGGTTGATCATCATGCAGCAGCATGAACTGCTGGAGCGCAAGATCCACGAGATCGAGATGGCTGAGGTGCAGCGCTTGGCCGAACCGGCGGCTGAATCCATTGTCGAGCTCGATCCGGAACTGCCATATGCTGCGGAATCCATGGCGGTAGAGTCTCCGGCCATGGAGGCTCGCCCACGGCCGGAAGCGCCGCAACGGTCTGTGGCACCACCGCCTGTAGCGCCGCCCATCGATACCGTTTCAGGCGAGACGCGCTCCCCCGCTCCAGCTGCTGCGGCGATGTCCTCCGGGGATCTCGGCGGCGTCAGCCCCGCGCGCGGTGAGCGGATCGAAGCCGAGCGATTCGAACCGGCGCCTCAGACGAAGGCGGCAAAGCCGGGCAAGACGAACAAAACGAACAAGGGCGCCCGCCCGTCATCCGATGGCGGACTGGATGTCCCCCCGGAACGGGCCGCGAAACCCCGAAAGCGTCGTGGTTTCCTGTCGCATCTCCTGACCTGGATCATCACTCTTGGCGTGGTCGGCGGTGCCTGCTGGTGGTTTTACCAATCCGGGCTGGTGCAGTCGATCATCGAGGAAGCGATGAAGTCGGCCGACCGCTCGGTCGCCGGTCAGGGATCGGGAGGCCCGGTCGCCTTCGATCCGCGCCGTGGTTTCTCGGATGAATGGGTCGAGATCTTCGCGCCCTCCAAGTCGGCGGAAATGAAAGCCGGCGGCCAGGCGAAAGTCGAGGCGGTCTCCGCCTCGGAAGGGCAGGCTGTCCGCATCGTATCGGCGACGTCAGGCGAGGGCGGCGATGTCTCGGTCGAAGTGCCGCCGGAAGTGCTGCGCGAAATGGCCGGCAAGAGCTCGACGGTGGCGCTGACCCTGCAGTCGGGGCAGAACAGTTCCGCGCAGCTGTCGGTGCGCTGCGATTTCGGAAGTCTCGGCAGCTGCAGCCGCCATCGCTTCACGGCAACGCAGGAGAAGCTGGAGGCACTCTTCCGGGTGACCTTCGAACGCTCGCTCGCCCCCAACCGGCCCGGCCGCCTGGTCTTCAACAGCGGTATCGACGGCGCCGACCGGGCGGTGCTGCTCTATTCGGTACGCATCCTGCCCGGCCAATGATCTCTATATGAGGAACTTCGGGCCGAAACCGAAGGTCTTGTCGTCGATTTCGCCGATGGCGTCCTTGTCCTTACCCTCGTAGTCCAGCGACAGCAGCATATGGCGGATGACGTTGAGGCGGGCGCGGCGCTTGTCGTTGGCTCGCACGACCGCCCATGGTGTTTCCTTGTTATGGGTCTTTTCGAGCATCGCGTCGCGTTTCTCGGTGTAATCGTCCCACTTGTTGAACGCGGCGATATCCATCGGCGACAGTTTCCAGATCTTGAGCGGATCGTGCCGCCGGTCATGAAAACGCTTGAGCTGCATCTCGCGGCCGATATCGAGCCAGAACTTGAAGAAGATGATGCCTTCGTCGGAAATCGTGTCCTCGAAGCGCGGAACCGCCTTCATGAAATCCTTGTATTGTTCCGGCGTGCAGAAGCCCATCACCGGCTCGACCCCGGCTCGGTTGTACCAGGAGCGGTCGAACAGCACGATCTCCCCCGAGGTCGGGAAATGCGAGATGTAGCGCTGGAAATACCACTGGCCGGCCTCGGTCTCCGTCGGTTTGGTGAGCGCTACCACACGGGCCGAACGTGGATTGAGATAGGCATTGATTGAAAAGATCGTGCCGCCCTTGCCGGCGGCATCACGGCCCTCGAACAGCGCCATCATCCGCTTGCCGGTCGCCTTCAGCCAGAACTGCACCTTGACGAGTTCGACCTGCAGCTTTTCGAGCTGCTTTGCGTATTTGTCCTTGTCCAGCTTGTCGTCATGAGGATATCCACCGGAGCCGAGGGCATGTTCCTCGATCCAGGCCGGCAGTACCGGGTCATCGATATCGAACCGCTTGAGCTTGCCGTTGATGTCGATGTTGACTGCCCGGCTTCCGGTTTCATCCGCCATGATACTGCTTCCTCCGATCGATCCCCGTACGGGGCGGTAGCCGATATGTAACGCAAGTTCGAAATTCTGCTACCGTCCCGATAGCGCCATTTTTCCGATATCCCACGGGAAGCGATGTATATCTGTCATGCAAGGGATATATGAGCGCGTGTTCAACCTGTGAAAGCTGCGAGTCTATCTGTGGAGTCGGTATTGGAGAAATGGCGTCGGGGTCGGGGCACGCTCGTTGCGAGGGCTCGCCAGGAACGACCTCTGTTGCTGCTTCTAACTCTTCTGGCGACGATCGCCTTTCTGATCGGTATGGACTGGGTGGGCGTCCTCGTGGGCTGGCTGCTCCTGGTGCTGGTCGTCGTTGGCCGCAAGCCTGCCGCCCCTCCTCCGCCGGTGATCGAGGTCGTCGAGAAAGAACAGCCGGGCTTTCAGCCATTACCTCAGGTGGCGGCAACGCTGAGTGCCTTGGATATTCCGGCTTTCGTACTCGGCGAGGACGTCACGGTCCTTTATCAGAACAAGGCTGCCGAAAGGGCTTTTGGAATTCTTTCTCCCGGTTCGCATCTTTCGGCACGGCTACGGTCCCCGGGCATTCTCGACATGGTGCGGGAAACCATTGCCACCGACGAGCCCAACCAGATCGAGCATTCCGAGCGGCTGCCCTCCGAGCGCGTCTATACCCTGCGTATCGCGCCCATCGATCTCGGCAAGCCGATGCAGCAAAGCTCCGAAGGAGTGGCGCAGAAGCTCTATCTGCTCTCTTTCAGGGATATTTCGGAATTGCGCCGTATCGATCGGATGCGCTCGGATTTCGTCGCCAATGCCAGCCATGAGCTGCGTACACCGCTTGCCTCGCTGCGAGGCTTCATCGAAACCCTGCAGGGGCCGGCGCGCTCCGATCCCGCCGCGCATGAGCGGTTCCTCGCCATCATGTTCGACCAGGCGACGCGTATGAGCCGTCTTGTCGATGACCTCATGTCGCTGTCACGCCTGGAGCTCAAATCCCATATCGCACCCGACCAGACGATCGACCTGAAGCCGCTGATCAGTCATGTGCGGGATGCGCTGGTCCCGCTCGCCGACGACCTCGGGGTCGAGATCCGCACGCATCTGCCGGAAGGCAAGGTGGAGGTCCTCGGTGATCGCGACGAACTCGTCCAGGTTTTCGAAAACCTGATCGAGAACGCCTGCAAATACGGCCAGGAAGGCAAGTTCGTGGACGTCTATCTGCGCAACGGCGCCTCCGATCCGGTGGAAGTGACCGTCGTCGACCAGGGGCCGGGCATTCCGGCCGAGCACGTTCCGAGGCTGACCGAGCGCTTCTACCGGGTCAGCGTGGCCGACAGCCGCTCCAAGAAAGGGACGGGCCTCGGCCTTGCAATTGTCAAGCACATCCTAACCCGCCACAGAGCGCGCCTGATCGTGAAGTCGGAAGTTGGCAAGGGAAGCCAGTTCACCGTCAGGTTCTGACATAAAACCTTCTCACTGCAAAGCCGTGCATTAATTTTATGTTGAAATATCAATTGCTTGATATGTCATAAATGTTTCACCGAACTGACATAAAAGAGAGAGGCTACAGCGGCTAAGACAAGCGGGCCGAGCGTTGGCGAGAGCGAGAGCCAGCGCCGTCCGCATTCACACAAGCCCATGACGGGAGATTCCTCATGAACATCCTTAAACTCTCTGCAGCTGCCTTGGTGGCCTCCGTTGCGTTTGCCGGCGCCGCCGCCGCACGCGACCAGGTCCAGGTTGCCGGTTCGTCCACGGTTCTTCCCTATGCGAAGATCGTTGCTGAATCTTTCGGCGAAGCCTTCCCGAAGTTCAAGACGCCGATCGTCGAGTCGGGCGGCTCGGGCGCGGGCCTCAAGGAATTCTGCAAGGGCGTCGGCGAAGCCACTATCGACATTGCTAATTCTTCGCGTCCGATCAACAAGAGCGAACTGGAAGCCTGCAAGGCAGCCGGCGTGACTGACGTCCAGGAAATTCGCATCGGTTACGACGGTATCGTCTTCGCGACCGCCAGCAGCAACGGCGAAATGAAGATCGAGCCGAAGGACTTCTACAAGGCTCTTGCCGCTGAAGTGGTTGTTGACGGAAAGCTCGTCGCCAACCCCTACAAGAACTGGTCGGAGATCAACCCGACTCTGCCGAAGGGCCCGATCGCTGCCTATATTCCGGGCACGAAGCACGGCACGCGCGAAGTCTTCGAAGAGAAGGTATTGGCAGAAGGCTGCAAGGCAACCGGTGCCGCGGATGCCATCAAGACGCTCGTTCCGGACGCCAAGCAGGCGGCCGCCAAGTGCATTGCTGTTCGCAAGGACGGCGTTGCTGTCGACATCGACGGCGACTATACCGAGACGCTCGCTCGCATCGCCGCCAACAAGACCGGCGTCGGCGTATTCGGCCTCGCCTTCTATGAAAACAATGCCGACAAGCTGAAAGTCGCCACCGTCAACGGCATCAAGCCGACCGCGGCTGTGATTGCTGACGGTACCTACCCCGTCTCCCGCCCGCTGTTCTTCTACGTGAAGAAGGCTCATCTGGGCGTCGTTCCCGGCCTTAAGGAATACGTCGAGTTCTTCATGTCCGACGACATGATCGGTCCTGACTCGCCGCTCGTCGAGTACGGCCTCGTTGCTGCTCCCGAAGCGCAGCGCGTGCAGGCCCGCAAGGACTTCTCCGCTGGCAAGACGATGTAATCGAAAGACCGGCGCCGCTTTTGGCGGCGCCGTTTTCTCTTCCCGCCGAAGGCTCTTGCATCGGCGTGGATCGTCGGCTTTGCGGCGATGGTGTTGCCCAAGGCGCGACGGCGAATGCGATCGGTTCCGATGAACGGAGCTGGGCGGTGATGGGTTGCCGCCAAAGGCGGTACGCCGGGGGATTATGATGAACACATCACTAATATTATTGATTTTGGCAATAATCGGCATAGCTGGTTACGTCGCCGGTGCCCGGTATTCAATGGCACTGGTCGGAGGGATTTCCTCCAAACTTCATTCGCGGCCCGGATATTACGGTTCTTTTGTCGCTGTCTGGGCGATCCTGCCGGCCGTCGTCATTCTCTTTGTCTGGCTGGTCGCCAGCCCCATGTATATCAGCTCCTCGGTACGCGGTGCGTTTCCCGAAGAGGTGAAAACCCAGTCGCAGGCCGAACAGGGTCTCAGCTACGGGATGATTACCTCGATCGCCCGCGGCATGAATGCGCTGACCGGCGACGAGATCGCTCGCATCGAAAACAATCCGGTGGAGCTTCGTACGGCGCTTGGCGCCAAGGGTGTCCCGCTTGCGGGTGATCCGCAGCCCTTCATGGTCAAGGCCGCTGCCGATCTGAACAGGATGACGTTCGTCAGCCGCATCCTCATGACGATCGTCGTTCTGGGGGCCTCCATCGGCGGCGCCCTCTTCGCTTATCGCCAGATCGCGCCGCGCTTCCGCGCCCGCAATCGGGTGGAAAAAGTGGTTCTCGGCAGCCTCGTCCTCGCGTCTTCGATCGCTATTCTGACCACGGTCGGCATCGTCGCGTCGATGCTGACGGAAGCCGCCCACTTCTTCACCGCCATTCCCGCCTGGGAATTCTTCTTCGGCACGGTATGGGATCCTCGTTTTGCGGCTGCCGGTTCGGGTGGCTCCGAAGGTCAGTTTGGCCTCATTCCGCTGCTGCTCGGCACGCTCTATATCGGTTTCGTCGCGATGCTCTTCGCGGTTCCGATCGGCCTCTTTTCGGCAATCTACATGTCCGAATACGCATCGCCGAAGGTCCGCTCGGTTGCCAAGCCGCTCCTCGAAGTGCTCGCCGGCATTCCGACCATCGTCTACGGCTTCTTCGCATTGACCACCGTCGGCCCGTTCCTTCGCGACATTTCTTCGCAGCTGAACGGCCTCGTCACTGGCGACTATGCCAACTTCATCCAGGCACAGAGCGTTTTGACGGCCGGTTTCGTCATGGGCATCATGCTGATCCCCTACGTATCCTCGCTGTCGGACGATATCATCACTGCAGTGCCGCGTGCCCTGCGTGACGGTTCGCTGGGCCTCGGCGCCACCCGTTCGGAAACCATCAAGAAGGTCGTCCTGCCGGCCGCTCTTCCGGGCATCGTCGGCGCACTTCTGATGACTGCATCGCGCGCCGTCGGTGAAACCATGATCGTCGTGCTTGCGGCCGGTGTCGCCGCCCGCCTGCAGATCAACCCCTTCGAGCCGATGACGACCGTGACCGTCAAGATCGTCAACCAGCTGACGGGCGACCTTGAGTTCACCTCGCCGCAGACCCTGGTTGCCTTCGCGCTGGGCATCACGCTTTTCGCCATCACGCTTTGCCTCAACATCTATGCGCTTTATATCGTGCGCAAATACCGGGAGCAGTACGAATGACCGATGTGGTTTCTCCCGCCGCCGGCATCCCCAAGGCCAGGTCCGTCCGTCGCGATATCGGCATCAAGCGCCGCTACGCCGCCGAGCGTCGCTTCCGTGCCTATGGCATCGCCGCGCTTTCCTTCGGCATCATCTTCCTGATGCTTCTGCTGTGGTCGGTGGTCTCCAAGGGATACACCGCCTTCCAGCAGACCATGATCACCATGCCGGTCGAGTTTTCGCAGCAGATCATCGATCCGCAGAACGAACGCGCCGCCAATCCGCAGAAGCTGATGACGGCGAACTACCCGATCGTCGCCCGCAACGCTCTCGCCAAGCTGCTCAACGTCAGCGTTGACGACCGTGTCGCGGCCCGCGCGATCGGCCAGATGCTGTCGGATGGTGTCCGCGTCCAGTTGCGCGATCTGGTGGTCGCCAATCCGGCGATCATCGGCACGACGCAGACGGTAACGCTGCTTGCCTCCGGCGATATCGACTCGGCCTACAAGGGCCAGATCGACCTCGACGTCAGCCAGGAGAACCGCAAGATCAACGACCAGCAGCTCGGCTGGATGAAGCAGCTGTCCGATAGCGGCGCGCTTGCCAAGCACTTCAACAGCGGCATTTTCGTCAACGGCGCATCGAGCCGTCCGGAAGCAGCCGGCGTCGGCGTTGCCCTGATCGGCTCGTTCTACATGATGCTGATCGTGCTCATTCTGGCGCTGCCGATCGGCGTCGCCGCCTCGATCTATCTCGAGGAATTCGCCCCGAAGAACAAGTTCACCGACCTGATCGAGGTGAACATCAACAATCTCGCGGCCGTTCCCTCGATCGTCTACGGTCTGCTCGGCTTGGCGGTCTTCGTCAACTTCATGGGCCTGCCCCGTTCCGCCTCCTTGGTCGGCGGCCTGGTGCTCACCCTCATGACGCTGCCGACGATCATCATCGCGACCCGCGCGGCCCTGAAGGCTGTGCCGCCCTCTATCCGCGCGGCGGCCCTCGGCCTCGGCGCATCCAAGATGCAGACGATCTTTCACCATGTCCTGCCGCTCGCGATGCCCGGCATCCTGACCGGTACGATCATCGGTCTCGCCCACGCACTCGGCGAAACCGCTCCGCTGCTCTTGATCGGTATGGTGGCCTTCGTCGCCAACTATCCGACCACGCCGCTCGACCCGTCGACGGCGCTGCCGGTACAGATCTACATGTGGGCGAACGAAGCGGAGCGCGCGTTCGTCGAGCGTACCTCGGGAGCAATCATCATCCTGCTCCTGTTCCTCATCCTAATGAATGTTGGCGCAATTCTCTTGCGGCGTCGCTTCGAGCGGCGCTGGTAGAAGGAGTATGACAATGAATATGATGTCAGAATCGGCAGTAGAAAAGGCGCTGGACCAAAAGATGAGCGATGCTCCCCACAAGATGATCGGTAAGGACGTTTCGGTGTATTACGGCGAAAAGCGTGCGCTTTTCGACGTGAACCTCAACGTCCGCGAAAACACTGTGACGGCTCTCATCGGTCCTTCCGGCTGCGGCAAGTCCACCTTCCTGCGCTGCCTCAACCGCATGAACGACACGATCGAGAATTGCCGCGTCACCGGCAAGATCACCCTCGATGCGGACGATATCTACGACCAGAACATCGACGTCGTGGAACTTCGCGCCCGTGTCGGCATGGTTTTCCAGAAACCGAACCCGTTCCCGAAGACCATCTACGAGAACGTCTCCTACGGTCCGCGCATCCACGGCCTGTCCAAGAGCAAGGCCGATATGGACCAGATCGTCGAGGCGAGCCTGCAGCGCGCTGGCCTCTGGGGCGAAGTCAAGGATCGCCTGCACGAATCCGGCACCGGCCTCTCCGGCGGTCAGCAGCAGCGTCTGTGCATCGCCCGTGCGATCGCCGTGTCGCCGGAAGTCATCCTGATGGACGAACCCTGCTCGGCTCTCGACCCGATCGCGACCGCCAAGGTTGAAGAACTCATCCATGAACTGCGTGCCAACTACACGATCGTCATCGTGACGCACTCGATGCAGCAGGCTGCCCGCGTGTCGCAGCGCACCGCCATGTTCCATCTCGGCCAACTCGTCGAGGAGAACGACACCGACAAGATGTTCACCAATCCCGACGATCAGCGCACCCAGGATTACATCATGGGCCGTTTCGGCTGATCCAGCCGATTGTGCCGCCTGAAAATCAATTTTGAGGACTAGAAGATGGCATCGACCCATATCCTGTCGGCATATGACGACGAACTGAAATACCTGAGCCGCCGCATCTCCGAAATGGGTGGCCTCGCCGAGCAGATGTGCTCGGACGCCGTGCGTGCGCTGGTCAATTCCGACGCCGCACTCGCGCAGAAGGTCATCTCCGACGACGTGATCCTCGATCACGCCGAGCGCGAGATCGGCGACAAGGCGATCATCACGATCGCCCGCCGCCAGCCGGTTGCGGCCGACCTTCGCGAGATTGTCGGTTCGTTGCGCATCGCCTCCGATCTGGAGCGCGTCGGCGACCTTGGCAAGAACACCGCCAAGCGCGTTATCGCGGTTCAGGGCACAGGCGTTCCGCGCAAGCTCGCCCGCGGTCTGGAACATCTCTCCGATCTCGCCCTCGTGCAGCTCAAGGACGTCCTCGACGTCTACGCGACACGTTCGGCGGAGAAGGCCGAGGCGATCCGCATCCGCGACGAGGAAATCGACGCGATGTACACCTCGCTGTTCCGCGAACTCCTCACCTACATGATGGAGGATCCGCGCAACATCACCACCTGCACGCACCTGCTGTTCTGCGCCAAGAACATCGAGCGTATCGGCGACCACGCCACCAACATCGCCGAGACCATCTACTACATGACGACCGGCGCCCAGCCGGAGGGCGATCGCCCGAAGGACGACTCGTCGAACACACTCGGCGCGATCACCGAATAAATGATGGAATGCTGACGGAGCAGAGCTGAAATGCTGCCTAAAATCGCTGTGGTGGAGGATGAAGAAGCACTCAGCGTGCTTCTTCGCTACAATCTCGAAGCGGAAGGTTATGAGGTCGAGACGATCCTGCGGGGGGATGAAGCCGAAATCCGGCTTCAGGAGCGTACGCCGGATCTTCTGATACTCGACTGGATGCTACCCGGCGTTTCCGGCATCGAACTCTGCCGCCGTCTGCGCACGCGTTCGGAAACGGAACGCCTGCCGATCATCATGCTGACGGCCCGCGGCGAGGAGAGCGAACGTGTTCGCGGCCTCGCCACCGGCGCTGACGACTATGTGGTAAAACCCTTCTCGACCCCGGAGCTGATGGCCCGCGTCAAGGCGATGCTGCGCCGCGCCCGTCCCGAAGTGCTCTCCAGCGTGCTCCGTTGCGGCGATATCGAACTCGATCGGGAAACCCATCGCGTTCACCGCAAGAGCCGTGAAGTGCGCCTCGGCCCGACCGAATTCCGCCTTCTGGAATTCCTGATGGCCTCGCCCGGCCGTGTGTTCTCACGGTCGCAGCTTCTGGATGGCGTCTGGGGCCACGACATCTATGTCGATGAGCGTACCGTAGACGTGCATGTCGGGCGCCTGAGAAAAGCGCTCAACTTCTCCAACATGCAGGATGTCATCCGCACCGTCCGCGGCGCGGGTTACTCGATGGAATCTTAACGAGCCGACTCAAGCCGCCTCGGTCTGCCGCTGCCATTCCGGCAGCGGAAAGATCCGGTCATAGGCCCAGTTGAAGACGAAGGCATAGACCACGTAGAAGACCGCGAAAGACACATCCATCATCAGAGCATGGAGGATGCTGACGCCGAGATACCAGGCGATCAGCGGCAAAAGCGCGATCAGCAGACCAAGTTCGAACAACACCGCATGCGCCACGCGTATCGCGGTGCTTTTCTGTGTGGTGCCGGTGAAGCGCTGCATCAGATGGTCGAAGCCGAGATTGTAAAGATAGTTCCAGCCGGTGGCGATCGTCGCGCTGCCGATGCCGACCACGCCGATATCGGCAGCCGGCATGCCGAAGGCGATAGCGCCGAGCGGCGTGATGAGAGCGAGCCCGATCAGTTCGAAGCTGATGGCATGGCGGATACGGTCGCGTGTCGAGCGCATGATGACCTCCTGGGTTCTGTTCCGGGTCGTCCCGGAGTTTCTGCCCGAATGGGGGAGGTCGTCCTCGCTGTTTTGGAAATAGGCGCAATGCCGCCCGGCAGCAAGGCTTGGGCCTGGCATATCTGCCATGCAGCAACAAAAAAGCGGACCTCAAGCCCGCTTCCGATCTAGCCCTCGTGTCGCCTTGCCGCTCAGACCCGAGCAGCAACCTTGCGCCGCTCGTTGACCGGCTGGTAGGCGAGCTTTGCGTGATAGCTGCAATAGGGCGAAGCATCCGGGGATTCGCAGCCGCAGAAGTGGAAGTCGTCCTTGAGCGGATCGCCGACCGGCCATTTGCAGGTGCGCTCGGTGAGTTCGGTCAATGCAAGGCGACGGGAGATCGGCACCACCACGTTGGAGGCGGGACGATATTCCATCTCCTGATAGGGCTCGATTTCGACCTCTTCCTTGACCATCGTCGCACCAACGGCGCGGGTAACGGTCCGGGTCGCGACGCGCGATGCATAGTTCGGGGCTCGCGGCGCCGACGTCGTGCGCTTGGCCGCAGATGAACGGCCCGTCGCTACCGTGCCGCCGGCTTTCGCCCGACCCGGCAGGCTCAGACGATGCACCTTGCCGATCACGGCATTTCGGCTTACGCCTCCAAGTTGCGCTGCGATCTGGCTGGCGCTGAGGCCCTCCGACCATAATCTTTTGAGCTTCTCGACACGCTCGTCTGTCCAGTTCATGCCCGTTCTCCGCCTTTGAACGTTGCTGGCATGCAGAATCCTTCCACCTTTGCTGCGAAATTCATTTCGCAGCACCCACTATATCTATGCTTGAGGTGACTAGTTCCGCCGCATGCAGTCTAGTAATTGATCTTTAACCTAGTGTGAGGCTGACTCCGTGGCAAGAGTCGGGAGAATCTGCGGGAATCGATTTCGTGGTTTTCCCCAACTTGCTGTCCGGGAGAGTCATTTTTGTCACATTGGCCGGCGCCTTTCGCCTTCCGGCCCGGATCCGCCCAAAACGCCGAGCTTTGTTGACATTGATGGCCTAAACCCCGATAGTGCCCCCGCCGCCCAGTGGGCGGCATTTTTGGTTTTTTCGGCCCGTTCCATGGGCCTTTTTGGACTGCCTAGAGGAGTGATGTCGCCATGGCTGAAGCCGCGCTTTTCGACACGTTTGCCCGGGCTCCGCTGCGTTTCGAGCGCGGCGAGGGCGTATGGCTTGTGACGGAAAGTGGGGAGCGATATCTCGATTTCGGTTCCGGCGTCGCGGTCAATTCGCTCGGCCACGGACATCCGCATCTCGTTGGTGCGCTGAAGGCGCAGGCCGACAAGGTGTGGCACACGTCCAACCTCTTCGAGCAGCCCGGCCAGGAGAAGCTGGCGCGTCGTCTCGCCGACAACTCTTTCGCGGACAAGGTGTTCTTCACCAATTCCGGCGCCGAGGCCCTGGAATGTGCCATCAAGACGGCGCGCCGCTATCAGTTCGTGAAGGGGCATCCGGAGCGCTTCCATATCATTACCTTCGAAGGTGCCTTCCACGGCCGTACGCTGGCGACCATCGCTGCCGGCGGCCAGGCGAAATATCTCGAAGGCTTCGGCCCGAAGGTCGAAGGCTTCGATCAGGTGCCGTTCGGCGACATCGACGCCCTGAAGGCCGCGATCACCGATGCGACCGCGGCTATTCTGATCGAGCCGATCCAGGGAGAGGGAGGCGTCCGGCCGGTTCCGAAGGAATTCCTCCAGGCGTTGCGCCAGGTCTGTGACGACAACGGTCTGCTGCTGATCTTCGACGAAGTCCAGACCGGCGTCGGCCGTTCCGGCAGGCTGTTCGCCTATGAATGGGCGGGCGTGACGCCCGACATCATGGCGCTTGCCAAGGGCATCGGTGGCGGCTTCCCGCTCGGCGCCTGCCTTGCCACGGCGGAAGCCGCCTCCGGCATGACCGCCGGCACCCATGGCACGACTTACGGCGGCAATCCGCTGGCCACGGCGGTCGGCAACGCCGTACTCGACGTGATCCTCGGCGACGGCTTCCTGGAAAACGTCCGGGATGTCGCCTTGGTCTTGCGCCAGGGGCTCGCGAGCCTGAAGGACCGCTTCCCCGATGTCATCGAGGACATTCGTGGTGAAGGCCTGCTGCTCGGCGTGAAGGCGAAGGTGCCCGCGGGTGATCTGGTTGCCGCCATACGCGGCGAACACATGCTGGCCATTCCGGCCGGCGACAACGTGGTGCGTCTCCTGCCACCGCTCACAGTCACAGCGGAGGAAGCCCGCGAGGGGCTTGCCCGCATCGAGAGGGCGGCGGAAAAGCTTTCCGCTTCCCAGATGAAGAAATCGGCCTGAGCGGGCAAAAGCGGGACGCCGTCGTAGGTTTCCCGCTTCACAGGGAACATCAAATGGCATCTCCCAAGCATTTTCTCGATCTTTCCGCTGTTTCCGCGGCTGATCTCAGGGCCATCCTCGAGGACGCGAAGGCCCGCAAGCAGGCGACCAAGGCCGGCACGGCGGAAAAGCCGCTCGCCGGCAAGATGCTGGCGATGATCTTCGAAAAGCCCTCCACGCGCACCCGCGTCTCCTTCGATGTCGGCATGCGCCAACTCGGCGGCGAAACGCTGTTTCTGTCGGGTACCGAAATGCAGCTCGGCCGCGCCGAGACGATCGGCGATACGGCCAAGGTCCTGTCGCGTTATGTCGATGCGATCATGATCCGTACCACGGATCACGCCCGCATGCTGGAACTCGCCGAACACGCGACCGTGCCGGTCATCAACGCCCTGACCGACGACACGCATCCATGCCAGATCATGGCCGATATCATGACCTTCGAGGAACATCGCGGACCGGTCGCGGGCAAGACGATCGCCTGGACCGGCGACGGCAACAACGTGCTGCATTCCTTCGTCGAAGGTGCCGCCCGTTTCGGCTATCGCATGAACATGGCGGTGCCGATGGGCTCGGAACCCGCTGACAAGTTCCTCAACTGGGCGCGCAACAACGGCGGCAACATCATGCTTTGCCATGATGCCGAAAAGGCGGTTGCCGGCGCCGATTGCATCGTCACCGACACGTGGGTGTCGATGAACCAGGAGCACAAGGCGCGCGGCCACAACGTCTTCCAGCCGTTCCAGGTCAATGCCGACCTGATGAAGCGTGCCGACAAGGATGCATTGTTCATGCACTGCCTGCCGGCTCACCGCGGCGAGGAAGTCACCGACGAGGTGATCGACGGTCCGCAGTCGGTCGTCTTCGACGAGGCTGAAAACCGCCTGCACGCGCAGAAGTCCATTCTCGCCTGGTGCTTCGGCGCCGTCTGAGTTCAGCGTCCCGGACGGGGCGGAAGCGGAGGGCGGCGGCGATAGAACCTTGATTTCCGCCCCGCAATCCCCCATCTGTCGGCTTTCAACAATACGCCGTCTTCTGGACTGGCGTTTCAACACACATCGTCGACGTCTTTTCCTCCGGCCAGCGGTTCCGCTCGGGCTGGCGCTTGTGTAAAGGTTTTTGGGTCGGCGCGAAGGAGCGAAGTCATGGCGGAAGCGACTGTGGAACTCAACGAACTCGACTTTGCCGGCGACGACCGGGTCGTTCCCTTCCAGGTGGAGGGGCTCGACGTGCGCGGCCGTGCGGTCCAGCTCGGGCCGCTGCTCAACTCCATCCTCAGCCGTCACGAATATCCCGGCCCGGTCGCGCGGCTGCTTGCCGAGGCGATCGTGCTGACGGCCCTGCTCGGCACCTCGCTGAAATTCGATGGCAAGTTCACGGTGCAGACCAAGGGCGACGGCCCGGTCGATCTGCTGGTCGCGGATTTCTCGACGCCCGACAGTCTTCGTGCCTATGCCCGTTATGACGAGGAAGCGCTGGCTGAAGCGATCAAGGAAGGCCGAACCTCACCGCCCGACCTTTTGGGACGCGGCGTTCTTGCCTTCACCATCGACCAGGGCCGCGGCATGCAGCCGTATCAAGGCATCGTGCCGATGGACGGCTCATCACTCGAGGAGATCGCCGGCGTCTATTTCCGTCAGTCGGAGCAGATCCCGACCAAGGTCCGTCTGGGCGTCGCCGAACTGTTCGACCGCGATGCCGATGGCAAGCCGCGTCACAATTGGCGGGCAGGCGGGCTTGTCGCGCAGTTCCTGCCGCAGGCGCCCGAGCGCATGCGGCAGCCGGACCTGCATGGCGGCGACGGCGATGAGCGCGACTTCGAATTTGCCCATGACGATTCCTGGGCCGAAGCCCGCACGCTGGTGGAAACCATCGATACCGATGAGCTGACAGACCCGCGGGTCGCAATCGAACGGCTGCTGTTTCGTCTGTTCCATGAGCGCGGCGTGCGGGTCTATGCGCCGCACCCGGTGTTCGACCGCTGCAGCTGCTCGCGCGACAAGATCAAGGGCGTTCTCTCAGGGTTCTCCGCCGAGGAGATCGAGGCGAGCGAGGAAGACGGCGAGATCGCCGTCACCTGCGAGTTCTGTTCGACCACCTATCGCTACAAGGTGGACGAATTCGCTGCAGCCTGATTGTCGAACGGCGGGAGTTTCTTCCCGCCGTTTTCACTTCAAGGCATCTTGCATTCGAAGTTCGTGCCATCCTTCAGATCGCCGCTGCCGGAATATCTGGCCGATTGAGGATAAGGGCAAAGCGGCCGCGTCATCACCGGCTTGCCTTCCTTGATTTGGCTCGCCCGGATCATCTCGGGTGCCTTGCCGTTTTCCACCCAGTCCATCAGTGGCGTGAAGGCGTCGAAGACATCCGTGCCGTAACCCGCGGTGCAGTGGAACATGCCGGGCACCATGAACAGGCGGTAGAACTCCGCAGTCCGCTCGGCGCCCATCTGTTTGCGGACGGTCTCGTAGTAGTTGACGCCCATCATCGGGTTGAGCGCCGGATCGGACCAGCCGAAATAGGTGATCATCCGCCCGCCACGTTTTTGGAATTCGCTGAGATCCGGGTTGGTGGCGTCGACGATCTCGCGGATCGCGCCTATCTTCGGATATTCGCTATCGAAGTCGAATGTCTTCCAGTCGATCGCTTTTCCGGAGGCGGGCAGCATCGCCATGTTCTTGACGAAGGTCTCGCCATAGGCCAGCTGCCGGCTCGGCCCCTGGTCGGATACCATCCACATGTCCCAGCCGCTCACTCCGGTCGGATCGATACCCTCTGTGCCGTACTGCACCCCGGGGAAAATCGTTTCCCCCTTGATCTTCACCCCGCCGGCGAGAGTCCTTAGCGTCTCCACCTGCGCCGGCGTAAAGCAGTCGGAACCTCCCGCCTCGCAGATCTTCAGGTCCTTGGCCGGATCGAAATTGCATTGGCGAGGATCGGCGATCATGCCGTCCTTGGCACTGTCGATGGCGTCGCACTTGTCCATCACCGCCTTGGCGAGCACCGGAAGCTGAGCCCGGCTGATCGGCGCCTTGAGCAGAGCCCGCGCATTCCAGACGCCCCAGATCTGCGTATTGGTGAGATCGAGAACCGGAGCCCCGGCGAGAATGCCGTCGAAATCGCCCGGATAACGCTGTGCCGCCATCAGGCCCTGGCGTCCGCCGGTCGAGCAGCCATCCCAGTAGGAGAAGGAGGGGTGCCGGTCGTAATAGCGCGCGGCAATCGCCTTGGCCGTATCGACCGTCACATGCACCGCGCGTGAGCCGTAGTCGATCAGCAGGCCGAGATCTTCCGCGAAGTCTCCAAGCTTGTAGGTCACCGCGTCATGGCCGGTATTCTGCTGGACGGTGAGAAAACCTTTCGAAAGCGCCGCATTGCGGGTCGCTATCCTGGAGGGCGCGGCGAGGTCCTCGCCGGCATAGCCGCCATTGCCGAACATGTAGAGCCGCCGGTTCCAGTTGTCCGGCAGGGTGATTTCGAAGCGAACCTGCGGGCGGATATAGCCGGTGACCTGGCAATGGCCCGGCACGTTCCCGACGCCTGCCACATGCTTGGCCTTCAGCGTCGTGACGTCCGCAAATGACTGGCTGTTCAGCATGCCGCAGGCGATCTGCGGCGAGACGGTGGCGGATGCGAAATCCGACCTGTCCTTCTGGTCGATGAAACTGCTTTTGTTTTGTGCGTGTGCCGGAGCGAAGGTCGCAAGCGCCAGCAAGGCGCAGGCCACCAGCAGAATGGGTCTTGTTGTCAAGTTCTCCTCCCAAAGACCGTTTGACGACGACAGGATGCCGCAGGAGGGAGGGGGCAACAAATAGAAAAACCGACGCAACCCATAAGCTGAAGGTCGTCGTCGGTGGCGCGGTCTAGTTGAGAACGCGCATCAGGCCGGGCGAATCCAGCGAAAAGGCCGGGATCGTCACCTCGAAGGTCTCGCCTTCATCTGTCTGCATGTCGTAGTGGCCGAACATCAGCCCCGATGGTGTGTCGAGCGGACAGCCCGAGGAATATTCATAACTGTCGCCCGGCTTCAGCCGCGGCTGCTCGCCCACGACCCCCGGCCCGTCCACCTCGTCGACAATGCCGTTCTGGTCGGTAATATGCCAGTAGCGATGCACGAGCTGCACGGTAAGCGTCGAATGATTCTCGATGACGATGCGATATCCCCAGACATAGCGGCTCTCTTCCGGATTGGATTGCTCCTCCAGATAGTAGGGTTCGACGGCGACATCGATATCTCTTGTCCGGGCGCGATACATGCGACACCTCAACAATTCTCACTGCTTCGATATTGTACAGAGGGACCGCAACGTCAAGAATTCTCGCGGTTTGAACAACCGAGTGTGAGGATTTGTTGAAGTTAAGGATAACCGGGATGGTGAATTTCCGATGCCATACACCACCCCGGCCACTATCTCGAAAAGCGAACGCTTACATGCCCGCCTTGGAAAGCGCCTGAGCAAAATCCTCGATCAGGTCGTCGGTGTCCTCGATACCGGCCGACAGGCGCACGGTGCCGGGCGAGATGCCGAGTTCGGCACGGGCCTCGTCGGTCAGGTTCTTGTGCGTCGTCGTCGCCGGATGAGTGATCAGGCTCTTGGCGTCGCCGAGATTGTTGGAGATCCGCACGATTTCGAGCGCGTTCTGAAGCCTGAAGGCCGCGTCCTTGCCGCCCTTCAGCTCAAAGCAGACCAGCGTCGAACCCGCCTTCATCTGCCGGGCGACGATATCGGCCTGCGGATGGTCCTTGCGGCCCGGATAGATGACCTTCGCGACCTGTTTCTGGTCGGCGAGGAAGTCGGCGATCTTCGAGGCGCTTTCCGTCTGCTGCTTGACGCGCAGTGGCAGGGTCTCGATGCCTTTCAGCAGCGTCCAGGCGTTGAACGGCGACATCGCCGGGCCGGTATGGCGGAAATAGTCGTGCAGGTTCTCGTCGATCCATTCCTTGTCGGACAGCACGACACCACCAAGGCAACGGCCCTGGCCGTCGATATGCTTAGTCGCCGAATAGACGACGATATGCGCACCGAGTTCCAGCGGCTTCTGGAAGAGCGGGGTCGCAAACACGTTGTCGACGACGACCTTGGCGCCGACCTGGTTGGCGAGCCTGGCGACGCCGGCGATATCGACCACTTCGAGCGTCGGGTTGGTCGGGCTTTCCAGGAAGAACACCTTGGTCTTCGGGGTGATCGCCTTTTCCCAGTTTTCCAGGAAGCGGCCATCGACCAGCGTGCATTCGATGCCGTATTTCGGAGCGAGCGTCTCGACTACCCAGCGGCAGGAGCCGAACAGGGCGCGGGCCGCGACGATGTGGTCGCCGGCCTTCAGCTGGCAGAGGATCGCGGCGGTGACGGCAGCCATGCCCGAGGCGGTGGCGCGGGCGTCTTCGGCGCCTTCCAGCATGCACATGCGCTTTTCGAACATGTCATTGGTCGGGCTGCCGTAGCGGGCGTAGATGAAACCGTCGGTCTCGCCCTTGAAACGGGCTTCGGCCGCTTCCGAGGTGTCATAGACAAAACCCTGGGTGAGGAAGATCGCTTCCGAGGTTTCGCCATATTGCGAACGCAACGTGCCGCCGTGTACGAGCTGGGTTGCCGGGCGCCATTTGTTAGTCATGCGTGTTCCCCATTCAGAACAAAAAAACCGGTCGCATAAGCAGACCGGTTTCGCACCCGGTCTTTTTAGCCACTTATTTAACGTGGCTGCAAGCCGACCGGCCAAATCACCACGGGATAAGAGTGGCATAGCGCCACGCCCCGCTTGCGTCAATGGCTCGCATTTGGTTTTGTCGCCTCGAAAACTTTAAGAGAGACATGATGGCTCGCGAAACAGGAATTTTGGCGGACCGCGCAATCGCGGCGCTTTTCGACAGTGGACGGCTGATCTCCGAGCGCGAGCTCGATCTGGACCAGATCCAGCCTGCAAGCCTCGACCTGCGCCTGGGCGCCAAGGCTTTTCGCGTCCGCGCGAGCTTCATGCCGGGCCCGACGAGCCTCGTCTCCGACAAGCTCGATCGCCTCAAACTGCACGTGATCGACCTCTCGGAAGCCGCCGTGCTCGAAACCGGCTGCGTCTACATCGTGCCGCTGATGGAACGGCTCGACCTGCCGGCCAATATGTCCGCTTCCGCCAATCCGAAGAGCTCCACCGGCCGGCTCGACATTTTTACCCGCGTCATCACCGATTATGCCCAGGAATTCGACAAGATCCCCGCCGGGTACTCCGGGCCTCTCTATCTTGAAATCTCGCCGCGTACTTTCCCGATCGTGGTGCGCCGCGGTTCGCGCCTGTCGCAGATCCGTTTTCGCGTCGGCAACGCGCTGCTTGGCGAGCCGGACCTCCTGCAGCTCCACAACGGCGAAACCCTCGTTGCATCCGCCAAGCCGAATGTCTCCGGCGGCGGCATCGCTTTGTCCATCGATCTTTCCGGCGACAGCGCCGGCCTGATCGGCTATCGCGGCAAGCACCACACGGCCGTAGTCGATGTGGACAAAAAGGCCCAGCACGACATCTTCGATTTCTGGGAACCGCTTTACAGCCGCGGCCGCAACGAACTGATCCTTGATCCCGACGAGTTCTACATCCTCGTATCGCGCGAGGCGGTGCACGTGCCGCCGCTCTATGCGGCCGAGATGACGCCCTTCGATCCGCTGGTCGGCGAATTCCGCGTCCATTATGCCGGCTTCTTCGATCCGGGCTTCGGCCACGAGGCCGCGGGCGGGCGCGGCAGCCGCGCGGTGCTCGAAGTGCGCAGCCACGAAGTACCCTTCATCCTCGAAGACGGCCAGATCGTCGGCCGCCTCGTCTACGAACACATGCTGGAAAGACCCGAAGGCATGTACGGCGCAGGTCTCGGTTCCAACTACCAGGCCCAGGGACTGAAGCTGTCGAAGCATTTTCGCGCCTGACGCCACCTGCGGCTTGACAGGCGAAGCCGTCTGTTGGAAATCTGCGAGCCGACGCGGGTGTAGCTCAATGGTAGAGCAGCAGCTTCCCAAGCTGAATACGAGGGTTCGATTCCCTTCACCCGCTCCAGCTATCCCGTCTGCCTGAACGCGACAGTCATCGCCTCCATCATTTGATGATGGAGCGTGGGGTTAGGGAACTGCCCATATTATGGTAAGCTGCCGCACAGAGTTCCGATAACTAGAACCAGCATGCACCACGAGCCGCCATCGCAGTCGCGATGATAGGGAGGCACCGTCCATGGCTGAGGGCATAGACACGCTTTTCGCAGAGGCGGCACGCCTGGCCGCCGGCTTCCGCCAGGCCGAGCCTCGGCTCCACCGCCCGCAATTGCAGTACAAGGAATGCCTGGCGACGCTCGCCGAAGATCTCCAGGAGGAAACTCTCGCAATGGAGGAGGTCCTCCTGCATCTCGTGGAAAAGGCAGAGCCGGGGCTGCACCGAACGACGGGGCCGAGTTTCTTCGGCTGGGTAATCGGCGGCTCGCATCCGATGGGCGTGGCGGCAGACTTCCTCACCAGCGCCTGGGGGCAGAATGCAGGTAATCACACCGCGTCCCCTGCCGCCGCGTCTTTCGAGAAGGTGGCAGCCACATGGCTCCTGGACGTTCTCGGCCTGCCTGCGCAATCTTCCGTGGGCTTTGTGACAGGGGCGACTGTAGCCAACTTCAGCTGTCTGGCCGCGGCAAGAGGCGAGGTGCTTCGCCGGGCCGGCTGGAACGTCGATGCGGACGGGCTATTCGGCGCACCGCCGATCACCGTCATCATGGGTGACGATGCCCACACGACGGTTTTCTCAGCCTTGCAGTTCCTTGGACTTGGGCATGACCGCGTCGTCAGGATAGTCACAGACCGGCAGGGGCGTATTGTTGCCCGGCATTTCGAGGAAGCGGTCGACAAAGCGGCTGGTCCAATGATCGCCATCCTTCAGGCCGGACAGATCAACACGGGAGCTTTCGATCCTTTCGCTGAGCTCATCCCGATCGCCAGGAGCAGGGATGCCTGGATACATGTGGATGGTGCATTTGGCCTATGGGCCAAAGCTTCTCCTTCGACCCGGCATCTTTGTCCTGGAGTGGAGTTGGCGGATAGCTGGGCCACCGACGGCCACAAGTGGCTTCAGACCCCCTATGACAGCGGTTATGCGATTGTAAGGGACGAGGTCGCTCACCGGCACGCCATGACGATCGCTGCCAGCTACCTCCCCATCGCGGCGGAAGGGGAGCGGGATCCGTCACACTACGTGCCGGAGCTTTCAAGACGAGCACGCGGTTTTGCGACCTGGGCAATGATGAAGCATCTCGGCCGAAACGGCATCGCCCGTCTCGTCGAAGGTTGCTGCTCCTCGGCGCGGATCATTGCCGAACATCTGTCGCGCGAACCAGGGATCGAGATCCTGAACGACGTCGACCTGAATCAGGTGATCTGCCGCTTCGGCTCGGATCTCTCGACCACCGATGCCGACGAGGTGACGAGAAGAACCATTGCGCGGTTGCAGCGCGAGGGAACGATCTTCGTGACTGGAGCCAAGTGGAGAGGGATCGATGTTATGCGCATCTCCGTCAGCAACTACCGCACTGACGCGAACACGGCCATGCTGGCCGCGGAGACGGTATCGGCAGCGTTCCGGAAGGAACGGTTGGCCAGCTGAGTTGCGGCAGGCAGTCTATTCGGGCTCAAGAGGCGCCGGCGACAGAGACCTTGCAGTCGGTGGCCGCCGGGCGCGATGAGCGCCCGGCGAGCCGGCTTCACTTCTTGGCGTCAGCCCAGCTCTTTACGAGCTCGTCATAGTTGACGGTGACGGGCTTTTCCTTCTCGTTGGCGACCTTGAGCTGGGGAGCGAGGTTGCCCTTGGCGACCGCGTCCTTGTTCCAGTATGCAAGATCGTGTTCCTCGGCGAGCTTCGGACCCATGTCGCCCTGGACTTTGGCGCGTTCCAGGCGCTGCAGGACCTTTTCCTGCTCTGAGCAAAGCGAGTCCATCGCCGCCTGGGCGGTCTTGGCGCCCGAGGACGCATCGCCGATCGCCTGCCACCAGAGCTGCGCCAGCTTCGGATAGTCAGGCACGTTCGTGCCGGTCGGCGACCACTGGACGCGGGCCGGGGAACGATAGAACTCGATCAGGCCGCCGAGCTTCGGTGCGCGGTCCGTGAAGCTCTTGTGCCGGATGGTGCTTTCGCGGATCAAGGTCAGGCCGACATGGCTCTTCTTGACGTCCACCGTCTTCGAGGTGACGAACTGGGCATAGAGCCAGGCCGCCTTGGCGCGGTTGGTGGGCGTCGATTTCATCAGCGTCCAGGAGCCGACGTCCTGATAGCCGAGCTTCATGCCGTCCTTCCAATAGACGCCATGCGGAGACGGCGCGAAACGCCATTTCGGCGTACCGTCCTGGTTCATGACGGGCAGGCCGGGCTTCACCATGTCGGCGGTGAAGGCCGTGTACATGAACATCTGCTGGGCGATCTCGCCCTGGGCCGGCACGGGTCCGGATTCCGAGAAGGTCATGCCCTGGGCGGCGGCCGGCGCATAGGCCTTCATCCAGTCGAGGTATTTCTGGATCGAGTAGACGGCTGCCGGGCCGTTGGTGTCCCCGCCGCGCGCGACGCAGGAGCCGACCGGCTGCGACTTTTCGTTGACCTTGATGCCCCATTCGTCGACCGGCAGGCCGTTCGGAAGGCCCTTGTCGCCGTTGCCGGCCATGGACAGCCACGCGTCGGTGAAGCGCCAGCCGAGCGAAGGATCCTTCTTGCCATAGTCCATGTGACCATAGACCTTCTTGCCGCCCACGTCGCGACCGGTGAAGAATTCGGCAATATCCTCATAGGCCGACCAGTTGACGGGCACGCCGAGCTCGTAGCCATACTTGGCCTTGAAGTCGGCCTTGTTCTTCGCGTCGTTGAACCAGTCGTAGCGGAACCAGTAGAGGTTGGCGAACTGCTGGTCCGGCAGCTGGTAGAGCTTCTTGTCCGGTGCGGTCGTGAACTTCAGGCCGATGAAGTCCTGGAGATCGAGGCCGGGGTTGGTGACGTCCTTGCCTTCGCCCGCCATCCAGTCGGTGAGCGAGCGTGCCTGCTGGTAACGCCAATGCGTGCCAATCAGGTCGGAATCGTTGACGTAACCGTCATAGATGTTCTCGCCGGATTGCATCTGGGTCTGCAGTTTTTCAACCACGTCGCCTTCGCCGATCAGGTCATGGCTGACCTTGATGCCGGTGATTGCGGTGAAGGCCGGAGCCAGCACCTTCGATTCGTATTCATGCGTGGTGATCGTTTCGGAGACGACCTTGATATCCAGGCCGGCAAGCGGCTTTGCCGCATCGATGAACCATTGCATCTCCTTTTCCTGCTCGGCGCGGGAAAGCGTCGAGAGTTCGCCGACTTCCTTGTCGAGGAATTGCTTTGCCTCATCCATACCGGCATAGGCGGAGCCGGTCAGAGCCAGCAGCACCGCTGCCGTCGTTGTCATAAGATGCCGTCGCATTTTATCCTCCCAGAGTTTTGCGATTGCAATTTCGTACCGGGTGGCGGTCCTCCCGCCACCTTTTCAGCTTGCCTTTCAGACGAAGCGGAAGACGCCGATCGCGTAGACCACTGCCAGGGCAAGAGCCCACCACAGGTTGGGGCCGATAAGCCCCAGCCATGCGAGATGAATGAATGCCGCGCCGAGCAGCGAGATGAAGAGCCGGTCCCCCCGTGTCGTCTCGAAACGCAGGATGCCGACCCTGGGCGAACCGCCCGGCGCAAAATATTCCCAGATGCTCATGCCGATGAGCAGAGCGAGGATCGTCAGAAAGAACAGGGCCGTCGGCAGTGTCCAGGCCATCCATGAAAAGTCCATGTGTGGTTCCTCCTTGTCAGACCCGGCCGAGGGCAAAGCCCTTGGCAATGTAGTTTCGGACGAAATAGATCACGAGCGCGCCAGGCACGATGGTCAGTACACCTGCGGCTGCCAAGACGCCCCAGTCCATGCCCGACGCCGAAACGGTGCGCGTCATGATGGCGGAAATGGGCTTGGCGGCCGTCGTTGTCAGCGTGCGGGCGAGCAGAAGCTCGACCCAGGAAAACATGAAGCAGAAGAAGGCCGCGACCCCGATGCCCGAGGCGATCAGCGGCATGAAGATCTTCACGAAGAACCGCGGGAACGAATAGCCGTCGATATAGGCGGTCTCGTCGATTTCCTTCGGCACGCCCGACATGAAGCCCTCCAGGATCCACACCGCAAGCGGCACGTTGAACAGGCAGTGGGCGAGGGCGACCGCGATATGCGTGTCGATGAGACCGAAGGCGGAATAGAGCTGGAAGAAGGGCAGGGCGAAGACGGCGGGTGGCGCCATCCGGTTGGTCAGCAGCCAGAAGAACAGATGTTTGTCGCCGAGGAACCGATAGCGCGAAAAGGCATAGGCAGCAGGCAATGCCGCCAGCACCGAGATCAAGGTGTTCAGCACCACATAGATGATGGAATTGATGTAGCCGTTGTACCAGGAAGGGTCCGTGAAGATCACCATGTAGTTCCTGATCGTTGGGTTCTGCGGCCAGAGCGAGAACGCACCGGTGATCTCGGAATTTTCCTTGAAGCTCATGTTGACGAGCCAGTAGATCGGCAGGAGCAGGAAGATGATGTAGATCGTCGAGACCAGCCAGGAGAAATTGCCTGCAGGCTTGTATTTGATTGTCTTCGCCATGGTTTTCCTCCCCCCTTCAATTGTCTGCATCGCTGCTGGTCATCACGGTGTAGAAGATCCATGACAGCAGCAGGATGATCAGGAAGTAGACGATCGACATGGCGGCGGCCGGACCGAGGTCGAACTGGCCGACGGCCGTCTTGACGAGATCGATCGACAGGAAGGTCGTGGAGTTTCCAGGCCCCCCGCCCGTGACCACGAAAGGCTCGGTATAGATCATGAAACTGTCCATGAAACGCAGCAGCACTGCGATCAGCAGCACCCGCTTCATCTTCGGCAGCTGGATGTAGCGGAACACCGACCACCGCGAAGCGCCATCGATCTTGGCCGCCTGATAATAGGCATCCGGAATGGAGACGAGACCGGCATAGCACAAGAGCACGACGAGGCTCGTCCAGTGCCAGACATCCATGACGACGACGGTAATCCAGGCATCCAGCGGATCGCGCACATAGTTGTAGTCGATGCCGAGTGCCGCCAGCGTGTGTCCGAGGAGGCCGATATCGACCCGCCCGAAGACCTGCCAGATTGTGCCGACGACATTCCACGGGATGAGAAGCGGAAGGGCCATCAGCACCAGGCAGACAGGCACGCCCAGGCCCTTCTTCGGCATGTTCAGCGCGATGAAGATGCCGAGTGGAATCTCGAGCGCAAGGATGATGAAGGAGAAAAGCAGATTGCGCTGCAGGGCTTCCCAGAAACGGGCGGAATGCAGGATATCGTCGAACCAGTCGGTGCCGGCCCAGAAGAACGCGTTGTTGCCGAACGTATCCTGGACCGAATAGTTCACCACGGTCATCAACGGAATGGCCGCCGAGAAGGCGACGAGCAGGAGCACGGGAAGCACCAGAAACCAGGCCTTGTTGTTCCACGTCTTTTCCATGGTTCAGGCCTCCCTGCCGACGCGCCACGAATTGGCATAGATATTCAGCGCGCCGGGATCGAACGTGACGCGGGGGTCCGCCGGGAATTCGATATCCTCGGAAGCGACGATCGCGATTGACTGCCCCGCAAGGTTGGCGCGAACGATCTTCCGCCGGCCGATATCCTCGACACGCGTCACCGTCACCGGCATGCCTTCGCGGCCGATGCGGATGAATTCCGGGCGAATGCCGAGCTCGACCCTGTCTCCGGCGGCAATCTTTGGTGCATGGTCGAGGGCGATCGTTTCGCTCCCGAGCGTGATCGTGCTGCCATGGACCTCGGCGGGCATCACGTTCATGCCGGGAGAGCCGATAAAATAACCGACGAATGTATGGCTCGGCCTTTCGAAGAGTTCGGCCGGCGTTCCGATCTGAACGATCTGCCCGTCATACATGACGACCACCTTGTCGGCGAAGGTGAGCGCCTCCGTCTGGTCATGGGTCACATAAACCATGGTGAAGCCGAATTGCTTGTGGAAGCGCTTCAGCTGGGAGCGCAGCACCCATTTCATATGCGGATCGATGACCGTCAGAGGTTCATCGAACAGGATAGCGTTGACGTCGTTGCGGACGAGACCTCGCCCGAGCGAGATCTTCTGCTTCTGGTCGGCCGTCAGCCGCTGGGCCTTGCGGTTCGACCAGTCGGAGAGGTCGATGATGTCAAGCATCTCGCGGACGCGACGATCGACATCCGGTTCGGCGATGCCTCTGTTGCGCAGGGGGAATGCCAGGTTGTCGTAAACCGTCATCGTGTCGTAGATGACCGGGAACTGGAAAACCTGGGCAATGTTGCGTTCCTGCGTGGAAAGATTGGTGACGTCGTTTCCATCGAAGAGGATACGTCCGTGGGACGGCTGCAGCAGGCCGGAAATGATATTCAAGAGGGTGGTCTTGCCGCAGCCGGAGGGGCCGAGCAGGGCATAGGCGCCGCCATCGGCCCATTCGTGGTCCACCTCACGCAGCGCATAGGCCGCGTCGGATTTCGGGTTGGGACCGTAGGCGTGGCGGATGTGATCGAGCGTGATGCGTGCCATGTTCGCCTCCTCAAGCCGCCGCCGCGATGGCGCGGCCGTCTGTTCCGAAAGCCATCAGATGACGGGTATCGAGGAAGAGCTCGATTTCCGTATCCGGATCGATTTCGTGGATGCCGGGTGCCAGCATGACCCAGCGCACGCCATTGTAGTGCATATGCACGAAGCTTTCCGAGCCGGTGATCTCCGAAATTTGCGTCTGGGCCTTGAGCCTTGCTGCGTTCCCGGTCTGTGCCGCGAGCCCCAGGTGATGGGGATGAAAGGCGATCGTCACCGGACCGTCCGGCACCCCGGACAGATGCGGTGGCACCGCGAGACTGTCTGCTTCCTGATATCGGAACGATCCACCGGACTTGACCACATCGATGAAGTTGAGCGGCGGGTCGGCAAATGTCTTGGCCGTCACCAGGTCCGCCGGGCGGCGGTAGACCTCGATCGTCGGCCCGAATTGCGTGATCCGTCCTTCCGAGAGCGTTGCCGTGTTGCCGCCGAGCAGTAGGGCTTCGGACGGTTCGGTCGTCGCATAAACGAAGATGGCACCGGATTGCGCGAAGATCTTCGGCAGTTCCTCGCGCAGTTCCTCGCGAAGCTTGTAGTCGAGATTGGCCAGCGGCTCGTCCATCAGCACCAGGCTCGCATTCTTGACGAGTGCGCGGGCGAGCGCCGTACGCTGCTGCTGCCCCCCGGAAAGGTTGAGCGGCGTGCGATCGAGATAGGGCGTCAACCGCAGCAATTCCGCAGCCTTGCGGACTTCCCGGTCGATTGTTGCGGTGTCCTTGCCGGCGATCCGCATCGGCGAGGCGATGTTTTCGTAGACGGTCAGGGCCGGATAATTGATGAACTGCTGGTAGACCATCGCGACGTTGCGTTTTTGCACCGCGACGCCGGTGACGTCGGCACCGTCGAAGTATACCGAGCCGCTGGTGGGACGGTCGAGCCCGGCCATCAATCGCATGAGCGAAGTCTTGCCCGAGAGCGTCGGGCCCAACAATACATTCAGCGTGCCGCGATCCAGTGCAAGATTGGTCGGATGAATATGGTATTCACCCCCCACCATCTTGGCGACGTTGCGCATTTCCAGCATTCGGGTTCCCGTGCCTCCTCACACTGGGAACACATGCCGCTTATCCGGCCATTTTTGCCGGTATAGCGGCCATGTACTCCTCCAGATATTGTTTTTCCGTCTCAGTCAGCCGTAGGCCGTCTTTGGTTCTCCGCCACAGCACATCCTCCGCGCTCATGGCCCATTCACGGTCGGCAAGATATTTCACTTCAGCCTCGTAGAGGTCGCCACCGAAATGGTGACCAAGGTCCTGCATCCTAGCCGCGCTGCCGAGAATCATCGCAGCGCGGGTTCCGTACCGGCGCACCAGGCGCCGCGCATGCCTTGCTTCCAGAAACGGATAGCGGGCTTTCAGCTTTACCACTTCTTCCTCGTAACCCTGGGCGGCAAAATCGCCGCCGGGCAGATGGCTTTTCGCGGTCCAGGAATGCCCCTTTGCTCCGATCGCTTCGCCGATTTTCTCCAGCGCATGTTCCGAAAGACGGCGATAGGTGGTCAGCTTGCCGCCGAAGACGTTGAGCAGAGGCGCGCCCTCAGTGACGTCGACCTTCAGCACATAGTCACGCGTTGCTTCCTGCGCCTTTGAAGCACCGTCGTCAAAAAGCGGCCGAACGGCGGAATAGGTCCAGACGATATCAGCCGGTCGCACCGGTTCCCGAAAATACTCACTCGCCGCATTGCAGAGATACGTCGTCTCCTCGTCGGAGATTTTCACATCCTTTGGATTGCCGGAATAATCCCGGTCCGTCGTGCCGATAAGGGTGAAATCGTTCTCGTAAGGGATCGCGAAAATAATGCGATTGTCCCGGTTCTGAAAGAAATAGGCGCGGGATCCTTCGAATTTCTTCTTCACGACGATATGGCTGCCCTGGACAAGGCGCACATGGCGGGCGTCATTGTTGCCGAGCGCCTCGCGGATCACCTGATCCACCCAGGGGCCAGCGGCATTCACCAGCATGCGGGCCTGATAGGTCTCGGTCCTGCCGGTGCGGGTGCCGACGGTCTCGATTGTCCAGAGACCGCCTTCCTGGCGCGCGGCGACCACCCGGGTGCGCGGCAGGATCAAGGCGCCGCGATCGGCGGCATCCCGAGCGTTCAGCACGACCATGCGGGCGTCGTCGACCCAGCCGTCGGAATATTCGAATGCCTTGGTAAAAAGCGGCTTCAGGGGCTTTCCGGCCGGGTCGGTGCGCATGTCGAGCACCGCGGTCGGCGGCAGCAGCTTTCGGCCACCGAGATGATCGTAGAGAAACAGGCCGAGGCGGATCAGCCATGCCGGGCGAACCCCGCCCTTGTGGTAGGGCAGGACGAAACGCATCGGCCAGATGATGTGCGGTGCCATGGCCCAGAGGGTTTCGCGCTCCATCAGCGATTCCCGCACGAGCCTGAATTCGTAATGCTCAAGATAGCGCAGGCCGCCGTGGATGAGTTTCGTGGCGCCGGAGGAAGTGCCCGAGGCAAAATCGTCCATCTCCGCGAGTGCGACCGAGTAACCCCGTCCGGCTGCATCACGTGCGATGCCGCAGCCGTTGATGCCGCCGCCGATCACGAAGATATCGTGGATTTTTTGACCCATCATTTCCCTCGCTGATCCGGAACGGCAGCAAGCTCCTAGGCATTGTGAACTTAAAATGGATTAAATCGAAAATATTCCGAATGTCAAACGAAACTAAGAGGCTAATGAACTTCAGCATTCGTCTTCGAAGTTTCCACGAGCGCAACGCCGTTCTGCAGACAGATTTCCCGGATCGAAGGAGACGTGCAGTGGTCGGTGATAAAGGTCTGAACCTGGGAGATCTGGCCGATACGCACGGGGGCGGTGCGCTCGAATTTTGTCGAGTCGGCAACCAGGATCACGTGTCTGGCATTGGCGATGATCGCCTGGGCAACTTTCACTTCGCGAAAATCATAATCGAGAAGAGCCCCATCCGGGTCGATCGCCGAAACGCCGATGATCGCGTAGTCGACCTTGAACTGGCGGATGAAGTCGACCGCGGCTTCACCGACAATCCCACCGTCCGACTGACGAACGACGCCACCGGCAATGACCACCTCGATTTCGTCGAGAAGGCGCAACCTGTTGGCGACGTTGATATTATTGGTAATCACCATGAGTTCGCGGTGATTGACCAGCGCCTCGCTGACAGCTTCGGTGGTAGTGCCGATGTTGATGAGAAGCGAGGCGTTGTCCGGAATGAGGTTGGCAGCAGCGACGCCGATCGCCTGTTTTTCCGCGGCGGCGATCTGCCGGCGTGCGTCATATCGGACATTTTCGTTGCTGCGGGGAAGAGTGGCACCGCCATGGATCCGCGTGAGAATTTGCTTGTCACACAGGTCATTCAGATCTTTGCGGATCGTTTGCGAGGTTACCGAGAACTTGGCCGCCAGGTCGTCGACGAGCACTCGCCCCGCCGACTTCGCAAGTTCGACAATCTTCGCCTGGCGGTCCGTGATGAACACCTCACCCTCCGTTCGCTTTTCTTTCACTTTTAGCGAAAGCGCGCGTAAAGGCAAATGCCGTGCGTCGATTTTTCGACGCACGGTGGGGACCATGTTCGGAGTGCTCAGGCGGGGCGGATGCCGGCGACATCCTCCAGTTCGGCCATCACGGCGTCCGACAGCCGCAGTTCCGCCGCGGCGAGGTTTTCACGCAGGTGTCCCACGGACGAGGTTCCCGGGATGAGCAGAATATTCGGTGCGCGACGCAGCAGCCAGGCAAGTGCGACCTGCATCGGCGTCGCGTCGAGGCGCTGGGAAACGTCCGACAGGGTCGATGACTGCAGCGGGCTGAAGCCGCCGAGCGGGAAGAACGGCACATAGGCGATGCCATCGCGGGCGAGATCGTCGATCATGGCATCGTCTTGCCGGTGAGCGAGATTATACTGGTTCTGGACGCAGACGATCTTGGCGATGCCCTGACCCTCGGCAACCTGTGTCGGCGTGACGTTGCTGAGCCCGATATGGCGGACCAGGCCCTTGCGCTGCAGCTCGGCGAGAACCGTCAGGTGCTCTTCGATCGAGCCTTCGGCCGGACCGTGGACATCCAGCATGACACGCAGATTGACGACGTCCATGGCGTCGAGGCCAAGGTTACGCAGGTTGTCGTGCACAGCCTGTGTCAGCTGCTCGGCGGAGAATGCCGGGTTCCATGAACCGTCGGCCCCGCGCATGGCACCGATCTTGGTCACGATCATCAGATCGTCGGGGTACGGATAAAGTGCTTCGCGAATGATCTGGTTGGTCACGTGCGGGCCGTAAAAGTCGCTGGTGTCGATGTGATTGACACCAGCCTCGACCGCCTCGCGCAGTACCGCGATTGCCGCATCGCGGTCCTTCGGCGGGCCGAAGACACCCTTGCCCGCAAGCTGCATGGCCCCATAGCCGAGCCGTTTCACGTTGCGGTCGCCGAGGACGTATGTACCTGCCTGGTCGATATTCGACATGGGATCTCTCCTTTTCAAGTTGACGCGGATATAGACCTTGAGAGGCCGCACGAAAATTGGGTACAGTCGGCACAGGCTGTGCGGAATTTCGAACAATGAAGATCGACCTGAGTGATCTGAATGCTTTTGTGGCAGTGGCGCGCGCCGGCGGCTTCCGGGAGGGTGCGCGGACAACAGGCAGCAGCGCATCAGGATTGAGCGAGGCGGTGCGGCGTGTCGAGGCGCAACTCGGGGTCAGGCTTCTCAATCGCACGACACGCAGCGTGGTGCCGACGGAAGCCGGCGCCGGCCTGTTGGCCCGGTTGACCCCTGCGCTCACCGAGGTCGACGCGGCACTCGACGTGGTTAACAGGTTTCGCGACAAACCTGCGGGCGTTCTCCGTCTCAATGTACCGGTCAGCGCCGCGCGGCTGGTGCTCCCGGCGGTCGTCCCGCGCTTTCTCGCGGCCTATCCCGACATCCGGCTCGAAATCGTCGCCGATGACAGCTTCGTCGACGTGCTGGCGGCGGGATGCGATGCCGGGATCCGCTATGACGAGCGATTGGAGCAGGACATGATTGCGGTCCCGATCGGTCCGCGCCTGCAGCGTTTCGCGGCCGCGGCATCCCCCGCATACCTCGATCGCTATGGCCGTCCCGATCACCCGCGCGACCTGCTTGGCCACGCCTGTATTCGCGGGCGTTTTACAAGCGGCGCCATGATGCTCTGGGAATTCGAACGGGAAGGCGAGGTGGTGCGGATCGATCCGACGGGGCCGCTGATCGTACAGGTAGGTGCGGCAACCGATCTTGCTGTCGATGCAGCGATTGCCGGCACCGGCATCATGTTGCTGTTCGAGGACTGGTTGCGGCCCCATCTTGACAATGGCTCTCTCGAACCTGTGCTCGAGCCGTGGTGGCAGCAATTTTCCGGTCCATTTCTCTATTATCCCGGCCGGCGGCTCGTACCAGCGCCCCTGCGGGCCTTCATCGATTTCGTCAAGGCGTCCAACCAATCGTGAAAGCGTAACGCTGTCGTTGTGTTCGATCGACGGGCGTGGCCGCATGTCGGATGCATCCGCCACCTGTCGGTCTCGGCCGGAACCACGTCCCCGATGAGGCGTTCAGGGGGAGCGTGGAGCATGAAATGGCTGGCAATTGGATTCATCTTTGCATCGACATGCAGCGGATCTTCGCGGAAGACACTCCTTGGCACGTCCCCTGGATGCGCGAGGTATCGCCATCGATCGAGGAGCTCTCCGGTCGCCATCCCGAGAAGACGATCTTTACGAGGTTCGTCACGCCGTCTCGGCCCGAAGCGATGGAGGGGATGTGGCGAGTTTATTATGAAAAGTGGCGGATGATGACGCGCGAGCATCTTGATCCAGGCCTTGTCGATCTGATCCCTTCATTGAAAGCGCTTGTCCCGCCTGCCCGCTTATTCGACAAGATGACTTATTCTCCCTGGGTGAGCGGAGGGCTGCATGGAATGCTCTTGAAGGAGGGCATTGGAACCGTGGTCCTCACCGGTGGCGAGACGGACGTTTGCGTCCTCTCCACGGCGCTTGGCGCCATCGATCTTGGATACCATGTGATCGTGCTGAGGGATGCCGTCTGCAGCGGAGCCGATGACACACATGACGCGTCGCTCGAACTTCTGGGAGACCGCTTCTCGGTTCAGCTCCACCTCGCAACCACCGAAGAATTCCTGCGAGGTCTCTAGAAAGCCGGCCCGCTCGGCGGAAACATCGCCTGTCCTGTTTCCGGGCTAAAAGCCCGGTTTAACGCTGCGAAATAACGCACTCCGCACGGCCCTGCACCATTTCGCTGCTCCGGGTTTGGAGGTCCCTGCCAACATATTAACGAGTCGTTGACTACATGCTTTAGTGATTTTTAATATTCGCATATGCTAGCAGATGCGTGCAGCGCAATGCGGACATGACGTCTTCTGCAGCCTTGGGCAAAATCAATAAAAAAAGCTGGGATCTGTCATGCTCGCACGCCGACCGAAGGAGAGCCGTGAAGGCTACTCCGTTTTCATTGCCACCTCATTGCTCCTTCTCGTCGCCATGATCCTGGGTGGGATAGGTGCTCATGTGGTTGACCGCATGCGCAATTCCGCGAACGCGCTCGACGACAACAGAGCTATCATGGCAGCAGAGGCGGCGGTCTCCTCGTTCAAGGAAAAACTTGCCGCAACCGTGCGGGACAATGCCGTTTGGGATGACGCCTACAAGGCGATAACGCAAGGGGACCGCGAGGGTTGGGTTTATGAGAATTGGGGCAAGACCAGCGCGGACTACGCGCTCTATGACGGGATAGTGCTGACGGCGCCAGCAGGCGGCAAGAGCATCGCCTATCTCAAAGCTGATATGATAGACCCGACCGAATATCTCGGGACAAAATTTCCTGGGCAAACGGAAGCCGCCGCTCGGCCTGGCATCGACCCGATCGTCAATTTTTTCAGAAACGGCGACGATATCATTGCGGTGGCGTCGGAAGCGGTCCAGCCGTTTGGGGCACAGGTAGATGATCAAACCTACTATGTCCTCAGCTTCTTCAAGACTCTGACGTCTGAGGTCGTGGCCCAGATGGCCAAGGAACATCAGCTCCCGGAACTCCACATAACCGACCGCGCGGTGGGCGATCTTCTGAATTCTCCACTCATGGATGTCGATGGAATCGAAGTCGCGCGTCTGGCTTGGCCAAGTGCCGCTCCAGGAAACACGATTTTTGAGGAGGCGCGCCCCTTTATTGCCGCGGCAGTCGCTATCCTTGGGGTTTATCTGGTTGGTGTCCTGTTTGCAGGCTGGTCGGAAATGCGTCGCTTGAGGAGCTTGGCGGATCGCGCCCAACATGAAGCCACGCACGACAGCCTCAGCGGTCTCTTGAACAGGCTCGGCCTGATCGAAAGACTGGACCGGTTGATGCAGGTCGACAAGAACCAGGTGCTGGTTTTGCACCTTATCGATCTCGACGGTTTCAAGGCAGTCAACGATGCTTGGGGGCATGCGATTGGGGATCAGCTGATCAGGCTGGTGGCGGAAGCCTTGCGCGACATCCATGGCGACGTGTTCGGTGTCGCCCGGTTGGGTGGTGATGAATTCGCTCTGGTTCAACGCGGTTCCGCAAACCTCGCCGAATTTGACAATCAAGTTGTTGAACGTCTCAAAAGGCCGTTTCTCATCGAAGGCCGCACGATCGAGATTGGCGCAAGCATTGGCGTTGCCTCCCGTGACGACGCAGGGAATGCGCATGAACTTCTTCGCCGCGCGGATATGGCCCTTTATGAAGCGAAGGAAATGGGCAGGGGATGCGCGGTCACCTATCATCCGGATCTTGACCGCCAGCGCGAGAAGATTGCGGCTTTGGAAAGCGACCTTCGGCGCGCCCTCCAGAATGACGAGATCCAGCCGGTCTTCCAGCCTCTGGCTTCGGCGGCCTCGGGCGACATCACAGGCGTGGAGGCGCTGGCAAGATGGAGACGCACCGAAGGAGCGATCGGCCCGGATGCGTTCATACCTCTGGCGGAAAAATGTGGATTGATCGATATCCTGGGCCTCCAGATGCTTCGCAAGTCCATCGTGGCGTCCCGGGCATGGTCTCCGCTCTCCTTGTCGGTCAATGTTTCTCCGATCCAGCTGTGCAACCCCAACTTCGCCGGGGATGTGCTCGCTGTTCTGAAAGAGGAAGGGTTTGATCCTTCGCGACTGACACTGGAGATCACCGAAGCGGTGCTGATGTCGAACCCTGAGCAGGCACGACGCTCCATCACCGCCCTGAAATCGGCAGGCATCCGTTTTGCCCTTGATGATTTTGGTGCCGGTTATGCCAGTATCGGCACGCTTCGTGAGTTCGGCTTCGACCGGATGAAGATCGATCGCTCCCTGGTTCAAGCCATAAATGACGGCAGTACCGGCCGGAACGTCCTGACGGCCACGATCTCGTTGGCTCAGGCCCTCGGGATTCCGGTTACCGCCGAAGGCATCGAGTCCGCCGATCAAGCGGACGCGCTTCGAGTTGCCGGTTGCGATCAGCTGCAGGGCTACCTGGTGGGCAGACCCATGGGACGAGACGAGCTTGTATCCTGGCTCGCTTCATCGATCGCCGCGTGAGGGTTCTTCTTGTGACAGCGCCGGCCTAAGCCGAATGCTGTTGTCTGATCTCGTCGAACGGCAGCTCGACCGTGAAGGTCGTACCCTTTCCCAGAAGGCTCTGGACCGAGATCGAGCCGCCATGCAACTCCACGATTTCCTTGACGATATTGAGACCGATCCCCGTTCCCGCGATGCCGGTTGCGCTACGGGCGCGGAAGTAGGGCTCGAACAGCTTCGGCAGGTCGTCAGCATCCATGCCGATGCCGGAATCGCTGACGCTGACCAGAACCCGCCGACCGTCCTTCCATCCGCTGACGCGGATTTTGGAGCCGGCGGGCGAATACTTCACCGCGTTTGACAACAGATTGGAAAAGACCCGCTCTATTGCGCCCTCGTCGATCATCTGCAGAGCTGGAAGCGCCTCGAGATCATGGCTGATCGTGTGGCTCTTGCTGATCTCCGCTCGGCTTGCGATGCATTGGCGAAGAATCGCGCTGAGCGAACCGGCTTTCTTGTTGATCGCAATGGTCCCGGTCTCCAGCCGCCCGGCAGCGAGGATACTTTCCATCAGCTCGACCATGCGGGCAACTGCGCCCTTGATCTGCAGAGCCTTGCCCTCCAGGAACTGCGGAGTCGCAGCCGCCTTCGTGCGCGTAAGCCGCTGAGCCGCTCCGTCGATCACGGCCAGAGGCGTCCTGAATTCGTGCGAGATCATTCCGACGAAACGGCGCTGCAGCGCATTGATGCCCCGCTCATGCTGGAGAAGGCGATCCAGCTCGACGTTCTTTTCCTGCACTTCCGCGGTCCTCGCCAGCACGATCTTTTCGAGCTCGTCCCGATGCTGGCGCAGTCTGCGCTCGCTGGACTGGAGGGCCTTGAGGGCAAGCTGGCGGTCGTGGACATCCTCCAGCAAGCCATACCAGCGGACGACCCCACCGTTACCGTCGAGCCGGGGTGCCGCCCGGTTCCGATACCACCGATAGCGCCCTTTCGCTGACCCGATCCTGTAGATCATGTCGAACGACGCACCAGTCTTCACCGCGGATTCCCATTTAGCAATCACTTCAGGCAGGTCCGCCGGGTGCAAGGTCTTCTCCCACCCGCGTCCCAGCGCTTCGCCGACCTCCCGTCCGGACGCGTTCTGCCACCCTGGGCCGACTTCGATGACGTTCCCCTGTGCGTCGGCCAACCACGGCGTTTGGGGATGTAGTTCAACGAGGGAGCGATAGTGCTCCTCACTTGCCCGCAGGACTTGCTCGGCATGCCGAAGTTTGGTGATGTCCGAAATGACGACAACGACGACCGGTTTCTTTCCGCCGGGCCCTGGTAGGAAAGACCGCCGCTTGTGCGTGAAAAGCGTCCGGGTCGAACCATCCGGCCCGGTGACCTCCTCCTCGAATCGCCGTTCCTCGCCGGTTGCCAGCACTCCCGCATCCATCTTTTGGATTCGGTCGGCTTCGTCCGCAGGTAAGAAGTCGTGGTCTGTGTGGCCAAGCACGTCATCGAGGTTCACATCGAACATCTCGCATGCCTTGCTGTTGAGGAACAGGAAGCGCGACTCGGCATCCTTGATGATCGTCGGTCCTGGCGCGCCCTCGAACAGGTCTTCCAGGAGCTCGCGGTGAGATGTTTGCAGATCAGGTCCGATGGCGGAGCAGTGGTTCATTCGCAGGCGTCCAGGTGTACTCGCGCAAATTGATCGACGCCTAATATACATTCAGAGCGTTACCGAATGCTGAAACCGGAGGTAGTGCTTTCGGCGGCAAGTGCGCTTTGTCAGCAGGCCGGCGCGGGCCACTCTTCGTGGCCGGCTATTCCTCGACCCAGTAGGAGGTCGTATTTTCGATGACTTTTTTAATCTTGCGATTGTCTCTCCATTCTCGTCCGGTGTCGCGGATGACCGGTGTCTGCTGCGGAGAGAAAATGTAGTTCCTGTGCGGCGCCGCCAACCGTTCAAGCTCTGCGTTGACGCCGGAATAGAACTGTTTCTCCGGATCCCGGGAGGGATCCATCAGGCTTGAAGCCTGCCGGGCAAACGATCCGCGAAGAATGGAAGGGGACGTGGTAAATTTCGGAAAAGTCTTGAAAAGCGGGATTTTTATGCCGAGGAACCGCGCATACTCGTTTCTCTCGTGAAGATGGCCGTCCTTTGCGATATTCCAATTCTGATCGGCCGTGTGAAAGGAAACCTGCATGACGGCCGGGTCTGCAAACGGGGCAAAAATCTCCTCGCCGAGGTCGGTCAGCGCGATCCAGTCATCCTCGAGGTGGAACACATAGTCGGAACGCGTATTGGCCCAGAGGCGTTTGACCGCGGCGCCAAAACCCGGCTCGCTCGGTCTGAAGAAGGAGGCTGACGGCAGATAGTTGCCGACCACGCGCAGGCACTCAGCTTCATCCTCTTCCGTGCCGAAGATCGGATCGATGTTCACGAGGACATTCGAGAAGGTAAAACGAGCAAAGCTGCGCTTGGAGAAACTTTCCAATGTCTGCTCGAGCAAACCCGGCCTTCTGCCGGCAACTATACACAAATCCACACTAAAATTCGCCACGCGGCATATCCCCGGAAAATCCGGAACTCCGTATAGAGATCCTGTCGTCCAGATACCATAGTGCCCGCAAGGTCGCCACCGGCGTTGAGATATGCTGTCGCGTGACCCCGGGTAAAGACGCTTGATCGGAACTATCCGAAATCGAAGGTACGCGCGCTCCGACGAACGAGGCGCCCGACCGCCTCGACCTCCAGAGCGCGGCGCAACTCATCGCCCGTTCCCGCAATTGCAAGCGGCAACGCCTAGACATCGGCAACTGCTCCGGCAAGGGACACGCCGATTGTGTTCCACAAACCGGTTCCGGCTATCTTCTGAAGAAAGAAGCCAGGTAGGCGAGGGTGCCACTGGATCTGCGGGTGGCTATGGAACGCACCTGTTGGGCGACTGTACTTGCGCTCACATGGGCTCCGAAGTGGCAGAAGCAGACCAGTTTATGGAGTTGTCGGTCGGACAGTTCAAAAAACCGTCTGGCTTCCCCATAGGTGTCGTCTCGCATCCCCGCCGCGCGGAGAACCGGATCGCCGAAGGCGACGGCAATTGCGGTCCCGTCGCCGCGCATGGCGGCCCTTATTTCATCCGGCTGATATTCTGTTTCCCGAAATGTTGAAAGGGATCGGTCGGGGTTGAGCTCCAGAATCTCGGCCCACCGTTCGAGCCGTTCGCTGCTTGACATCCGGAAGTCGGGATAGGTGCGGTTTATCCTGGCGATAGTCCTGAGCTGATCGACTGCACGTTGCTCCATTACAGCCTCCTATTTGAACAAATAGATGCCCGTCGCCCACCTGCAATTTGATCCAGACCGCTTTTGATGTCCAATCACGATTGGGCACCGGCATGAGCTCTGGCCTTTCCTTAATCAAAATTGATGAGCCCAGGGCCGCCCGATCGGTGGAGACCTGCGCCGGCGCCCTCGTCAGGAGAAAAGATCACCCTTATGAAGAATCTCGCGGGGATGAGCGGCATGTTCCTTCACCACCTTCTCGGCGCCGTCGATTTCCTGCAACATGACGTCGTAGCCCCAGAGATCGGCCAGATGCTGGAGGACCTGCTTCGTCTCGCTGTCCTCAAGAACCCAGTCGTTCGGCGCCCGGTGCTGCAGCAGAAGGCGACGGTCGCCGGCGAGATCGACATCGACGATGTCGATCCTCGGGTCGGTCCAGCCGATATCGTATTCGCGCGCCAGCTGGCGGCGGACGCGTTTGTAGCCCCGCTCGTCGTGGATCGCCGAAACCAATATCCCTTCGCTTATCTGCGGATCGTCGTAGAGCTGGAAAAGGCGCCACTTACGGATCAGGTGCGGGCTCAGGAACTGGCTGATGAAGCTTTCATCGCGATAGTCGGCCCAGATGCCGCGCAGAACCTGCATCGGGTCTCCGCGGCCCGCGATATCCGGGAACCATTCACGGTCCTCATCGGTCGGCTTCGTCACGATCCGCTCGATATCCTGCATCATCGCAAAACCGAGCGCATAGGGGTTGAAGCCGGAGAAGCGCCGGTCGTCATAGGTCGGCTGGAACACGACATTGGTGTGGGATTTCAGGAATTCGAAATAGTTCCCGTCACTGATCTGCCCACGGTCGTGCAGCCTTTCCATGATCTGGTAGTGGACATAGGTCGCGGTCCCCTCGTTCATCACCTTGGTCTGGCGCTGCGGGTGGAAATATTGCGCCACGTGGCGGACGATGCGCAGGATTTCCCTTTGCCACGGCTGCAGCCGGGGTGACGACTTTTCGAGGAAATAGAGCAGGTTGTCCTGCGGCAGGCCGAGCGCCGCACGCCGTCTTTCGAAATCGACGTCGGCCGCATTCCGTTTGCGGCCTGTCGGCACCGTGCGCCAGAGGTCGTTGAACATCTGTTCTTCGTGGGCACGCCGTTCCTGCAGCCGTTTTTCTTCCTGGCGCAGGTCGAGGCGCGTCTTGCCCGCATAACGGTGCACGCCATGCGACATCAGCGCATGGGCCGCATCGAGGGTTCGTTCGACCGCCGTTTCGCCGTAACGTTCTTCGCAGCGGGCGATATAGCCTTTGGCGAAATCGAGGTAGTCGAGAATGCCCTCGGCATCGGTCCACAGCTTGAAGAGATAGTTGTTCTTGAAGAAATGGTTATGGCCGAAGGCCGCATGGGCGATCACCAGGGTCTGCATTGTCGCGGTGTTCTCCTCCATCAGATAGGAGATACAGGGCGACGAGTTGATGACGATCTCATAGGCGAGATCCCGCATGCCGCGGCGGTAGAAGGCCTCATGATGGGCGAAATGTTTGCCGAAGGACCAGTGCCGGTAAAATAGCGGCATTCCCGTCGATGAATAGGCGTCCAGCATCTGCTCGGCGGTGATCACCTCGATCTGGTTCGGGTAGACATCGAGCCCGAGTTCGCCGATCGCGATCTTCTCGCAGGCATCGTGGATGCGCTGCAGGGTGGTGAAATCCCAGTCGGCGCCCTCGAAGAGCAATCGATCCTTCTGCATAGCCGCTTGGGTCATGGCACCGCCTTCGTCTGTGTCGAACGCTTCTGGAAGAGATCGTGGAAGACAGGGAAGATCTCGTTCTTGCGGCAGACCTTGCGCATCGCAAGAGTTGCTGCGCTGGACCGGATGCTCTCATAAAGACGCCAGAGGGGCGAATTGGAGGCCAAGGAATCGCCGCCCTCCTCATCGACTTCGATATAAGCGAAATACTGGCAAAGCGGCAGAATCTCGTGTTTCAGCAGATGGCCGGTCGGAGCTTCGTCCCGGTAGGAATTGTCGCCATCCGAAGCCTGCGCAGCGTAGATATTCCATTCCGTGGGATCGAAGCGTGCGGCGATGATGGTGCGCATCGCCGCAAGCGCGCTCGATACCAGCGTACCGCCGGTTGCCTGGCCGTAGAAGAAGGTCTCCTCATCGACTTCCTCGGCCTTTTCCGTGTGCCGGATGAAGACGATTTCCACCTTCTCGTAACGCTGCGAAAGAAACAGATAGAGCAGCAGGTAGAAGCGCTTGGCCAGATCCTTCATATGCTCCGACATCGATCCGGAGACGTCCATCAGGCAGAACATCACCGCCTTCGCAACCGGCTTCGGTTCGTTGTCGAAACGACGATAACGCACGTCGAGCGGATCGACGTACGGGATGCGCCGGATCCTGTCCGTCAGCGACTTGAGCTCCGCCGTCAGCGCAAGCCGAGTCTCTTCGTCCTCGCTTTCCTCGATCTGGCGTTGCAGCGCCTCGATTTCGGCAGGCTTGGGACGCTTGAGAGCGATGCGCCGCATCATGGCGAGCCGCGTCGTCCGGTCGATGGAGAGATTGGAAGGGGAACCGGAAATGGAGTAGCCGGCTCGAACCGGGCTCATCTCCTCGGTTTCGCTGAGCCGCCGCTTGGCGAGCTCAGGCAGTTCGAGGTCATCCAGAAAGACCGAGAGGAACTCCTCGCGCGTCAGCACGAAGCGGAAGCCGTCTTCACCATCGCCCTGGCCGGCCTCCTTGGGCCTGCCGGCACCCTGGCCCGGGGGGCGGGGAATGATATCGCCTTCGACGAAGGCCCGGTTGCCGGGCAGGACATGGTCCGTGATCCCGCCTTCGGCCCGGCGAAAACTCGGCTCGCCCATGCCGCCGATCGGAAGGCTGACTTCGCCGCCATCCAGTACATCACGGATACTGCGGCTTTGCAGGGATCGCCTGACTGCTTGTTGCACGGCGTCCTTTGCGCGCCGCAGAAACCGCTGCCGATTTTCCAAACTTTTACCGCGCGGGTTCAGCCGCCGGTCGATGATGTGCATGTTGGCTCCTGCATGAGCATTAGGGTCTGTACTCAACTAGGTTTCGGACGCCGCACGACCCAGTATGCCACAATCCTACGTCCTGTCGTCACACACAATGATGGACATCAAATCCACCTTTGTGTGTTTAAGGAACTGAACGGTTTTCTTGCATGGTGCGTTCCAAATCCTAATTGAGTACAGACGCTAACCTGCCTGCTTAACCCGCATGTACCACTCCACCAGACGGCGAACCTGCCTCTCGGTGTAGCCGCGCGCCGTCATGCGCGACACGAACTCGCTGTGTTTCTTTTCTGTTTCGCCGTCCTTCTTCGATCCGAAGGAGATGACCGGCAGAAGATCCTCTACCTGGGAGAACATCCTTTTCTCGATCACCTCCCGAATCTTCTCATAGCTCGCCCAGGACGGGTTCTTGCCGCCGTTATTGGCTCGCGAGCGGAGGCAGAACTTGACGATTTCGTTGCGGAAGTCCTTCGGATTGGCGATACCCGCCGGCTTTTCGATCTTGGTCAGTTCCTGGTTCAGGAGTTCGCGATCGAGAAGCTGCCCGGTGTCCGGATCCTTGAAATCGACGTCCTCGATCCAGGCATCGGCATAATCGACGTAACGATCGAAGAGGTTCTGGCCGTAATCCGAATAGGATTCCAGATAGGCCTTCTGGATCTCGTTGCCGATGAATTCCGCATACCGCGGAGCAAGGTCTGCCTTGATGAACTCGATATACCGTTTCTCGGTTTCCTCCTGAAACTGTTCGCGGCGGATGGCCTGTTCCAGCACGTACATCAGGTGGACCGGGTCCGCGCCGATATCCGTCGTGTCGTGGTTGAAGGTCGAGGCGAGTACCTTGAAGGCAAAACGTGTCGATATTCCGTCCATGCCCTCGTCGACGCCGGCCGCATCCCGATATTCCTGGACACTGCGGGCGCGCGGATCGGTTTCCTTGAGGCTTTCGCCGTCATAGGCGCGCATCTTGGAGAAGAAGGTCGAGTTTTCGTGCTTGCGCAGCCGCGAGAGCACGGAAAACCGGGCCAGCATCTCAAGCGTTGCCGGCGCGCAGGAAGCATCCGCAAGCTCCGAGCCTTCGATCAGCTTCTCATAGATATGCTGTTCTTCGGTCACCCGCAGGCAATAGGGAACCTTGATGACGCAGATGCGGTCGATGAAGGCCTCGTTGTTCTTGTTCGCCTTGAAGCTCTGCCATTCCGCCTCGTTCGAATGGGCAAGGATGATGCCGGAGAAGGGAATGGCGCCGATATTCTCGGTGCCCATGTAATTGCCTTCCTGCGTCGCCGTCAAAAGCGGATGCAGCATCTTGATCGGCGCCTTGAACATCTCGACGAATTCGAGCACGCCCTGGTTGGCCCGGTTGAGCCCGCCGGAATAGCTGTAGGCATCCGAGTCGTTCTGGGAATAGTTTTCGAGCTTGCGGATATCGACCTTGCCGACCAGCGACGAGACGTCCTGGTTGTTCTCGTCGCCCGGCTCGGTCTTGGCGATCCCGATCTGGCGTAGCCGCGAGGGCTGCAGCCTCACCACCCGGAAGCGGGTTATGTCGCCTCCGAATTCATCGAGCCGCTTCAGGCACCACGGGCTCATCAGCCCGCTGAGGCGCCGGGTCGGGACGCCGTACTGCTCGAGCAGCATCGGCCCCATGGCGACCGGGTCAAAGAGATTAAGCGGGCTTTCGAAGACCGGGCTGATTTCGTCGCCGGCCTTGAGCACATAGATCGGATTGGCCTCCATCAGCAGCTTCAGCCGCTCGGCAAGCGAAGACTTGCCGCCGCCGACCGGTCCAAGCAGGTAGAGGATCTGCTTTCGCTCCTCGAGACCCTGCGCCGCGTGCCGGAAGAAGGAAACGATCCTTTCGATCGTCTCTTCCATGCCGAAGAAACCGGTAAAAGCCGGATAGGTCCGGATGGTGCGGTTCATGAAAATCCGGCCGAGCCTGGCATCCTTGGCCGTGTCGACCATCTGCGGCTCGCCGATCGCCGCCAGCAGCCGTTCGGCGGCGTTGGCATAGGCCATCGGATCTTTCTTACAAAGCGCCAGATACTCGGCGACAGACATATCTGTCTCGCGCCGGGCTTCGTAGTTCCTGGTGAAGGCATCGAACAAGGATTCACTCGGCATAGGCATCTCCAGTCAGGGTTGCGCTACTGCTCGACTGCCGCAAAAATAGAAAACGATGCGGCAATCTATTGAGAATCAAGATGTTTCTAACCGTAATACGACACCCGGAGCGTTTTCATGGCAATGCACAAAAATGTGCGTCCACAAAATCAGTGAAGACTTGGCAAACAGCAAGTGAGGGCTTGTCGCACCCGCACGACAGCGTCTGCGCAACGCCTCAGGTCTTTCAGGATATCGCGTCGTTGGCGGTGAAGACAAGCGGTACTTCGCCGTCTATGGATGCTGCCGGCAGGCAGCGACGCGGGCATTTCTCATGGACCAGCAGTTTTTCGATAGAACCTCCGTGGAGGTGGCGCGTGACCTGATCGGCGTCGAGCTCGATGTCTGCGGCGCAGGCGGCGTGATCGTCGAGACCGAAGCCTATGAACCGGACGAGCCGGCCTCCCACAGTTTTCGCGGACCCACGCAGAGGAATGCGGTGATGTTCGGCCCGCCCGGGCATGCGTATGTCTATCGTTCCTACGGCATTCACTGGTGCCTGAATTTCGTCTGCCGGCCCGGCAGCGCCGTGCTGATCAGGGCGCTGCATCCGGTGAGGGGCATCGAGGCGATGGAGAAAAGGCGCGGTCTTGCCGATCCGCTGCTCCTCTGCTCCGGTCCGGGCCGCCTCTGTCAGGCGCTCGGCATCACCATCGAACACAACGGCCTGCCGCTGTTTGCGCCGCCGTTCGAGTTCACTTTGCCGAAAACAACAGCCCTGATCGTCACCGGGCGGCGGATCGGCATCTCCCAGGCCGTCGATCTGCCCTGGCGTTTCGGTCTTTCCGGCTCACTCCATATCAGTAGGAAATTCTCCGGCAAGGGCGGTCTTGCGCCTTGAACCAAAGCTTATCTGTTGCGACTCTCGCCGTCGATGCGCGACGATCTTCCAGGGCGCTTGTCGATATGGGCGAGGAGGGCGGTCTTCGGCGGGTTGGCTGACCTTCAAGCGGCGAATTGAGAAAACCGTAGCCGCCGCGCAATGTTGAAGCGAATACTCCGATAGCGGGTAATGTGCGCCCGGTTGAAGCAAAACAGGCATCCTTGCACCTTCCATTAACCTTCAGGCAAGGAATTAACCATACATATTAGAGACCACGGCGAAATGGGATGACTGCGGTCCCCCACCAGGCATGAAGCCGCAAAGCCGTACCGGTCCAATCCGGTATCCGCTCATGAAAATCCAGCAAAGCCCGTGGTGACCGCGTTGCCCATGCCCGACGGATATTGATCCGGTTTGGCGAGCATCTCCGTTCATTCAGGCGCTGGCGACAGCAGCTCGCATGCCGCCGATCCTCTCCGGGGATTGGCTTGATTAATTTGGGGACGGCTTTGGTGCAGGAAATGCCATCGGATCAGGCGCGGCGTGGCCAGGCAGGCAGCCTGGGCGAGAGACTGGCATTTGCCGGCCTCGACGGCGAACTGCGCGATCTGCTGCGCCGCTGCCGCCCGCAGCTCGACCGGCACTTGAAGACTGGCCTGCGCGACCTTTTTCACCGCTTTCAATCCTTTCCGGAAGCCGCCCGCAATTTCGAGAGCGAGCAGCAGATCGAACGGCTGCACGACCTGCAGGCGTCCCATTGGGGCGTGCTGACCGATGCCCGCTTCGACGCGCTCTATGCCGAGCGGGTGAAGGTTCTCTCCGACGCCGAGAGCCGCATGGGCCTCGATCCGCGCTGGCATGTCGCCGGTCACGCCGTGATGCTCGAACATCTGATCGCCGGCGCGATTGTCGATCTCGCTCCGAAATCGCTGCTGCCGGGCGGCCGCAAGCGTGAGCAGGAATTGCTCGACCTCGTCGGCGCGATTACCCGCCTGGTGATGGTCGATGTCGAGATTGCCGTCTCGCTCCGTTTCAACGAACAGCGCCAGAAGCACCAGCGCGCATTGGCCGAGCAGCGCGAAGCCGATCATGCGCAGGCGATCGAAACCTTCACGGACGTCATCGCGGCCCTTGCCGACCGCGATTTGACGGCCTCTTTGTCGGCCGATGTGCCGGATGTCTATCGCGAGCTCGCCGATCTTCTCAACCAGGCGGTCGCCGGCATGCGCTCCTCGGTCGAGACCGTCGATGGACACGGCCAGAAGGCCGGTGCGCTCACCCAGTCGCTTGCCGAAGGCGCTCGCTCGTTCGCTTCCGCTTCCGAGGAACAGTCGGCTCGCCTCAGGGAGGCGGCACGCGTGCTGCTCGACGTTACCGCCAGGGTCAAGGGAAGCGCTGCCGAGACGGCCGCTGCCGAAAAAGCCGCCGCCGAGACCCGCCGTTCGGTCGAGGCAAGCGGCGAGGTCGTCGGCCGGGCGATCAACGCCATGGCGGACATCGAATCCTCGGCCGAAAAGATCGGCGAGATCATCGGCGTCATCGACGACATCGCGTTTCAGACCAATCTGCTGGCGCTGAACGCCGGCATCGAGGCGGCCCGCGCCGGCGAGACGGGCCGCGGATTTGCGGTCGTCGCCCAGGAAGTGCGCGCGCTTGCCCAGCGCTCCGCCGATGCGGCGCGCGAGATCAAGACGCTCGTCAACGGCACCAAGTCCCAGGTGGATGCGGGTGTCGAGATGGTTCACCGCACCCAGGAGGCGATCGGCGGCATCGTCCGCCAGGTTTCCGATATCAACGACGCGATCGCCGGCATTGCCCGCGACACCGGCGAGCAGGCCGTCGGTCTCGATCGGTTGACCGTCGAGATCGGTTCGGTCAGCGACAACGTCGCCTCGAATGCAAGCCTTGCGTCCCGCGCGGGCGAGGGTGCCGACGAACTCCATACCGTGATCCTGGAACTCGGCCGGACGGTCCGCGAGTTCCGGATCGAGCGACAGAACCGTTATGCGGATGCGCGCCGTCCGGCAGCGCCAAGACCCCAGCCGACTCTCGTCCCGATCGCGCCGACGGCCTCCGAGCGTGCGGATGACGGCGAATATCTCTTTCAGAAACGACAAGGAATAAGCTGATGGCAGCAAAGAAGGCTGGACCTGGAAGTTTGAAGCTGGCCGCGGTGCTGGACCTCAACGAGGCCTCGAACCTGCATGGCAAGCTGGTCTCCATGCGCGGCACCGATCTCAAGATCGATGCGTCGGGTGTCGAGCGGGTCGGTGTCCAGTGCGCCCAGGTTCTGCTCGCCGGCGTCAAGGCTTGGGAAGAAGACAAGAAGTCCCTCCTCGTCGAGAAGGCTTCGGATGCATTTCAGAAGACGATGCAACTCATCGGCATCGATAACCAGAATTTGGTTGCTAAGGAGATCTAGCAATGAAGAAAAAAGTACTGACCGTGGATGACTCACGGACAATCCGGAACATGCTTCTGGTGACCCTGAATAACGCAGGTTTTGAGACAATTCAGGCGGAAGACGGCGTTGAAGGCCTCGAAGTCCTCGAGGGCTGCAATCCGGACGTCATCGTCACGGATATCAACATGCCGCGCCTCGATGGCTTCGGTTTCATCGAAGGCGTTCGCCGCAACGAAAAATTTCGCGCCGTCCCGATCCTCGTCCTGACGACGGAAAGCGATGCCGAGAAGAAGAACCGGGCCCGGCAGGCCGGCGCGACGGGCTGGATCGTCAAGCCTTTCGATCCTGCCAAACTGATTGATGCGATCGAGCGTGTAACCGCCTGAGCCAGGAATTCCCCCGATGGATATGAACGAAATCAAAGAGATCTTCTTTCAGGAATGCGAAGAGCAGCTCGCTGAACTGGAGTCGGGTCTTCTCAAGCTGAACGACGGGGATCGCGACCCCGAAACGGTGAACGCCGTTTTCCGTGCCGTTCATTCCATCAAGGGGGGCGCTGGTGCCTTCGGTCTGGACGACCTGGTTTCCTTTGCCCACGTCTTCGAGACGACGCTCGATTGCGTGCGCTCCAACAAGCTGGAGCCGACGCAGGACGTCCTGAAGGTCATGCTGAAATCGGCCGACGTGCTCGCCGACCTCGTCACTGCATCGCGTGATGGCGGCGGCGTCGACGAATCGAGAAGCCGCAGCCTCGTCAAGGAACTCGAGGCGCTTGCCCATGGCGAGCTGCCGTCTTCCTCCGGTCACGACGCCCCGAAACCGGCCGCAAAAGCTGCTCCCGCCGCGGCTCCTGCGGCGAAAGCCGAGCTTCCCAAGCCGAGCGACGACAGCGGTTTCCAGCCGATCCCCTTCTCGTTCGACGGTTTCGGCGAGGAGGAAGAACCGGCAATCGAAGGTACGCTCTACGAGGTGACCTTCAAGCCGCGCCGCGAACTCTATTCCAAGGGCAACGAGGCGGCGCTCCTGCTGCGCGACCTGTCCCGTCTGGGAGAGATGAGCATCAATTGCGATACGGACGCTCTGCCTGCGCTGGACAAGATGGACCCGGAAGCGTCCTACTTCAGCTGGAAGATCTCGATCCGGACCACCAGGAGCGAAGACGATATCCGCGCCGTGTTCGAATTCGCGGAATGGGATTGCGACCTCGAGGTGAAGTTTGCCGAAGAGGCATCTTCCAACGAGGAACTGCCGATGGTCCCGGTTCCGTTCGATCTTTCGATCCTCGATGACTCCTCGTCCGGGGAAGAAGAGGAAAGGGCCAGCGAACGCGGCGTTTCGGAAGAAACCGTCGCCGCTGCCTTGTCCGCTGCCGAGACCGCGAGCAACGTTTCCAGGGCCGCGCGCGTCGCCGAGAAGAAGGAGTCGGCCGCCGCCACTGCCGCCGCCCAGAACAATGCCGCCGCCGCCGCTGCTGGCGCAGGCCAGACGATCCGCGTCGATCTCGACCGCGTCGACCGCCTCATCAACCTCGTCGGCGAACTCGTCATCAACCAGGCGATGCTCTCCCAGAGCGTTGTCGAGAACGACGCGACCGGTACGTCGGCCGTCAACATGGGCCTCGAAGAGCTGCAGCAGCTCACCCGCGAGATCCAGGACTCGGTCATGGCGATCCGCGCGCAGCCGGTGAAGCCGGTCTTCCAGCGCATGTCGCGTATCGTTCGCGAAGTGGCCGACATGGTCGGCAAGTCGATCCGCCTGGTCACCGAAGGTGAAAACACCGAAGTCGACAAGACGGTCATCGACAAGATCGCCGAGCCGCTGACCCACATGATCCGCAATGCCGTCGACCACGGCATCGAATCGCCCGAAAAGCGCGAAGCCGCCGGCAAGGACCCGGAAGGCACGATCAAGCTGACCGCGAAGCACCGTTCGGGCCGCATCCTGATCGAGCTTGCCGACGATGGCGCTGGCATCAACCGCGAGCGCGTCCGCCAGAAGGCGATCGACAACGACATCATCGCCGCCGACGCCAACCTGTCGGACGACGAAATCGACAACCTGATCTTCATGGCGGGCTTCTCCACCGCCGACAAGATCTCCGACATTTCCGGTCGCGGCGTCGGCATGGACGTGGTCAAGCGGTCGATCCAGGCGCTCGGCGGTCGTATCTCGATCTCGTCGCGGCCGGGCTTCGGCTCGACCTTCACGATGAGCCTGCCGCTGACGCTCGCCGTCCTCGACGGTATGGTGGTCACGGTCGCCGGCCAGACGCTGGTGGTGCCGCTCACCGCGATCGTCGAGACGCTGCAGCCGGAGGCCGCCGCCATCCACTCCTTCGGCGCCAACCAGCGGCTGATCTCGATCCGCAACTCGTTCTGCCCGCTGGTCGACGTGGGTCGGGTCCTCAACTACCGCGCCACCCAGGCCAATCCGGTCGAAGGTGTCGCGCTGCTGGTGGAATCGGAAGGTGGCGGACAGCGTGCTCTGATGGTCGATGCAATCCAGGGCCAGCGCCAGGTCGTCATCAAGTCGCTCGAGGCGAACTACACCCACGTCCCCGGCATCGCCGCAGCCACCATTCTCGGTGATGGCCGCGTCGCACTCATCCTCGATGTCGATGCGGTCGTCGCAGCGTCGCGAGGGCAGTCCATGAAACCTGAAATGTCGTTAGCCGCCACGGGTTGAGTTCATATGTCGTATGCCGTGAAGAATCTGGTCCAGGGAAGCAAGGAGCTGATCGCTTTTCGCATCAGCGATCAGGAATTTTGCGTGAACATCATGTCCGTCCGTGAAATTCGCGGATGGACCCAGGCGACACCGCTGCCGCATGCGCCCGCCTACGTCATGGGTGTCATCAATCTTCGCGGTGCGGTTCTGCCGATCATCGACCTTTCGGCCCGGCTTGGCATGAAGGATGCCGAGCCGACGGCGCGCCATGTGATCATCGTGGCGCAGATGAAGACCAAGGTTGTTGGTCTCCTCGTCGAAGCCGTTTCCGATATCCTTACGATTACCGACGAGAATATCCAGCCAGTACCGGAAGTCTCCTCCGATCTGGAGAGACTATACGCCCGGGGGATTCTCGCCATCGATAAGCGGATGATCTGCATGATCGAGTTGGACGCCCTCTTCCCCGACACGGAAAGCGAAGTTGCATGAAGCCCCTGGGCGCCATTGAAAGCCGACAGTCACCGGATGAGGTCCTCGCAAGCGGAGAATATCCGCTGACGCGTCGTGACCTCACCGACATTTCGGCGATGATCTACTCGGATGCCGGAATCTATCTCAACGATTCCAAGGCCTCTCTCGTTTATTCCCGTCTTTCGAAGCATATCCGGGCTTTGGGGCTGCGCGGGTTCAAGGACTATTGCGTTCTGGTGGCCTCGCCCGAGGGTGCCGCCGCCCGCCGCGAGATGCTGTCGCATCTGACAACCAACTTCACCCGTTTCTTCCGCGAGAACCATCACTTCGAACACCTGCGCGACGAGGTTCTGCCGGGTCTCATCAACCGCGCCAAGAGCGGCGGTCGTGTTCGCATCTGGTCGGCTGCCTGTTCGGACGGACAGGAGCCGTATTCTATCGCGCTGACTGTACTGTCGCTGCTTCCCAATGCGGCCGATCTCGATTTCCGCATCCTGGCGACCGATATTGACCCGAAGATCCTGGCCGCGGCCCGCGCCGGCATCTACGACGAGAACGCGCTAGAAACCATGGCGCCCGCCATGCGCAAGCAGTGGTTCCGGGAAGTCGATGCCGGCGGACGCCGCAGGTTCCAGATCGATGAGCGCGTCAAGAAGCTGATCACCTTCAACGAGCTGAACCTGATGGCGCAATGGCCCTTCAAGGGCAATTTCGACGTCATCTTCTGCCGCAACGTCGTCATCTATTTCGATGAGCCGACGCAGATGAAAATCTGGTCCCGCTTTGCCTCGCTCCTGCCTGAAGGCGGACATCTTTATATCGGCCATTCCGAACGCGTCTCCGGCGATGCGAAAAACCTGTTCGATAACATCGGCATCACGACCTATCGTTATGCCGGCAAGAATGCAGGGAGGAAGGCATGAGCGCTCCAGCACGGGTCCTGGTCGTCGATGATTCCCCGACCATGCGCGGCCTGATTACGGCCATCCTGAACTCCGATCCGGAAGTGAATGTCGTCGGCCAGGCCGGTGACGCGTTGGAAGCGCGCGTCGCGATCAAGCAGCTCAACCCCGATGTCGTTACCCTCGATATCGAAATGCCCAATATGAACGGGCTGGAATTCCTCGAAAAGATCATGCGCCTGCGTCCGATGCCGGTCATCATGGTCTCGGCCATGACCCATCAGGGTGCCAATGCGACGCTGGCCGCTCTCGAGATCGGCGCCTTCGATTGCGTCGGCAAACCGGCTCCCGGCGACGTCCGCCCTTTCATGGATCTTGCTGAAAAGGTGAAGGCTGCTGCCCGGTCGGGGCCACGCCGGAATGGACTGGCGCCGGTCATCACCGCCTCTCCCGCCGCAGAATACCGCGTCGGCAGGAAGGTTGTGGCCATAGGGTCGTCAACCGGAGGCGTTGAAGCTCTCATCGCGGTGCTGCAAAAGTTCCCGCAAAACTGCCCGCCGACCGTAATTACTCAACATATGCCTTCCACGTTTACCAAAAGTTTTGCTGAACGCCTTAATCGTATCTGCGCTCCTGTGGTGCAGGAAGCCACCGACGGCGCGCGGCTGGAGATCGGCAAGATCTACCTCGCGCCCGGTGGCGAACGGCACTTGCAGGTGGTCAATCCGTCGGCGCCATGTTGCCGGCTGATCGAAAAGGAGCCGGTAAACGGTCACAGGCCCTCTGTGGACGTCCTTTTCGACTCGGTCGCTGATCTGGCAGGTCGCAATGCGGTCGGGGTCATCCTGACGGGCATGGGCCGCGACGGAGCTGCAGGTTTGCTCAGAATGCGTAGCGCGGGCGCACGCACGATCGGGCAGAACGAAAAGACGTGTGTGGTCTACGGCATGCCGAGGGTTGCCCATGAAATGGGAGCCGTCGAGCAGCAACTGCCGCTAAGCGCCATTGGAGAAGAAGTGTTGAAGTTAACTGCCGCCCGAAAAGAAGGTACCGAATAAATGTCTATCGCTGAAAAAATCAAAGTTCTGATCGTTGACGATCAGGTCACCAGCCGCCTGCTGCTCAGCGACGCCCTGACACAGCTCGGCTTCAAACAGATCACGTCTGCCGGCGACGGCGAGCAGGGTATGAAGATCATGGCCGAACAGCCACACCATCTCGTCATTTCGGATTTCAACATGCCGAAAATGGACGGGATCGGTTTCCTTCAGGCCGTTCGCGCCAATCCGAACACCAAGAAGGCCGCGTTCATCATCCTGACGGCTCAGGGTGATCGCGCCCTGGTTCAGAAGGCGGCTCAGCTCGGCGCCAACAACGTTCTCGCCAAGCCGTTTACGATCGAAAAGATGAAGGCCGCTATTGAAGCGGTGTTTGGAGCATTGAAATGAATGACGCCGCTGCAGTCAGGCGTGTCCATATCATCCAGGGGGAGTTTAAGGTCCTGAACGACCCGAATGCTGTTCTCTCGACGATTCTGGGCTCATGCGTGGCTGCTTGTCTTCGCGATCCTGTCGCCGGTATCGGCGGCATGAACCACTTCCTGCTTCCGGGATCCGGCGGTTCCATGACCTCGGGCGGTGATGCAACGCGTTATGGCGTGCATCTGATGGAGCTGCTGATCAACGGACTTTTGAAGCAGGGGGCCCGGCGAGACCGGTTGGAAGCGAAGATTTTCGGCGGCGCCAAGACGATTGCCAGCTTTTCGAATGTCGGCGAACAGAATGCCGCATTCGCGATGCAATTTCTAAAGGACGAAGGCATTCCGGTGGTCGGCTCCTCAACGGGCGGGGAACATGGGCGCAAGCTGGAGTTCTGGCCCGTGAGCGGCCGGGCTCGTCAGTATCCGCTGACCGGCGCCGAAACTCAACGGACGGTGGCGATGGAGGAGCGTCCGGTACGCACACCGCCGAAGCCGGTCGAGAGCTCAATCGAGTTCTTTTAAAGAAGTCATTTCTCGGGGCGAAAGAAGCCATGAACGACACCGTCAAGACGCCAATCGCTCCCTTTGAGGAATCTCTTCCAGAAGTCCTGATGCGTCTGGTCTCGGAGCTTCATGACGTCGCATACCTGATCGAACGGGTCGAGCCGCAGCTTCTGGAGCTCGGTGGCGAAACGATCCTGCAGTCGCCGGACAGCTTGAAAGTCTTGCAGGGCATAGACCTTGCCGTCCAGAAGACGCGCGGCCTTGCGGAATTCATCGATACGATCACCGGCGGCATTCCGAACGAATGGATGGTCGATGTCTCGACCGCCCTCAACCTCGTCAAACTCGCCGACATGCAGAAGGCGCTCGCCAACGGCATGCGCCACGGCCATTCCCAGCCTTTGAGTAAGGCAGCCGGCGATTTCGATTTTTTCTGATCGCCAGCCCTGACATGCATGCTCCGGCCATGACGGCCCGCGCGCTCGCCAGCCTCACGATCCCATCCACAGTCGCCAAAACCATGCGCCCGCGAAACGCTCGCACAAGCTTCGCTTCCTAAGGTGCGATTGAGCATAGGCTCGAATACCTAGTTGGCGATGTGGGAACAGAATGAATCTGTTGGCTCAATTTTCACAAGTCTTTAAAAATCTGGCCGGTTTAGGCCAGACGCGACTTATTGCTTTAGGCGCTGTCGGCGTCGTTTCAATTGCGATCGTCATTGCTGCGGCCCTCTTCGTTAACAAGCCGGCCTACGAGACGCTCTATGTCGGCCTGGATACGGCCGACCTCAACCAGGTAAGCATCGCGCTGGCCGAGGCCAACATGTCCTTCCAGATCGGTACGGACGGTTCGAGCCTTCAGGTTCCTGCCGGCTCGACGAGCAAGGCGCGGCTTCTGCTGGCCGAGCGGGGCCTGCCGAACAGCACCAACGCCGGTTACGAGCTCTTCGACAACGTTGGTTCGCTCGGCCTGACCTCCTTCATGCAGGAAGTCACCCGCGTTCGCGCCCTTGAAGGCGAGATCGGCCGGTCGATCCAGCAGATCAACGGCGTCAATGCCGCCCGCGTTCATATCGTCATGCCGGATGTCGGCAACTTCCGTAGGGGTGAGCAGAAACCGACGGCATCGGTGATGATCCGGGCCAGTTCGACGACGGGGCGCAAGGCTGCCTCGTCCATTCGCCACCTTGTCGCCTCCGCAGTCCCCGGCCTCGACGTGGACGACGTGACCATTCTGGATTCCGCCGGTCAGTTGCTCGCATCCGGCGACGAATACGGCGGCAGCGAAATGAACAAGTCGCTGAGCATCGTCCAGAACGTTCAGCAGGAAATCGAAAACAATATCGACAAGGCGCTGGCGCCTTTCCTCGGCATGGACAATTTCCGCTCCAGCGTCACGGCGGCCCTGAACACGGACAGCCAGCAGATCAACGAGACGGTGTTCGATCCGAACTCCCGCGTCGAACGCTCGGTCCGCACCACCAAGGAAGCGTCGAAATCGCAGCAGACCCAGGACGACAACGCCACTACCGTCGAGCAGAACGTGCCGCAGGCCGCTCCGCCTCCAGGTGGGGCGAATGGTCCGAAATCGTCTGATCAGTCCGACAAGAAGGAAGAGCAGACCAACTACGAAATCAACCAGAAGACCGTTGCCACGACGCGCAACAGCTACCAGATCGAGAAGGTTTCGGTCGCAGTCGTCGTCAACAAGGGTCGGATTGCCAAAATGGTCGGCGAGCCGGCCGACCAGGCCAAGGTCGATGCCTATCTCGCCGAGATGCAGAAGATCGTGGCATCCGCAGCCGGCATCAATGCCAACCGCGGCGACATAGTCACGTTGACTGCCATGGACTTCCTGGAAAACCAACTGCTCAGCGAAGCCTCCAGCGGCCCGGGCGTGATGGACATGCTCAGCCGGAATGTCGCAGGCATCATCAACTCGCTCGCCTTCGTCCTGGTTGCTTTCCTGGTGGTCTGGCTCGGTCTTCGCCCGCTCATCCGCACCGTCAGCGGTACCAGCGTCGCCGGCGAAGCAGCGGACGGTGCAGGTCTCGAACTTCCGGACTTCTCGCCGACGACCGGCAGCCCGGCACTCATGGACGGTTTCGGCTCCGACTTCGGTTTCGACAGCTCGAACGACATGCTGGGCGGTGGCGACGACGAAGGCTTCAACCGCCGCGTCAAGGAAGGGCCCGAAAAACGCCTGGCCCGTATGGTCGAAATCTCCGAAGAGCGCGCCGCCAAGATTCTCCGCAAGTGGGCACTCGAAAAGGCAGCCTGACAGGATATCACGAAAATATGATCGCTATGGGCCGGACCTTGTCCGGCCCATTTCTTTTCAGCCCCGCCGCACACTTGGCTCATTTATCTATATGGCGAATCAACATGAATATGGCGCAACTGGGGAAATCCGGTGTCGAGGCGATGGTAATTCGTAAAGCGTCTCCTACAATGGCCTTGATTCGTACAATCACTTCCAGAGGTCCCAAAGAGGTGGAACTGCTGAAACTCCCGGTGTCTACGACGAGGGAAAGCGGCTACCGCCAATATTCTTGATGTATTTGCTTAATCCGGGATCGTTTCGGCGCTGGAGGGGTTGTATGGAAATCGCAACATGCCGCGATGCGGGCATTCATGATGAATGCACCACGTGGCGGGGAGCAGGTACCGAATGGAGTTGTCGGGGGTAGAAATGATGACGGAGGGGCGCTCCTATGCGGAGTCTGCCGGCTCCAGAGGACTCTCGCGTGAGCAATTGGTTCGCCGTCTTTCGGTTTTGGCGGGCTCCAACAACATTCAGGCGGTCATGCGCCTGCTCGCGGATTACGTCGGTGCTTCTCATTTTCTGCTGGCCCGCTACGACCTCATCCAGGAACAGGGCCTCGATTTCATCGTTACCTCCAACTGGCCCTTTGATCTCGTACGGCGCTTGGGCTCGGAGCTCGCAAGCGGTTACGCGCGTTCCACCGAACTGGAAAAATGCCTCTCGCTGCTGACTCCCAGCTTTGCCTTGTTGCCTGACGACATCGTGCCGCCGGATGACATCAGCCGGCAGTACTGCGCGCTGACCTTTTGCGTCGGGAGGACGCGGTTTTCGCTGATGCTGCTTTTCCTGGACGGCATCATCCTGTCGCAGGAACGATTGAGGGAGGTGGGCCTGTTCGCAGCCTACGGCGCCAGCTTTGGAGAGAATACCGACGCCAGGACGGAGCGTGATTTCGAACTGACGGAACGCGAGCTGGAATGTCTCTTCTGGATTGCGGAGGGCAAAACCAGTGACGAGATCGCCGTAATCCTCGGCATATCCCGCAATACGATCAACAACTACATTACCAGCGTGATGCGCAAGACGGCAACCAAGACTCGCTCCGAGGCAATTGCCTACGCGGTTCGCAACAACTTAGTTTAGGAAAATAATTTCAATGGGTTATTCGCGCAGCGGCACGGCAGACGGACCTGGAAGCATCCAGTATCTGCGCCTCCAGCGCGCATCGAGCAGGTCGGACATCTTTCCGAAACTTGTCGCCATGCAGAAGAACCTGAAGGCGCGGAATTTTGCGGTTTTCCGGATTGCCGGCGCCGGGCTGCCCAACAAGCGCAAGCTGGTATGCGAGCTCGAAAACTGGGGAGCCGGCGCGCTCGAGAGCAGCAACCAGCTCATCGGTGTTTATGGCGAGGCGCTGCTGGACCATATCGAAACGTCGCTTCTGCCGCTGATCTGGAACGGATCGGAGAATACAAGCTTTGCCGATGCGGGGGAATTTTCGCCATTGACGCATCGCCTGGATTCCGGCGTCGTTCCCTTTTCGGGGATCGCCTTTCCCGTGCGCCTCGGCGCCCTCGGCAACGGCTACGTCGCCTTCTTCGGGACATCGATGGATTTGGTGAGCGATGTCATCATCGACCAGCATGTCAGGAGCTGCCAGGTGGTCATGGACCTGCTGGCGCTTGACGAACGCCGCAGCGTCCCGGCGGAATCGCTGAGCGAACGCGAGATTGCCTGCCTTCAACTGGCCGGCGACGGCCGCATCAGCGAGGAGATTGCCGAAAAGCTCGGGCTCTCTGTCCACACCGTCAACGCCTATCTCGGCTCGGCGACCATCAAGCTAGATTCGGTCAACCGCATCCAGGCGATCGCCAAGGCGATTAGGCTCGGTTACATCCACTGATCCGTTCAGAGAAAGAAGACCGTCTTTTCGCCTTGGGGCCGGGCGGGCTCACATCTGCGAGTTGCTGGTCTTCACAAACTTGGCTTCCTGGAGGCTTTTTGCCAGGAAGGCGGTGTTGTCGTGAGGATCCTCGAAGGGAGCCTGGAATGCAATGTGGTCGATCTCGAGGGCTGCCAGCTGGTCGGCAAGCGTCAGGCGCGCATAGACCGAAACGCCGCGCGGTTTGATTTCGAGGTCGAGGACGACTTCCGGCTTGCCGTTCCATTCGAGCTTGTAGTCGCCGCCGGCGCCGAAACTGACGGTCCCCGGATGAAAATAGAGCTCGGCTGCTGAAGACACGAGATCGGCAAGGCTGCTGTGGCACTCTAGACGTAGAAGTGAGATGAGATCACCGGCATCGAGCAGGCGAAGTTCCGAAGCCACCGGGCTGATTGCTTGTGCAACGATTTCTTCCCGTTCGGTGGAGTAGGTGCATTTCTTCATGACGCTCAGCGTGTCCGTTTTTTGAGCGACCGGGAAGCGTAGACCCGGTGCACGAGTTCTGCCACAGCCTTGTAGAAGACTGGCGGAATGACACTATCCGCCGAGACTTGCGCAAACATGGAGCGCGCCAGGGGCGGATCTTCGAAAATGGGGATGTCGTTTTGCTCGGCGATTTCGCGAATCTTGAGGGCAATCAGGTCCTGGCCCTTGGCGACGACGACCGGTGCGTCGTTCTCCTCGCGCACGTAACGCAGCGCTACTGCAAAGTGAGTCGGGTTGGCGATCACGAGCGTGGCGCGGGGCACGTTGTTGATCATCCGCCGGCGGGCACGGTCGCGGGCGACCGATTTCTGGCGCTGCTTGACGATCGGGTCGCCCTGCGCCTGCTTGTATTCGTCCTTGACCTCCTGCTTGGTCATCTTGAGTTCGTTGTACCAGTGATAGCGCGTCCACAGGACGTCGACCACGGCAAGTATCCCCGCCGACAGGACGACAACGACCACCATTCGGCGGATGATTGTGTCCAGTTTTACGAGGATGACCTGCGGATCGGAGAACATCGCGTCCAGGGAAGAAAGATATTCGCCGCGCAAGGCGAAATACATGATCACCGCCACGATCAGGATCTTGAAGATCGACTTTCCGAATTCGACAAAACCCGGAACACTGTAAATCCGCCCGAAACCTTTGGCGGGTGAAACGCGGGAAATCTGCGGCCGCACACGCTCGAGGACCAGCGACGGCATGTTCTGCGCGAACGACGAGCCAAGCCCGAAAATGATGAAGAGCAGCATCACCGGAACGAGGAACGCCGCGATCGCCCAGCCGAGATGGACGCTCAGCGAGACGACGTCCGTCGAATTTTCGAGCCGCCACTGGTCCGGCTGTTCGAAAAGGTCCTTCAGCGTCTCGGCCATTTTTGCGATGTTCGAGGGCAGGAAGAAGACGAGAAAGACATAGAATGCCAGCATGGAGGCGAAAAGCGGCACCTCTCGGGAGACCGGGACGTTACCCTTGTCTGCCGCTTCCGACATTCGTTTGGCGGTCGGGTTTTCTGTTTTACTGTCTTTATCGTCGTCGGACACGGCTTTGAACCAATCGGTCTTCCGGTTGCGAGGACGTGGCTCAAACGAATCGGCCGCCGCCGCCCGCGATGTTACCGCATCGCCTGCTAGCCGCTAATCGAGTCAACAAAAAGACTGTGGGTGGCGAGAAAATAACGGCGAAAGACGGGCTGAAACGAAAACGGAGCGAGATGTCTCCCGCTCCGCTTCCTTCGTGGCGCCTCAATAGGCAGTTCAGGCGGCTTCGGCCGGCTTGTCGCTTTCCTTCTTTTCTTCCTTGAGCATGATCTGGCCCGAATTGGCGAGCCGGATCGCCTCCTGGGCGATCGCGCGGCGGGCGATCGCCACTTCGCGCGGATTGAGGTTCATGTTCTGGACCGCGAGATCGCTTTCGATCATGCGGCGTTGGCGCGGGCTGATCGCCGCGAGAACACATTCCTTGATCTCGTTGGTCGCACCGCGCAGCGCCATTGTGAGAATGTCCCCTGCGACGTCGTTGAGCAGCATGACGCGGCTGCGTTGCGGCATGTAGAGCAGGTCTTCGAAGAGGAAGATCTTCGGGCGAACCTTGTTGACGGAGTCTTTGCTGATCGTTTCGAGCGACGAGAGCAGGGTATCGACCTGGCTCTTGTCGAGCTCGTTCATCAGCTCGGCAACCTTGTTCGAGCCGCTCGAGTTGCGTTCGGCTTCGATTGCCGCGATCAGTTCCATCACCCGGTTCTCGATGATCTGCGCAGCCTTGGGGCTGACCTCCTTCATGTTGACGGCGCGGTTCATGATATCGGCGCGGCGGCTGTCGGGAAGCTGGAGAAGGACCTTGGCGCCGAAGATCGACGGCATCTGTGAAAGAATGTAGGCGACCGTCTGAGGGTGTTCGCGCGACAGGAATTTGCCCACGAATGCCGGATCGGCATCCTGCAGGCGGTCCCAGATATTGGCCTGGTAGTCGTCGAACGCGGCCCGGCGGCCGAGCAGTCCGTCGACTTCCTCCGGCGTCAGGCCCGCTTCGAGGATGCCCTCGATCGCTGCGGCATTGTCCATGAGGCCCGTGCCCTCGGTGAACAGGTCCTCAAACTCGTTGACGAGCTCGAGGAGTTCGTCCGGGGGGATGGCGCGCAGGCTCTGGGCACAGGCGATGATATTCTGCAGCTCGGCCTGCGTGAAATACTTGAGAAGCTTGCCAGCGACGCCCTTGCCCATAGCCAAGAGCACTGCCGCGGCCTTTTCGGCCTTGGACAACGGTTTCGTAGAGAGGGCGCTGCCACCGAAATCCTCAAAGTCCATCATGGTCTTCCTTCTCTGTCCCAAACAGGGATCAGGTTCTTCTCGTGCTCAGTACTTCCGTCAGTCGCACACCGAAACGCGTATCGTCATTTTCCAGCACGGTGATTTCGCCCTTGCCGATGCGGCGTCCGTTGACCACGATTTCAACCGGCTCGCCGATCTTCTTGTCGAGTGCGATCGTCGCACCCTCCTCGAGGGTCATCAGGCCCGACACCTGCATGCGGCTCGTGCCGAGCACGATCTCGACGTCGATCGGGATATCCATGATCAGGTCGAGATTGGCGTTGAGCGCGCTGCCCGGTTCCTGGTAGGCGGCGCTGCTGGATGTCGAGCTGCCGAAATCGTTGCCGCCGAAGTTTTTTGCGCCGCCAAGGCCCGAGGCACCGCCACCGAAGCCACCGCCGCCGAATGTATCGGCCGGTGCTTCGAAACCGCCGCCGAAGGACGGAGCGTCGGCCGAAAAATCGGAGGTTGCGGACGAACCGAAATCGGCATCGAAATCAGGCGCGCCGCCGTCGGCATCCGTCTTCAAGACGCCGCGCAAATCGTCGATGGCCTGATCCAGATCGGCATCATTGCCGAGCGGCATCAGCGAGTCGTCGTCAGTGAGAGGTGTCTTCTTCGTAGCCATGCGGTGATTATTCCTGTTGAAACTTGCGTCAGCCTGCCTTGGCGAAAAAAACCGATGGCGGGCTGGCCGCGGGTCTAGCCTATCAGGTGTTGGAGAATCTCGTCGTCCGTGCTGATGTTATCCTTTACGCGGACTGTATATCGCTCGCCGGACCGCCCGAATTCGCACGAATACATATCCCGGCCGTTTGCACTGACCTGAACCTGGACATCGCGCTTGTCCTGGAAGGCGATCACGTCGCCGGCTGCGAGCCGCGAGATCGTACCGAGCGTCAGCTTCTGCAGGCGGATGCGGGCCTCGAGGGTGACGTGCGAGCGGCGGACCTGGTCGTTCATGCGGTCCGTCCATTCCTGCTTGGCTTTCGAAGCCTGGGCCTTCGCCTTCGGCGCGGTGACCTTGGTCTTCAGGAAAGCACGTTGAGGGATGACGAGAGCGAATTCGGAGGTCACCGAGCCGAGCTCGAACGCCATGCGGATGGAGACGCCGAATTCCGGGCGCGACAGATCGTCCGGCTTTGGGCGGTCTTCGGCGTTGTGAGGCCGTTCAAGGCTTGCTTCGAAGCCTCCCTGAGCGTTGACACCCGATCGCAGCACATCGGCAATCCGCTCGAAGACCATCACGGCGAGGTCGAGTTCGATATCCGAAAGCGGGCGTTCGATCGGCTGTGCGATCGTCTCGAGCGCGGAGCCCAGCATTAGCTCCATGAGCGCAATCACGAAACTGTTGCCGCAACCGAGCACGAAGTTCGGCGACCAGTTGCGCAGGGATCCATCGGAAAGGGCAAACCCATCGCCGAGATCGGCAATGAGATCGGTCATCAGGCCGGACGTGCAGCTCACATAGGAGACGCCGATCCGGATGCCGGTTTCGCTGTGGAAGACGTCCGGCAGGAATTCCGCATAGAGCTGTGCGAATTCGCTGCTGATCTTCTCGACGGTTTTCTTGTCGCCGAGGCCTCCGGTCAGTTTTGCCAGGAGCGCCAGGTCCATGCCCGGCGCCGGTGATTGGTTTGCTTGGTTCGACGTCATCATGCCGCCTTTTCTCCACCAGGATTCATCATTTCCTGCTCGACTGAGTCGATCGAGGGCCGTTCTTTGTTGGAAATCGTCTTACGTCCGTATTCGAGCGCGACCTGCGGCACGGAGCCGTTCATGTAGGCAAGCAGGGTCTGCTTGACGATGATGTACAGGCGATGCTGCTTGGTGCGGACGATCTTGATCTGCGAGGTCAGCGGGTTGCAGACCGAATAGGATAGGAAGATGCCGAGCATGGTGCCGACGAGAGCCGCACCGATGAGGCCGCCGAGAACTTCCGGCGATTCGTTGATCTTGCCCATCGCCTTGATAACCCCGAGAACGGCGGCGACGATGCCGATGGCCGGAAAGGAATCTCCCATCGCGGTGATCGCGTGATAGGGCTTCATCTTGTCGGCGAACATGGTGCTGATTTCTTCGTCCATCAGCGCCTCGATTTCGTGAGAGCGGGCATTGCCGATGATGATAAGGCGCACGTAGTCGCAGATGAAGGCCGTCAGTTCCTTGTTCTTCAGGACCGTCGGAGCGGTCTGGAAGATCGGCGATTCCTCCGGATTGTCGATATGCGCTTCGATTTCGTTGCGCGACTTGGTTCTGAGGTCGCGCATCAGCGAATAAAGCACGCCGAGAACGTCGAGATAGTTGCGCTCTTTCGGCACCGCGTTCTTGAACGCCTCTCCGAGCGCCTTGCCGCTATCCTTCACCACCTTCATCGGGTTGGCCATGATGAAGCCACCGAGGCCGGCGCCGCCGATGATCATCAGCTCGAAGGGCTGGATGAGGACATCGATATGGCCCCCCATGGCCATGAAGCCGCCGAGAATACAGCCAACGGTGATGACAAAGCCGATAATAATATTCATCGCGTACCTGTGCCCGATCGTTTTCGTTTGTCTTGGGGATAAGGCGTCTGGCTTGCGTGAGGCTGGCTGTGGAGACGCCAATGAAAGCAGGTCCGGAACAGCTTCGCACAAGTCTTCGAGCCTAGTTCTGCCGACGATCGGACCGGATTGCCCGCTCCGCAGCGACGTCCGCCGCTTCCGCGGACTTAGGTAGAGCTACCGTGATCACGACCTATACCAGCTACGCAATGATCAGCCGTGACATGTCGAAGTCGCTGCAACGCGTCGCCGAAAAGCCGGAAGTTGCGCGCGAGAGCGAATATTATCTCTCCAAGATCGGCAGCATCAAAACCATCGACGACTTCATGGCCGATACGCGCATCTATAACTACGCGCTGAAGGCTCACGGTCTCGAGGACATGGCTTATGCCAAGGCATTCATCCGCAAGGTCCTGAAGGAGGGCACCGACAACAAGGCGGATTTCGCCAACCAGCTCTCGGACAGCCGTTATGCGCAGCTCGCCGAATCCCTGAATTTTGCCGCCTTCGGCTCCACCGCCACCTCCTTCGACAAGGCCCAGAAGGGCGTCGTCGACAAGTTCCAGCGCCAGACGCTGGAAGAGGATGCGGGCGTCGACAACATGGGCGTCCGGCTGGCGCTCTATTTCGAGCGCACTGCCCCGACGATCAAATCCGGCATGGAAGTTCTTGCCGACGACGCGCTTTCGGAGGTCATGCGCACCGCGCTTGGCATGTCGGCCGAGATGATCGGCGCCGACCTCGACCGCCAGGCCAAATACATCGAAGACACGGTCAAGATCGCGGATTTCCAGGACCCGGCCAAGGTCAACAAGTTTCTCGAGCGGTTCACGGCCATGTGGGAGATCAGCAATCCCACCGAGAGCTACGATCCGCTCGCCGTCTTCAATTCCCCATCCTCGAGCGGAATTTCCACGGATCTCCTGATCTCGATCAATAACCTGAAACTCGGAGGCAAATGATATGCAGTCCGGACTTTACGTCGGCATCTCTTCCCAGATCGCGCTCGAGCGCCGCTTGAACACGATCGCCGACAATATGGCCAACATGAACACCGTCGGCTTCCGTTCCACGGAGGTCAAGTTCGACGAGGTCCTGAGCAAGACCCAGAACGATATCGGTGCAAAGGTCGCGTTCGTCACCCAGGGCAACGACTATCTGTCGACCCGGACCGGCGAAATGCAACGCACCGGCAACCCTCTCGACTTCGCGATCAAGGGCAATGCCTGGTTCGCCATCGACACACCCGCCGGCCAGGTGCTGACCCGCGACGGCCGTTTCACGATGGACGAACTCGGCCAGCTCCGTTCGATCCGCGGTTATGCGGTTCTCGATGCCGGTGGCGCGCCGATCCAGCTCAACCGCGACGGCGGCCCTCCGACTGTCGGCTCCGACGGTATCATCCGGCAGAACGAACAGCCCGTCGCCAGTCTCGGTCTGTTCACGGCCGACGTCACGAAGGGCTTCGTCCGCCACGACAACTCCGGTGTCATCACCGTCGATACCCCGCAGCCGGTGCTCGAGGGCATCGAGAATTCCGTCGTTCAGGGCTACCTCGAAGGGGCGAACGTCAACGGCATCCGCGAAATGACCCAGCTGATCCAGGTCAACCGCGCTTTCGAAAGCATCTCGTCGCTGATGCGCGATAGCGAGACCTCGCTGGACGATGCGATCAAGACACTCGGCGGCTCCAACGCCTAAACGATAGGAAAGAGGGCCCACCATGATGGAAGCGGCTATCCTCGATGCAGTCAACGGCGGCAAGCTGGTCCAGCTTGCCGGCCTTTCGGCACGTTATTCCGACCCGGCCTTCTCGGTCGCCCACGGTGGTCATGTCAGGACCATCGCTGCAGGACATTATACCGTCGCGGGCTTGTCGAAACACGTGCGGCTTGGCGAATTCGTCGCCCATCGCAGCGCGACCGGCATCCATCTCGGCGAAGTGGTCCGCGTCGAGCCGGACATTATCTACGTCTGCCCCATCGAGCCCGGCGAGCCGATCGGCATCGGCGATACGGTGATCCGTAAGGGCGCCTTTCGTGTCGCGCCGGACAATAGCTGGTGTGGACGCACGATCAATTCGCTCGGAGAGCCGATCGACGGCAAGGGTCCGGTCGGGCGCGGTCTTCATCCGCGGTCGATCGCCAATACCGCTCCGCCTTCGATGACGCGCAGCCGCGTTGAAAAGGGTTTCAGGACCGGGGTCCGGGCAATCGACATCTTCTCGCCGCTCTGCCTCGGCCAGCGCCTTGGCATTTTCGCCGGCTCAGGCGTCGGCAAGTCGACGCTTCTCTCGATGCTCGCCAGAGCCGACTCCTTCGATAAGGTGGTGATCGCGTTGGTCGGCGAGCGTGGCCGCGAAGTGCGCGAATTCATCGAGGATACGCTCGGCGAGCACATGTCGAAATCGATCGCCGTCGTTGCGACCAGCGACGAAAGCCCGATGCTGCGCAAGATGGCGCCGCTGGTGGCGATCACCATCGCCGAACATTTCCGCGATCAGGGCGACAACGTCCTGTTCATCGCCGACAGCGTCACCCGTTTTGCCCATGCGATTCGCGAGGTCGCCGTTGCGGCAGGCGAGCCGCCGATCGCCCGCGGTTATCCGGCGTCGGTCTTCACCGAGCTGCCGCGCCTGCTTGAACGCGCTGGCCCGGGCGTCGAGGGAACGGGTACGATCACCGCGATCATCTCCATCCTTGTCGATGGCGACAACCACAACGACCCGATCGCCGACTCGACCCGCGGCATTCTCGACGGTCACATCGTTCTCGAGCGTTCGCTTGCCGAGGAAGGCCGTTACCCGCCGATCAACCCGCTCTCCTCGATCTCGCGTCTTGCCCGAAAGGCCTGGACCGAGGATCAGGAAAAGCTGGTGTCGCGCCTGAAATCGCTGGTGCACCGCTACGAGGAGACGCGCGACCTGCGCCTGATCGGCGGTTACCGCGCCGGCAGCGATCCGGATCTCGACATGGCGATCAAGCAGGTGCCGGTCATCTACGAAGTCTTGAAGCAGACGCCGGGGGAGAAGCCGGCGCTCGATGCTTACGCGGATCTGGCCAATGCGCTGCGGGCGGCGGCAGGGCAGGGCAATCCGCAGTCGGCCATAGCAAGAAGGTGATTATTCGATGAGCGACAAGAACAACCAGGAAGCGGCGGCTCAATCGGAAGAGGCTCGGTCGCGATTGGGCGACAAGATCCTTGTCGCGACGGGCATCACGCTGGCCGCGGCCTCCGCCTTCTTTCCCTGGTACGTCTTCCTGAATGCCGACAAGTTCGGCATCCGGACGGAAGCGCTCGGCCGGACGCGCGATCTGCCCCCGGGCGCCGCGCGCTCAGTCGTCACCGTATCGCCTCTTGCCATGACCGACAGTTCCAAGGACGATTGGCCGAAGCCTGTCGAGCCGATGGATGCGCTGACCACGGCCACCACGTCGTCCCTTGGCGAGACGCGCAAGGACGGCAATCTGCAGGAAGAGCAGCCCTTTCCGGGGCGAGGCAATTTCCGGCTGCTGCACGTCGCCAATGGCCGCGCGCTCATCGAGGACGGCTCCGGCATGTATATGGTCCGGGTCGGCTCGGTTTTGCCCGACAACAGCAAGCTCGCCACGCTCGAACAACGTGGCGGCAAGTGGGTGATCATTACTTCCAGCGGAGAAGTTTATCAGGACACCGGCGGGAGTGCTCGCCCGTAAGTCCGACGCAAGGTTACTGGCTTAGTTTCCGGACAGAAGATGGAGACAAGCCTATGCAACCGATTCAATTGTTCGAAATGGCATCCCGTCAGGCCGAGTGGCTTTCGGTGCGCCAGGAAGTTGTTGCGGGCAACATCGCCAATGCCAACACGCCGAAGTTCAAGGCGAAGGATATCACGCCTTTCGACTCGGTGCTGGACCGCACGCATGTTCCGATGGCCCGCACCAATCCGGCCCATTTCGCCAGCAACGACCTCAGCGATGAGATCGACATCAAGGCATCGGAACTGAACGAGGAAATCGGTGTCCAGGAATCCGGAAATACCGTCTCGCTGGCCGACGAGCTGACGAAGACGGGTGAAATCAAACGCCAATACGAATTGAGCACAGGACTAGTGAAATCGTTTCACAGCATGATGCTGACGTTAGTTAAGAGGTAAGCAAATGGATCCGCTTTCAGCCTCCCTGAAGATCGCTGGATCGGGAATGGAGGCGCAGTCGACACGTCTGCGCATCGTTTCCGAAAACATCGCCAACGCCCGCTCCACCGGCGACACGCCCGGTGCCGACCCCTACCGCCGCAAGACGATAACCTTCGGCTCCGAGTTGGATAGAGCAAGCGGCGTGGACGTGGTCGAGATCAAGAAGCTCGGCAACGACAGCTCCAAGTTCATCGAGGAATATGATCCGGACCATCCGGCCGCCGATGCCAAGGGCATGGTCAAGATGCCCAACGTCAACATGCTGATTGAGATGGCCGACATGCGCGAGGCCAATCGCTCCTACGACGCAAACATCCAGACCATCAAGCAGACGCGCGAACTGATCGCTGCGACGATTGACCTTCTGAAGGCCGGACAATGATTGACAAGATTCAAAACCTTAGCTCTCTCTCGCTGACCAACGGCCTCGACGAGGTCGGTTCCGCAAGCAGCTCCACGCTCGCCGGCGGCATCGCGACGACGCCCGGCCAGAACACCGGCATGGATTTCGGCAGCGTCATGGCCAACATGGCGACGGACACGATGAACAGCCTGAAGGGCGCGGAATCGATGTCGTTCAAGGCCATCCAGGGCAAGGCCAATACCCGCGAAGTCGTAGATGCGGTTCTTGAAGCGCAGCAGTCGCTCCAGACCGCCATGGCGCTGCGAGACAAGATCGTCTCCGCCTATCTCGAAGTCACGAAAATGCAGATCTAGAGTTTGAGGACGAAGACATGAGAGCGCTTTCCGTCGCAGCAACGGGCATGGATGCCCAGCAGACCAATCTCGAAGTCATCGCGAACAACATCGCGAACATCAACACGACCGGTTACAAGCGCGCCCGCGCCGAGTTTTCCGATCTTCTCTATCAAAGCGAGCGTGCCCAGGGCGTTCCGAACCGCGCCAACCAGGCGATCGTGCCCGAAGGCGCGAACATCGGTCTCGGCGTGCAGACCTCGGCTGTTCGCAACATCCACACCCAGGGTGAACTGACCCATACCGAGAACGATCTCGACGTGGCGATCGTCGGCCGCGGCTGGTATCAGATCCAGACCCCGGATGGCCAGACGCTCTACAGCCGCGCCGGCGCCTTCAACAAGAACGCCGATGGCCAGCTGGTCACGATTGACGGTTATGCAGTCGTGCCGAACATCACCTTCCCGGCAGATGTCAGCGAAACCAAGATCACCCGCACCGGCCAGGTCATGGTCCGCATCGGCAATTCCCCCGATTTCACCGAGATCGGCCAGCTCACAACCGCCAACTTCGTCAACGAGGCCGGCCTGCAGCCGCTCGGCGACAACCTGTTTGCGCAGACCGCCGCATCCGGCGAACCGATCGTGGCAGCCCCCGAGGATCCAGGCTTCGGTTATCTGAAGCAGGGTTATCTGGAGAGTTCGAACGTCGACGCCGTCCGGGAGATCACCGATCTGATCTCCGCCCAGCGCGCCTACGAGATGAACTCCAAGGTCATCACCACCGCCGATGAGATGGCTACGATCGTCAGCAAGAACCTGAAATAATAAACAGGAGACGGGCAGACATGAAGTTTCGCCGGAAAAATGCGATTGGCGCCAGGCTGGCCTTGCGGCTCCTGGCAGCGCTTCTTGCCGTAACGGGCTCGCCGGCCCTCGCCGGCATGGGGACGGCTGTTGTGCCGGTCCAGACCATTTATCCCGGCGAAGAGATCACCGAGGGCAGGGTCGAGGAGGTGCAGGTCACCAATCCGAATCTGGGCGGCGACTATGCCCGCAGGACCGAGGAAGTCGTGGGCATGGTGGCAAAACGCACGCTGTTGGCCGGGCGCACCGTTCCGGTTTCGGCACTTCGCGAAGCCTTCGCGGTCACGCGCGGCAAGTCGGTTCGCCTGACCTTCACCATCGGCGCCATGACCATTTCGGCCTCCGGCGCGCCGCTTGAGAATGCGGCGGTCGGGGATGTCATTCGTGTGCGCAACATCGATTCGGGTGTCACGGTCAGCGGTACCGTCATGGCTGATGGGACGATCCAGGTGATGGCGAAATGAGAACCCGTCTCTTCCTCACAACACTTGCCGTGATCGGCTCCCTCCTGGGCGGCGCGCCGGCATCCGCCGACGGTCCCTATGTCGTCACCGCCCGTATCAAGGACATCGCGTCCCTGCAGGCCGGCCGCGACAACCAGCTGATCGGCTACGGCCTCGTCGTCGGTCTTCAGGGCTCGGGCGACAGCCTGCGCTCGTCTCCCTTTACCGACCAGTCGATGAAGGCGATGCTGCAGAACCTCGGCATCTCGACCCAGGGCAGCCAGTCCAACGCCAAGAACGTCGCGGCCGTCATGGTCACGGCCAACCTGCCTCCCTTCGCCAGCCCCGGCAGCCGCATCGACGTCACGGTCAGCTCGCTCGGCGACGCGACCTCGCTACGCGGCGGCACGCTGGTCATGACCTCGCTTTCCGGCGCCGACGGCCAGATCTACGCCGTCGCCCAGGGTGCGCTGGTCGTGTCCGGTTTCTCGGCCCAGGGCCAGGCGGCCACGTTGACCGAAGGCGTGACGACGGCGGCCCGCGTTCCGAACGGTGCGATCGTCGAGCGCGAATTGCCGTCCAAGTTCAAGGACTCGGTGAACCTCGTCCTGCAGCTCCGCAATCCGGATTTCTCGACCGCGGTGCGTGTCTCCGACATCGTCAACAGCTTCGCGGCCCGCCGGTACGGCGGTCCGATCGCAGAACCTCGCGACAGCCAGGAAGTGATCGTTCAAAAGCCGAAGTCCGCCGATCTGACGCGCCTGATGGCCGAGATCGAGAACCTCGTGGTCGAGACCGATACGCCGGCCAAGGTCGTCGTCAATGAGCGGACCGGCACGATCGTCATCGGCGCGGATGTGAAGATCTCGCGCGTTGCCGTGAGCTACGGGACGCTGACGGTGCAGGTCACGGAGACCCCGCAGGTGATCCAGCCCGAACCTTTCTCGCGCGGCGAGACGGCGGTTCAGCCCCAGACGGATATCATGGCGATGAAGGACGGCGGCCAGGTCGCGCTCCTCAACGGTCCGGATCTGCGGACCTTGGTCGCCGGTCTCAACAGCATCGGCGTCAAGCCGGACGGCATCATCGCCATCCTGCAAGGCATCAAGTCCGCCGGCGCCCTTCAAGCGGAGCTCGTCCTGCAATGACCGAGACGCTATTCACCATTTCCGTATCCAAGACGCTGGCGCGCCGCGTCCTCGCTGCCGCGGCTGTCCTGACACTGGTGTCTCAGGTCGGAGCACAGCAGCCGCCGCCGGTCACCGAAGTGTCGACCAGCGACGAAATCCAGAAATTCTGCACCAATATCGCCGATGCCGCGCGCGATCAGCGTTATCTCCTGCAGAAGCAGGAGCTCGAAAAGCTGCAGGCCGATGTCGACGACCGCATCAAGGCCCTCCAGGATCGTACCGCCGAATACCAGGACTGGCTGAAGCGCCGCAACGACTTCCTGGCGCGGGCCCAGGCGGGCCTGGTCGATATCTTCAAGACGATGAAACCGGATGCGGCAGCGCCGCAGCTCGGAGAAATGAACATGGAGGTCGCAGCCGCGATCATCATGCAGCTTCCCGCCCGCCAGTCGGCCCTTTTCCTCGCGGAAATGGACCCGCAGAAGGCCGGCATGATCTCCACGATCATCTCAAGCGCTTCCGACCCCAACACGTCGAAAGCACGCGCTCCCAATGTTCCGAAAGTGCCCTCATGACGAAACGCATTCCCGCCATCATGGCCGTTCTGTTCCTGGCTGGTTGTTCGAGCCAGACGATCAAGGAGATCGGCAATGCGCCGGCGATGAGCCCGATCGGCAGCGGCCTGCAATATGCGCAGGCGCCGCAGATGTCGTCCTATCCGAAGCAGCCGCGGCAGATGGCCAGCGGCTATTCGCTCTGGAGCGACAATCAGGCTGCGCTTTTCAAGGATTCTCGCGCTTTGAATGTCGGCGACATCCTGACGGTCGATATCAAGATCAACGACAAGGCGTCGTTCGACAACGAGACGGAACGCAACCGCACGAATTCGACCAGCCTGACCTGGGGGGCCAATCTCAGCAACCTGTTCGGCTGGACCCCGAAAGCGGGCACGACCGGCGATCTCGGTACGGATTCGAGCACGGATTCGCAGGGCAAGGGAACGACCAAGCGTGCCGAAAGCCTGAAGCTGCTCGTGGCTGCCGTCGTGACCGGGATTCTCGAAAACGGCAATCTCCTGATCAGCGGCTCGCAGGAAGTGCGCGTCAATCACGAAATCCGCATTCTGAATGTTGCCGGCATCGTCCGGCCGCAGGATGTCGATTCCACCAATATGATCTCCTACGACAAGATCGCCGAGGCCCGCATCTCCTACGGTGGCCGTGGCCGCCTGACGGAAGTCCAGCAGCCGCCGGTCGGTCAGCAGGTCGTCGATATGTTCTCGCCCTTCTGACGGACCTGGGCGAAGGTCTCTTGATGTGAAGGTTTGAAGACCATGGCGGATGAAGCACAGGCGGCCGACGCCGCTAAGAAGAAGAACGGCACCATCATGGTCATCGCGGGCGTCGCGATCCTGACCGTGATCGGCGCCGGCGGCGGCTGGGTCGTCGGCGGCATGATCGCTCCGAAGGACCCGAACGCGGCGCAGAAGCACGAGACGGCGGCAGCCGGCGGCGAACACGGCGAGGCCGGCAAGAAGGAAGAGGGGCTTCCCCACATTTCCACCGAGGCGAACGGCGTCGTTCTCCTCGAGCCGATTACCACCAATCTCGCCTATCCGTCCGAAAACTGGATCCGGCTCGAAGTGGCGCTTGCATTCAAGGGGCCGCCGGAATTGCCGCTCGCGGAAAATATCCACCAGGATATCCTTGCCTACATGCGCACCGTTTCGCTGCAGCAGATCGAGGGCCCACGCGGCTTCCAGTATCTCAAGGACGATATCAAGGAACGCGTCGATCTTCGCTCTCAGGGCAAGGTCGCCAAGGTGATGTTCCGGTCCTTCGTGATCGAATAAAGGCAAGCGATCCGGTCATATAAAAAGGCGGCGAAGCCATGCTTCGCCGCCTTTTTATATCTGGAAATTTAACTCTAGTGCGCCCGGATCGCCGGACCGAGGCGACCCCGACGCGTATCCGGCGCGCCGGGATCTATTTCGTCTGTAAAGCGTCAACGGACGCGCTTGAGGTAGCCGTCCGGAGCGACGGTGACCAGCAGCTTGTTCTCGACATGCTTGTCGATGACGAATTCCGAATGGGTTTTCAGATATTCGTGCACGGCCGTCATCGGATTGTCCCCGGGACCCCAGGGGCGATCGTTGGAGGTTTCCGCCGGCATGTTCTCGACCAGGGTGTCGAAGACGACGCAATAGCTGCCGATGCTCGTCAGCGGCGCGTAGAGTTCGAGTTCCCTGAGGACATGCTCATGGGTGTGGTTGCTGTCGAGGCAGACCAGGATGTTCGAATACTGCGAGGCGACCTCGCGAACCTGGGCGATGATGTCGTCGGCAACGCTCGACCCCTGGATCATCTGGATCCGCGGATAGAAAGGATGCGCCTCGATCGCCGCCTTGTTATGGGCGCGGATGTCGATGTCGATGCCGAGAACCTTGCGCTTCGGCTTGTTCGGATCGACGACCTCGCCCTTTTCCGCAGCTTCCGCCAATTCGATCATGGCGAGCATCGACGCGCTGAGGATCAGGGATCCGCCATGTGCGATGCCGGTTTCGATGATCAGGTCCGGCTTCACCGCCCAGATCAGTTCCTGCATCGCCACCATGTCCTGGGGGTACTGGATGATGGGCCGGCCGAGCCAGAAGAAGTTGTAGGAATATTTGGACGCCACCGACGCTTCCAAGAATTTTGCGGCCTTGTCCTTCAACTCGCTGTTGCCGGCGACGGCTTCGACGCGAGTTTCGACTTCCTTCTGGAAATCAGTCATGATGGGTCCTCTGTATGTCAGCGTTGCAACTTTGTTCGAATTCTCTTTGGCAATCCCAACGCAGCACCACCGGTTGCCGTTTACCCAAGGCAGGCTGTCGCGGCTGTCGGGCCGCCTAACAGCTATGCCACGTTTCCTACCGCCTCAGTCCCACGACGCAAGGCGGATCCACCAGATTATCGGGACGGGCGCCGAATCGTAAGAGATCGCGGCGACCATACTCGTCGGCTAACCGCTCGGCTATCTGCCGCACCGTGACCGGAATTCCGGAGCAGACGTTGGCTGCTCCCGTTCTGTCGCCGAGTCCGATATCGGCAATCTGCCTTCCCGCTTCCCGCACGTCCAGAAAGTCGCGGATCTGGTTGCCGCTCGTCAGATCCACGGGCTTGCCTGCGGCAAGCTGCGTCCGAAGATAGGGGAAGAGACGGCGCTCGTCCTCGCCTTCGCCGAAAAGATAAAAGAGCCGGCACCAGGCAAAGCTGATCTGATGCAGGGGCAGCCATTGCGACAGAGCCAGGAATACCGCGGCTTTCGCGCCCGCATAGGGGCTGATCGGGCGCAGCGGCGTATCGGTGGCCAGCATGCCGACCGAGACATCGTATTCGAAACATGTGCCGACGCCGACGAACCGTTTGACCCTGGCGAGTGCCGCGCCCTGCGCCATGCGCAACGTGCCCTCGAGGCAGACGATATTTTCCGGCGACTGCAGGTATTTGCCGGGCTCGGCATACCAGGCGACATGCGCGACGGTATCGACGCCTTCAAGCGCCTTCGCCCACCACTCGACCGGCTCGCGGAACAGGTCCGGCGTCCGCACCATGCTCTCGACGGCGGAGGGATCGCCAAGCCGGCTCTCGGCTGATCCTTCCCGTAGGACAACACGAACGCGCGCACCGGATTCGGTCAGCGACCGAAGCACCTGCCGGCCGACAAAACCTGTTCCTCCGGTGAGCAGAACCAGTCGCGTCATACGATCTGCAACTCCGGCACCGCCGTCACGAACCTGGTGCCCTGTTCGGCAAGCGAAGCCAGTTGCTGGCGGACTTCGGTCGCAATGTTCCAGGGCAGGATCATCACATAGTCCGGCCGGCGCGCGACGATCTCGTCGGGATGCAGGATCGGGATATGGCTGCCCGGCATGAATTTGTTCTGCTTGGCGGCGGCCGCATCGCAGACATAGGGCAGCAGGTCCGGCTTGACGCCGGCGAAGTTGAGCAGGGTGTTGCCCTTGGCCGCAGCCCCATAGGCTGCCACCGTCTTGCCCTCGCGCTTTGCCTGCAGAAGGAAGACGAGCGTATCGTTCTTGACCTTCTCGGCCTTAGCTTGGAAGTCCGCATAGGTCGCCGACGTCTGGAGACCGCGACGCGCCTCTTCGGTGAGCAGCGTGGTGACGGCTTCGGTCGTCTGGCGCGAATCACCTGCATGGCAGCCGTAGACGCGCAGGCTGCCGCCATGGGTCGGCAATTCCTCGACATCGAAGACGCGTAAGCCCCCCGCTTCGAAGATCTTTCCGACCGTGAAGAGCGAAAGATAGGAGAAGTGCTCGTGATAGACCGTGTCGAACTGGTTGTGCTCGATGAGCCGCATCACATGCGGGAATTCGAGCGTCACCGTGCCGCCGGCCTTAAGCACCGCCTTCAGACCGCGCGTGAAATCGTTGATATCGGGGACATGGGCATAGACATTGTTGCCGAGGATGAGATCGGCACCCTTGCCTTCGCCGGCCAATTGCTTGCCCAGCGCCTCCCCAAAGAACTCCCGGCGGACCGGAATGCCGAGCGCCTCGGCGGCTTCGGCCGTGCTCGCCGTCGGCTCGACGCCGAGGCAGGGAATGCCGGCCTTGACGAAATTCTTGAGCAGATAACCGTCGTTGGAGGCGACCTCGATGACCATGCTGTCCCGGCCGAGACCGAGACGGGAAGTGATCATCTCGACATAACGGGCCGCGTGGGCAAGCCAGCTCGTCGATGCGCTGGAGAAATACGCATATTCGGCACTGAAGAGTGATTCGGCGGAAGCATAGTCCTCCGTCTGGACCAGCCAGCATTCCTCGCAGACCTGCAGCCTCAAGGGAAAATAGACTTCCGGCCTGGAGAGATCCTCGGCGGTCAGATAGGCGTTGGACGGCGGCGCGAAGCCGAGGTCCAGGAAATCGCAGCGGAGCGTGGTACCGCAGTGGCGGCAGTTCATGGCGTCAGTCCCGTGAATTGTGATGTCAGGTTGGAATGACCGCGATCCCGATCCGACATTTCGGTGATTACCAGCGGCCAGGCGATGTCGAGTGCGGGATCCTGCGCGTTCAGCGCGCCCTCGGAGCCCGATGCGTAGGGCATCGAATGGAAATAGAGGAGGTCGCAGTCGTCCGTCAGAGTTTGAAAGCCGTGCGCGAACCCTTCCGGGATTAGGAGCGAATGGCGGTTCTCGGCGGAAAGCTCTTGTGCATGCCATTTCAGGAAGGTCGGGGAATCGCGCCTGAGATCCACGGCGACATCCCAGACTGCGCCGCGCAGGCAGTTGACGAGCTTCATCTCCGCATGCGGCGGGTGCTGGAGATGCATGCCGCGCACCGTGCCCCTGCGCGCCGTCATCGTCAGGTTGATCTGGGCGATCGGTTTTGCCCAACCCGCCGCCGCCAGCTCGTCTGCGCAGAACATGCGCGACAGGAAACCGCGCGAATCACCGAGATTCTGGCGTTCGACGAGTTTCAGGCCGGCAAGCGGCAGGTCGGTGACGGTGAAGCGGCTCAAGGGCGTGCCTCGTATTCGGCGATTTCGGCTTCGCAAAGTGCGCGGGCATCGGCGCCGTCATGCTGCGCACGATACCATTTCATGGTCCGGTCGACAGCTTCCGCCAGCGACCAGCGTGGTTCGATGCCCAGCGTATGCCGCGCCTTGGCGGTTTCCAAGGCAAGCCAGCCCGCTTCGTGCGGTCCTTCGGTGCCGTCGCCATATTCGACTTCGCCGCGGCCGTAGGAGGCGCGGGCAATCTCGATGACCTGGCGCACCGGCGCCGCTTCGTGGCTGATCGGGCCGAAATTGAAGGCATCACCGATCGCCGGATTGACCCACAGCCGTTCCGCAAGCACGAGATAGGCCGAAAGCGGCTCGAGCACATGCTGCCACGGGCGCTTCGCCTCCGGGCGTCGGACGCTGACGGTGTTGCCGGACTGCCAGGCGCGCACCGCATCCGGCAGCAGACGGTCGGCCGACCAGTCGCCGCCGCCGATCACGTTGCCGGCTCGGGCGCTGGCGACCGCCACGCCTTTTTCGCGGAGAAACGAATCGCGGTAGCTCGCAATGACGATCTCTGATGCCGCCTTGCTGGCGCTATAGGGGTCGTGCCCGCCGAGATGGTCCGTCTCCCGGTAGGGGAAGGCATGTTCAAGGTTGCGGTAGACCTTGTCCGTGGTGATCGCGACAACGACGCGCGCCGTTGGGACCGAACGGACTGCCTCGAGCAGGTTGGCCGTTCCGAGCACGTTGGTCGCGAACGTGCCGAGCGGGTCCTGATAGCTCGGGCGCACCAGGGCCTGGGCGCCGAGATGCATCACGATATCGGGGGAGGCGGCCCGCACGAGTTCGGCGAGTTTCCCCGCGTCGCGAATGTCCTGGAAATGGCTTTCCTTGAGATCGGGCCGTGCGAGTGCAAAAAGGCTGGGCTGCGTCTCGGGCGGCAAGGCAATGCCGGTGACCTCGGCGCCGAGATGCCCGAGCCAGATCGAAAGCCAGGCGCCCTTGAAACCCGTATGCCCCGTCAGAACAACGCGTTTACCCGCCCAGAAACCACGGTCCGGGCGAGCCCCGCCGCTCACGGCCAGATTTTCCATGGCGCTTTTCCAGAGGCCCAGAGGTCTTCGAGAAGGTTCTTTTCGCGCAGCGTGTCCATCGGCTGCCAGAAACCTTCATGCTCATAGGCCATCAGCTCGCCCATCGTGGCAAGGTTCGCCATCGGCGCGGATTCCCACGGAATGTTGTCGCCCTCGATGAGGTCGATGCATTTCGGCGAAAGCACGAAGAAACCGCCATTGATCATGCCGCCATCGCCGCGCGGTTTTTCGACGAAACCGGTGACCTGGTTGCCGGAGCGTTCGAGCGCGCCGTAGCGACCGGGCGGATGCACAGCGGTAACCGTCGCATTCCTGCCGTGCGACCGATGGAACTTGACGAGCTCGGTGATGTTCACGTCGCTCAAGCCGTCACCATAGGTGAAGCAGAAGCTTTCCTCGTTACGCAGATATTCGGAGACCCGCTTCAGCCGCCCGCCGGTCATCGTCGCTTCGCCGGTATCGATCAGCGTGACTTTCCAGGGCTCGGCGCTGCGGCGATGGACCTGCTTTTCGTTATAGGCCATGTCGAAGGTGACGTCCGACATGTGCAGGAAGTAGTTCGCGAAATACTCCTTGATGACGTAGCCCTTGTATCCGCAGCAGATGATGAACTCGTTCACGCCATGGGCGGAGTAGAGCTTCATGATGTGCCACAGGATCGGCCGTCCGCCAATTTCGATCATCGGCTTGGGCTTGAGATGCGTCTCCTCGGAGATGCGGGTTCCCAACCCACCGGCGAGAATTACAGCTTTCAATTCCGTCTCTCCGTAACTGACGGCTTATCCATTGAACGACCACCGCCAGCAAACCATGCGAATAGGCTTCTCTGGCGATCGGCTAAACGCCTTCATGCGCTAAAGCAAAATGGTCTTGATCAGGTCGTCCTGGGCGAACACGAGGTTGGGCAGATAACCCATCTCAACGAAACGGGCCCGCTCTTCCGGCAAATGCACAAGGATCGCCGTATTCTCGAGCTGCGCGGGCGTAGGTTCCGCCGGCTCGTCGATGATCTCCAGTCGCGAAGGCAACCGTACCCTTTGGAGCCGTTCCTTGAGGGTTACGATGTCCGGGTATCCGGAGATGACGAGATTCTCGATGCCTGCAGTTACCCCCAACTGCCAGGAAAGGGTCTGCAGTGCCGTTGCGAGCAATCCGCCTTCCTTGAAGGACATGACTTCCGGATGCTCGTCGAAGCCTCCGAAGACCATTCTCGTATAGACCTCGTACGCCTTCACGTATTCGCGCATGCCGACGAGCAGTCGCATCGAGACGGCCATTCGCTGTAGCGTGAAGTTTCTGCAGAGATGCTCCTGCGTCGCGCGTTCGTCAGGCGAGGTGCCGACCTTGCCGCGTTTGGATGCGAAGTAGAGGAAGTATTCCAGTCCGCCGCGGTACTGGTCCCATCCGGTTGCTGCGATCTGAGCGCCCCCCTGAACACGATCGCGTTCGACGCCGGATGCGATGACCTGGCGATAGAAGGGCGTTTTGCGGAAGGCGATGTCGCCCTGGTCCAGGAAGTGGGCCAGCATGGGGAAGGGGTAAAAGCAGATGTCCCTGGGAACCCATGAGGACCGGAACGCGCTGGCGCGGTAGATGCCGATTTCAGGGAAGATGTGGCCCCGGAACATGTAGTTGAAAACTTCGGCGAAGCTTTTCTGCGGAAAAACCTTGTCTTCGTTGACCGTGTAGAACAGTCCGCCCTCGACTTCGTTGATGCCGTCATACATTGCCCATGGCGCATGGACGACCGTGATGTTGGGGTTTTCGTCGAGATACGCGACGATATTGGCGACTTCCTGCGGGATGAGGCGATCGTCATCGGCGAGGTAGAGCATGTATTCGCCACGCCCCAGCCGCAGGGCGCTGTTCATGTTGGGGATCATCCCCACATTCTCGGCGCTCCTGACGTAACGGATCGGCATTCCCCGCTCGATGAATTCCTTGGCGACCGCGCCGGTATTGTCGGTCGAGGCGTTGTCGGAAATGACGATTTCATAGGGGAAATCGAAGCGGAAATCGCGATGGCACCGTTCCAGGCAATCGTGCAGGTGTTTCTCACGGTTGTAAGTCGGGATGCATATGCTGAGTTTGATGTAAGACACCGAATTTCCTCGATCTGATTTGTTCGAAAGCGCAGCGGGCTCGCCGCAAGCAAGGGACACTCAGCGGCGGATGTTCCGAGGCGCTTCCGATCGACGCGAGAGCCAGCATGGGCTTTTCCAGGCTCTGTACGTCCATTAGCTATTCCTGGATTGAGGCTATTCGACCAGACTTGCGCCAAGCTGAATGAAGATCGCGTCGGCAGCCCAGGCATTATGGTTGGGCCAGGCCGGCGTGGCTTTCTGTGTACGAGTACCCGCGCGCGTCCCGCAGGTGTTGACCTGCATTGGTCGGGGTGACTATCGAAGATGACGCAAAGGACCTTCGTGATCGCATGATTCGGCTGATCTACCTGTTCGTCGCTCTGATGGCGGCACCCGGGCTCGCGCTCGCCCAGCAATCGCCGGCGGATCTTCTCAATCTGCCGGTCGATGGTTCCGCAGCGGCGTGGATCATCCGGACTTTCGGGCTGTTGACGGTTCTTTCCGTCGCTCCCGGCATCCTGATCATGGTCACGAGCTTCCCAAGGATCGTAATCGCCTTCTCGATCCTGCGCTCAGGCATGGGCCTCTCGACCGCGCCGTCGAACATGATATTGGTCTCGATGGCGCTGTTCATGACGTTTTACGTCATGTCGCCCACCTTCGACAGGGCGTGGAACGAGGGCGTCCAGCCGCTTCTTCAGAACCGGGTCACCGAGGCGGAGGCAGTTCAGCGGATCGCGGAACCCTTCAGGGTGTTCATGTCGGCCAATACCCGCGACAAGGATCTGCAGCTCTTCGTCGAAATCGCCCGGGAGCGAAACCAGCCGGTCGGCACGCCGCAGGCGATCGACTATCGTATTCTGGTTCCCGCCTTCATGCTCTCGGAAATACGGCGCGGTTTCGAAATCGGCTTCCTGATCATCCTGCCGTTCCTGGTCATCGACATGATCGTCGCCGCAATCACCATGGCGATGGGCATGATGATGCTGCCGCCGACATCGATCTCGTTGCCCTTCAAGATTCTTTTCTTTGTCCTTATCGATGGCTGGAACCTGCTGGTCGGCAGCCTGGTTCGTTCCTTCAATTAACTTTGCAGCAGCGCTGCTGAAATGGAAACGGCGGGGGATCCCCGCCGTTTCCATTCGCATATCAGTTATTGCGTGAGCTGAAGGGGCCTTCCCGCGGCGGAAGGGCCGGAACGCTGAAGTGGTCGGGCTTGATCTTGGCCTTGGCCTTGTCGGCCATCATCGTGTAGGCGGTTTCAAGATGCCGGCAATACCGTTCGGCGTCGAACAGCGGGTGCGTGAAGCGGTTTGCCTCGAGCCTTTTGCGGACCTCTTTGAGCTCCTCGCGGTTGTTGTAGTAGTGGACCGCGCGGCGAACGAAGTCATCCTTGTCCTCGGCAACCATTTCCGGCAGGCCCAGGGCATTCAGCAGGCTTTCGCTGACGCGCGATGCAAAGTTCTTGCCCTTGTGCGTCAGCATCGGAAGCCCGGCCCAGAGCTTTTCGGAGGTCGTGGTATGGCCGTTATAAGGATAGGTATCGAGACCGAGATCGGTCAGGCCGATACGATTGATATAGGCCGCATAGTTGTTGACGCGATCGCCGAACATCAGGCGGCTCTCGGGGATTCCCGCTTCCACAAAGGCCTTGATCAGGTTCTTTCGAGCCCCGAACCGTTCGCGGCAGATCAGGAACAGATAGCTCTCCGGCGTTTCCTTGAGGACGCGGACCCAGAGGTCGATGGTCGCGGGCGTGAACTTCCAGTGGCTGTGGAAGCACGAGAAGATGAAGGCGTCCTGCGGCATATCGCAGAGCGCCCGGTCGATCGGCTGCGGCATCGGGCGGTGGACCGCTTCGTTCGGGAAGAACGTCTCAGGCATCCAGCAGATCTTTTCGTAATAGTGCGGGAAGGAGCTTTCCGGCACCACCGTTTTGTCCGCGATGAGGTAGTCGATGTCGACGTTGACCACGGTGCCCGGATAGCCGAGCCAGGTCGCATGCACCGGTGCGGTCTGGCGGTTCATCACGAATACCCGGTTTTCTGCGGTATGCCCCTGCAGGTCGACCAGGATGTCGATATTCTCGGCCTTGATGGCTTCGGCCGCCTCGTCATCCGTCATGCCCCGTATCCGGACAACCCTGCCCCATTCCTCGCGGATGGCGTTGTTGTCGTTGCGCAGCCGTTCGGCAGGAGCGTTGCAGAAGAGCGTGATGTCGAAACGGCTCTTGTCGTGCGATTCCAATATGCCGCGAAGCGCCTTCATGACGGCGTGTTCCGTCCAAAGGTCGGCAGAGAGATAGCCGACGCGCAATTTATGACCCCAGCGATGCGGCATGTTATGCCTTTTCGAGGCGGCATTTCTGGGCTTCCGTTCTCCCATTCTGGAGCCCGCGATGGCGTTCGTCTTTTCGTCGTCGCACCAGCGTAGATTGAAGAGTGACACCTCGTCGGCGATCGCTTCGAATTCGCCCCTGGCGATTTCCTCGAATTGGATAGGCTCGTATTTGCGGATGATATCGTAATCGAGGGCGTCTCTCATGGCTGAGAGATAGAAATTGCGCACGATCCGATCCTCGGGATCTTTCTCGAAGATCTCCAGGATGCACTTGTTCTCTTCGTCGCTTCGATCCTGGAGCCGGATCGAACGGGCTGCAAGCTGGCGGTGTGTCGGCTCGTCGCTTCGCGCGAGCGTGTTGCGAAATGCCTCGGCGCCTTCCAGTTCCTGGCGCATCAGAGCGCCGGACATCAGGACGGCCATATCCGGATCGGCAATCGCCTCCTTGAGGTTGCGCGCGCCGAGGCGCAGGACGTTAATGTCGTCGTTATTGGAGAAATGAAGCCGCATGGCTTCGCGCGTGTATTTGAGCTTGTGCGGCGATTCCATCTCGCCGGCAATTTGGAAAGCCTGAGCGGCCTCGGTCTTCATCTTGAGCTTCAACAGCGTGGCGCCCAGGAGTGCGTAGTGCCTCGGATCCTTGTGAACATCCAGCAGCTTGTTCAGGATGCCCAATACATCGTGATATTCTTTTTTGTCGAAGTGATTTTGTGCTGCGACGTATTGCCGTTGTATCTTCAGGGGTTTCAAGGCTTCCCGCTCCAGTAAAGTTGTGCCGGCGTCCCGGCAAATCGGCTTCACCGCGCATCGTGGCAAGCCAAGCTTGCATGAAGCCGACCTCCCTGAGGCCGCGAGCCGTACACCTTTCGTTAATGATGATGGTCGAACGGCTTTCAAGTCTCCGTGCTGTTTAAAGAACTTAGCAAGGATTTGCTGCGAGATTTGCCCCACACGACGGGTTTGGTGTTCCTTCAGATTGAAGAGACCGAGTTGGCATGATGCCGGACCGAAGTGCCGGTAATATATACAGTCCGGTATGTCCCCCTCCATGTATTTCGTTCAAAGGGACAATCAACTATGGCTAGCATTCTCACCAACGTGTCGGCGATGGCCGCGCTCCAGACGCTGCGCGGCATCAGCAACGACATGGAATCCACCCAGAGCCGCGTTTCTTCCGGCCTGCGCGTCGGTTCTGCTTCCGACAACGCCGCCTATTGGTCGATCGCCACCACCATGCGTTCGGACAAGGGGTCGCTCTCGACGGTTCAGGACGCCCTCGGTCTCGGCGCTGCCAAGGTCGACACTGCCTATTCCGCCATGGAATCGGCCATCGACGTCGTCACCGAAATCAAGAACAAGCTGGTTGCCGCTTCCGAACCGGGCGTCGACAAGTCCAAGGTCCAGGAAGAAATCACCCAGTTGCAGAGCCAGCTGAAGAGCATCGCTTCCTCCGCTTCGTTCTCCGGCGAAAACTGGCTGCAGGCCGAAATCGGCGGCACTCAGAACGCCACCACCGGCATCATGCAGGCCGGCACTGAGATCACCAAGCAGCTCATCGGTTCGTTTGTTCGTGACAGCGACGGCAACGTCTCGGTCAAGTCCGTCAACGTCGTCCTCGACGAAACCAACGTCCTGTTCGACTTGAGCGGTGGCCGCGGCGGTCTTCTCGACCAGAACGCCCTCAACGGTTTCCGCGCCATCAACTTCGACGACGGCACGACGAACCACAAGGAATACTTCGGCAAGATCAACACCTCGGCGATCTACGCAACCAACGCTGTCTGGAAGGACATCGGCGGCGGCGTGTTCATGAAGGGCGACACCAACGGCGTCTACTCTTCGGGCTCCAACGGTACCTACATGATCAAGGTTGGCGGCGCTTACATCGACGCAGTCTACACCACCAAGGGCTACGACTTCTCGGCTGGTGCGACGGCAACCGCAGGCATCAAGTACGGAGCGGACATCTCGGTTTCCGACCTCGACATCACCAAGCTCGAAGACTACCGCGACTCCAGCGGTGTCAGCTATCTCGGCCTGGGTACCAAAGCCAGCGATGAGGATCTCATGCAGGCACTGACCTCGTTCGTCGACGGTCAGCTGGAAGCAATGGGCAGTGCAGCAGCCAAGCTCGGTGCGGTCTCCAAGCGCATCGACATGCAGTCGGACTTCGTCTCCAAGCTCACCGACTCGATCGACAAGGGTGTCGGCCGTTTGGTTGATGCGGACATGAACGAGGAGTCGACCAAGCTCAAGGCACTGCAGACCCAGCAGCAGCTGGCGATCCAGTCGCTCTCGATTGCAAACTCGGACTCGCAGAACATCCTGTCGCTGTTCCGTTAATCGAACCAGGGAAAATGGCGCGGCGGTTGACCGCGCCATCGACCTTCAAAAAGGGCCGCGTCCGAATTCGGACGCGGCCTTTTTTATTCCATGGCTCGCTTCAATGTTCCTTAATCATATTGCTGCATTCTTTGGCCATCGAAACGGTGAGTTAACCAAGAAAATTAAATGGTTAACAAGCATGATGCTGACCGCTGTTCCCGGTGATGTCCGGAATGTCCCTTCCTACAATTAGCCATTCAAGGGGCAATCAATATGACTAGCATTCTCACCAACGTTGCAGCCATGGCTGCTCTCCAGACGCTGCGCGGCATCGGCAGCGACATGGAATCCACGCAGAGCCGCGTTTCGTCGGGCCTGCGCGTCGGCACCGCTTCCGACAACGCCGCCTACTGGTCGATCGCGACCACCATGCGTTCCGACAAGGGCGCGCTCTCGACGGTCCAGGACGCTCTCGGTCTCGGCGCCGCCAAGGTCGATACCGCCTATTCCGCCATGGAATCGGCCATCGACGTCGTCACCGAAATCAAGAACAAGCTGGTTGCCGCTTCCGAACCGGGCGTCGACAAGTCCAAGGTCCAGGAAGAAATCACCCAGCTGCAGAGCCAGCTGAAGAGCATCGCTTCCTCCGCTTCGTTCTCCGGCGAAAACTGGCTGCAGGCCGAAATCGGCGGCTCGCAGAGCGCGACCACCGGCATCATCTATGCTTCCAGCGAGATCAACAAGCAGCTCGTCGGTTCGTTCATCCGCGATGCCGACGGCAACGTCTCGGTCAAGACCATCAATGTGCTCCTCGACGAACAGAACGTCCTGTTCGACTTGAGCGGCGGTCATGGCGGCCTGCTCGACAGCAACGCTCTCAACGGTTTCCGCGCCATCAAATTCGATGACGGCACGACGAACCAGAAGGAATACTTCGGCAAGATCAACACGTCTGCCTACTACGCAACCAACGCTGTCTGGAAGGACATCGGAGGCGGCGTGTTCATGAAGGGCGACACCAACGGCGTCTACTCTTCGGGCTCCAACGGTACCTACATGATCAAGGTTGGCGGCGCTTACATCGACGCAGTCTACACCACCAAGGGCTATGACTTCTCGGCTGGTGCGACGGCAACCGCAGGCATCAAGTACGGTACGGACATCTCGGTTTCCGACCTCGACATCACCAAGCTCGAAGACTACCGCGACTCCAGCGGTGTCAGCTATCTCGGCCTGGGTACCAGAGCCAGCGACGAAGACCTCATGGCGGCATTGACCTCGTTCGTCGACGGTCAGCTGGAATCGATGAACAGCGCGGCTTCCAAGCTCGGCGCCGTCTCGAAGCGCCTTGAAATGCAGTCCGACTTCGTCTCCAACCTGACGGACTCGATCGACAAGGGTGTCGGCCGACTGGTGGATGCGGACATGAACGAAGAGTCGACCAAGCTCAAGGCACTGCAGACCCAGCAGCAGCTGGCGATCCAGTCGCTCTCGATTGCAAACTCGGACTCGCAGAACATCCTGTCGCTGTTCCGTTAATCGAACCAGGGAAAATGGCGCGGAGGCTGACCACGCCATGGACTTAAAAAAGGGCCGCGTCCGAATTCGGGCGCGGCTTTTTCAATTTCCTAATCGCTTTTCTCAATTTCCCGATCGGCTTCAATATTCATTAACCATATTGCGGTTACCTAACAGCATCGAAACAGTGAGTTAACCAAGAAAATTAAATGGTTAACAAGCATGATGCTGACCGCTGTTCCCGGTGAAATCCGGAATGTCCCTTTTCGTAATCAGCCACTCAAGGGGCACCTAAAATGACAAGCATTCTCACCAACATTGCAGCCATGTCTGCTCTGCAGACACTGCGCGGCATCGCATCGGACATGGAATCCACCCAGAGCCGCGTTTCGTCGGGCCTGCGCGTCGGCACTGCGTCCGACAACGCCGCCTACTGGTCGATCGCGACCACCATGCGTTCCGACAACGGCGCGCTTTCTGCAGTTCAGGACGCTCTCGGTCTCGGCGCCGCCAAGGTTGATACCGCCTATTCCGCCATGGAATCGGCCATCGACGTCGTCACCGAAATCAAGAACAAGCTGGTTGCCGCTTCCGAACCGGGCGTCGACAAGTCCAAGGTCCAGGAAGAAATCACCCAGCTGCAGAGCCAGCTGAAGAGCATCGCTTCCTCCGCTTCGTTCTCCGGCGAAAACTGGCTGCAGGCCGAAATCGGCGGCTCGCAGAGCGCCACCACCGGCATCATCTATGCTTCCAGCGAACTTACCAAGCAGCTCGTCGGTTCGTTCATCCGCGATGCCGACGGCAATGTCACGGTCAAGTCCATCAACGTTGTCCTCGACGAAACCAACGTCCTGTTCGACTTGAGCGGCGGCCGCGGCGGTCTTCTCGACGCCAACGCTCTCAACGGTTTCCGCGCCATCAAGTACGACGACGGCACGACGAACCAGAAGGAATACTTCGGCAAGATCAATACTGCGGCGTATTATGCGACCAACTCCGTCTGGAAGGACATCGGCGGCGGCGTCTTCATGCGCGGCGATACCAACGGTGTCTATTCTTCGGGCTCCAACGGCACCTACATGATCAAGGTTGGCGGCGCTTACATCGACGCAATCTACACGACCAAGGGTTACGACTTCTCGGCTGGTGCAACTGCAACGGCTGGCATCAAGTACTCTTCGGACATCTCGGTTTCCGACCTCGACATCACCAAGCTCGAAGACTACCGCGACTCCAGCGGTGTCAGCTATCTCGGCCTCGGCACCAGAGCCAGCGATGAAGATATCATGGCGGCATTGACCTCGTTCGTCGACGGTCAGCTGGAATCGATGAACAGTGGAGCGGCCAAGCTCGGCGCCGTCGCGAAGCGGCTGGAGATGCAGTCGGACTTCGTCTCCAAGCTCACCGACTCGATCGACAAGGGTGTCGGCCGGTTGGTTGATGCGGACATGAACGAGGAGTCGACTAGGCTCAAGGCACTGCAGACCCAGCAGCAGCTGGCGATCCAGTCGCTCTCGATTGCCAACTCCGACTCGCAGAACATCCTGTCGCTCTTCCGTTAACAAGACGCGTCATATCGCACAAAGAAGCCGTGCCCTTCCGGGGCGCGGCTTTTTTTATGTCCCGGTAGTTTTTGTTAACTTTCCTAAATTCCATTTAACCTTTGTTAACCATTTCCACCTTAACTGAGCTCATCGAAACGATGGGTTAACCAAGACGAAGAAAAGGTTAACAGGCATCAGGCCAAGCCAACGTTCACCGGTGTAATCCCGGAAATGTCCCTTCCATCTAGCCAATCAAGGGGCAAATCAGATGACCAGCATTCTTACCAATATCGCAGCCATGGCTGCTCTCCAGACTCTGCGCAACATCGACAGCCAGATGCAGACCACCCAGGACCGGGTTTCCTCCGGCCTGCGCGTCGGCACCGCTTCCGACAACGCCGCCTACTGGTCGATCGCGACCACCATGCGTTCCGACAACGGCGCGCTCTCCGCGGTTCAAGACGCCCTCGGTCTCGGCGCCGCCAAGGTTGATACCGCCTATTCCGCAATGGAAAGCGTTGTCGACGTCGTAAAGGAAATCAAGAACAAGCTCGTTACCGCCTCGGAAGCCGGCGTCGACAAGACGAAGATCCAGGCAGAAATCTCGCAGCTGCAGGATCAGTTGAAGAGCATCACGTCTTCTGCTTCGTTCTCCGGTGAAAACTGGCTGCAGGCCGAAGTCGGCGGTGCCTCCAACCCCACCACGGGCGTGATCTATGCGGCCAGCCCGGTCGTCAAGCAGGTTGTAAGCTCGTTCATCCGTGATCCCGATGGCAACGTCGCGGTCAAATCAGTGGATGTCGTTCTGAACGAAACGAACGTCCTGTTCGACTTGAGCGGCGGTCACGGCGGTCTGCTCGACGGCAATTCCTACAATGGCTTCCGGGCGATCAACTATGATGATGGCACGACAAACCACAAGGATTACTTCGGCAAGATCAACACTGCCGCGTTTTATGCAACGGACGCGCTCTGGAAGGATGTCGGCGGCGGCGTCTACATGAAGGGCGACACCAACGGCATCTATACGTCCGGCACCAGCGGAACCTACCTTATCAAGGTCGGCGGCGCCTACATCGACGCGATCTACACCACCAAGGGATACGACTTCTCGGCCGGTGCAACGGCAACCGCAGGCATCAAATACGCCGCCAACATCTCCATCTCCGAACTGGACATCACCAAGCTCGATGACTATCGCAATTCGAACGGTGTCAGCTATCTCGGGATGGGGACCAAGGCCAACGACGCCGATCTCATGGCCGCCCTCAACTCGTTCGTCGATGGTCAGCTCGAAAAGCTCATCAGCGCAACGGCAAAACTCGGGTCGATCAACAAGCGCATCGACATGCAGGAAGCTTTCGTCTCCAAGCTGACCGACTCCATCGACAGCGGCATCGGCCGACTGGTGGATGCCGACATGAGCGAAGAGTCGACCAGGCTCAAGGCCCTGCAGACCCAGCAGCAACTCGCGATCCAGTCGCTCTCGATCGCCAATACCAGTTCCGAGAATATTCTGTCGCTCTTCCGTCAGTAAGCGGCGCTCTAGGCTAGGAGCGGTTTCGTCCTGCTCTGCTGGCGTGATAGCAAATATTCCGGAAAGAAGACCGCGTTTCGAAAGAGGCGCGGTTTTTCGCGTTTGGCACGTGGCTTGCGCGAAACCTGCACGGTTGTCGGATAGGCCGTTAAGACTTCATTAACTTCTTGCCAATCCTCAACCGGGTTTGATAACTGTCGATTTAACGATTTGTTAAGAACGACAGACCGCCCGCATCTGTGATGCTCATGTGGCGGTACGCATGATGCCTCTCGTCGTTTCCGGTGAAGTACTCCGGATTTCCAGACCATTTGACCGAGGCACGGCCGATGACCAGCATCCTGACCAATCCCGCCGCTATGGCTGCCCTGCAGACGTTGCGCTCGATCGACCGCAACATGGAGATTACTCAGGCGCGGGTTTCCTCGGGCATGCGTGTCCAGACGGCCGCGGACAATGCAGCCTACTGGTCGATCGCAACCACGATGCGTTCCGACAATCATGCGCTCTCGACCATCCAGGACGCGCTCGGCCTCGGCGCCGCCAAGGTGGACACCGCCTACACGGCGATGGAAAGTGCGATCGACACCGTCGTCGAAATCAAATCCAAGATCGTTGCGGCTTACGGCGTCGGCTCCAATCGCGGCAAGATCCAGGAAGAAATCGCCCAGCTGCAGGAACAGCTGAAGAGCATCTCGGACTCGGCGACCTTCTCCGGCGAGAACTGGCTTCAGGACTATATCAGCGACGGCGGTACCAACGCTCAGGAAAAGCCGGTCGTCAAACAGGTGGTTGCGTCGTTCACCCGCACGGCCTCCGGTGAGGTCGCGGTCAAGACCGTCGACTATACGCTTGATTCCAAGACGGTCCTTTTCGACCTCAACGGCGGCAATCTCGGCATCTTGGACTCGTCCGTGAAGTTCGTTGCCGAGAGCGAAGTCGCGGTGGATATGACCACTTCCAACGGCACGATGGGTTCAACAAACGCGTCCTACGCCGTCTCGGTTCTCGCCGAAAGCCAATTGATGGCGCTGGGACCGGATACGAATACAGCCGACACGAGCATCTACGCAGTCGGCGGCAATTTTTATCTGAAGGTCGGGGAAGGCAAGTGGGCGCAGGTGACGACGACCGATCCGGCTACGGCACCGGCGGTAACGACCCCTGCTCACGACGACGGCACGACCAAATATTATTTCGTCGTGACCGCTGGTAACAATCTCAACAACCGAAAACTTGGGATATCGGTCACCACGGTCGACATCAACAAGCTGAACGACCTCGCCTTAAAGATGAACACGATGGTCCCAGGCTCGGCGCCGAACACTGACGCGGTGCTTGATATGATGGAGCGTTTCCTCGACAAACAGCTTCTGGCGATGACCAGTGCCGCTTCGAGCCTGGGCTCGATCCAGAAGCGCATCGATCTGCAGGAAAGCTTCGTCGCCTCCTTGACCGACGTGATCGACAAGGGTGTCGGCCGACTGGTCGATGCGGACATGAACGAGGAGTCGACACGGTTGAAGGCACTGCAGACCCAGCAGCAGCTCGGCATCCAGTCGCTCCAGATCGCCAACACCAACGCCGAAAACATCCTGCAGTTGTTCCGGCAGGGGTAAGACTGCGGGGCGCCGGTCACACGGCCGCCGCCTGATGCTCGGTCGAACCTGTCTGCGAGGTTCGATGCAATGCGGTATCTTCATCCTCGCGCAAGTTTAACTTCCTACCGTTCCGCTAAGGTCCGGCGAAGTGTCTTGTGTCGCCGGGGACAAACGAATGGCAACCTTGTCGGGATGATACGATGATTGCAGCGGTGACGATTTGCGCTTTCGGGAGGCCTATGACGAGCCTCGAACGAAAGGCGACGGCAGGGCAGGGGGACGCTCGATGAGTGCTTCGCTTGCCTTCTACCTGAAGGATTTCAGCGAGCCGCAGGCCCCGTTGTCGCCCTTGCTGGCCGATGGTTTCGGCGACGGCCTCGAAGACGATATGGCATTTCCCACTGTGGTTGAGGAGCCTGTCGATATCGAAGCCGAACGCGCCGAGGCCTATGCGAAAGGCCATGACGCGGCGTCCGAGGAGCTTCAACAGCGTTTTGATGAAGAACGCCGGGCGCTTCTGGCAGCGCATGCGGAAGAGATGGCGGCGCTTCGCGAAAAATATGAAACCGAAGCGGCCGCGATGATCGCGACCGGACTTCAGGACATTGCCGGATTGACGGCCCAGGCGGTCAGCGATCAGACGGCGAGGATCCTGTCGCCTCTTCTCGACGAAGCGCTTGTCGCCAAGGCGGTATCAGACATGGCGGATATCATCCGCAGCGCGATGCTCGAGGGTGACGTTGGAACGTTGACCGTCCGCGGCCCGCTGCACCTGTTCAAAAAACTGAAAACGGCGCTTGGAGAGCCCACCCCACTCCTGCGCCACATCGAAGCGCCTGACCTCGATATCGCGGTCGATATCGGCGAAGCAGCCCTTGTCACCCGCATGTCTGCGTGGCTGGCGAGTCTGAAAAAGGTATTGGGATGAGCGAAGGCGAAAACCATCACCACGGCAAGAACGAGGTCGTCATCGTCAAGCGACATGGCGGCGGACACGACGACGGCGCTCATGGTGGCGCCTGGAAGATTGCCTATGCCGACTTCATGACCGCGATGATGGCGTTTTTCCTCGTCATGTGGCTGGTCAACGCCGCCAACGAGGAGACCAAGGCCTCCATGGCGAGCTATTTTAACCCGATCAAGCTTTCCGACGAGACCCCGGCCTCGAAGGGATTGGAAAAGCCGGTCGATGCGGCCGAGGGTCAGGAAAACGGCGAGAAGTCGAAGGTCAAGGCGGAGGGCAACGTTCAGGGTTCTGCGGCGGCGACCGGCGAGGATATGACCTCGACGTCAGGTGACGAACCCAACTACTCCGAAGCAGACTTCTTCGAAAACCCCTATTCCGTTCTTGCCGAGATCGCTCAGCAAGTGGGCCAGCAGGCCAATGTCAGCGCCAAGGGCGAGGGCGGTGCCAGCGATTCAGGCCCCGCGACCGGTGCCGACGGCGGTCAGGCCTACCGCGACCCCTTCGATCCGGACTTCTGGACCAAGCAGATGCAGATGTCGCACGCCGAAGGCCCCGAGCAGGCCGTGAAGACCACGGCGAGTGACGATCCGCTCGCCCAGATGGGGCAGGCGCCGCAATACCAGCAGGTGCCGAAATCCACTGAGGCCAACACGCAGTTGCAGCAGACCCAAATGGCTGTCGCAATTCCCATTCCGCGTCCTGACCCGACACAGATGGATAAGCCGCAGACGGCCCCGGGCGCGCAGGCGGTGAAGCCGGCCAACCTCAACGGACAAAAGCCGGAAGATGGTGCGAAAGCGGAAGAGCTGGCCGAGTTGAAGGCTGCGGACGAGTTGAAGAAGGAAATCCAGCAGCAGATTTCCGGTATCGCCGGCAAGCTGGCGGAAGGTCTGGTCGTGACGCCTGCGGAAGGCGGTCTGCTGGTGTCGATTTCCGACCAGGCGGATGATCCGATGTTCAATATCGGTTCGGCCGTGCCGCGCCGCGAAATGGTGCTGGCGATGGAAAAGATCGGCCAGATCCTCAAGGATCGAAAGGGCAGCATCGTCCTGCGCGGGCATACGGACGGCCGTCAGTTCAAGGGTACCGAGAACGACAACTGGCGCCTTTCCATGTCCCGTGCTCACAGCGCCTATTACATGCTGGTGCATGGCGGCTTGGCGGAAGATCGCGTCAAGCAGGTTTCCGGCTTCGCCGACAGGCGCCTCCAGGTGCCGGCCGATCCGCTCGCAGCTGGAAACCGGCGTATCGAAATCCTGCTCGAGGCGGACGAGGGATAGTGATGGCTGTGGGCATAAAGTCCTTGATTGCGGCCGGCCTCTTTTTCGGGGTCGCATTCGCCCCTGCGGCATCGGCTCAGGATCGTACGGACCTTGCGCCCTATGCGATGCTTCGCTCCTTGCAATTCGTGCAGGATTCCGTCGTGCTCGGCGATCATTCGGCCGCGGAAATGCAGCGCTTCATGCTGGGGACGATCGACCAGCGCCTGCGGACGGCGGCCCCGTCGATCTTTGAGGATCCGCGCAATGTCGATGCAGCACTGATCTATGCCATGAGCGGTGGCAATCCCGCTACGCTCGAATATCTCGCTTCGCGCGATGTCGCGGGCAATTTCGATAACCGCGTTGCCGACGGGTTGAGAAAATACCTCGGCGGCCGCGGAACTCTGATCGAAAAAAGCCTCAGCGAAATGGCCAAGGAATATCGGGACGAGAAAATCGGTCCCTACCTTTCGCTCGTCAGCGGAAACGTGATGGTCGCCAAGGATCCCAAGGGCGCCTTGGTTTTTTATGACTGGGCGCGCTTGACGGCGCCCGGCACGATCATCGAGGAAGCCGCGCTGCGTCGATCGGTGGCAATCACCGTCGATGCCAATATGGTGGCGCCGGCGCTCTCCTATTCGCGCAAATATGCGCGGCGTTTCATCCATTCGCCCTACGCCAGCCAGTTCGCGGATTTCTTCGTACAGTTGGCCGTCGGTCATTTCGGTGAGATCACGGAGGATGATATCGACGGAGCGCTGGAATTCATGGACGCCGACCGGCGCCGTGAGATTTTCCTGCGCATCGCTCGTTCGGCGGCGATCGCCGGCAAGAACGATCTCGCGCGTCTCGCCTCCGCAAAGGCCGAAGCGCTCGCCAAAAGTCCGACGCCCGAGGCGCTCGCGAAGCTTTATGGTGGGTTTGCCAATATCCCGACGAAGGACATCGGCCAGGCTATCCAGGCGATAGCCGACGTTCCCGAGGCGACGCTTTCGCCGCGTGACCGCGCTTTGAGGCAGGCTGCAAAAGTGGTGGCGGAGCAAGTTGTTAGCCGGCCTAAGGTCGACAGCCTCGCACAAGATAAAGCTATCAAAGTGACTAATACAGAAGACGCGAAATCTCCAGTCGCGTTGCCCAGGAATGAGATCGCTGGGCCTGCCTCCGCCACGGAAAGTCCGATGGCCGGCACCGCTGCCAAATTCGATCCGGCCTTCCAGACATTCGTCGATAGCGGTCGTTCGAAATTGAGTGCTATCGACGAAATGCTGAAGGAGGAGAACGCTTCCAAATGATTACTGACATTCTTGGTGGTGGTAAGACTGGCGCAGCCGACGCGGCTTCGTCCACGAAGCAGGGCGTTGCCGGTCGCAAAGGCGCTGACGGTTCCGCTGGCGGCTTCTCCGACGCTCTTTCCGGTTTTGACCGCGATGCGCTCCCGAACAATGCCGACGACCTACCGGATGAGGACGCCCGCGCGTCTTCTGCGGAAGAGCGCATGGCTGGCGACGTGAAGCAGGGCAAGCCGAAGCCGATCATCGACATCAAGCCGCAATCCCTCCGCCGCCCGATCGAGGAGACGGAAGAGACCGCCGGCACCCTGAAGCAGGCGCTGGCGAACGAGCCCAAAGAAAAGCAGATGACTCCGGCTGAGAGGAAGCTCCGCGAAGCCCTTGAGGCCGCGAAAGCCGTCGCGCGGAAGTCGGACGATGTTCAGGGCAAGCGCGCTGCCAGACCCGAAAAGGACGCGGAGGTCGAGACGGAGGGCAACGACGGACTTGATGTCTCCATGCTTGCCGCAGACGACGCCAAGATCACCGACATGCTCTCGCTTTTGACGAGCGGCGAAGCGACCGGCGCTATCAACGCGATGGTGTCGAAGAATGCGCCTGGACAGCAGAACAAGCGAGCCAGGGGCCAGGATGACGATGGGCGTGAGGTCGATGCCCTTGCCCTGAAGGATGCCAAGCACGCAGGCTCCGGCGACGCGGATCCGCTTTCGACGCCCGTGGATGCGGATAAGAGCGCTCCCGGCACGCGTGTCTTCCGTTTCAGCAACGCGCGTAACGACCAGCATGTCGACATGGCTGTCGGCGGTCGGGGCGAGCGCAGCACGGCGGAATTCAGATCGTCGTCGGGCGGTGCCGCCGAAAACGTCACCGTGCTCGATGCACGCCGCTTCCTCGGGCTCGCGCCGAATTCGAACGGCGCCAATCTCACGGCGATGCTGTCGGGAGATTCTGATTGGGCGGGCGCAATGAGCCCGAGTTCGGCGCTTTCGAACGCAGCATCGCAGAGCAGCACCGGCACGGTGGTGAATACGCTGAAGCTGCAGTTGAACCCGCACGATCTCGGCGCGGTGACGGCCACGCTGCGGCTTCACGGCGAAGAACTCAATGTTCATCTGACCGTCGAAACCCGCGCGGCTTATCGTCAGCTCAGCGAAGACAGCGGCGGCATTCTGGATGCGCTGCGTGCCCAGGGCTTCGCGGTCGACCAGGTGACCATCAGCATCGCGCCGACGGCGGATTCTGACGGCACCAGCAGCCAGCAGGGGCAGTCCGGCCAGGCAGGCCAGCAGGCCATGGCTGAAGGCGGGCGTCAGGGCCAGGCCGCCGGCCGTGGCCAGCAGCAGAATGGGGAGCGACAGGCCGCAGATCAGGGAACGAGGAACGCACATGACGCGGCATCGGACAATGTTGCTGGCACCGCTCCTGGTGGCTCTCGTCCTGGTCAGCTCTACCTCTGACGCCGGCGCCGGATCGCTCTTCAGTTCTGGAGGTTGGGGGGGGCAGCAAGGTGCCGCTGCGCCCGCTGCACCTCCCGGCAGGGCTCCGGCAACACCACGCACGCCTGTCAGAGCACCCGCCTACAGCGCTCCGAAGGTCAGTGCGCCTTTGAGTTCCGGCGTCTGCGAGCGGGAAATACAGGCCGCTGCGGCGAGATACGGCGTACCGGAAGGCATTCTCTATTCGGTCGGTCTCACCGAGACCGGCCGCAAGGGCAGCCTCAGCGCCTATGCCATGAATGTCGAGGGCAAAGCCTATTTTCCGCCCTCGCAGCAGGCGGCGATGACAACCTTTTACGACGCCAAACGGCAGGGCAGGAAGCTCATCGATATCGGCTGCATGCAGATTAATCACCACTTCCACGGTGAGAATTTTTCCTCGCCGGAAGAGATGTTCGACCCGAAACGCAATGTGGAATACGCGGCAAAGTTCCTCCGGAACCTGCACGACAAACACGAGACCTGGACGATGGCCGTGGCACGATACCACGCCGGACCGAACAACAATCCCGCTCAGAAGCAATATGTCTGCCGGGTGATCAGCAATCTCGTCGCCACCGGCTACGGAGAGTGGACTTCCAACGCTTCCCGGTTCTGCACCGGATGAGCAATCCAAGGTTGAATCGCTAAAATAAAGAATCGCAAAATTGCAGCGATTTGCATTTATGGCAAAAATGGCCATGCAAGTCTTCTTTTACGATGCGTTAATTTTTCCACCGGAAATTTGTGTCCGAAATTGGTGCGCCCACTACATCTAGTGCAAATCGCGGTGCAGTTATTAATCAACTATTAATTTGTTTGGTTAACTTCACACAGCTTGTCTCGGATTCCGCCGATTCGTACCCATAGACATATTGAAGCACCACAAGTGATTCGGAGGCGGACGAATGATCGTAGTGGTTGATGAGCGTGAGCTCGTGAAAGACGGTTACACATCTCTTTTTGGACGTGAAGGAATTCCTTCCCAGGGGTTCGATCCAAAAGAATTTGGCGAATGGGTGAGTACGGCGGCTGACTCGGATATTGCCGCGGTCGAGGCCTTCCTGATCGGCCAGGGCGAGCGTACGCTCGAACTGCCGCGGGCCATCCGGGACCGGTCCATGGCACCGGTGATCGCAGTCAGCGATCAGCCCTCCCTGGAGGCGACCCTCGCCTTCTTCGACAGCGGCGTGGACGACGTGGTGCGCAAGCCCATCCATCCCCGCGAGATCCTGGCGCGTGCCGCTGCGATCCGTCGCCGGCTGAAGGCGATCTCGAATTTCACCGACATCGGTTCGATCCGGGTGTTCTCCGACGGTCGCGATCCCGAAATCGACGGCGATGTCTTCGCGCTGCCGCGCCGTGAGCGCCGCATCCTCGAATACCTGGTCTCCAACCGCGGTCGTCGCGTTTCCAAGACCCAGATCTTCAATGCCATCTACGGCATCTTCGACGAAGAAGTCGAAGAGAACGTCGTCGAAAGCCATATCAGCAAGCTGCGCAAGAAGCTGCGCAAGAAGCTCGGCTTCGATCCGGTCGATTCCAAGCGTTTCCTTGGTTATTGCATCGACTGGAACTGATTTTTTAACAGGGCCTTGCCGCAAATTTTCGGCGGGAACCGTGGGCAGACAGCTTCACGCAAGGCCCGCCACTTACTCTCTCCATCAGACAAAAAGGAGATTTCCTATGAGTATTTTCGGCACGATGAAAACGGCCGTCTCGGGCATGAACGCTCAGGCAAACCGTCTCGGTACCGTTGGCGATAACATCGCGAATTCGAGCACCGTCGGTTACAAGCGTTCTTCCACGGCGTTCTCCACGCTGGTTCTGCCCTCGACTCAAGGGTCGTATTCTTCCGGTGGTGTCGAAACCAATGTTCGCTACAGCATCGCGGAACAGGGCGGCATTCAGTACACTACGTCGTCGACGGACCTTGCCATCCAAGGCGAAGGCTTCTTCATCGTCAGCGATCCGAACGGTACTCCTTACCTGACCCGCGCCGGCGCCTTCGTGAAGGATGCGACGGGCTTCCTCAAGAACACCGCCGGTTTCAACCTGATGGGTTATCCCTACGGCTCGAACCCGCCGGCAGCCGTCGTCAACGGCTTCAACGGTCTCGAGGAAATCAACATCAACGACTTCGGCATGGTGTCCTCGCCGTCGACGGCAGGCAGCTTCCCGGCCAACCTGGACAAGGGAGCGGCTGTGGTTCCGCTTGCTAACCGTCCGAGCGCCAACGCGCTGACAGGCACCGTCGTCACCAACAAGAGCTCGTTGACCGCTTACGATCATGCCGGTGCTAAGGTGCTCTATGATTTCTACTACACCAAGGCAACTGCTAGCCCTGATACATGGGAAGTTTCGGTCTATCGCCAGGATCAGGCGACCAACGGCGGTTTCCCCTACACTGCTACGGCGCCCAATGTTCTTGTGCAGCAGACGGTAACGCTTGCTTTTGATCCGAACACCAATAAGTTGACGGCAGCCTCCCCGAAGGCGATTACCTTCACCGATCCGAACGACGGTGCTACTCCTGCACAATCGATCACGATCGACCTCTCGGATATGACGCAGTTCGCTGCCGCCTTTACCCCGGGCAAGGGCATCATCGACGGCAATGCGCCGAGCCCGATCACCGACGTCGAAATCGGTGGTGACGGCGTGGTCACGGCGGTCTATCAGGATGGCGGGCGTCGTCCGATCTACCAGGTAGCCCTCGCAACGGTTCCAAGCATCGACAAGCTGCTTCCGCAGAACGGTAACGCCTACCTGCCGACCAACGACTCGGGCGTCGTCACCATCGGCTTCCCGCAGGCCGGCGCCTTCGGCCAGATCTATTCCGGCGCGCTTGAAAGCTCCAACGTCGATATCGCCAGCGAACTGACGGAAATGATCGAATCGCAGCGTGTCTACACCGCGAACTCCAAGGTCTTCCAGACCGGTTCGGACCTGATGGACGTCCTGATCAATCTGAAGAGATAATCGGACCGACGATCGAGAGAATAAGTCTCAAGAGGTTAGTAAAAAATGTCGCTCGCATCAGCATTGTCTACGGCACAGTCGATCTTCACCAACTCCGGCACGCAGTCGGCTGTATCGGCGAAGAACATCGCTAATGCACAGAACCCCGATTACACCCGCCGATCCGCAATGGTCGTGACCGGCGGCAACGGGGCCATAATCGGCGACATTACACGATCCCACAGCGAGCCGCTGTTGCGCCAGACGATTGCAAGCTCGTCGATCGCAAGCGGCCAGCGGACGGTGCTGGACGGCCTGCAGGAAATCAAGAACCTGATGGGGGGGAACGACAACGAGCTCTCTCCCGCCAAGCTGATCGCCGCCTTCCGCAACAATCTTGATGCTTTTGCCGGAAAGGCGAACGATACCGGCATCGGCATTGCCTTCATTTCAAGTGCCCGGGACGTTGCGGCCGGCCTGAACATCGCCTCCGACAAGCTTCAGCAGATCCGCAAGGATGCGGACGATCAGATCAAGCAGAACGTCACCGATCTGAATGCGCTGCTTGCGAAGTTCGAGACTGTCAACAACCAGGTTAAGAACGCGGTCTCCAGCGGCACGGATCCGAACGACTCCCTTGATGAGCGCGACGGCCTCGTCAAGAAAATCTCCGAAATCGTCGGGGTCACGTCCTATACCCGCGGCGGCAACGACATGGTGCTCTACACCACGGACGGCACGACGCTGTTCGAGGCGGTACCGCGCAAGGTGACCTTCCAGCAGACCGCAGCCTTCGACGCATCGACGACCGGCAGCGGCGTCTATATCGACGGCGTGGCGCTCAAGGCCGGGGATTCGGGCAACACGACCGCCAAGGGCTCGCTCCAGGCCCACATGCAGATCCGCGACAAGATCGCACCGACGTTCCAGAGCCAGCTCGACGAAATCGCTCGAGGTCTGATCACCTCGTTCGCGGAAACCGGCCCGACCGGCGCACTGCTCCCGCAGACCGGTCTCTTCACGTACAAGGATGGCGCCGGTGTGCAGCAGACGGCCATTCCCGCGGCCGGCACGATCGTTCCGGGCCTCGCCTCGAAGATCTTCGTCAACCCGGTAGTGGTCCCCCCGGCGGGCACGCCCGACAAGGTGCGCGACGGCGGCATCAATGGTGCGGCCTACATCGTGAACACCGGCGGTAGCAGCTACGGGGATCTCCTCGACAAGTACAACCAAAACCTGACCGGCCCGATGGTCTTCGATACGGACACGGAAATCGCCGATGCGCCGGACGTCCTCTCTTTTGCCGCCGATTCCATGGGCTGGCTCGAGCAGCTTCGCAGCACGGCGACTGCTGCCGACGAGACGAAGACGGCCATGTTGTCGCGCAGTCTGGAAGCGTTTTCCAGCAACACGGGCGTCAGCCTCGACGAAGAACTGTCGCTGCTTCTCGATATCGAGCAGTCCTACAAGGCGGGAGCCAAGCTCATGTCGACGGTCGACGATATGATGAAAGCCCTTTTGGATATTGCGAGCTGATCATGAAGACCTCTTTCATTTCCACATTGTCAATCCAGACCACGATGCGAAACTCCATCTCGAACGTTCAGCGCGAGATGGTGAAGGCGAACCAGGAGGCGGTGAGCCAGAAACATGCCGATCTCGGCGTCACGCTTGGCGCCAACACCTCGCGCGCAATCGATCTTTCCCGCGACATCACCCGTACCGACTCGCTTCTGACCACGGCCGCGCTTGCGACGCAGCGTCTCGAAACCGCCGAGCTCGCGCTCAAGAGCATGAACGAGCAGGGTTTGAAGATTCAGAGCGCGATCCTGACGCTCGGAAGCTCGGCCGACGAGACGAGCCTTTCGACGGCTCGCATGGCCATGTCCGACGCGCTGGACGCATTCACCAACTTTGCAAACACTGCCGTTCAGGGGGAATATATCTTCTCCGGCATCAATTCCGACGTGAAGCCGCTCGATGATTATTTCGCGCCTGGATCGCCGGCCAAGGCCGCAGTCGCTGCCGAGCTTACTCAGTACCTTTCGGATAATGCCATCCCGAGCAAGGAGCAGATGACGCAGGCCCAGATGAACGGCTTCCTGGATGATCTGGAAGCCAAGTTCAATGGTTCTGCGCCGTTGACAAGCCCGCCTCATCCGGCGGCGGTTGCAGGCCAGGATTTCTGGAAGACCTTTTTCTCGGATGCCAGCGACGAGAACATGAAGAGCCGCATCAGCCCGACGGAAGTGGTCGAAAGCTCGACCAATGCCAACAGCCAGGGGATGCGGAACTTCGCTTTCGCGTCGATCATCTCGATGGAATACCTGCAGACCGGGATGGACAAGGACGCCCGTGCAGCCGTGGCCACGCGTACCACCAGCGTCATCAACAAGGCGATGAACAGCGAGGGCAGCATCAACCAGCAGCGGACGTCGGTCGGTATCTATACCGAACGCGTCTCCAAGGCTGAGGAAAGGTTGCGGGCGCAGAAAGACATTCTGACGACCAGCCTCGGATCGATGGAGAACGTCGATCCCGAAGAGGCGGCAACCCGTCTCAACACGATGAAGACGCTCCTCGAAACTGCATATACAGTAACGGCAAAGATACAGCAGCTGAGCCTGGCCAACTTCCTTTGATGAATAAAGGAAGGCTCGTGACGAAGGATACATGAATGTACCAATTTTCATATGCCGAGATCATGGAGGACGGCGTTGCCAACGCCAAGGATCGCGAGCGGCAGGCCCTGGATCGCTCTATCGATCTTCTGATCGCGGCTCGCGATGAGAAGAACTATACGCGCACCACGGTTGAGGCTTTGTTCTATACCCGGCGTGTCTGGATCCGTTTTGTCGAGGATCTGAAGCATCCGGATAACGAGTTGGCCAATGAACTTCGTGCGGATCTGATCTCGATCGCAATCTGGATATTGAAGGAATGCGAAAAGATCAGAAACCGTGAATCGACGAATTTCCAGGGCATTATCGATGTGACCACCATCATCAGGGATGGACTTAAATGAAAAGTACGCTTCGCATCTCTTTGAAATCCGGCGAGCGGATATTCATCAACGGCGCGGTTCTGCGCGTTGATCGCAAGGTCGCGCTGGAATTTCTCAATGACGTCACGTTCCTCCTGGAGAACCATGTTCTTCAGCCGGAAGATGCGACGACGCCGCTTCGGCAGCTCTACTTTATCGCCCAGATGACGCTCATCAACCCCGAGGGCAAGGAACAGTCGACGACGTTGTTCCGCAAGTCGGTGGCCATGCTGCTGACCTGCTTTACCGATGATGAGATGCTGGCGGAACTCAAGCGCATCGACGGCATGGTTGCATCGGGCCGCGCCTTCGACGCTCTGAAGGCAATCCGCGCGCTCTACTCCATCGAGGACCGCATCCTCAACAATCGGGAAATCGCGCCGGCAACTGTCGAGCGGATTCGCAAGGAGATCGCACCGTGGCGGTAGACTCGATCAACACCAACAACCCTTATGCATCGGGCAATGGCAAGGCAGCATCGTCCGACGCGTCGGCCGCAGGCCTGAACTACGACAACTTCCTGCAGCTCCTCATCGCCCAAATGAAGTATCAGGATCCGACCGATCCGATGGACGCGAGCGAGCAGATTGCCCAGCTCGCCACCTTCTCGCAGGTCGAGCAGTCCGTGAAGATGAACTCGAACCTGCAGTCGCTTATCCAGGCGAACTCGTTCTCGCAGGCCGCCGATATGATCGGCAAGTACATCACCAGCGCCGACGACAAGACCACCGGCATGATCAAACAGGTGGAAATCTATTCCGACGGTCTGGTGGCGATCACCGACAAGGGTGATAAGGTTCTCATACAGCCTGGAATCATTCTTTCGAATCAACCTCCGGCGACCACTGCCGACGCCGGTGACCAAGACGACGCGGCATGATGCCGAAACCTTAAAGCAGACGGAACCGGCGCAATGAATGAAGCCGATGCCCTTGATATCATGCAGGCGGCGATCTGGACGATCCTGATCGCCTCCGGTCCCGCGGTCCTTGTGGCGATGGTCGTGGGCGTGCTGATCGCATTTCTCCAGGCTCTGACGCAGATCCAGGAGATGACGCTGACTTTCGTGCCGAAAATCGTCGCCATCATGATCACGATCGGCATTACCGCGCCGTTTATCGGTGGCCAGATCAATCTTTTTGCCAATCTGGTATTCTCGCGGGTGCAATCGGGGTTCTGACCCGGTTGCTGCCCGCCTGTCCTTTTTCATCTACCCACCTTCGCGCAAGCTTCGCCCTTTAGTCAGGACATGAACTGGTAGGAGTATTTCCTGCCGCCATCTCATGAAGAGACGGGGAAGTCATGGCGCAACCACCTTCATTATCCATTCCGAAAGTAGCCCCGAACGGTCGCGACCTCGGATTTGCGGGCGGCATCGTCGCCATCCTCTGCATCCTCTTCCTGCCGATCCCGCCGTTCCTGATCGACCTTGGCCTTGCCTTCTCGATCGCGTTTTCGGTGCTGATCCTGATGGTGGCGCTGTGGATCCAGAGGCCGCTGGACTTCTCGTCCTTCCCGACCATCCTGCTCATCGCCACCATGGTGCGGTTGTCGCTCAACATCGCGACGACGCGAGTGATCCTGTCGCATGGCAACGAGGGCCATGGCGCTGCCGGTAACGTGATCCAGGGCTTTGCGGGCCTGGTCATGTCCGGCGACTTCGTGATCGGCGTGATCGTCTTCATGATCCTCGTCACCGTGAACTTTATCGTCATCACCAAGGGCGCCACCCGTATCGCGGAAGTCGGCGCCCGGTTCACCCTCGACGCCATCCCCGGCAAACAGATGTCGATCGACGCGGATCTTTCCGCCGGCATCATCGACGAGAAGGAAGCCCAGCGCCGGCGTTCCGAGCTGGAAGAGGAAAGCTCCTTCTTCGGTGCCATGGACGGTGCGTCGAAATTCGTTCGCGGCGATGCGATCGCCGGCCTCATCATCACCGCCATCAACATCTTCGGCGGCATCATCATCGGCTATTTCCGCCACGACATGCAGATCGGCGAAGCCGCTGATGTCTTCGTCAAGCTGTCGGTCGGTGACGGTATCGTCACGCAGATCCCGGCCCTCATCGTTTCGCTCGCAGCCGGCCTCCTGGTCACCCGCGGCGGCACCGCCGGCTCCACCGACAAGGCCGTCGTCGATCAGCTGAGCGGCTATCCGCGCGCCCTTTCGATGTCGGCCGGCCTGATGGCGCTTCTGGCAATCGTCCCCGGACTGCCCTTCCTGCCCTTCATGGCGCTCGGCGGCCTGATGGGTTTCGGCGCCTGGCTTGTTCCGCGCCGTATCGAGGCGGAGAACAAGGCTCGTCGCGAAGACGAGGAGCAGAAGGTCGTCCAGACCAAGGAGATGGAGAAGGACTCCGTCAAGTCGGTTCTCAAGACGTCCGAAATCGAGCTCGCTCTCGGCAAGCAGGTGTCCACCCGTCTGCTTGGCGCTCACCAGGAGCTCGCCTTCCGCGTCGGCAAGATGCGCAAGAAGTTCGCGACCCAGTACGGTTTCGTGGTGCCGGAAATCAAGGTTACGGACGACATCTCGATCCAGGAAAAATCCTATCAGATCCGTATCCACGGCACGACCATCGCGTCGAACGCCCTGCGGGTTGGCGACGTCCTCGTGGTCACCGGGTCCGGCCGCAAGCCGAGCATTCCGGGCGACGAGATCCGCGAACCCGCTTTCGGCATGCCGGCGGTGTCGATTCTCGAAACCTTCGCCGAAGACTTGAAGCGTGAAGGCTTCCACCCGATCGACAACGTCTCGGTCGTGCTGACCCACTTGTCGGAAGTCATCCGCAACAACCTGCCGCAGCTTCTCTCCTACAAGGACGTGAAGATCCTGATCGAGCGTCTCGATCCGGAATACAAGAAGCTCGCAGACGAGATCTGCTCGTCGCACATGTCCTATTCCGGCCTGCAGGCGGTGCTGAAGCTTCTGCTCGCCGAGCGCGTTTCGATCCGCAACCTGCATCTCATCCTGGAAGCGGTTGCCGAGCTTGCTCCGCATGTGCGCAAGACGGAGCAGATCGTCGAGCACGTGCGTGTTCGCATGTCGCAGCAGCTCTGCGGCGACCTCGCCGACAACGGAGTGCTGCGCGTACTCCGTCTCGGCAACAAATGGGACATGCTGTTCCACCAGGCGCTCAAGCGCGACGGCAAGGGCGAAGTGGTCGAATTCGACATCGATCCGCGCACGCTCGAAGAGTTCAGCGAACAGGCGACCAAGGTCATTCGCGAATTCATGGACCGCGGCCTGCCGTTCGTGCTCGTCACCTCGCCGGAAACGCGGTCCTACGTCCGCATGATCATCGAGCGGCTGTTCGCGACCCTGCCGGTTCTTTCCCATGTGGAACTCGCCAAGGGCCTCGAAATCAAGATACTGGGCGCCATTTCGTGATAGACTGTCCGCAAAGGACGATTCTCGCATGATCACAGACCCGCAGGGGACCATTCTCGCACTTTTCCTTGCGTTTTGCCGCATGGGTACGTGCGTGATGGTTCTTCCGGGGCTGGGAAGCGGCCGCGTGCCGGTTCAGGTGCGATTGTTCGTGGCGGTCGCCCTGTCCATGGCCGTGCTGCCGGTCCTCTGGGATCAGATTTATCCAAAAGCCTCCGAGCCGACTGCCACCTATCTCGGCCTGATCTTCACCGAGGCCTCGATCGGCGCGGTCTATGGATTGATAGCCCGGCTCTATACGCTCGGCATGCAATTCGCCGGCACGATCCTGACCATGTCGATCGGTTTCACGGCGCCGGGCGGTCATGACGTTTTCGAAGACTCGCAGGAAAACCAGCTGACCATTCTGTTGACGCTGAGCGGCCTGCTGCTGCTGTTCATAATGGACTTCCACCACATCGTGTTCCGCGCGCTGGTCGATTCTTACGCGGCGACGCCGGTCGGCGCGCTGATCGATCCGCAGAAGATACTGATCACGCTGACAGATACGCTGCGCGCGTCGACCATCATCATGTTGCGGCTGGCAAGCCCCTTCCTGATCTTCGGCCTGATGTTCAACGTGGCGATCGGCCTCATCAACAAGATGGCGCCGCAGATCCCGATCTTCTTCATCTCGACGCCCTTTCTGCTGATGGGAGGGCTTTTCCTTCTCTATCTGTCGATCGCCGCCTTTATCCGCCAGTACGCGGATGGTTTCGCGCCGATCTTCAGGTCCTTCTAGGAGATCGCAATGGCAGGCCCAGTCAAGCGGTCGGACAAGCTCAAGCGCCTCGTGGCGGTCCAGCGGCATCTCGAGACGATGGCCGAACACGAGCTTGCTGCGACGACCCGATACCGTGCCGAAGTCAATCAGTCGATGGAAGACGTCATCGATGCGATCGGCTCGATGAACCCGGTACACCGGCAGTTCTCCCAGCATTATTCGGAACGTTTCGGCCGCCTGACCACCAAGGAACGCCAGCTTGCCGGCGTCCAGCAGATCCAGGAAATGAAGGTGCTCAAGGAGCGGACCAAGGCTGACCGCCTGGAAGAGAACATGAAGGACGCCCGTGATCACGAAGACCGCGAAGTGGCCGACGATGCGATCTACGAGCTCATCGATATCACGCTCGCCCTTGAGCAGGTGAAATAGACTGGCCAGCCTCCAGCAAGCTTCGACCTTCATAGTCTCGTCATTGCACTGATTGCCGGTTCGATCGAGGTCGGGCGGGATCATGTGCCATTTCAATCTGTTGCTGCGCTCTTGCACCTTTAGGGATGCGGCTCGCGGCAGTCATGAAAGGAGTTGACGTGGCGATTTCACTCCCGAGCGATCTGGTCATGGACGTCGTCCGCGCCGCGGATCCGACGGCCGTTCAGGAAGCGCAGGCCAAGCTCAAGGCGAACAAGGCGGCCTTTGCCGCGACCAGCCTTGCCGAAAACGGCAAGGGTTTTGGTGCCGCCATGAAATTCATCGACACGCCCGGCACGGCGGCGGGTCTCGGCAATCCGGAGGCACCGAAGAAGGTCGCAGAAATGCCGGAGGAGTACCGCAAGTTTGAAGCATCGGTTCTTTCGACATTCGTGAATTCCATGCTCCCAAAGGAGACCGAGGAAGTTTACGGCAAGGGCTCCGCCGGTGAATTCTGGAAGAGCATGATGGCCGAGAAGATCGCCGACGAGATGTCGAAAAAGGGCGGCGTCGGTATTGCCGAGCAGATGTATTCGCAGGCGCTCGCCCGTGCGGAACGTCAGGCCACGGTCAATCCGACCACCAATGAAACTGATCGTAGCCGCGCAATGAGCATGATCACCGATTTCGAGCGACAGGTTCTCGGCGTCGAAAAGAAGAATGAGGCCTGACATGTATCAGACTGGGGCAGAGAATATGGAAGTTGTTTCGAATGATTATCGCATCAAGACCGTGCTTGGCCGGTTGGAGATGATAATCGACAACGAAAATCAACGGATCGGCCGCGATCCGGAGTTCGACCTGAAAGTGTCGAACGCGCACAAAAGCCGCTGCCTCTACGAATTGACCATGCTGTTCCGCGGCACCGATCCGAAGCAGCTTGCCACCGGCCATATCGATCAGATGCACGGGTTGAAGAGCAAGCTGGCGCTCAATGCCCGCCGGGTCGAGGCGCATCTTCACGCTGTTCGCGCTGTCGCCGATCTCTTGAAGAACGCTGCCCGCGATGCGGACGACGACGGTACCTACACCCAAGAACAGTTCACCTACGGCGAGGCCTGATGGTCAAGCTCCTTCTCACTGGTCTATGGGTCTGCATCGTCACGCTTGGGGCGGTGTATTTCTCCGTGCAGATGTCCGCAGCACCTGCGCCGGTCGACGAAGAGGCCAGGCGGAAGGAGCTTCTCGAACTGGTGCGCGGCGAATCGATCACCATTCCGATGATCGCGGACGGTGCCATCACCGGGTATTTCCTGAGCCGTGTCTCGTTCATGATGGACAAGGAAAAGATCAAGAATACCAAGCTGCCGATCACCGAACTGACGACGGACCAGCTTTTCACGCTGCTGATCGGCAACCAGATGGTCGATCTCAGCAAGCCCGGCGCGTTCAACCTCGAAGAATTCCGCACCAGCATCAAGGACAACTTCAACAAGAAGCTCGGCGATGGACTGGTGGCGGAGGTCCTGGTCGAACAGCTCGACTACCTCTCCAAGGAAGACATCCGTAACAACGCATCGCGCGGCAACAAGAACCCGAACCCGGGCAAGAAGATTGTCGAGGGCGTGAAGATCGAAGATCCGAAAGCGTCGCCCACGACCGGCCACTGACGACCGCCCCGGCGTCGATACAGCGAATACCGGCCGGCCTTGATGGTCGGCCTTTTTGTTGCAGGAGCCTCGGAAATATGGCGATGGCTCGCATTTTACCAATCGATTTAAAGGCGATTTCAGAGCGCGCTGTTAGACCTTGGGGACGAGTTGGTCTTGCCCCATGGGAGTGTATCGATGAACGCATCCGGAGACTTCCTGGCATCCGCGTCGGCCCGGACCCTGGTCGGCCAACGCGTATGCGATCTCGGATGGAATGCCGCGCTCGGCCTCGTGGAGAGCCTCATCGCGCTGCGCGGCAACCGTACCACGCTCGGTTTCCTGGACGGGCGGACGGCCTTGCGCCAGATGGTCGATCCTGCCTATCGCAATCAGTTGGGCCGTAGGGTGCTTCTGCCGGGTGGCGGACGCGCTTTCGGTATCCTCGCCAAAGCGCGTCATGAAAAACCGGCGCCGGTGCGCTTCTCGGCCAAAACCTTCGTGCCGGCCCTTTTGAGTTTTCTGGAAAAGCGCCATCGCATCGGCATAGTCGGCGAAGATAGCGGTCGCACCGAGGCGCTGCGCGAGCATTTTGCCCGCCACGCGCCCTGGCATGACGTGGCGGTGGTCGCGCTCGACGAGGATATCTCGCAGGGTTTCGATCTTATCCTCGTCGATGCGGCGAGCCTTGCCCAGGAACGGCGGATCGAACGCCGGCTTGCTTCGGTCCGCACCGCATTGGTGGTCATGACCGGGACCGGGCTCTCCGGCTTCATCGATGGCAGATCGGCACGCATGCTGCCCACGGCGGCAGTCTCGTCGCAGCTCCCGTCTTTCGCCTGACGGGTTAACCTTTTCTTTGCCATGAAATTTTAGACTGCCTTAATCAGAGGACTGCCCGCGGGATGCCGGCGGTCTCAGATTAGCGCGGTCATCCCATGTATCAGTCGGTGAAAATCGAAGACGACCGAAACCCTGACCCGGCAGCACTGCTCGCCGGCAACGGTTCCGTGTTCGCCGGACTGCGATCCACCGCCCTCAAGGTCGGCGCCCTCACGGTGATCGGCGCTCTTTTGCCGCTGCTGTTCGTCGAGACGGTTCCGCATCAGTTCAGCGCCGAGACCCGACTGAAGGTCGAAGCGGCGAGCGAAGGCTCGATCAATACGGCTGCTGCCGCGCTCCGCTCCAGGACCAACCTCGACAACGTCATCCGCGCGCTGAATCTTGGCCGTGACAGCGAGTTTTCGGTCGACCGCCCGAGCGTCGTCAGGATCGTGTCCGATATCGTCTCCGGTGAGGCGATGACGGTGTCCGAGGCCGAGAACCGGCTGCGCGAGCGACTTTCTCAGGCGATCGTAACGAGCTACGACCGCCGCGCCGGCCAGCTTGCGATCTCCGTCACGGCGGGAGAGCCGGAAGAGGCGGCTCGCATCGCCAACATGCTCGGCGACACTTTTCACGATGAAATTGCCTTCTCAGGTACGAAATCTTCCGCACCGGTCGTGGAGAAGCTGCGCCAGACGCTCGAACATGCGCAGGCCGCTCTTTCCGGCTTCATCGCCGAGACCGACGCGCAGAAGCTCGCCGAACTGCGCCGGACCGAGGGCGAGGGACAGCAGCTCGCGGCAGAGATAAACGAGGTGACGGCGCAGTTGGGCGAGCTGAAGCAGAAGGCGGCACAGGCGTCCGCCATGAAGCTTTCGGACGTGCTGAACAAGCCCCTGCCGGACAGTCTCGAATATACCGGCCTCGATTATCAGCGGCAGAGGCATGTCGAGGCAAAGCTTGCCGTTGACCAGCTTTCGAGCGATCTCGGCCCGCGTCATCCACGGCTTGCTGCGGCTCAGGCAGCGCTGGCGGATGTGAAAAACGACATTCAGGACGCGCTGAAGCAGCTCGGAAGCTCACTTCGTCAGCAAGAGGCCGCGGCAGCCAAACATCTGGCGGAGCTCAAGGCGCGGCAGGCAAAGAAACCCGACGACAAGGAAATAGCCGACTCCGGAACAAGGCTTGCGGCTCTCGAAGCTGCCGTGGACGAGGCGCGGCGGAATTACCTCGAAGCGCTGCACGGCTCCGAAGCCAAGGCATCGAAGGCCAAAGTCTCGGTCGTCGTTCCGGCCGTGGCTGCATCCGCGGCCGTGATGGGTCCCTCATCCGCCGAGCTTTCCGGCGTAGGCGCCTTGATCGGATTCTCCCTCGGCGTCGCCCTGGTCTTTTTGAGGCGCCGCACGCTGCGGCCCGCGAGCTCCGCCGACGAAATGGATCAGGCCGACGAGCCCGCGCTGATTGTTGACCGGGACTTGCTTGCGGAGCATCTGGACGAACAGGATTTCCTCTCCGAGGACCCGGCTTACGATCGGCCGACCTATGAGCCGGAGCCTTCCCGGCGCCCGCGCCATCCGGCGCCGGCCAACGACAGTCCGCTTGCCGATCACATCCGCGAAATGCTGATGGTCAATCGCCGTCCGGCTTCGGAGGCGGAGCTTCCTTTCTTGGTCGCCGCCGTCATGGCGGGCCGTCTTGCCGATGGGCCGTCCTATGGCGCACCTCGTCGCCCGGTTCCATCGCCGGAGGAGGTCCGGAAGGCGGAGGAACTTCGCGAGCTTCGCCGTAACATGGCGGAGTTGCGCGAACGGGTTCAGGTCTATTCCGACCGCCGGAACGCCTCCCGAGGATAACAAGCCTGCGACATCGAATCCGCTTGCATTTGCTGTCTGCGACCAGCATAGGGCGTTGATGGGCAAATTGAGAACATGCTCAATGTATACATTGGTGGCCGTTTCAAGCGGGAGGTGCGCATGGCTGTGGTGATCGATGGTAAGGAGGCGGCAGCATCTGTAATCGCGGCGGTGACCGAGGCATCGGCTTCGCTCGAAAACGAAACCGGCGTGAAACCGGGCCTTGCGGTGGTCATCGTCGGTGACGATCCGGCCAGCCACGCCTATGTCAATTCCAAGAGCAAGATGGCCAAGCAGTGCGGTTTCAAATCGATCCAGCATAGCCTGCCCGAGGACACCAGCCAGGAAACGCTTGAAAAGCTGGTGGCCGAGCTCAACTCCGACCCATCCATCCATGGCATTCTCGTCCAGCTCCCGCTGCCGAAGCACCTTAACGCCGAGCCGGTCATCCTGTCGGTTTCGCCGGAGAAGGACGTCGATGGTCTGCACGTCGTGAACGCCGGCAAGATCGCCACCGGAGACCTGGCGACCGGGTTGATTTCCTGCACCCCGGCCGGCGCTATGCTTCTGGTCAACCGTATACACGGCCGTGATCTTTCCGGCCTCAACGCTGTCGTCATCGGCCGTTCCAACCTGTTCGGCAAGCCGATGGGGCTGCTGCTCTTGGCTGCCAACGCGACCGTCACCATGGCGCATTCCAAGACGAAGGATCTTGGATCCGTATGCCGCAACGCCGATATCCTGGTTGCCGCCGTCGGCCGCCCGCAGATGGTCAAGGCCGACTGGGTAAAGCCGGGAGCGACCGTGATCGACGTCGGTATCAACCGCGTGGTTGCTCCCGACAAGGGTGAGGGCAAGACCCGGCTGGTCGGCGATGTGGCCTATGCGGAAGCCGCCGAAGTCGCTGGTGCCATCACCCCCGTTCCGGGCGGCGTCGGCCCGATGACGATCGCCATGCTGATGGCAAACACCGTGATCGCCGCCTATCGCACAGCCGGCAAAACCGCACCCGGATTCTGATCCTGCGCGAACGGATTTTTTCATTTGTTCCAAGTCGCTTGCGAAGGGGTTGACTCCTCCGCAAGAGCGTTAAATCTCTCCCGTGTTGTGAACTCCCGGCAAGGTAGCAAAAGTCGGGACAACGGGAGGGTTATTTCATGAAGGCATCATTTTGGATCGGCACCGCGCTGGCAGCGCTCGTTGCCGGTGGCGCGGTCGCCCAGGAGCTGAAATTCGCGCCCGGCCAGGATTCGAAATTTAACTGGAAGAGCTATGAGGATTACAAGGCTGCCCACGCCAATCTCAAGGGGCAGAGCCTGACGCTTTTCGGCCCCTGGCGCGGCGAGGACGAGGTGCTCTTCAACAGCGTTCTGGCCTATTTTAATGCCGCGACCGGCATCAATGGCCGCTATTCCTCGTCGGAAAACTACGAACAGCAGATCGTCATCGACACGCAGGCCGGTTCTCCGCCGAACATCGCCATCATTCCGCAACCCGGCCTGCTGGCCGATCTTGCCGCCAAGGGGTTCCTGACCTCGCTCGGCCAGGAGAACTCCGACTGGGTCAAAACCAACTATGGCTCGGGCGGGGACTGGATCCGTTACGGCACCTACAAGGGCAAGGACGGCAAGGAGGCCTATTTCGGTTTCCCCTTCAAGGCCGATTTCAAATCCATGGTCTGGTATGTGCCCGAGAACTTCGAGGAAGCGGGCTACGAGGTTCCGAAAACCATGGAGGACCTGATCAAGCTCAGCGACCAGATCGTCAAGGATGGCGGAGTTCCGTGGTGCATCGGTCTCGGCTCCGGCGGCGCGACGGGCTGGCCGGCGACCGACTGGGTCGAGGACATGATGCTGCGCACCCAGAAGCCGGAAGTCTACGACAAGTGGGTGAGCAACGAGGTCAAGTTCAATGATCCGGCCGTCATTGGCGCGATCGATGAATTCGGCAAGTTCGCCAAGAACCCGAAATATGTGAGCGGCGGGGTTGCTGCCGTTTCCTCCACCGACTTCCGCGACAGCCCGAAGGGCCTCTTCGGCATTCCTCCGAAGTGCTACCTGCATCACCAGGCATCCTTCGTGCCGTCCTTCTTCCCGCCGGGTACGAAACTCGGCACCGATGCCGACTTCTTCTACCTGCCCACCTACGCTTCGAAGCCGGAGCTTGGAACGCCGGTCCTCGGCGCCGGCACGATGTTCGCAATCACCAAGGATTCGCCGGCCGCCAAGGCGTTCATCGAATTCCTGAAGACGCCGATCGCCCACGAGGTCTGGATGGCGCAGTCATCGTTCCTGACGCCCTTCAAGGAGGCCAATTCGAATACCTACGCCAATGAGGTGCTGAAGAAACAGGGCGAACTCCTGACCACCGCCACGACCTTCCGCTTCGATGCCTCCGACCTGATGCCGGGCAAGATCGGCGCCGGAGCGTTCTGGACCGGCATGGTCGATTATGTCGGCGGCAAGGATGCAAAGACGGTGGGGACCGACATCCAGAAGGCATGGGACGGTTTGAAGTAAGCTTCCCCATAGGTTCTCAAATATGACCGCGCCGGACGCCGGCGCGGTACAAGCAAAAGCTACGCAAATACGGTGAAAAGGGGAGAGGGATGATATCGCAGATCGTTTCAGCCGTCGGCGTCGTGATCGCCGGCGTTTTCGTCTGTGCCTTGTATTACTGGCTCTCCGACAAGATCCTGCAAGCAGTCTTTCCCGTGCCGGTGGACAATGTCCGCGCCGCCTCCGTTAATCTCAACCGCCGCGCCATGGTGCGCCCCTGGCTGTTCCTCGGCCCGGCGCTGATCCTGCTGGTCGTCTATCTGGTTTACCCGGTCGTCGCGACCTTCATACTTTCCTTCTACGACCGGTCGGGCGGCAATTTCGTCGGCCTCGCGAATTATCGCTGGGCACTCCAGGACGCGCAGTTCCGCCAGTCCATCTTCAACAACATCCTCTGGCTCGCCGTGGTGCCGGCGGCGTGTACCTTCTTCGGCCTCGTCATCGCGGTTCTGACCGACCGCATCTGGTGGGGCAATATCGCCAAAAGCCTGATCTTCATGCCGATGGCGATTTCCTTCGTCGGCGCTTCGGTCATCTGGAAGTTCATCTACGAATATCGCGGCGGCACAGAAACGCAGATCGGCCTCCTCAACGCCATCGTGCAGGCCATTGGCGGCTCGCCGCAGGTATGGATCTCGCTGCCGTTCTGGAACAACTTCTTCCTGATGGCGATCCTGATCTGGATCCAGACGGGCTTTGCCATGGTCATCCTGTCGGCCGCACTTCGCGGCATTCCCGAGGAGACGATCGAGGCGGCGGTGATCGACGGCGCCAGCGGCTGGCAGATCTTCTGGAAGATCATGGTGCCGCAGATTTGGGGCACGATCGCCGTCGTCTGGACGACGATCACCATTCTTGTGCTCAAGGTTTTCGATATCGTGCTGACCATGACCAACGGCCAGTGGAACACCATGGTTCTCGCAAACCTGATGTTCGACTGGATGTTCCGCGGCGGGGGCGACAGCGGCCGAAGCGCGGTCATCGCGCTGGTCATCATGGCCGCCGTCACGCCGATCATGATCTGGAACATCCGCCAGGCGAACAAGGAAATGGGAGGCCATTGAGATGAGTGCAGCCGCAAGCCTCCGCCGTATCGGCCTTCCGCGCCTTATCGTCCACGTCTCCGTGCTCGTCATCTGCATCATCTGGCTGATCCCGACGCTCGGCATCCTCGTCACCTCCTTCCGGGAAGCGGGCCAGATTACCGCCTCGGGCTGGTGGACCGCCTTTACGGGCGCCGCCGAGACGAGTGCCGCACGCCTCGGCGAGCCTTCGACAGCCAAGCAGGAAGGCGCGAACTACGTCATTTCCGGTTCGGCCTTCGAGGGAGGGAAGGGCGGCACCGTGCGCGCCTTTGGTACCCGCGTTGCCGCTCCGACGGAATTTACAGCGGGGCAGCCCGCCGATATCGGCAATGGCGAGACGCTGACCATCAACGAAGACGGCAGTTATACCTATTCGAAGAATGCGCCGTTCGAGGGCCGCGGCAAACGCGTTTACTTGTCCGTTGCCACTCCGCCATCCTTCACCACCGAAAATTACCGCACGGTGCTGACCTCCCAAGGGATCGGCCAGTCCTTCGTCAACTCGCTGACGGTAGCGGTTCCCGCAACGATCATTCCGATCCTGATCGCCGCCTTTGCAGCCTATGCCCTGTCGTGGATGGAGTTTCCCGGCCGTGCCCTGATCATCGCCCTGGTCGTCGGGCTGATCGTCGTGCCCTTGCAGATGTCGCTTATTCCGCTTCTGAAGATGTACAATGAGATCGGCAATTTCTTTGGCGTGCCGTCTCGCAGTTACGCGGGCATCTGGCTTGCGCATTCCGCTTTCGGCATGCCGCTCGCGATCTATCTTCTGCGCAACTACATTTCCGGGCTGCCGCGGGAAATCATCGAATCCGCCCGCGTCGACGGCGCCAGCGATTTCGAAATCTTCGTCAAGATCATCCTGCCGCTGTCGTTCCCGGCGCTCGCGTCCTTCTCGATCTTCCAGTTCCTCTGGACATGGAACGACCTCCTCGTCGCCATGGTCTTCCTCGGCACCGGCAAGGACCAACTGGTCCTCACCGGCGCCCTGAACGCGCTTCTGGGCTCCATGGGTGGAAAGTGGGAAATCCTGACAGCTTCGGCCTTCATAACAATCGTTGTGCCGATTATCGTCTTTTTCGCCCTTCAGCGATATCTCGTCCGCGGACTGCTTGCCGGCTCCGTCAAGGGCGGCTGATCAACATCGAACGACAACAGGACATTGAATGAGCGTTTCAGCAGAAGCCCCCGCAGCACCGGACAAGGACTGGTGGCGTGGGGCCGTTATTTATCAGATTTACCCGCGCTCCTATCAGGACTCGAACGGTGATGGTATCGGCGATCTGAAGGGCATCACCGCCCGCCTGCCGCATGTGGCAGCGCTCGGCGCAGACGCCATCTGGATCTCGCCCTTCTTCCCGTCGCCGATGCGGGATTTCGGCTACGACGTCTCGAACTACACGGACGTCGATCCGATGTTCGGTTCGCTGTCGGATTTCGACGGCCTGATTGCCGAGGCGCACCGGCTCGGCATCAAGGTGATGATCGATCTTGTCATGTCGCACAGCTCCGACCAGCACGCCTGGTTCATCGAAAGCCGGTCGAGCCGTTTCAATCCCAAGGCCGACTGGTATGTCTGGGCCGACGCCAGGCCGGACGGCACGCCGCCCAACAACTGGTTGTCGATCTTCGGCGGGTCGGCCTGGCACTGGGACCCGACCCGCATGCAATATTACATGCACAACTTCCTGACCTCGCAGCCGGACCTCAATCTGCACAATCCGGAAGTCCAGGACGCGCTGCTCGACATGACCCGCTTCTGGCTGAAACGCGGCGTCGACGGTTTCCGGCTCGACACGATCAACTTCTATTTCCACGACAAGGACCTGCGCGACAACCCGGCGCTCGATCCCTCGCGCCGCAACGCCTCGACCGCGCCGGCCGTGAATCCCTATAATTTCCAGGAGCATCTCTACGACAAGAACCGGCCGGAGAACCTGGAATTCCTCAGGCGCTTCCGCGCAGTGCTCGACGAGTTCCCGGCGATTGCTGCCGTCGGCGAAGTGGGCGACAGCCAGCGTGGTCTGGAAATCGTCGGCGAATACACGTCCGGCAACGACAAGATGCAGATGTGCTACGCGTTCGAATTCCTGGCGCCTGATCCGCTGACGCCGGCGCGGGTCTCCGAGGTGCAGAAAGCGTTCTCCATCGCTGCACCGGACGGCTGGGCCTGCTGGGCGTTTTCCAACCACGATGTGGTACGCCATGTCAGTAGATGGGGTCACGACGTTCTCGATCGCGACAGTTACGCCAAGATGGCGTCGGCCATCCTGATGTCCCAGCGCGGTTCCGTCTGCATCTACCAGGGTGAGGAACTCGGATTGACCGAGGCCGACATCGCCTATGCCGACCTGCAGGATCCCTACGGCATCCAATTCTGGCCCGAATTCAAGGGCCGCGACGGTTGCCGCACCCCGATGGTCTGGGACAGCCAGGCGCTGCAGGCTGGCTTCTCCACAGCGGAGAAAACCTGGCTGCCGATCCCGGTCGAACATCAGCTTCGGGCCGTTGGCGCTCAATACGGCGACCCGGCCTCGGTGCTCGAGCAGTACCGGCGCTTCCTCGCCTTCCGCAAGCAGCATCCGGCCTTTGCCAAGGGTGACATCGAGTTCCTGGCCGAGGACGGCGCTGTTCTCGGCTACAAACGCCAACACGGAAACGAGACGGTGCTCTGCCTGTTCAACATGAGCGCGACGGAAACGGCAACCGAGCTGCCGGCCGGCGATTGGGAAGTGCTGACCGGCCACGGCTTCGAAAGCGGGCTTGAAGGCAGGCGTGTCGAACTACCGGCCTGGGGGGCGTTCTTCGCCCATCACGCGTAACGATGACAAAGGGGAGGAAAGCATGGCTGGTGTCGTTCTGAAGGATATCCGCAAGGCCTATGGCCAGGTGAAGGTGCTGCACGGCATCGACCTGGAGATCAGCCAAGGCGAATTCGTGGTGTTTGTCGGGCCGTCAGGCTGCGGCAAGTCCACGCTGCTGCGGATGATCTCCGGGCTCGAAAGCATCACCGGCGGCGAGATGTTCATCGACGGCCAACTCGTCAACGAGGTGCCGCCGTCGCGGCGCGGCATTGCCATGGTCTTCCAGTCCTACGCGCTTTATCCGCATATGACGGTCTACGACAACATGGCCTTCGGCATGCGGATCGCCAAGGAAAGCCGTGACGAGATCGACCGCCGGGTGCGTGCGGCGGCCGATATCCTCCAGCTCACTCCCTATCTCGACCGCCTGCCGAAGGCACTGTCCGGCGGCCAGCGCCAGCGCGTCGCCATCGGCCGCGCCATCTGCCGCGATCCGAAGGTCTTCCTGTTCGACGAACCGCTTTCCAATCTCGACGCGGCATTGCGCGTCGCCACCCGCATCGAGATCGCCAAGCTGAAGGATTCGATGCCGGACACGACGATGGTCTACGTGACGCACGACCAGGTGGAGGCGATGACGCTCGCCGACCGCATCGTCGTGCTTTCGGCCGGCCGGATCGAACAGGTCGGCGCCCCGCTCGAACTTTACGAGCGGCCGCAAAACCTCTTTGTCGCCCGCTTCATCGGCTCGCCGGCTATGAACATCATCCCGGCCACGGTTACGGAAACCGGCGAGACGACCACGGTTGCGCTGAAGGGCGGAAAATCGGTGCGCCTGCCGGTGCCGACGGCGGCTTCGGAAAAGGGCAAGACGGCCAGTTTCGGAGTGCGGCCGGAAGATTTGTCGATTGCCTCAGGCGAGGACTATCTCTTCGAAGGCCAGATCGGAATCATCGAGGCGCTCGGCGAGGTGACGCTGCTTTATATCGAAGGCTTGGCTGATCAGGAGCCGATCATCGCCAAGATCCCCGGCATTCTACAGGTGAAGAAGGGCGAGACGATGCGCTTCTCAGCAGACCTCAAGAAACTGCACCTTTTCGATGCAGAAGGTAAGGCCTACCGCATCTAGGAGTAACCATCCGTTTACTGTGATCTTGCGATATGCAGTAGGAGTTGTTCTGATTTGGGACTTCAAAACACTCTGTTAAATTTCGCCGGCTAGGCTTCCTTCCATTAAGCAATGGAGGGATGTCGTGAGTGCGACTCCAAGTAACAAAAATCATTTTTTGAACAAGGAAGAGTCTTTCATGTACGACCGGGAAGCCCGGTTCAAGATGGAAGACACAATGAATGCGGCGCGTATCGAATATACGGAAAATGGCGTGATGAACATGGCGCAGCGCCGCTGTGACGTCATCCGGATCTCGATGAGCGGCGCCGTTCTCGGCATCCTGACCCAGTATAATCTGCCGAAGCAGTTTTATCTCGACATTCCCGACGCGCGTATTTCCAAGGTCGGCTGCCTGCTGATGCGCACCAACGCCAACAACACGATCGAAGTGCGATTCCTGTCGCTGCTCAAGCAGAAGGAACTGGACCGCATCTTCGTATTCTCGACCCATCCGAACCATCGCGACCGGACGCTGGATATCCGCTCCTGGTAACCCGGTTCAGACCTGAAATGGAAACGGCGGCTCCACGGCCGCCGTTTTCGTTTCTGTCGGCAACCAACGGGTTATGCAAACACGCTGGCACCCATATCCGCGGTGCCGACATGGCGGCGGAAGGGGGCGAAGAGTTCGCGGCCCATGCCGAACTCGTTGTCGGAAAGATCGACGACGACGGGGGTACGGGCTCCAAATTCCGCAGCGTCCACCAGCACTTCCAGCGTGCCGGCGACCGCATCGAGGCGGATCATGTCACCGTCCTTGATCTTGGCGATCGGCCCGCCATCCGAGGCTTCCGGGGTGATGTGGATCGCTGCCGGCACCTTGCCAGAGGCTCCCGACATGCGACCGTCGGTCACTAGCGCCACCTTGAAACCGCGGTCCTGGAGAACGCCGAGCGGCGGAGTGAGGCGGTGCAGTTCCGGCATGCCGTTCGCCTTCGGTCCCTGAAAACGGACGACTGCGATGAAATCCCTGTTCAATTCGCCGCGCTTGAACGCGTCCTGCAGCCCCTGCTGATCGTGGAAGACGATCGCGGGCGCTTCGACGATATGCCGCTCCGGCTTGACTGCGGAGATTTTTATGACCGCCTTGCCGAGATTGCCCTTGAGCATCTTGAGGCCGCCATTCGACTGGAACGGCGTTTCGATCGGCGCCAGCACCTTGAGGTCGCCGCTCTGGTCCGGGATCGCCTCGCGCGTCACCTGACCGTTGGCGTCGAGCTTTGCCTCGACCGTATAAGCTTCGAGCCCATGGCCGAAGACGGTGCGCACGTCGTCATGCACCATGCCGGTCTTCAGGAGCTGCTTGATCAGGAAGCCCATGCCGCCGGCGGCATGGAAATGGTTCACGTCGGCAAGCCCGTTCGGATAGACGCGGGCAAGCAGCGGCACGACATCGGAAAGCTCGGATATATCCTGCCAGGTAAGCAGGATGCCGGCGGCGCGCGCCATGGCGACGAGGTGAAGCGTGTGGTTGGTCGAACCGCCGGTCGCATGCAGGCCGACGACGCCGTTGACGATCGAACGTTCGTCGATCATCTCGCCGGCCGGCGTGAATTCGTTGCCAAGAGCGGTGATGGCGAGCGCCCGCTTGGCGGCTTCGCGGGTTAGTGCTTCGCGCAGCGGCGTGCCCGGATTGACGAAGGAGGCGCCGGGCATATGGAAGCCCATGATCTCCATCAGCATCTGGTTGGAATTGGCTGTGCCGTAGAACGTGCAGGTGCCGGGGCCGTGATAGGACTTGGATTCCGCTTCGAGCAGTTCGGCGCGGCCGACCTTGCCCTCCGCATAAAGCTGGCGGATGCGTGACTTCTCGTCATTCGGAAGCCCGGTGGTCATCGGCCCGGCGGGAATGAAGACAGAGGGCAGATGGCCGAAGGAGAGCGCCGCGATGACGAGGCCGGGCACGATCTTATCGCAGATGCCGAGGAAGACCGCCGCGTCGAACATGTTGTGCGACAGGCCGATGCCAGCCGCCATGGCGATCGCGTCGCGCGAGAACAGCGACAACTCCATGCCCGGTTGCCCCTGGGTGACGCCGTCGCACATGGCCGGCACGCCACCGGCGACCTGGGCAATGCCGCCAGCTTCCCGCGCCGCCTCGCGGATGATCGGCGGGAAGGTCTCATAGGGCTGGTGCGCCGAGAGCATGTCGTTATAGGCGGTGATGATGCCGAGGTTCGCAACGACGTCTCCTGCGAGCGCGTCCTTCTCGGCGGGGGAACAGACCGCAAATCCATGGGCGAGATTGCCGCAGGAGAGCGTCGATCTGTGCGGACCCCGCGTGGCCGCCCGCCGCACACGGTCGAGATAGGCTTCGCGATGCGGCTTCGAGCGTTCGACGATACGGGCGGTGATTGCCTCGATGCTGGAATGAGCGGCCATGATCTTGTCCTCTTGTGCTCAACCCCGGCTTGGGAGGGCAGGACCTTCGGAAAGGCCCTAAGCCACCGGGATTGCTCGCGTTGAAAGTCGGCGCTTTAAGGCGCCCAGAAAATCTGCAGCGGCGATGCGGCGCGGGTAAGCACGGCGCGGATCGGCATGTCTGTTTCGTCCGAGCCGGCCTTTGCCGTTTCGAGCACGTCCTTCTTGCTCTGGCCTTCGATATGCAGCGCCAGGAAACGGGCATCCGAAAGGCTGGCGAGCGAGAAGGTCAGTCGCTCTTCGCCGGCACCTTCCGCCTGCATGGTCAGAACGCCGCGGGGGCCGGAAAGATCAAGTGCCCGGGCAAGATTATTCCCATGCGGGAAGAACGAAGCCGTATGGCCGTCGCCGCCCATGCCGAGGATCACCACGTCGAAGGGGTGGCCGATGCCGGACGTTTTTTCAGTCGCGATCACGGCCGCTTCATCGATCGACGGCGCTTCATAGTAGAGAGGTATGAACTTGGCGGCGACCGCCTTGTCCTTCAGAAGATGCGACGACACCAGCAGATGGTTGGAACGCGGGCTGTCTGCCGGCACGAACCGTTCGTCGACCAGCGTCACGGTTACCTTGCCCCAGTCGATATCCCGGGTCGCCAGCGCCTCGAAGAACTTCTTCGGGGTCGAGCCGCCCGAGACCGCGATCGAGGCGGTGCCCCGGTCGCGGATCGCGGTTTCAAGATGTGCCGCGACCTCGTCCGCCAGACTGGCGGCAAGGGCTGCGGCATCGGCAAATTCATGCATGTTCGCGGTCATGACCCTTAACCTTCATGCCATGTCCGGCCGTCGCGCTCGATGAGAGCGATCGCCTGGCTCGGACCCCAGGTGCCGGCGGTATAACCCTGCACCTGCTGGCCGGCCGCTTCCCAGCCCTTGAGGATCGGATCGACCCAGCGCCATGCGGCTTCCACTTCGTCGCGACGCATGAACAGCGTCTGGTTGGAGCGGATCGTGTCGGTGAGCAGGCGCTCATAAGCGTCCGGGTTGCGCACCGAAAAGGCTTCCGCGAAGCTCATGTCGAGCGAGACATTGCGCAGCCGCATGCCGCCCGGCCCCGGGTCCTTGATCATCAGCGATTGCTTGACGCCTTCATCCGGCTGCAGGCGGATGATCAACTGGTTGGCCGAAATGCGGCCGGCGGCTGCGTCGAAGATATTGTGCGGGATCGGCTTGAAGGTAATGACGATCTCGGACATGCGGGCTGCAAGCCGCTTGCCGGTGCGGATGTAGAAGGGAACGCCTGCCCAGCGCCAGTTGCCGATCTCGGCCTTGATGGCGACGAAGGTCTCGGTGTTGGAAACGCCGCCTTCGAGTTCGTCGAGATAACCCTTGACCGGACCGCCCGCGGAAGCGCCGGCGCGGTACTGGCCGCGCACCGTCATCTGTTCGCAATTGGCCTCGGTGATCGGCTTCAGGGCGCGCAGAACTTTAAGCTTTTCGTCGCGCACCGATTCCGAATTCATGGAGGAGGGCACTTCCATGGCGACAAGGCAGAGAAGCTGCAGAATGTGGTTCTGAACCATGTCGCGCAGCGCGCCGGCCGTATCGTAATAACCGGCGCGACCTTCGAGGCCGACCGCTTCGGCGACCGTGATCTGCACGTGGTCGATATGGTCGGCATTCCACAGCGGCTCATAGAGCGCATTGGCAAAGCGCAATGCCATCAGGTTCTGCACCGTCTCCTTGCCGAGATAGTGGTCGATGCGGAAGATCTGGTCTTCGTGGAAGGCCTTGCCGATCATGTCGTTGAGCTGCAGCGCCGAAGCGAGGTCGCGGCCGATCGGCTTTTCGACGACGATGCGGGTCGATTTGGTGATCAGCTTGTGGTCGCGGATCTTTTCAGAGATTGGGCCGAAAATACCCGGGGCGACGGCGAGATAGAAGACGCGGATGCGCTCCTTGCCGTCGTCGAGCAGCTTCTTGAGTTCCGCCCACCCCCCTTCGGCCTTGGCATCGACCGAGATGTAATAGATCCGCTGGAGGAATTTCTGGACTTCCGCCTCGTCGTATTCGCCCTTTTTCAGATGCTCTTTCAAAGCATCCTGGGCGAACTTGCGATAATCCTCATGCGAAAGCGCGCTGCGCGAGGCGCCGATGATGCGGGTTGGCTCGGTGAACTGGCCCTCGATCTGCCGGTGGTAGAGGGCCGGGAGGAGCTTGCGTTCCGCAAGGTCGCCGGTACCGCCGAACACGATACAATCAAAGGCTTCAACTGGGATGATCTGGCTGCTCATCGCTGTTCTTTCGTCCTGCATGGTTGGGTGCATACTTATTCTAATCGATTTAAAAACGCTAGCCCGAATTGGCTTTTCAAGTGTGTTCCGGACCTTGCTTTGTCAGAGCCTGTCGCGCAGCGCAAACCACGTGAGGGCAAGGAAAAGCAGTGGAGTCCGCATGTGACGCCCGCCCGGGAAGGCGGGAATTTTGAGTGCGGCGAGGTGGTCGAGATCCGTCGCCTTGCCGCCGACCATATCAGCATAAAGTTTGCCACAATAGTTTGACAGCATCACGCCATGACCGGAATAACCGCCGATCGACGTGACGCCGGGCATGACTTCGCGCACGAAAGGCTGGCGCGGCATGGTGATGCCGACATTTCCGCCCCAGGCATGGGTGATTTCAACGTCTTTCAGTGCCGGATAGGTATCGACGATCTGCCTGCGGATGGCGTTCGCCGTGTCTGCCGGGTTGCTTGAGGTATAGACCTCGCGGCCGCCGAACAGCAGCCGGTTGTCCCGGCTCTTGCGGAAATAACGCACCACGAACCGCGAATCAGCGACGGCCTCGCCACCGGGGAGGACACCGGGAAAATCGTCGATCGGTGCGGTCGCGGCGATGAAGGAGCCGATCGGCATGATATGCGCAGCGGTGACCGGTTCGAGATTGCCGATATAGGCATTGGTGGCGATCAGAACCCGGTCGGCAGTCAGCGGACCCTTGGGCGTCCGGACCAGGATCTTGCCGCCGGGTCCGTTTCTCGTCTTCTCGATCGCCGTGGCCGGTGTCATCTCAAAAATCTGGGCGCCGGCCGCCTGCGCCACGCGGGCAAGCCCGACCAGCAGCTTCAGCGGATGGATATGGCCGGTGCCGGTATCGCGCACGCCGCAATAATAGTCTTTCGTGCCGAGCCGCTCGGCGGTCTCCTGGCCGTCCATGAACGAGAGGTGCGGATAACCGTAGCGCTCCGCCGCGATCTCGGCGGTCGCCTGGTATTCCTTCTCGTGGCCGCGTTTGTGGCAGACGTTCATCTGCCCCGGCATGTAGTCCATGTTGATGCCGTGGGCCTCGGCAAAGTCGAGGAGATGTCGCTTGGCGTTCTCGGCCATGTCGAACAATGCCTTCGAGCGCTCGTAGCCGACCTCCTTTTCGAGATCTTCCGGCCACCAGCGCTGTCCGGTGCCCATCTGTCCGCCATTGCGGCCGGACGCGCCGTCGCCGAACCGGCTGGCCTCGATCAGTGCGACGGAGATACCGGCCTTTGCGAGGTTGTAAGCCGCCTGCAGGCCGGTATATCCGCCGCCGATGATTGCCACGTCCACGGATTTCGACCCGTCGAGCGCCGGATAGGTCGGCCGCTCGCGGATTGTTGCCTGATACCAGGAAATTCCCGGCGCGATCGGGCTCTGCCATTCATCCAAGAAGCAGCCCTCACACGTTGAGAAGCAGGAATTCCCGCTCCCAGGGGCTGATCACCTGCATGAAGGTCTCGAACTCGCCGCGCTTGACGCCGGCATAGAGGCCGATGAACTCCGCGCTGAAGACGCCGGCGAGCGCCGGATCGGATTCGAGCAGCGACACGGCTTCGAGCAGGCCGCGGGGCAGTTCGATCGATCCCTCGTTGGCGGTATCCTCGGTCGGCGGTCCCGGCTCTATCGCGTTCATGATGCCGAGCAGGCCGCAGCCGAGCGAGGCCGCGAGCGCCAGATAGGGATTGGCGTCGGAGCTCGGCAGGCGGTTTTCGACGCGGCGGGCATTGGCATCCGATACCGGCACGCGGAAGGCGGTGGTCCGGTTGTCGTAACCCCAGGCATTGTTGACCGGCGCCGACATGTCGGGCGTCAGGCGGCGGTAGGAGTTCACATAGGGCGCCATCATCGCGAGTGTCTTCGGCACATAGGTCTGCATGCCGCCGATGAAGTGGAAAAATTCCTTGGAAGCCGAGCCGTCCGGGTTCGAGAAGACATTCTTGCCGGTCTTGATGTCGACCACCGACTGATGGATGTGCATTGCCGAACCCGCCTGGCCCTGCATCGGCTTGGCCATGAACGTGGCGTAGATGCCGTGTTTCATGGCCGCCTCGCGGATGGTGCGCTTGAACATGAACACCTGGTCGGCGAGTTCGATCGGGTCGCCATGGCGCAGGTTGATCTCGAGCTGCGCCGGGCCTTCCTCGTGGATCAGCGTATCGATCTCGAGGCCCTGCTTTTCCGAAAAATGGTAGATGTCGTCGATCAGCTCGTCGAATTCGTTGATGCCGGCGATCGAATAACCCTGGCCGCCGAGGATGGAGCGGCCTGACCGGCCTTTCGGCGGGTGCAGCGGATAGTCCGGATCGTCGTTCTTGGCGACGAGGTAGAATTCGATTTCCGGCGCCACGACCGGCTTCCAGCCGCGCTCCTCATAGAGCTTGAGGATGTTCTTCAGCACGTTGCGCGGCGTATAGGGGACCGCCTTGCCCTCGGTATCAACGATGTCGCAGATTACCTGCGCGGTCGGGTCGGTCTCCCAGGGCACCACCGCAAGGGTCGAAAGATCCGGCACCAGCTTCAGGTCGCTGTCGCGCGGCTCATAGCGGAATGTGCCGGTCTCTTCCGGATACTCGCCGGAAATCGTGTGCCGGTAGAGGGCGGACGGCAGCGCCAGCGAGGTATTCGAGGTGAACTTCGAAGAGGGCATCATCTTGCCGCGCGGTACGCCGGCGAGATCGGGCGTGATGCACTCGATGTCCTCGATCCCGCGCGCCCGAAGCCAGGCGGCGGCCTCCCGCCAGTCCGCGACCCCTCTGAGCGAAGTGAGCGTCGGCTGGGCAGTTGCGGCCTTCGCCACGGTGCCGGTTGCGAGGGCGGGGGCGGTTTTTTTGCGCGGCATGACACATCGGGGTGGGGTTAATCGGATGTTCCATCATAACCACGGATTGGCGAATGGCGAGAGGGAGATGCCATTGACTTTGAGTTGCCGATCGAAAACAGCAGATATCGAAACAAGGAGAATGCGGTGACGCGGAAATACGACGTGGTGGTCCTGGGCGCCGGCGGGGCGGGCATGATGTGCGCCATCCGCGCCGGCGCGCGCGGCCGTTCGGTTCTGGTGCTCGACCATGCCAAGGCGCCGGGCGAAAAGATCCGCATCTCCGGCGGCGGCCGCTGCAATTTCACCAATATCCATGCAACGGCGAAAAACTATCTCTCCGCCAATCCGCATTTCGCCAAGTCGGCGCTCGCCCGCTACACCCCGCGCGATTTTCTCGACATGGTGGAGCGTCACGGCATCGCCTGGCACGAAAAGACACTTGGCCAGCTCTTCTGCGACGACAGCGCCAAGGACATCATCCGCATGCTGCTGTCGGCGATGAAGGCGGCGAACGTTACGCTCGAACTGCAGAAGCAGATTACCTCGATCGAAAAGGCGCCCGAGGGTTTCCGCATCGGCACCTCAGATGGACCGGTGGAGACTGGATCCCTGGTGGTCGCGACCGGCGGCAAATCGATCCCCAAGATGGGCGCTACCGGCTTCGCCTACGACATTGCCCGGCAATTCGGCCTGAAGATCGTCGAGACGCGGCCGGCGCTCGTGCCGCTGACGCTCGATCCGAGCCTGCTCGAAAAGCTCTCGCCGCTCTCCGGCATCGCGGTGCCGGCCGAAGTCCGCCACGGCAAGACGGTCTTTCGCGAGGCTCTGCTCTTTACGCATAGAGGCTTGAGCGGCCCGTCGATCCTGCAGATCTCGTCATACTGGCGGGAAGGTGACGACGTGACGCTCTCCATCGACCCCGATCTCGATATCGCAGCAGTCCTCAAGACCGCCCGCAAGGCCAACGGTCGCCAGGCGGCGCAGACGGTGCTGGCGGAGGTGTTGCCGAAACGGCTGGCTCAGTTCTTCGTCGAAAACCGCGGCCTGACGGGGCATCTCGCCGATCTTCCCGACAAGGTGGTCGAGGGCCTGGCTGCCTCCATCCAGGCCTGGGCCATCCGGCCCGCCGGCTCGGAAGGTTACCGGACGGCTGAGGTGACGCTCGGCGGCATCGACACCTGCGAACTGGATTCGAAGACCATGCAGGCAAAGGCGGTGCCCGGCCTTTATTTCATCGGCGAATGCGTGGATGTGACCGGTTGGCTCGGCGGCTATAATTTCCAATGGGCCTGGGCTTCGGGCCATGTTTGTGGGGAGGCATTGTAGTATAGGTTGATTCAGCACTTGTTAATGTGAGCGCGCCATCCTGCCTTAATGCCAGCCAAATCCTGTGGTTTAAGGCGGGCATGCGCTTCCTGCCGGTGGCGGCTGGAGCGCCAGAGCAACTTGCCTTGGAGTGCCCGTTTCCATGCAGAGACCCAGCCGTGCCCGCGCAATAGCAATCGCTAAGGTTCAGGATAACCAGAAGCTCATTCGCCTGCGTTTTCTCGCGATCGCCATCGGAGCAACGGCCGCGCTCCTCGCGCTTCCGACGTTCTTTTTCTAAGAGTTTCCGCTCTTCGATTTCACCGCGTGCCTGAACGGCAGCGGTCTTTAGTCACGCTCGAGGAGCGCTGGCCTAGCTTATTTTCGCGCATTCCCGAGCTTGGGTTTGCGTCAGCTCCGCGCCTCAGCGGCGTCTTTAACTTACTACATTCAAATTTAGTAAATTTTCACTTCCGCCGGTGATACTTGGCCAGTTCATAATTTTGCGGGGAAGCTGGCCTTAATGAACAAAATCCTGCCGTCATCCGTGGTTTCGCGGATCGTTCTCCTTTGCCTCTTCATGATCTTCGTTGCGGTGATAGCGGTGGGCGGCCTCACCTATACCTACCTGCGCGGCGATATCATGGAGACTGCGAAGGCCGATGCCCGCAAGGCGATACGCACCATGAGCCTGCTTTACGATCTGCAACTGGATGGCGCCAAAACCGAGATCCGTGACGGGGTGGTCATCCGTGTCAGTCAGGCCCAGGGGGCGGTAAAAGACCATGACCTCGTCGATCGCACGGCATCCGCCATTGGCGGTGTCGCGACCCTGTTCGAAAAGAAGGGCACCGACTACGTCCGGGTATCGACCAATGTGAAGACGGAAAAGGGCGAGCGAGCGGTCGGTACCAAGCTTGCGGCGGAGCATCCGGCGCAGCCGTTCCTGGGGCGCGGGGAAGCTTATTTCGGGCCGGCTGTCCTGTTCGGCAAGGATTTCATGACGGGGTATTTCCCCATCACCAATGCCTCGAACGGTGTCACCGGCCTGCTTTTCATCGGCATCCCGATGGAAGTTTATTTCGCCCATATCGCTACCGCGGGTTATATCGTCATCGGCACGTCGCTTGGCGCTCTTCTCGTCGTCGGCATCGCGAGCCTGTTCGCGCTTCGAATGTTGCTGCGGCCGCTCGGAGTGCTGACCGGTGTCGTGCATGCGCTTGCCCAAGGCAATGACGCAAACGAAATCCCCTATGTCGAACGCCGCAACGAATTCGGCAATATCGCTCGCGCCCTGGAAGTCTTCCGGGAAGCGGCGCACGAGAAACAACGGCTCGAGAGCCGCAGCGCCGAGGATCGCGCCGAAACGGAGGCCGAACGCCGTCGCAACGACGCCGAAAAGCAACGTGTCGACCGCGAGATCGATACCGCAGTCAGCGAACTGGGTGCAGCTTTGGCCCGCCTGGCTCAGGGCGACCTGTCGAGCACGATCGAGACACAGTATTCCGGCCGGTTGGAGCAGCTCCGCACAGACTTCAACGGCTCCATCGTCCGGCTGCGCGACACGCTTTCCCACATCCGCGAAAGCACGCTCTCCATCCAGAAAAGCAGTGCCGATCTCAGCCATTCCTCGACCGAACTTTCGCGCCGTACCGAAACCCAGGCGGCGTCTCTCGAGGAGACGGCCGCCGCGGTTGACGAGATCACTGCGACGGTCCGTTCCTCGGCCGAGCGCGCCCGCGAGGCCGACCGGGCAGTCGCGATCACCAAGAAGAGTGCCGACAGCTCCGGCACGGTGGTGAGCAACGCGGTTGCCGCCATGGGACGTATCGAGGAGGCTTCCGGCAAGATCGAGTTGATCATCGAAGTGATCGACGACATCGCTTTCCAGACCAACCTTCTGGCGCTCAACGCCGGCATCGAGGCAGCTCGTGCCGGTGAGGCCGGCAAGGGATTTGCGGTCGTAGCGCAGGAAGTTCGCGAACTGGCGCAGCGTTCCGCCGGCGCCGCCAAGGAGATCAAGGATCTGATCACCCAGTCGAGTCAGGAGGTCAGCTCCGGTGCCGGCCTGGTGCAGCAGGCGGGCGAAGTGCTGGCTGCGATCAGCCAGCAGATCACCGGCGTCAGCCAGCATGTGGAAATGATCGCGACAGCCAGCCAGGATCAATCGGCGGCATTGCAGGACATCAACAACTCCGTCAACCGCATGGACCAGATGACCCAGCAGAACGGCGCGATGGTCGGCGAGACGACGGAGGCAAGCCGACGTCTCGCAAGCGAGGCGGATGCCCTGCTTGAACTGGTGGAGCAGTTCCGCATCGACGCGAACAGTCGCCGCTCGGGTTATTCTCGCGCGGCATAATATCTGCCGATGTCAACGTGATGGCGAGCCGGGCGCTGCGGAAAGTGGGGTGCCACACCGCACCGGCACCGTCCGGTAATATTGCCTAAGGCAGGAGCAGTCGGAGTTTTGGCCTTCGCCCGCGCCACCGGATAGACTGGAACCAATCTCATGGGCGGCAGCGATGCCGCCCGTTGTCGTTTTACGTCTGTCCGTCAACCGCTGCAGGCTGACGAACCAGCGCGGGTAGGGTTGGGCGTAACGTTCGTAGAAATCGTTCTCCGCTGCGATATCGCGACGGACGGGATTTGTTCGGAAGAGGTACGAAAAGGCGGCTGCGACGATGTTCTCATACATCGGAATTCCTCCGTTTGTGGAAATCGTCCCCTTTATTAAACCTCAAAAACTGCTTCTTGTACCGCCAGATTCCCGTTATGTCTTTCACGCATGAAAAACGTCAATTGGGACGCCTACGAACTTTTTATGCAGGTGGCCCGCCTCGGCGGGCTGTCAGGTGCTGCCGGCACGACCGGATTGAGCCCCGCGACGATTGGCCGGCGGATGCTCGATCTGGAAGAGGCCGTCGGGCGTCCGTTGTTTTTGCGCAGCCGTACCGGTTATCAGCTGACGGCCGACGGATCTGCCTTGTTTGCCCAGATTATGGAGATGGAAGGCGCTGCCCGCCGCATCGAGAGCTGGAAACGGGAGGGCGCCGGCTCGACGCTGGTGCGGGTTGCCTGTGGCACCTGGCTTGCCTGGATGTTCACCCGCAATCTCTCGCTTATCCGCACGGAGCGCGATGACTTCCGCCTCGATTTCTACGTTGCCGAACGGCGCGCGAGCCTGGCGCACCGGGAAAGCGACATCGGCATCCGCGCCTTCGAGCCGGAGGAGCCGAACCTGGCTGCGACCAGGCTCGGCGAGGTCGCCTATGCGGCCTATCGTGCCCGCAACGCCCACCCCTCGGTTGCCGACCGCTGGCTTGCGGTCTCGGGGGAGGACGCGATTTCCGCCTATCTGCGTTGGCCGCATCAGGAACGGGCGGCGCAGGTGGCGGTCACCGTCAACCGCCCGCGCTCCCTGCGCGACTTGGCGCTGGGCGGTGCCGGAACCGCAGTCCTTCCCTGTTTCGTCGGCGACCAGGACATGCGGCTGGAGCGGGTCGGCGGAGAGATCGAGAACCTCCGGCACTCCCAGTGGATCGTCATGAACAACGACGACCGCCACCGCCGGGATATCCGCACGGTGGTCGATCGGATGGTGAAGTTCGTCCGAGGGCACGGCCCGCTATTTGCGGGCCGCCAGCCTTAGACCTGTCTTCCGGTCACTGCACCCGATTGGTGACGATGACCGGGATCATCAAGTCGCCCCAGTGGCCGTCACCGCCGTGATGCCGGGCGGAGCGGACGAGCTCCACCGAAACCCCGGCCTCGACCGCCTTCATGATCGCATGGTTGAGGCGATGCAGGTCGTTGGCAAGCGTGCGGATCGCCGCCTGCTGGTCAGGCGTCATGGCGCTTGACTGCTCTTCGGCGCGTTCCTTGACGTGGGTCTGGATGTTCATGTCGGTTCTCCTCTTGGTGATGAGTTCTTGGAGCTATTCCGCGGCAGGCCTGAACTGGTCGTGCTCGGTCGATTCCTTCATCGCGGTGGTGGACGAAAGTCCGCCGGTGATGGCGACGGAGACGGCGTCGAAATAGCCGGTGCCGACCTCGCGCTGGTGTTTCGTGGCGGTGTAGCCGTTGATCTCGGCGGCGAACTCCGCCTCCTGCAGCTCCGAATAGGCTGCCATCTGGCGGTCCTTGTAGCCACGGGCGAGCTCGAACATGCCGAAATTCAGCTGGTGGAAACCGGCGAGCGTGATGAACTGGAACTTGTAGCCCATCGCACCCAGTTCCCGCTGGAACTTGGCGATCGTCGCGTCGTCGAGGTTCTTTTTCCAGTTGAACGACGGCGAGCAGTTATAGGCGAGCATCTTGCCGGGATGCACCTTGTGGACCCCCTCCGCGAACCGGCGGGCCTGCTCGAGGTCCGGCTTGGAGGTTTCGCACCAGATGAGATCGCAATAGGGTGCGTAGGCGACGGCGCGGGCGATGCAGGGTTCGAGCCCGTTCTTCACCCGATAGAAGCCCTCGACCGTGCGCCCGGCATCGTAGTCGACGAAGGGCTGGTCGCGCTCGTCGATATCCGAGGTGAGCAGCTTTGCCGCTTCCGCATCGGTGCGGGCGATCACCAGAGTCGGCGTGCCCATGACGTCGGCGGCAAGTCGCGCGGCCGTCAGGTTGCGGATATGCGCGGCGGTCGGGATCAGCACCTTGCCGCCGAGATGGCCGCACTTCTTTTCAGATGCGAGCTGGTCCTCGTAATGGACGCCCGCCGCACCCGCCTCGATGAACGCCTTCATGATCTCGAAGGCGTTGAGCGGACCACCAAACCCGGCTTCCGCGTCCGCGACGATCGGCGCGAACCAGGTATCGACGGAAAGGCCCTTGCCCTCGGCGGTCTCGATCTGGTCGGCGCGCTGCAGCGTCCGGTTGATGCGCCGCGCCAGTTCTGGCGCCGCATTGGCCGGATAGAGCGACTGGTCCGGATACATGGCGGAAGCGGTATTGGCATCGGCTGCGACCTGCCAGCCCGACAGGTAGATCGCCTTCAGCCCGGCCCGGACCTGCTGCATGGCCTGGTTGCCGGTCATGGCGCCAAGCGCGTTGACGAAGTCTTCGCTATGCAGCAGCGACCACAGCCGGTTGGCACCCATTTCGGCGAGCGAATAACGGATCTCCGCCGAGCCCCGCAACCGCTTGACGTCGTCTGCGGAATAGGGACGCTCGATCCCCTCGAAACGACCTTTCTGGGCACCGGGAACCAGCGTGTAAAAATCTGTCATTGCATTCCTCCTATGTAAATTCGTCGGCCGCTCGATGCGGTTTTGATGTGACTATATTTACAGAATTGAATGCTGCACTGCCAGAAAAGATGCCAGATTGGCGCCTGGAAAGGGGTTAGGATGTCTTGTCTTTCACAACGGCTTCTGTGAAAATGTAAAAATAGTAAAGCCGACGGACTTCCCGATTTTGTAAAAAGGGTGACAAATGGCAGAGCGAAAGATTTTTGCCGGCCCGCGGGTGCGGCGGGTGCGATTGGGGCTTGGGCTCACCCAGACGGCCATGGCCGAGGCTCTCGGCATTTCGCCTTCCTACCTCAATCTCATCGAGCGTAACCAGCGACCTCTCACCGTCCAGCTCCTCTTGAAGCTCGCCTCCGTCTACAAGGTCGATCTCGATGCGCTGCAAGGCGAGGGCGGTGGTCTTGCGGGGCGGCTACGCGAAGTGTTCGCCGATCCGCTGCTGGCGGGTGAAATCCCCGGCGACCAGGAAATCATAGAGGTGGCGGAGGCGGCTCCCAACGCGGCGCTCGGGCTGATGAAGCTTTATCGCGCCTATCGCGAGCAGGCAGCCAGGCTTTCCGATCTCGCCGACCTCCTTGCCCGCGAGGGGCACGAGACCTCTATTGCCGGCACGCGCCTGCCGATCGACGAGGTGCGCGAGACGCTGGAGCGCCGCCCCAATTTTTTCGCGCGCATCGAGGATGCCGCCGAAACCTTCGCGGCCCGGCTCGGGACAGGCGACGAACTGCCGGGCGCCTTGAAGGCCTGGGCGAAGAACGAACATGGCATCGTGGTGCGCACGCTGCCCGTCCACGCGATGCCGAACCTGCGTCGGCGTTACGACCGACATTCCATGCGGCTCTTCCTGTCGGAACGGCTGTCGCCCTTCGACCGGACCCGCGAGCTTGCCATGGAAGTGGCGCTTCTGGCGCTGGGCCAGGAGATCGCCGCCGAACTCGCAGACCTCGCCCTCTCCACCAACGAGGCGCGGCGCATCGGCCGCTTCGAACTTGCCCGTTATGCCGCCCATGCGCTGATGATGCCTTACGGGGCTTTTCTCGCAGCAGCCCAGCGTGCCCGATACGATCTTGACGTATTGCGCTCGCGCTTCGATGTGTCGTTCGAGCAGGCTGCCAATCGCCTGACGTCGCTCGCGCGGACCGGCGCGCCGGGCATCCCGTTTTTTCTGATGGAACTCGACCACGCCGGCAACGTGATCCGCCGCGCCGGCGCTCAAGGGTTCCCGCAGGCACGCTTCGGCGGGCTCTGTCCGAAGCTTGGGCTGCATTCCGCCTTCCTCCAGCCGGGTCAGGTTCTCGTCGATAGGGTAGAAATGCCGGATGGGGGCATGTTCCTGACATTGTCGAGGACGCTCGAAGGCCCCCAGGCGGGGTTCGGAGAGCGGATCCGGCGCACCGCGATCCTTCTCGGCTGCGATCTGTCGAGCGTAGGCGACACCGTCTATGGCGAGGCGCTGCCGGGGAGGGCGGCCACGGTGCTTGTCGGCACCGCCTGTCGGCTTTGCGAAAGACAGGGCTGCCTCTCCCGGGCCGAGCCGCCGGTGACTAGACCGCTTGGCCTAGATGAAATGGTGACCGGCCTCAGCGCCTTCGATTTCCAATGAGTTTTGCGGCGGCGCACATTCCCCCTTGTGGGGTGTAAAATTACTTTTTACTCTCGCGAAAAATATAAGGGAATTAGGCGCGATTTTACGATCACGCAGACAAAAACTGGAACAGGAGAGATCATGAAAAGTCATTTGCTCAGTCTTGCTGCCGCAGTTGCCGCCGCGGCCTTCGCCGCGACGGCTGCCTTGGCCCAGGAGCGCGAAGTCCGCGTCTACAACTGGTCGGACTATATCGATGAGTCGATCCTGACGGATTTCACCAAGGAGACCGGCATCAAGGTCATCTACGACGTGTTCGACAGCAACGAGATGCTGGAGACCAAGCTTCTCGCCGGCGGTTCCGGTTATGATGTCGTCGTGCCAACCGGCCCGTTCCTCGCCCGCCAGATCCAGGCCAAGGTTTTCCAGAAGCTCGACAAGTCGAAACTGCCGAACCTCTCCAACGTGTGGCCGGTGGTTTCCGAGCGTCTGGCAAAATACGATCCCGGCAACCAATATGCCGTCAACTACATGTGGGGCACGACCGGCATCGGTTATAACGTCGACAAGGTGAAGGCGGCACTCGGCAATGTTCCGATCGATAGCTGGAATGTTCTCTTCAAGCCGGAAAACGCTGCCAAGCTGAAGTCCTGCGGCATCAACATCCTCGACGCATCCGACGAGACCTTCGCGATAGCGCTGAACTATCTCGGCAAGAACCCTGACAGCAAGGACACCAAGGACCTGGAAGCCGGCGGCGCCGTCTACTCGAAAATTCGCAAGTCGGTGAAGACCTTCAATTCGTCCGCCTATATCGATGACCTTGCCAATGGCGACAGCTGCATCACGATCGGCTGGTCGGGCGACGTGCTGCAGGCCAAGACCCGCGCCGAGGAAGCCAAGAACGGCGTCAACATCGAGTTCATCATCCCCAAGGAAGGCACATATATGTGGTTCGACAACCTCGCGATCCCGGCGGACGCGAAGCATGTCGCCGAAGCACATGCCTTCATCAACTACCTGATGAAGCCGGAAGTCATCGCCAAGGCTTCGAACTTCGTTCAATACGCCAACGGCAACCTGGCTTCGCAGAAGTTCCTCGACAAGGAAGTCCTGGAAAATCCTTCCGTCTATCCGCCGGAAGACGTGGTCAAGAAACTCTTCACCATTTCGCCATACGGCCCGCGCGAGCAGCGGGTCCTGAACCGGGTCTGGACGCAGATCAAGACCGGTAGCTGATCAAGGGCGGGGCAGGCGGAAACGTCTGCCCCGATTACTTTTGAGGCAGCAGCAATCGGGCGAAATGGGGTAAGGGCATGGCGAAATCTCTTGGACCGGTTAAGCGAAAATTTTCTCCCTGGACCGATCCTTCGGCGGTTCCGTTCATTCGTTTCGAAAACATCACCAAACGGTTCGGCACCTTCACCGCCGTCGACAACCTGACGCTCGATATCTACGAGCGGGAGTTCTTCTCGCTGCTCGGGCCGTCCGGTTGCGGCAAGACGACGCTGATGCGCATGCTCGCCGGCTTCGAGGAGCCGACCGAAGGCCGCATCCTGCTGCAGGGCAAGGATATTTCCGGCGTGCCGCCCTATCGCCGGCCGACCAACATGATGTTCCAGTCCTATGCGCTCTTCCCCCACATGACGGTCGAAAAGAACATCGCCTTCGGGTTGGAGCAGGACAATCTGCCGAAGGGCGAGATCGCCACCCGCGTCGAGGAAATGCTGAAGCTCGTCAAGCTGGAGCAGTTCGCCAAACGCAAGCCGAACCAGCTGTCCGGCGGCCAGCGCCAGCGCGTCGCACTCGCCCGTTCTCTCGCCAAACGCCCCAAGGTGCTGCTGCTCGACGAGCCGCTCGGTGCGCTCGACAAGAAGCTGCGCGAAGAGACGCAGTTCGAGCTTATGGACCTCCAGACCAAGCTGGGCCTGACATTCCTGATCGTCACCCACGACCAGGAAGAGGCGATGACGGTGTCCGACCGCATCGCGGTCATGGACAAGGGCCTGATCATGCAGGTGGCGACGCCGGCCGAGATCTACGAAGCGCCGAACAGCCGCTACGTCGCGGATTTCATCGGCGACATCAATATCCTCGAAGGTACGGTCGCTTCGACCGACAGCGCACTCGGCGCGCCGGGCACGGTCAGGATCGATTGCGAAGGTATAGCGGTATCGGTCGAGCAGGAATGCCAGGCGGTCGTGGGCGACAAGGTCGCTTTTGCAGTGCGGCCGGAAAAAGTCCGCATCTCGCCCGACCAGCCGGCGGACACCTCGGTCAATGCGGTCTACGGCGAAGTCTGGGACATCGGTTATCTGGGCGACTTTTCGGTTTTCCTGGTGAGGCTCGCGGATGGCCGGGTGGTGCGCGCGGCGCAAGCCAACGTTTCCCGCCTCGTCGATAGGCCGATCACCTTCGGCGACATGGTCTGGCTCACCTGGCCGCGCGATGCCGGCCTCGTGTTGACGCGTTGAGCGGGGGACAAGGAGATGGCAAGCGTTTCCGAAACCCACCCCGCCAACAAACCCAATCCCGCCCGCTGGCTGGTGGTCGCGGTTCCCTATGTCTGGTTGCTGCTGTTCTTCGTCGCGCCCTTCCTGATCATCTTCAAGATTTCGCTCTCCGAGACGGCGATCGCCATGCCGCCCTATACGCCGCTCTTTGACGGGTTCGGCGCGATCAGTGATTTCGTCTCGGAACTCGACTTCGACAATTACCTCTTCCTGACTGACGACCCGCTCTACATCGAAGCCTACCTGTCTTCGCTGCGCATCGCCGTGATCTCGACCTTCCTTCTGCTGCTGATCGGTTATCCGATGGCTCTCGCCATGGCCCGCGCGCCGACGATGCTGCGGCCGACGCTGGTCATGCTGGTCATCCTACCGTTCTGGACCTCGTTCCTGATCCGCGTCTATGCCTGGATCGGCATCCTGAAGCCCGACGGCCTGCTGACGCTGCTGTTCCAGTCGGTCGGCCTTTTCGGCGTCGACGATCAGGTGCAGATCTTCCGCACCGACTACGCGGTCTTCATCGGCATAGTCTATTCCTATCTGCCGTTCATGGTCCTGCCGCTTTATTCGGCGCTGGAAAAGATGGACAATACGCTGCTGGAAGCGGCGAGCGATCTTGGCTGCCCGCCCTGGAAGGCGTTCTGGAAGATCACCTTTCCCCTGTCGTTGCCGGGCGTCATCGCCGGTTCGATGATCTGCTTCATCCCGATCACCGGCGAGTTCGTCATCCCCGATTTGCTCGGCGGTGCCGATACGCTGATGATCGGCAAGACGCTGTGGACGGAATTTTTCGGCAACCGCGACTGGCCCTTGGCATCGGCCGTGGCGGTCATCCTGCTGATCATGCTGGTGGTGCCGATCATGATCTTCCAGAACCAGCAGAAGAAGGTGGCTTGAGATGAAATCATCCCGCTTCGACGCCACCGTCCTGACCCTCGGTTTCGCCTTCCTTTACATCCCGATCATCATCCTGGTGATCTATTCGTTCAATGCTTCCAAGCTGGTCACGGTCTGGGGCGGTTTTTCGCTGCAATGGTACCGCACCATGTGGTCGAACCAGGGTCTTATGGACGCCGCCTGGATAACGGCACGCGTCGGCGTGATCAGCGCCACGATCGGTACCGTCCTCGGCACGCTCGCGGCCCTTTCCCTCGTGCGCTTCACGCGCTTTCCCGGCCGGATGCTGTTTTCCGGGATGATCTATGCGCCGCTCGTCATGCCGGAAGTGATCACCGGCCTGTCGATGTTGCTGCTGTTCGTCGCGGTCGGCATCGATCGTGGTTTCTGGACGGTCATCATCGCGCATACGACCTTCACGATGTGCTACGTGGCGATCGTCGTGCAGTCGCGGCTGCTGACCTTCGACCGCAGCCTGGAGGAGGCGGCCCTCGACCTCGGCTGCCCCCCGGTCAAGACCTTCTTCAAGATCACCCTGCCGCTGATCTTTCCGGCTGTCATCGCCGGCTGGATGCTGGCCTTCACCCTGTCGCTGGACGATCTGGTGATTGCGAGTTTCACCACAGGTCCCGGCGCCACCACGCTGCCGATCAAGATCTACAGCCAGGTTCGCCTGGGCGTCACGCCGGAAATCAACGCGATCTGCACCATCCTGATCGGGCTGGTCACCATCGGCGTCATCATCACCTCGATCAGCACCAAACAGGCCGAGATGCGGCGTATCCGCGACGAACACGTCGCAGCCCGTGGTACGACCTGACGCTCACGCGCCTCCACGCGGCGGCAAGAAGATGTAGATGAGCAGCCAGGCCGGTAGCACGATGACGGCGCCGAGCACGATGCGCGGCACCGACCAGACATAGGCGTTCTCGAGCCCGATCCGGATATCCTCCGGCGTCAGGTGCAGGAGCGCCAACAGCGACGGCATGGTGATGCCAAAGAAGCTTAGGACCGCGCCCATGATGAGACAGGCGAGCAGCGCCTTGCATAGATTGATCAGGAATGGCGCCACCAGATTACCCCCATCCGGTTGATTCGGCTCATTGTAGGGGTTTCGCCGGAGTTTGCGAAACAGGCCAGATGACGGGGTCGGGCCAGGAACCGCCGATGAAGACCATCAGCGGCGCGGCATTGGCTCCCTGTGGGATCGGTTCGACGGTTGCCGAGAGCGCGAGGCTGTTGTTGATATAGGGAATGACGCCCGAAAGCGTCAGCGTCTCGGCGGCACCAGTTATCTTCCCCTCGCGAATATCGGCCGAACCGTCCGCAAGATCGGCGGATATGTCGATATGGTCGAATTCCAGGCTGCCGGTGCCGGCATCGCTCAAGGGAAAATAGGGTCTTTGCGCCGCGAGTTGCCGGATGCCGGCAATATTGACGCCTGAAAACGAACCGCGGTCCGCACGGAAGCGCAAGGTACCCTTGGCATTGCGCCATGCCTCCGGCTCCAGCGGCCGGTCGACGTCGAGCGCCAGGTCCAACGATCCGCGTGCCGCCGGAAGTGGCCCGGCGAGGCCGAGTTCCCTGACGATATTGCCGAAATCGGCGTCCTGGACAGCAAGGCGCAGCGCGACAGCCCCGGCCACGCCGCCTTTCACAGTAGCGAGCCGACCGGTCAGCCGGCCCGTATCGAAATCGCTGTCGGCAATGTCGATACGGGATTGTTCGCCGGTGTTCATCACGCTCACGGCCGCCTCCGAAAGCTGGAAAGGTCCGAGTGTCGCCTGCTGGGCGGAAAGCCTCAGGTCGAGTTCCAGTTCGGCGAACTGGCCATCGCTCTGGCTGGCGTCTCCCATGGTGCGTGGCGCAATGGCGGCAAGTGCCGCGGAAAAATCCATCCGGTCGAAGGCGAGCGTGCCGGTAAGTCTCGGCGGTTTGCCCGCGGGCAGCAGCAGATCGAGTATGCCTGTCGCCTTGGCGTCGTTGAGGCTGAGGGAGAGGTTATCGAAGCGCAGGATGTTGTCGCTGGTAACGAGGTGGGTAGCCAGCGAGAAGCTCTTCACGTGTTCCACGCCGGAAAAGTTCAGGCCGGCCCAGCTCATAGCCGCCGCGAGATCAGGGACCGTCAGTTCGGCATCGCCGGAAAGAAACGCTTGCGCGGCAAGGTCGGCGACGCCTCGGAACTGGCCATGAAAGAGGGTGGACGCCATCGTGCCCGAGATGTCGCCGCTTCTGCCCGAGAGCAGCAGCAGGGGCTGCGTCGAACTTATGTCCAGCGTCAGCGCCCGGCCGTTGAGCGTGGCATCCGCCTTCAGCTCCAGGCCGCGAGAAAGCCAGGGCCAGTCGAGCGTGCCGTTGATCGACTGGAACCGTGTGACGCGGCCGCTGGCGACGTCCGAGATTTCGAGCGTCCCGTTGGTGATGCCGACATCGCCCATGCGCGCGTCGTCATCCGCCGTCAGCGCCTGGCCGCTGCCGTCCGGCCGCGCGTCGCGCACTGCGCGGCTGAGCAGCCCGTCATTCGTCCAGTCGAGCCTGCCGTCGGCCTCCCTGAGGACGTAAATTTCCGGATCCATGAGCCGAAAGTCCTTGAACTCAGGCTGGCCGACCAGGGCCTCCGTGAGATCGAAGGAGGCCGAAAGCCGCGAGACCCGGCCGAGCACGCGCTCGCCGTCTTCTGCCTGCTTGCGGATGGTGATGTCTCTGAGCGTTATCCGAGGCTCAGGCCAGAAGCGGATATCCGGTGTTCCCTCGATCTCCACGTCATGGCCGGTCCATTCGGCGACCGCCCGCTCCATGCTTTCGCGCACGACGGCCGATGAAATCAGGAACGGTGCGATAAGCTGGAAAAGCGCGAACAGGCAGAGGGCGACGATAGCGCCGATCAGAACGCGGCGCGACCGCCGGCCCAGCGGGCGGCCCAGGTTCTTCCGCAGATTTCCGATCGGATTGGTGAGCATGATCACCACGCGCATATAGGAAATGCCAGCCCCGCGCAAATCCGTGCAACGTCCCCCGGCTGTCCTCTTTATCACGCGGTGCAACATGCTATACAGGCCGACACGTCCAGCCCTGAGGGACGGGCGCGGATGGAGATAGGACAGGACCCTGGTTTCCGATGTCGGGCCGGGTTCTCCCGGGGGTGGAGGAATGGGAATGGACAACGAACAGCCGCTGTGGAGTCCTTCGAAGGAAGCGCAGCAGAAAACCCCGCTTTATCATTTCATCGGCTGGTGCGCGGAGCGCTATGGCAAAAGCTTTCCCGACTACGATGCATTCTACGCATGGTCGATCGTCGAGCGCGCCGAATTCTGGTCGGCGGTCTGGGATTTCTGCGGCGTCAAGGGCGAGCGCGGCGAACGCGCGCTGATCAACGGCGAAGATATGCTCGCCGCCCGCTTTTTCCCCGATGCGACACTGAATTTTGCCGAAAACCTGCTCGCCGAAACGGGCGCCGGTGATGCGCTTGTCTTCCGCGGCGAGGACAAGGTGAGCTATCGCTGGTCCTGGGATAAGCTCCGCGCCGAGGTCTCCCGCCTGCAGCAAGCCTTCACGGCGCTCGGTATCCAGAAGGGCGACCGCGTCGCCGCGATGATGCCGAACATGCCGGAGACAGTGGCCTGCATGCTGGCCGCCGCCTCGATCGGCGCCATCTGGTCCTCTTGCTCCCCCGATTTCGGCGAGCAGGGCGTGCTTGATCGTTTTGGCCAGATCGGCCCGAAACTGTTCATCACCTGCGACGGTTACTGGTACAACGGCAAGCTCCAGGATGTCTCCGCCAAGGTGAAGACAGTCTCGGAGGTCCTGAAGACGCCGGTTCTGGTGGTGCCTTATGCGGGCGATGCCCCGGGGCTTGCCGCGTCGCTTGCCGATGGCCGTACGCTTGCCGATTTCACGGCACCTTACGAGGAGAGGGCGATCGAGTTCACTCCGCTGCCGTTCTCCCATCCGCTTTATATCCTCTTTTCCTCTGGCACGACCGGCGTGCCGAAATGCATCGTCCATTCGGCCGGCGGCACGCTGCTGCAGCACCTCAAGGAACATCGTTTCCATTGCAGCCTCGAACCCGGCGAAAAGCTGTTCTATTTCACCACCTGCGGCTGGATGATGTGGAACTGGCTGATCTCGGGCCTCGCGGTCGGCGCCACGCTCTGCCTGTTCGACGGGTCGCCCTTCGCGCCGGACGGCAATGTCCTGTTCGACTATGCGCAAGCCGAGCAGTTCGCGGTATTCGGCACCTCAGCGAAATATATCGACGCAGTCCGCAAGGGCGGCATCGTCCCGAAGGAGAGCCACGATCTCTCGGCGCTGCGGCTGATGACCTCGACAGGTTCGCCGCTGTCGCCGGAGGGCTTCTCCTTCGTCTACGAAGGTATCAAGAGCGACGTGCATCTGGCTTCGATCTCCGGCGGTACGGACATCGTCTCCTGTTTCGTGCTCGGCAACCCGCTCAAGGCGGTCTGGCGCGGTGAGATCCAGGGGCCGGGCCTGGGGCTCGCCGTCGATGTCTGGAACGACGATGGCAAGCCGGTACGCGGCGAAAAGGGCGAGCTCGTCTGCTCGAAGGCCTTCCCGTCCATGCCGGTCATGTTCTGGAACGATCCCGAAGGGCAGAAATACCGCGCCGCCTATTTCGAGCGTTTCGACAATGTCTGGTGTCACGGTGATTTCGCCGAATGGACCGAACATGACGGCATCGTCATCCATGGCCGTTCCGACGCCACGCTCAATCCCGGCGGCGTGCGGATCGGCACCGCCGAGATCTACAATCAGGTGGAGCAGATGGAGGAGGTCGCGGAAGCCATCTGCATCGGTCAGGACTGGGACGACGACGTTCGCGTCATCCTGTTCGTGCGCCTCGCCGGCGGTCTGACGCTGACCGAAGATCTGGTCAAGGCGATCAAGGCTCGCATCCGCACCGGCGCTTCGCCGCGCCACGTGCCGGCCAAGGTTATCCAGGTCGCCGATATCCCGCGCACCAAGTCCGGCAAGATCGTCGAACTGGCGGTTCGCGACGTCGTGCATGGCCGGCCCGTCAAGAACAAGGAGGCGCTTGCCAATCCGGAAGCGCTGGATCTGTTCGACGGTCTTGTCGAGTTGAAAAGCTGAACGGCTGCATTCCGAGGAGGCGAGATGTATCGCCGCGGCACATCTCCAGCATAAATTCCGGAAATGGGACGCTGTTAACGGGCTATTAAGCCGCTTTGATCAAAAGTGGAGCAACATGGTTTCGTCTCGTGTATGAAATACGCCTAGCCGCGAGCTTTCATAGACATGACGTCTCCACCGACCCTCGTTGGACAGCATTAAACTTCAAAGGCAGCTTCGGCTGCCTTTCTTTTAACATCGAATGCAACTCAAGGATGCTTGTAGAGCTGCCGCATCCGGTGGATGCGCCGAGAACTTAAAGCTACACCGGCCAAGCGGTGAGGATGCCGAAACCGGCTGCAATGTCCAGGATCAGTTCGCAAGCACCCGCGGTGAAGGGAAGGTGATTTCCACCAGCGTGCCTTCGTTCGGTGCGGACGTGATCGCGAAGGCGGCGCGGTTTGCATCGACCATCGCCTTGGTCAGCGGCAGGCCGAGGCCCGTGCCGTCGCCTCGCTTGCGGGAGGCGCTTGCAACCTGGCGGAACGGTTTCATGGCAAGTTCCAGCTCCGAGCGGGTCATGCCGATGCCGGTATCGCGGACACGAAGGACCACGTTTCCGTTGGTCTCGTAGGCCGTGGACACGACGATCTGGCCTCCGGAAGGCGTGAAGCGGATGGCGTTCGACAGGATGTTCAGCACGATCTGCTTGATCGAGCGGGGATCGGCGACCACCTGCGGCACGGCATGCGAGAGGGCCGTGCGGATGATCACCCGCTGGCCGTTTGCCTGCGGCTGCACCAGCGAGACCGCTTCCGACACCGCCTCGTTCAGGCCGACGGCGACGAAATCGAGCTCCATCTCGCCGGCCTCGATCTTGGAAATGTCGAGGAGGTCGTTGACGATATCGAGCACATGCCGGCCGGAGCGGCTGATATCATTGGCATATTCCACATAACGCGCATGACCGATCTGGCCGAAACGCTCGCTCGCCATCATGTCGGCAAAGCCGATGATCGCGTTGAGCGGCGTGCGGATTTCGTGGCTCACATGGGCGAGGAACTCGCTCTTGTGGGCATTTGCCGTTTCGGCCGCACGCTTGGCGGTGCGCAGTTCGTCTTCGGTGCGCTTCCACTGGGTGATGTCGCGGATGACCGCGCAATAGCCGTTCGAGGAGGTCAGTTTGCCGATCGTCATGAACAGCGGCAGAAAGCCGCCGGAAGCCTCGCGGCCGATGACTTCGCGGCCGTCGTTGAGAACGCTTGCCACGCCATGGCCGGCAAGCCCGGCGAGATAATCAAGGATCGCCCGCTGGCTCTCGTGGGCGAACAGCGTGACGAACGGTTTGCCGTTGATCTCTTCATTGTCATAATTGAAGAGCGCGCTCGCCGCCCGGTTCAGGGAGCGGATGTCGCCATCCGCGCCGATGATCACCACGCCATCGGTGGCCGTTTCCAGGATGGCGCGCAGTTCGGTTACCTCGACCTGCAGCTTGGCGAGCTGGTCGGCGGCGCGGGGCGCGCGCAGCGGAATGACCTCCGCCGCTTCGCCATCCCCGGTGGAGCCCTGAGACTCGGCCACGACCGGCATCAGCGCCAACATGAGAACAGTCGAATTGTCCCAGCGCACGGACTGCAGGCGCGCTGTCACCGGCACCAGCACATCGTCGGCGCGCACCACGACCATGCCGCCGGCTTCCGTTGTCTTGCCTTCGAGATCCTGGCGCTGCAGCAGCGCATCAAGGCCGCCGACTTCCGCCAGTTCGTCGATCGAAGCATAGCCGGTCAGCCGCAGGAATTCGGGATTGCCGTAGATCAAGGTGTCGCCGCTGTGGACGAGAAGCGCCACCGGCATCTGGTCGACGATCTCCTCGGAAAGACCGATACGCTCGCGAACCGGTATCATCTGGCTCAACAGTTCGCGGTCTGAAAGCTCCGGATGCGGGTCTTCTGGAGCCTCCACAGCGGCTTCCATCTCTTCGATGGGCTCGATCGGCCCGTCGGCAAAAGCCTTGTTCGCGTCTTCGGCGAAGGCGACCGCCTCTTCCTCGGAAATCTCTTCCGAAACGGGAGCGACAGGCTCGTCGTGCGCCGTCTCAGGTTCAACCCGGATCGGCTCTATCGCGCTGGGCTCCTTATATTCGGCGGCAGGTACCTCCGCCTCGGTCGGGGCCTCCGGCGTCTTTTCCTCGTTGCGGCGGCCGACGAAATTGTCGAGCTGTCGGGCGATTTCGCGGAAAGCCGCCTGTTCGACGGGGGTCAGTCCGTCGCGGCGATTGGAGCGGCGTTCTTCCAGCTGGATGACCTTGTCTGAATGGCGGCGGCCGGCATTTTCGACGATCCGCAACGCCGGGCGTTCGCCGGCCGGCCAGTCGAGCAGCGAAGGGATCTGCCGCCCCGACTTGGATGGCTGCGGCGTGTCCTCTTGCGCCGGCTCCGACAGCAGGTCTTTGGATGGCGTCGCATCGGCGGATATGTCTTCGGCGGCGGCCGGCTGCTCGGCATCTTCCGCGACTTCGGTCTCTTCGAATGTCGCCGGCTCTTCGGTCATGGAAGCCGGTTCGCCGTACGTAGAACTTTCGGCGGCTTCGTCCTGCCAAACAGACAGGCCGCCTTCTGCCACCAATTCAGGTGCATCGACCGGCATCTCGTAGGGTTCGAAAACAGTCTCAGCTTCCGGTTCGGCCACATCCTCCGGCACCGCCCGGGTCAGGGTCAGGCCGACGGCATTCGGATCCTCGGCTGCATCGCCGATCCGCACGATGCCGAAGCCGCGAAAACCGTCGAACTCCCGGGTGCGGGTATAGGTCGGCAGGGCGGCGAGATCGACCGGCACAATCAGCGACGTGCCCTCGATCGGCCACCAGATCGTCTTGCCGGACCAGGTATCGCGCTTGTTGAGCAGCTCGGTGATCTTGCCCTCGGGGTCGAGATGGAAGAGAGCAGCGAGATCGGTAAAGGCCATGCCGTTGATATCGGCGGCGTGCGGGCCGACAGCGTCGGCAAATTCGCTCGAAACTTCCCTGAACCGGCCTTCCGCATCGATCTTCCAGACGAAACGGGTTGCGCGGCCGTCGCGGCGGAAAACGAAACCACCCGGTTCCGGCGCTTCGATTTCGGCCGCGGCAAGCTCGGCTGCAGGCGCCGCCTCCACTGTCTCCGGCTGAGCAGCAGATGCTTCCTCGGCCGTCTCGATCGCGTCAGCGGAGGAAAGAGCCTCGACATCCGCGGCCGGCATAGCCTTTTCAAGCGTGGCATCCTCGCCGGCTTCAAGCGAAATTTCTTCTTCCGGCTCTTCCGTATCCTCGATTTCGGACACCGCGGCGATCACCTCGGCAAAACTGTCGACCGGGACGGCCTCCACCGTGAAGTCCTCGGTTTCCTCGCTCGCAGCGAATTCCGTGGTTTCCGCGCCGATCTCGGCGTTTGCCTGATCGACTTCGGCGGTCGTCGGTGCCTCATCGCGAGGTTCGTAGCCGTTGGCGACGGCGGCGCGGCCCTGTTCCGTCTCGACCGTGAACAGGAGATGCAGGGCAGGTTCGTCGGAGAGCTTGCCGATTGCAGCCGGCAGGTAGCCCTTGGAGGTCGGGATGGGGCGCTTGACGAGGCGGCTCGGATCGGCGCCCGCCATGGTCGCCATCATCTTGGCGGTCTGCGTGGAAACGCCGAGCCCCGCGAACTCGGCCGAAGCGGCGAGCACCTCGCCGTTTTCGTCGATCACCGCCATATGCGTATCGGGATCGTCGAAGCCTTCGATCATCCGGGCCGCGGAGGCTGAAGGCGCAAGCCTGCCCCGTTCCACCGGCGCGCTGAACAGCACGGCCGTTTCGCCCTGAACCTGGACGAGCTCGCAGATCGCCTGCACCGGAATGCGCTGGAAACCGGAGGCGACGCGGATCGTCAGGTTGCGGATGTCGCCGACTTCGCCGAGCTGGCGCGCAGCCGCTTCGATCTGGCGAAAGGCGATGTCGACGCGGTTGGGACCCTGGTCGAGGAAATCGTAGATGGAGCCGAAACCGAAAAGATCGGCGCCGCGCCCGTTCGCCCAGAGCGGGCTTTGCATGTCCGGAGAAAACAGCACGATCGCTTCGCCCGCGGCAAAACGGTCGCGGACGCGCTCGTGCACGGCAATGTCGATGAACGGGTATTGAACTGCGGACATAGGCAAAACCTACAGGGCGTTTGTGACCGGATTTCTACGTAGTTTAACGGATTGTTAATAACCGTCACCTGCCTTCGGGTCGAGAGTGGCGCTCTCCAAACCTCCGATAGGGTTAATTCCGGGAATGATTTTATTGTGCGCCGCACAATGATGTTGCAATGCACAACGAGATGGTCTATATAAGAGGCATCACATCTTCGGTTCTGCCGAAGAAATCGCCAACGAGGACCTGAAACGATGGCACGCAAGACCGACGATATCTTTTCCTTCTCCGCTTTCGATCCGTCCAAGATGACCGAAGGCTTCCGCGACTTCGCCGAAAAGGGTGCCACCCAGTCTCGCGAAGCCTATGCTAAGATGAAAACCGCCGCCGAGGAAGCCACCAAGACGGTTGAATCCACAATGCAGTCGGCGCAGGCTGGCTCCGTCGAACTCAGCCTCAAGGCGATCGACGCGCTGCGTACCAATGCCGAAATCTCGCTGACCCATATGGAAAAGCTGCTCGGCGTGAAGTCCTTTGCCGAACTGATCGAGCTGCAGACCGGCTTCATCCGCAAGCAGGCTGAAATCACGGTTGAGCAGGCCAAGTCCATGCAGGACACCGCCCGCAAGATCGTCGAAGACGTGACGAAGCCGGGCAAGGAAGCTGCTGAAAAGGTCATGACGACCTTCAAGGCTGCCTAATTTCCAAGCTTGATTTGAAGGAGAAGGCCGGAGCATGCTCCGGCCTCTTCTATTTGCGGGAAAGGACTTGCAAAAAAAGTCCGATCGCCGTATGTGACCCCCCAACGGCGCCCAAGGGCGCTTGTGCGGTTGTAGCTCAGTTGGTTAGAGCGCAGGTTTGTGGCACCTGAGGTCGGAGGTTCGAGACCCCCCAACCGTACCATTTTTCCACAAGTCCAATCTTATCGGAATTTGACGGCGCAAGTGCGTTGCGCCCGTTCGTGCGGATTCGGAAGTTTGCCGCCGGCTCACCAGCGCAACAGGCGCGGCCCCAAAAGCGAGCCGAGAATTCCCGTCATCAGGATGCCGAGCGAATACCAGATGAGCACGAACGGCATGCCGTTCTCGGTGCAGAACCAGGAATAGACCCAGGCACCGGCGGCGCCGGCGGCGATGCCGGCGATGAAGCCGGTGAGCCTCAGATCCGTCGGCGCGCCATGGCGGAGCACCCAGACGTTCCCGGCAAACACCGGAAGCGCGAAGAGGAATATCAACAGCGGGCAATGCAGGGCCGACGATCCGACGATCAAGGTGCGGTACGTCTCTGCCGGCGAGATCGTCAGCTGGATGGCGGCGACCACGGCCATGGTTGCGACGATCGCTGCCGCGAACTGGAAGAATCGCCCCCTGGAACCGTCGGGCCGCGCCAGGTGATAGGCGGCGAGGAAAGCGGCGATCGCCAGCAGCGCGTTATAGGCGGACTTGATCCAGAACACCGGCAACATCAGAGCTTCCGCCATGTCGATGCGCAGGCCGAGGGTCGCCAGCATCAGCACCAGCGACACGGCGAGCGCCGGCAGGACGCCGGCCGCGAACCGGCGCGCCAGCGCATGGCGCGGCACCGGCTTCAGTTCCCCCACCAGGCTGTCGATGATATCGTCCGTTTTTCTCACTTTCCGCCTCGCAATTTCTCCGCCAGTGCTTTTAGACCCCTATGAATGCCAACCTTGACCGCCGATTCCGATTGGCCGGTCCGGCTTGCCGTGTCCGCCACCGACTGGCCTTCGAGCTTCACCTGGCGGATCAGTTCCCGCTGTTTCGCCGGCAGGCCTTCCAGAAGCCGCTCGACATCCATCCGCGCGGTGACGGCGGCTTCGCTGTATTCGCTCTCGAAATCCTCGCCGAGCTCCGTTTCCGCCATCATCCGGCTGCCGCGGCCGCGATGGTGGTCGATCAGCTTGTAGCGGGCGATCGAGAAGAACCATGCGGTGAACGGCCGCTCGCGATCATAGGTTTCCCGGCGCGAATGCAGCGCCAGCAATGTTTCCTGGACGAGGTCTTCCATGTCCGCTTTCGTCGCAGCAGCCATTCGGCGGCTGTAATATCCGACAAGCAGGACGCGCACCGCGTTAAGCAAACGCCGATAGGCGGCCTCGTCTCCATCAAGAGACAGAAGCATCAGGGCCTTCAGGGCTTCTTCCGAATGGGTGCTCGTCATGCTGTTTCAATGGTCATTCGGAAAAGCACGTAAACGGTTACATCCGGAATGGAAAATATTTCGGATGTTTTTTGGCCTATCACATAACCGTGAGGCTGTAACGACTTTCTGCACGGCTCGAATGGGTGGTTGTGAGCCCTCGGCACGCAGCCGGCGGACACATCGATTGATCCCAGGAGGACATCTCATGACCAAGCTTCTTTCCAGCGTCGCAGCCTGCACCCTCGTCATCGGTCTTTCGTTTGCCGGTGCGGCAAGCGCCCAGAGCAGCACGGGCACTGACGCGATGAAGAAGGACTCGATGAAGACCGACGCCATGAAGCCGGACTCGATGAAGAAGGACTCGATGGCGACGGGCAGCACCAAGGCCGACTGCATGCACAAGGCCGGCATGGAAAAGGACTCGATGAAGAAGTCGGACATGATGAAGGCCTGCGACGCAATGAAGTGACGCGATGAAATGATTTGGCGGCGGCCGCTGAAACTTTCTGCGCGGCGGCCGCGTCTCTTTGCCGAAGTCCACGTCCTGTACTCGGAGGAAACATCATGGCCACGATCGACGCCGGCGCTGTGACCGGCCGGACGGTCATCTACCGCCACAGCCTGCTGGTGCGCCTGTCGCACTGGGTGAATGTGCTCTGCATGACCGTGCTGCTTTTCAGCGGACTGCAGATCTTCAATGCCCATCCGGCGCTCTATTGGGGCCAGTATGGAGCCGACAACGATCCCTCCTTCATTTCCATGGAAGCGGTCGAGGATGGCGACAAGGCCAAGGGCCTCACCCATGTGGGCTCGCTCACCTTCAATACCACCGGATTTCTCGGCCTTTCAGAAGTGGACGGCGAGGCGACCGCACGAGGGTTCCCCGATTGGCTGACGATCCCGAGCTATCAGGACCTCGCAAGCGGCCGGCGCTGGCATTTCTTCTTTGCGTGGCTGTTCGTCATCAACGGCTTCATCTATCTCGCCTATGGTCTGTTGAGCCGGCATTTCCGCCGCGATCTCCTGCCCGCGGGGAATGAGCTGACGCCTGCCCATATCAGCCACGAGATCGTCAACCACGCCCGGCTGCGGTTCCCGAAAGGGCCGGAGGCGCGGCACTACAACACGCTGCAGAAACTCACCTATGTCGCGGTGATCTTCCTGCTGCTGCCGCTGATGATCCTCACGGGTCTCACCATGTCGCCCGGGTTCAATGCCGTGGCCCCCTGGCTGCTCGACGTTTTCGGAGGCCGCCAGTCGGCCCGTACGATCCATTTCCTCACGGCGTTTTCGCTCGTCGCCTTCGTGATGGTCCATGTCGCGATGGTGATCCTGTCGGGCGTCTTCAACAATCTGCGTTCGATGATCACCGGCTGGTACGCCATCGAACAGGAGGGCAAACAATGAGCCGCATCATCACCCGGCGCCGTTTCCTGATCGGCGCGACCATGACAGCTTCGGCGCTCGGTTTGAGCGGCTGCGACGCGCTCGTCGAAAGCGATCGGACGAAATCCGTCCTCAAGATCGCCGAGAGTTTTTCGATGAAGACCCAACGTTTCCTGCTCGGCGACGATGCGCTGGCGCGCGAGTTCACGGAGGCGGATCTCTCGCCGGTCTTCCGCGCCAACGGCACCAGCATGCCGGACAATCCGCAATATCTCGACTGGATGAACCGGCAGTTCTCGACGTGGAAGCTGGAAATCGGCGGCCTGGTCGAAAAGCCGATGCAGCTGTCGCTCGCCGAACTGAAGGCCCTGCCGGCCCGCACGCAGATCACCCGGCACGACTGCGTCGAAGGCTGGAGCGCGATCGGCAAATGGACCGGCGTGCCGCTCGGCGCTCTGCTCAAGACTGTCGGCTTGAAGCCGGAGGCCCGCTACATTGTCTTTCATTGCGCCGACGAATACGAGAAATCGCTCGACGGCAGCGGCTGGTACTACGAGAGCATCGATCTGGTGGATGCCTTCCATCCGCAGACCATCCTTGCCCACACGATGAATGGCCGCGACCTCGAAGTCGCGCATGGAGCACCGCTGCGGCTGCGGGTCGAGCGGCAACTCGGCTACAAGCAGGCGAAATACCTGACCCGCATCGAGGCGGTGGCCGATCTCGGCCGTCTCTATGGCGGCAGCGGTGGTTTCTGGGAGGATCGCGGCTACGAATGGTATGCCGGGATCTGAAGAGGCTCAGGTTCCTGCCTGTGCCGGAGCAATTCTCGGAAGCCGGATGATGAATCGGGTGCCGCGGGCCTCGCCTGGGGGCGGGCTCTCGACGGAGATCGATCCGCCGAGAACTTCGGTGACGATCTGGTGGACGATATGCAGCCCGAGACCGGTACCGCCGCTATGACGGGCCGTGGAAAAGAAGGGTTCGAATATCTTCTGAATGTCCGTTTCGCTTATCCCGCGACCATCGTCGGTGAATTCGATGAGGACCTGGTCCGCCAGCCTGCGAATATCGATGGTTATCGTGCCGGGTTTGCCCGCGTCGAAGGCATGCAGCAGCGAATTGTTGAGGAGGTTCGACAAGACCTGGGCAAACGGTCCCGGATAGGTCGTGATCCCCAGATCGTTGGGCACGTTCACCGTCAGGCTGATGCCGGCGCTGGTGTCCCATTTGCGCAGGCGCGGATCGGCATCGGGAATGAATGCGGCGAGATCGATATCCCGTCGCTCCAGCGTCGCGCGGTCGACTGCAACCTGTTTGAAACGTTGAACCAGCGCAGCGCACCGGTGGATGGCGTCGCGCACCAGGTCGAGACTGGCATCGCTGTCTTCGATATACCGGTCGAGATCGGAGCGGCGCAGCCCCGCTGCGATCCGCTCCTTGAACAGCCTGAGATCCTTGGCGGCCTTGCTGAGCACAAGTGCGGCACTTCCAAGCGGCGTGTTCATCTCATGGGCGACGCCGGCAACCATCAGGCCCAATGACGACAGCCGTTCGGCCCGTGCGAGTTCCCGTTGCGTTGCGCTCAGTTTTTCGTTGGTCTCGCGCAGCGTCCGGTTGGTGTCCTCCATTTGCCGTGCCCATTCCGACTCGGCCTCCATGCCGTTGGCCAGGCGGCCCGTTACCGCAAGCGCCACCACCGCAAGGATGGCCGCCACCATGCCGAGAATGAGTTTCCCCCTTGTTTCCTGGCTATTGATGGCACCCGCCGCGTTGCGGGCAAGCAGATAGAGGCTGGCATGCGGGGCACGCATTTCCACGACCTCGCCGGTTGTCAGCAAGCCCGCGCCGGGGTCGAAGCGACGGTAGCTCCAATCTCCGTCGTCGCTGTGGAAAATCCCTCTGCCTCCCTGACTGACCCCTCGCTGCCTCTCCGTTCGATCCGCGTCGGGCGTTGGTTCCCCGAGCTGCCACGCCCAGTTCGCATCCGCGTCGGGTCCCTGGATCCAGTATCCCGCCTGGTTCATCAGATAGAGATCGACGCTCGTGTCGAGCCGCTTCAGGCGCTCGAGCAATCGGGTGCTGCGATAGTTGATGACGATGATGCCCTGCTTGATCCCATTGCGGAAAACAGGGCTCGCAACACGCAATGTCGGCAGATGCGGCATCTCGACCACACCGTTTTCGATATTGAGATCGAGACTGGAGAAATAAAGGCCATGCAGCGGCAGCGTGGCCGTGTCGCGAAAGTAAGGCCGGTCCGCCTTGTTCTGCAACTGCTCCTCGGCAACGACGACGGGTTCTCCGCCGCCGCGATGGTTGACGCGCAGTCGTTCGTTGCCGTCCGTATCCAGCCACCGTACCTGATCGTAATCCGGCGAGCTGGCGGCGAAACTCTGGAATATCTCGACGCTCAAGGGAGCGAGCGGATTTGCCGTCTCGCTGAAGCGCGATTGCAGGTCCGCAAGGAACAGGGCGTCGCGACCGAGCCGGTCCAAGGTTCGGCCGAGAATGTCATAGGCTTGCGACAGGGTCTCCTCCCTGTTGCGAATCTGAGGTTCCCGGGCATTCACGCCGATCTGATGCCAGAGCAATGGAACGCCGAGGCCAAGCCCGATGACCCAGGGTACGACGAAAATGGCAAGCCGATTGCGATGGCGCAAGGCGGCCCGGAGAGACGGAAAGATACGGATCGCAGACGTGTGGGTCATGGCTGCTACGCAGTCCCGGCCTGCGATTTTCGCAGCCTTGCAAGAAATTGCTCCAAGGATTCAGGCGGGGCATAGAGATAGCCCTGCACCAGAGTGCATCCTCTCGACTGCAGCCATTCCGCCTGCTGCTCGGTCTCGACACTCTCGGCGAGGACACGCATGTTCATGCGCTCGCCAAGCCGAATGATCATCTCGACGATCATCTCGTTCTGGCTGGCGCCTCCAAGACCGGCAATGAAGGACCCATGGATCTTGAGCGTGGCGGCCTCGAATGATCGCAGCTTGGTCAAAGAAGAATAGCCGGTGCCGAAATCATCGATCGCGATCGCATAACCTTCTCTCTTGAGAATTGAGAGCACATCGTTTGCGTTCTGGTGCTCTTCCATGGCGACCGTCTCGGTGATTTCGAGCTCCAGCCGGTCCGGCGACAGGCCGTAGCGTCGCGTAGTCGCGATCAGTTCGTCGATAAATTCCTGTCGGCCGAGCTGCACCGGCGAGACATTGACGGCGAGGGTGACCGTTGGAAACCCCGCCTCGTCCATGGAGCGGAGAGCGCTGCAGGCCTGTTCGAGGATCTGCTGACCCAGGGGCACGATCAGCCCGTTCGCCTCGGCGAGCGGAATGAAATCCGCCGGAAAGACGACCGAGCCGTCCGGACGCGTCCAGCGTGCCAGGATTTCGGCGCCGACAATCCGATTGTCGGTCAGGTCGATCTGCGGCTGCAACACGACGCTGATTTCCCGGTTGAGCACCGCCTTGTAAAGCTGCTGCGAAAGAGCGAAGCGGCGGCGTGTTTCCTCTTCCACATTGGGATCGTATTCGACGAGTTGCCCGCTTGTCCCCTTCAGTCCGGCCCTCTTCAGGAGCAGAAGCCCTGTCGCGATGACGGTTTGAGCCGAGGTGAAATGGTTGAGATCGAGAGAGGCGGCCTCGGCGCCGAAGAACAGGGCTTCGGGCGAGTGGGCGCCCGCTTCGAGACGATTTACATATTCGATCCGTACCAGATATTCCGGTCCGAGCACGGCAAATACGTCTTCATGCAAACGCGCGATCATGCAGGGCGGTGGAAAGGCTGCTGCCAGGCGCTTCACGAAGGCGCGCAGCAGGTGATCGCCCTGTTCGACACCGAGCGAAACGCAGCTTCTCGCATATTGGTTCAGTTCGATGAACAGGACCTTCCGTCTGCGGGGCGGGGGAACCTCGAGCGCCGCCTGAATGCCGCGCTTCAGCGCGTTGCCATTTGCGATCTCGAGCAGGCCGTCCTCGTAGGCGATGCGGTCGAGCTGGCTGGTCAGCGCCACATTGATCAGGCCTGTACCGATATTGGTCGCGAAAACCCGCAGCAATTCCCGCTCCGTCTCGTCGATCCGCCTGTTGGTCGCGATATAGGCAGCCGCCGCAGGTGCGACCGCCTGGCCTGGGAAAAACAGAACCTGCGCCATCGCCGTCTCTATATTCGCCTGCCCGTCCAGCGAGCGCTGGATCAGGTCGCGGATGGATTCGTCATTGATGGTATCGAGGGTCTGGTTGAGGGCCGCAGCGAACCGACCCGCCGACCCGATGATCTTCGGCGGTTGTTCGCGATCACGCCCGCGAACGCAGACGATGCCATCCTCGCTGACGCCGAGAAGCGCTGCCAGTTCGTGGATCATCCGGCGGGAGAAATCCTCAAATCCCGAGGATCTCGCCAGGCTGTTGCTCGCCTCGACAATGCTCTGGAGGCCCCGGCGCGCGCGGTTCAGCACGTCGATCTGCTCGAAGGTCCTCAGGTTTGCGGTGAGAATGCTATGAAGCCGCTCATTGGTCAGGTCGGTCTTCAGCCAATAATCGGCGATATCATAGGTCTCGAGCGACGACTGCATCGGTGCGATGCCCGGTTGCCCCGTGAGGAGCACGATACGCAGCTGCGAGTTGCCGAGAACTTCGCGGATCGTGCGAACCAGCCTGAGCCCTGCATCGTCCGTCTCCATCACGACATCGAGCAGCAGTACGGCGACCGAAGGCGTTTCGAGCAGAAGCTTGGCCGCCTCGTTGGCAGAACCGGCGATCAATATTCGCGGGGCGATGCCGCGATAGGTAAAGCCCGAAAGCGAGAGTCTGAGGGAGTTCTGGAACATCTCGTCGTCATCGACGCTCAAGATGGTGAAATCGGTCATCCCCGCGTGGATTTGGTCGGGCGAAGCCCCTGTCTGGGCGGCGGGCTCCGGCTGAAATTCGAAGAGATCCTGAGATTTCTTGTCTTGTTCGATATCGCCCACGGACACATCCCCCGATTGTCGTGCAAGGATTTCCCCTGCATTTCCGCGAATCCATTTATCCATTCAAAACCAAGCATGTCTCGCAAAAAGTGCAGCGAAGCGAGATTTTGATCGTAACTGTGGATTGCGGCCCATTGCGGGGTGGGAATGGTCGCCGTAAAAGGCGGAACCTCTCAAGCCTCGCGTGACCTGCGGTCGGGCGAAAGGCCGGGCGTCGAAAACTTTTACCCTTTCGGGGTCTGCCGCGGCTTGAGGAAGCCTGTCGCTTCGGCGAAAAGGTATTGCCGCGTCTCGATGGCTCACGCGAGGTGTCGGCAGCGCGTCATTTCACCTGGTCGACGCTCTTCGATCGTGATCTTTCAACGGTCAAGACCGCCTGATTCTTCGGCAAAGGTAAGAGCCTGTGGAAGCCAGCCCATCCGATTTTCTCGAGCAGACGGCAGTCCGGGGCGATAGCCTCGCGGCGCGGGTGCTGAAGGGGATCGAGACCGCACTCGGCGTCATCGCAGCGCTCATCCTCGCTGCCCTGCTGACGGTCGTGCTGGTCAGTGTCTGCCTGCGCTATTTCTTCAACACGGGCCTTATCGGCGCCGAGGATTTTGGCATCTGGCTGCATGTGGCGCTGATCTCGATCGGCGCACCGCTCAGCCTCAACAGTGCGCTGGCCATGCGGCTCGACGTGTTCGTACGTCTGCTTCCCGCCCGGCTGCTGTCTGCGACCCAGGCTCTGGCCGACGTGTTCACCGTGCTGGCGGCCATGATCCTGCTCTTCGGCGGTTCCGAAATCATGGCCATGCTCGGGGGCATATCGCCGACATTGGGAGTTCCTGAGTGGATCCGCTTCGGTTTCCTGGGCGTCGGCGGCGTGCTGATCCTCGTCGTGCTCCTCCTGGAAAGGGCAGTCGGGGGCAGGGCGCTGCCGGTGCTGACATCGCTCGGGCTCGGTGCCGCGCTCTATTTCGGCATCCCGGAAATCTCCATCGACAGCGAACTGCCGCCGAGCCTGTTCCTGGCGTTGGTCGCCGCGCTCGGCCTTGTGCTGGCGGCACCCTTGGCTCATGCCTTCCTGGCCGCCGCCTATGTCGCGATCGCCTTTGGCAGCAGCCTGCCGGAACCGGCGATCGTCTCCTCGACGGTAACCGGCATGTCGAAATTCCTGCTGCTCGCCATTCCTTTCTTCCTGCTGGCCGGCGGGCTGCTGACCTCGTCCGGCGTCGCCAACCAGCTCGTCCGGTTCGCAGCCTCCATGGTCGGCCACCGCCGGGCGGGACTGGCGCAGACGACGTTGCTGACCAGTGTGCTGTTTTCCGGGGCCTCGGGTTCGTCGGTCGCGAATGCCGCGTTCGGTGCCTCGACCTTCCAGCCGGAACTGGTCAAGCACGGTTATCCGCCGGCACAGGCAGGCGCGATCATCGCCGCCACTTCGGTGCTCGACAACGTCATCCCGCCGTCGATCGCCTTCCTGATTCTCGCGACCGCCACCAATCTGTCGGTCGGTTCGCTGCTGGTCGGCGGTTTCTTCGCCGGCGGCCTGATGGCGATCTGCCTGGCGGTCGCGATCCACCTGTCGGTCCGCGAACAGGTGGCCTTGCCACGCGCCTCGGCACGCGAGCGCTGGCAGGCGGCGATCTCCGCCATTCCCGCCTTCGGCCTCGGCATCATCGTCGTGGTCGGCATCCGCATCGGCATCGTCACCACGACAGAGGCGGCGGCCCTGGCGGCGCTCTACACCGTTATCCTCGCTATCTGGGGCAAGGTCGGCGCGAGCTCGCTGCTCGCCTCGTTCCGACAGGCGGCGACGGAGTCCGCTGCGATCGGTTTGCTGATCGGCACGGCGGGGCCGTTCGCCTTCCTGCTTGCGGTCGATAACGTCTCCGGCCTCGTCTCGGAGTTCGTGACGATGCTCGGCGGCAGCGCGCTTTCGGTCATCATCCTCTCCAACGTCATCCTTCTGGTCGTCGGACTGGTGCTCGATATCGGCGCGGCGATCCTGCTGTTCGGCCCAATCCTGCTGCCGGCCGCCGTCGCCGCCGGCATCGATCCGATCCATTTCGGCGTCATCATCGTCGTCAACCTGATGATCCACGGCCTGACCCCGCCGCTCGGCATGCTGGTCTTCGTGGTCAGCGGCGTGACCCGCATTCCCGCGACCGAGCTGTTCAAGGCGGTCGTGCCTTATCTGCTCGCACTTCTTGTTTCCCTGGCGATCCTTTGCGCCTGGGCGATCATCTTCTAGCTCATCTCACAATTTCCGGGGACCTTGAGACATGGACAACATCAACCGCCGAACCCTTCTGAAGACTGCCGCAGCAACCGGCGTAGCGCTCGCCGCTCCGGTTTTCGTCCGCAACGCCGCCGCCCGCACCACGACGATCACCACCGCCTCGCTGCTTGGCGACGACAAGCCGGAATCGAAGATCTGGGTGAAGATCGGCGAACTGGTGGAAGCCAGGCTGCCGGGCCAGTTCAAGTTCAACGTCGTCAAGAACGGCGCGCTCGGCGGCGAGAAGGAAGTCGCAGAAGGCGCACGCCTCGGTTCCGTGCAGGCAAGCCTTTCGACCGTCTCGTCACTGTCCGGCTGGGTGCCGGAATTGCAGGTTCTCGATCTGCCCTTCCTCTTCCGCGACGCGGCACATGTCCGCAAGACGGTCGGTGGCGATGTCGGCGCAGACTTGAAGCAGAAACTCGCCGCCCAGAATTTCGTTATCGGCGATTTCATCAACTATGGCGCCCGCCATCTTCTGACCAAGGAACCGGTCACCCGCCCTGAACAGCTCAAAGGCAAGAAGATCCGCACCATCCAGAGCCCGCTGCACACCAAGCTGTGGAGCGCCTTCGGCACCGCCCCGGTCGGCATTCCGATCACCGAAACCTATAATGCGCTGGCAACCGGTGTTGCCGACGCCATGGATCTCACCAAGTCCGCCTATGCCGGCTTCAAGCTTTATGAAGTCGTGCCCTGCATGACCGAGACAGGCCATATCTGGGCGTCCGGCGTCATCTATTATTCCGCGAGCTTCTGGAACCAGTTGAACCCCGAGCAGAAGACGGTCTTCCAGGAGGCCTCGAAGGAAGGTGCTGCCTATTTCAACCGGCTCATCATCGACGACGAGGCGGCATCGGTTGCCGTGTCGCTCAAGAACGGCGGGAGGCTGCTGAAGCCGGAAGCCCTCGAGGAATGGCAGAAGGGCGCGCAGGGAGTGTGGCAGGATTTTGCCACAATCGTCGGTGGTATTGACAGGATCAAGGCAATCCAGTCAGCCTGATAGCGTTGCCAGAATATTAAGAAAATTTAATGTGGCACCGCGAAAACGGTGCCATTTCCGTCTTTTCAGCTCAATTTTAGCCAGAATCTCCCTGATTCCAGCCCTCTTGAGCGCACCGACTGAGCCAATGCCGCCTTCTTTCGACCCGAAAGTGGACACATTTTTGTGCATTGCACTAATCGCCCTTGTCTCGGTCGCTAGCATGCCTATGTTTGCGGCAGCCGGTGCCTAATTTTTTAGACACTTGCGTCTCGGGCGTTCGTCCCCCTTCACCTGACCGGTTTTCGGCAGGCCATTCTAGAAGGAGCATACAATGACAATTTCCATCAATAATTTCGCATCCGCCAATGGAGCGAAGTTTTCTCCGCAGCACATTGCCTCAGCCGTCGCCGAAACGCGCCGTTCTGTCGGCTACAGCATCGAAGAGCTTGCCATCACGACCGGCCTCGTCAACGACGAGATCGTTCGCATTGAAAACGGCACCGATGCCGACCCGGCCAAGCTGAAGCGCATTGCCGCGGCACTCAAGGTTCCGGTTACGACCTTCCTGCCTTCTTGATACAAGGTTTTCCGGCCGCTCCGGCGGCCGGCCCCTGTTTGGGGCTTCGATCTCTTCGCCGTGAAGACCCGTTCGATCCGTCACACAAAGATGTGGCTTTCCCCATCGACCAGTTCCTTCAGGAACTCCACCACCGTCCTCAGCCGCATCAGATCGCGCGTCGTCTCATGATAGGTGGTCCAGTAGGATCGACGGATGACGGTCTCGGGCAGGACGCGTACCAGTTCCGGATATTGCCGCGCCACATAGTCGTGCAGGATGCCGATGCCGGCGCCGGAACGTACCGCCTCGGTCTGGCCGATGGCGCTTGAAATCTCAAAGCTCGCATCCCAGTCTCGCATCACCTCGCCTGTGAAATTTAAGGAAGGCGAGAAGATCAGGTCCTCGACGTAACCGATGCGCGGATGGCTTTTCAGCGCCTCGACCGTCTGCGGCGTTCCGGCCTGATCGAGATAGGTCTGCGAGGCATAGAGCCCCAGCGTATAATCGGTCAGTTTCGAAGAGACGAGCCGGCCCTGTTCCGGCCGCTCGATGGTGATCGCGATGTCCGCCTCGCGCTGGGAGAGCGAGAAGGATCGCGGTACCGGCACGAGCTGCAGTTTGAGTTCCGGATGCCGGCGCGTCAGCCGCCCGAGCCGCGAGGCAAGAAAGGAGACACCAAAACCGTCGGGCGCACCGATCCGGACCGTGCCGGCGATCGCCGCATCGATCCGCCCGGTGCTCGCCTGCGCCGCCAGCATCTCCGTTTCCATCCGCTCGGCGGCTCGGAAGAACACTTCGCCCTCGGCGGTCAGTTCGCAGCCATTGGTGCGGCGGATGAGGAGGCGAGTGCGGAGATCCTCTTCCAGCGCCGTCACCCTCCGCCCGAGCGTCGCGTGGTTGATACCGAGCCGCCGCGAAGCAGCCAGTATCTGGCCGGTGCGGGCGACCGCCAGGAACATGCGCACATCGTCCCAGTTCATTTCAGGCTCCCAATGTCGATATTTGCACAACAGATGCGTAAACTACGGCGTTGCCTTGTGCAAATCTGAGAGTATCCTCGGCCATTCAAAAGAGATCGCCACAAAAGGCAGGAGGAGCATACCCATGCGTGAGATCGGGCATTTCATTGGCGGCAAGCATGTCGCCGGCACCAGCGGCCGCACGGCTGACGTCTTCAATCCGGCAACCGGCGAAGTCCAGGCGAAGGTTTCGCTCGCCAGCGTTTCGGAAATCCGTGCTGCCGTCGAAAATGCAAAGCAGGCTCAGCCGAAATGGGCTGCCACCAATCCGCAGCGCCGCGCCCGCGTGTTCATGAAGTTCGTCGACCTGCTCAACCAGAACATGGACGAGCTCGCCGAAATGCTGTCCCGCGAACACGGCAAGACGATCGAGGATTCCAAGGGCGATGTCGTCCGCGGCCTCGAAGTCTGCGAATTCGTGATCGGCATCCCGCATCTCTCCAAGGGCGAGTTCACCGAAGGCGCCGGCCCGCAGATCGACATGTATTCGATGCGCCAGCCGGTCGGCATCGGCGCCGGCATCACCCCGTTCAACTTCCCGGGCATGATCCCGATGTGGATGTTCGCCCCGGCGATCGCCTGCGGCAATGCCTTCATCCTGAAGCCGTCCGAGCGTGATCCGTCCCTGCCGATCCGCCTTGCGGAACTGATGATCGAGGCAGGCCTGCCCGCCGGCATCCTCAACGTCGTCAACGGCGACAAGGCAGCCGTCGATGCGATCCTCACCGATCCGGATATCGGCGCCGTCTCCTTCGTCGGCTCGACCCCGATCGCCCGCTACGTTTATGGCACGGCGGCGATGAACGGCAAGCGCGCCCAGTGCTTCGGCGGTGCCAAGAACCACATGATCATCATGCCGGATGCCGATCTCGACCAGGCCGTGAACGCATTGATGGGTGCCGGCTACGGTTCGGCCGGCGAGCGCTGCATGGCCGTTTCGGTTGCAGTGCCGGTCGGCGAGGAAACCGCCAACCGCCTTGTCGAAAAGCTGATCCCGAAGATCGAGTCCCTGCGCATCGGCCCCTATACGGACGACAAGGCCGATATGGGCCCGGTCGTCACCAAGGAGGCGCATGCCCGTATCAACGGCCTGATCGACCGTGGCGTCGAGGAAGGCGCCAAGCTCCTGGTCGATGGCCGCGGCTTCAAGCTGCAGGGCTACGAGAACGGCTATTTCGTCGGCGGCACCCTGTTCGACCACGTCACCCCGAACATGGACATCTACAAGCAGGAAATCTTCGGACCGGTCCTCTCGGTCGTCCGCGCCCATAACTACGAGGAAGCGCTCGATCTGCCGATGAAGCACGAATACGGCAACGGGGTCGCGATCTACACCCGCGACGGCGATGCCGCCCGCGATTTCGCCAGCCGCATCAATATCGGCATGATCGGTATCAACGTGCCGATCCCGGTTCCGCTTGCCTACCACTCCTTCGGCGGCTGGAAGGCTTCGAGCTTCGGTGATCTCAATCAGCACGGCACGGATTCGATCAAGTTCTGGACCAAGACCAAGACGATCACCGCCCGCTGGCCGTCCGGCATCAAGGACGGTGCCGAATTCGTCATGCCGACGATGAAGTAAAACGACAATCAGGGCAAAGCATCGGGCGGGCCTCTTCGGAGGCCCGTTTTGTTTTGGCGGTTGAAAGCGTCGTCGCGGTGTAGAGTGTTGATTGAAATGACATGTCCCGGCCTTACAATGAGGCGGAGAATCGGGCAGGCGGCCGTCTCGACGGTATTCGGCAGGGGACATGATCATGGCAATGGCAGAGACGGCGCCTCGGGCGGCGGTGGGGCAGTCTTTTGAGCGCGCATCCTTCACCGGCAGCGCCAGCGAATATTTCGGCATCTGGATCGTCAACGTTCTGCTGACGATCGTCACCCTCGGCATCTACTCGGCCTGGGCGAAGGTGCGGCGCATGCGCTATTTCTACGGCAATACGGTCATTCTCGACCGCGCCTTCGAATATCACGCGACTGGCAAGCAGATATTCATCGGCCGGCTGATCGTCATCGCGTTCCTGGTCGTGATTAATATCGGCACGGCGATCTTTCCGCCGATCGGTATCGTTACCCCGATCGTGATCCTGGTCGCGCTGCCGTGGCTGATCAAGCGCAGCCTGCGCTTCAACGCCCGGGTGACGAGCTACCGCAACGTGCGTTTCGATTTTGTCGGCACGGCAGGCGGCGCCTTCGTTGCTATCCTGCTCGGCAGTTTCGTCGCCTTCATTTCCTTCGGCATCCTGGCGCCGCTCGCGAGCCGCTGGACCTGGCGATACGTCTTCAACAACCTGCGTTACGGCGACCGGCCGTTTTCCAGCGATCCGCAGATCGGCCGGCTTTATCGCGTCTGGCTCCTGCCGGCATTGATCGTGTTCCTGGGCAGCATCGTCTTCGGTTTCATTGCCTTCGTCGTGATCATCGGTGCTGCGGCTGTCATGCGCGACAGCGCCGAACTGACGAGCACGCAGGTGACCATGCTGAGCATCGCTGGTCTCTATGCCGGGGTCTTCATCTATTTTATCCTCTACGGTATTGCCGGTCTCTTCTATCGGGCGGGTGTGCGCAACGTCGCCTGGTCGGCAGCGGAGCTTGACGGTCGCCATCAGCTGTTCAGCGACATCTCCCGGCTGCGTTATGCCTGGATCGCAATCAGCAATGTGATCGTCACGGTGCTCACGCTCGGACTGATGCGCCCCTGGGCGGCGGTCCGGATGGCGCGGTATGTAAACGAACACACCGGCATCCGCATCAATGGCGATCCGGGTGAAATTCTCTCCTCCATCGAGGCGAGCGGTGCGGCGATCAGCGCCGAATATATGGATATGGAAGGCTTCGACTTTGGCTTCTGAAGACATGGGGATCGCGACGGGCGAATGGCATCCGGCCAATTCCAGCCGCGCGATCCCGGCCGTTCTGCGCGAGGACGGCATCCTCCTCGTGGCAGCGGAAGAGGAACGGGTCCTCGCGTCGGCGGTGCCGGAGCGGACCGAGATCAGCCCGCGGGTCGGCTCGATCCCGCGGCGAGTGAGTTTTCCGGACGGATCCGTGTTCGAGACGCGCGACAACGACGGGATCGACACCTATCTGCGCGGCAAGCGCGGCGCCCGCAGCGGCTTGATCCATCGGCTGGAGCAGTTCCATCCGCGACTGATCCTGATGACGCTCGCCGTCATCCTCCTGGCCACCACGATCTACCGCTTCGCCGTCCCCGTTCTGGTGGAAGTCGCGGTCCTGGTGACGCCGCCCTTCGTGCCGGAACTGATCGGCTCCGGCACGCTTGCATCCCTCGATCGGACGATCCTGAAACCGTCCGAATTGCCGGAAGGCGAGCGACAGCCGATCTCTGAGGGCTTCTCGAAACTCGCCACGCATTCGAAAGGCGGGCAGGGCGCCTATGACCTTTATTTCCGGGATGGCGTGATCGGCCCCAACGCCTTCGCACTGCCGGACGGCAGCCTGATCCTCACCGATGATCTGGTAAAGCTCGCCAATGGCGACCGGGAGATGATCCTCGGCGTGCTCGGCCACGAGATCGCCCACGTCGAGGGCGAGCACAGCCTGCGGCAACTTTACCGCGCCGCAGGCGTTGCGGCGCTGGTCATGCTGATTGCGGGCGATGTCGGCTCGGGCGTCGAGGACATCCTCACCCAGGGCGGCGCATTGGTGGCGCTGTCCTATTCCCGGGCGGCGGAAGCGGAGGCAGACCGCCGGTCCGTCGAGCTGATGCGGGCGGCCGGTTACGATCCAGCCGCACTTGCCCGCTTCTTTGTGGTCCTCGAAGACAAGCTTGGAGACCACGGAGATGCGAGCATTCTCTCGAGCCATCCCGGCACCCCGCAGCGCCAGCAGGACATCCGCAACTACGCCGCCGAGTTGGAACGTAGGCTTCAGGCAAGATAGCCGTGATCGATAGCCCCATTGACGTATCCGCAGGTTATCCTAATTTAGCTCGCGGAGTAGGAGTGGGGATGTATGTCCATGGTGTACGAGTGGGATGCGAAGCGCGCCCGCCGCGCGTATCTGGCGAAAATCGGCCTTAGCCTGCTGGCTGCAATGGTGATGGTCGCTGTCCCGGCCTGGGTGGCGATCGCGATGACCAGTTGATGCGAGCCGAAATTTTTCCGGCGAACCGCCGCGGATCCGGAATGGCGATCTGGGGCTGCGGGAAATCGACCCATAATTCGGCAGTCCGTCGTTTCCGCGGGCTGCAAAAGCAGGGTCTTCCCTGGAGAGCCCGACCGGGTTCCTGCCTGCCCCTGATCTAGCTTGAATTTCGGCCTTCCGGGTCTCCGTTTGTGTGGACGAACAATTCGCCAGCTTGAATTCCGCGGCGCTGAAGGCAAGCTGGCACAGCGCGAAAACTTGATGACAATTTTCTTATTTTGGAATTGTTCAAAACTAGCGGAGCCTTTATATAGGGTGGGTACCAGTCTCGGGAGACCAGCATGCGCTTGACCAAACAGACGAATTACGCAGTACGGATGCTGATGTATTGTGCCGCCAATGAAGGCCACCTTAGCCGCATCCCCGAGATTGCAAGGGCGTACGGTGTTTCCGAACTCTTCCTTTTCAAGATCCTCCAGCCGCTCAACAAGGCCGGTCTGGTAGAGACCGTCCGCGGCCGCAATGGTGGCGTAAGGCTTGGTCGCGCTGCTGACCGCATCACCCTGTTCGATGTCATCAAGGTGACCGAGGACAGCTTCGCTATGGCGGAATGCTTCGAAGAGGGGGTCGCGGAATGCCCGCTTGTCGACAGCTGCGGCCTGAATGCTGCGCTTCGCAAGGCGCTCAATGCTTTCTTCGACGTGCTCGCCGAATACACGATCGACGACCTCGTCAAGGCGCGTCCGCAGATCAATTTCCTGCTGGGCATCGATATGCTGCACCTGCCGAAGGTTGTCACGCCGAAGGCCATCGCGCCGGCCGCTTGATCCTGCCGTCGATGTTGTTTGAGAGGGGCGCCGCCGTGAGGCCGGCGCCTTTTGCTATCCCCATATGCCGCACAAGAGGTTGACCTCGCGCGCATTTGCAATAGAAGGGGACTAGGCGTTTTTCTGGCTTTTGTCAGTTTTCTTTCCTGTGGCGCCTTCAGGACTTAAGCCATGCCCTTTTCGGAATTGCGCACATTTGCGCTGACTGCGCTGATCGGCACTGCCGGGGCGCTGATCGCAATTCTCATTGCTTTTCCAGCCCCTTATCTGATTGGCCCGGCGGTCGCGATCACCATTGCGGGGCTTGCCGGATTGAACCTGGCGGTGCCGGCGCAGGTCCGCAACGTCTGTTTCATCATCGTCGGGGTGTCGATGGGGGCGACTGTCACGCCGGAGGTGATCGTCGCGGCGCGCACCTGGCCTCTGAGTTTCGTCATGGTGCTCGTGGCGGTCGTCATCCTGCTCTATGTAAGCTCGTGGGTACTGCAGCGGTTCTTTCATTATGACCGGATCACTGCGCTGCTCGCCTCTTCTCCCGGCCATCTGAGCTATGTGCTGAGCCTCGCCGCCGAAACCCGCTGCGACCTGCGCGCCGTCGGTGTCGGCCAGAGCGTGCGCGTGCTGGCACTGACGATTACGGTCCCGTTGATCGTCGAGGTCTTCGATCTTGTCGGCACCGATCCCGTTCTGGCTCCGCTGGCGATGAGCGCGCCTGTTCTCCTGGTCATGCTTGCGGTGTCGGCGCTGTTCGGCCTGCTGTTCATGCGCTGGAATTTTCCGGCAGCGCTGCTGCTTGGCGGCGTCGTAGTGTCGATCGTCACGCATGTGACCGGCTTCATCAGCGGCGGAGTTCCGAACTGGCTGCTGGTTCCGACTTACGTCATCCTCGGTTCGGTCATCGGCACGCGTTTCTGTGGCGTGTCGATCCGCGAATTGCGCACCGCTTTCGTGGCCGGCGGCGTGGTGACCGTGGTCGTTATCGTGCTTGCGGCGGCGATTGCCGGCGGGGTCTCGTATCTAACCGGAGTGCCGCTGGACGCAGCACTGATCGCCTTTGCGCCGGGTGGGCTCGAAACCATGTCGGCGATGGCTGTCATGCTGCACGCCGACCCCACCTATGTCGGCGCCCATCACGTGTTGCGGCTGATGTTCCTGTCGGTGCTGATGCCAATCGTGCTCGGCAAGGACGCCCGGCAGCGTTGAGCGTCAGTTGACGAGGCGCACCGATGTAATCTCGGAACCGGTTCCCCCGGCAGCGCCCGCATAGGGTTCGATCTCCCAGTTCGCGGAGTTCATGATCATCGTATTGACCACCAGCGTGATGAGGTTCGTCTGGTTCGTGGTCGAGTTGTAGGTGACGTCCCGGTTTGGAAGATGGATCACTCCCTTGAGCGTTTCGCCATTCGAACCGTTGAAGATGTATTGCTGCTTGCGGGCATTGTTGGCGGTATCGCTGGTCTTTTCGAACATCAGGATGCCCTTGTAGGTGCCGCTGGTCGGCGCCGATGCCGTGAAGCTCAAGTTGCCATTGGCGCGGATTTCGCTGTCGGTATCGGGGAAATAGAAGGTCACGCCCTCCGCGACGACCGTCGAGCCGGAATTGATGATCATCCGGCCCTTGATGATATGGAGGCCGGGTTTGAACGTGATCTTCGGCGATCCGTTGAAGGTGGTGCCGCAATGGACGCCCGGCGCCATTTCCTGCACCGCTCCGTCCTTTGTGCCGCTGGTCGTGCAGGTCGTGGAGACGGCCGGCTCGGCAATGCTGCCGGCATAGGGATCTCCGGAAACCTTGCAGCCGGGCTTCAGGTTGCTGAGCGTCCCGCCGTTCTTGATATACTGGGTACCGGCAACGCAGAAGCTCGTCGTATCGATCGTCGCCCCGCTATTCATGATGAAGGCCGGGTTCTGGGTCGAACTGACCTCCACGCCGCATTTCTCCGAATGCACATTGGCGCCTGAATTGATCAGAACCGCCTGTGACGCGTTGCCGAGCACGTAGATGCATGCGCCTGAAGGCTTCGGGTTCCTGTTCGCGATGGCGGTGGATCGGACCTTGACGTCGATGGTGTGGATACCCACCAGGCCGAGGAAATTGGTGGGGACACCTTGGGCATAGGTACCCGTCAGGCTGCCATCGGTATTCCCGGCGACGACAAGCGCGGTGTCGAGGTCGGTGTCTTCCGGAACCGTATCGGTCAGAAAGCGTAGCGCTTCCCGCCGCTGGCTGGCGATATCAGGTTTTGCAACGGCGCTGAGAACGGCCGCATCGAGCGCGCCCTGCAGCCGGTTGCGTTCGAACGATGCCTGGGCAAAATCGACCGCGCCACCGGCGGCCGTCACGAGGACCGGCAGCGCGAGCGCGGTCGCTATCGCAAAATTGCCGCCCCTATCGCGCAGGATATGATAAATGCGAGGCGCAATAATATTGATGAGTCGGCGCATGGATCGTGGATCTCGAGTTGGATTTAGCGGGCGGAATTCGGTTGAAGCTGGGTTCTTTTATCGTAGTCCCTCTAAGGTTCCCGTAAGAGAATTGGAAAACCCGAGGTTAACTCGGTTTCCAAAATTCGGCCTTGCCGCCTGCTGAACGCGTTATCAAAATGGAAGCTAGTTATGCCCGCAATCGAACTCTCGCCCCCTCTCGCAGTCGTCGTTATGGGTGTCAGCGGATCGGGGAAGACATCGGTGGGCGAGCACCTCGCCACGCGTCTCGGCTGTGCGTTCGTGGAGGGTGACCGTCTGCATCCGGAGGCGAACGTCGCCAAGATGGCGAAGGGGATTCCGCTGACCGACGATGACCGCTGGCCGTGGCTCGATCTGATCGGCAACGAACTGGCCGGGGCGAGGGGGCGCGGCGAGAGCGTGGTCGTTTCCTGCTCGGCCTTGAAACGAACCTATCGGGACCGGTTGCGGCGGGAGAGCGGCGGCACGCTCTATTTTGTCTTCCTCACCGGCGACCCCAAGGTGCTTGAGCAGCGGATGGGCGCGCGTACCGGCCATTTCATGCCGACGTCACTGCTTCAGAGCCAGCTCGCCACCCTGGAAAGCCCGGAGCATGAGGTCGGCGTGGTAACCGTCGACATCGATGCAAGTGTCGATGCCATTGCCGATAAGGCTTTCGATGGTATTTCCGCGCTGACGGGAGCATAGATAATAAGATTTAAGCTCTCATTTTCTCCGATGTTCTGTCTTGTGCATCGGCGTGGAAAGTATTCTAAAAATTACCAGACTTCGTGATCCGATGCTCTTCGGGCGCCGTATAAACAACAGTTTTTGCATTCAAGCAATTCCGCCTGACTTACCGGAGATTTCGCCGGCACAGGCAACAGTTGACAGGTGTTTGAGGAGACCGTTTGCGGATGCCAGATTCGACGCAAGGACCGGGGCGGGGTTCCCTTCGCCGGGTGCCGAAACAGGAGCGAAGCCGCGAGCGCATCGATGAAATCCTGAAAGTATCCATGGAACTGATCGGCCAGAAGGGCATCGACGCAGTGACCATGAAGGAGATCGCCGCGCTTTCCGGTGGCCCTATCGCATCGGTTTACCAGTATTTCCCGAACAAGTCCGCCATCATCGCCACGCTCTACGAGCGTTACGTCGAAGAGGTTCGTGCCTTGGTGGTGGAGCAGATCGAAAAGATCGCCACGGCCGAAGACGCTTTGCATGCTTCGGAAGCGCTTTTCGATATGTACTATTACAACATGCGGGAAAGGCCGGCGACCCAGGATCTCCTGAACGCCATCCAGGCGGACAAGGCGCTTGCGGACCTCGATATCGCAGAGACCCGCTTTCAGGCCGACGTATTTTACAAGGCCACGGAACCTTTCGTTGAACAGCCTCTAAGAGAAAATTATGCGCAGACCCTTCTGGTGATGTTTCACATGGCGGGCGCCACACTGCGGCTGGCTCTCATGGTTCCGGAAGACGAAGCCGCCGGAACTGTTGCGCAGTTCAAGTCGATTATTCGGACGCAGGCGACCTACTACCTCACCGGCAGCTTCCCGGCGTCGCTCTGATCATCGGGTCACACGCCCAGCCGGTCGCGCAAGCCATACCACCAGGCGCCGAGCACGGTGAGCGGCACCCGGAACGTCTGCCCGCCCGGAAAGGGCAGGTTGGGCAGCGACGACCAGATGTCGAAGCGTTCCGCGTGGCCGGCGACCGCCTCGCCGAGGATCTTGCCGAGCAGATGCGTGGTGGTCACGCCATGGCCGCTGTCGCCGTGTGAAAAATAGACCTTGTCCGACAGTTTCCCCATATGCGGGATCCGTGTCAGGGTAAGCGCGAAATTGCCGCTCCAGGCATAATCGATCTTCACGTCCTTCAACTGTGGAAACGTCTTCAGCATATTGGGGCGGATGACGCCCGTGAGATCGCTCGGATCGTGGCCGCCGTAGCCGATGCCGCCGCCGTAGAGCAGCCGGTTGTCGGCAGTGCGCCGGTAATAGTCGAGGATATAATTGGCATCCTCGACGCAGTAATTCGCCGGCAGCAGGCTTTCGATCAAGGCAGCGTCGAGTGGTTCAGTCGCCATAACCTGGCTGGAAACCGGCATCATCCGGCCGCTGATCTCCGGAAACTGAGGGGAGAGATAAGCATTGCCGCAGACGAGCACATACGAGGCATTGACCAACCCCTTTTCGGTCCGCACCACCGGTTTTTCGCCCATGTCGAGGCCGGTCACGCGCGAGGCTTCGAAGATGCGTCCGCCAAGGCTTTCGAACGCCGCGGCTTCTCCGAGCACGAGATTGAGGGGGTGGATGTGGCCACCGAGCCTGTCGATCATGCCGCCGGCATAACGATCGGTCTTCACGTATTTGCCGACATCTGCCCTGGAGACCATCTCCAGCCCGCCATGGCCGTATTTTTCCCAGTCGGTCTTGTGATGCTCCATCTCGCGGATCTGCTTGTCGGTGAAGGCCGCGAAGAAACCGCCATGCACCAGGTCGCAGTCGATCCCGTATTTCGCCACCCGGCCGCGGATGATCTCGCCGCCTTCGAGCGACATCGCGACGAGCTTCACCGCCTTGTCGCGGCCATATCGTCCGGCGATGGTTTCGAGATCGCGGCTGTAGCCGTTGACGATCTGGCCGCCATTGCGGCCAGATGCACCGAAACCGATGCGCTCCGCTTCCAGCACCACGACGGAATAACCGCGCTCGGCAAGTTCGAGCGCCGCGGAAATGCCGGTGAAGCCGGCGCCGACAACGCAGACATCCGCTTCCGTCTCGCCATCGAGGGCCGGGCGGACACGCTTGTCCTTGGCAGAAGCCGCATACCAGGAATCCGCATGGCGGGGATTGTCGGTCGTCTTGAAGGCCATCTCACACGATCCTGATATAGGCGCTGTACCTCACGTCGGTCACGCGCAAGGCTCTCCGACAATCCCTGCTGCTTGCAGACCAGCCCACTCAACTCGGACAGGGTTAGGCGTTGAAACGCTCTGGCCTGTAGGCCGAGATGTCGATCAATGTCTTCTCGCCGGTAATTGCTTCGGCGATCACCTGTCCAGTCACTGGTCCGAGCGTCAGGCCGTGATGCGCATGGCCGAAAGCGAACCACAGGCCGTCGTGGCGCGGGGCCTTGCCGATGACAGGCATCATGTCCGGCGTGCAGGGGCGCGCACCCATCCACGGCTCTTGGTCGAGCCGCTCTGCGAGCGGGAAGATGCTGCGGGCGACTGCTTCGGCGCGCTCCAGCTGGACCGGCGTCTTCGGCGCATCGCGGCGGGCGAATTCGGCGCCCGTCGTCAGGCGGATGCCCTGGTTCATCGGCGCCAGGAAATAACCGCGCTCCGCATCCATGGTCCAGCCGTTGAGCTTGGCGTTGCCCTGGGCCGAATAGTGCATGTGATAGCCGCGCTTGACGCCGACCAGGAAATTGTAACCGAGCGGTTTCGTAACCGTATCGGACCAGGGGCCGAGTGCCACCACGACGTCCTTGGCTTCGACCGTGCCGTCGCCGGCGACGATCCGCCAGCCGGTCTTGGTCTGCGACAGGCTCTTCGCATCGCCCTTCAACACACGGCCGCCGAGCTTTTCGAACAGCGCCACATAGGCGCGGGTCAGCGCCAGCGGGTCCTTGACCGACCAGGGGTCCTCCCAGCGCAGGCCGCCGACGAAATCGGTGGAAAGATTGGGCTCCTGCTCGGCGATATCGGCAGGCGAGAGCTCCTTGAACGCGACGCCGTATTCCTTGCGGAGCCGTTCTGCCTCGCCGATCTCGCCGTCATGCTTACCGCGGGTGCGGAACACTTCCGTCCAGCCGTTCTTGGCGATTAGAGCTTCAGCTCCGGCCTCCTCGATCAGCTCGTTATGGGTCGCGATCGAGTGTTCGATCAAAGGCGCGTAGGCGCGGGCGATCAGCTGATGGCGGGTCAGGTTCGAATGCCACCAGTATTTCGCCAGAAACGAGGTGACCGATGGGATCGCCCGCCAGTGAAAATGCGCGTCGATGCGGTTGTTCATGGCATAACGCAGGATCAGGCCGAACTGCTGCGGGAAGCCATAGGGCACGACGCCCTCGCGCTGGATCAGCCCGGCATTGCCGTAGGATGTCTCCATCCCGGGTTCTTTCCGGTCGACGAGCACCACCGATTTGCCGCGCCGGGCGAGCTGCAACGCCGTCGAAACGCCGACAATACCGGCTCCCAGCACGATCGCATCTGCTGTCATGATCTGAATTCCATTCCCATTCTTTTATAGTTCGAGGATTTCGAACATGCCGCTCGGAATGCTGCGGCGCAAATGAAAAATCGCGGTCGCTTATATGGAATCCCTATTTCTTCACATGACGCCTCCAATCGAAAGCCTATGGGGTCGTCGCTACCTTCTGGATCGTGCATCGGTTTCGATGCCGGCTCCGCGCGAACAATGCCGCGAGCCAATCCCAACAAGGAGTGACTGAAATGTTTGGTCGTTTGGGGAACGTTTACTCCCTGCATCTTGCCGAAGCCAAGGCCCAGCAGCATCGATTGTCGCAGCCAGATCGCCCGGTCGATGCGAAACTTGGGGTCTTCCTGAGGCTTCTGGGGGTCATCGGTCTCGGCCTCTGCGCCGCGGGTTTTGTTTCCATGATGGTGGCCTGAGGAGAAACGCGATGAACAAGGCAATGTTGAAAAGCGAACCTTCCTCGCGTGGCGTGCGTTTCATGGTCGGCCGCGATGCCGGCGGCCGGTGGATCGTCTCCGACCGCGACGGTCGCGTCGGCGGACTGTTCACCGACCGGGCGTCGGCGGTGCATTTCGCCATGTTCGAAAGCGATCATGTGTCCGGTGCCGTTTGCTGCGTGCCGGATGACGTGACGCTCAACCTGAACTCGGCTTTCGAGAACCGGCCAGCGAGCCCGGGTGTGACCGGCTTCCGCATGAAGGTTGCGGGCAGGGCTTGAGGAAACGGCCATGTCTCATTCCCTCGATCGGGTGCGCGGTCATGTCTATCCGCGCCTGGACGTATCCGCTGCAGATCACAGCCTGCGCGCCTCGAACATTATCCTCGGCATGCTCGGCGTGATGCTGGCCGTGATGATGGTCGCCTACGGCATTACGCTCGCGACCCTTTGAATAGAGGCCGTCACGGCACACTCCAATCTCCCCCGCAAGGGGGGAGATCAGCCCGAGGCAGCGCCCCGGCAAAACCAAAATTCCTATAGGATTTTTATTTCTTTCCTCTGCGCTCCGTCTCGAACCCCTATGCGGTCGCGCCGCATATTAGGGTCAGAGAGATCGCAAAAGATCATCTCCAAGCCGGAAAGCATCAAGGTGCCGTCCCATCAGGATGGCCCCTTTGTCTTGTTTGGCCTCGCCTTAACAACAGGAGTCCAGATCAATGATGGACGTCATTCTACTCGGCACCGCAGTCGTCTTTTTCGGTCTCTGCTTTGCCTATACCCGCGCCTGCGACAGGCTTTGAAGGGAGAAGCACCGATGATCCTCGATTATGCCTTAAGCGGTGCCGTGACCGTGTTCCTGACCGTCTACCTCACATACGCTCTCATTCGTCCCGAACGCTTCTAAAAAGAACGCCTTTGAAGAGAACCGGCGCTTTCGTCAGCTGCCGGGTATTGAAAGTTAACCCCAAATGACCCTCAACGGATGGCTTCAGATCCTGCTTTTTTGCGGGATCATCATCGCGCTCGTCAAACCGCTCGGCGGCTACATGACGCGTGTCTTTTCAGGCGAGCGCACCCTTCTGTCACCTGTCCTCGTTCCGATCGAACGGGGACTTTATGCCGCGGCCGGCACCAGCGAGCGTGAAGAACAACATTGGACCTCCTATGCCTTATCGCTGCTGATGTTCAACCTCTTCGGCGTGCTCGTCCTTTACGCCCTGATGCGCCTGCAGGCAGGCCTGCCCTATAACCCGGCCGGCATGGCCGCCGTGCCGCCCGAGCTTTCCTTCAACACCGCCGTCAGCTTCGTGACCAACACCAACTGGCAGAACTACGGCGGCGAAAGCACCATGTCCTACCTGACCCAGATGGCCGGGTTCGCGGTGCAGAACTTCGCCTCTGCCGCGACCGGCATGGCGATCGCCGTCGGCCTGATCCGCGCCTTTTCGCGCGCATCGGGTAAGGCGATTGGCAATTTCTGGATCGATATGACCCGCGCCATGCTCTACATCCTGCTGCCGTTCTGCATCGTGCTGACCCTGGTCTACGTCTATCTCGGCGTGCCGCAGACGCTCGGGCCTTATGTCGAGGCAACGACCCTCGAAGGCGCCAAGCAGACCATTGCTCTCGGCCCGGTCGCCTCGCAGCTTGCCATCAAGATGCTCGGCACCAATGGCGGCGGCTTCTTCAACGCCAACTCGGCCCATCCGTTCGAGAACCCCGGCAACATCTCCAACATGATCCAAATGCTGTCGATCTTCGCGATCGGGGCCGCCTTCACCAACGTCTTCGGCCGCATGGTCGGCAACCAGCGCCAGGGCTGGGCGATCCTCGCCTCGATGGGCATCCTGTTCATCGTCGGCGTCGGCATCACCTACTGGGCGGAAGCGGCCGGCAATCCTCTCATGCACCAGCTCGGTCTTGCCGGCGGCAACATGGAAGGCAAGGAAGTCCGCTTCGGCGTCGCCATGTCCTCGCTGTTTGCGGTCATCACCACGGCGGCCTCCTGCGGCGCGGTCAATGCCATGCATGATTCGTTCACCGCGCTCGGCGGCCTGATCCCGCTCATCAACATGCAGCTCGGCGAAGTCATCGTCGGCGGCGTCGGCGCGGGTTTCTACGGCATCATCCTCTTCATCATCGTCGCAGTCTTCGTGGCAGGCCTCATGGTCGGTCGCACGCCGGAATATCTCGGCAAGAAGATCGAGGCGAAGGAGATGAAGATGGCCGTGCTCGCCATCCTCTGCCTGCCGCTCGCCATGCTGGTCTTCACGGCGATTGCCACGGTCCTGCCGTCCGCCGTCGCCTCGATCGGCACGGCCGGCCCGCACGGTTTCTCCGAAATCCTCTACGCCTATACGTCGGCTGCGGCCAACAACGGCTCGGCATTCGGCGGACTGACGGGCAACACGCCCTGGTACAACGTGACGCTCGGCATCGGCATGTTGATGGGCCGCTTCCTGGTCATCATCCCCGCGCTTGCGATTGCAGGTTCGCTGGTCGCCAAGAAGACGGTTCCGGCCTCGGCAGGTACCTTCCCGACCGACGGCCCGCTCTTCGTCGGCCTGCTGGTCGGCACGATCCTGATCGTTGGCGGCCTCACCTTCATGCCCGCTCTGGCGCTCGGCCCGGTCGTCGAACACCTGGTCATGATCGCCGGCCAGACCTTCTGAGGCGGGACCATGTCGCTCGTCTGGCCGCGGCGGTGCGAGGAGCCCCTCCCCCATGTGGGGAGGGGTTGGGGAGGGGATCTTCGACCCGCATCAAAACCCCTCCGGCCTGCCGGCCACCCTCCCCACAAGGGGGAGGGTTAGGAATGCCGCGCCGCCTCGGCCCCATCGAATTGTTTCGCAAACGTCCCTTTAAAGCTGGAGTCTCTTATGAGCCAGGCAAAATCCGCGAGTATCATGGATACTCGCATCCTCATTCCGGCCGCAGGCGATGCTTTCAAGAAGCTCAACCCGCGGACCCTTAGCCGTAACCCGGTCATGTTCGTCGTGGCCACGGTCTCGGTCCTTACCACCGTCCTGTTCCTCCGCGACCTTGCGGCCGGCAACGGCAATCTCGGCTTCTCCTTCCAGATCAACCTCTGGCTCTGGTTCACCGTGCTGTTCGCCAACTTCGCCGAAGCGGTCGCTGAAGGCCGCGGCAAGGCGCAGGCGGATTCGCTGCGCAAGGCCCGCACCGAAACCCAGGCCAAGCTTCTGTCGGGCAGCGACCGCACCCAGTACAAGATGGTCGCCGGCACCAGCCTGAAAGTCGGCGATGTCGTGCTCGTCGAGCCTGGCGACATCATCCCCTCCGATGGCGAAGTCATCGAGGGCGTCGCCTCGGTCAACGAAGCCGCGATCACCGGCGAGAGCGCCCCCGTCATCCGCGAATCCGGCGGCGACCGCTCGGCCGTGACAGGCGGCACCCAGGTGCTTTCCGACTGGATCCGCGTCCGCATCACGGCTGCTGCCGGCTCGACCTTCCTCGACCGGATGATCTCGCTCGTCGAAGGCGCCGAGCGCCAGAAGACGCCGAACGAGATCGCGCTCAACATCCTGCTCGCCGGCATGACGCTGATCTTCGTGCTCGCCACCGCGACGATCCCGAGCTTTGCGATCTACGCCGGCGGCTCGATCCCGATCATCATCCTCGTCGCGCTGTTCGTGACGCTGATCCCGACGACGATCGGCGCACTGCTCTCGGCGATCGGCATTGCGGGCATGGACCGCCTCGTCCGCTTCAACGTGCTCGCCATGTCCGGCCGTGCGGTGGAAGCCGCCGGCGACGTCGATACGCTGCTCCTCGACAAGACCGGCACGATCACGCTCGGCAACCGCCAGGCCACCTCGTTCCGCCCGGTCCGCGGCGTCTCCGAACAGGATCTCGCCGATGCCGCCCAGCTCGCCTCGCTTGCCGACGAAACGCCGGAAGGCCGTTCCATCGTCGTGCTCGCCAAGGAGAAATACGCGATCCGTGGTCGCGACATGGCAAGCCTCAAGGCGACCTTCGTCCCCTTCACCGCCCAGACCCGCATGAGCGGTGTCGATCTCGAAGGCTCGCAGATCCGCAAGGGTGCTGTCGACGCAGTGCTCGGCTATGTCGGCTCGGGTACCATGCCGGTCTCCGGCAATGCGGCAATCGCCGCCAGCCCGCAATCCGATATCGTGCGCGAGCTGCAGGCAATCGCCGACGAAATCGCCAAGGCCGGCGGCACGCCGCTCGCCGTTGCCCGTGACGGCAAGCTGCTCGGCGTCGTCCAGTTGAAGGACATCGTCAAGGGCGGTATCCGCGAGCGTTTTGCGGAACTGCGCCGCATGGGCATCCGCACCGTGATGATCACCGGCGACAACCCGATGACCGCGGCCGCAATCGCCGCCGAAGCGGGCGTCGACGACTTCCTCGCCCAGGCGACGCCTGAGAACAAGCTGACGCTGATCCGCGAGGAACAGGCCAAGGGCAAGCTCGTCGCCATGTGCGGCGACGGCACCAACGACGCCCCGGCGCTTGCCCAGGCGGATGTCGGCGTCGCCATGAACACCGGCACGGTCGCTGCCCGCGAGGCCGGCAACATGGTCGATCTCGACAGCGATCCGACCAAGCTCATCGAGATCGTCGAGATCGGCAAGCAGCTCTTGATGACCCGCGGCGCGCTGACCACCTTCTCGATCGCCAACGACATCGCCAAGTATTTCGCCATCATCCCGGCGATGTTCCTGACCTTCTATCCGCAGCTCGGGGTGCTGAACATCATGGGGCTCGCCACGCCGCAAAGCGCCATCCTGTCGGCGATCATCTTCAACGCACTGATCATCATCGCGTTGATCCCGCTGTCGCTGAAGGGCGTCAAATACCGTGCCATCGGCGCCGGCGCGCTGCTTTCCCGCAATCTGCTCGTCTACGGTCTCGGCGGCATCCTCGTTCCCTTCATCGGCATCAAGGCGATCGACATGATCATCACCGCGATCGGTCTCGCTTAAGGAGAAATGGCAATGTTCAAGCAACTTCGTCCCGCGATCGTTTTGATCGTCGCCACCACGGCCATTACTGGCCTTATCTACCCCTTCGCCATGACCGGCATCGCCCAGGCAGTCTTCCCGAGCCAGGCGAACGGCAGCCTGGTCGAGAAGGACGGAACGGTTGTCGGCTCGACCCTGATCGGTCAGGCCTTCACCGGCGACCAGTATTTCCACGGTCGTCCGTCGGCCGCCGGCGACGGTTACAACGCCGCCTCGTCCTCCGGCTCCAACCTCGGCCCCACCAGCGCCAAGCTGATCGATCGGGTAAAGACGGACTATGAGGCCGCCAAGGCGACCAACCCGAATGCGCAGGTGCCGATCGACCTCGTCACCGCCTCCGGCAGCGGCCTCGACCCGCATATCTCGCCGGAAGCCGCCCTCTTCCAGGTGCCGCGCGTCGCCAAGGCCCGGCAAATGGACGAGGCCGCGGTCCGTGCGCTCGTCGAGGCCCATGTCGAAGGTCCCGAGCTTGGTTTCCTCGGCGAACCTGTGGTCAATGTCCTGGCGCTCAATATGGCGCTTGACGGCGCCCGTTCTTAAATTGAAATGGCGGCGGCTGCCAGCATCGGCAGCCGCCGCTTCCCGCACGGGAGACAGGTAGCCAATGGCCGACGACAGCCGCGAGAGTGAGAATAGGCCTTCGCCGGATGCGCTTCTGGAGCATGCCGAGCGCGAGGCGCGCGGGCGGCTGAAGATTTTTCTGGGGGCGGCCCCCGGCGTCGGCAAGACCTACGAGATGCTGATGTCCGGCCGCGCCCGCAAGGCCGACGGGCTCGACGTGGTGATCGGCGTCGTCGAGACCCATGGCCGCAAGGAGACCGAGGCGCTGGTCGAAGGTTTCGAGGTCGTGCCGCGCAAGGCGATCGACTATCGCGGCCAGCTACTGGATGAAATGGACCTCGATGCCATTCTCGCGCGCCGTCCGGCCCTGGTCCTGGTCGACGAGCTCGCTCATACCAATGCCGCCGGCAGTCGCCATCCGAAGCGTTATATGGATGTGCAGGAAATCCTCTCCCACGGTATCGACGTCTATTCGACGCTCAACATCCAGCATGTCGAGAGCCTCAACGATGTGGTGGCACAGATCACCCGCGTCCGGGTGCGCGAGACTGTGCCGGACAGCATCATCGACCGGGCAGACGACGTCGAGATCATCGACCTCACCCCGGACGATCTCATCAAGCGGCTGAACGACGGCAAGGTCTACGTGCCGACCACGGCGCGCCGGGCGATCGAGAACTACTTTTCGCCCGGCAACCTCACCGCGCTACGCGAGCTCGCACTCCGCCGCACCGCCCAGCGGGTCGACGAGCAGCTCCTCAACCACATGCAGGCGCATGCGATTTCCGGCCCATGGGCGGCTGGCGATCGGGTGCTGGTCTGCCTCGACCACGGCAGGAACGGCGCGAGCCTGGTGCGGTACGCGCGCCGGCAGGCCGATCGCCTGCGGGCACCGTGGGCGGCGCTGCATCTCGAAACGCCGCAATCGGTCAGTCTGCCCGAGCAGGACAAGGACCGGCTGGCCGCCAACATGCGGCTGGCCGAACAGCTCGGCGCCGAGACCGTGACGCTGCCGGCGCTGCAGCCGTCGCGCGAGATCATCGCCTATGCCAACGCCAACAACTTCACGCATATCGTCGTCGGGCGCCCGGCCAAGCCGCGCTGGCGGCAGATCTTGCAGGGGTCGGTCACTTATGACCTGATCCGTTATGCGGGCGATATCAGTGTCCACGTCATCTCCGGCGACTCCAAGGAAGGCGAACCGAAACGCGGCCTGAAGGCGGCGCAGCTGCCCAAGGCCTTCCGCTTCAAGCCCTACGTCAAAAGTACGATCTTTGTGGCTCTCGCAATCATTGCCGGTGCTGCCCTCGACCAGACGCTCGACGTCCGCAACCTTGCGCTGGTTTTCCTGATGGCGGTGCTGGCGGCAGCGGTGCGCGGCGGACTGGGACCGGGACTGTTCGCCTCCGTGGCTGGCGCGCTCTCCTTCAATTTCTTTTTTCTCGAGCCGCGCTACACGTTTACGGTCCGGGACCCGGAAAGCCTGGTGGCGCTGTTCTTTTATCTTGGCGTCGCGGTCGTCGCTTCCAACCTGACGGCCGCCGTCCAGCGTCAGGCTGCTGCCGCCCGTCGGAGAGCCCGCACCACCGAAGACCTCTACCTCTTCTCGAAAAAGCTCGCCGGCACCGGCACGCTGGACGACGTGCTCTGGGCGACCGCCTTCCAGATCGCCTCGATGCTGAAGGTCAGGGTGGTCATCCTGCTGCCGGAAAACGGCTCGATCGCCGTCAAGGCCGGTTATCCGCCGGACGACACGCTGGTGGATGCCGATATCGCCGCTGCCAAATGGGCCTGGGAGCACAACCGGCCAGCCGGCCGCGCCGCCGATACGCTGCCGGGGGCCAAACGTCTCTACCTGCCGATGCGTACCGGCCGCGAGGCAGTCGGCGTCATCGGTCTCGACAACGACAAGCAGGGACCGCTGCTGACCCCCGAACAACAGCGGCTGTTCGATGCGCTGGCCGACCAGGCAGCGCTGGCGATCGAGCGCATCCAGCTTGTCTCCGACGTCGACAAGGCCAAGCTCGCCGCCGAAACCGACCGCCTGCGCACCGCGCTGCTCACATCCATCTCGCACGACCTGAAGACGCCGCTCGCGGCGATCATGGGGTCGGCCGGCACGCTCAAGGACTTTGGCGCTGATATCCCGGAAGAAGCCCGCGCCGAACTGCTGACCAGCGTCGTCGACGAGTCGGAGCGGCTTAACCGCTTCATCTCCAACCTGCTCGACATGACCCGCATCGGCTCCGGCGCCATGGAGCCGAACTACGCCTTCCATTTCGCCGGTGATATCGTCGGCACCGCGCTGAGCCGGGCGGCGAAGATCGCCTCCGGGCACCAGCTTCGCGTCAACATTCCGGCGGACATGCCGATGCTCAAGGTTGATCCGGTCCTGTTCGAACAGGTGCTCTTCAACCTGATCGACAATGCCGCCAAATATGCGCCCGACGAGACGGTGATCGACATCCGCGGCTGGCAGGATGGCGGCTCGATTCTTATCTCGGTGATGGATGAAGGGCCGGGCATTCCGCCCAACGATCTGGAGCGCATCTTCGACAGCTTCTACCGCGTGCGGAAAGGCGATCACGTGCGGGCCGGCACCGGGTTGGGCCTTTCCATATGTCGCGGCTTCATCGAGGCCATGGGCGGCACGATCCGGGCTGCCAACCGCTCCGATCGTGCCGGTGCGATCTTTACGATCCGCATGCCCATCCTTGAAAATACGATCGGGCCGGCCGAAATGCCCATTCTGGGAGAACAGGAATGACCAATACCGCCGTGCGCGTCCTGATCGTCGATGACGAGCCGCCGATCCGCAAGCTTTTGCGCGTCGGCCTCTCCACCCAGGACTATACGGTCAGCGAGGCGATGAACGCCAGGGTCGCGATCGATCTCGTCAAGAGCGACAGGCCGGATCTGATCATCCTCGATCTTGGCCTCCCGGATATGGCCGGTCACGACCTGCTCGCCAGATGGCGCGGCGAGGGGCTGGACCTGCCGATCGTCATCCTGTCGAGCCGCACCGACGAGGCGGGCATCGTCAAGGCGCTCGAACTCGGCGCCGACGACTATGTGACGAAACCATTCGGCATGAACGAACTCGTCGCCCGCATCCGCGTGGCGCTTCGCCACCGTCTCCAGACCCAGGGCGAAAAGCCGATCTTCCAGACCGGCGAGCTTTCGGTCGACCTCGTCAAGCGCATCGTCAAGGTGGCGGACAAGGAGGTCAAGCTGTCGCCCAAGGAATACGATATCCTGCGTATCCTGGTGCAGCATGCGGGCAAGGTACTGACCCATCGCTTCCTTCTCGAACACGTCTGGGACGGTCTGACAGACGTGCAGTACTTGCGCGTCTATGTGCGGCAACTTCGCCAGAAGATCGAAAAGGCGCCGGATCAGCCGCAATACATCCTGACCGAGACCGGCGTCGGTTATCGGCTGCAGGAAGGCCAGTAGGCGCCGCGATCCGATCAATGGATATGACCCATGAGACTGCGTGACTACCTCCCGCCCGAGAACATCGTGCTCGATCTGGCACCGCCGTCCAAGGCGATCCTGATCAAGCAGCTTTCCATGCTCGCCGCTGAGCGGCTGGCGCTGGATGCGGGCGATATCGCTCGGGTGCTGACCAACCGGGAAAATCTGGGGTCCACCGGCATCGGCGCCGGAATTGCCATCCCGCATGCGGGCATCAGCGGCATCGACCGGCATTTCTGCCTGTTCGCCCGGCTTGCAGATCCGATCGATTTCGAGGCGGTGGACGACGAACCGGTCGATCTTGTATTCCTGCTCCTCGCTCCGGAAGCCCGTCCGGATCACCTGAACGTCCTCGCCTGTATCGCGCGGTGCGTGCGCGATGAGGAGGCCGCTGCAGCCATACGTCGTGCGACGACACCGCAGGATGTCTATTTGTGGCTCTGCCCCGTAAATGCATGATTAAAATGTGGATACGTTGGTTTAGGCGAACGTAAACAACTTTTCCCTAACGTCCCCCGACTGGCGGATCGCGACTCCTGAGCCGCCCTTTTGCGTCGGTTTGGGAGAGAGAGATGACTGGTGCGATCAAATACCTGCCGGCCAGGACGTTCGTTGCTGTCGCATTTGCGGTTTTTGGCTTTGTGGGACTGATCGTCTGGGGAGAGTATTCGAGCTGGAGATCCCAGGTTGCCCGCATCGAGGCGGACTTGATGCAGACGGCCAAGGCGCTGGTGCAGCATGCCGATGATACGGTCGATATGGCAAAGTTCCCGCTGGCTGCCCTGATCACCCAGATCGAGCAGGAACGCGGCGGACCGGGCATGCCGGCAAAACTCACCCAGGTGATGAGGCGCCAGGTGGATACGACCCCTTGGCTTGGCGCTCTTGCCGTCATCGATGCCGACGGAAAAATGGTCGCAACATCGTCGCGCATCGACGCTGGCGCTGCGAATTTTTCAGACAGGGAATATTTCGTATTCCACCAGTCTTCCGACACGCTGGAACCCGTTTTGGGCAGGCCGTTGAAGAATAAGCTGTCCGGTCAGTGGATATTGCCGGTCACCCAAAGGATCAACAATCCGGACGGAAGTTTCGGTGGAGTTGCGCTCGCGGCCTTCATCCTCACCGAACTGACCAATTTCTTTCAGGGTTTCAGCCTCGGCAGCGAGGGCTCGTTCCTGTTGGTCCGCCGCGACGGCGTCGTACTGGCGCGCGCGCCATTCCTCCAGACACTGCTCGGGTCGAGCATATCCTCCGACGATCTCTTCACGACCCACCTTCGCCAACGACATTCCGGCTCCTATCACTTCGTCTCGTCGATAGACGATACGCAACGCATCGGCGGCTTTTATCAGAGCGAGCGCAGCGGAATGGTAGGGCTTGCTGCCGTGTCTCAGTCCGAAGCTCTGGCGACCTGGATGAAGGGCGCGCGGATACGCTGGATGTCCTGTTTCGTCCTGGTGGCGATTACCGGTTTCCTGGTTTGGCGCTGGCGGCGGCAGATTATGTTGCGGCGGGCGAGCGAAGCGCTGCTGGTGGCGCGCGAGGCGGAATTCCGCCTGCTTGCGGAAGGTTCGGCCGATCTGATCCAGCGCTTCAACGGCCATGGGATCAGGGAATATCTGTCGCCATCCGTCCGGGAGATATTCGGTGTCGACGCCGAGGCGATGCTTGGCACCCATATTCTCGAGAACCTGCATGAGGACGACCACGACGCCGTCACCCAGGTGATGACCCGATTGCGGGAAGGGTCGACCAGGGAAAATATGATCGTCCGGCGCAAGCGGGCCGACGGCAGGCAGATCTGGCTCGAAACCACGCTGAACAGGCTGCCGGGCGGCACTGGCGGCACCGATATCCGCATCGTTGCCGTCACACGCGACGTTACGCGCCAGAAGAACCTCCAGGAAGAGCTGGACGCGCTTGCCAATACCGACGAGCTCACCCAACTCGCCAATCGCCGCTCCTTCAACATTCATTTCGAGGACATGGTGCTGCAGGCCGCACAACAGCGCACGCCGCTTTCCGTTCTGATGATCGACGCCGACCGCTTCAAGTTCTTCAACGATACCTATGGCCACGCCGCCGGCGACGACTGTCTGCGTGCGATTGCGAATGTCGTGCGCGGCTCGATTCTTCGGTCGAAGCATCTTGCCGCCCGTTATGGCGGCGAGGAATTCGCCGTCCTCCTGCCGGATACGAACGGTGCCGGCGCATTGAAGGCAGCGGAAAACATCCGCCAGCGCGTCGCCGGTCTTCAATTGCCGCATGAGAAGAATCCTCCCTGGGGCTATGTGACGATCAGCATCGGCACCGCCACCTTCCATCCCGCAAGGGGTGATAGGCTGACCACCGCGGAGCTGTTCGAGCGCGCCGACCATGCGCTCTACCGGGCGAAGAACAGCGGCCGCAATCGGGTCGCGGCTGCCGAGCAAGAGGCGGCCATGGCAACCGGCCGACCGGATATCAAGTCCGTTTGAGCTGCCCGCCACGGTCAAGGGCTCGTCACATCCTTGATAAATGCCAGATTTCGCGCTTGACGCCCGCCGGCAGGGGGATACTAAGAAACATTCCCCGCCGACGGCCGTTTTGACCGCCGAACATCCATCCCTTTCGTGTTCGCCGTTCGGCGCCCGCAGGTAAATCCATGACCAATCCAAGCTCCAACCGGGCGCTCGTCATTGCGGCCGTCATGGCAAGCATGGCGATGATCGCAATCGAGGCGACCATCGTTTCGACGGCCATGCCGCAGATCGCCGCCCAGCTCGGTCAGTTGAACCTCTATAGCTGGGTCTTCTCCTCCTTCCTGCTGGCACAGACGGCGACGACCGTGGTGTTCGGCAAGCTCTCCGATATCTACGGCCGCAAGCCGATCATTCTGCTCGGCACGGCAATCTTCCTGATCGCCTCCATTCTCGCAGGTTTTGCCTGGTCGATGCCGTCGATGATTGCCTTCCGGCTGCTGCAGGGTATCGGTGCCGGCGCGATCCAGCCGGTCATCATGACCGTCGTCGGCGATCTGTATCCCGGGGCGGAGCGTGGCAAGGTTCAGGGTTATCTGGCCAGCGTCTGGGCGCTTTCGGCCGTCCTCGGGCCCCTACTCGGCAGCGTCATCGTCCACAGCCTGCCCTGGGCCTGGGTGTTCTGGATCAACGTGCCGATCGGTATCATGTCGGCGGTCGGCTTCATCGTCTATCTGCACGAAGAAAAGAAGAGCCGCACGGCATCCATCGATTTCCTCGGTGCGGGCCTCTTTGCGGTGGCCATCTCCGCGCTGATGATCGCGCTCACCGAAACCGAAGGCGCCACCGGTTACCTGTTCGTTTCGCTGGCAATCTTCCTCGTCAGTTTCGTGCTGTTCATCTGGCAGGAGCGGCGTGCGCCGGCCCCGATGGTTTCCCTGGAGCTCTGGCTGAAGCGGCCGATCGCCTTCGCCAATACGGCGGTCTTTTTGTCCAGCATGGCGATCATGGGGCTGACGACCTTCCTGCCGATGTACGTGCAGACGGTGCTCAACCGATCTCCGCTGGTGGCCGGATTCACGCTGACCATGCTGCTGGTCGGCTGGCCGAGCGGCGGGACGTTCGCCTCGCGGATGTTCCCGCGCTTCGGACTGCGGCCGCTGATGATCGCCGGCAGCATCTTCGTTCCGGTGGGGGCGTTTCTCCTGGTGCTGCTGACGCCGGAAAGCTCGCCCGTCCAGGCCGGCACCGGCTCCCTGCTGATGGGCTTCGGCATGGGCCTGCTCAATATTTCCGGCCTGGTGATCATCCAGGACAATGTCGGCTGGTCCGAACGCGGCAGCGCGACCGCTTCCAACGTCTTTTCCCGCAATCTCGGCAGCACGCTCGGTGCAGCACTTCTGGGCGCCGTGCTGAGTTACGGCCTTGCCAATTCCGTCTCGGGACCGATTACCTCCGATGAATTGCGCGATCTCTTGCAGGGGGTCGGCGGTGGGCTTGCAGCCGACTCGCCGATCCGGTTTGCGCTTCAGCATGCGCTGCACATGACCTTCATCGCCATGTTCCTGATCACAGCCCTGATCGTCGCCGCCTGCCTCTGCGTGCCGAGCGTCGCGCGGCGCACCGAGGCCGCGCAGGAAAGCTGAGGCTCTCGAGACGGCCGATATCGCCGGGCGGCGGCGATATCGTTTGGCGGCGCCGCATGCCCCGCCTGCGGAATTCTGTCCTCAAATCTCAGTTGCCGATGCCGGCCTGCGCGACCAGGACCGGTTTGTCGCGGTAGTCGCTCGGGAACAGCTTCTTGAGGTTCTCGATCTTCGGCAGGTCGTTATAAACGATATAGGGATAGGTCGGGTTCTGCGTTAGGAAGTCCTGGTGATAGGCTTCCGCCGGATAAAAGGCCTTGCCGGGCTCGATGGTCGTGGCGATCGGCCCACGGAAGACCTTGGCCTTGTTCAGCTGGTCGATATAGGCCTTGGCGATGCGGGCCTGTTCCTCGCTGGTCGGGAAGACTGTCGAGCGGTACTGCGGGCCCGTGTCCGGACCCTGGCGGTTGAGCTGGGTCGGATCGTGGGCGACGGAGAAATAGATCTGCAGCAGATGCCCGTAGGTGACCTTCTTCGGATCGAAGGTCACCCGGACCGATTCCGCGTGGCCGGTCTTGCCGTAACCGACCGTCTCGTAAACGGCGGTCTCCTTGGCGCCGCCGGCATAACCGGAAACGGCGTTCTTGACGCCTTCGACATGCTGGAACACGCCCTGGACGCCCCAGAAACAGCCGCCGGCGAAGATGGCGGTTTCGGTAGCAGCCGTGCTCGCCGCCTGGTCGATGGCGGGCGCGGGGATGGCGATTCCCTCCTCGGCCGTGGCGCTGGTGGTCGCGCCGACCGTCAGGCCGGCCAAAATCAGCGCTGCGCCGGCAAAGGCGGTGAGAGTGTAGGGTGTCTTCGCTCTGTTTTTCATGGCGGTCTCCTCAACCGAAGTGAATGAAGGATAGGGCAGCGGATCAGGCCGATGCCGGACTGAATTTCATGACCGTGCCGTTGATGCAGTAGCGCAGGCCGGTCGGCTTCGGTCCGTCGTTGAAGACATGGCCGAGATGGCCGCCGCAGCGGGCGCAGTTGACGGCGACGCGGACCATGCCGAGCGTCGTGTCGCGCACCGTGCCGACGGCATTGTCGAGCGGCGCCCAGAAGCTCGGCCAGCCGGTGCCGCTTTCGAATTTCGTCTCCGAGGAGAAAAGCGCCTGGTCGCAGCCGACGCAGGCGAACGTGCCTTTGCGGTGCTCGTTGAGAAGCGGGCTGCTGCCGGGATATTCGGTGCCTTCCTCGCGCAGGATATTGTACTGTTCCGGCGTTAGCAGCTTGCGCCACTCGTCCGCGGTATGGGTCACGGGGAAAGTTTTTCCGGCGGCCGCAAGCGTCGACCGGATGCTTGTTGCGAGAGGGATTGCGGCGAGCGCCAGGGCGCTGCCTGCCAGGAATATGCGTCTGTTGATCATGATGGGGCCTCCCGGTCCATAATCTGCTTTCCTGCATGATTACGGAAGAGGCGGGCGATGGGTTACACACATCGCCGCGAAACACCGAAACGTGATCCCGGCTCCAAGTCTGAACGCCATGAAGGCCCTGAAGCCGAAGGCAGGGCCTTCATGATTGCGGCGTCAGCGCGCCGGCCATTTCCAGTTCTGGATTTCCGGCATGTCCTCGCCATGTTCGCGGACATAACGGGTGTGTTCGCCAAGCTTTCCCTTCAGCATCTCGATCACGCCGGCCGCCTTCTCCTTTAGTCCCGGCACCCGCTGGATCGCCTCGATGGCGAGGTGGAAGCGGTCGAGTTCGTTCAGCACCGTCATGTCGAAGGGTGTCGTCGTCGTGCCCTCCTCGATGAAGCCGCGCACATGGATGTTCCGGTGGTTGGTGCGTTTATAGGTCAGCCGGTGGATGAGATAGGGATAACCGTGATAGGCGAAGATCACCGGCCGGTCGGTCGTGAACAGCCGGTCGAATTCCTCGTCGGGCAGGCCGTGCGGGTGCTGGTCCTGAGACTGCAGGGCGAGCAGATCGACGACGTTGACGACACGGATCCTCAAATCGGGGATCGCCTCGCGTAACAGCGAAACCGCAGCGAGCGTCTCCAGGGTCGGCACGTCGCCCGCACAGGCCATCACCACGTCGGGCTCGACCGGACCGCTCTCGTTGCTCGCCCAGTCCCAGATGCCGATGCCGGCCTCGCAATGCTTGATCGCCTCGTCCATCGTCAGCCATTGCGGCTCGGGCTGTTTGCCGGCGACGATGACGTTGACGCGGTCCCAGGTCTTCAGGCAGTGGTCGCTGATCCACAGCAGCGTATTGGCATCCGGCGGCAGATAGATGCGCACGATATCCGCCTTCTTGTTGGCGACGAGATCGACGAAACCGGGATCCTGGTGGGAAAAGCCGTTATGGTCCTGCCGCCAGACATGCGAGGTCAGCAGGTAGTTGAGCGACGATACGGGCTTCCGCCACGGCAGCTCGCGCGACACTTTCAGCCACTTGGCGTGCTGGTTGAACATCGAATCGACGATGTGGATGAAGGCTTCGTAGCACGAGAAGAAACCGTGCCGGCCGGTGAGCAGGTAGCCCTCCAGCCAGCCCTGGCAAAGATGCTCTGACAGCACTTCCATCACCCGGCCGTCGCGCGACAGATGCACGTCGTATGGCTCGATCTTCTCCATCCAGACACGGTCGGTGACCTCGAAGACATTGCCGAGCCGGTTCGATTCCGTTTCGTCGGGACCGAAGATGCGGAAGTTGGAATTGATGTCGTTGAGCTTCAGCACGTCGCGCAGATATCTGCCGAGGATTTCCGTCGTCTGGACCATGTCGGCACCTCGTGTCTTCACGGGCACCGCATAGTCGCGGATGTCGGGCACGATAAGTTCCTTGCGCAGCAGGCCGCCATTGGCATGCGGGTTGGCACCCATGCGGCGCTCGCCGCCGGGCGAGAGCGCCCGCAACTCCTCCTTCAGCCGGCCATTGCCGTCGAAGAGGTTTTCCGGATCGTAGCTTCGCATCCAGTCCTCGAGGATCTTCCGGTGATCGTCGTTTTCGCGGCAGCCGGAGACAGGCACCTGGTGGGCGCGCCAGAAATCCTCGACTCGTTTGCCGTCGACTTCCTTGGGGCCGGTCCAGCCTTTCGGGCTGCGCAGCACGATCATCGGCCAACGCGGGCAGGTATCGGAGGTCTTTCCTTGGCGCGCTTCGCTCTGGATCGCGCGGATGCGGTCGAAGACCTTATCGAGCGTGGCAGCCATCTGCCGGTGCATCTTCTCCGGCTCGTGCCCTTCGACGAAGAAAGGTTCGTAGCCGTGGCCGTGGAAAAGATGCTCGAGATCCTCGTCCGCCATGCGGCCGAGCAGCGTCGGGTTGGCGATCTTGTAGCCGTTGAGATGCAGGATCGGCAGCACCGCGCCGTCGCGGGCGGGGTTCAGGAACTTGTTCGATTGCCAGCTCGCGGCAAGCGGCCCGGTCTCGGCCTCTCCGTCGCCGACGACGCAGGCGACGACCAGGTCCGGATTGTCGAAGGCCGCACCATAGGCATGCACCAGCGCATAGCCGAGTTCACCGCCTTCATGGATGGAGCCGGGCGTTTCCGGCGCCGCGTGGCTGGGAATTCCGCCCGGGAACGAGAACTGCCGAAACAGTCTTCGCATGCCGTCGGCATTCTCGCCGATATCCGGATAGATCTCGCTATAGGTGCCCTCGAGATAGGTGCTGGCGACCATGCCCGGCCCGCCATGGCCGGGACCGCAGACATAGATCATGCTGAGATCGCGGTTGCGGATGATCCGGTTGAGATGCGCGTAGATGAAGTTGAGGCCGGGCGTCGTGCCCCAGTGGCCGAGCAGGCGCGGCTTGATATGCTCCGGCTTCAGCGGCTCCTTCAAGAGCGGATTGTCGAGAAGGTAGATCTGCCCGACGGACAGATAGTTCGCCGCCCGCCAGTAGCGGTCGATGAGCGCCAGTTCCTCCGTCGTCGTCTCATGGTTTTCCGGCACGATGGTGTTGAGCTGCATCTCATTCTCCTTCGATGGGTCAGCCACATCTACCGCGGGCTTCCACCCGGGCTCATGACATGGATCAAGGCTGCGCATTGAGTACGGCGAGGCATTCCTCCGCGATCATCCGCTCCTCGTCGGTCGGAATGACATAAACCGCGACGCGGCTTGCGGGCGTGCTGATCTTCAGCGCGTTGCTGTCGTTGGCGGCCGCGTCCAGTTCGACGCCGAGCCAGAGCAGGCGGTCGGCGACGCGCGTCCTGACCTCCGGCTGGTTCTCGCCTATGCCGGCTGTAAAGACGAGGGCGTCCAGGCCTCCAAGCGTCGCCGTAAGCCGGCCGACCTCGCCGGCGATCCTGAGCGCGAAGAGGTCGATCGCCTCCCGTGCCTCCTTACTGCCGTCCTCGAAGAGTTCGCGGATATCGCCGCTCAGCCCCGAAACGCCGAGCAGGCCGGACTGATGATAGAGCATATCCTCCACCTCCTCGATCGATTTGCCGCGAGGGCCGAGCAGATGCAGAAGCACGCCGGGATCGAGCCAACCGGGCCGGGTCGCCATGGGAATACCGTCGAGCGTGGAAAAACCCATGCTGGAATCGCGGCTCCTTCCGTTCTCGATGGCGCACAGGCTGGCGCCGCTGCCGAGATGGGCGATGACGACTTTATCGTCGGCGACATCAGGCGCCTTCCCGGCAAGTGCCCCGGCCACGTACCGGTAGGAGAGCCCGTGGAAACCGTACCGTTTGATGCCCTGGTCATGGTAGGCGCGGGGAATGGCGAGACGCCGCACGAGATCGGACTGTGTGGCATGGAAGGTGGTGTCGAAGGAGCCGGTCTGGAAAAGCGCCGGGCGCAGGTGCTTGACGGCCCTGATCATTCGTAGAGCCTGTGGTTGATGCAGCGGCGCCAGTTCCGTCAAAGACCGGATCTTGACGAGCGCCTCGACCGTCAATTCCACCGGGCCGTCGAAGACGTCGCCGCCATGGACGATCCGGTGGCCGGCAGAGTTGACGGCATCGAGGTCGAAATGTGTGCCCAGTTCCCGGAACACCTCGTCCATCAGCTCGGCGAGATCGTCGCCGGCCTCGCCCTTGAGCGGCAGTTCAAACTGCTGCGGGCCTTCTTTCAGATGCAGCGTCAGCGGATAGGTTCCGAAGTCGACGACTGCCTTGCCGATCCGTTCCGGCCTGTCGCCGTCCACTTTGAATATGCCGATCTTCACGGTCGAAGAGCCGGTATTGAACGTCAGGAGAAGGTTGTCCGTCATAGAGGCATCCTTGCTTCAAGTCGTTTCGCAGCAGCCAGCCTCGCAAGAGCGGCGGATGCCGTTCGAACCTTGGCCGGATCTGCACGGCTTGTCAGTATGATAGGGACCCGGGCGCCGAGGACCAGTCCTGCGGCGTCTGCACCGGCGAAATAAATGAGCTGCTTGGCGAGCATGTTGCCGGCTTCGAGATCGGGAACCAGCAGGATATCCGCCCGGCCCGCGACCGGAGAGGCGATGCACTTCGCCTGCGCGGCCTCGATGCTGATCGCATTGTCGAAGGCGAGGGGGCCATCGACGATCGCCCCTTCGATCTGCCCGCGCGCGGCCATGACCGTGAGGGCGGCGGCGTCCAGCGTCGAGGGCATCCGGCTGTTGACCGTCTCGACGGCGGCAAGCACCGCCACCAGCGGCTTTGCGACACCGAGAAGATGCATGAGATCGACGGCGTTCTGGCAGATGTCGCGCTTCTGATCAAGATCCGGCTGGATGTTGATGGCCGCGTCGGTGACGACCAACAGCTTGTCGTAGGCCGGAATGTCCATGACATAGACATGGCTCATGCGCCGCCCGGTCTTCAGTTTCGATGCCGGCGCGACGACCGCCGAAAGCAGCTCGTCGCTGTGCAGGCTGCCTTTCATCAGGGCGGCCACCTTGCCCGTGGAGGCGAGTTCGACCCCGCGCTCGGCTGCCGCATGGCTATGCTCGACAGGCTCGATGTCGATCCCGGCAAGCGACAGTCCGGCGGCATCCGCTATTGCCCTGATCTTGTGTTCCGGCCCGACCAGGACCGGATCGAGAAGGCCCTGTTCCTTCAGCTCCACCGCGGAGCGCAGGGTTTCCGTCGAACACGGATGAACCACCGCCGTCCGCATCGCCGGCAGTGAAATCGCGTCGCGGATGATGGCCTCGTAACGGCCGTGAGGTCTGAGTGTCATCTCCACAGGATGCCTTTGCTCGTCGTATCGGGTTTCCCCATCGCTTTTGGATCGCAACCGAAGGCGTCGCCTTGACGCAGCGCAATGCCCCGCCCGCCGTCATCAAGGATTCGTCTTTGCGATACAGGCTGAGGAAACGGCACATGGAGACACGCAATATCGCAGGCAGCTGTGAACCCCACCGAGATTGAAACCGAACTGGACGATCTTTAACGCAACCGGTGTCGTGCTCGCCCGTTGACCGATATCAAGGTCCAGGAGGCCGTTGAATGGCCTCTTGGTCGACAGAGGCGGCAGAGCAGGAGACCGGATATGGCGATTGACGATCAAGGCGGCAGCATTGCCCTTCTGGCCGACCCGGCATCCTACGAAGTTGCAGGCCCCGTCGAGCGGATCGAGACGCATATCTCCATGATCTTCCTCGTCGGCGACCGGGTCTACAAGCTGAAGAAGGCGCTGAAGCTGCCCTATGTCGATTTCTCGACGCCCACGATCCGCGAGGATGCCTGCCGCAAGGAGGTTGCGCTGAATAGCGAGACGGCTCCCGGCCTCTATATCGGCGTGCGGCGTATCACCCGCTCCGACGCCGGGACACTGGAGTTCGACGGCGAAGGACCGCTCGTCGATGCCGTCGTCGAGATGAGCCGGTTCGAGCAGAACCAGCTCTTCGACCGCATGGCGGTTGCGGGCCGGCTGACGCCGGAACTGATGACGCAGACCGCCCGGATGATCGCATTCTACCATCACCGGGCACCGGTCGTCTCAAAGGGAGGTGGGGCGGCCAATATCGAAGCCGTTCTCGATATCAACGATGCCGGATTTGCCACCAGCCATGTCTTCGGCCCGGCGGAGCTGGCCAAGATTAGCGGGAGCTTTCGGTCCCGGCTCCTGCAACACAGCGAACTTCTCGACCGGCGCGCTCTGGCGGGCAGGGTCCGCCGCTGCCACGGCGATCTTCATTTGCGCAATATCTGCCTGCTGGGCGGCAAGCCATGCCTGTTCGATTGCATCGAATTCAATCTCGGGATCGCCACCGTTGATGTCCTCTACGACCTCGCCTTCCTGCTGATGGATCTCTGGCACCGCGGTTTTCCCGATCTCGCCAATCTGGTGATGAACCGTTATTTGGATGAAACCGATGACGAGGACGGGTTCTGTCTCCTGCCGTTCTTGATGGCGATCAGGGCGGCGGTCCGCGCGCATGTGACGGCGACGCAGGCTGAGGAACCGGGGCAGGATGCAGCCAGGCTGGCGAGCGAGGCGAGGTCCTATTTCGATCTCGCCCATGCGCTCCTTTGGGATACACCGCCGCGCCTCATCGCGATCGGTGGCCTCAGCGGTTCCGGCAAGACGACGGTCGCGGATCACCTGGCCGCCAAGGTCGGGGCGCCTCCGGGTGCCAGGATCGTCGAAAGCGACCGAATCCGCAAAGCCCTGCATGGTGTTTCGGCCGAGACGAGGCTTCCGGTTTCCGCCTATCAACCCGACGTATCGAAAAAGGTCTATCGCGAGATGGCGAGGCACGCGGAGCTGATCCTTGCCGAGGGCGGATCCGTCGTTGCCGACGCGGTTTTCGACGATCCGGCCAACCGGCTCCTCATCGAGGATGCTGCCGCGAGGTCTGGGGCAGGCTTTCAGGGTATCTGGCTCGAGGCTGACCCGGAACTGCTCTGGCAGCGGGTTCGAGAGCGGGCGGGAGGCCCTTCGGACGCGACCACGGACGTGCTGTCGGGCCAATTGGCCCGCAAACCCACCGATATAGCCTGGAGGCTTCTCGACGCATCGAAAGCGCCTGACGCGATCGCCGCCGCGATCCTGCAGAATTGACTTCCGCGCCGGGCGTGTGTCGCCCGACGCGGAAGGGAGATCGGGACGCTTAGGAGAAATCCAGCACCATGCGCCCGTCGATCTTGCCGTCCTTCAGGCGCGTAAAGATATCGTTGATGTCTTCGAGCCGCGCCTTATGGATTTCCGCCTTGACCTTGCCTTCCGTGGCGAAGGCGATTGCTTCGTCGAGATCACGCCTTGTCCCGACGATCGAACCGCGCACGGTGATGCGTTTCAACACCACGTCGAAAATCGGCGTCGGGAATTCGCCGGGCGGCAGGCCGACCAGGCTGACGGTTCCCTTGCGCCGGACCATCCGGATCGCCTGCGAGAAAGCTGGAGGCGAGACGGCGGTGACCAGCACCCCATGCGCGCCTCCGCCGGTTGCTTTCAGCGTCTCCTCCACCGCATTCAGCGAGCGGGCGTCCACGGCAAGATCGGCGCCAAGATTTCGGGCAAGCGCCAGCTTCTCCGGGCTGACGTCCAGTGCCACGACATGCAGCCCCATCGCCTTGGCATATTGGACCGCCACATGCCCCAGCCCGCCGATGCCGGAGATCGCCACCCATTCGCCGGGTTTCGCCTCGGTCTCCTTGAGCCCCTTATAGGTGGTGACGCCGGCGCAGAGGATCGGCGAGATCGCCGCGAAATCGACGTCCTGGGGCAGCCTTGCGGCAAAGGCAGCGGAGGCGATGACATATTCCGCAAAGCCGCCATTGCAGCTGTAGCCCGTATTGTGCTGATGTTCGCAAAGCGTCTCCCAGCCGGTCTCGCAATATTCGCAGCTAAGGCACGCATCGTGCAGCCACGCGACGCCCACCGCATCGCCTTCCTTCAATCCCGTCACCCCAGGTCCAAGCTCGGCAACGATGCCGGCCGCTTCATGCCCGGGAATGAACGGTGGGCTCGGCTTGACGGGCCAGTCGCCGTCGGCCGCATGAAGGTCGGTGTGGCACACGCCGCAGGCCATGACTTTGACAAGGATTTCGCCGGGTCCTGGAACAGGCACCTGGACGCACTCGATCGCGAGCGGCTTGCCGAATTGGCGCACAACGGCGGCTTTCATCGTTCGGGTCATCTTCGTCTCCTTGTTGTGGAAAGCATCAGTGCGCGAAGAGATATCCCGGCCCCGGGGGTCGTTTCATTGACCCAGCGCAAGCGGAGGCGGATGGCCTTGGCCCCGCACCCGTTGACGCGCGTCAATGCCGGCGGCGCTGACGACGTTAGAACCTGAGAGCTTAGGTAGCCGGCCCTGAGTGGCCTCACGGGCCTCTGATGGAGGGAGGATATGGAGATGGACTATGACGTGGGTGTCCTGGACGCGGCGGATGTCTATCGTGCTTTCGCGGTTGTCCAGTTGGTCATGTCGGGCCTGGATCTGCAGACGTGGAAACGGCTGACGGCTTCGGCCTCGTTGCGTCGCGATTGGCTGGCCGTTACGGACGCGCAAGGATATGTCCGCGGCCTTTGCCACGTCTTTGCCCGCGAGCATCCGGTTTACGGGCGCCAGCTCGAAATACCGGTTTTTGCATCCATTGGCCTCGTCGATGACCAGGGTGTTGCGAAACGGCTTTTCGAATACGCCAAGCTGCGCGCAAAACTGGATGGGTGCGAAAAGGTCCATTTCTGGTCTTCAGCGTCGAAGGATTGCTATAGCCTTGATACACTCCGGGACGCAGGTCCCTGGGACGATGGATTGATCTATGATCTGAGCACCGACCGCGGCACCGTTCACTGACGGGGCTTGCAATGAAGGATGCGGGTGGTCTGCATCGAAAATGATTTGGGCGCGCTGTCGCGCGTTCACTTCGACATCCGGAGGCGATAGTCCGTCCCGCGTCAGGCGCATTCGGCCCCAACCTGGATCAGCCGAGGTCGGCCGCCGTCAGGGTATAGGTGGTGCCCCGACTAGGACGATACGCCTTCATTGCTGCATCCTGAATACTGGATCGGGCTGCATCGAAAGCCCTGAGGTAATCGGCCTCGGACATGCCCGTCGCACTGCTATCGGCGAGCGCTTTGGCTTCCACGAAAAACCTGACCTCGAACATGCCGTCATAACCCAGGAAACGAACGACCTTGCGCGCTTCGTCAAAACTGCGGCTTCTGTTCGGAAATATCAGGGTCATGATGGTTTCAGTTCAAGATGGAAGGCATTTCTCTTGGAAACGGCATTCCGGGTTTCTGATGATGCGTATTGCCGTGTCAGAACAGATCGCGAAGCAGGATGTAGAGAATGAATGCCATGGATAGCCCCGGCACGACCATGCGGAACAGACCGCCGTAGCCTGCCCGATGTAATTGCGGGCCTGTCTGGGAAGAAGGTTGGATTCGCCTGATGGAAGACATGTCGTCCTCCTCGTTAGGGCCAGGGCTCACGCCCTTGATCGCAGCGCCCGTTCTGAATCTGCTACCTGCACCCAATATGGGTCGAACGCGAGCAAATACAAGGGGGAGGTCTCTCCGCTCGTCAAGAGTTGAGAGATCCGCCGCCGCATTTCATGTAGTCCGGCTGCCTGCCTATTTGGGCGGCGTGGCGCTGTCGGTTATTTGTTCTTCAGAAGCCACATTTTGCCGGCCATGGTGATCCCATGCGCGGATTCCTCCGCCGGGATATCCTCGTTGAGGATACGCAGAAGGCCGTATTCCCGCAGTTCATTCAAGGTCGTGGTCGTCAGGAACTTGATCTTCTGCGGCCGTTCCTTGAACCGGTCGTTCCGCGCATAGGTCACGACCGCATTCAGGTGTGTCCACTTCTTGGCTTCCTGCGGAAACAGGTCACCATCCTTGGCGAGCTTCAGGCCCCTGATCTGGGTCGGCGTCAGCTCGACGGTCAGCGCATGCGCCGCAGGCGTCGGGGTTGCGGTCGTTTTGGTGTTCTCGGTCGTGTTCAATGTTCGGTCCTTGATCGGTACGGAGGTAGTCTTAGTGCATTCGCTGCGCAGGCGGTGGTTTCGGCCCTGCAGATTGCATCGGTTAGGAAGGCTTTGCCGCCTTGGCGGCATCGCGAAACGACAGGAGCTTTCGGCTCTTTTCGTCCCAGAGCACGAGCTTGACGCATTGGATGCTCTGCCAAAGCGTTATGCGGCCGATGCCGGCAAGCTCGGGGTGATCGCGCAGCACTTCGGGCAGCCGGTAATAGGGGATACGGCTCGACAGGTGATGGACGTGGTGGATGCCGATATTGCCGGTCAGCCAACGCAGCGCCAACGGCAGATCGTAATGGGATGCGCCGTGAAGGGCTGCCTCCGGAAACTGCCATTCCTCGGTCTTCGCCCAATGGGTTTCCTCGAACTGATGCTGGACGTAGAAGAGCCACACGCCGGCGGCCCCCGCGATCAGCACGATCGGCAGATGGACCAGCAGGAAGGGCACGAGCCCGATCGCCCATATCATCAGGGCCGCCAGAATGGCGACCACGAGATTGGTCGCCATCGTCGAAATCCAGGGCAGGGAGCCCGACTTCATCATTCCGAACGGCAGGCGCTGCTTGAAGAGGAAAAGCCAGGCGGGTCCGATGCCGAACATCACCAGCGGGTGGCGATAAAGCCGGTAGGCAAGCCGGCGCGACCAGGGCAGGGCCTGATATTCGTCGATCGTCAGCGTGGTGATGTCCCCGATGCCGCGCTCATCGAGGTTGCCGGCCGAGGCGTGATGGGCGGCATGCGCCCGGCGCCAGTAATCATAAGGCGTCAGGGTCAGCACTCCGAGCACTCGCCCGGTCCAGTTGTCGAGACGCCGGCGGGCGAAGAACGAGCCGTGGCCGCAATCGTGCTGGATCATGAACAGCCGCAACAGAAAGGCCGCGGCCGGAAGGACGAGGATCAAGCCGATCGGGTAGCCCAGGAAAACCGAAACATAGGCGCCGGCCCAGAAGGCGGCGAACGGCAGCACTGTGACAAGCAGTTCGAAGGTGCTGCGTCCAAAACGCGGCTGCCGGTATTTCGAAAGAATCTTGAGCCAGGCACCGATATCGTCTTCGACGACGGGCGCAATCGCATGGGCTGTGGCGTTCATGGAAATCGATCCACCTTTTTGGCCTCGGCATGCGGCTCGCCCGAAGCGGGATGTGCCTGCACGTCCTCAGGCACATGCCTCAAATATCAGCCCTGACGGGCCTTGCGTGCAGCGTAACGACGATCGCGCTCCGCCTTGCGGGCGGCTTCATCGGCGATGACCCGGGCAACCCGGTCGTTGGTTTCCGCTTGCCGGGCCTCGGCCTCGGCCTTTTCATGGGCTTCCGCAGCTGCGGCCAGTGCGGCAGCTTCCTGGAGCTGGCGCTCGTTCTCGGCAGCCTTCTGGGCCTCGCGCTCGGCGCGGCGGGCTTCCCTCGCGGCCGCAATGGCCTCGCGCTCGGCGCGGCGTTCCTGCATGGCGGGATCTGTCGGCTTGGGGGCGGTCGCAAACTTTGCCAAAAGCTCGCGCTTAGCATCCGCTGCGGTTTTGCGGCGCTCGGCAAAGCTGTTGTCGTTCGGGTGTCTCAATGTATCGTCCTTGTCAGATTTGAACTGTTGCGGTCGAAACGAATATCGCGCCTAGCGGGAGGTCGTGCAGATATTCGCGTCAGCCAGTTTCCTCAACGGAAAAAGGCCAGACATACGCCTGGCCTTCACATACCTTTTGCCGCCATGCCAGTACATCCGTGGTCATGGGAGGCTAAAGTTTTAGGCAGCCTGAAGCTGTCCTGCCGACATCTTGCCGGACTTGCGGTCACGCTCGAGTTCAAAGCCAAGCTTCTGGCCTTCAACGATCGAGCTCATGCCAGCGCGTTCGACGGCGGAGATGTGAACGAAGACGTCGGCGCTGCCGTCGTCAGGCTGAATGAAGCCGAAGCCCTTGGTGGCATTGAACCATTTAACTGTGCCAGTGGCCATAACGAACCCTTTCATAGCAACATTGATAAACCGCCGGGCGACGCACGGCGGGTGTTTCGACTTTTGAGAGGGAAAGTTCGTCAAGAAGCGCAAAGCGCAGCAAAAACAAAGATCGGCAAACAAAGTATCGATGTCCTCTACCTACCGTATCGGGATTGAAGTGTCAACTTTTTGTTTTGAGATTCGCGAAATACACAACCATGAGTAGTTTTTCTGGCCGGCGAACGAATATCAGCGGTACCCGCATCGAGGTCCCGCGGGTCGGCAGTCCGACAGCTTGAGATCTAGTCGGCGGTCGGTATTTCTTCGGTCGTCACTTCGAAAGAAGACAGGATTGCCGGGCCGAACGCGGTCGAAAGCGCCACGTCCGTCGCATCCCGCCCGGTGGCCATCAGGATCCGCCCGATACGCGGTTTGTTGTGGCGGGCATCGACCGTATTCCAGCGACCACCGAGATAGACCTGGAACCAGGCGCTGAAATCCATCGGATTGACATCCACCGGGACGCCGATATCGCCGAGATAGCCGGTGCAGTAACGCGCCGGGATGTTCATGCAGCGGCAAAGCGTGATGGCGAGATGCGCGAAGTCGCGGCAGACGCCCGTGCGGTCGGTAAATCCTCCGAAGGCCGTCCGCAGCGGATCCGCGTTCTGGTAGTTGAAGGTGATGTGGTTGTGGGTAAAGTCGAGGATCGCCTGTACCCGCGGCCAGCCGAGAGGCGTTGCGGAAAATGTCTTCCAGGCGAAATCCGCCAGGCGGTCGGTGTCGCAGTAGCGGCTGCCGAGCAGGAAGACCAGCACATCGTCCGGCAGATCCTTGATGTCGTGTTGAAAGGCGTTTTCCGGCACGGGGTCGGGCATGCCGTCGTCGTAGATCTCGAATTCCGTCGAGATCGTTGTCAGCCCCGGCGGCGCGACGATCCGGCTGCATGCGTTTCCGAAGCTGTCGAGATAGCTCCAGGCCTCGATCGGCCGATCGAAACTCAGTACCTGGTCGCTCAAAAGGTCCGCCCGACGCGAGGGATGGATATTGAGGACCAGCAGCATCGCCGTATCGTGCTGGCATTCATACCCTATGCGAAACCCTGCGCGTATCTTCATGGTCGTATCCCTATGGAAAAATTCTCGCCGGAATGGCGGTTCAGCTAAAACGCTCGAACAACCGGGCTGTTCCTGTCACCCATGTAGCTTCACGCTGTCGTCATCGGTCGTCACGTTGACCTGCACGGACATGCCGTCGAAATCGGCCTGGTCGCCATCGTAACTTCCCGACAGCGGGATCGCCTGCCGCGGATCGCGAGCGACACCGACGCGGATCAGGTCGCGATTGCCGACGATGCCATTGGTGGGATCAAATTCCACCCAGCCGGCGCCGGGAAGATAGACCTGGCACCAGGCGTGGGTCGATCCGCCGCCAAGCGTGATCGAACCGTCACGGTCGGGCACGTATATGTATCCGGTGACGAAACGTGCCGCCAATCCGAGCGCCCGCGCCGCCTCCATCATCAGCAGCGCGAAATCACGGCAGGTGCCCCGGCGCAGCTGCAGGGTTTCGAGCGGCGGTTGCGTCCCGTGTTCCGAGCGCCGGGCGTAGATGAGACTTTCGTGGATCGCAAAACACATGGTCATCAGCAGGTGGCCGGTTTCGGTGGGGTGGCCGATCTTGATGAATTGCCGCGCCCATTTGCCGACCCGGTCCTCGGGATCGGGATAGTGGCGCTGGATCGTCCGCTCCAGATCAAAGGCTTCTTCACGATCGTACGCGAAAGGATAGGTGAGAGCTTCATCGTCGATCTGGAAATCGACCGCCGCCTGAGGCGTATGGTCGAGGCGGATATTGGTTTCGAACCGCAGTTCGGAAGAGGCCTTGGATATACCGACGAGCGCGACGCAATTACCGAAGACATCGTGAATCCAACGGACATAGTCCGGCTTCGGGAAAACGTTGAGCTGGGAACTCAGCAACGTCTGGTCAAAACTGTCCCGCGGCCTGAACATAAGCCTGTGTTCGCCGAACTCCACCGGCCTGGTATACCGATAGGAGGTGACATGCCGGACGGAAAATATCGTCATCCAATCACCGCAAAAGCATTAAGGGCGGCATGCGCTGGCGCGGGGCGCCTTATCGCACCCTGCATGGATCACTGCTATAGCAGGCGTCATGCCGGGGCGACAGGAAAAACCGGCCGCGGCCGGTAAAATACGATACCCCCGAACACGGTATCGGACCGCCGGGGGTTGGCGCTGTCTCACTGGTCCCGGCGCTGCAGCGGATAATCGCCGGCGTCGTAGAGCCTCTGTATCTGGGTGCTGTCGAAACGGGCTTCTTCGACCTCGAGAATGGACCCGCGCAACAGGGATGCTGGCATCACCTCGATTGCGAAGCGCAGAGCCTCGGCCACGGTTTCGAACCTCTTGTAGCCAAGCCTGCTCGTTCTCTTCCAGTTTTTGCACGGGTAGAGTCCCGCGCCGGCATTGTAGTTGAAGGCGGCCATGGTGGTGTCCTTGTGGTGGAGGAGATGTGCGTGCGGATGGTCCGAGCGAGCAGCCTCGCCGGAGCGGTCCCATGTCAGGCCGGGTGCAATTGCGACGCGCGCCTCTGGAGGCGTTCCTGCTTCTGGGCGAGCTTGATCTCGCGGCTTCTCAACGCCTGTCTCTGGCGGAATTCCTGCAGCTTGGCAGCATTCGAGCCTTCTTCTGCATCGGGTTTGCGAAACAGATTCTGGGCTGCATTGCGGACAGTATCGATCATTGATGTAACCTTAAAGGGTAGACTGCGGGACGTGGTAACGGCCAACGCAAGAGTTCTCCTGCCGACAGGGCGGAGTTCGACGTTCGCAAAATCAAGGGTGTCGCCAAGCAACCGGCAGGGCCGGAAGGATCAGGTAGCCGAAAAGGCTGAAAACGTGGATCATATATGACGATATAATGCGTCACTTTCAAGACTTGTCTCAAAACGGATAAGCGTGCTTGCCATGCGTGGAAATGAGGCCCATCGTGGCTGGTCGGCTGCAACTGGTAAGGGCGCAGCCGCCTGAGGGACCCGACGCGAGCCCTAGCCCCGACAAGAAGGAGGGGCGCGATGTCTTCACGATCCTCGGATCCGAATTTCCAGCGCTATTTCCAGAAGATGCTGACCAACAGCGGGCCGGAGGCTGAGCAAGCCCCGGAAACCTGCCCTGACGGCCCGGCCCTGCATGCCATCTTCCGGGATATGCTGATCCAGGGGCCACCGCTGACGGGTTCGGACATTTGGCTTGACGGCATCCGCGCCGCCCGCCTTTCGAAAAGGCGCCCAGGTTCCAACTAGATCGGCACCGGCCTTCCCCAGAAACGCCGGCCTTCTCCAGAAACGAGAGGCGGCATGCCTTGTGGCAGAAGCCAGGCAATACGATCGTCCGCAAGGATCAAGACCGTGTCGGAGGCGTCGTGACACGGCGCCTCCTGCTCGGAGTATTATTTCGGCTTCTTCCCCAAGGTGAGGCCGCTGCCGGCGAGCTTGACCTGTGCGCCTGCGGGCGCGGCCGTCACTGCTGCGGTCTTGTCTTTTTTCGGTTTGCGCGTTTCGCGATTACTTCGTACCTGGCCTTTAGCCATTTTGTCCTCCTGGGGCGGCGATGGATGGTGGAGAGTCATGTTCGGCCGACAGGCATGCAAAGCGTGAAATGACGGATATGCGAAACCCTGCCTTTGCCAGCCGACGCATCAAAGCTGCGGTAGTGCGGTATCTCTGTGTTTGCTCAACGAAGCCGATATCGCGGCCCCAAAGCTCTTCTCGGGATGATCGCCAAAACGGGCAAGCATGATGGCAGCCCCCGTTGCGCCGACCCGGCCCGCGACGAGCATGCCGCTTGGCTGCAGACGCTCGTCGAATTGATGGAGTTCGATATTTTCCCGGTATCCGGGGCCGCTGACGCGGACCAGATTGCGGGAGGTGGACTGAGAGAAGTCGGAAGACATAACGTCCTCCTTTCATTGGGGCCAGAGCGTGAAAATCCTGAAGCAGCAGCGCCCTTTATATAGCTGCTGAAGTAGGCATCATGCGCCGGACTTGCGCCAAACGCAATGTGCAGGGTTGTGAGAAATGCCTTGCTCAAGACATAGTTGACCGGTAGGGGTTACCATCGAAATTGGTTGTCGAGCTTCGTTTTCACGCCTTTTGCGTTGGAGCTGATCTTTCCTTTCAAAATCGATCTCTTTTGTCACCGGCATTTTGCCGGGCGACGACCTGTGTTCGATTGGAAGGACCATCTTCATGAACAGCGGAATCGTAAAATTTTTCAACACCGCCAAAGGCTTCGGCTTTATCCAGCCCGCCGACGGATCGACGGACGTGTTCGTCCATATCTCGGCCCTCGAACGTTCGGGAATGACCTATCTGGCTGAAGGCCAGAAGGTGAGCTTCGATGTCGTGCGGGACAACCGCACCGGCAAGAACGCGGCTGAAAATCTGCAGATCGCTTAACGCCAAAACGACTTCGGTCTCTGACCACGGATGTACTGGCACGGACCCAGAGCGGTCGGGAGGCCCAGTTCCTCCCGGCCTTTTGTTATTCAATAATGAAAGAATTTCCATGAAAAAGACGGATGCAGAACAGCAGATAAAGAGAGCCCAGCGCCAGGTGGTCAACACCAGCGGCGGCGGCCATCTGGGCGGCACCAACCACGGCCAGGGTTACGACGCCAAGACCTCCTCCGCCAAAGGCAAGGCTGACAAGGGCCGCAAGACCGGCGGCAAGAGCTAACGGGCAAATGATGCGGGCCGAGGGGCACTTCGGCCTGTTCCTCCGGATCGGTTCCGTCGCTTCCGCGCGAGCCGGCTCTTTCAACTCCATGACAACGATCGCGCCGTCGGCGCGGAAATTGGGTTACTTGCGCTTGGGAGCGACCGGCCCTTTCTCCGGTTTCTGGGGATGTCCCGGGGCGATGGGATCGCTTGCCGGAAAAGTCTCTTCGAGCGACTCCTCCAGGTAATCGTCCTGCTCCTTGGCAATATCTTTGGCGGACGTTCCGGGTGAAGGCGTCTCTTTTCTCGTTCCCATTGTGGATCTCCCTGGTTGGACGAGCCCGACAATCCTACTCTCGTTTCTTCGACGGCAGAAGACATGATTGCCCTACTCCTTTGATCGGGAGGGAAGCCGCCTCTATCGTAGTGACCTGCGGAAGCCGCGCAGCGAGAGCGCAAAGAACACCGTCGCGATGAGGCAAAGCCAGGCGAATTGCGGCCACACGACCGAAAAACCGGCGCCGCGATAGAGGATCGCCTGGGCGAGCAGGATAAAATGCGTGTTCGGCGCGGCGAGCATGATCGTCTGGATCACCTCCGGCATGCTTTCGCGGGGCGTGGTCGCACCCGAGAGGATCTGCAACGGCAAAAGCACGAGCATCAACAGCAGGCCGAACTGCGGCATCGAGCCCGCAAGCGTCGCAAGCGCGATCCCCATGGCGGTTGCCGCCAGAAGATGGAGCGCCGCACCTGCCATGAACAGCACGACCGAACCTTCGATCGGAACGTTTAGCAATCCCTGCACCACGAAGACCAGCGAAAGCAGAGTGGCGACGAACACCACCAGGCCCATCGACCACACTTTTGCGGCCATGATCTCGAACGGTGTCAGCGGCATCACCAGAAGATGTTCCACCGTGCCGTGCTCGCGTTCGCGAATGAGGGCGGTACCGGTGAGAATGATCGCCAGCATGGTGACGTTGTTGATGACGTTCATCACCGATGCGAACCACATCTGGTTGAGTTCGGGATTGAACCGGGCGCGCAGTGCCAGGTTCACCGTCGGTGCCTGGTTGTCCTGAGCGGAGAACTCCGAGACCTCGGCCGAGACGATGTTCTGCACGTACCCGGATCCGGAAAACGCCTGTGTCATGCGGGTCGCATCGACGTTGAGCTGGACCACCGGTGTCTTGCCGGCGATCAGGTCGCTCTGGAAGTTCGGCGGAATATCGAGCGCGAACGTGTCGGTGCCGGAATCCATGCGAGCGTCCATCTCACCCGCGGTGATCATCGCCGGCTGCTTGAAATAGGGCTTCAGGAATGAATCGGCGATCCGGCGCGAGAGCGGTGAACTGTCCTCGTCGACGATTGCGATCGGCGCGTTGTTCAATGTCTCGGGAACGGCCTTTGCCTCCGTATAGACGGCGATCGTAAAGGAATAGACGATCAGCCCGAGCAATATCGGGTCGCGCATCAGCCCGCGCAGTTCCTTGATGCCAAGATGGAAGATGTTGGCGAGCCGCATCCGTCACCTTGCCTGTTTCTTGAGAAAGAAGGTGCTTGCCGCGATCAGCAACGGGGCGGCGACGAGGAGCGGCAGGAAAGCTTCAAGCAGACTGTCGAAGCCGAGGCCCTTCGAGAAGGTCCCGCGCGAGATGATGTTGAAATAGGTGGTCGGATAGATCTGGCCAATGACGGCCCCAACCCCCTGCAGCGACGAGACCGGATCGATCATGCCGGCGAACTGCACGGCCGGGATGATCGTCATCAGCGTCGTCCCGAAGATCGCGGCGATCTGGCTCGACATGAAAGTCGAGACGAGCAGACCGAAGGCAGTCGCGAACCCGACATAGAGAAGTGCCGCCGTGGCGAAAGCGAGCAGACTGCCGGTGAATGGCACCTGGAAAACCAGGATCGCAAACAACCACAGGAGCACGGCGTTCACCATGCCGAGCACCAGGTAGGGAAGCTGCTTGCCGAGCAGGAATTCGAGCCGCGTCACTGGCGTCACGTAGAAGTTGACGATCGAGCCGAGTTCCTTCTCCCGCACCACCGACAGTGCGGCAAGCATGGCGGGGATCAGGAGAAGCAGCAGCGGAATGACCGCCGGCACCATGGCCACGAGGCTTTCGATGCCGGGATTGTAGCGGAAGCGGGTCTCGACGGAGAATTGCCCCGTGGCTGCCTCGCCGTAGATCTCGCGCGCCTTCTGGGCCAGCCAGTGGGCATGCATGCCCTGCACATAACCGCGCGTCGTTTCCGCCCGTTGCGGCATCGCGCCGTCAATCCACGCGCCGATTTCCACGTCATGGCCGCGCGCGACATGTTCGGCGAAACCGGCCGGGATCTCGATCGCCAGTTTCAGGGAGCCGTCACGCATGCGGCGGTCGAGATCGGCATAGTCTGCAAGCGGCGGCTGTTCGATGAAGTAGCGGGAACCGGCGATGTCCGCGACATAGTCGCGGCTGGCGACCGTGTCGTCCCGGTCGAGGACCGCAAAGGTGAGATCCTTGACGTCCATGTTGATACCGTAGCCGATCACGAACATCAGGATGACGCTGCCGATCAGCGCCAGGGTGGCGCGGATCGGATCGCGGCGGATTTCCAGCGTTTCACGAAGGCTGTAGCTCCAGATGCGGCGCAGGTCGAAGGCGCGGTGCTTGCGCGCGCCGGTGAACTTGTACCCGTCTTCCGCTGTCGATGGAACCGAGTTGGAGGAAGCAACCGGCTCCCCGATCGCATCTTCGAGATAGGCGATGAAGGCCTCCTCCAGCGTCGTGGCATAGCGGTTTTTGCGGATCGCGTCGGGCGTATCGCTCACCAGCACCTTGCCGGCATGCATCAGCGATATGCGGTCGCAGCGTTCCGCCTCATTCATGAAATGGGTGGAGATGAATATGGTGACGCGGTCTTTCCGGGAGAGTTCGATCAACGCCGCCCAGAGCTGGTCGCGGGCGATGGGATCGACGCCGGAGGTCGGCTCGTCGAGGATCAGCACCTCCGGCGAATGGATCAGCGCCACCGCCAGCGAAAGCCGCTGGCGGACGCCGAGCGGCAGGGCATCAGGAAGCGTGTCCATGACCTCCGCAAGCTCGAAACGCCGCCCCATTTCCTCGATCCGCGCCGGGATCGTGTCAGCCGGCAGCTGGAACAGCCGCGCATGCAGGTCGAGGTTCTGCCGGACCGTCAGCTCGCTATAGAGCGAGAAAGCCTGGCTCATGTAGCCGACACGCCGCCGAACATCCATGTCCTTCGGATCGACCGCCTTGCCGAAAAGCTTCGCCGTACCCTCGCTTGCCGGCAGCAGGCCGGTCAGCATCTTCATCGTCGTGGATTTGCCGCAGCCGTTCGAGCCGAGAAAGCCGAAGATCTCGCCGCGGCGGATGCGGAAGCTGACATCGTCCACCGCTGTGAAGTTCCCGAAGCGCATGGTCAGGCCTTCGGCCTCGATGGCGAAGTCAGCCTCGGTGAAGTCCGCAGGCTGGATCGCGACCGCGTGGTAGGCAGCCCGTTTCTCTTCGGGCATAAGCTGGATGAAGGCCTCGTCGAGCGTGTGCGCGCGGGTACGGGTTAGGATCTGCCGCGGGGTCCCGGTCGCCAGCACCCTGCCGGCATCCATGGCCGCCAGCCACTCGAAGCGGGCGGCTTCCTCCATGTAGGCGGTCGCGACGATCACGCTCATCTGCGGCCGCTCCGTGCGGATATCCTCGACAAGGCTCCAGAACTGCCGGCGCGACAATGGATCGACGCCGGTGGTCGGCTCGTCGAGGATCAGAAGGTCCGGATCGTGGATGAGGGCGCAGCAGAGGCCGAGCTTCTGTTTCATGCCGCCCGAAAGCTTGCCCGCCGGCCGGTCCTCGAAGCCCGACAGGCCGGTGCGCTTCAGAAGGTTGGCGATGCGGTATTCCCGTTCCTCGCGGCCCTGGCCGAACAGGCGGGCGAAGAAATCGGCATTCTCGAACACCGACAGCGTCGGATAGAGGTTCTTGCCAAGCCCCTGCGGCATATAGGCGATGGCCGGGTAGGTGCGGTCCCGGTGACGGGCCCTGCGCATGTCGCCGCCGAGCACCTCGATCTCTCCGGTCTGGATCTGCCGGGCGCCGGCGATCAGCGAAAGCAGCGAGGATTTGCCCACCCCGTCCGGGCCGATCAGGCCGATCATCCGGCCCGCAGGCAGATCGAGGGTTATGCCGTCGATGGCGCGCGTGCCGCCGTAGGAGTGGCTGACGTCCTTCAGCCGCGCCACATAGCCCGGTTCCGCCGGGATACCCATCGCCTGCTGTTCCGGGCTCATGGGGTAAGCGGCTGTGACAGGGCCGCAGGCCACTCGGCGGCGGGATCGAGCTTCACATAGGTCCGGCCCGGCAACCCGGTCTTGACCTGCGCGATATATTTCTGAAGCAGTTCCGGAGAGACCCGCGCCCGGATGCGGAACATCAGCTTCTGGCGTTCCTCCTCCGTCTCCACCGTCTTCGGCGTAAATTGTGCCACGTCGGACACGAACGAAATCCGGGCCGGAACGACATATTGAGGGGCGGCATCGAGGACGATGCGGGCCTCGCCGCCGATCGGGGTGCGCCCGGCCTCTTCCGTTGCCAGAAAGAAGGTCATGTAAACGTCGCCGACATCGAGGATGTTAAGCACGCGGCCGCCGGCGGCGACCACTTCACCGGGCTGCGCCACGAGATATTGCACCCGTCCGTCACGCGGAGCCTTGAGCTCGGAATCGCGCAGATCGGCATCGATCCGCGCGACGGTCGCCTGCATCGCCTCGACCGAGGCCTCGGCATCGATGACCTGGGACTGCGCCGCGCCGATTGCCGCATCGGTCGCCGCAAGGTTGGCTTTGGCCGCGGAGACGGTTGCCACGCCTCCCTCGACCCTGGCCCGGTCGTCATCCAGCAATTGGTCGGAAACCGACCCGCTGCGGCTCATCTGCTCGCTGCGCGCAAGCCGCTTGCGAGCCGATTGCAGCTGGACTTCGTTCTGCGAAACGGTAGCCGCCGCGGCTTCCTTTTCCGCCCGGCGCTGGACGACCAGGCTTTTCGCGGTGTCGATGGCGATCCTCGCCCTGGCGAGCTGGGCTTCCGCTTCCCGCTTCTGGGCGGCGAGCTGTTCGATATCCATGCGGGCGACGACCGCGCCGGCTCTGACGAACTCGCCCTCCTTCACCAGAATGTCTGAAAGTCGCCCCGCGGTCCTCGCCGCGATGTCGATCTCGACGGCTTCGATGCGGCCGTTGCCGCTGGCAATTCCCTGCATGGCTTGCGCCGCCCGAAGGTCCTGCTGATACCGCCAGCCGAAATAACCGGCGGCACCTACGACTGCGACAATGATGGCGGTTTTTGCGATACGGTTCAAAGGAGGCTCCATGAACGCTGGTGTCGGCAGCTTTCGTATCTGCCCATCACGGGCTTTGTGGTGATCTAAGTCAAGCGCGGAAGGGTTTTTACTGGCGGCTCGGCACATCGGCGAGGCAGAAGCCGGATTTGCGCGCTCCTCGCTATGGCCGCCGGCGGGCCGCGAAATCGACGAGAATGGGCTGCTGACCCTTCAATATTTTGCGTTCCGCCTCATCGAGGCCGAACCATCCGGCCCGGTCGACTTCCGGGAACTCTTTCATGAGTCCCGATTTCGGCGGCCACTCGATCCGGAACGTGTTGCTGACGACGGTTGCCGTGTTGATGTCGGCCTCTATCGACCACGCGAGCACGCGCTTGCCGCCGGGCTGGCGATAGTCCCCGAGCCATTCGAAGGGGCCGTCTATTCGCGCTCCTACCTCCTCGAAAACCTCTCGTTTCACAGCCGCCAGTTCGTCCTCGCCCTCTTCGACAAGGCCCTTGGGAATGGACCAGGCCCCGTCGTCCTTGGCTGCCCAGAACGGCCCGCCGGGATGAACCAGAAACACTTGCCGATATCCGGCAGTTCGCCGGAATATCAATAGACCTGCGCTGCGTTTCGGCATGACAAAGCCTTCCTCATGGCGACGGACGCCGCTCTCGATCCTAGCCAATCGGCAGACGGCGCGCACCCGTTTCAAATTATCTGGTCCGATTGACGAAGATCATGGCTCAGGCCGACGCCGGTTCTAGGCTTTCCGCCACAGGGCCGATCAAGGCCTTATGCAGAGGAGACAGACAATGTCGTTCAAGACAGTGCTTGCAATGATCGGCAATACGGAACCTACCGCTGATCTTGCCCGTGCAATGGAGATCGCGACCGAGCTCGAAGCGCATCTTTCCGTGGCAGTCATCGGCCTCGCCGTTCCGGCGAACATGGGAGATTATCCGGCCGGCACGGTATGGCTCGACCAGCGGGACGAGGATCTGAGATTGCTCGACGGCATTGAGAAACAGGCAGCCAGCGCCTGCGAGGCGAATGGCCTGTCGTTCGATGTCGACATCATCTATGCGGAAGGCGTTTTCGTCAGCGAGGAAATTCACCGCCGCGCGCTTTATGCCGACGTGGTGGTGATCGGAGACGGTGTGCGCAGTGACCCCGTGCTCACCAGGAGGATCGTCGATGGCGGCGTGTTCGAAGCGCGGCGTCCCCTCCTGCTGATGCCGAAGGACCGCAAGACGACCTTGAAGCCGCAGCGGATGCTGCTCGCCTGGAATTCCCGTGCCGAGGCCGCGCAGGCCGCCCGCGAGGCTCTCGATATGATGATCTGGGCCGAAGAGGTGCATGTTGTGCTCGTGGATCCCGACAGCTCCTATTGGGTCAGCGGCGGCGAACCCGGCGCCGACATTGCCGCCTATCTCGCCCGCCACGGCGTAAATGTCGTCATCGAACAACTGGCGAGCGGCGGCCGGCCGGTGGAAGAGGTGCTCGAAAGGCATGCGCTGGAAATCGACGCCGACCTCGTCGTGATGGGCGCCTACGGACATTCGCGGCTGCGAGAGCGGATCTTCGGCGGCGTGACGGCCTCGATGTTGCGGGAAAGCAGGTTCCCGGTCCTGATCGCCCGGTAGAACACGGAAACATCTGGCAGATCCTGCCTGTCTCCCGCAGTCGGCGGGAGGTAGGTTTTGCGTCCATAGACAAGCAGGAGACGATACTTGACCCCGCTGGCCCGGACGCAAAATCCGCCCCGCGGGGCTGAACCCGAAGGGCGGATCGGATCGCATTATCTGTTGCTATCGAGCCGGTTGCGCCGTCGGCGTCCGGATAACGACGCCGCCGACGTCGGCTATGCTTGCGGCCAGGATACGTATCGCTTCCTGCTCCGCATCGGTGGCAAACTTGCCGATGACTTCTACGACCGAGTCGCGCACCCTGACCTCGACCTTGTCCTTGCCAAGACCCAGTTCCGCCAGGAGCCGCGTCGCGACGGCGAGCTGCAGCGCGTCGTCGCCACGGGCGATCACGTCGGGGGTGGCGATGGCGATCCTGAGGACATCGCGGCGGCTGACGATCCCGACGAGCCTGCCGTTGTCGACGACGGGAATGCGCTTGATGGCATGGAGGCGCATCAGCGCAACGATCTCGGCAACACCGGCACCAGGCGCCACACTGACGACCTTGCGGCTCATGCAGTCCTCCGCCTTCAACCCGTGCGTCTTGACGTAGTTTTCGAAGAATGCCGGGTCGCCATTGTCCGGAGCAGCCTTCGGCGAGAGGTTGAATTCGTGGCGCTTCAGAATATCACCTTCGGTGAGCATCCCGCACAATGTCCGATGATCGTCGATCACCGGCAGGCCGCTGATGTCGTTGTCGATCATCATCCGGATCGCGTGTCGCAGGCTGGTTCCGGGGCTGACGTGAACCAGTCGGGTGGTCATCAAATCTCTGGCAAGCATCTTGCGCTCCTCTGGTGGCGATCGTCCGTCTGTGTCTTCGAGCTTCTCCCATCGCACCGACACGGACCTTGACCTAGCGCAATCCCGAAGGGTGCGAAGACCGATCGGGCCGGGCTCGTCTGCGCAAGCGCCATTTGTCCAGTTCGGTGACGACCAGGATCGAGGAGGCGGCAAGCAGCATCAAAGCCCATTCGGCAAACGAGATCGGGGCGAGATCGAGGGTTTCGCGAAACCAGGGAATATACATCGCCGAAATATGGATGGCCTGGGCGGCGATGACGGTGAGGATCAGCAGCGGGTTGCCGAAGAAATTCAACGAGAAGATCGATCGGCGCTCCGAGCGGCTGGTGAAGGTCTGGATGTTTTCGAACAGCACGAAAAGCAGCAGCAGCATGTTGCGCGCCTGCGAAATCTCGTAGCCCTGATACAGCAGATAGGAGAAGATCGCGAAACCGCCCCCGCCGATGACCAGCATCGACTGGACGATCCGTCGTATCATCAACCGGTCGAAGATCGGTTCCTTCGGACGGCGCGGTGGCCGCGCCAGTTCGTCCCCCTCCGGCTTCTCGCCGGCAAGCGCGACGTCCTGGATGCCGTTGGTGACGAGATTGAGCCAGAGCAGCTGCACCGGAAGCAGCGGCATGGGCAGCCCGAGCGGGATTGCCAGCAGGAAGAGCAGCATTTCGGCAGCCCCCGTTGCGGTAAGCATCAGGATCACCTTGCGGATATTCGAATAGGCGGTGCGGCCTTCACGGATGCCGCTGACGATCGACGCGAAATTGTCGTCGGTGACGACGATATCGGCGCTTTCCTTGGCGACCTCAGTTCCCTTGCGGCCCATCGCCACGCCCACATGGGCGTGTTTGAGCGCCGGAGCGTCATTGATGCCGTCGCCGGTGACGGCCACGAAATGGCCGTTTCGGGCGAGCGACAGCACGATCGCAAGCTTCTGCGCCGGGGCAACCCGGGCGTAGATCCTGGCCCGCCCGGTCAGTTCGTCAAGCCTGTACGGCCCGGACTTCTCCGCTTCGCTGACCTCATCTCCGGTTACGACCTGGTCGGGTTGGAACTTCAGCCCCGCCTGCGCGGCGATGGCGGCAGCCGTCTTCGGGTCGTCGCCGGTCACCATGACCACGGTTACACCGGCCGCGTAACAATCGCGGATGGCCTGCGGAACTTCCGGCCGGATCGGATCCTTCATGCCGGCAAGGCCCAGGAAAACCAGATCGACCAGATGATGGTATCCGAAGCTCTCGTCCGAACCGCCGCGAATTTCCCCTTCCGCGAATGCGAGCACCCTCAGCCCGCGCTCGGCCATTTCCTCCTTCTGCCGGAGAAGCATCTCGCGATCGATCGGCACGACGCCGTTGCCGCCATCCATCCGGTCCGCCATGTCGATCAGGGTTTCCGCCGATCCCTTGACGAAGATGCGTACCCGCTCGCCCCGGCGGTGGAACGAGGCGGCATATTTGAGGTCCGGCTCATAGGGGATGCGCGCGATCAGCGGATAGTTGTCCTTCATCGCCTCCTGCTCGAGGCCGCCCTTGCGGGCCGCAGCCAGGAGAGCGATGTCAACCGTATCGCCGACGCCCTTCCAGCCGTCCGCATGGCGGGTGAGCGAACCCTCGTTGGGCAGAACGGCCGCCTTCAGCAGCTTCTCCGCACGATCGCGTGCATCCGTCTGGCTGAGGTTAGATCCCCGGATTTCGCAGGTATCGAGATCCATGCCGGCATCGAGCACGAGTTCGCTGCCGTCGGGCAGGCGGATATCGGTGACCGTCAGCTCGTTGAGGGTGAGCGTCCCCGTCTTGTCGGTGGCGATCATCGTGCAGGATCCGAGGGACTCGACGGCCGGCATGCGGCGAACGATGACATTGCGCCTGGCCATGCGGCGCATGCTGATCGCCAGCGCGATCGAGATGGCGATCGGCAGGCCTTCCGGAATGGCGCTGACCGCAAGCCCGACCGACATCATGAACAGGTCGCTCCAGGCAAGTCCGCGAAACAGGCCAACGGCGATGAGGACGGCGGAGGCGATTCCGACGCTCCAGGCGATCATGTTCGAAAAATGCTTCAGCCGGATCATCAGCGGCGGCTGGCTGGTCGAGACCCTGCCGATCTCGGCGGCGATCCTGCCGATTTCGGTCGAAAGCCCGGTCGCAACAACCAGACCGGTGCCGCGACCGCGCGTGACAAGGCTGCCTGCAAACGCAAGGCCGGATTTCCTTTTTTCGTTCGGCGCCCCGACGGCAGTGACGGTCTTGCGCGCCGGCGCGGATTCGCCCGTCAGAAGCGACTCGTCGCAGAGCAGGTCATTGGTCTCGAAAAGCTCGATATCGGCCGGGATACGGCCGCCGGCCTCGATCCGGACGAGATCGCCCGGAACCAGCAGGCACGCCTCGATCTCCTGCGCCGTCCCATCGCGGACGACGGTCGCAAACGGCTGTTCAAGGCTGCGCAAGGCCGCCGCAGCACGGCCGGCGGAATATTCCTGGATGCCGCCGATCACGCCGTTCAGCACCAGCACGATGCCGATGAATACGGCATCCTCGGCCTCGCTGACGAGAAGCGAGACGGCGGCCGCGATCAGCAGGATATAGATGAGCGGGCTGCGGAACTGCGCGAGGAAGATCAGGAGCAGGGAGGGGGTCCTGGGCTCGGGAAGGCGGTTCAGGCCGAACCGCGCCAGACGCTCCGCCGCTTCGGCACCGCTGAGCCCGTCACGGAACGTATCGTTCTGCTCGCGCTCGGATTGGAGCAAGACTGAATTCGCAGGCATCGGCTCTCCAGATCAAACTGCGCCTCTCCCATCGACAAGACGGGGAAGCGCTCGATTAAGGAGGATAACCGCCAGGGTTTGGCGGTAATTGATATCCGTCAACGTGAGAACGTGTGCTGGCGCGCCGCGCGGATGATCGCAGATCAGTTGCGGCATCGCCAATCGATAGCCACGCCGAAACACCAAGCAGGTTCGGGAAATCTGAAGATATTGGCTGGGGAACCTGGATTCGAACCAAGATTAACGGAGTCAGAGTCCGTCGTTCTACCGTTGAACTATTCCCCAGCAGGGGCCGCCGGGAAATGGTCCGGCCGGTGTGCGGCGCTTATAAACAAAAGCTGGCGGATTGCAAATACCGATTTCGAAAAAAATCGAAGCTGCGGAGGCTTTCTCGTCATAGGCCCGGAAAAGCCCAAAAGCCGGCTGATGACAGGGGGATGACGTGGCTGGCAAAAAGCCGTTGGCGAAATCGCCACCGCCTGTTATCTTCGCACCAACGAAACAATCAGACGCCAGCGGCATACCTTCAAGAGGCCTTGCGCGGCGAGATGGATTTAACAGTGATGGACCCCGATAGCGGCGCAAAGCCGCCGGAAGGCGGGGCGTCGGCGGTACCGCGCGGAGAGGGTAAATCCTCGAGGCGTCGGAAGGCGAAGCGGAACGGCAAGCGTCGTGACGCGGCGCCTGTAACCAATTCGGAAGCGGTCGATTCGGCCGCCTCTGCCGGACGTCCCCATAGCCAGGAACCCAACCCGTCGGCGCGCAAGCGCAAGCGGCGGCGTGCGAAATCCGCCGGCGCCCAGCAGCTGGTACAGGGCTCGAACGCCGCACCCGCAGCACAGCAGATTCCGGTGCGCCCCGAAGGCGGGCAGCTGCCGCATTCGGCCAAATCGTCGTCGCGCAATCGGCGCAAGAAGAACAGAGGCGGCCGTGGCCTTCAGGGCCGGCCGCTGACGCCTGCAAAGGCGGCGCCCGGCGTGGCGAAGGCGCCAGCGCCTGTCGGTTCGGGCCAGGTTTCTTCCAGGGATATCCGCGGCAGGGCCGGAGCTGAAAGCTTGGGCGCGGAGCAGCGCGGCGAAAAATTCTCCTACGTCAACGACCTCTATGCCGCGCTCGACCTCGGCACCAACAACTGCCGCCTGCTGATCGCGCAGCCGACAAGGCCGGGCCAGTTCCGCGTCGTCGATGCGTTTTCGCGGATCGTCCGTCTCGGCGAAGGGCTCGGCACCAGCCGCCGGCTGTCGCAGGATGCCATGGACCGCGCCGTCGAAGCCCTGCGCATCTGCGCCACAAAGCTCGCCAACCGGCCGATCCGCCGTATGCGGCTGATCGCAACCGAAGCTTGCCGGGCTGCCGATAACGGCGAGGAGTTCTTGGCTCGGGTGATCGCCGAGACCGGGCTGGAACTGGAAATCATCGACCGCGAGACTGAGGCACGGCTTGCGGTTTCGGGCTGCTCGTCGCTGGTCGGTCGCGAGGCGCGCTCCGTCGTTCTTTTCGATATCGGCGGCGGTTCGTCGGAAATCGCCGTCATCCGTATCGATGACAGCCGCTCTAGCCGGCTTGCCAACCATATCACCCATTGGACCTCGCTTCCGGTCGGCGTCGTGACGCTGTCTGAACGGCATGGCGGGCGCGACGTGACGCCGGATGTCTTCAGCGCCATGGTGACGGAAGTCGAGGGCATGCTGGCCGGTTTCGATTGCCCGCCGCTTGCCGCCTTCCGCCGGCAGGGCGCCGAAGATTTCCATCTGATCGGGACGTCGGGAACGGTCACCACGCTTGCTGGCGTGCATCTCGACCTGCCGCGCTACGACCGCCGCAAGGTCGACGGCCTGTGGCTGTCGGATGCGGAAGTCTCCGCCATGCAGGCAAAACTGCTCTCCTGGGATTTTGCCGGCCGTGCCGCCAATCCCTGCATCGGTCCGGACAGGGCTGATCTGGTGCTGGCCGGCTGCGCCATTCTGGAAGCGATTCGCCGCCGGTGGCCGAGCCAGCGCATGCGGGTTGCCGACCGGGGCCTGCGCGAGGGCCTGTTGACGGACATGATGGCCGACGACGGCGTGTGGCGTCGGGTACGGCCGCGCCGCCAAGCTGGCAGTCAAGGTGCCGGCGGACAGGATGAGGCGGGAGCAAGACGATGACGAAACCACCCTCCAAGTCCCCCGGCAGCGGCAATCGCACCGGCCGCAAGCTCGGCCAGAAGGTCAAGAAGGGCAAGCTCAAGGCGTCGTCGCGGCGCTGGCTCGAGCGCCATATCAACGATCCCTATGTCCAGCGCGCCAAGCTCGAAGGATATCGCGCCCGCGCGGCCTTCAAGCTTCTGGAGATCGACGAGAAACATCAGATCCTCAAGGGCGCCCGCCGGATCATCGATCTGGGCGCCGCGCCGGGAAGCTGGTCGCAGATCGCCGCCAATGTCACCGGTTCGACCGACGATGATATCCGCGTGGCAGCGATCGATTTCCTCGAAATGGCACCGCTTGCCGGCGTCAAGATCCTGCAGCTCGACTTCCTCGATCCGGAAGCGCCGCGCCTGCTGATGGAAGCGATCGGCGGTACGCCGGACGTGGTCATCTCGGACATGGCGGCTCCGACCACCGGCCATCAGAAGACCGACCACCTGCGCACCATGCATCTGTGCGAGGTGGCGGCGCATTTTGCCGTCGAAGTGCTGGGCGAGGGCGGCCATTTCCTGGCCAAGACCTTCCAGGGTGGCACCGAACGCGACCTGCTCAACATGCTGAAGCAGAATTTCAAGCAGGTCGTCCACGTCAAGCCGGGCGCCTCGCGTCAGGAATCGGTCGAGATGTTCTTGCTCGCCAAGCATTTCAAGGGTCGCAGGGCCGGCGAGACTACCCCGGACTCCGAGATGGAGGAAGCGGAAGTGGAATACGCCGAGGCTAACGACGTCGAATCGGACGACCGGGCCTGACTACTCGCCGGCTTCCGGTTGGATCTTGGCGGCTCCGTGGCCGGAAACGGCAGCACCCGTCATCGGGTCCAGCCTCAGCAGGGGCACGACCGCCAGAAGCGAAAGGGCGGCCACCAGGAAGAAAGCCAGGTGGAAGTCAAAGAGCTGCAGGTGGGTACCGGTGACCGCCGCCGACGCCTCCAGGATGAAGGCCGCGAAGGCGACGCCGAGCGCCATGCTGATCTGCTGCAGGACGGAGGCGATCGAGGTCGCCTGGCTCGCCTGTTCGTCGCTGATCTCGGAATAGCTGAGCGCGTTCGAGCCGGTGAAGAAGAAGGAGCGGCAGAAGCCCGACATCAGCAGGAAGGCGATGATCAGCGCGTGGGAGGTTTCCGGCGTGAAAAAGCCGTTTGCCGCCGTTGTCGCCGCACCGAGCACGCCCGCGACGATCAGCGTCATCTTGAAGCCGGTCATCGCGAAGACGCGGCGGGCGGCGAACTTCACGATCAGCGCGCCGAGCGCGCCGGCAAACGTGATGAGGCCGGACTGGAAAGGGTTGAGGCCGAAACCGAGCTGCAGCATCAGCGGCATCAGGAATGGAATGGCCCCTGTCGAGATGCGGAACAGCGTACCGCTGCTGCTCGCCGCCCGGAATGCATCGTCCTTGAAGAGCCGCAGATTGAGGATCGGCGCGGGGTGGCTGCGCGCATGGACGACATAGGCGACGCCGGCGGCGAGGCCTAATGCCGTCGCCGTGATGCCGATGGCCGGCGGCAGCGCCGGAAGGCCGACGACCGAAAGCCCGAAGACCGTGCCGGCCGCGGTGATCGAGGTCAGGAAGAACCCCCACCAGTCGATCGAGGGAGGATTGGTGGTCTCGATCTCCGGCAGGAAGATTGTCGCGAGATAGATGCCGAGCAGGCCGACGGGCACGTTGATCAGGAAGATCCAGTGCCAGGTGAAATAGGTGGTGATGAAACCGCCGATCGGTGGCCCGGTGAGGGGCCCGACCAGCGCCGGGATGGTGAGCAGCGCCATGGCCGAGACGAGCTCGCTGCGCTTGGTGGTGCGCAGAAGAACCAGGCGCGCAACCGGCGTCATCATCGCTCCGCCCATGCCCTGCAGGAAGCGCGAGAGCACGAACTGGAGGAGATCCGAGGAGAACGCGCAGCAGATCGAGCCGACGACAAAGACGAAGATCGCGACGCGAAAGATCTTCTTGGCGCCGAAGCGGTCCGCCATCCAGCCGCTGATCGGGATGAACATGGCGAGCGCCACCATGTAGGAGGTTAGCGCCAGTTTGAGCGTGATCGGCCCTACATTGAGGTCGGCAGCGATCGCCGGAAGCGCGGTCGCAATGACGGTGGAGTCCATCTGCTCCATGAAAAGGGCGACGGCGAGAATGAGCGGAACGATGCGGTTCATGAGGTGCCTGCAATGGCGGGGATTGGCCCGTCCATAGACCTCTTGATCCCGTCTGCCAATTGCGGAATCTCACCATTTCCGATTTTGGGTCACGTCTGCGTGAAATCGGATTTCCTCGGCAGCAGGCGCGGCTATGTTCCCACCGCATGAGGCCCGATTTTGACGGTCCGGCATAATTCCAGGAGACAGCGACATCATGACGAATTCAGGTATCGGACGGCGCACCCTTATCGGTACAGCCGGTTTGGGCATCCTCGCTGCTCCGGCGATCATCAATGCCGGGGCTTTTGCCCAGGAGACGCAGAAATTGGCTATCGATCATGTGACCCCGCCGGATATCCATAAATTCAAGCTCGGCGGTTTCCAGGTTCTGGCGGTGAAGGATGGCGCCCGCCCCTCCGGTGCTCCCGGCGAGATCTTCGGCCTCAACCAGCCGCCCGAAACGCTCGCAGCGCTGCTGACCCAGAATTTTCTGCCGACGGACCAGTTCGTCAACAGTTTCTCACCGACGCTGGTCGATACCGGCAGTAACGTGATCCTGTTCGATATGGGTCTCGGCAAACCGGGCCGCGCCCAGGGCGTCGGACGCCTGATCGAAGGATTGGCAGCCGCCGGCTACATGCCGGAGGATATCTCGATCGTCGTCATCACCCACATGCATGGCGACCATATCGGCGGCCTCATGGAAGACGGCAAGCCGGCCTTCCCGAAGGCCCGTTACATCACGGGCCAGGTGGAATACGACTTCTGGACCGATGCCGCCCGCGCCGGCACGCCGGCGGAGGGCAACCAGAAGGGCGTGCTCGCCAATGTGAAACCGCTTGCCGAAAAAATGACCTTCCTGAAGGATGGCGGCGAAGTCGTTTCCGGCATCACCGCCATGTTGGCGCCGGGTCACACGCCCGGCATGTTGAACTTCAATATCGAATCGCAAGGCAAGCGCCTGATCCTCGCCGCCGATACGGTCAACCACTACGTCCTGTCGCTTCAGCGGCCCGAATGGGAGGTGCGCTTCGACATGGACAAGGCGCAAGGGGCGGCCACCCGCAAGAAGGTCCTCGACATGATCGCCACGGACAAGGTCGCCTTCCTTGGCTATCACATGCCCTTCCCGGCGGTCGGTTTCGTCGAAAAGCAAGGCACCGGCTACCGGTTCGTGCCGAAGAGCTACCAGTTCGACATCTGATTGTGCTGGAAAGCGATCAAAACCCGGGAGAAACGCCTCTCGGGTTTTTGCTATTCCCTTCTTGTCATGAACGTGTTACCAGCCCTCGCCAACTTCCAAGCAATTGTTGCCGGAGCGTCGGGACGTATAGAGTCGTTCCTGAGCGCATCCCGCATTTTCTAGATCGAAGGAATTTGGCAATGGCACGCATCATTGAAACCGCAACCGGCGCAGATGCGCTTACCTTCGACGACGTGCTCCTGCAGCCCGGCCATTCCGAAGTCATGCCGGGCCAGACGAATATCGCGACGAGCATCGCCCAGGATATCGAACTCAATCTGCCGATCATTTCCTCGGCCATGGATACGGTGACGGAAAGCCGGCTTGCCATCGCCATGGCGCAGGCAGGCGGCATCGGCGTCATCCACCGTAACCTGACCCCCATCGAACAGGCCGAACAGGTCCGCCAGGTCAAGAAGTTCGAAAGCGGCATGGTGGTCAACCCGGTGACGATCGGTCCGGACGCGACACTGGCCGAGGCGCTGTCGCTGATGAAGTCCTACAGCATTTCCGGCATTCCGGTGGTCGAGAACGGCGGCGGCCACGTCCCGGGCCGGCTGGTCGGCATTCTCACCAACCGTGACGTCCGTTTTGCGTCCGATCCGGCTCAGAAGATCTACGAACTGATGACCCGCGAGAACCTGATCACGGTCAAGGAAAGCAGCGTCGATCAGACGGAAGCCAAGCGCCTGCTGCACAAGCACCGCATCGAGAAGCTGCTGGTGGTGGATGGCGAAGGTCGCTGCGTCGGCCTGATCACCGTCAAGGACATCGAGAAGTCTCAGCTCAACCCCAATGCCTCCAAGGACGCTCAAGGGCGCCTGCGCGCTGCGGCCGCGATCAGCGTCGGCGACGATGGTTTCGAGCGCGCCGAACGTCTCATCGAGGCCGGCGTCGATCTTCTGGTCGTCGATACGGCCCACGGCCACTCGCAGCGAGTGCTCGACGCCGTCACCCGCGTCAAGCGCATCTCCAACCACGTACGCGTCATGGCTGGCAATGTCGCCACCTCAGACGGCACCAAGGCGCTGATTGATGCCGGCGCGGATGCGGTCAAGGTCGGCATCGGCCCCGGCTCGATCTGCACCACCCGCATCGTCGCCGGCGTCGGCGTGCCGCAGCTTGCGGCGATCATGTCGGCTGTCGAAGCGGCCCGCGCGCAGAACATTCCCGTTATCGCCGACGGCGGCATCAAGTTCTCGGGCGATCTGGCCAAGGCGATCGCCGCCGGCGCATCCGCCGTGATGATCGGCTCGCTGCTGGCCGGCACCGACGAAAGCCCGGGCGAGGTCTATCTCTACCAGGGCCGTTCGTTCAAAGCCTATCGCGGCATGGGCTCGGTAGGCGCCATGGCCCGCGGTTCCGCCGATCGCTACTTCCAGGCGGAAGTGCGCGACACGCTGAAGCTGGTTCCCGAAGGCATCGAGGGCCAGGTCCCCTATAAGGGTCCGGTCTCCGGCGTGCTGCACCAGCTTGGCGGCGGCCTGAAGGCGGCCATGGGGTATGTCGGCGGCGCCAATCTCAAGGAATTCCAGGAGCGCGCCACCTTCGTGCGCATCTCCGGCGCCGGCCTGCGCGAAAGCCACGCGCATGACGTGACGATCACCCGCGAGAGCCCCAACTATCCCGGTGGCGGTCTCTAATAGTCGTGGAGGGAGGAGGTATGGCCTCCTCCCTCCAATTTCAAAAGAAGTTGGACAGGATGCATGCCGGCGGGCCTCTTGGCGAGGTCGGGCGGTCTGCAGGCATGGATGAAACTGTCTGGCGCCGCTCGGACGGCGCCAGAACCTTGGGAGACGTGTCTTTCGGCGGTGGCTGCGCCATTGCGCATCGGAGAACCCGTGTTATTGGTCCCTCCGACGAGTGAGGAGAACCGATGCTTTCCAGTGACGCGACGCTCTGGCCGATGATAGCGCACGCCGCGCTGGTCTTCTTTCTCTACTGGCTCCTGTCGAAGAAACGGTCCATGGCTGTGAAGTCCGGCAGCGCTAAGGCCGGTCAGTTCCGTGAAAACCGAGAAGAGCCGCCCGAGAGCCTGGCCGTCCACAACAACCTCAAGAACCAGTTCGAGCTGCCGGTCCTGTTCTATGCCGTTTGCCTGATGCTGTATGTATCGACCGCAGACAATTGGGGCTCGGTTGCTCTCGCCTGGGTATTCGTGCTCTCCCGCTATGTGCATTCCTACGTGCATCTCACCAGCAACCGGCTCCGTTATCGCCGCCCGATCTTCATCCTCGGCTTCTTTGCAGTGATGGCTATGTGGGCCTGGCTCGCTATCTGGCTGGTTCTGAATTAGCGCGGCCAGCGCCGGGATGGGTTTGAGAGCCTGGGCCGCCTCGACCTTCCCGCCCGTGCTGGGGCCGATGGCGTCGTAAAACAGAGCGCCGCAGTGTCCGCCACAATCCTGGCGGGCTCGCCGATCAGGCAGGCCTCACGGACAAGTGTAGTATCCGGCACTTGGATCACTCAGTGTTTCATCTGCAAATGGCAGCTCCCCGGTATAGATTTCTCCGTCAAATGCTACGGAGGAATAGCCATGGACAACGAAACCCCGAAGATCACCCAGGCGATGATCGACGCCTACGACGAATACACCCACCTGACGCTGGACCGTCGCCGCTTCATGGAAAAGTTGACCCAGCTTGCCGGCTCCGGTGCAGCTGCGGCGGCAATCGCACCGCTGATCGGCGCGAGTTCCGCCATGGCGGACATCATTCCCGCCAATGACGATCGGCTGACCACGGAGGATGTCACCTATCCGGGCGCGGCCGGCGTGACGATGAAAGGCTACCTCGTAAAACCCAAGAATGCTTCCGGCACGCGCGGCGGCGTCCTCGTCATCCATGAGAACCGCGGCCTCAACGCCCATATCAAGGACGTCGCCCGCCGTATGGCGCTCGAGGGGTTCAATGCGCTCGCCGTTGACTTCCTGGCCCCCCAGGGCGGCACGCCGGCGGATGACGAGCAGGCCCGGCAGATGTTCTCTTCGCTGAAGCCCGAAGAGGTTTCGGCCAATGGCGAAGCAAGCCGCGCCTATCTCGCCGGCATCAGCGGCGCGAACGGCAAGGTCGGGGCGATCGGCTTCTGCTGGGGCGGCGGCGCGGTCAACAATCTCGCTGTGAAGTCCCCCGGCCTCAACGCCGGCGTCGCCTATTACGGCGCCCAGCCGAAGGCCGAGGACGTGCCCGCCATCAAGGCGCCGCTGATGCTGCACTACGGCGGTCTCGACGAGCGCATCAATGCCGGCATCCCGGCCTTCAGGGCGGCGCTCGAAAAGAACGGCAAGACCTTCGAGATCTTCGTCTACGACGGCGCCAACCACGCCTTCAACAACGATACCTCGTCGGCCCGCTACGACAAGGCCGCCGCCGATCTCGCCTGGAGCCGCTCGGTGGCGTTCTTCAAGAAGAACCTGGCCTGACGGATCTTTGGCGAGTATCTGTTTGGCTGCGACAGGAAGTCGGGGTCTGGCCCCGGCTTTTTGTTGGATGACTAGGTTTCGTCGGCGCTCTTGAAATCTAAAGGTGCTTTCGCATCTTTCTGCCGTTCATGCCGGATGGATGCAATCTCCACGACGCCCTTGCGTACACGTGCCGTCAATATCAGTGGCCGCATGACGATCCGGCGAGAGCCAGGGATCAAGCCACGTTCCGTCATTTCCGGAAATCGAGCGAGTTCCTCTTTCAACTTCGCCAGCCGAGCAAGGATCTTGCGCGCAGCAGCCGGGTTCTGCGCCGCAAGCTCGGCGATGTAAATGAGAAACCAGCGCTCGGCACTTGGCGAAAACCGAACTGTGGCGGGTGGCATCAACCGGCTCGTTTGGAGCGCTTTGCCTCGGCTGCCTCGATGATCGACGAGGCTTTGCTCAGCACGTCATCCAGATCGACGCCTTTGCCTTCATCCAGTTCCGCAAACCCTTCTGCGTCCTGAAGCAGTTCGACGCCTTCCTGTTCAAGATACTGGGTGAGCGCGCGAAGCATCACCCAAGTCCGATCACGATCGAGCACGGTCGCAATACGGTCATATTCGCTCACGAGCGTTGTCGGAAGTCGAAGGGATATTTGCGATTTGTCCTGCGTCAGCATGGGAAACTCCCTGTAAGACAGCGCATCACAGTGCAACCCATGCTAACCAAAGTCAATCACCACCCCGGCATCACCGAGCCGGCCCGGGCCCGCGGCATGCGCTGGAACGTTTTGACCTCGCCATCGAGATCGTCCGGCATCACGGCCGGCGAGATGTTGTCGAGGCAGGCGGTGATGTGGTCGGTGATGGCGTTCATCAGCGACGGCGAAAGTCCCGGCCGCTTCATCAGGCCGATCTGCACCGGCGGCAGCGGCGGAAAGCCGTCGGCGGACGACAGCACCTTCATGCCGGTGCGCAGCGCCGATTCCGGCAGCACCGAGACGGCCATGCCGGCAAGCACCGCGGCGGCGACGACAGTCGAGGACCAGCTCGTGAACAGGACCTGGTATTCGCGCCCGTCCGCATCGAGCGCCGAGCAGGCAAGCTGCCGCCACAGGCAATCGCGGCGGCCGACGGCGAGCGGCACCGGCGCGTCGTCCTTCAGCGGATGGTTGGCCGAGCCGACCCAGCAGAGCGGCTCCGTGCGCACCACGTCGGAAATCCGCTGCCGCGGGTTATGGGTGACGAGCGCGATATCCAGCTCGCCGCGCGCCATCTTTTCCGCAAGGCTGACCGAGGGCTCGCAGACGATATAGAGCTCGACATTGGGATGGGTCTTGGCGAAACGGCCGATGATTTCCGGCATGTAGCGGTCGGCGTAATCGTCCGGCGTGCCGATGCGCAGGGTGCCCTCGAGACGGTTGTCGTCGAAAGCGGCGATCGCCTCGTTGTTGAGGCGGATGATGCGCCGGGCATAGTTCAGGAGCTTTTCGCCCTCCGCAGTCAGCCGGTTGCCGCGGCCGTCCTTGGCGAACAGCTGCTTGCCGATCCGTTCCTCCAGGCGACGCATCTGCATCGACACGGCAGACTGGGTCTTGAATACGCGGTCTGCCGCTTTGGTGAAGCTGCCGGTGTCAACGATGGAAATGAAAGTATGCAACTGATCGATATCGAGCGGTGCGGACATGAGAATGATCCATCAGAGAGGTTGATGCTAATCATTAGAAACATTCGTTGGACTGATCAATAGGTTTTCCGCGATAAGGGGATCGCAAATCAAAATCGAAGGGTGCTTCTTCCCTGAGCGCCCAATCCGGGCAGCCTTTCCGTCGGACCTCCGCGGAAGGGATGGCCTTTCTCGTGCCTGCGAAAGGATAGACCAATGAGCACGACCGACTGCGGAACTGAACTCGATCTGGTTCATGAGGAGCGCGGCACGCAAGGCCGTCTGGCCGTCGTGATGCTGCGAACGAAATCCGTATGGCGTGCCTTTCGCAATCGTCTGGCGAGCAATCGCCTCCATGATCTCGACGACCGCCAGCTCAACGATATCGGCATCACACGGCATGATGTGGTGATGGCGCTTGATCGGTCCGGCGTGCTGGACGATCCGTCGCTGCTTCTGTCTCGCTCCGCTCGCGAGCGTGCGCGGCATCGCTTTGCAAGGCCGGCCAATCGCTGATCTTGCCTGACCTTTTCCCCGCAGGGTGATAGCCAATAGCCCTGCTGCTTGCCCGGCCGGTCGATCCGTGCCGGGCTTTTTTTATTTGGAAGGCTTGGGAGCGGCAGGCGTGGCCTCCGCTTCGGCATGGCCGCCTGCTCCATTGCGCAGATAGGTGTCGAAGATCGCTTCCATGTTCTTCTGGTAGTTTTTCTGCACTTCAAGACCACTGTCGAACATGTTGTTCAGCACGTCGTGATAGGGATTGGGCTCGTCCGCCGGCGCTTCCTTGGGTTTCTCGGGCGTCGGGGCTGCGGCCGGGCTAGGGCTGGTGAAGGCGCTTCCCATCATGTCCTGGAATGCCTTGGCGAAGGGATTGTCCGCGAATGGATTGCCGCCCAAAGGCTGCGGCTGTTCCGGCTTGTCGAGCCCCCACATGGAACGCATCGCCTGGGCGAAGGGATTGTCGAAGGGATTGGCAGCGGTCTGCGGCTTCGCCTTGGGCTGCAGGCCCATGCTTTCCAGCCATTGCTGCTGCATCTGGCCCATCGGGGAGGCGGCAAACGCATCGTTGGCGCCGGTCATCTGGCCGCTCATCTGCTTGAACAGCCCGCCCATCAATGTGTCGGCCATGGCCGGCATCATCTTCTTGAAGACTTCCTGGCCGATCCCTGTGAGTTGCTCGGCCTGCGCGGCGATCGCGCGGGAGACATCCTTCGAGCCGAACAGCTTTTCGAGCACCGCGTTACCGTCTGTCGTGCCCTGCGGCGTGAAGGCCTTGGTCAGGTCTTCGAAATATTTGCCATAGGCTCCAGACACCATGGTGCTCATCAGCGAGGTGAGATCATAGGGGTTGGCGCTGGTGCGCTTGAACCCGGAGGAAAAGGCGGGCATCAGCGCGGCCATGGCCTGGGTGGCCTGCTCCTGCGCCAGGTTGAACTGCTTGGCGATCGCCTCCATGCCTGCGCCGTTCTGAGCTCTGAGCATCATGTCGAACAGTGGCAGCATGGAGAGAATCCTTTCCGGTTCGGGTGATGTACCACTATATCCGGAAAGTGCTGAACGGAAACCGGTTTTTAGAACCGATCTCAATCTAGGGTCAGTATTGGTATTCCTCGAACACCGGATCGACCGAACCGTTCCAGCGGCCGTGGTAGAGCGACAGCATGTCATCCGCCATGGTGGTCTTCTTGGCGAGCACCTCGTCGAGCGGTTGCAGGAAGATGCTTTCGTCCTGGCCTTCGCCGTTCAGCCGCGCCCGTGCCTTCAAACCCGCCTTGGAGATCGCCACAGCCTCGCGGGCGATATCGAGCACCGGCTTGCCCTTGATCTCGGCCTTCAAGCCCTTTGCCGGTACGGCATCGCGCATCGCAATGACATCCTCGACCGTCCAGTCGGCCGTCAGCGTTTCCGCATCGGCAAGCGCCGTGTCGTCATAAAGCAAGCCGACCCAGAAGGCTGGCAGGGCGCAGATCCGCCGCCACGGGCCGCCATCGGCCCCGCGCATTTCGAGGAAGCGCTTCAGGCGAACGTCGGGGAAGAGGGTGGAAAGATGGTTGGTCCAGTCGCCCATCGTCGGTTCCCAGTCCTTGACCTCGCCTTTCAGCGCGCCGTTCATGAACTGACGGAAGGTGATATGCGTGCAATCGTGATACTTGCCGTCGCGAACGACGAAATACATCGGTACGTCGAGCGCCCATTCCACATAGTCCGCGAACCCGAAATCGTCTTTGAAGACGAAGGGCAGCACGCCGGAGCGCTGGTTGTCGGTATCGCGCCAGATATCGCCGCGCCAGGAGACCAGCCCGTTCGGCTTGCCTTCGGTGAACGGCGAGGAGGCGAACAGCGCGGTCGCGATCGACTGCAGCTTCATCGATACGCGCATCTTGGCGGCCATGTCCGCTTCCGAGGAGAAATCGAGGTTCACCTGGATCGTGCAGGTACGGTACATCATGTCGAGGCCCTTGGACCCGACCTTCGGCATGTAGCGCGTCATGATCTCGTAGCGGGATTTCGGCATGCGCGGGGTTTCCGCGAGTGTCCATTTCGGACTGCCGCCGATGCCGAGGAAGCGGATGCCCATCGGTTCGGCGATTTCGCGCAGAACCGCGAGATGCTTGTTCGATTCCCGACAGGTCTCGTGAATGGTCTCGACCGGTGCACCGGAAAGCTCGAACTGCCCGCCGGGCTCGATGGAGATCGCACCCATGCCGGAATGTTCGGCAAGCCCGATGATGTTCTCGCCGTCCATGATCGGCTCCCAGCCGAGCTTGGCTTGCATGCCTTTCAGCAGTGCGGAGATGCTGGCATCGCCGAAATAGGGAACCGGGCTGTTGTCTTCCCGGAAAAAGGCGAATTTTTCATGCTCGGTGCCGATGCGGAAATCTTGCCTCGGCCGCGGTCCCTTCGCCAGGTAGGCGGAAAGCTCGGACACCGAGGTCAGCGGTGTCTGGTCGGTCGTATCGCGGGCCATGAAAATTACCTTGCTCGGAATGCCTGATCTGGACGGATAACCGGCTGATTGGACCGGATTGATGTGCGCTGCAAGTGAATTTCTTTCAAGGTAGGTTCAGAATTTCAAGACCCTCATGTCAAGCGGGTTACCGCCAGTCGCCCACCGCTGCCTGGATGACCGCAAGCGCTGCGACCGCGGCCGTATCCGCCCTGAGGATCCGGGGCCCGAGCGGGATCGCGGTGATGAAGGAAAGCGAACGCAGCCTTTCCCGTTCCTCTTCCGAAAATCCGCCTTCCGGGCCGACCAGCAGCGCCAGCTTGCTCTCTTTGATCGCCGAGAGGATCGGTAGCGGATTCTGGCCCTCGTCGCCTTCGTCGCAGAAGATGATGCGCCGATCGTGGGGCCAGCTGTCGAGCAGGTCACCGAGCTTCTTCGGCGGCGCGACCTCCGGTATCGACAAAATGCCGCACTGCTCGGCTGCTTCCACCACATTCGCCTGAAGCCGGTCCATGCTGGTGATCTTGCCCTGCACGTGCTGGGTCATGACCGGCTGGATGAACCCCGCACCCATCTCGACCGCCTTCTGCACCAGATAGTCGAGGCGACCGACCTTCAGCGGCGCGAAGAGATAATGCAGGTCGGAGGCCGGCGGCTGCGGCCGGGTTTCCTCGATCGCTTCCAGTACGATCTTCTTGCGGGTCGGATAGGTAATTTTCGCCTTCCACTCGCCGTCGCGGCCATTGAAGAGCAGGATCGTCGAACCTTCCTCCATCCTCAGCACGTTGGCGAGATAGTTGAACTGCTCAGACGAGGCCTCATGGCGGGCACCGGCGCCGAGCGGCGCCTCGATGAACAGCCTCTGCATCCGGAAATTGGCGCGCATGGAAACCTCGAAGCCCAGAGCATGTCGCGCAAAAGTGTGCAGCGGTTTTGCGACGACGACATGCGAAAAAACAAGGATCTAAAGCGTCACTGGCGAATCTGAAAGATCCCGACGCTTTAGACGAACAGCGCGAACATAGCCGTGGCGATCAGCGCCGCAAGGGTTGCGGCAGCCGGAAGCGTGATCATCCAGGCGGCGATGATGCTGAGGAAATGCGAACGCCGCACCAGGTAACGCCGTTTCAGTTCGTCGTCATTGCGTTCGAAGGGCTCGGTGGTATCGAGGTCCTTGCCGGCCCGCACCCGCATGTATTCGAAGCGGCGGCGGGAATGGCGGGTATACCATTCGCGGAAGAAGCCGACGCCGAACACCGCGCCGACGGCAATATGGGTCGAGGAGACCGGCAACCCGATCCATGAGGCGACGATCACCGTCAGCGCCGTCGACAGCGAGACGCAATAGGCGCGCATCGGATTGAGCTTGGTGATCTCGGCGCCGACCAGCCGGACAAGTTTAGGGCCGTAGAGCAGCAGGCCGAGCGAGATCCCGAGGCCACCGATGATCAGTTCCCAGAGCGGAATACGCACGCCGGTCGAAATGCCCCGTTGGGCCGCAGAAACGATCGCCGCAAGCGGACCGATGGCGTTCGAAACGTCATTGGCGCCATGCGCGAACGAGAGCAGCGCCGCAGAAAGGATGAGCGGAATACGGAAGAGCGTGCGAAGCGACTGGTTGCGGTTTTCGAGCCCCTCGGCTTGCCGGGTGATCACCGGGATCAGCAGGCGCCAGGCCGCGAGGCCGGTCAGGAGGGCGATCAGCGTCGCAACCGGCGCCGACACGTCCACCAGCTCCCCCAGCCCGAGCAGCGCCAGATAGCCTGCAAAGGCGCCGGTCATCACGCCGATCAGCACCGGCACCCATTTCTTGGCCGCGGCAATCTTGTCCTCGCGGTAGATGATGGTTTCCTTGACGAAGAACAGGAAGGCGGCAGCGATAAAGGCGCCGAGGATCGGCGAAAAGACCCAGCTTGACGTGATGCCCGCAATCGTTCCCCAATTGACTGCGGAAAGTCCGGCGGCCGCGATCCCGGCGCCCATGACGCCGCCGACGATCGAATGGGTGGTGGAAATCGGTGCGCCGAGCCAGGTCGCGACATTGATCAGCACCGCGGCCGAAAGGAGTGCCGCCATCATCGCCCATATCAGCACGTCGGGGCTGGTGATCATCCCGCCCTGCATGATGCCGTTGGCGATCGTATTGGCGACGCCCCGACCGGCGAGCACGGCACCGGCCACTTCGAAGATGGCTGCGAGACCGAGGCCGAAGGTCATGGTCATGGCGCGGGCGCCGACTGCCGCGCCGATATTGTTGGTGACGTCGTTGGCGCCGATGTTCATTGCCATATAGGCGGCGAGGCCGGACGCGGCGATGACGACGACGGCACCGGGCTTTCCGGTCACATAGGATGCGGCAAATATGGCGACCAGGATGATGAACAGCAGGGCCGTTCCCGGCGCGGCAAGCCCGCGCGACATCTGCCGGGCGGCTTCCTCCACAGAGGAGAATTTCTCCAGATCCTTGTCGAGCGTCGGCTTCGCCAGGCGCGGCCTTCTCTGGCCCATATCTCCATCCTTGGGTGAAAAGCGAGGCGCGAGAACGGAGCTGCCCGCCGTCTCCGTCTCCCGGAAGAAATCAAGGCCTACCGCTTAATAGCGTGCGCAGGCGAAGGCAATATCGCGGAATTGTGAAGGTACTTCGAAGTGCTCTAACTTGCAGCCTTGATCGAAAGCTGTGGAACACGGGGCTGCATTCTTTCTGCGAACTGCAGGAAGAGAATCTTCAGTTCCGGTTCGTTGACGCGCATCGCGGCCTCCTCACAGGAAACCCATTCCAGTGTCCGAGAGCCCTTTTCCGGGTAGCTTTTCAGGCATTCGTCCACTTCGAGCGCGTGGACCTGCACCCGCACAGGAATCTTCAGCCCGTTATCGAGGGTCTTGCGATAGTGATAGAAACCGAGTGGTTCCTTTTCCACCCTGCCCTTGACGCCGACCTCTTCGAACGCTTCGCGTTCGGCGACCTGGTGAGCTTTCTTGTCGGTCATCGGCCAGCCCTTCGGCACGACCCAGCGGCCGGTATCGCGGCTGGTCGCAACAAGAACCTCGAGTTGTCCCGGCTTCTTTTTTATCCGGTAGCAAAGCGCAGCATATTGCTGCCGCGGCGGCCGCTGCAGCATCAACCGAAGATTGCTCGTAACCCGATCCATCAAGCCCAATTTCTGTTTCGTCCTCCAGCAAATGGTAATTTACTAATATAATGCTTGCGCGAGGATTAACGACCCCCAGCGACTTTTTTGGGAAGAATCACGGTGGATAACGACCCCGGAAGCAATAACCATTGTGAGGCCACTAAGTTTCACGTCAATAGAAATTTGCACAGGTGTTCAATTGTAATTGTGCATGAGGTCCGGCCATCCGTAGGGGCGGCCTCAAATCTTGGTCTGAATCATCCTGAGTTGTGCGATCCGGCTCCATTCACCGGTGCGTTCGGCCTCGTCGGTGACCTTGGAAATGAAGTCGATATGGTCTTCCGCAGCCTGCCTGGCTTTGGAGGGGTCGCCATCCAGGATCGCCCGCCCGATCGCCTCGTGTTGGATCATCACGGCATCATGGGCGCCGCCGACATTGAAGATGATGCGGCGGTTATAAAAGATCCCGTCGCTGAGCAGCCGGTAGCAGGCTCTGAGCGTGTGCATCAGAACGATATTATGCGCCGCATCGCCGACGGCATTGTGAAATTCGACGTCGGAGTTCAGTTCATCCTCGAAACGCCCGTCCCGATGGGCACCGCGCATCGTCTCCAGGATGCGTTCGATCAGTTGTCTGTCGGTATCGGTCGCCCGCCTGGCGGCAAGCTCCGCCGTCATCCCTTCGAGCTGGCGGCGATATTCGAGATAGTCGTGAACCGCCCGCTGATGCCGGCGGATCAGCGCGACGAGCGGCGGCGAGAAGATCTGGCCGACGATATCGGCCACATAGGTGCCGCCGCCATGCTGGCTCACCAGCAGCCCGCGTGCCTCCAGCTCTTTCAGCGCCTCCCGCAGGATCGGCCGGGAAATGTCGAACCGCTGCGCCAGCTCGCGTTCGCCCGGCAGGCGATCGCCGTCGCGCAGCACGCCGTTGAGGATCAGGCTTTCGATCTGAAGAATGACCTCGTCCGCAGTTCGACCATGCGGCACCGGCGCGAAAAGCTCATGCGTCAACTTTGCCGTCTCCAAATCGGGTGATGCCAGCCGGGCGTTCGGCTTCTTGTAACACTGGTAAAAAAAGTATACCAGTTGAATGTCTTTAGGAGGAGCCGGTGGCCGATACGATCAGTTTTCTGAAGCCTCGCGAGTCGGTGCTGTCGCGCCGGGCGGCGATCATCGCCGACCTGACCGAGCTTCTGCCGCCCGAATGCCTGGTGCACGAGGCGCGCGAGCTGGTGCCTTTCGAGACGGACGCGTTCGTCTCCTACCGCCGCCTGCCGCTTGCTGTCGCCCTGCCGAAGACCACGGCGCAGGTGGCCGCGGTGATGAAATACTGTCATCGCTACGGCATTCCGGTCGTGCCGCGCGGGGCCGGCACCTCGCTTTCCGGCGGTGCCATTCCGCAGGAGGATGCGGTCGTGCTCGGTCTTTCCAAGATGTCGCGCATCCTCGAAGTCGACTACGCCAACCGCACCGCCATCGTGCAGGCCGGCGTCACCAACCTCAACATTTCCGAAGCGGTCGGCATCGACGGCTTTTTCTATGCGCCGGATCCGAGTTCGCAGCTCGCCTGCACGATCGGCGGCAATATCGGCATGAATTCCGGCGGCGCCCACTGTCTGAAATACGGCGTCACCACCAATAACCTGCTCGGCGTGAAGATGGTGCTGGTCGACGGCACGGTGATCGAGCTCGGCGGCAAGCACCTGGATGCGGCGGGTTACGATCTGCTCGGCCTCGTCTGCGGCTCCGAGGGCCAGCTCGGCATCGTCACCGAGGCGGTGGTGCGGCTGATCGCCAAGCCTGAAGGTGCGCGCCCGGTCCTGTTCGGCTTCGACACGTCCGAACATGCGGGTGCCTGCGTCGCCGATATCATCGGCTCGGGCATCATCCCGGTCGCCATCGAATTCATGGACAAGCCGGCGATCGAAATCTGCGAGGCCTTCGCCCATGCGGGTTATCCGCTGGATGTGGAAGCGCTGCTGATCGTCGAAGTGGAAGGTTCCGAAGCGGAAATGGAGGCGATGCTGAAAGCCATCGTCGAGATCGCCGGGCGCCATGGCGTCAAGACCGTGCGCGAAAGCCAGTCGGCAACCGAGGCGGCGCTGATCTGGAAAGGCCGCAAATCCGCCTTCGGCGCGACCGGTCGCATTGCCGATTATATCTGCATGGATGGCACCGTGCCGCTCGGCAAGCTCTCCTATGTGCTGAACAAGACATCCGAAATCGTCGATCGTTTCGGGCTTCGGGTCGCGAATGTCTTTCATGCCGGCGACGGCAACATGCACCCGCTGATCCTGTTCAACGCCAACGACCCCGAGGATGCGGCCAGGGCTGAGGAGGCCGGCAACGAAATCCTGAAACTCTGCGTCGATGCCGGCGGTTGCCTGACCGGCGAACACGGCGTCGGCATCGAGAAACGCGACCTGATGCGCCACCAGTATTCGGAGGCTGACCTCAACCAGCAGATGGCGGTGCGCTATGCCTTCGATGAAGGCTGGATACTCAACCCGTCCAAGGTCTTTCCGCTGGATGGACGGCCTGCCGCATGACGCTGATACCGAATTCCGAGGCGGATGCCGCCTATATCATCCGCAATGCCGCGAACGACGGCAAGAAGCTCGCGCTGTGCGGCGGCAATACCCGCGCCGGTTTCGGCAACTCTGCCGAGCCAGCCGAAATGATGAACTCGACCGGTCTTTCCGGCATTGTCGACTACGAGCCGGCGGAAATGGTGATGACGGTCAAAGCCGGTACGCCGGTCGCCGAGATCGAGGCGACGCTTGCCGCCAACCGGCAGATGATGGCTTTCGAGCCGATGGACCACCGCGGCGTCATGGGCACGCTCGGCGAACCGACGATCGGCGGCGTGTTTGCCGCCAATGTCTCCGGCCCGCGTCGTTTCGTCTCCGGCGCCGCCCGCGACAGCCTGCTGGGCATCCGGTTCATAAACGGTCGGGGCGAGGCGATCCGCGCCGGCGGACGGGTGATGAAGAACGTCACCGGCCTCGATCTGGTCAAGCTTCTGGCCGGCTCGCACGGCACACTCGGCTTCCTGACCGAAGTGACCTTCCGGGTGCTGCCGGTGCCGCAGGCGGTGGAAACCATCGTCATTTCCGGTCTCGACGATGCCGGTGCCGCAAAGGCGATGGCGGCGGCGATGGCGCTGCCGGTCGAAGTTTCGGGCGCGGCCCACCTGCCGCAGACCGTCCGGTTCCGTTTCCTCGGCGGTGCCTTGCCGAGCGGGGAGGCGACTGTCCTGCGCCTCGAAGGCCTTGCGGCCTCGGTTGCCGTGCGGGCCGAAAAACTGACCGCTGTCATGGAGGCATTCGGTCCGGTCTCGCGGGTGGGTCTGGAGGAGAGCCAAACGCTCTGGCGTCAGATCCGCGATGTCTATCCCTATTCCGATGGGACGCTGAAACCCGTCTGGCGCGTCTCGATCGCCCCATCCGCGGGCCACCAGCTCGTTGCCGCCCTCCGGCTCGAAACCGGTGTCGATGCCTTCTACGACTGGCAGGGTGGGTTGGTCTGGATGCGGATGGAAGCCGACCCGGAAGCGGATTTGCTGCGCCGCTATATCCGCGCTCTCGGCGGCGGCCACGCGACGCTTCTGCGGGCATCGGATGCGGTGCGCGCCCAAACTCCGGCTTTCGAGCCGCTGCCGGACGCGGTGGCGGCGCTCTCGGCCCGCGTCAAACAGAAACTCGACCCGGCCGGCATTTTCTGCCTGGGCAAGATGGGGTGATGAATATGTCTTCGCTTTCACCCGGCCGCCCCCCTCTGTCCTGCCGGACATCTCCCCCACAGGTGGGGAGATCGGCTGGGCGCGCCGACATTGCTCCAATCGCAAGGTTGAAGATGGGCGAAGCCTCGCCACGATTCGATCTCCCCCCTTGTGGGGGAGATGTCCGGCAGGACAGAGGGGGGTGGGCCTCAGGATGCCGAACCATCGGCAGACATGCAGCCTCAGCGAGGGATACCCAATAATGCAAACCAACTTCACCCTCGCTCAGCTTGCCGACCCGCATGTCGCCGAATCCGAAAGGATCCTTCGCCGCTGCGTTCATTGCGGGTTCTGCACCGCCACCTGTCCCACCTACGTCACCCTCGGCAATGAGCTCGACAGCCCGCGCGGCCGCATCTATCTCATCAAGGACATGCTGGAAAACGGCCGCCCGGCGGATGAGGAAGTGGCCACCCATATCGACCGCTGTCTCTCCTGCCTTGCCTGCGTCACCACCTGTCCCTCCGGCGTCGACTACATGCACCTTGTCGACCATGCCCGCATCCATATCGAGAACACCTACCGGCGCCCGCTGATCGATCGCCTGATCCGCAACCTGCTTGCCGCTGTCCTGCCTTATCCCGCTCGTTTCCGCGCGGCACTCGCTCTCGCAAAGCTCGGTCGTCCCTTCGCGCCGCTGCTGAAGCGTGTGCAGGTGCTGAAGCCTCTGGGGGCAATGCTGGATCTTGCGCCGAAATCCGTCGCCGGGGTTTCAGGCTCGGCGGCGCCCGGCACGCATGTTCCGGAGATCGAGAAGCGCGGCCGTGTCGCGATCCTGTCGGGCTGCGCCCAGCCGGTGCTCGATCCGGGCATCAACGAAGCTACGCTCCGGCTTCTCGCCCGGTTCGGCGTCGAAGTGGTGGTGCCCGAGGGCGAGGGCTGTTGTGGCGCGCTCGTGCATCACATGGGCCGCGAGGAGCATGCGCTTGATTTCGCCCGCCGCAATGTCGATGTCTGGACGCGCGAGATCGACAATGGCGGCCTCGACGCGATCATCATCACCGCGTCGGGATGCGGCACGACGATCAAGGACTACGGCCACATGCTGAGGCTCGACCCGGCCTATGCGGAAAAGGCGGCCAAGGTATCGAGCCTCGCCAGGGACATTACCGAATATCTGTCGTCGCTCGACCTGCCGAGACTCGAGTCGAAACGGCTCAACGTCGCCTATCACTCCGCCTGTTCGATGCAGCATGGCCAGAAGATCACCATGGCGCCGAAGAACCTGCTGAAGGCGGCGGGCTTCACCGTCCGCGATCCGGGCGAGGGGCATCTGTGCTGCGGTTCCGCCGGCACCTACAATATCCTGCAGCCGGACATCTCGGCGGAGTTGAAGGCCCGCAAGGTCAGGAATATCGAAGCCACCAAGGCCGATGTGATCGCCACCGGCAATATCGGCTGCATCACCCAGATCGCGTCCGGCACGGCGATTCCGATCCTGCACACGGTGGAGCTTCTGGACTGGGCCTATGGCGGCCCGAAGCCGGAAAAGATCCCGGCAAGATAAATTAGGTCCAACAAAAAAGCCGGCGAAATCGCCGGCTTTTCCGTGAAGGGTTTTAAGCCTCAGAACTTGTAGGAGACGCCGAGGTTGATGGCGTGCGTCAGGATGTTGGTCTTCAGCGAGGCACCGCTGTCGATATCCACATCCACGAACGAGTAGTTGCCCTTGTATTCGGCGAACATCGACCACTTTTCGGTCAGCTGATACTTTACGCCGGCCTGGGCCTGGATCGTCGCGCCACCGAACTGATATTCGAAGGTGCGGCCGGAAGCGCGGGTCACTTCGACATGCGGCACGTTGATACCGACACCGGCGCCGACATAAGGCGTCCACTTGCTGCCTTCGATCGGGAACTTGTAGAGCGCGTTGAGCGTCAGCAGGTTCAGGCCGTCGGTGAATTCGAAGACGCTCCAGCCTCCAGCCTTGGCCATGGTTTCGTCGTCTGCATAGACCTTGGCGTGGGTGTAATCGAGCGAAACACCCCAGTTCGTCAGGGCGCCGCCATCGAACCAATAGGTGCCGCGGACGCCCCAGTAGGGCGGCATCGCGAAGGGCTTGGTATCCCAGCCGGCTGCGAAATCCGGTCCGTCCGAGACGTCGACATCGGAGTGCGGTGCGAACTGGTAACCGCCGTAACCGGAGATTTCAAATCCGCCGGTGTGAACCGGAGCCACATAGGCGGGGCTCGCTGGTGTCATGTCGGCCGCTTGAGCCGGAGCAATATAAGCAAGGCCAGCGGTGAGAAGCGTGGAAGAGAAGGCGAAAGAAAGAATTTTGCGCATGAATCAGCCTGCAGGGAGGAACGTTGGCTTTTTTGATGACTCAATGTTTAGCGGCGGATGCATCGGCGGTCTGTGCTTTTTGTGCATCAGTCGCCGACGAAGCTAGGCGATTTATGGTTAACGAAGTCTAAACCCCTGAAAAGGGCAGTGTTTGCCGCCCTTTTTGACCGTTTGCAGGGTGTCTCAGCCGCCGAAAATTGTGCCGAAAATATCGATGCCCCGATCCTTGAAATCGACGTTCCCCTGCCGGTTGCCGGGGCCGATGACGATCACCTTGGTGCCGATGTCGGCGCGCGAATAAAGATGCTCGACATCCTTGTTCATCATCCGGATGCAGCCGGACGACATGTTGAGGCCGATCGTCCAGGGCTGGTTGGTGCCGTGGATGCGGAAGATCGTGTCGCGGCCGCCCTTGTAGAGATACATGGCGCGGGCGCCGAGCGGATTGTCGATGCCGCCTTCCTGCACGGCCGGCAGGATGCGGCCGGCGCGGCGTTCGCGCACGCGCATCTCGGCCGGCGGTGTCCAGGAGGGCCACTCCGCCTTGCGGCCGACATTGACGACGCCCGACCAGCCGAACCCTTCGCGCCCGACGCCGATGCCGTAGCGTGTCGCCCGGTTGGGGCCTTCGATATAGTAGAGGAACTTGTTGTTGGTATCGACGATGATCGTGCCGGGCTTTTCGGTCGATGAGAAGCGCACCATGCGGCGCCTGAATTCTTCCGGCACTTCCCGCGGCATCGCGACCAGCGTCACGTCGCTCGTCGGGCGTTCGATAAACGGCGCCGCCGGGCCGAATGCGCTGGCATGTCCGGCGGTGAAGAAGATCGCGCCAGCCATCCCCATGGCCATCGCGAGGGTCTTGCCTGTCCTCATTCCCCCAATCCTCATCCTAAGGTCCTCTCCGATTTGTTGAACGGCGGAGGCTAACCGACTCGGGCGGCAAAACAAGCAGGGGTAGGTCCAATAAAGAAGATGTGATGGTAAAAAGGCGGCGGGACTGTGTCTTCGCCGCCTCACCTTGGCAGACCGGCCGGCGTTACATGACGATGACCTTGGTGCCGATATTCACCCGTTCGTAGAGATCGGTGACATCTTCGTTGCGCATGCGGATGCAGCCGGAGGAGACGGCGCTGCCGATCGACCACGGCGCGTTGGTGCCGTGGATGCGGTAGAGCGTCGAGCCGAGATACATGGCCCGGGCACCGAGCGGGTTTTCCGGTCCGCCGTCCATGCGGGCCGGCAGGTAATGTCCCTTGGCCGCTTCGCGCTGGATCATTTCCGAAGGCGGCGTCCAGTCCGGCCACTCGGACTTGCGGCTCACCCGGTGTTCGCCGGCCCATTCGAAACCCGGCTTGCCGACGCCGACGCCGTAGCGGCGGGCCTGGCCATTGCCCGTGACCAGATAAAGGAAGCGGTTATTGGTATCGATGACGATCGTACCGGCCTTTTCCTTGGTGTCGTAGGTGACGGTCTGCGGCAGGAACTGCGGTTCGATCTGGCTGCGGATCGGCTGCGGCCGCATCGCCACCTGCTGCACGGGCGAGCGGTCGAAGATGCCGCGGCGAACCATCGGCTGCTGCTGCTCACGCTGCTGGTAGATCGCACGCGGTTGGGCCGCCTGGCGCGGATAGACGACCGGGCGGCCGTTCGGGCCCGCAAGCTGCATCACCCAGGGGGCGGCAAGATCGGGGCTGACGACGACGGGCGGGCGCTCGCGATAGCGGTCCTGGGCAAGAGCGGCGGAACTTGAAAAGGCGGCGGCAAGGCCGAAGGCCAGGAAAAGGGTTTTCTTCATGATCGGATCCACACGTTACAAATCACCGACCGGACGCCCCTCAAACACTTGGATAATCAGGCGTCGGTGTTGACGAACATGGTGACCGCGAGGTGAAAGCGAATGGTAAACGGGTGGAACATTGAAAGCCGGCCGGCCTATAAACCTTTTGGCAGGGTTACCGCCCGGTTTTGAAACATGGTTGACCGATGTTAAAGCCGGCGGAAAAGCCGTTAACCAAAGCTCGGGGCTAAAGGAATTGGGAATGGAAAAGGCGGGAATCATCCTCGGCGAGGACGGCAGGGGGCGTTGCGCCTGGCATGGTGGTCTCGAAGACTACCGGCACTATCACGACGAGGAATGGGGCCGGCCGGTGACCGACGATGTCCGGCTGTTCGAAAAGATCTGCCTCGAGGGGTTCCAGTCCGGCCTGTCCTGGCTGACGATCCTCAGGAAGCGCGAAAATTTCCGCGCTGCCTTCGCCGGTTTCGATTTCGTCGAGGTCGCGCGGTTCGGCGAGGCGGATATCGCCCGCTGCCTCGCTGATGCCGGCATCATCCGCCATCGCGGCAAGATCGTCTCGACCATCAACAATGCCGCCCGCGCCATCGAGCTCCGTGACGAATTCGGCTCGCTCGCCAAATTTTTCTGGAGCTTCGAACCGGCCCCACATCTGCGCCCGGCAGTGATGGATCTTGCGACGCTGAGGGCCAATCCCACGACGCCGGTATCGGTGCAGTTGTCGAAAGCCCTGAAGAAGCGCGGCTGGACCTTCGTCGGCCCGACCACCGTCTACGCCTTCATGCAGGCCATGGGCATGGTCAATGACCATCTCGACGGCTGTTTCTGCCAGCGAGAGGTCGACGAGCTGAGGCTGAAATTCAAGCGCCCGTGATCTTCGAGATCACCGAAGTCAGTTCGCCGAGATGGTCGATCTGGCGGAAGCGCGGTGCTGCGGTCGGCGCGTCCACATGTTCCAGAACCCAGGTCAGCGCATGCGGCACGAACACGCCGTAGCTTCCGGCAGCGATCGCCGGCACGATGTCTGATTTCAGCGAATTGCCGACCATCATTGCCCGTTCCGGCCCGTCCGCCACTTTCGAGAAGATGCGGCGATAGGTGGTGGCGTTCTTGTCGCTGACGATTTCGACCGCATCGAAGAAATCACCGAGGCCGGATTGTGCGAGCTTGCGTTCCTGGTCGAACAGGTCGCCCTTGGTGATCAGCACCAGCAGATATTCGCCGTTCAAGGCCTCCAGCGTCTCTTCCACATGCGGCAGCGTTTCGACCGGATGGCGCAGCAGGTCACGGCCGATATCGAGGATTTCGCCGATTATCCTGGTCGGCACCTTGCCGCCGGTGATCTCGATCGCCGTTTCGATCATCGACAGGGTAAAACCCTTGATGCCGAAGCCGTAATGGGAAAGATTGCGTTTTTCCGCGTCCAGCAGCCGCTCGGAGATATGAGCGCCTTCGGCGAACTCGCCGAGCAGCCTGGCGAAGTGTTCCTCCGTCAGCCGGTAATATTGTTCGTTCTGCCAAAGCGTATCGTCGGCATCGAAGCCGATGGCGGTAATCGGGCGCATGGATCTGCCTCCATTCGCTGATATGGCGAAAAAGGGCGCGCCGGGCAAGATGAAAGCCTGCCCGGCGCCGATCTACATCAAGGCTTGTTACTTGCTGTGCGCCTTTAACCAGGCCTGCATCTCGGCGATTTCTGCCTCCTGCGCTTTGATGACGGCTTCAGCGAGCTTGCGGATTTCGGGGTCCTTGCCATGTGCAAGCTCGACCTTGGCCATGTCGATCGCGCCCTGGTGATGCGGGATCATGCTGCGCACGAAATCCGCATCCGTATCCCCGGAATACTGGATCGCCATGTCCTTGTGCATTTTGGCGTTCGCATCTTCGAATGCCTTGGTGGAGGGGCTGCCACCTGTCGGCATGCTCATCTTGGAGTGGTCCATCCCCTTCATCTCCTGCGCGGCGAGCGGGCCGGTCATGAAAGCGGAGAGGGCGGCGGTCATGAGAATGATTTTTGCAGACATAGGTTTTCCTTTTCCGTGTCCGACAGAGTTTTGATGATGATGTGAGCCGAATTTACGTCAGGTGCGAGGAGGGGGCGTCAGTGGCGCGGCGGCCGGCATGGCCCTGTAAAGGCCAGGCAAGGAACATCACGATGGCGGCGGAGCGTGGCATGGTTCCGAATTTACGGTCGTCCTTGCGGAAATCAACCGCGCCGACATCACAAGGCGATGACATCGTGCACTGCCTGATACTCCTTGCTGAGCTCACCATAGGGCGCGACCGGCCAGGTCCAAGCCCGTTTCGCCGCCGGCGCCGGAACGCCATAGAACAGGTCGGCCTCTTCCAGCACCTGGCCCTCCCGATCGGCGACGCGATAGGCGGTATCGGTGATCAGAGCCGTCTTGCAGGGCAGCGCCGCGAGGCCGTCGAGATGCGCCCGGACCAGTCGCTGCAAGATCTCGTCGCGCGCCGGACTGTTCTCGGCCTCCAGCCGGCGTTTCGATCCCACCCCGATCTGCGACAGGATATTGGCCGAGACGACGAGATCGAGATAAGGTACCTGCCGCAGGAACGACAACGGCTCCGGATTTTTGGCTGCGACCGCATCGTCGAAGCCGGAGAGGTCGCGCGAAATCAGCCGGATATTCCCGAACCGTTTCGCCTTCAGCCGCATCCGCACGCTCGCCAGATGCACGAGGTCGACCAGCACCACCGTATCGAATTTTTCCGAGAGATCATCGATCGGCACGTCCCGCAGCAGGCCGGAGCCGAGCACGACGCAGGTCCGCCGAGGCTTCATGGCGGCCATGGCCTCTCGGATGAATGCCTTGCAATTCTCCTCATGCATCGCCCAATCGCGCGCGCATCGCCCGGCCCGCGACCACAGGCTTACGGACGAACGGATGGAGGGACGGAATTTCTTCGGCGTGACCAGCGAGGTCGCGGCGTATTGGAGAGCTTCGGTGAGCATGAGTTAGCGATAGACCTCGCGGCGGTGGCCGATTTCGATCACCAGCACGACGAGCCGTTCGTCCTGAATGTCACAGATGATCCGGTAATCGCCGACGCGGTAGCGCCAGAGGTGATCAAAGCGGGATCCTTCCAAGGCCGCTCCGAACTGGCGCGGGTTTTCGAGCGGCTTGATCCGTGTGTTGAGAAAATCGCGTATGCGAGCGGACTCGCCACGTCCCATCTTCTTGAGCTGCTTGATTGCGCCGGCCTGAAAGTCAATCTTCCAGACCAAGCTCGCGCTCCATCTCGTCCCAGGTATAGACCCGCTCGCCATTGCGAATCCGCTCCATGGCGGCTTCCGCGAGAGCGATATCATGCAGGTCTTCCAGATGCTGTTCCAGGACTTCCTTCACATAGGCGCCCGGCTCTGCGCCGGCTTGCGCCGCGTATTCGGCAATCAGCCTGTGCATCTCTTCCGGCATTTCGATCGTGACGCGCTTGTTCATGGCCGTTGCCCTTCCATCGTCGCAATATATAGCACCGCGCCCGCGTCTTCGCCAGCCGCCGCCCTTGCCGCCCAGGCCTCTATCCTCTAAGAAACCGCACACAAATTCGGCCCGTTCCGGCCGTCGGCAATGGAATTTCGATCATGAACGACAAGAGCAAAAAGCCCCAGAAACTCAAGGCCCGCCTGCCGCGCGGCTTCGTCGATCGTTCCGCCGCCGATATCCACGCCACCAACGAGATGACCGCGAAGATCCGCGAAGTCTACGAGCGTTACGGTTTCGATCCGGTCGAGACCCCGCTGTTCGAATATACCGATGCGCTGGGAAAATTCCTGCCCGACAGCGACCGCCCGAACGAGGGCGTCTTCTCGCTGCAGGATGACGACGACCAGTGGATGAGCCTGCGCTACGACCTCACTGCGCCGCTCGCCCGCCATGTGGCGGAGAATTTCAACGAGATCCAGCTGCCGTTCCGCACCTACCGCGCCGGTTACGTCTTCCGCAACGAGAAGCCAGGCCCGGGCCGTTTCCGCCAGTTCATGCAGTTCGATGCCGATACGGTCGGCGCACCGGGCGTCCAGGCGGACGCCGAAATGTGCATGATGATGGCCGATACGATGGAAGCGCTTGGTCTAAAAGGCCAATACGTGATCCGGGTGAACAATCGCAAGGTTCTGGACGGCGTCATGGAGGCGATCGGGCTTGGCGGCGAGGACAAGGCCGGCCAGCGGCTGAACGTGCTGCGCGCCATCGACAAGCTCGACAAGTTTGGTCCCCAGGGTGTGAAGCTTCTGCTCGGCCCCGGCCGCAAGGACGAGTCCGGAGACTTTACCAAGGGTGCCGGGCTTGACGAAGAGCAGGTCGAAAAGGTTACTGGCTTTGTATCATCGCTTGCCGTTGATAAAGCGCTAGTCGACGAGAATACGCTAGATCTTGTTGCGTTAGCGGAGAGTGCCTGCCAAAATTTAGATATTGCTAGCTTGCAGTTGGAAGAAGGCTTTTCAGAGCTGAAGACGATTCAGTCTCTAGCGCTATCAAGCGGTTACGGCCCGGATCGCATCAAGATCGACCCATCCGTCGTCCGCGGCCTCGAATACTACACCGGCCCGGTCTTCGAAGCCGAACTCACCTTCGACGTCACCAATGAAAAAGGCGAAAAAGTCGTGTTCGGCTCGGTCGGCGGTGGCGGGCGTTATGATGGCCTCGTATCGCGCTTCATGGGCCAGCCGGTTCCCGCGACCGGTTTCTCGATCGGCGTCTCGCGCCTGATGACAGCGCTGAAGAACCTCGGCAAGCTCGGCCAGGACGAGGTGATCGCTCCGGTGCTGGTCACCGTCATGGATGGCGATGTGGAGAGCATGGGCCGTTACCAGCGCTTCACCCAGGCGCTGCGCAACGAAGGCATCCGCGCCGAAATGTACCAGGGCAACTGGAAGAAGTTCGGCAACCAGCTGAAATATGCCGACCGCCGCGGTTGCCCGATCGCCATCATCCAGGGCGGCGACGAGCGGGCTCAGGGCGTCGTGCAGTTGAAGGACCTGATCGAGGGCAAGCGCCTTTCCGGCGAGATCGAGGACAATGCCAGCTGGCGCGAGGCGCGTGTGGCGCAGGAAACCGTTGCCGAGGCCGATCTGGTGGCCAAGGTGAAGGAGATTCTGGCGGCCCAGGCGGAAGATCGGAAAAGGGCGGGCAATGCGTGAGCTCCACCCCCCTCTGTCCTGCCGGACATCTCCCCCACAGGGGGGGAGATCGGCTGGGCTCGTGCTCACCATTCCCTATCTGACGTCGCGTCCTCCGCAGCGCTCCTTCGGGCGCATCGGCCGTGCCGCTTGTAATCTCCCCACCTGTGGGGGAGATGCCCGGCAGGGCAGAGGGGAGCTTCATGGCACGGTGGGAGCGATCCCATGCCCCTGATCGACATGCCCGACTTCTCCGCCGATCTTCTCGCCGAATTTGCCGCCCGCCACACCGAGCGGGTCAACACCCCCGTCATCCAGCCGGCCGAGCCCTTCCTCGATATGGCCGGCGAAGACCTGCGCCGCCGCATTTTCCTCACCGAAAGCGAGACCGGCGCCAATCTTTGCTTGCGCCCGGAATTCACCATTCCGGTCTGCCTGCGTCACATCGAAACCGCCACCGGCACGCCAAAACGGTATTCCTATCTCGGCGAAGTGTTCCGCCAGCGCCGCGAGGGTTCCCACGAATTCTACCAGGCGGGCATCGAGGATCTCGGCGACAAGGATATCGCCAGTTCCGACGCCCGCGCCATCGGCGATGCGACCGGCATCCTGAAAGCGCTGTTGCCCGGCCGCAAGCTCGCGCTCACGCTCGGCGACCAGGCGGTGTTCGAGGCGGTCGTCAAGGCGCTCGGCCTGCCATTCGGCTGGCAGCGGCGGCTGATCCATGCGTTCGGCGACATGGCCCATCTCGAAGCGCTGCTTGAGCGGCTCGCCAAGCCCCAGCCGGTCACCGGCCTTGATCCGCAGATCGCCGAACTGATCGCCTCGGACAACGAGGCGGACCTCGTCGCCCGCATCGACCGCACCATGCAGGAGACCGGTTATTCCACCAATGCCAGCCGGTCGCCGGTCGAGATCGCGAGAAGGCTCAAGGAAAAGCTGGCGTTGGCCGAAACCCGGCTCGATGGCACTGCTTTGCTCCTGCTGCGCGAGTTCCTGACGCTGCAATTGCCGCTCGCCGAAGCGCCCGCTGCCTTGGCCGGCTTTGCCGATGCCGCCGGCCTGAAGCTGGGGGCAGCGGTTTCCCGCTTCGACGCCCGGCTGGCGGCGCTCGCCAATGCCGGCGCCGATCTGTCCGCCATGACCTATCGCGCCGCCTTCGGACGTCCGCTCGATTATTACACCGGCCTCGTTTTCGAGGTGACGGAGGCGGGCTCCTCCGCGGTGCTTGCCGGCGGCGGCCGTTTCGACCGGCTGCTGACCCTGCTCGGCGCCAAGGAGCACATCCCGGCTGTCGGTTTCTCGCTGTGGCTCGACCGGATCGAAGCTGCGAGGGCAAAACAATGAGCACGATCACCATCGCTCTGCCCTCCAAGGGCCGTATCAAGGAAGATACCGCCGCGGTCTTCGAGCGCGCCGGGCTTGCCATCTCCGCCGTCGGCAACGACCGCTCCTATCGCGGCCGCATCGAAGGCCTGGACGGCGTCGAGATCGCCTATCTCTCGGCCTCCGAGATTGCCCGCGAGCTCGCGAGCGGCGCCGTCGACTTCGGCGTCACCGGCGAAGACCTGGTGCGCGAAGGCATGGCCGGCGCCGACGGACGCGTCGAATTCTGTGCCCGCCTCGGCTTTGGCCAGGCGGATGTGGTCGTCGCGGTGCCGGAAATCTGGCTCGATGTGGAAACCATGGCCGACCTCGGCGACGTGGCGGCGGATTTTCGCGCCCGTCATGGCCGCAGGCTCGCCATCGCTACAAAGTACTGGCGGCTCACCCAGCAGTTCTTTTCGAGCCAGCACGGCATCCAGCTCTACCGCATCGTCGAAAGCCTCGGCGCCACTGAAGGCGCGCCGGCCGCCGGCCAGGCGGATATCATCGTCGATATCACCTCTACGGGGTCGACCCTCAGGGCCAACCACCTGAAGATCCTCTCGGATGGGGTGATCCTGAAGTCGGAAGCTTGCCTCGTCAGGGCCCGCAAGCCGGGGCACGAGCAGGATCCGAGGATCGCCAGGATCGTGGAGGCAGTCCGCGCCACGCTCTGAGTTTTGAAGAGGAGGAAGCACGATGCACGTGACCGGTCGATGCCATTGCGGCCATGTGACCTATGAGGCCGAACTCGACCCGAAGCGGGTCAGTATCTGCCATTGCACCGATTGCCAGGCGCTCAGCGGTTCGCCGTTTCGCGTCACCGCCGTCGTACCGGAAAGCGATCTGAAGCTCACCGGGCACGAGCCAAAGCTTTACCGCAAGGTGGCCGAGAGCGGCCGCGTCCGCCAGCAGTATTTCTGCCCCGAATGCGGCTCCCCGCTTTTTGTCAATGGCGTAGGCGAGGCGGCGAGAATCTGGGGCATCCGATGGGGCAGCATCGACCAGCGGGCGGAGTTGAAGCCGCAGCGCCAGATCTGGTGCCGCTCGGCCGTTCCCTGGCTGCCCGAAATGGCGGACCTGCCGGCAGTCCAGACCGATTGAGATCAAAAAAATACCCGCCGGACTTCTCATCCGGCGGGCAGTCTTGGGCAGGGAATTTCGAAAGCTTAGGCAGCGATTGCGACAGAACCGCGGCGGGCATCGACAGAAAATGCACCGGCGCCGACGGCGGCGAGAACCAGGAAGCCACCGGCAATCGTCAGGTTCTTCATCATCATCAGGCTGTTAAAGAGCGTCAGCAGGCCATTGGCGGCCTCCGGGAAGCCCGGGACGTTGATGGCGCCGGAATGGAAGACGAAGGCGGTGAAAGCGGAGAAGGCAGCCAGCAGCAGCGCTGCGATGCGCGCCTGGAAGCCGGTCAGCACGGCAAGGCCGGTGACCAGTTCGAACAGGCCCGCGACATAGGCGAGCAGCATTCCGGCCGGAAGGCCGGCACCGGTGATCATGCCGGCGGTGCCGGCGGGATCGATGAGCTTCTGGAAACCGGACATGACGAACATGCCGGACAGGAGGACGCGGCCGACGAGAAGCAAGGAATTGGTAGCGGTGGTGGACATTTTTAGATCTCCGGATCGGTGTCTCTGGTTGGACACGCGGGTTGAATTCTCTGGGACTGTATGTGCCCCATTTTGCCCGTATCCGGAAGATGAACAATGATTGACGGTTTGTTCGATAAAAAGAGACAATCATTGGTGCGCCAGTGCGGTGCCGTCTCCCCGCTCTGAACGGCGGAGATCTTCAAGGATGCTCCTCTCGCTGAACGCAACCTTCAGCAAAGGTTCATCGTTTCTCCTTCACCATGCGATCATTGCCGATGAAAGGAGCCCTCATGAAGAAGATCATCATCACCGCGCTCGCCCTCCTGGTCGCATCCGCCGTGCCGAGCCTTGCCCAGACCTACCGCAGCGAGGCGCGGGAAAACCGCCAGGAATACCGCATCTATCGCGGCATGGCCCGGGGTGAGCTGACGCCGTTCGAATTGCGCAACCTCGCCCGCCAGCAACATCGCATCGACCGTGCGCAGGCCCGCGCCGGCCGTGACGGCTACATTTCCTATAGGGAGCGTCAGCGGATCGAGCGGATGCAGGACCGCGCTTCGCGCAACATCTACCGCAAGAGCCACAACGGCCGCGATATCTACTGATTGCGTAACGCAACTGAAAGCCCGCGTCACGGGGCGGCTTCCAGGCCGCCCTTCGCATGCCAGGGAGCCTGATCTGGCAACACCCCATCGCGCGGGCCTCCGTTACCCGGCACAAATCCTGACTGAACGACGGATCAGATTTCTTCGATCCTGCGCGCGTCTTCCGGCAGGACCGAAAGTTCGCGCCAGTCGATCTCTTCGAGCAGCAGATTGTACTCGTCGACATTGACCTTGTGCACCGAGCGAAGCTTTTCCAGCTCTTCCCGCTGCGCGGCAATAGCTGTCAAGGCAAGCCGCCGATAGGTATCGAGAGAGGTGGCGTCCTCGATACGGGAAGCAGCCAGCTGCTCGATGCGGAACTTGGAGCGCAGCAGTTCCGCCTCCGTCTCGGTCGCGCCGTCGAGCCTGGAAAGGCCTGCGAGGGCGATCTTGCTGCGCAGGACGGCGAGTTCGCCATGCCCCTCGGCACGGCGGTCGAGGCCGAGCCAGCGGATGATGGGCGTGAGCGTCAGTCCCTGGACGACGAGGGTCGCAAGAACCACCGAAAAAGCAGTCAGCACCACCACGTCGCGTTGCGGAAAGTCCATCGGCAGGGCGAACGCGGTCGCAAGCGTCACCAGGCCGCGCATGCCGCACCAGCCCGCCAGCAACGCCTGCGTCATCGTTGCGGTTTCAGTTCTGCCGCGGCTGCGCTCGTGCCAGGCGTTGAGGCGATTGTAGCCGATGCAGACGATAAAACGCACCGCGACGACGATCACGATGGTCATCAGCGAAAACTGCGCGGCATCCCAAAGATGGTCCGCCGGCATTCCGCCGACGATGTCGCGAACCTGCATGCCCATCAGCAGGAAGGCCATGACATTGAGCACGAAGACGACAGCGGTCCAGACCGCATAGGACTGCACCCGCATGCGGGCCGAGGAGCGCGCCTCGCTGCTTCTCGCAAGCGTCATCGCGAAGGCGACGATGGCGAGCACCGCCGACAGGCCAAGCCGTTCGGCGAGAATCCACAGAAGAAAGGTCTGCACGAACTGCAGGAGGATGCCGCCGAGCGTGCCGGCAACAAACCGCGTCAGGTGCCGGACCGCCCAGGCGGCCAGGATGCCGAGAAGGATGCCGCCGGGCACGGCGACGGAAAGATGCAGCGCCACGCCGGTATCGAGACTACCGGCCGATTGTACCGAAAGCGCCGCGTCGAAAATCAGCAGCGCGGCCGCATCGTTGAACAGGCTCTCGCCCCGAAGGACCGTATCGGTGGTGCGCGGGATCGACATCGACGACAGAACGGCAGTCGCAGCCGCCGCATCGGGGGGAGCGACGATCGCACCGAGCACCAGCGCGGCGGCAATCGGCAGTCCGGCAAACGCCCACCCGGCAAAGGCGACGGCGGCCGCGGTCGCAAAGACGCCACCGATCGCAAAGACGAGCAACGGCACCCAGAACCGGCGGGCGATCCCGATCGGAAAATCGAAGGCGGCGTCGAGCAGCGCCGGCGCGATGAACAGCGCAAGCGCGGTGTGCGGGTCGAGCGAGATATAGGGCATGCCCGGCACCAGCGCGACCGCCGCACCCGCCAGCGCCAGCATCGACGGATAGGGCACGGAAAGCCGGCGCGAGATCTGCAGAAGCACAATCGCGACAAGCAACAGGACGAGCAGGCTCTCGAAGAAACTCATGGCGCAAGTGTAATTGCGGCCTGCGTCTTTGTCAGCCGTGCTCCGTCCTGCTGACAAACAAAAAGGGCGACCCGAGGGCCGCCCTTTCCGAACTGAACCGGCTGGCTCAGATGCGAGACCCGAAGGTCTTACATCATGTCCATGCCGCCCATTCCGCCCATGCCGCCCGGCATGCCGCCGCCGGCAGCTTCCTTCTTCGGAAGTTCGGCGATCATGGCCTCGGTGGTGATCAGCAGCGAAGCAACCGAAGCTGCGTTCTGCAGGGCAGTACGAACGACCTTGAGCGGGTCGACGATACCCATGGTGATCATGTCGCCATATTCCGACGTCTGGGCGTTGTAGCCGTAGTTGTCTTCGTTCTTTTCGAGGATCTTGCCGACCACGATCGAGGCTTCGTCACCAGCGTTTTCAGCGATCTGGCGAACCAGCGACTGCAGAGCGCGGCGAACGATGTTGATGCCGGCTTCCTGGTCGTCGTTGGCACCCTTTGCAGCGATCTTCGTGGAAGAACGCAGCAGGGCAACGCCGCCGCCCGGTACGATGCCTTCCTGAACGGCAGCGCGCGTCGCGTTGAGAGCGTCGTCGATGCGGTCCTTCTTTTCCTTGACTTCGACTTCCGTCGAGCCGCCGACGCGGATCACGGCAACGCCGCCAGCGAGTTTGGCAAGACGTTCCTGCAGCTTTTCGCGGTCGTAGTCCGAAGTGGTTTCTTCGATCTGGGCCTTGATCTGGCCAACGCGGCCTTCGATGTCGGCCTTGGAGCCGGCGCCGTCGACGATCGTGGTGTTTTCCTTGGAGATCGAGACCTTCTTGGTGCGGCCGAGCATGTCGAGCGTGACATTTTCGAGCTTGATGCCGAGGTCTTCGGAGATCACGGTGCCGCCCGTCAGGATGGCGATGTCTTCGAGCATGGCCTTGCGGCGGTCGCCGAAGCCCGGAGCCTTGACGGCAGCGATCTTGAGGCCGCCACGCAGCTTGTTGACGACGAGCGTTGCAAGAGCTTCGCCTTCGACGTCTTCAGCGATGATCAGGAGCGGCTTGCCGGTCTGGACGACGGCTTCGAGAACCGGGAGCATCGCCTGCAGGTTCGAGAGCTTCTTCTCGTGGAGGAGAATGAAAGCGTCGTCGAGGTCGGCGACCATCTTTTCCGGGTTGGTGACGAAGTAGGGCGACAGGTAGCCGCGGTCGAACTGCATGCCTTCGACGACTTCGAGTTCGGTTTCGGCGGTCTTGGCTTCTTCAACCGTGATGACGCCTTCGTTGCCGACCTTCTGCATGGCTTCAGCAATGTCGAGACCGACCTGCTTGTCGCCGTTTGCGGAGATCGTGCCGACCTGTGCGACTTCTTCCGACGTGGAGATCTTCTTGGCCTTGGCCTGGAGATCCTTGACGACGTCTGCAACGGCGAGATCGATGCCGCGCTTCAGGTCCATCGGGTTCATGCCGGCTGCAACTGCCTTGTTGCCTTCGCGAACGATCGCCTGGGCAAGAACGGTAGCCGTCGTGGTGCCGTCGCCGGCGATGTCGTTGGTCTTCGAAGCAACTTCGCGGACCATCTGGGCGCCCATGTTCTCGAACTTGTCGTCCAGTTCGATTTCCTTGGCGACCGAAACGCCGTCCTTGGTGATGCGCGGAGCGCCGAAGGACTTGTCGATGATGACGTTACGGCCCTTCGGGCCGAGCGTTACCTTGACTGCGTCAGCGAGAATGTCGACGCCGCGCAGCATCTTTTCGCGCGCGGTGCGGCCGAACTTGATTTCTTTGGCTGCCATTTTGATAACTCCTGAAAAGGGGTGTCAGCGATTTAGAATGAAGAGCAACGGGCCGGAAATCAGCCGATGATGCCCATGATGTCGGATTCCTTCATGATCAGAAGGTCTTCGCCATCGAGCTTGACTTCGGTGCCCGACCACTTGCCGAACAGGACGCGGTCGCCGGCCTTGACGTCGAGAGCGGTGATATTGCCCTTGTCGTCGCGGGTGCCGGTGCCGACGGCGACGATTTCGCCTTCCTGCGGCTTTTCCTTGGCGGTATCAGGAATGATGATGCCGCCCTTGGTCTTGGCTTCGGATTCGACGCGACGAACAACGACGCGGTCGTGAAGGGGGCGGAAATTGGTGCTTGCCATTGTCTAATCCCTCGATCAAATGACATGGACGGGTGGAAACCCGTATCTCGGTGCTGTTAGCACTCCCCGTTGGAGAGTGCCAGCCGCGTCGAGATAAGGGTGCCCGGCGGATGAGTCAAGAACGGCCGCAAAATTTTCAGGCCGGCTCGGAACCTCATAGAAAATACGCTTAACGATACGAATGCTGGGCAATGCCTGCGCCTGGCGGAACTTACGGCCATAGGCGCATCAGGGTGTTCGGGTCCGGCCACCTCTCCGGACAGGTCGGCATGTTGCACCGGACTTTGGTGGAAGAAAGGCGCTGTCGCGCTTAACGGCGGCGCGAGCCTGCGAATGCCCAACGGGGCACCCTGCCGAAGTTCGCGCAGCGCCGTCGGCGGTCGCGGTTTTTCTCCCGAATATCTCTTGTAATCCTTAACCGGGTTTGTCATGTGACCCGGAACTTGCGAGATGGGAAGGTTACATGGCAAAGCGCATCGGCAATCTGAGCGAAGTGATCGGCGGCTACGACGTGGTCCTTTCGGACGTCTGGGGTGTGGTTCACAACGGTGTCGAGGCTTTCCAGCATTCCTGCAAGGCTCTCGCCGCGGCCCGCGAAGCCGGCGCAACCGTCGTGCTGATCACCAATTCGCCACGCACGGCGCCCGGCGTCATCGAGCAGATGCGCGCACTCGGCGTGCCCGACGGCACCTATGACCGGATCGTCACATCCGGCGACGTCACCCAGCACCTGATCGTCGACGGCCCGAAAAAGGTCTTCCTGATCGGTCCCGAACGCGACCTCAACCTGTTCGACGGGCTCGGCGTCGATGTGGTCTCCGCCGAGGAAGCCGAATGCATCGTCTGCACCGGTTTCTTCGACGACGAGAAGGAAGTGCCGGAAGATTATACCGACATGCTGGCGGCGTTTGCCAAGCGCGACGTGCCGTTCATCTGTGCCAATCCGGATCTCGTCGTCGAGCGCGGCCACAAGATCATTCCCTGCGCCGGCGCGGTCGCGGCCTATTACGAGGAGTTCGGCGGCAAGACCCGCGTTGCCGGCAAGCCGCATCGGCCGATCTACGAGGCGGCGATCGAAGCCGCCCGCGAAGTGCGCAGCGAATTCCCGATGGGTCGGGTGCTGGCGATCGGCGACGGCATGCCGACCGACGTGCGCGGCGCACTCGCATACGGCCTCGACCTGCTTTATATCAGCGCAGGCATCCATGTCGCGGAATACACCGTCAACGGCCAGACCGACGAGACGATCCTGAACGCCTGGCTGAAACGGGAAAATGCCGCGCCGAAATACTGGATGCCGCGCCTCGCATAGCCCCCTGGGCCGAACTGGGCCTGAACCGGAACCCGCTGCATGACTGTCTTCCACCGCAACGAGAAGAAGGAGCCGCTGCCCGAGGAACTGAAGGGCGGCGTTATCGCCATCGGCAATTTCGACGGCGTGCATCGCGGCCATCGCAGCGTCCTGGAGCGCGCGCTGGCACTTGCCGAACAGCGCGGCGTGCCCGCCCTAGTGCTGACCTTCGAACCGCATCCGCGCACCGTTTTCCGCCCGGAAGAGCCGGTGTTCCGGCTGACGCCGGCACCGCTCAAGGCCCGGCTTCTCGAAGCCATGGGTTTCCGCTCGGTGATCGAATATCCCTTCACCCCGGACTTTGCGACCCGCTCGGCGGAAGAATTCATCCAGACCATTCTCGTGGATTGGCTCGCAGCCAGCGCCGTCGTCACCGGCTTCGACTTTCATTTCGGCAAGGACAGGAAAGGCGGTCCGGCTTTTCTCATGGCATCCGGCGCCAAGCACGGTTTTAGCGTGCAGCTGGTCGATGCCTTCCGCGACGAGAATGCCGAGGTGATCTCGTCCAGCCGCATCCGCGACCTGCTGGCGGAAGGCGACGTCGCCGCCGCGGCCGGCCTGCTCGGATATCGCTATACGCTTGAGGCGGAGGTGATCGGCGGTGAAAAGCTCGGCCGCCAGCTCGGTTTCCCGACCGCCAACATGCAGCTGCCGCCGGAGGCCGAATTGAAGGCCGGCATCTACGCCGTCCGCTTCCGCCGCCCCGACGGCACGCTTTTCGACGGCGTCGCCAGCTACGGCCGCCGCCCGACGGTGACCGAAAACGGTGCGCCCCTGCTCGAAACCTACCTCTTCGATTTTTCCGGCAGCCTTTACGGCGAAACCTGTTCCGTCTCCTTCTTCGGCCACCTGCGCGACGAACAGAAATTCGACGGGCTGGACCCGCTGGTCGCGCAGATCAGGCGTGATGAGGAAGAGGCGCGGGCGCTGTTGTCCGGTGTGAAGCCGCTTGGCGAAGTGGACGCCAAGATCGCGTTTTGAGGCGTTAACGGCGGCTCAGCGGAAACCGCTCCGGATCGTCCTGCCAGGGATCGAAGATCGCAGCAGCCGACGCGCGGGTGTCTTTCACGTTGCGGGTGGCGAGATAGAGATTGTGCTCGATCGCCGTCGCGGCAAACAGCGTATCGATCACCGGCGGCGCATGGCCTGTTGCCTGCTTCACCCTTCCGGATATCGCGCCCCACCGCCTGACGATCCCGTCGCTGACGGAAAGGGTCCGGCCGGCAAACCTGTCTTCGAGCGCATCCCGGGCTGCGGCATAACGATAGCGGTTTTCGTCATCCGACGGCAGGTTTTCGATGCCCTTGTCGTATTCCGCCAAGGTCAGGATGCTGATGAAGAAACGGTCCTCGTCTTGCCCGGCGGCCCAACGTTTGACCGAAGGCGCACCGTTCGGATTGATCAGGGCTGCGATGACATTGGTATCCAGCAGCCAGCCGATCACAACTCGATATCCCGGCCGCGATCCGCTTCCCGCTCGAGGTCCAGCGTGTCCAGCCCCAGGCCTTCCATGAATTCCACGAAGGGTTTCTTAGGCGCGGCTCTGGTCAGCCTCTCCAGCTCCTCCGTGCTGATGACGACGACGCTGTCGCGCCCCCGCACCGTTACGCGCTGCGGGCCTTCGCTATGCGCGCGCCTGACCACCTCGCTGAAGCGTGCCTTGGCGTCTTCCAGCTTCCAGCTGCTATCCTGAACGGTAGGCTTGCCCGGCATGAAAATCTCCGACTAGTCAGCTAGTCAGATATAGCCCCCGCCAGTTCGAAAGTCCAGAACAACATCTTGGTTTTGCCCCTTTCTTTCCGCCGCAAAAACCCTTAAGAACCGCCACCATGAAAAAATTCCGGCTGGCCCAGATCATTCGAATTATAGGCCCGGCCTTCCGCGCGCTGTAAGAGCGGCCGGAGGGTCCGGGTTTTTGGCGCTTCATAAGCGCCTTCCGCCAGCGAATTTTCATCGAGATGCGCCCCGTCGCGGCGCCAGGACGATTGATCCCATGACCGATACCGCCGAAAAGCTCGACTATTCGAAGACCCTCTATCTGCCCGAAACCGATTTCCCGATGCGCGCAGGCCTGCCGCAGAAGGAGCCGGAACTGGTTGCCCGCTGGCAGCAGATGGACCTCTACAAGCAGCTTCGCGCCTCCGCCGCCGGCCGCGAAAAATTCGTGCTGCATGACGGCCCGCCCTATGCCAACGGCAATATCCATATCGGCCACGCGCTGAACAAGATCCTGAAGGACGTCATCACCCGCTCGTTTCAGATGCGTGGGTTTGACTCGAACTACGTCCCGGGCTGGGATTGCCACGGCCTGCCGATCGAATGGAAGATCGAGGAGGAGAACTATCGTTCCAAGGGCAAGGCTAAGCCCGATCTGAAGCAACCGGACGCGATGATCGAGTTCCGTCGCGAATGCCGCGCCTACGCTGAAAAATGGATCAAGGTCCAGGCCGAAGAATTCAAGCGCCTCGGCATCGTGGGCGATTTTGAGAACCCGTACCTGACGATGAATTTTCACGCCGAGAGCCGCATCGCCGGCGAACTGCTGAAGATCGCCCAGAGCGGCCAGCTTTACCGCGGCTCCAAGCCGATCATGTGGTCGGTGGTGGAGCGCACGGCTCTGGCGGAAGCGGAAGTCGAATACCAGGATGTCGAAAGCGACATGATCTGGGTGAAGTTTCCGGTGGCGCATCTTCGAGCGATCAACGCGTATGGCGGAAATACTACAGAAGTCGCTGAAGCCATGGTCTGGCAGAACGATCAAATTCGACAATCATCGGTCGTCATCTGGACGACGACGCCGTGGACGATCCCCGGCAATCGCGCTATCGCCTATTCGCCCCGCGTCGCTTACAGCCTCTATGAGGTGACGGCGACCGAGCATCCTGATTATGGCCCGCAGCGGGGCGAAAAATTGATCTTTGCTGATGCGTTGGCCGATGAGTCCTTCGCCAAGGCAAAGCTTAAATTTAAGCGTCTTTTTGCGGTTGGGCCGGAAATTCTGAGGGATATCACCTGCGCCCACCCCTTGAAGGGTTTTGGCGGCGGTTATGAATTCCGCGTTCCCCTCATCCCCGGCGACCACGTCACCGATGATACCGGCACCGGTTTCGTCCACACTGCGCCAAGTCATGGCCGCGAAGACTTTGATGTATGGATGAGCAATCAGGATGCCATCTTCAAAGTGTACCATGCTGGCAGATCACAAGATGAAATCCCGGCGGCCAAAGATGAAATGCGCATCCCGTTCCCCGTTGATGACGCGGGCTTCTATACCAAGGACGCGCCGGGCTTCGGGCCGGATCGCGAGGGCGGGCCTGCCCGCGTCATGGACGACAACGGCAAGAAGGGCGATGCCAACGATCGCGTCATCAAGGCGCTGATCGAGCGCGACGCGCTGTTTGCCCGCGGCCGGATGAAGCACCAGTACCCGCATTCGTGGCGCTCGAAGAAGCCGATCATCTTCCGCAACACGCCGCAGTGGTTCGTCTACATGGACAAGACGCTCGCCGACGGCACCACGCTGCGCTCGCGTGCCTTGCAGGCGATCGACGACACCCGTTTCGTACCCGCCGCCGGCCAGAACCGCCTGCGCGCCATGATCGAGCAGCGCCCGGACTGGGTGCTTTCGCGCCAGCGCGCCTGGGGCGTGCCGATCTGCGTCTTCGTGGACGAAGCGGGCGAGATCCTTCAGGACGAAGCGGTCAACAAGCGCATCCTCGAAGCCTTCGATCTCGAAGGTGCCGATGCCTGGTTCGCCGAAGGCGCGCGCGAGCGCTTCCTCGGCTCGCGCGCCAATGAAGGCTGGACCCAGGTGATGGACATCCTCGATGTCTGGTTCGACTCGGGTTCGACGCACACCTTCACTTTGGAGGACCGTCCGGACCTGAAATGGCCGGCCGACGTCTATCTCGAAGGCTCCGACCAGCATCGCGGCTGGTTCCATTCCTCGCTTCTGGAATCCGCCGCCACCCGCGGCCGGGCGCCCTATGACACGGTCGTCACCCATGGCTTCACCATGGATGAGAAGGGCCAGAAAATGTCGAAGTCGCTCGGCAATGTCGTGGCCCCGCAGGACGTCATGAAGGATGCCGGCGCCGATATCCTCCGCCTCTGGGTGATGACGACGGACTATTGGGAAGACCAGCGCCTCGGCAAGACGATCATCCAGACCAATGTCGATGCCTATCGCAAGCTGCGCAACACGATCCGCTGGATGCTCGGCACGCTCGCCCATGACGAGGGCGAGGAGATCGCCTATGCCGACCTGCCGGAACTCGAAAAGCTGATGCTGCATCGCTTGTCCGAGCTCGATAAGCTCGTGCGCGAGGGTTATGACGCTTTCGAGTTCAAGAAGATCGCCCGGGCGCTGATCGACTTCTCCAATATCGAGCTGTCGGCCTTCTATTTCGATATTCGCAAGGATGCGCTTTATTGCGACGCGCCGTCCTCGCTGCGCCGTCGCGCGGCTCTCGCCGTCATCCGCAAGATCTTCGACTGCACGGTGACCTGGCTTGCCCCCATGCTGCCGTTCACCACCGAGGAATCCTGGCTGTCGCGCAACCCGGACGCCGTCTCGGTCCATCTCGAACAGTTCCCGACGGTTCCGACTGAATGGAAAAACGATGCGGTCGCCGAAAAGTGGGCGCAGATCCGCAAGGTGCGCTCGGTTGTCACAGGCGCGCTCGAAATCGAACGCAAGGACAAGCGGATCGGCTCTTCGCTGGAGGCCGCACCGGTCGTTTATGTCAACGATCCGGAGCTGATGAAGGCGCTGGAGGGCCAGGACTTCGAAGAGACCTGCATCACCTCGGGTATCGCGATTGTTGCGGGAGAGGCGCCTGAGAGCGCCTTCCGCCTGCCGGAAGTGCAGGGCGTTGCCGTCGATCCGAAACTCGCCGAAGGCACCAAATGTGCCCGCTCGTGGCGGGTGACCACCGATGTCGGCTCGGATGCGGCCTATCCGGATGTATCGGCGCGTGATGCTGCCGCATTGCGAGAGTTGGCGGCTCTCGGCCGGCTCTGATGGTTGAAAGTCACCGGATGATTGCGCTTTGAGCAATCATCCGGTAAAACCGCCTGAAATTGGCCGGATTTTCCGGCCATCAGGCGTTTGAGTGTGTCTGAGGCGTCAGGACGGGCGCCGCTGGAAGGGTTTTGATGAAAGCGACATATGCGTTTCGTGTCGGCATGGGCGTGGCCGGCGTCCTCGCCTCGACATTGACCCTTTCGGGCTGCATCGGCGGCCCGACCTACGGCACTGACAAGACGGCCATGGAGCAGCTGACAGATGACCTCGGTCAGTCCGTCTCGCTGGGCGGCAAGAGCGCCGAAGCGAAAGCGGGCCTGAAATATAACCCGCGTCCTTCGCTGGTTGTCGCCAAGGGTCAGGACCAGACGCTGCCGGCGCCCCAGCAATCGCTGGCGAATCGCGAAAGCAACCCCAACTGGGTCGAATCTCCGGAAGAAACCCGCAAGCGTCTGCGTGACGAAGCGGCGGCTCACGAGAACGATCCCAACTATCGGTCACCGCTGCTCGCCGGCAGCGGCCAGGCCGGTCAGATGACCGAGACGGAAAAGTGGGAAGCTTTCCGCAAGGCCAAGGAAAACGCCGAGACCGTCAGTGTGACCGGACGCCGTCGTTCGCTCGCCGAGCCGCCGGCGGAGTTCCGTTCGGTGGATGCGGCTGCCCTGTCGGATGTCGGCGAGCCCGAAAGCCAGAAGGAAAAGCGCCGCAAGGCGCAAGCCGCGGAAGCCAAGAAGGGCAGCGACTGGTGGAAGCTATTCTAAGCTTGGCTTAGCTCTCTCTTTTCGATCTGAAGAAGCCGGTGAGCAGGATCGCGGCCTCGCTTTCCCCGAGGCCGGAATAGACTTCCGGCGCATGATGGCAGGTCGGCTGGGCAAAGAAGCGCACGCCGTTGTCCACCGCTCCGCCCTTAGGGTCCTCCGCGCCGTAATAGAGCCGCCGGATGCGCGCAAACGAGATCGCCGCCGCGCACATGGTGCAGGGTTCGAGCGTCACGTAAAGGTCTGCACCTGACAGCCGCTCCTGTCCAAGGGCGGCCGAGGCATCCCGGATGACGGCGATTTCGGCGTGGGCGGTAACGTCGTTTTCGGCGCGGGTCCGGTTTCCGGAGCGGGCGACGATAACGCCGTCGATGACCAGAACGGCGCCGATCGGAACCTCGCCGCGGGCCGCCGCATCTTTGGCTTCCGCAAGTGCTGCGTCCATGAACCCATCGGTGTTAGGCATTTCGGCGATTTCCTCTTAACCCGGATCGCGCGAACTGGTAGGAAGCATCCAACTGGACGCCCGGCTGCGGGCACGAATCCATCTCAGTCAACACGAACAAGAATGTCCGGATCGCTCCGTAGACATCACGCTTCAGGCAAACAACAAATGAATTCCAAAGACAAGCCGAAGCGCGGCGAAGGCAAGACTTTCGTTCGCGAAACCAAACCCAGAGCCGCTCCGAAGGCAGGCGCCGGCGGCAAGGCGGGATTTTCCGCCAAGGAGGGCCTTGCGCCCCGTAAGAGCTCCGCGGCGAAGAGCGGCGCTGAAAAGGCGGCAAAGCCCGTCCGCAAGCTGCCGCCCGCACCGGAAACCATGGAGGCCGAGGGCAAGCCCGAGCGCATCTCCAAGATCCTCGCACGCGTCGGCGTCGCGTCGCGCCGCGATATCGAGCGGATGATCATGGAAGGCCGGGTCAGCCTGAACGGCAAGGTTCTCGATACGCCGGTCGTCAACGTGACGCTCGCCGACAAGATCGAGGTGGACGGCATGCCGATCCGCGGCATCGAGCGCACCCGCCTCTGGCTCTACCACAAGCCGGCCGGCCTGGTGACCACCAATTCCGATCCGGAAGGCCGCGCGACCGTCTTCGACAACCTGCCCGAAGGTCTGCCGCGGGTGCTCTCCATCGGCCGCCTCGACATCAATACCGAAGGCCTGCTGCTGCTGACCAACGATGGCGGCCTGTCGCGCGTGCTGGAATTGCCGACCACCGGCTGGCTGCGCCGCTACCGCGTGCGCGCCCATGGCGAGGTCAAGCAGGAGGAGCTGGACAAGCTGAAGGAGGGCATCGCCGTCGAAGGCGTGCTCTACGGCTCGATCGACGCGACGCTCGACCGCACCCAGGGCAGCAATTCCTGGATCACGATGGGCCTTCGCGAAGGTAAGAACCGTGAAATCAAGAACGTGCTTGGCGCGCTCGGCCTCGAGGTCAACCGCCTGATCCGCATTTCCTACGGACCGTTCCAGCTCGGGGACCTGCCGGAAGGCGAGGTGGTGGAAGTGCGGGGTCGCATGCTGCGCGACCAGCTCGGGCCGCGCCTGATCGAGGAATCCAAGGCGAATTTCGACGCGCCGATCTATACCGAGACCGCCGCTGACGAGGAAGAGAAACCCGTCCGTTCGGCTCGTACCGAGCACTCGGAATGGGCGGCAAGGCCGGAGCGGAGCGAACGTCCGCGCGCCGGCAAGCCGGAGGACCGGCGCGAAAAGGCGCCCGGCCGTTTGGATACCAAGCGCGACGACCGCAAGTTCGCCGACAAGCCGCGCGGTGCAAAGCCGTTCGGCAGTCGCGCTGAGGAAGAAGACGACCGGCCGAAGAAGCGCCCGCCGATGGGCACCAGCCGTACAGCGAATGTCTGGATGGCGCCGGGTGCCCGCCCGACAACCGAAAACAAGACCCGCAAATCCTCCGCCCGTGCCGAGGCCGAACAGCTTTTCAAGAAGCCCACGCCTCAGAACGACCGGCCGGTCATCGTCAATCGCGCCGAAGAGGATCGCGACTGGATCCGCGCCGACGGCCCCGACAAACCGGAAAAGGGCGATTTCGGCCGCAAGAAATCCTTTGGCGACAAGCCCAGAGGTGACCGCAAGCCGCGCGAAGACGGCGACCGCCCCCGGACGAAATCCTTCTCCGGCGACGCTCGCTCCGAGCGCCCGCGCGGCGAGCGTTCCTTCGGTGACAAACCCCGCGGCGACCGCCCGTTCGGCGACAAGCCGAGAGGCGACCGCCCGTTTGCTGACCGCAAGCCACGCGCCGATGGTGACCGCCCTGCACGCTCCTTCGGCGAAGGCCGTTCCGAGCGCCCGCGCGGCGAGCGTCCTTCCGGTGACCGTCCGCCCCGTGGAGACCGTCCGTTCGGCGACAAGCCGAGGGGCGAACGCTCTTTCGGTGACAGGCCCAGAGGCGAACGTCCGTTCGGCGACCGCAAGCCGCGCGAGGATGGAGAGCGTCCCGCACGGTCCTTCTCCGCAGGCGAGGGCCGCTCCGAGCGTCCGCGCAGCGACCGGCCGTTCACGGACAGGCCTCCGCGTGGTGATCGTCCCGCAGGTGATCGCCCCGCCGGCGACAGGCCGCGCGGTGGAAAACCTGGCGGCAAGCCCTTCGGCGCAAAGCCGGGCGGCGGCAAGAGCTCTGGCGGAAAGCCTTCCGGAGGCCGCGGGAAACCGGCGGGTGCCGGTGGCAAGCCCGGGGGCAAGCCTGGTGGCCGGCCCGCCTCGGGCGGACGCCCGGCCGGCGGCAAGCCGCGCACGCCGAGAGGGTAACGCGCAGTGCGGATCGTCGGTGGTGAATTTCGCGGCCGGTCTCTGGCCACGCCCAAAACAAGCGACATCCGGCCGACCATCGACCGGACGCGCGAAAGCCTGTTCAACATCATCGGCCACGTCTATCCGCAGGCATTGGATGGCGGCCGGGTGATCGACCTTTTCGCCGGCACCGGCGCGGTCGGGCTGGAGGCGTTGTCGCGCGGCTGCAAGAGTGCGCTCTTCGTCGAGAACGGCGTCGAGGGCAGGGGCCTGCTGTGGGAGAATATCGACAGCCTCGGCCTGCATGGCCGGGCGCGCATCCTCCGCCGCGATGCCACCAAGCTCGGCACGGCCAACAATATCGAGCCGTTTCATTTCCTGTTCGCCGATCCGCCCTATGGCCAGGGGCTCGGCGAGGGCGCCATGCTTTCGGCCCATGCCGGCGGCTGGCTCGCACCCGGAGCCCTTGCCATTCTGGAGGAGCGGGCCGACATCAGTCCGGCCGTGGATGCCGTCTTCAAGTTTTTGGAAAGCCGGACGTTCGGCGATACCCGCATGGATTTTTTCCGCTACCAGCCGACCTGAGGTCAGAGGAATGAATACGAGGCTTGCAATCCCCGATCTCGAAGCCGTCAGTGCCAAGGGCGGCCTGACGTTTGCAGTTGCTCTCGGGGGCGGCGGCGCGCGCGGCCTCTCGCATATCCAGGTCATCGAGGCGCTCGACGAGCTCGGCATCCGGCCGGTGGCGATTTCCGGCTCGTCGATCGGCGCGATCATCGGCGCCGGCATGGCCTCGGGCATGACGGGCCGAGAGATCCGACAATACGCGCTGGAAACGGTCGGACACCGCGGAACCCTTCTCAACAAGCTCTGGGGCCTCGGCCCGGCCACGATGCGCGACAAGCTCGGCGGCTTCCGCTTCGGCCAGTTCAATCTCGAACTCATCCTCGATGCCTTCCTGCCGCCGCAGGTGCCGGAAGATTTCGAGGATCTCGAAATACCCATGAAGATTTCCGCCACCGATTATTACGGCCAGGCGGAGGTGATCCTCGAACAGGGCGAGCTGCGGACCGCGATTGCCGCCTCCGCCGCCATTCCCGGCCTGTTCATGCCGGTCCGGGTCAACGGACGGGTGATGATCGACGGTGGCGTTTTCAATCCCGTCCCCTACGAGCAACTGATGGACGTTGCCGACGTGGTGATCGGCGTCGATGTGGTCGGTGCGCCGGAAGGCGACGGCACCCATGCGCCCAACCGTATCGACAGCCTGTTCGGCGCAAGCCAGCTGACCATGCAGGCGAGCATCGCGCTCAAGCTGAAACTCAATCCGCCGCAGATTTTCCTCAGGCCCTCGGTCAACCGTTTCCGGGTTCTGGACTTCCTGAAGGCTCGCGAAATCCTCGACGAGTCCGAACATGTCAAGGACGAGCTCAAGCGCGCCATCGACGCGCTTCATGCGGCGGCAGCCGAAGCCTGAGCTACTATGCGGCCTCGGTTTTCCGGGCCGCGTTGAAAACATTACGGCCGATCCTGCGTGCGATCGCCGATGGAAAATCGGGTCTATCCAGCTCTTCTTCCAGGAGAAGCTCGGATGCCATGACCGGGGCGCCGCAATAATCGAATATCCCATGATCGATCTGCGTCCTCATCGCGCCGAAATAACCGTGCCGCGCATAAGTCCGCATGTCGGCGCCGCCGATCGCGACCAGATGGATGGGAAGGTGGCGAAGTTTCTTCACCACTTTGGCTCCTTTGACGTCGTCATAGGCCCAGCCGTTTGCGAAGACGCGATCGATCCATCCTTTCAACAGCCCCGGCATCGACCACCAGTAGACGGGATAGACGAGCACCAGAGCATCGGCACGGTCGATCCGCGCCTGTTCGGCCGTGACATCCGCCGATGGTGATGCCTCCCTGCGATGCGCCGCGAGATCCGCCTGGGTAAATCTCGGATCGAAGCCTTCCGCTGCAAGGTCAGCAATTTCAAAAGAGCCGCCGGACATGGTGACGCCTTCGGCGAGATGGGCGGCGACGTTATGGGTGAGGGATCCGGGTTCGGGATGCGAAACGACGATCAGCGCGTGCATGGCGAAAACTCCTGCTGGCAGATTGAAACTCACGGGCAGTGGTTATATACTTTCAGTAAGTTACTTTTGGTATATAGTCATGTCAAGCAGTGAAATAAACGAACCGGCGCGTCTCCGGCAGCGCCTCTCGCGGCAGGGGAGGCGCCAGCAGTTGATGGAGGTTGCGTGGCGCATCGTCCGCGAAGAAGGCACGGATGCCCTGACGCTTCCCCGGCTGGCGGAGCAGGCGGGCGTCGCAAAGCCCGTCGTCTACGATCACTTCAGCAGCCGGCCGGTTCTCCTGGCAGCGCTTTATCAGGATTTCGACAGCCGCCAGACGGCCATCATGGACGCGGCCCTGCAATCGAGCGGGCCGACGCTCGCCGACCGGGCTGCGGTCATCGCCTCCTCCTATGTGGATTGTGTTCTGTTGCAGGGCCGGGAGATAGCGGGCGTAATCGCCGCCCTGGAGGGCTCTCCCGAGCTTGAACGGATCAAGCACGAATACGAGGCCATTTTCATGGAAAAATGCCGGCTTGCGCTTCTCCCGTTCGCAGAGGCCGGTCATATAGCGTCGCCCGGGCTTTGGGCCATGCTCGGTGCAGCCGAAGCGTTGTCGAACGCCGCCGCCAGCGGCGACATCACGGCGGCAGAGGCCAAGGCCGAGCTTTTCGAGACGATCGTGGCAATGGTCGCAAGAGGGACCGCTGTGCGGCCCTAACCGTTTTCTGCCGTCGCCGGTTCCGCGCCCAGTTCGTCGGCGTCCACCACCATCGACCGTTTCGGCTTGATCAGCGGCTCCGGCCGGACCGGGCTGTTGAACAGCATTTCGCGGCCGGCGCCGAGCCCCTGGACGGCCTGGATCTGCAGCCGCTCTTCGTCGCGCTGGCGGATGTCGTCGCCGATCTCGTCGGCCTCGTTTTCGCTCATGCCGAGCGCCTCCAGCGTCTTTTTTCCAAACAGCAGGCCGGATTCCAGGGTCTCGCGCAGCTCGTATTCGACGTTCCGATCCCGCAGCGACAGCGCATGGATACGGTCGTAGGAGCGGACATAGAGACGCACGTCCGGAAATTGCGAGCGGATGAGATCGACGATCTGGTCGGTCGTCTCGCGTTTCTGGGTGGTGACGGCGACGATCTTCGCCTTTTCGATGCCCGACGCGATGAGCACGTCCCGACGCGTCCCGTCACCGAAATAGATACGGAAACCGAAGGAGGCTGCCTGGCGGATGCGGTCGGCGGAATCGTCGATGACGGTCACCTCGCGGCCGCCGGCGAGCAGGATCTGAGCGGCGATCTGGCCGAAACGCGAAAACCCGATCATCAGCACGTCGGCCCCGGCACCGTTGAAATCCTCCTCCAGTTCCTCGCGGCTCTCGCCGTGGAGGAGCCGCTTGGAAAGTGCCGCACCGAACGGCGTGAGCGCCATCGAAAGCGTCACGGCTGCGATCAGCAGCGAGGCGGTGGCCGACGAAAACAGGCCGGCGGCCGTTGCGGTGGTGAACAGCACGAAGCCGAATTCGCCGCCCTGGGGCAGCAGGAACGCGATGCGCACCGCATCATTGTGCGGCGAACCCCAGAGCCGGGAGAGCCCGTAGACGATCAGCGCCTTGAGCGCCATGAAGATCGGTACCGCGGGAAGGATGAAGAAGATGTTGTCGAGGATGACATGGACTTCCAGCGACAGGCCGACGGCCATGAAGAACAGCGCCAGAAGCAGGCCGCGGAAGGGTTCGATATCCGCCTCCAGCTCGTGCCGGTAGGAGGATTCGGCCAGCATCACGCCGGACAGGAAGGCACCCATGGCCATCGACAGGCCGACCGCCTGCATCGCCGCTGCCGACCCCAGCACCACCAGCAGGGCCGCTGCGATCATCACCTCTCGCGCACCGGTGCGGGCGATGATCTGGAACATCGGCGTCAAAAGATAGCGGCCGGCAATCACCATGGCGCCGACCGCGCCGACCGCGATTGCAAAATCGAGAAGCGGCGAGGCTTCCGTCTCGGTGGTTCCGGGCGCAAGTATGGTGATCAGCGCCAGCAGCGGCACGATGGCGAGATCCTGGAACAGCAGCACCGAAAACGATCTCTGGCCGTGTCGGCTGTTCATCTCGCCGTCGTCGTTGAGGATCTGCAGCGCAAACGCCGTCGAGGACAATGCAAGGCCGAAACCGACAATCAGGCTGCCGCGCCAGTCAGTCATGTTGGTCAGATACGCCAATCCGGTCAGCACCAGTCCCGAGATCACCACCTGTGCCGGCCCGAGGCCGAAGACGTCGCCGCGCATCTGCCAGAGACGCGAAGGCTTCAGTTCGAGCCCGATGATGAACAGCAGGAACACGACGCCGAATTCCGCGAAATGCAGCACTTCTTCGGTCTCGACGATCTGCTGCATGATCGGTCCGATGACCACGCCTGCGGCAAGATAACCGAGCACCGTGCCGAGCCCCAGCTTCCTGAACACCGGGGCGGCGATCACCGCGCCGGCAAGCAGGAGAAGCATTTGGGAAAATAGCGAGCCGGGAGCGGTCATGCGGGATACTTTCAGTCTAAGGTGGGAAATCAAGAATCGGCGAGCCGCCCTTGATGCTTCTGACAGTGCACAATAAATGGGACGAGAATGAAAGGCTTGCAATCATGACCTCTGAAATCGATTCCGCCGAACTGCTTTCCCGCGCCAGCCAACTGATCGATCTAGCCAAGGCCGCGGGAGCGGATCAGGCGGATGCGGTCGTGGTTCGCTCCCGGTCCCGTTCCGTCAGCGTCCGTCTCGGCAAGGTCGAGGGCACGGAAGCGTCCGAGAGCGATGATTTCTCGCTTCGCGTCTTTGTCGGCCGGCAGGTGGCCAGCGTCTCGGCCAATCCCGGCTTCGACATGAAGGTGCTTGCCGAGCGCGCCGTCGCCATGGCGAAGGTCTCTCCCGAAGATCCGTTCGCCTGCCTTGCGGACGAAGCCGATCTCGCCAGATCCTATCCGGATCTTGAACTCTACGACCCGACCGATGTGCCGACCGATGCGCTCCGCGAAGCGGCGCTCGAAATGGAACAGGCCGCGCTCGACGTTCAGGGCGTCACCAATTCCTCCGGCGCCGGCGCATCGTCGGGCATGGGTGGCCTCGTGCTCGTCACCTCCCATGGCTTTTCCGGCAGCTATATGGCCAGCCGTTTCGGCCGCTCCGTCAGCGTCATTGCGGGCGAGGGCACGAAGATGGAGCGCGACTACGATTTCGACAGCCGCCTTTATGCCGCCGATCTCGACGATCCGAAGCTGATCGGCCGCCGTGCCGGCGAGCGCGTCGTCAAGCGCATCAACCCGCGCCAGGTCGATACCGGCAGCAACGTCACCGTCGTCTTCGATCCGCGCATCGCCCGCGGTTTCGTCGGCCACATCGCCGGCGCCATCAACGGCGCGTCCGTCGCCCGCAAGACCAGCTTCCTGCGCGACAAGATGGGCCAGCAGGTGCTGAAAGCCGGCCTCGACATCACCGACGATCCGCTGATCGTGCGCGGTTCCTCCTCGCGTCCCTTCGACGGCGAAGGCGTGTCCGGCGAACGCATGGTGATGATCGAGGACGGCGTCCTGAACCACTGGTTCCTGTCGACCTCGACGGCCCGTGAACTCGGGCTCGTCACCAATGGCCGCGGCGTGCGCGGCGGCACGGCCGTATCGCCCGCCTCCACCAATCTGGCTCTGGAGCCCGGCGACATCTCGCCCGAGGATCTGATCAGGTCGATCGGCAACGGCTTCTACATCACCGAACTGATCGGCCAGGGCGTCAACATGATCACCGGCGAATACTCGCGCGGTGCGACCGGCTTCTGGATCGAGAACGGCGAACTCGCCTATCCGGTTTCGGAAGTGACGATCGCTTCCAATCTCAAGGACATGTTCATGCGGCTGACGCCGGCCAACGACATCGACCGCAAGTTCGGCGTCGCCTCTCCGACCATCGCCATCGAGGGCATGACGCTGGCGGGACGCTGATCCCGATGACGGTTGCGGAAGGCTGGGGGCAGGACCTCGAACTCATTCTCGACGCGGCGCGCCAGGCCGGCGAGATCGCCCACGGATTTTTCGGCCGTTCGCCGGAAGTCTGGTGGAAGAACGAGGGCAGGTCGCCGGTCAGCGCCGCGGATTTCGCCGCCAACGACCGGCTGCAGACCCTGCTTCTGACAGCCCGGCCGAACTACGGCTGGCTCTCCGAGGAAACCGACGACGATGTCGCCCGGCTTGGCCGCGAAACGCTCTTCGTTGTTGATCCGATCGATGGCACCCGCGCCTTCATCAATGGCGAGAAGACATGGTGCGTCTCGGTCGCCGTCGTGCACCGCGGCCAGCCGGTCGCCGGTGTCCTGGTCGCGCCGGCGCTCGACGAGGAATTTTCCGCGGTGAAGGATGGGCCTGCGCTGAAGAACGGGCGGCCGATTTCGGTCACTGTCGGCCGCAGCAACGGCGAACTGGTCATCGCGGCCGATGAAAATCTCGTCAAGAAATTCGAGGCGGGTTTCCGCGACGAAATTCGCCGGGTGCGGCATGTGCCGTCGCTTGCCTACCGGCTTGCCATGATCGCCGACGGCAGCATCGACGGCACGGTCGTCAAGCGCGCCTCCCACGATTGGGATCTGGCCGCTGCCGACCTCATCCTCGAGCGGGCAGGCGGTCGCCTCACCGATCTTGCCGGCAACCGGCTCGTCTATAACCGCGAGAGCGTCAGCCACGAAATGCTGGCCGCCGGTGCCGAACATGCGCTCCGCAGCCTTTTGCCCCAGCTTGCCGGCCTGGCACCGGGTTGACCTTTCATGAGGAATGCAGCACAGGAAGAACCGGGGGAGCTGGAACGGACGGATATCGGACAATGACGGAAACGGGCGAAAAGAAACAACTTCTGCACCTGGTCTTCGGTGGCGAACTGCAGAGCCTGGAAGGCCTCCAATTCAAGGACCTTTCGGCGCTTGATATCGTTGGCATCTATCCGGACTACGCGAGCGCGCTGATCGCCTGGCGGGGCAAGGCGCAGCAGACGGTCGACAACGCCCATATGCGGTATTTCATCGTCCATATGCACCGCCTGCTCGATCCTGATACTAAGTCGGCTTGAGATAAGCCTCGCGTTTTACAATGTGCTCGCAATGCTGGTCCCTCGCCTGGTATCGATCCCGGGGACCCTTTTTTGACGCATTTGTAAAACACAAAAAACTGGGTTACGGATGAGCAATCGGAGGGTCTATCACATTGATGGCGGCCATCACGCATCGGGGGCAAACGCGGTGAGCAAGATTTCTGCGCGCCTGGCTCTTGTTGGTTACCGGGTGGCCGGTATTTCCCTTTATCCTTTGGTCGGCCCTTACCTTGCCTATCGCGCCATGAAGGGCAAGGAAGACAGGACCCGCAAGCTGGAAAGGCTCGGTTATGCGAGCCTTGCCCGCCCCCGGGGGCCGCTGATCTGGGTGCATGCAGCAAGCGTCGGGGAAACCATCGCCATCATGCCGATGATCCGCGAATTGCGGCGCCGTGAGATCCACATTCTTCTGACGACGGGCACCGTTACCTCCGCAAATCTCGTCCGGTCGCGGCTGGCTGACGAGGTGATCCATCAATACGTGCCGCTCGACCTGAAGTTTCCGATCAAGCGCTTCATCGCCTACTGGAAGCCGGATGCCTGCATCACCGCGGAATCCGAGATCTGGCCGACCACTATCGCCGAACTCGCCCGCCGCCGCATTCCGCAGATCCGCGTCAATGCCCGCATCTCCGACCGCTCCTTCGATCGCTGGCGCAACCGCAGTTCGATTGCCGAAGCCATCTTCGGCAAGATGGCTCTGGTGGTCGCGCAGTCGGATCTGGATGCAGAGCGCTTCCGCGATCTCGGAGCCTGGCCTGTCATCGCATCCGGCAACCTGAAGAGCGATACCGATCCGCCGCCCTGCGACGAGGCGGTGCTCGCAAGCTATCGCAAGCAGATTGGCAGCCGCCAGACCTGGGCGGCGATCTCGACTTTCGACGGCGAGGAAAAGGCGGCAGCCACCGTTCACAAGGCGCTGAAACCGAAGAACGGACAGCTGACCATTCTCGTGCCGCGCCATCCCGATCGTGCCGACGCGGTCGAGGAGATGCTGAAGGAAATGGGCCTGACCGTCGCGCGCCGCTCGCGCAATGATGTCGTGACGCCGGAGACCGACGTCTTCCTCGGTGACTCCATCGGCGAAATGGGACTTTACCTGCGTTTGACCGAGATCGCATTCGTCGGCAGGTCGCTGACGAACGAGGGCGGGCAGAACCCGCTGGAGCCGGCCATGCTCGGCTGCGCCGTGCTTTCCGGCCCGCATGTCCAGAATTTCCGTGATGCCTACCAGCATCTGGTGCGCAAGGGCGGTGCCCGCATCGTCAAGGATGTGGAGATGCTGGCAAAGGCGGTCCACTACCTGATGATCAACGACCTCGCCCGGGTGAAGATGATCGATTCCGGCCATGACGCGATGGACGAGATGCGCGGTGCGCTGTCGAAGACGATCAAGGCGCTGGAGCCCTATGTCAACCCGCTGACGGTGAGCGCCAGGCTGCAGCCGAAGGCCGCCGCCGTACGATGACCCCCGAAAAGCTCGCACACATTGCCGGCATCCTGTTCGACAAGGACGGCACGCTGCTGCTCTATGACGAAAGCTGGGGGCCGGTAAACCGCGAGGCGGCCCGTATCGCCGCGGCCGGAGATGCAGAACTCGAGCCGCAGCTTCTGTTTTCCGGCGGCATGGACCCGCTATCCGGCCACACCCGCCCGGACAGCCTGCTGGCCGCCGGCAACGCCGCCGAGATCGCGGCGGGCTTTGTTGCCGCCGGTTCGCCGCTCGAGGTGGGCGAACTCACCCGGCTGCTCGACGACCTCTTCATCCGCTCGGCTGAATTTTCCGTGCCCGTCACCGATCTGGCGGCGCTGTTCGGCAAGCTCAAGACGCGGGGCTTCAAACTCGGCATCGCCTCAAGCGACAACGAACAGGCGATCCGCCAGACCGCCATCCGCTTCGGCATTATCGATCATGTCGATTTCATCGCCGGCTACGACAGCGGTCACGGAGTGAAACCGGAACCCGGCATGGTGCTCGGCTTCTGCCGCGCCACCGGGCTTGGTCCGGCCGAGGTTGCCATGGTCGGCGACAACAATCACGACATGCATATGGGCGCCAGTGCCGGCGTCGGCCTGAAGGTAGCGGTCCTGACCGGCACCGGTTCGCGCGAAACGCTCTCGGCCTCGGCGGATATCTGCCTCGACGACATCACGGCGCTCATGGACCTTCTGCCGGAAAAGCTTCACGCCTGAACCGGGCTTTGGTTTCAAAGACTTGCCTTTTTTCCAAAACTGCCATTTTGTTCGCGGGCTGTTTCAGGACGGATCAGCCGGAGTTTGGGTATGGTATCGGAAGCACCGCCATTCTGGTGGACGAAAGCGGATTGGCGTGCCTGGGGCCTTTCCCCCGTTTCGTTTCTCTATGGCCGTATCGCCGGCCGCCGCATGGCGAAAGCCAGGCGTGCCAGCGTCCCCGTGCCGGTGATTTGCATCGGCAATTTCACCGTTGGCGGGGCCGGCAAGACGCCGACCGCGATCACGCTTGCCCGCGCCGCCAAGGAGAAGGGCCTGAAGCCGGGTTTCCTGAGCCGCGGTTACGGCGGCTCGCTCGACGTCACGACCGTGGTCGATCCCGAGCATCATCGGGCCGAGGCGGTGGGCGACGAGGCGCTGCTGCTCTGCCGCGAAACGCTGACGGTGATTTCCCACGCCCGCGTCGACGGCGCCCACAGGCTGGTTGCGGAAGGCGCCGACCTGATCATCATGGACGACGGTTTCCAGAGCGCTCGACTGGCACTCGATTTCGCGCTCGTCGTCATCGACACGGTGCGCGGTATCGGCAACGGTCATCTTGTACCCGGCGGGCCGGTCAGGGCGCCGATCCCGGAACAGATGCGTCAACTCTCGGCCATCCTCAAGGTTGGAAACGGCGAGGCAGCCGACCAACTGGTGCGTAAGGCCGCCCGCGCCGGCAAGCAGATCTATGTTGCGGCGTTGAAGCCGCGCGAAAATCGCGAGATCGCCGGCAAGGCGCTGTTCGCCTTCGCCGGCATCGCCGATCCGGCGAAATTCTACCGTACTGTCGGAGAGGTCGGGGGGCTGATCATGGAAAAACGCGATTTTCCGGATCACCACTATTTCAGCGAGGACGAGATCTCGGACCTGCTCGATGACGCTGCCAAGGACAAACTGACGCTCGTCACCACCGCCAAGGATGCGGTGCGGCTGCAGGGACATCACGGGCGCATGGAGGAACTGGCGGAAAAGGTAAGCGTGGTCGAGGTCGACATGGCGTTCGACGATCCGCAGGCACCGGGCAAGATCATCGATACGGCGATCGCCAATTTCCGAGAGCGGCGTATCAGGGAAGGAAACGCCGCGAAGATTTAGCCGCGGCTTTGGTTCGGCAACATGCCGGCGCGCTTGTCGGCTTCCAATGAGGAGGCGCAGTCGACATAAGGCTCCTGCCGGGCGACGCTCCAGTAACGCAATTCGTCGATCGGGATCTGTGCGCCCGTCATGGCGCATATGACATAGGAGCCGGCGGTCAGGATCTGGTAGTCGCCGTCGAGATACCGGATCTTCGCTTCGCGGAACCCGCTTCCCTCGAACCGGTTCATCTGTCGTCTCCTGCGGAAAAACATGGCGCCTGCTCTAACCCGATTGTACCTGAATTGCCAGCTTTTTCAGCTTCGGCCGAAGAGCCGCTCGATGTCGGAAAGCTTGAGTTCGATATAGGTCGGCCGGCCGTGGTTGCAGGTGCCGGAGCCGGGGGTGGCTTCCATTTCCCGCAGAAGCGCGTTCATCTCCTCCGGCCGCAACCGTCGGCCGGAACGCACCGAGCCGTGGCAGGCCATGGTGGCGGCGACATATTCGAGCTTGCCGCGCAAGCCCCCGGCGGTGTTCCATTCAGCGATCTCGTCGGCCAGATCGCGGACCATCGAGGCCGCATCGACTTCACCGAGCATGGCAGGCGTCTCGCGCACGGCGACAGCGCCGGGACCGAAGCGTTCGATCGCCAGCCCCAGCCGGTCGAGCTCTTCCGCATTCGCCATCAGCCGGTCGCAATCCTCTTCCGGAAGGTCGATGATCTCCGGGATCAGCAGCACCTGGCTCGCCAGCCGCTTGTTGTCGAGCGCCTTGCGCATCGCCTCGAACACCAGCCGTTCATGGGCGGCGTGCTGGTCGACGATGACCAGTCCGTCTTCCGTCTGCGCCACGATATAGTTCTCGTGAACCTGCGCGCGCGCGGCACCCAGGCGATAGCGCGGCGCGTCTTCGGCAGCGGTTCTCGGAACGGGTTCCGCGATCACCGTATCGGCACGCGCCGCCGGCATGGTCAGCACGTCGAAGCCGGATTGCACCTGTTCGGCAAAGTCGTTGGCCGGCTGCGGATAGAGCGGCCTGAACGGCGAGGCCGCGGCCGCCCAAGGGGTGCGCGGGGCGGCATGAGCCGGCTGGAAGCCGGGGCGGAAGGCGCGCATCATGCCCGACGTCCCTGTTGTCGCCGCCCGGTCGCCCTCGCGATGCAGCGCCTCGCGGATCGCCCCGACGATCAGCCCGCGCACCAGGCCGGGATCACGGAAACGCACGTCGGACTTCGCCGGATGCACGTTGACATCCACCAGCCCCGGATCGAGCCGGATCGACAGGACCGCCACCGGATAACGGCCGGAAGGCACGCTTTCCGCATAGGCGCCGCGTAGCGCCGACAGGATCAGCTTGTCCTGCACCGGCCGTCCGTTGACGAAGGCATATTGATGGGCCGAGTTGCCGCGATGGAAAGTCGGCACGCCGACGAAGCCGGAAAGCCCCACATCTTCCCGCATCGCATCGATCTCGATCGCATTGTCGCGGAAATCGGCACCGAGGATCTGTGCCATGCGGGCAAGGTGGTCATCGCCGGTCGCCGGGAATTCGAGCGTCGTGCGGTCGGAGCCCGACAGCACGAAGCGGATATGCGGGAAGGCGATTGCCATGCGTTTGACCACTTCGGTGATCGCCCCAGCCTCGGCCTTTTCGGTCTTGAGAAACTTCAACCGCACCGGTGTCGCAAAGAAGATGTCGCGCACCTCGACGACCGTGCCGGTATTGGCCGGCGCCGGCTTCACGCCGGACATCTTGCCGCCGATCACCGCCACCTGCGATCCTTCCGAATGACCATTGCGGCGGCTGGTGATGGTGAGTTTGGCCACCGAACCGATCGAGGGCAGGGCCTCGCCGCGGAAGCCGAGCGTGCGGATGTCGTCGAGCGTCTCGGAAATCTTCGAGGTGCAATGCCGCCGCACCGCAAGATCGAGATCGGCCGCATCCATGCCGGAACCGTTGTCGGTAATGCGGATCAGGCTCTTGCCACCGCCGGCGGTGGCGATCTCGATGCGGGTCGCGCCGGCGTCGATGGCATTTTCGATCAGTTCCTTCGCGGCGCTGGCGGGCCTTTCGATGACCTCGCCGGCGGCGATCTGGTTGATCAGGGTTTCGGGCAGCTGTTTGACGGACATGCGCCATTTTCCCGGATTCGGCGCTGGAAGGAAAGCCCGGATACACACCTTTCCTAAACGATTGAAAGGGCATCTAAGGTTGATGCACGGCCGTTCATTAATCCAGCTTTAAGATAAAGGCGATAATTTGTCCGGTATTGAACTTGGATGAAACCGGGGAAGCGCCAGCTTCCCGCGAGTAATCGGGATGGCGGCCGGCTGGGCACCGTCATGCGAGCCCTGATTACCCGTTGAGGACTTGGAGCCAGCATGTTCCCGCGCCGACAAGACGAAAACTAGAAGGAATAACGCCGAGAGGCGAATATCGGCATTACGGCCCGGCGTTTATCCGGTCCGAAAAAGCATACGGGGAGTCCCATCCTATGAATGATTTGGCGTCGGCGGACGCAAACATTCAAGCTGTCATGCTCGAAGTGATTTCCGAGGGCATTTCGGGCGGTGTATTTGTCTATGACAAGAATGACCTGATCGTCTTTGCGAGTCAGCAATTGCTGACCCTCTTGCCGGTCCCCAAGACCTTTCTGACTCCCGGTACACGCCTTCGGGACTTCCTCGGGGCCGTCTACGATGGCGGTGGACGGTTCTTGACCGACGCCTCCGGACCGCGTCGGATGCTGAGCCGTGAGGATTGGGTTGCCGAACAGATCGCCACTCTCTGGAAGGAACGGGCCGAGTCGCAGGAACGCCGTGGCACCGACCGCTGGGTGAGTTTCACCAAACGCCGGCTGTCGTCCGGTTACGGCGTCTGCGTCGTCAGGGATATCTCGGATCACAAGAAACGCGAGGAGCAGTGGCGTGCCGACATGGAACGGGTGCAGATCACCGAAGAGGTGCTCGACAACCTGCCATTCCCGATTACCGTCAAGGATAGCAGTCTGACCTTCGTCGCCGTCAACAAGATGGCCGCGAGCTTCCTCGATCTGCCGCCAGAGGCGATTCTCGGTCACAAGGGATCCGATGTTCATCCGCCGCAGGTGGAACAGCGCCTGGACCGCATCAATCGCGGGGTCCTCGATCTTGGCGAGCCCCAGCAGATGTCCGAATTGGTGACGCGGCCGGACGGCTCGCAGGTCGTCATCATCGCCAACAAATACCGTATCGGAAAACCGGGCCGTTATTACCTGGTCACCGCCATGGAAGATATTACCGGCCTGGTCGCAACCGATGAAGACGGCGATGGGGTCAGGCCGCGCATGAGCCGCGGCGGTCTGATCGCCACTTCGCTGGCCCGGCAGGAGCGCGACGTACCGGGGAAGGCGGCGATTGCGCCCGATACAAGCAGTCTTCCCCGCCGTAAGGTCCTTGTCGCCTCCTCCGATCCGCGGACGGGTGCCGAGGCACTGGAAATTCTCGCCGATCTGGGATTCGACACCTCTTCGGTTTCAGACGGTGAGGAACTGGAACTCTTCCTGCAGCTCGCAGAAGAAGCCGGTATCGCGATCGATCTCGTCGTCGTCGATACGCTGGCGGACAAGGCTTGCCTCGAAATCGTCCAGCGACACCGCATTCCCGCCTTGGCAATCAACGGGGTCCGGGTGAAGCGGGACCTGGCTGCTGCCGTCGCTCGGCAGTTCAGCCAACCTGCCGCAAACGAGACCGCGCGCGACGAAGATACCTTGGTTGCCTCGCAGGCCGGCGAAAGCGCCGGCATCGACATTCTGGTTGCCGAAGACAACGAGGTGAACCAGATCGTCTTCTCCCAGATCCTTGAGGGTTTGGGTTATCGTTATGCGATCGCTGCCGATGGCGAAGAAGCGGTCCGGCTCTGGCAGGAGCGGTCGCCGCGGCTGATCCTGATGGATATCACCCTTCCAAAGCTCAGCGGGTTCGATGCGAGCGTCCGCATCCGGAACCTTGAGACGATCGAAAACTCCATTCCGATCATCGGCGTTCTTCCCCAGGCCTTCGACCGCGACCGCGACCAATGTTTCGCCTCCGGCATGAATGAGGTGATCCTCAAACCGATAAGTCCCGAGGCGCTGGAAGCCGTCTTTCAGACATTTCTCGGTGTCTCCGCGAAACAGTCGTATGCTTAACCGATTAATCAATCTGTTCATGTAAGTTAAGCCAGGGCCATGATTTTTTAATCTTTTTCCCGCATCCTGCGCCGGTCTGTGAAGCGCAACGGGATTATTCATGAAGTCGGCGGGAAACCCATTGCCGCAGGTCAGCCAGAATGAACTGCAGGCGATGGCCTACAGTGACGCCCTGACGGGTCTTGGAAATCGATACCGCCTGCGCGACAAGGTGCGCCTGCTGGCCGCCGAGCGAGCCCAGGATCCCGCGCCCTTTACCATCTGCATTGCCAATCTCGACGGTTTCAAGCCGATCAACGATCTGTTCGGTGCCGAAGCGGGCGACGAAATCCTCTGCCAGGTCGCTCATCGCCTGAAAGCCTGCATTCCGGACGGCGCGACCGTTACCCGCCACGACGGTGACGAGTTTGCCTTCATCCTGCCTCTGGTCTTCGAGCGCATCGGCGCCGAACGTATCGGCCAGATGATCAAGGACGTCCTGTCCGCCCCCTACGATCTTGGCGACCGCAACGTCCGCCTGTCCGCCTCCTTCGGCTTTGCGATCTATCCCTTCGCCGGCGAGGATTTCGAGGAGCTGCTGAAAAGCGCCGAAACCGCGCTCTACCGCTCGAAACGCCGCGGCCGCGGACAGATCACCGTCTACTCCCGCGAGATCGCCCAGGAGATGAAGCGGGCGACACAGCTGGAGCAGGCGCTTCGCAACGCCATCATCGCCGATGCCGTGGATGTCCACTTTCAGCCGATCGTGCGCATCAGCGATGGCGGAGTGGTCGGTTTCGAGGCGCTCGCGCGCTGGATCGATGCCGATCTCGGCTTCGTCTCGCCCGCGGTTTTTGTGCCCCTTGCCGAGGAGCGCGGTTTTATTGACGCGCTTTCTGAAACGTTACTGCACAAGGCTGCGGAGGCCGCACTCTCCTGGCCGCGCGAGCTTTTCCTCTCCTTTAACCTCTCTTCAGCGCAGCTGATGGACCCCGGCACAACCGAGACTATCCTCGCGACCCTGGCACGCGTTGGCCTTGATCCCCATCGGCTGGAGCTGGAAATTACCGAAACGGCGGTGATGACCTCGGCCGATACGGCGCAGCGCATCATTACCGATCTCCGTCAGCAGGGCGTGCGAATCTCGCTCGACGATTTCGGCACGGGCCAGTCGAGCCTGGGGCGCCTGCGTGACTTCACCTTCGATAAGGTGAAGATCGACCGTGCCTTCGTCTCGCGCATCACCACGGACCGCGCGTCGGAACACATCGTCAAGGCGATCATCGCCATGTGCGACGGGCTGAATCTGGCCGTGGTAGCGGAAGGCATCGAGGAAAAGGCCGATGCGGACAAGCTTAACGAGCTCGGCTGCGCGATGGGACAGGGCTATTATTATGGCAGGCCGGCTGACAGCGCTGTCACCCTGCGTTACCTCCAGGAACACTACCGCGACTTCATGACCATCGAACGGGCTTGAAGCGCTCCCCGGGCGTTGCGAGCCTCGTTCGCCAGCGCCAAAGGTTGGTCGCGGCCGCCATAGTGGGTTTCCAGAGCATCGATACCTTCGACGCGCACGCGCGGGCGTGGAAGGCTGCCGGAAGCCGCGGACCGCTTCCATGATGTGAAGCGCTTCGGCCTTTCAGATGTATCTTCTTCTCAACGCAAAAAGGGGCGGCACCCGCGGTACCGCCCCGTTTCGTGGTGACGACGTGTCACCCGTTCCGGATCTGACTGGTCGAGCGCTTATTTGCTCGGGGCAGCCGGTGTCGTCGACGGGTTAGTGGCGCCGCCTGCAGGCATCGAGGTGCCGGTGGAGGACGTGGTCGTCCGGTCGGTTTCCGCCTGCTTGTCTGCCAAGGTCTTGAATTCCGGAGCAGCCTGAAGGGCTTCTGCCGTTTCCGTCGTGGTCAGGCGCACCTCGTTATTGTTGTTCACATCACGCGTCATGGTGATCTTGTCCATCGGCAGCCCGACTTCCTTTTCGCCGATGCCGAGGAAGCCGCCGACACCGATCACAGCTGCAACGATGCCGCCGTTTTCTTCCAGAATGAGGTCGTTGACGTCACCGATGCTCTTGTTTTCTGCGTTATAGACCGACTTGCCAATATAGTCGTTGGCGCTGATCTGGTTTTCAGCCTGTTCAGTCAGGTAACCGCCGGAAGCAGCTGCGGTGGCGGTGCCGGTTTTCGGAGCCGGCGTTGCGGCGCTGTCAGCCGGTTTCGCAGCCGGAGCCATCGGGGCGGCGGGGGCTGCCGGAGCCGGGGAGGCCGGCGCCGCCGGCTGGGTCTGGGCAAATGCCGGTGCAATGGCGGTGGACGCCAAAAGAACAACGGCTGCCATCGTGCTAAGGGTCTTCTTCATAACGAACCTACCTTCCTCTGCTCAAATTTATCTGTGAACACGCGGCCGCTCCTTGATGGAGCTCTCCGACCGCGCTGATTCGAGAGGAAAATGTTATGAAGACCGATTGGTTCCGGGCATGATTGCTGAAATTTTAGGCGTTTGACCTGGAACTTTTTTGTGTTTTGTTAGTTTGGCACGCCTTTGCGTTTTTCAGAGGCGATAGGCGGGCTCCGGATCGCATTGGATGGAAACAGCGATTTCGAACAGCGAACCGGCGAGGGGATCGGCAGTGAGAGCGGCCTCGTCCAGTCCCTCCCGGGCCGAAGTCACGGCCAGCCGGTCCTTGCCGATGAAGGCGGGGCAGGTGGTGCGTTTCGCTGGCAGCAGGTGACGCGACAGATGCCGCCCGTCAGCCGAATAATGGTCGATGGCACCCTCGCCCCAGCGGGCGTTCCAGATCGTTCCGTCGCTGGCGCAGATCGACCCGTCGATGCCGCCCGGCCTGCCGTTCTCGTCGATCAGGAGCTCAGCTTCGCCGTTTGGCAGGCCTGTCGCCGGGTCGAGGGACACACGCATCAACCGGTTAACGCGGGTGTCTGTGTAATAACCGATCGCACCGTCGGGCGAGAAGCAGATCGAGTTGGGTATGCTGATGCGGTCGAACAGCGTTGTCACCTCGCCCTGGCGGACATGATAGATAGCGCCGGCGCCGTCCTCGGCCTTCCTTCCCATCGTTCCGATCCAGAGGCTGCCGGACGGATGTACCCTTCCGTCGTTCGAGCGGTTGCCTGGCTTTTCCGGCTCCAGTTCGCGATAGAGGGATAGTCCGCCGGTCGCGCGGTCACGGATGAAGATCCCCTTGTCGCTCGCGATCAGCTGTCGGGCGGCGTCGATCGAGGCAAGCGCGCTGCCCATCACCGGCAACGCATGCACGATCTCCCGCCCGGTCGGCAGATGCAATTCGTGCAATCCCTTGCCGAGAATATCGAACCACCAGAGCGTTTCCGTCTCCGACTCGAAGGAGGGGCCTTCTCCGAGTTCGCAGAGGGAGGAAGAAAGGACACGGCCTTCGAAAGCGTGTGTGGTCGCCACTTGAAATCTCCAATTGCATACCGAGGGGATGGATTAGTATCATCGACAGGCGAGAGTCGGCAAACTCCCGGCATAGGTGATTTGATCCCCAACAATTATCTCCTGACAAACGACTGGAGGCATGCAAAGGTTCGCAAATCCGAGTAGATGTCATCATTGTCCGAAGTTGATAATTGACGTCACCATTTACTCGGAATTGATAATAGCCACAAATTTAGCATCTAATTAAAATCTGAAATAGTAGCCTCCACCACGCAAGCACGTTCGGCGGGAACTATCCGGGCAAATCCGGAGAGCTTTTTCCGTTCCAGGCGTCGGAGGCGGGTAACGCGAATATAAAGGACCGGATTGGGCGGATGCATGGGAAATACCAGGAATCGCTCGACGCGACCCGGCGGGCAGAGAAGCAGATGATGGCCAATACCGGGAAAGCAGAAGAACCTCGTGTCTTTGGCGGAAGTGTTGGAGAAATTGCTGATCTCAAAACACAGTTTGACGTGTTCCGGTTCATGAAGCGGACAGCGGAACACTACGGCTGCCGCGCCTTCATGGTCCTGAACCTGCCTCACGCCACGTCCCTCGAATTATCGAACAACACGGTAATCACCAACTGGCCTGCGGAACTGATGTCTCTTTTCGACCGCGAAGGCATGATGCAGACCAGCCCCGTGCTTCGGCGGCTGCGCGTCTCTACGATCCCGTTCACCTTCGATCTCGATACGGTGCCGCCCGAGCGGCAGGGACCGGCCATCCGCGGCATGTTCGGGAGGTTCGGCCTCGTCCGTGGTGCTTATTTCCCCGTCCATGACATGTCCGGCAGCCGCGGTGCCGTTTCTTTTGCAGGCGATGGCCTGCTGTTCAGCCACCAGCAGATGATGGAGCTGATGTACATCTCCATCCACGTCTTCGAGCGCCTGGCGGAAATCCGCAACCTCGATGTGCGCACCACGGACGTGCTGACCGACCGTGAGATCGACTGCCTCAACTGGACGGCCGCCGGCAAGACCAGCGCGGAGATCGCCGAAATCCTCGGCCTCTCCGAACATACGGTCAATCATTACCTCAATCGTGCAGCCAAGAAGCTGGACACGGTCAACCGCACACAGGCAGTCGCCAAGGCGCTCAGAATCGGTTTGATCAAGTAACCAAATCGAGTGTTGCAGTGCACAAAATTTTGCCCACTGCTCAAGCATTGACCGGTGCAAAATATGCTGTCTGTCAGGGGATGCTGCGCCGCAGCAGGGCCCTTGGCCGGAAGTGGTTGAAAAGGCTCATCAATAGGAAGTATCTTCCCGTCTGGCATGTTTCGTGCTTCTGTAGGGGCAGGTCCAGAGGGGACTGCAAGCGCCCCAAGAGGCGTGACAAGAAAAGCTGCCGTTCGATCAGTGCGCCATATGGCTGCCGATCGAACGGCGGTTTATCTTGCTTGCTCCCGGCAATGCCGAACTCCTATATATCTGCGAACGCGGCATCCCGTTTCGAGGGAATTGTGTCGCATCAGGCATTTGGGAGTTTTGACATCATGGCCGACGTGACCAAAGAGGAAGTTCTGGCGGTTCTGGCGAAGGTGCGCGGGCCGGACCTCGAAGGCGATATCGTCTCGCGCGGCATGGTCTCGGACGTCTTCATCTCCGACAACAAGGTCTATTTCTCGATCACAGTCCCGGCAGCGCGGGCGACCGAGCTGGAGCCGTTGCGGGTGGCTGCGGAACGCACCGTCAAGGCAATGCCGGGCGTCAAGGGCGCGCTGGTGACGCTGACGGCGGACCGCAAGGCGGGCTCCGCTCCGCCGCCGCGTCCGCAGCCCGCCGCTCCGGCTGTCCATTCGCATTCGCATGGGCACGCCCATGATCACGGCCATAGCCATCCGCCCCAAGGCCAGCAGCCAACCCAGCCGCAGCAGCGAGAGAAGCCGGGTGTCCCGGGTGTCGGCGCCATCATCGCAGTGGCGTCCGGCAAGGGCGGCGTCGGCAAGTCGACGACGGCGGTCAATCTCGCCCTCGGGCTTCAGGCGAACGGCCTGCGGGTCGGCATTCTCGATGCCGATATCTACGGGCCTTCCGTGCCGCGTCTCCTGAAGATCACCGGCCGCCCGCAGCAGATCGAAAACCGCATCATCAAGCCGATGGAGAACTACGGCCTGAAGGCCATGTCGATGGGCTTCCTCGTTGATGAGGAGACGGCGATGATCTGGCGTGGGCCGATGGTCCAGTCGGCGCTCCTGCAGATGCTGCGCGAAGTCGCCTGGGGAGACCTCGACGTGCTCGTCGTCGACATGCCGCCGGGCACCGGCGATGTTCAGCTCACCATGGCCCAGCAGGTGCCGCTGGCCGGCGCAGTGATCGTTTCTACGCCACAGGACCTGGCGCTTCTCGATGCGCGCAAGGGGATCGCCATGTTCCGAAAGGTCGAGGTGCCGCTGCTCGGCATCGTCGAGAATATGAGCTATTTCCTCGCTCCCGATACCGGCAAGCGCTACGACATCTTCGGGCATGGCGGCGCGAGAAGCGAGGCGGAGCGGATCGGCGTGCCGTTCCTGGGCGAGGTTCCGTTGACGATCGACATCCGCGAGCGTTCCGATGCGGGCACCCCCGTCGTCGCCTCCGATCCGGAAGGAGCCTCGGCGAAGATCTACCGTGAGATTGCCGCCAGGGTCTGGGCCGAGCTCGGTGGACTTACTCCCAGACCGGCGCCTGCAATCGTTTTCGAATAAAAATTCGCATATATGTTCCTCGACATTTTGGAATACCTCCCTCGCGCCGATGGGCAGGCACTTTGGCGGCGGCTCCTGGCCAAGGCTTTGATGTAGGCCGCGAATCGCCTTGTCGCGGAGGCTCCCTTGAACATATTCGGCGCGGCAGTCATGTTGCGGCGCCGACTAGGAGGTTTATACGGCTCTTGATTTTGACTATGGCTGTCTCTATAGGCCCGTCCCGCTGGTGGCCGGCTGGCGGTCCCTAAACCAGGGGCCGGCAAGCCCGCTTCTCGTTCAGGGCCGACGACTTTCGGCCGGAGACCACGATTGATCAATGCCTATAGCGCCACTGGCTCGATGAAGACGCTTGCGCCGGCCGACGCGTTGCGACAGCTTGCCGACGACATCGTCTGGATCGATCTGGTCGAACCGACTCCGCAGGAGGACGCCTATGTCGAAGGTCTCCTCGGAATTCAGGTTCCGACCCGGGACGACCTGAAGGACATCGAACCTTCGAGCCGGCTTTATGTAGAGAAGGGCTCGGTTTTCATGACCGCGTCGCTCGTCTGGCGCGCCGATGGCAAGGATCCGCAGCTCACCGACGTCGCCTTCATCCTCTCCGGCAGCCGGCTGGTCACTGTGCGCTATGCCGAGCCGAAGAGCTTCCAGCTGTTCATCGCCAGCTTGAGCCGTCTGCCGGAACCGGGGCGCGATGGTGCCACTTTGCTTGCAAAACTTCTGGAAACCATCGCCGATCGCACGGCCGAAATTCTTGAGCAGACGGTCGATCACGTTGATGCCCTGTCGACGGAAATCTTCCGCGACCGCGGCAAGCGCCGCCCGCCGCAGTTCCTGGAACGCAAGCTCGCCGATATCGCCGAATACCACCGGCTGATCAGCAAGGTGCGCGACAGCCTGGGTTCGCTCGCCAGGCTGTTGACCTTTCTGATGAACGTGCCATTGATCAGCCAGGACAAGAGCGACGACAACCTCTGCCGCACCGTTGCGCGGGATGTCGATTCACTTTCGGAACATGCCTCTTACATCGCCGGCAACATCGCCTTTTTGCTGGATGCCTCGCTCGGGCTGATCAATGTCGAGCAGAACGCCATCATCAAGATATTCTCCATCGCGTCGGTCGTATTCCTGCCTCCGACACTCGTTGCCTCAATCTACGGCATGAACTTTCAGTTCATGCCGGAACTCGACTGGCATCTCGGATATCCTCTCGCGATCTTCGCGATGCTCCTGTCCGCCATCATCCCCTTTTTCTTCTTTCGCTGGAAAGGCTGGCTTTAAGCCGGACATCCCCATGGGTCACCCCGCTGAAACTCGCGACGCCGAGAAAACGAAGGTCCAAGGCCTTTTTGCGCTCGCACTCGGCTCCGTCGGCGTCGTCTACGGCGACATCGGTACGAGCCCGCTCTATGCATTCCGCGAGGCTCTGAAGCCGATCGCCCACGACGGCGTCACGGAACTCGAGATCATCGGTCTCATTTCGCTGATGATCTGGACGCTGACGATCATCGTCACGTTCAAATATGTACTTTTCCTGCTGCGCGCCGACAACGACGGCGAAGGCGGCACGCTCTCGCTCCTTGCGCTTCTGACCAAGACCGCCAATGGCCATAGGGCAATGTTGATGCTGCTCGGCCTCATTGGGGCCGCGCTTTTCCTTGGCGACGCGATGATCACTCCGGCGCTGTCGGTCCTGTCCGCGGTCGAGGGTCTGAAGCTGGTCGCGCCGTCGATGAGCAGCGCCGTGGTACCGATTTCCGTCGGCATCCTGATTGGCCTTTTCGCCATCCAGTCGAAGGGGACCGGCCTTGTATCGCGCTTCTTCGGGCCGATCACCGCCGTCTGGTTCATCGTCATGGGCGCCGGCGGCGTCGCCCATATATCGGACGACTACAGCATCCTGGCGTCCTTCAATCCGATATATGCGGTTGAATTCATGCTGAACGAGAGCTTCACCGGCATCGTCGTTCTCGGCGCCGTCTTCCTGACGGTCACCGGTGCCGAGGCACTTTACGCGGACCTCGGCCATTTCGGTCGCCGGCCGATCCAGTGGGCCTGGTTCACGCTCGTCTTCCCGGCGCTGACGTTGAACTATCTGGGGCAGGGCGCTCTGGTGCTGAAGCATCCGGAGGCGATGTCCGATCCGTTCTACCTGATGTTCCCGCAATGGGCGCTGCTGCCGGTCGTCATTCTCGCGACCGCAGCCACCATCATCGCCAGCCAGGCGGTGATCACCGGCGCCTTCTCGCTGGTCCGCCAGGGGATCCATCTCGGCTACCTGCCGCGCATGCAGATCCAGTTCACCTCCGAGACCAATACCGGGCAGATCTTCCTGCCGTCGGTCAACACCCTGCTTCTGGTCGGCGTCATCGCGCTGGTTCTAGGTTTCGAAAGCTCGGAATCGCTCGCCACCGCCTATGGTATCTCGGTGACCGGCGCCATGGTGGTCACCACGCTGATGGCGTTCGAGTTCGTGCGGGTGAAGTGGAAATGGCCGCAGACTTTCGCGATCTGCATTCTGGCCCCGCTGCTTGCCCTGGAACTGGTCTTCCTCGGCGCCAACCTCTTGAAGGTCCACGACGGCGGCTGGGTCCCGGTCATGATGGCGATCATCTTCACCATCGTCATGTGGACCTGGAAGCGCGGTACCGCGATCCTGTTCGAAAAGACCCGCCGCATCGACGTGCCGCTCGAAACCTTCATTCCGATGGTCGAGAAGAAGAGCGATCATGCGCCGGTCTCCGTGCCCGGCGTCGCGATCTTCCTGACCAGCGATCCGGAAACCGCGCCCGCGGCGCTGCTGCACAACATCAAGCACAACCACGTCCTGCACGAAAAGAATGTCGTGCTGACCATCATCACGGTCAACAAGCCGCGCGTGTCGCTCGAGGAGCGGTTCAAGATCGAGAAGGTCTCGGAGCGTTTCACGCTGATCGAACTGCGTTTCGGCTTCATGCAGTCGCACAATGTCTCGCAGGCGCTCGCCTATCTGCGCAAGACGGGCTTCAAGTTCGACATCATGTCGACCTCCTTCTATCTCGGCCGCCGCAAGCTGGTCCCGGATGCCGCGTCCGGCATGCCCATGTGGCAGGACCGGCTGTTCATCGCCATGGCAAACACCGCGACCGACCCGTCCGACTACTTCCACCTGCCGGCCAACCGCGTCGTCGAACTCGGCTCGCATGTCATCATCTGAGGCAGGCCATTGGCGTGCCCTTCGCTGACATTGATGTGAATGTGCTAATTCAGGCCGGCTGCCGGGCGTTTTCGGCAGCCGGCGTTAACCGCTCATCAAGGTTAATGATTGATCTTCATCGGGTTCTTGTTGCCCTGTGGAGTTTAAGGTTTTGCGTTCGAAGAGTGTTTTGCGTCGCAAGTCCTCATCCGGACTGAATGGATGGGCTTCTCCGGCCGTCTTCGGCCTTGCCAGCTGGCTGGTCTTCCCCTCCGCCCCCGCCCATGGCGATCTCGCCGACCTTCTGACCGGTTTTGACAGCGCCGAACAATGGCGCATGGTGCTGACCGATTCGCCGGCGGGCTCGATCCATCAGGCCTCGCTTGCATTTCCCGGCCTCAAGAACGCGGTTTCCGGCAATGCCGGCCTCGAACTTCCCGACGGCCGCAAGATCGCACTTGTCGACGAGAAAAAATCCTCCGATCCGCGCCCCGACGAAGACCGCGTCAACCGCGCCGCCAAGAAGGGCCGCATTGTCACCGTCGAACCCATGCAGCCGCCCAAAGCTTTTTCTGCCGGTTCCGTGCTGCAGCGTTCGAGTGCGCTCACTTCGCCCATCGAAGAGAAAGATGCGATGACAGCCTTCTTGAAGGCCGGCAAGAATGACGCTCCGGTAGAGCTCGCGTCCTTCTATTTCCGCAAGGATGAACCGAGGCGGGCAGAGGACGAACTCATGCCGATGATCGCCAGCCTCATCAATAATCCGACTGCCGATGTGCTGGCGGCCGCCTATGCGCCGTCGGAACCCGATTTCGCCAAACAGTCGCCGTTCGACGCCATTCTGACGGAAAAGAAACAGCCCGGCCGGTTCATCCCGCCGATCAGCGCCGATGACCACGCCTGGGCCGCAACCCCGCTGCCGCCCGATTCCTTCTCGGCCAAGCAGCAGCAATGCCTCGCATCCGGTATCTATTTCGAGTCACGCGGCGAATCCGCTCGCGGCCAGGCCGCCGTCGCCCAGGTCATCCTCAACCGGGTGCGCAATCCGGCCTATCCGAAGACGATCTGCGACGTCGTTTACCAGAACGAGGATTGGCGCAACCGCTGCCAATTCTCCTTTGCCTGCGACAATATCAAGGACCGCATTCGCTCGGAATATCACTGGACGATGGCGCGAGAAGTGGCGATGGCGGTGACCGCCGGCAAGATCTGGCTTCCGGAAGTCGGTTCCGCCACGCATTATCATGCCGTCTATGTTCGTCCTGACTGGGCGCGCACGATGAAGAAGGTCGGCCGCATCGGCCTGCACGTCTTCTACCGCACCTATGGCGGCGGCTGGAGCTGAGCCGCTTTCTGTCACTGCCACAGGCGGAGATTCCCGCGGCAGTTTTACCCGGCTTCGGTTGTGTTCGTTTTAAGCGATTGAATTTGCTTGGTTAATTTACCTAGAATGAAGAGTCTTGGATGCCTTGACTATAGAGGCGGGCAAAACTATGTTGCGCGCGACTTGAAAACGGGCCGGACGGCGCGAAATCCCCTGCTAACTGCAGTTTTTTGCGGTTGGAAAGCATAAAACCGGTTGTGCCGGGAGCAGAAATAGGGGAGGACGCACATGACGGATCACCGCGACGATGGTCTGGAAGAGCGCCGGAAGCGCTTGTCCGCGAAACTTGCGGACAGGAAGGCTGACGACGCGGCAGAGGCGAAGAGGGACGCGCAATCCGAGGAAAGCCGAAAAGGCATGGCCTTGGGCTTGAAGCTCTCCTCCGAGTTCATCTCCGCAGTCGCGGTCGGGGCTATTCTGGGCTTTTTGCTCGACCGTTTTGCCGGCACTACGCCGTGGGGGATGATTGTTCTTCTCCTCCTCGGGTTCTGTGCCGGTGTGCTGAATGTGCTTCGCTCCGTGGGAATGGTGGCTCCGCCGCCGACCACGAACCAGCAAAGCGGCAAGGATGACGAGGGAAGCGGCGGCCAGTGACAGGCACGGTTTCCGGAAATGCAATTGAGCCGACCTGGCGCGGCTAAGGACAAGAGGTAGACGGTGGCAAACGATCCGATCCATCAGTTCCAGATCAGCAAGATCGTACCGATCGAGATCGGCGGCATCGATTTCTCCTTTACCAATGCGTCTCTTTTCATGGTGGCAACCGTCGCCTGCGCCGCCGGCTTCCTGTATTTCTCCACTTCGCAGCGCGGCCTTATCCCCGGCCGGGCGCAGTCGGTCGCGGAAATGTCCTACGAATTCATCGCCGGAATGCTGCGCGAAGGCGCCGGCAGCAGCGGCATGAAATTCTTCCCGCTGGTCTTCTCTCTGTTCATGTTCGTGCTGACCGCCAACCTGCTTGGCATGTTCCCGTATTTCTACACGATCACCAGCCAGATCATCGTCACCTTCGCGCTGGCGATCCTCGTCATCGGTACGGTCCTCGTCTACGGTTTCTATAAGCACGGCCTGCACTTCCTGAAGCTCTTCGTACCCTCGGGCGTGCCTTTCCTGCTGCTGTTCCTGGTGGTTCCGATCGAGCTGATCTCGTTCCTGTCCCGGCCGATTTCGCTTTCCATCCGTCTTTTCGCCAACATGCTGGCTGGCCATATCACGCTCAAAGTGTTCGCAGGCTTCGTCGCCTCGCTCGGAACCATGGGCGCTCTGGGTGTCGGCGGCGCAGTCCTGCCTCTCATCATGACGGTCGCCCTGACCGGTCTCGAATTCCTCGTCGCCTTCCTCCAGGCTTACGTCTTCGCGGTGCTGACTTGCATGTACCTCAACGACGCGATCCATCCCGGCGGGCACTAAGGATAACCGACATTGGCGTCCTGAGGCGTCAGTCATCAGCCGCAACAACCATTTCGAAGGAGTTTCTCATGGAAGCGGAAGCAGCAAAGTTCATCGGTGCAGGCCTGGCTTGCTTTGGCATGGCCGGCACGGCTCTTGGCCTTGGCAACATCTTCGGCAGCTACCTGTCGGGCGCTCTGCGCAACCCGTCCGCCGCTGACAGCCAGTTCGGCCGTCTGGTATTCGGCTTCGCCGTTACGGAAGCTCTGGGCATCTTCTCGCTGCTCATCGCTCTCCTGCTCCTGTACGCAGTCTAAGATCTGTCCAGGAAATTCGGATCGCGGCCGCTTGCAGAAGGCGTGCCGTGATCCTTCGCATTTGGAATACACCTGGAGGTGATGATGTTCGTGACCTCGGCATATGCGCAAACCGCGCCGGCCGCTACTGATCCGCATGCCGCGCCTGCTGGCGAAGCGCATACCGAAACCGGCGCTGCCCATGGTGGCGGCGTTTTCCCGCCGTTCGACTCGACTCATTTTTCGTCGCAGTTGCTTTGGCTCGTCATCACCTTCGGCCTCTTCTATCTCTTGATGAAGAAGGTCATCGTTCCGCGCGTCGGCGGCATTCTCGAACACCGTCACGACCGGATCGCCCAGGACCTCGACGAAGCCGCCCGTCTCAAGGCGGAAGCGGACGCCGCTGTCGAGACCTATGAAAAGGAACTGGCCGCCGCCCGTTCCAAGGGCCACAAGATCGCCGAAACCGCTCGCGAGGCCGCCAAGACCAAGGCCGCCGCCGACCGCACCGCGATCGAGGCCGAACTTGCCGACAAGCTCTCTGCTGCCGAAATCCGCATCGGCGAAATCAAGGCGAAGGCCTTTGCCGAAGTTGGCCAGATCGCCGAAGACACCGCTTCTGCCATCGTCGATCAGCTGATCGGCGCCAAGGCAAGCGGCGACGACATCAAGGCTGCCGTCGCAGCCGCGAAGACGGAGGCCTGATCCGATGGCATTCGATGCAACATTTTTCGCCCTCGTAGGTCTCGTTCTCTTCCTGGCGCTGGTCGTATATCTTAAAGTCCCGGGCATGTTGGCGAAGTCGCTCGACGAGCGCGCCGCCAACATCAGCAAGGAACTCGACGAAGCCAAGCGTCTGCGCGAGGAAGCTCAGACCCTGCTCGCCGAATATCAGCGCAAGCGCAAGGAAGCCGAAGCGGAAGCCGCCCAGATCGTGGCCGTCGCCGAGCGTGAAGCAGCAAGCCTGACCGAGGAAGCTCGCCAGAAGACCGACGAATTCGTCACCCGCCGCAACGCGCTGTCCGAGCAGAAGATCAAACAGGCGGAAGCCGAAGCGATCGGCGCCGTCCGCGCCGCCGCCGTCGACCTCGCCATCGCCGCCGCTCAGAGCGTCATCGCCCGCAAGGCCGACGCTTCCACCCAGGACACGCTCTTTAAGGACGCCGTCGGCAAGGTGCAGTCGCGATTGAACTGATTTCAATCACATAAGACTTCCAGAAGGCCGGGCGAAAACCCGGCCTTTTTTGTTTTTGGGACATAGAGGATTTCTACGGAGAGCGTCATGCGCAAGCCACGATTGTTCGGCGCGGACTACAGCGTTTATGTGCGGACGGTACGCCTCGTCCTCCTGGAGAAAAGTGTGGACCACGAACTGGTTCCGGTCGATGTCTTTGCGTCAGGTGGTCCGCCAGCGTCATACCTCGAACGCCAGCCTTTCGGGCGCATCCCCGCGTTTGAAGATGGCGACTTTAAGCTCTACGAGACGGGAGCGATCACGCGTTATGTGGACGAGGCCTTTGATGGTCCCGCGTTGCAGACAGACACCCCTCGCATTCGAGCGCGCATGAACCAGATGATTGGCATTGCGGACAGCTACGTCTACCCAACACTCGTGTGGGGCATTTATGTCGAGCAGGTTTCCAAACCCGCCAACGGCAGGCAGACGGATGCCGCTCGCCTCACTGCTGCGCTCGAAAGGGCGCCGACTTGCCTGAAGGCCCTTGCCGACCTGCAGAACTCTGCCTGGCTCTGCGGGGATGGGATCAGCCTGGCGGACCTTCATTTGGCGCCAATGATTGACTATTTCATGAAGTCACCCGTCGCAAACGACCTGCTGGGCAAGCATTCCGGCCTGATGTCCTGGTGGGAGCGGGTATCCGTGCGGCCGAGCATGCTCAAGACGATACCGACGAGCTGAGCGGCTTCGCCGGACAGGCCGTAGATTTCTACCGGCTTACGCCTCTGGCAGTTCATCCTTCTTGAGCGGCCGAAAGCTCATCCGGTGCAGCGAGCAGGGGCCATGTGCCTCGATGCCAGCGCGGTGTTGCGCCGTCCCATACCCCACGTGGTTGGCAAACCCGTAAGCCGGGAAGACCAGGTGCGCGCGGGTCATCATCCGGTCGCGGGTGACCTTGGCGATAATAGAGGCGGCGGCGATCGAGACGGAGCGGGCATCGCCCTTGATGACGGCCTTGCCGGGGCAGCAAAGGCCTTGTGGCACGTCGCGACCATCGGCAAGCACATAGGCCGGCGTAACCGCAAGCCCGGCTACCGCGCGACGCATGGCGTCGAGGCTGGCGCGGAGGATATTGCGCTCGTCGATATGGCGCGGGCCGGACGCGGCGATCGAAACTTCCGCCGTCGCCATGATCGCCTCGAACAGAACCTCCCGCTGATTAAGAGTCAGCTGCTTGGAATCGTTGAGGCCGTCCGGAATATTGTCCGGGTCGAGGATGACCGCGGCCGCGACAACCGGACCTGCCAGCGGACCCCGCCCCGCCTCATCCGTGCCCGCGACCGGCCAGTGGCCGGCCTGACGCGCCACAAGCTCCAGACTGAAATCCGGAACCAGCGGAACGTCTTCGAAAAGCATCGGAGAATCGGGCGACGTACGAGGTAACATGGCGGCAACCTCGCACGTCGTCCCGACCTCCTGCAACCCCCGGCGGGCGATTGCGGCGTCGCTATCCACCGAGGGGCGGCGGTGGAACCGGGGTGTTTTCCGACGCGGGGACAGGGCGGGTCGCGTCGAAAATTGAGATTCGCAATCGGACCGGAGGCCGGTCAGATCAGAGCAGCGAAAGCTGGATGCCGCCGCCGTCGGGGCGGAGGAAAATGTCGTCGCGCAGCGGCAGGCCACGCCGCACCATGCCAAGCCGCTTGGTCGCCATCTCGAAGCGGCGGCCGATCTGCCAGGCATAGGGACCGGCACCCTTCATCCGCTTGCCCCATTCGGCGTCATAATCCTTGCCGCCGCGCATCGAGCGGACGAGCGACATCACGTGCCTGTAACGGTCCGGATAGTTCTGCAGCAGCCAGTCGCGGAAGAGGGGGCTCACCTCCAGCGGCAGGCGCAGGAGCACGTAGCTTGCCTCCGTTGCCCCCGCCGCATGGCCGGCGTCCAGAATCCGCTCGATCTCGTGGTCGTTGAGCGCCGGAATGACGGGTGCCACCATGACCGCTACCGGAATGCCGGCATCGGTCAACGCCTTGATGGCCGTGAGGCGCTTGGGAGGGGTCGAGGCGCGCGGCTCCATGGCGCGGGCAAGCTTGCGGTCGAGGGTGGTCACGGAAATCCCGACCTTTGCGAGCCCTTTCGAAGCCATGTCGGCGAGAATGTCGATGTCGCGGGTGATTAGCGCCGACTTGGTGACGATCGCGACCGGATGATTGGCCTTCTGCAGCACTTCCAGGATCTGCCGCATGATCCGCCATTCCCGCTCGATCGGCTGATAGGGGTCGGTATTGGTGCCGATCGCGATCGCCCGCACCTTGTAGTCCGGGCGGCTCAGCTCCCGCTCGAGCAGTTTCGGCACGTCCGGCTTGGCGAACAGTTTTGATTCGAAATCAAGGCCCGGGGAAAGGCCCATGAAGCTGTGGGTCGGTCGGGCGAAGCAGTAGATGCAGCCATGTTCGCAGCCACGATAGGGATTGATCGAGCGATCGAAGGACAGGTCCGGCGATTCGTTGCGGGTAATTGCGGTGCGCGGCTTTTCCACCTGCACCTCGGTCCTGAACGGTTCGAGTTCCTCCAGTGTCTGCCAGCCGTCGTCGAATGCCTCGCGGCGCTCTTCTTCGAAACGGCCGCTCGGATTGAGACCTGCGCCGCGTCCGCGACGTCGGTCGACCTCCACCCGAAGACCGGAGGACTTGACCAACGCATCGGCAATATCGGCCGTATGGGCAGGCGCGAAAGCGTCCTGCCGCAATTGATGCAGCTCGTTCATGGTAGCTCCTGAAGGGGAAATCCCCGTTCCTGCTGATTAAATTCCTAGCCGCAAAACGAGAACATTGCAAGAACAAAATTTGGGGTCGGCATTTGTGGCGTTCCTTGTGGCAATGCGTTACATGTCAGGAATGCTGACTGTCATTATGGAATGCCGCGACCAGGAATCCGAGCTGGCGCAGACACTCTCGGTGCTCGTATCCGCTGCGGTGGAGGGGCTCGTAAGCGATGTCGTGGTGCTCGATCACGGTTCGCGGGACGGTTCCTCCCGCGTCGCCGACGCGGCCGGCTGCCGTTTTCATGGCCACTGGGACATCAAGGATATTCTGCGCAGCGCCCGCGGCGAATGGCTGTTGCTGGTCGAACCCGGTGCCCGGCTGCAGGCGGGCTGGATCGACGAGGTGATGGAATATATCGCGCTGAACAAGCAGCCGGCCCGGTTCGCGCCGGCGCGCAATTACCGGCGGCCGTTCTTCAAGCGTATCGGCCGCGCCGTGCCGCCGCTGGAATATGGCATGCTGCTGCCGAAGCGGCAGGCGATCGCGCTGGCAAAATCGGGCATGGACCTGGAAACCCTTGCGCGCGGCCAGAAAGTGTCGAAGCTCGCCAGCGAGATGATCCCGGCCTGGGTGGCCGCTGCAGTCAGGTAGCAGCTATTTGCCGCCGCGCTTCAGGTGCTCGTCGAGCCGCGGCATGATCTCGATGAAATTGCAGGGCATGTGGCGGTAGTCGAGCTGCGCCTTCAGAATGCCATCCCAGGCATCCTTGCAGGCGCCGGGCGAACCCGGCAGCACGAAGATGAAGGTGGCGTTCGCCACACCGCCGGTTGCCCGCGACTGGATCGTCGACGTGCCGATCTTGTCGTAGGAAATCCGGTGAAACACTTCGGAAAAGCCGTCCATGCGCTTTTCGAACAGTGGTTCGAGCGCTTCAGGCGTCACGTCCCGGCCGGTAAAACCCGTGCCGCCCGTCGTGATCACCACGTCGATATCCGGATCGAGCGTCCATTCCCGCACCCGGCCGGCAATGCGGTCCTTGTCGTCGGGCACGATCGCGCGCGCCTTCAGCTCATGGCCGGCTTCCGCAATCCGCGCCACCAGCGTGTCGCCAGACTTGTCGTCGGCAAGCGTGCGCGTATCGGAAACGGTCAGCACGGCGATGCCGACGGGGATGAAGGAACGGGTGTCGTCGATCCGGTTCATTGGGTTTTCTCGGGCGCTTGGCCAACGGTTCTCACCGCCTGAAAATACCATTCCGGCTTCTGGCCGTTAAGGTTTTCCACCGCCTTTTCCGCCGCTTCGAAGGAAGGAAATATCCCGAAACAGGTAGCGCCCGAACCGGACATCCGCGTCAGCATCGTGCCCTCCGCGCCGATCAGGCTGGAAATCTGGTCGATCTCGCGCACCAGCGAGCGCGCCGGCGGTTCAAGATCGTTCCGGAGAGTTTTCAGGAAGCCGATCCAGTCGCTTTCGAACGGGCCGATCGCCGCGTTTTCCTTCTGCGTCAGACGGAGGAAGATATCCGGCGTAGAGACTCCGACCAGCGGATTGCCGAGCACCAGCGACAGCGAAGGCAGGTCGGGAAGCGCGGTCAGTTCCTCGCCTATCCCCCTGGCCATCAGTGCCTCGCTCTTAAGACACATCGGAACATCGGCACCGAGGGTAAGCCCGAGCGCTGCCAGGTCCCCGTCCGGCAGGCAGGCCTTCCAGAAGCGCATCAGGCCGCGCAGGGCTGCTGCCGCATCCGCCGAACCGCCGCCGATACCGGCTGCGACCGGCAGGTTCTTTTCGAGATGGATGGAAACCGGCGGCGCTGAAACGCCTCTTTTCTCCAGCGCCTGGCGCAGGAGGTCGCGGGCTTTCAGCACGAGGTTGCCATGCCTGCCCTCGGCAGAGGTCGGCAGCAGCGAGGCGAACCGGCCGGAAACGGAAAAATCGTCGATGTCCGCACCGCTAAAGCACAACCGATCGCCCGTATCCGCAAAAGTCACGATGCTTTCGAGTTGGTGATAACCGTCGGCCCGCTGGCCGGTCACGTGCAGGGCGAGATTGATCTTGGCGGGCGCCAGCTCGAAAAGGCCCGCCTTGTCGGCGAGCGAGGTGTCGGATGACGGATTGTCCAGAAACATGCGCGTCAGGATTTCTTGTCGGGATTGGCCGGCGCCGGCGGGGCGGGGGCCACGGGTTCCGTCGGGCTGCGGTCGGCGGTCGTGGCGTTCGGATCGAGCGGCGCCAGGCCCTTCTCGATCTTTTCCTTGATCTGCTCGCGGTTGATATCCTCGCCTTCCGAAATCAAAGCCCGGTTCCACTGGTAGACGGCTTCGAGCTTGCGCCCGACGCGCCAGTAGGAATCGCCGAGATGGTCGTTGATCGTCGAATCGCCGGCGCGCAGCTGCACCGCGCGTTCGAGCTCGGTCACGGCGTCGTCGAACTTGCCCATCCGGAAATAGGCCCAGCCGAGCGAATCGACGATATAGCCGTCATCCGGGCGCGCATCGACGGCCCGCTTGATCATGTCGAGGCCTTCGTCGAGGTTCTTGTTCATGTCGACCAGCGAATAGCCGAGATAGTTGAGGACCTGCGGCTGTTCCGGGTTGAGCTCGAGTGCCTTGCGGAAGTTTGGCTCGGCCTTCGCCCAGTTCTTAAGCCGCTCGTAGGCGATGCCGCGCTGGAAGAAGATCGTCCAGTCGCCGGGCTTCGGCACAGGCCCGATGACCTCGGCAGCCTTGTCGTAGGTTTCCGCCATGGTCTTGTAGTCCTTGGCGTCGGAAAGGACGCTGCCATAGGCGATGTAGCTGCGGATGTCGGAGGGATCGGAATCGATCAGCGACTTCAGGTGCTGCTTGGCTTCGTCCACCTTGCCGGTGTCGGAAAGCGTCACGCCGAGCTGCAGCTCGGAAATGCGGCGCATCGGCGAATCGGCTGGAACGCTGGCGTAAAACTTGATGGCGCGCTCCGGCTGCTTGAGCTTTTCAGCGATGCCGCCGAGCAGGATCAGCGTGTCGGCGCTCTTGGGGTCGAGCGCGTGGGAAATCTGCAGGTAGAGCGAGACCATGTCCTCGGCGCCCTGGCGGTTCAGTGCGCCACCGATCGAAAACAGCACGCCGGCAGCACCTTCTGCGGCATTGCTCACCTGCTGTTCGGGCTTCTGGCCTTTCTCGATGCTCTGGCGCAGGGCCTTCAGCGGCGCATAGTTCGAGACCATGCCGTCACCGACGGAGATCGCGTCCAGCGCCTTCTGCTTGTTGCCGGCAGCAGCTTCCAGACGCGCAAGCGCCATCACCGCGCGCATAAAGGTGTCCGGCGCGGTGGCGACGGCTTCCTTGTTGGTGACGGCGGTATTGAGGTGCTGCCGCGCCGTGCCGATATCGCCCGTCACCAGCGCCATGGCGCCGAGGTGGTAATCGGTGAATACCTTGTACCAGGCCGGTCCCTTGAGGTTGTTGATGCCGGCCATCGCCTGCTTGCCCTTGCCGGCGCCGACATCCGCCCAAGCGGACAGAAGCTGGTGGGTCAGCCGGTCAAGATCGTTCGGGCCTTCGTAGGCAAGGACCTTCTTGGCCGTATCGAACTTCTTGGCGCGCAGGGCATCGAGGCCGCGGACGATCTTGGTGATCCGCTCGACGGCGTTGTCGTCCTTGAGCGCGTTGGCTTCGGCGAGGCCCTGGTCGAAATCGCCGTTGAGCAGCAGCGAGATCATCAGCCGCTCGCGGATTTCCAGATTGGCGGCATCGAAAGCCAGCGCCTTGCGGTAGAGGGCGATCGCAGTGTCGTAATCATGGTCGACATCGGCCGTCCGTGCGGCCAGAAATGCACCGGAAAACGTCTTCACGTTACCGGGACCGAACGTCACCGTATCTTTCACCGCTGGCTTCGCTTCCGCCGTCGCCGCATTGGCCACCGTTCCGAACAGAAGAACGGTTGCAAGCGCCGCGCTGGAGAGCAGAAGAAGGCTGGATTTCTGCCGCATAGACATGCCTTTCGTAAGAGCATGGCGATTCGGTGAAATACCGCCGCCAATTCCGCCCTATTGATTCATGATAGAATGGCTTTTTTGAAGCACGTCCGCAAGGAAATCCCCAGCGCCGCGTAGGCGCGGCGCCGGTCACACCTTTGTTAGCGGACGGCTTCCCGTCAATTGACGCGCTGGATCGAGAAGTCGATGACTTCGAGAAGGGCGGCCTTGAGCGGCGAGGCGGGAAGCGGCGCCAGCGCATCGCGGGCGATCGTGCCGTAATGCAGCGCCCGGCCGATTGTGTCGTTCAAGGCGCCGTATTTGTTGATCAGGCCGAGCGCCTTTTCCAGGTTCTCGTCGCTGCTTTCGCCCTTCTCGATCGCCTGGCGCCAGAAGGTGCGCTCGGCCTCGGTGCCACGGCGATAGGAGAGGATGACGGGCAGCGTGATCTTGCCCTCGCGGAAATCGTCGCCGACATTCTTGCCGAGATCGGCAGCCTTGCCGCCGTAATCGAGCGCGTCGTCGACGAGCTGGAACGCAAGACCCAGGTTCATCCCGTAGGATTTCAGCGCGCCGCGGCCGGCCTTGTCGGCATTGGCGATGATCGGGCCGACTTCGGCGGCGGCCGCAAACAGCGCCGCCGTCTTGGCGCGGATGACCGACAGATAGTCGTCCTCGGTCGTCTCCATGTTCTTGGCGACCGAAAGCTGCAGCACTTCGCCTTCGGCGATCACCGAGGCTGCGGCCGACAGCACGTCGAGCGCTTCGAGCGAGCCGACATCCACCATCATCCGGAACGCCTGGCCGAGCAGGAAATCGCCGACCAGCACGCTTGCCTGGTTTCCCCAGATCATCCGTGCGGTGGAACGCCCGCGGCGCAGGTCGCTTTCGTCCACCACGTCGTCATGCAGCAGTGTTGCCGTGTGCATGAACTCGACGCTGGTCGCGAGCTTCACATGGGCATCGCCCCGATAACCGAACAGGGCCGCGGAGGCGAGCGTCAGCATCGGCCGCAGCCGCTTGCCGCCGGACGAGATCAGGTGGTTGGCGACTTCCGGGATCATCTGCACGTCGGAGCCGGCCTTGGACAGGATCAACTGGTTGACCCGATCCATGTCCGCCTTGGTGAGATCCACCAGCGGTTTGACGGATGCCAGTTTGTTTTTGCCTTCTTCAAGCGGTATGACGACGCCCAATGATCAGGCCTCCCTATCGAATTCTTTCAAACGACAATAGAAAGAGGCGGATAGTGCGGCAAGCGCAAATCGCATCCTGCCGGATATAATGGGGTAACAAACAAGCCATGCTGGAGATCATCCGCACCAACGACATCGTGATCCTGTCGCTGGCTGAGAGCCTGATGAAGGATGCGGGTATCCATTGCATGGTCGCTGACCAGTCGATGAGCGTGCTCGAAGGTTCGCTCGGCCTGCTGCAGCGCCGGCTGATGGTGACGGCGGACCGAGCGGACGAGGCCCGCCGGATCCTGAAGGACGCGGGGCTGGAAGCGGAGCTGCGGCCTTGATGCTTGTAGATCTTCTGTCTTCAGTTTTGCCGGAGCTTTAACATTGAGCCTTTGTGCGGATAGCCCCCCTCTGCCCTGCCGGGCATCTCCCCCACGGGTGGGGAGATCGGCTGAGCGCGCGCTCGTCGCCTTATATCTAACGTCTCTTTCTGCACACTGTTCTTTGGGGGATGAGGAGCGTACCGCTTGTGATCTCCCCACCTGTGGGGGAGATGCCCGGCAGGGCAGAGGGGGGTTGCCGCCCGCCGACGCTCGATGGTGCCACAAAGCATGACCACCCCAACCCACACGATCGACGCCTTCCATCGCGGCCGGTTCCACGTCATGCAGCCGAAGGGCGGCGGGCATCGCTCGGGGGTCGACGCCATGCTGCTCGCCTCGCTGGTCGCCTCCGACAAACCTGTCAGCGTTGCCGATCTCGGCTCGGGCGCAGGCGCGGCAGGCCTTGCCGTCGCGTCACGGCTGCAACACGCAAATGTCCTGCTCATCGAAAAATCGCCGCTGATGGCCGAGTATGCCCGCAGGACGCTGGCACTTCCCGAAAACGCCTTCCTGGCCGCTCGCGTCGAGGTGCTCGAAGCCGACGTGACGCTGACCGGCAAGCCGCGGCTCGCCGCCGGCCTCATCGACGAAATCCACGACCATGTCATCATGAACCCGCCCTTCAACGATGCCAGCGATCGCAAGACGCCCGATGCCCTGAAGGCCGAGGCGCATGCGATGACGGACGATCTGTTCGAGGCCTGGATCCGCACCGCCGGCGCGATCATGAAGCCCGGCGGGCAGTTGTCGCTGATCGCCCGGCCGCAATCGATCGCCGAGATCATCGAGGCCTGCGGCAGGCGTTTCGGCGGCTTGGAAATCACGGCTCTTCATCCCCGGCCGGACGAAAGCGCCACACGCATCCTCGTCACCGCCGTCAAGGGCTCGCGCGCCCGGTTGACGTTCCGGGCGCCGCTTTTCGTGCATGGCGCGGACGGCCATGCCTTCTCGGCATTCGTCGACGACCTGAACAATGGCCGGGCCGCCTATGCCCGCCTCAGCCCGAAACGAAATCCACGAGCAGCTTGACGTTGAGGCCGGCGATGACAACGGCGATCAGCCAGGCGACGCCGGAGAGCCAGATCGGCGCCACGAGTTCACCCATCTTCGCCTTGCTGGCGGTGAACATGACGAGCGGGAAGACCGCGAAGGAGAGCTGCAGGCTGAGCACGACCTGGGTGAGGATCAAGAGTTCCGCCGTGCCGGCGTCGCCGTACCAGATGGTGACAAACGCGGCCGGGATGATGGCGATCGCCCGGGTGATCAGGCGACGGATCCATGGCTGCAGCTTCATCTTGAGGAAGCCTTCCATGACGATCTGACCGGCGAGCGTCGCCGTCACCGTCGAATTCAGGCCGCAGCAGAGCAGGGCGATGCCGAACAGCGTCGGCGCAATGGCGAGCCCGAGCAGCGGTGCGAGCAGCGAATGGGCTTCGCCGAGCTCGGCGACTTCGGTTCGCCCGGTGCTGTTGAAGGCTGCTGCCGCGAGGATCAGGATCGAGGCATTGATCAACAGTGCGAAGCAGAGTGCGACGGTGGAGTCGATCGTCGCATAGGTCAGCGCTTCCTTCTTTTCCGGCAGGGTGTGGCCATAGTTGCGGGTCTGCACGATGCCGGAATGCAGGTACAGGTTATGCGGCATGACGGTCGCGCCGAGAATGCCGAGCGCCAGATAGAGCATTTCCGGATTGGTGACGATCTCGGTTGTCGGGAAGAAGCCGCGGATGACGCCGCCCCATTGCGGATCGGCAAGGAAGATCTGGATCGCGAAACACACGGCGATGACGCCGAGCAGTGTGATGATAAACGCCTCGACCCAGCGGAAACCCATCTTCTGCAGATAAAGGATGATGAACACGTCGAGCGCCGTGATCAGCACGCCGAGCTCGAGCGGGATGCCGAAGATCAGGTTGAGGCCGATCGCGGTGCCGATCACCTCGGCGATGTCGGTGGCGATGATGGCGATTTCGGCAAGCGCCCAGAGCGGAATGGAAACCCATTTCGGAAACGCGTCGCGGCAGGCCTGCGCCAGATCCCGGCCCGATGCGATTGCAAGACGCGCACAGAGCGACTGCAGCACTATTGCCATCAGGTTGGACAGCAGGGCAACCGCAAGCAGCGCATAACCGAATTTCGAACCGCCGGCGAGTGAAGTCGCCCAGTTGCCGGGATCCATATAGCCGACTGCGACCAGGTAACCCGGGCCTGCAAAGGCCGCGAGCCGTCGCCACCGCGATCCGGAGCGCGAGATGTTGATGCTTCGATGGACGTCGGAAAGCGATGCCTCCCCCCGTTTGTTCCGCCAGCCGCTGTCCTGCTTTGAACTCAAAACGTCCATCTTCATTCTATCTCCGTTCGCGAGCGGATAATGCCTTGCTGGAATGACAATGCAAGTCATTCGCAACTGGAAAATCAAAATCCTGCTTTCAAGGGCGCAGCCATTGCGTTTGAAATTCCGTCACATACATGCTTTGGCAGAGCCGAACGCGACAGAAGGAAAAGAAATGGCTGGGTTTTTGCAGAGGTTGACGCCGAAAAGGTTCCGTAAGAAGGGGCTGACAATACCCGTCGTCCGGCTTCACGGAGCGATCATGGCCGGCGGCAGCCAGTTCAAGCAGAGCCTCAACCTGGCCGGCGTGGCGCCGATGCTCGACAAGGCCTTTTCGAAGAAAGACGCGCCGGTCGTCGCGATCTCGGTCAATTCGCCGGGCGGTTCGCCGGTCCAGTCGCGCCTGATCTTCCAGCGCATCCGTTCGCTGGCGGAAGAGAAGGACAAGAAGGTGCTTGTTTTCGTCGAGGATGTCGCGGCCTCGGGCGGCTACATGATCGCGCTCGCCGGCGACGAGATCTTTGCCGATCCCACCTCGATCGTTGGTTCGATCGGCGTCGTTTCCGGCGGTTTCGGCTTTCCGGAACTGCTGCGCAAGATCGGCGTCGAGCGCCGCGTCTATACCGCCGGCGAAAACAAGGTGATCCTCGATCCCTTCCAGCCGGAAAAGGAAGGCGACATCGAATATCTGAAGACCCTGCAGCTCGAGATCCACAAGGTCTTCATCGACATGGTCAAGATGCGCCGCGGCGAGCGGCTCGCCGACGACGCGACCATCTTTTCGGGCCTGTTCTGGAGCGGTTTGCGCGGGCTCGATCTCGGCCTGATCGACAGCCTCGGCGATATGCGCGAAGTCCTCAAGCGCCGTTATGGCAAGGACACGAAGCTGGAACTGATCGGCAGCGCCCGAACCCTCTTCGGCCGCCGCGTGCCCGGCGTCGTCTTCGGTGAGGGCAAGGCCGGAGAACTCGCCGCAGGCGCGGTCACGGGACTTGCGGCGAGCCTCGAAGAAAAGGCAATGTGGAGCCGCTACGGCCTTTGAGGCCGCAAGAATAGCGCGAGGGGGAAATGGCGCAGCTTATATTTCTGATCATCGTCATCGGCGGCGGCTGGATGCTCTACAAGAAGTTCATCAAGGACGCCGAAAGACTGTCATCGCGCAGCCGCCGCGAGGAAAAGGAACGCCAGACCGGCGCAATCGGTACCCTGGAACGGGATCCTACGACGGGGGAATACCGGGTGAAGCGGGATGAGGAGTAGGCCTCATGCCCGAGGAGAAGAAACCTGCTGTAGCGGAGACTGATGCCGACAAACGGAATGCGGCACTGGAAAGGGTTCGTGCTTTCAAGTGGGAATTGCCGGACGGCTGGAAATTCGATCGCGAGGAAGCCAACAGTCGCGAGACGAATAGCGATTAAACTCGTTCCTTCACCCGCGATGCCCAATCGGAGCCCGCATAGCTTACGCAGAGAATGGAGACGGTCAGGTTTTCATCGTTCACGGTGAAGCAAACAACAGCTTTTTCTGAGGCCGGGATGGCGCGAAGACCGGGTAGAATGTCATCCCGGATGGTCCCGATTTTGGGGAAATCTGTAAGGCGGGAGATGAACAGCGTGATCTCGTCGACCTTGGATTTGCCGATGGCAGTGCCGGCATAAGACGAAATGAAATCGGTGATGTCAAAGATATCGAGCTCGACGAGCGGGTGCTTGATGATCGTGTAGCTCATCAGCGGTTCTTATATTTCTCGTCCAGCCTTGCCTTGATACGGTTAGCCATTTCGTCCCCATCCCAGGGCAACCACTGATCCCGCGGCAGCTCCGCGCGGCGGCGGATTTCGTCCTTCATGCCGATCAGCGGATCTTCATGGGCGGAGCTCTCCTCGTCCCGCAACAAACTGTCAATGCCGGCCTCAAGGACCTTCTCGATGGACGGAAACTGGCCGTCCTCAACAAGCTTTTCAGCAAGCCGCAGATAGCGGTCCGACAAGGTGAAGCTGTTCTTGACGTTCATGGTCTTTCTCCGGAAGAACGGACGAACCTTAGCATGGATCGTGCCCGGCGCGCATACCCGCAACCGCTGCAAACGCATAAATCCTTGACCCGCGCCCCTGATGCGTGGCACTCGTCCGCATCCTCGAACCGACACAGATATGGCCATGACCGAGCTGCCCGACCACATGTCTCCGACCCGCTCCTTCCAGGGGCTGATCCTCGCGCTCCAGAATTACTGGGCCGACAAGGGTTGCGCGATCCTGCAGCCCTACGACATGGAAGTCGGTGCCGGTACCTTCCATCCGGCGACGACCCTGCGTGCGCTCGGCCCGAAGCCGTGGAAGGCCGCCTATGTGCAGCCGTCCCGCCGTCCGTCCGACGGTCGTTACGGCGAAAACCCCAACCGCCTGCAGCATTATTACCAGTTCCAGGTCATCCTGAAGCCGAACCCGCCGAACCTGCAGGAGCTCTATCTCGGCTCGCTTGCGGCGATCGGCCTTGACCCGTTGCTGCATGACGTGCGTTTTGTCGAGGACGATTGGGAAAGCCCGACGCTCGGCGCCTGGGGCCTCGGCTGGGAATGCTGGTGCGACGGCATGGAAGTCTCGCAGTTCACCTACTTCCAGCAGGTCTGCGGTATCGAATGCTCGCCGGTCGCCGGCGAACTGACCTATGGCCTTGAACGTCTCGCCACCTATCTCCAAGGCGTCGACAGCATCTACGAGCTCAATTTCAACGGCCGCGAGGGCGAGGAAAAGATCTCCTACGGCGATGTCTTCCTGCAGGCCGAGCAGGAATATTCCCGCCATAACTTCGAATTTGCCGACACTGCCATGCTGCACCGGCACTTCATCGATGCGGAAAAGGAATGCCAGGCGCTGCTCGCAGCCGGCGCTCCGGGTGCGAACGCCAACCAGATGCTGCACAAATGCGTCTTCCCCGCCTATGACCAGTGCATCAAGGCGAGCCACGTCTTCAACCTGCTGGATGCGCGTGGCGTAATCTCGGTCACCGAGCGCCAGAGCTATATCCTGCGTGTCCGCACGCTCGCCAAAGCCTGTGGCGAGGCTTTCTTGCTGACCGATGCCGGTGGTGCGAATTTCGGCAAAGCTGCCTGAGTTCGGACTTGGCCGCGTGCAGCGAGCCGTTCAAACGGCTCCCGTCCACTCTGTGCCCAACTGCCAGACGGGTTTGATGGTCGGATAGGCCCCGGTCGGAAGCTGCCCTGCATAGATCTGCAGAAACCGGCGTGTGCCGGCCGGTTCCGGGGGCTTCATCATCACCCCGTACTGAAAAAACAGCACGGCAAACGCCAGCACATTGGCGGTTCGTACCAAGCACGCCATGGCAATTCCATCCAGATTGTTTTGAGGTGGGGCCGAATCGTCGGAATCGCCCATTTTCTGCAAGAGAATCTAGGACATCCACGCGGCCTGAACTTTGCGGTAAGTCAAAAAAATCACCGCGAAAAATAATCGATGACTTCAACCACTTTTTTAGTGCAAGCCTCTACTGTCCCATCGCAGGGCCACGTCGGGAGACTCAGATGTACATTTTGATCGGCATAATTGTTCTCGTCGCATTCTACGTCGTTATGATCTACAACGGCCTCGTCAAGGCACGCCAGATGGCGGAGGAGGCGTGGTCGGGCATCGATGTTCAGTTGAAGCGCCGCGCCGACCTGATCCCGAACCTGATCGAGACGGTGAAGGGATACGCGGCCCACGAAAAGGGCACGTTCGAGGAAGTCGTCAAGCTGCGCAACCAGGCGCAGGCGGTGCCGGCAGGCGATGTCGCCGGCCGCGCCCAGGCGGAAGGCCTGCTCGGCCAGGCACTCGGCAAGATCATCGCGCTTGCCGAAGCCTATCCGGACCTGAAAGCAAACCAGAACTTTTCCGAACTGCAGGAATCGCTCGAAACCATCGAAAGCGAGATCCAGATGTCGCGGCGGTATTACAACGGTGCTGCCCGCGACCTGAACGTCAAGGTCGAGAGCTTCCCCAACAACCTGGTCGCCGGCCAGTTCGGTTTCTCGAAGCGTGAGTATTTCGAGATCGAGAATGCGGCGGACCGGGCGGTCCCCACCGTCAAGTTCTGAAATCCGCCATTGGACGTTGACGCCGCAACGGTTTAAGAGCGCGGTCGGCCGCTTCGTTGCGGCATTCCATTGGCGTTAAGAGACGAATATCATGGGTAGAGCCAAACTCACCATCCTGCCGCCGGGCAAGCCGCTTTCCGGGCGTGCCATGCCGCCGGGTTCGAAATCGATCACCAATCGCGCGCTGCTTCTGGCGGGCCTCGCACAAGGCACCAGCCGGCTGACCGGCGCGTTGCGAAGCGACGATACCCGTTACATGGCCGAGGCCTTGCGGGCCATGGGCGTTGCGGTCGAACAGCCGGACGAAACGACCTTCGTCGTGACGGGCAGCGGCAAGCTTTTGCCCCCGTCCGCTCCTCTGTTCCTCGGCAATGCCGGCACCGCGACCCGCTTCCTGGCGGCGGCAGTCGCTTCGGTCGATGGCACTGTCGTTGTCGATGGCGACGAACACATGCGCAAGCGGCCGATCGGCCCGCTGGTCGCCGCCCTGAAATCGCTCGGCATCGATGCCGAGGCGCCGACCGGCTGCCCGCCGGTAACGGTGCGCGGCAACGGCCATTTCGCCTCCGGCCGCGTCGAGATCGATGCCGGGCTCTCCAGCCAATACGTCTCTGCGCTGCTGATGGCGGGGCCGCTTGTCAGCCAAGGTGCCAACGCCCCGTTGACGGTTGCGCTCGCCGGCGCGGAAATCGGCGCCCGTGGTTACGTCGATCTGACGCTCGCCGCCATGCAGGCCTTCGGCGCCAAGGTCGAGCAGATCGATGCCGCGACCTGGAAGGTCGAGCCGACCGGCTACAAGGCCGCGGATTTCGTGATCGAACCGGATGCCTCGGCCGCGACCTATCTTTGGGCAGCGGAAGTACTGACCGGCGGTGCGATCGATCTCGGCGTGCCTGCCACAGCCTTCACCCAGCCGGATGCCAAGGCCTACGAAGTGATCGCGCAGTTCCCGCACCTGCCGGCCGAAATCGACGGTTCGCAGATGCAGGATGCGGTGCCGACGCTCGCGGTGCTCGCCGCCTTCAACGAAACGCCGGTGCGTTTCACCGGCATCGCCAATCTGCGCGTCAAGGAATGCGACCGGGTGAGGGCGCTCTCGCTCGGCCTCAATGCAATTCGCGAAGGCCTTGCGACCGAAGAGGGCGACGACCTGATCGTCGCCTCCGATCCGTCGCTCGCCGGCCAGACCTTATCCGCCGAAATCAACACCTTCGCCGACCACCGCATCGCCATGAGCTTTGCGCTGGCGGGGCTGATGATCGGCGGTATCACCATTCTCGATCCGGATTGCGTCGCCAAAACCTTCCCCAGCTATTGGGACGTGCTGGCCTCGCTCGGAGTTGAGTACACGGACATAGTTTAAACTGAAAACCCGGATCGGCCGTGCCGAAGAGGAGAAATGTCGTGATGCGGTGGTTCTCCGGCTTTGGCCTGGCTCTGCTTTTCTCCCTGTCGGCGGCGCTGCCCGCCGCGGCAGAGGAATATATCCGCTCCTATCATTCCGACATCCAGGTCGCCGACAACGGCGACCTGACGGTGACAGAGACGATCATTGCCAATGCGGAAGGCGACAAGATCAAGCGCGGCCTGTTTCGCGATTTCCCGCTGACGATGCAGGACGCCAACGGCCGCACCGTGCGCGTCGGTTTCGAGGTCGTTTCCGTCACCCGCGACGGCCAGGCCGAGCCCTTCCACACGGAAAGCGTCACCGGCGGCATCCGCATCTATTCCGGCGACAAGGACGTGTTTCTCCGGGATGGCGAGCACACTTTCGTCTTTACCTACAAGACCGACCGGCAGATCCGCTATTTCGACGACCACGACGAGCTTTACTGGAACGTCACCGGCAATGGCTGGGAATTCCGCATCGCCCAGGCCTCGGCGCGGGTGACCTTGCCGGGTGCTGCGCGGATAACCCAGACCGCCGCCTATACCGGCCCGCTCGGATCCACGGCCCGCAATGCCCGCATGCAGGCAAATGGCAATCAGGCGGCCTTTTCGACCACCCAGCCGCTCGGCATGCAGGAAGGCCTAACGATCGTCGCCGGCTTTCCCAAGGGGATCGTCGCTCCCCCTTCGAAAGAACAGGAAAGCGCCTGGTGGTGGCGCGACAATATCGGGACGATCATCTCGATCGTCGGCCTCGTCCTCGTCGTCGGTTATTATGCGCTTTTCTGGGGCCGCGTCGGCCGCGACCCGGATCGCGGCGTCGTCGTGCCGCGTTGGGATGCGCCGGAGGGCCTGTCGCCGGCTCTCGTCAACTACATCGACAACAAGGGCTTTTCCGGCGGCGGCTGGACGGCGTTTGCCGCGAGCGCGCTCGATCTGGCGGTCAAGGGTTACGTAACGCTGGAGGACCTCGCGGAGAAAATCGTCATCCGGCGCACCGACAAATCGGTGCCGCGGGACGTGCCGATCGGCCAGGCCTCGATCCTCGGTTCCATCGGTGCAAAGGGGCAGGCACTGGTGATCGACGAGGCGCACGGCACCACTGTCCAGTCGATCGGCGCGAGCTTCCGCCAGGCGATCGAGAAGGAACATCGCGGCAAATATTACAACGGCAACAAGGGTTACGTGATCGGCGGCGTCATCCTGAGCGTGCTTTCCATCGTGGCTCTGCTGGTGTTCGGCAACCTTGAACCGGACATGATCGCCATGCTGATCATCCCAGCGTTTTTCGCTGTGGTCCTCGGTTTCCTTGCTGTTGGCTTCGGTAGGGGCTTCCGCCGCGGGTCGTCGCTGATTTCGAAAATCGTCTCGGTCGTGATCCTTGGTTTTATCGGCCTGGTGGCCCTGTCGATCGGCTCGGCGGTGCTGGTGGCGATCATGTCGGAAATGACCGGCAACGAGCATTGGCCGATCCTGGTCTCGGTCGGCGGCATCGTGCTTGCCAACGTCATCTTCTTCTTCCTGATAGGCGCTCCCACGCCGCTCGGCCGCAAGCTGATGGACGGCATCGAGGGCCTGCGCATCTACCTGACGCTTGCCGAAAAGGACCGCATGAACACGGCCGGCGCCCCCACCATGTCGCCGCAGCATTTCGAAAAGCTGCTGCCCTATGCGGTGGCGCTCGGCGTCGAGAAGCCGTGGAGCAACACGTTCGAGACCTGGCTTGCGAGTGCCGTGGCAGGCGCCGCCGCCGGCGCCTATGCGCCCGGCTGGTATAGCGGCAACTATGGCTCCAATTTCGGCGATCGCATCGGCGGCTTCTCCTCCTCGATGGCGTCAACCATCGCCTCGACCATCCCCGCCCCGAAATCCTCCTCGTCCTCCTCCGGCTTTTCCGGCGGCTCGTCCGGTGGCGGGGGAGGTGGCGGTGGCGGAGGCGGCTGGTAGACACTTTCGCCAATCCGGCTGGTGACTTTTGGCGGCGGGCTTGCTAAGGCCACGCCCTGTTGAACAATCATCAAAAAGTTGATTATCGATGCCCGATCTGCTTCTCGAACTCCGCTCCGAGGAAATTCCCGCCCGCATGCAGCGCAAGGCGGCGGGAGACCTGAAAAAGCTCGTCACCGACGCGCTGGTGGAAGCGGGCCTGACCTATGAGGGTGCGCGCGAATACTGGACGCCGCGTCGCCTGACGCTGGATATCCGCGGCCTGACGGCGCGGTCGGCCGACCAGCGCGAGGAGCGCAAGGGTCCGCGTACCGACGCCCCGGAAGGCGCCATCGCCGGCTTTTTGCGCGGTGCGGGTCTTTCGTCGATCTCCGAGGCTCAGGTCGTCAACGACCCGAAGAAGGGCGATTTCTATGTCGCTGTCATCTCCAAGCCCGGCCGTCCCGCGGAAGAGATCATCGCAGACGTAATGCCCGGCATCATCCGCAATTTCCCCTGGCCGAAATCCATGCGCTGGGGTGCCGCCTCGATGCCGAAGGGTGCCCGTTTCGCCGGTATCGACGGCAAGGGCCCGGAAAGCCTGCGCTGGGTGCGCCCGCTGCAGTCGATCGTCTGCGTCTTCGGCCCGGAACATGACGAAATCCAGGTCATCCCCTTCGAGATAGACGGGCTGGTGGCAAGCAACATTACCTACGGCCACCGTTTTCACGCGCCCGACGCCATCACCGTGCGCCGTTTCGACGACTACGTGACGAGCCTCGAAAAGGCGAAGGTCATGCTCGATGCCGACCGCCGCAAGGACGTCATCCTGCACGACGCCCGCGATCTCGCCTTCGCCAACGGCCTCGACCTGGTCGAGGACGAAGGACTGCTGGAGGAAGTCTCCGGCCTCGTCGAATGGCCGCATGTGCTGATGGGCGAGTTCGAAGAGGACTATCTCGAAATCCCCTCCGAAATCATCCGGCTGACCATCAAGACGAACCAGAAGTGTTTCGTCACCCGCCCGCAGACCGGCGGCGAGGGCCTTTCCAACCGCTTCATCCTGATCTCGAACATCGAGGCGAAGGACGGCGGCAAGGAGATCATGCACGGCAACGGCAAGGTCGTGCGGGCTCGCCTCTCCGACGCCAAGCATTTCTGGACCCGCGACCAGGGCGACATGCCGGATTTGGATACGCTGAAGGATTCTGCTGCGAAGTTTGACCTCGACCTTAAGAAGCCGCTCGACCAGCGCATGGCGAAGCTCGATGCGCTGAACGTGACGTTCCATGCCAAGCTTGGGACGCAGGGCGAGCGAGTTGCCCGCATCCGTGCACTGGCCAAGGAACTGGCGAAGGTCACGGGCGCCGATCCTGTGTTGGTCGATCGTGCCGCAGTCCTGGCTAAGGCCGATCTGCGCACCGAGGCGGTCGGCGAATTTCCGGAACTACAGGGCCTGATGGGCCGCAAATACGCGGCGCTGCAGGGCGAGGATGCTTCCGTTGCCGCCGCAATCGAGGATCACTGGAAGCCGAACGGCCCGTCGGATCGCCTGCCCGAGGACAAGGTCGGCTTGACAGTCGCACTTGCCGACAAGCTCGATACGCTCGTTGGTTTCTGGGCGATTGATGAAAAGCCCACTGGGTCCAAGGACCCCTTCGCGCTCCGCCGCGCGGCGCTCGGAGTCGTGCGTATGCTGTTGGAGCGGAAAAAATCTTTGGAAATCAAAGCGGCGATCAATCTGTGGTTCGCCGGTATTGTTACGTGGGCAGAAGCAACCAATAGGCAAGTATTCGCCGCGAATAGTCGCAAGCTGACGAACGGAGCCGCATTTGGTGGTTCATGGGAGGTGGTTGCGCGTGGAGCAGAAAGTGCCTTGATCGATAGCGATGGGATAATAATATCCGCACCAGATTGTGCTCCATTGGTCGATGCTGACTTTGATGGTTTGGGCGGAAATCCTCCGCAATTGATATTGCGTAGGAGCGAGGTCGCAAAGGACCTCCTCTCCTTCTTTCACGACCGCCTCAAAGTCTACCTTCGCGACCAGGGCGCCCGCCACGACCTCATCGACGCGGTCCTCACGCCCGACGCCGACGACCTCCTGCTGGTCGCCCGCCGCGTCGAGGCTTTGACGGCGTTCATCACCTCGGAAGACGGCAAGAACCTGCTCGCCGGCACCAAGCGTGCCGTGCAGCTCCTCGCTGCGGAAGAGAAGAAGGGCACCGTCGTTGCCGATGGCGTTTCGGAAGAACTGCTGAAGCTCGACGCCGAAAAGGCGCTCTGGACAGCCATCGTGGTCGCATCCAAGGAAGCCTCCGAGGCAGTCGCCAAGGAAGATTTCCGCTCGGCCATGGAAGCCCTGTCGAAGCTCCGCGCGCCTGTGGACAAATTTTTCGAGGACGTGCTCGTCAACGACGAGGATACGGCGATCCGCGCCAACCGTCTGGCGCTCCTGAAGGCCATCCGCGAGGCAACCGCGACGGTTGCGGATTTCTCGAAGATCAGCGGCTGAACATCCGACGCTATTGGATGATGGTGACGGATATGTTACCATCATCCAATGAAGATCACCGAATACCTTGAGCCAGATGGATCGAGCCCTTTCGGGCGGTGGTTTTCGAAGATCGAGTCCCGTGCGGCCTCGAAGGTGACGATTGCGCTGGCGCGGATCGGACAAGGCAACCTCTCGAACGTGAAGTCGGTCGGCGCCGGAGTGCTGGAATACCGGATGGACTACGGGCCCGGCTAGCGGATCTATTTCGGTCGGGACGGGGAGCAACTGGTGATCCTGCTGGTCGGCGGAACCAAACAGCGTCAGCAAAATGATATCGAGACCGCGCTTGGCTATTGGTAGAACTACAAATCCAGGAAGGGAAGTTGATATGGCCCTGACACGCGAATTCAAGGAAACGGTGAAGGCCCGGCTGGATCAGGATCCGGCATTTCGCGCCGCTTTGCTTTCGGATGCGGTCGAACTTCTTCTGGAAGGCGATCTCGAAACCGGCAAGAGCGTGCTGCGCGACTTCATCAACGCTACGATCGGTTTCCAGACATTGGCCGAAAAGGTCGATATGCCGGCCAAGAGCCTGATGCGAATGTTAGGGCCGAAAGGCAATCCGCGCGCCGATAATCTGTTCAATGTCATCCGGCAATTGCAGGAAAGTTCGGGCATCCACCTGGCAGTGGCCGCCGCCTGATCTAACCCCCAAAAAAACCGCCGGATCCTTCGATCCGGCGGTTCCCCGTCCCCCGACTAACTGTGGTCAGCTCGCGCGGCGCATTTTTTGTGCGACGCGGTTGAGGCTGCCGGCACCGGCATTGTAGCCGGTGTCCTGGCCTGCACTGATGCGGAAGCTGCTGATCAGGTTCAGCAATTCGTCGGTGTCGGCGGCAAGCGCCTCGGCCGAGGCGGTGGTCTCTTCCGCCATCGCGGCATTGTGCTGGGTGGCGGCGTCGAGCTGGTTGAGCGAAGACGAGATCGAGCGCAGCGTCGTGTCCTGTTCGGATGCCGAATGGGCGATCTTGCCGACGATGTCGCTCGCCGCCTTCACCTGGTTGGAAATCCGCTTCAGGGCTTCGCCGGCCTCGCCGACGAGGCGGACACCGTTCTGCACCTGGCCGGAAGACCGTGAGATCTGATCCTTGATCTCCTTGGCGGCCGCTGCGGAGCGCTGGGCGAGTTCGCGGACTTCCTGGGCGACGACCGCAAAACCCTTGCCGGATTCACCGGCGCGGGCCGCTTCGACACCCGCATTGAGCGCCAGCAGGTTGGTCTGGAAGGCGATATCGTCGATGACGCCGATAATCTTGGAGATCTCGTCCGACGAGTGTTCGATGCCGCCCATCGCGTCGATCGCCTGGGCGACGATCTGGTCGGAACGGGTGGCCTCGGCGCTGACCGAGGTGACACGCTGGGCTGCCTCGTGTGCACCTTCTGCGGTCTGGCGAACGGCGACGGTCAGTTCGTCGAGAGCCGCGGACGTCTCTTCGAGATTGGCGGCCTGGCGTTCGGTGCGCTGCGACAACTCGCTCGAGGCGCGTCGGATTTCTTCCTTCGAGCCGCCGATGTCGATGCCCTTGGCATTGACCTTGCTCATCGCCGCTTCGAGATGGGCGAGCGCCTCGTTGAAGTTGTGTCGCAGCGTCTCGTAACGCGGTCCGAGATCGCCGCAGCGGATCGTCAGGTCGCTATGGGCGAGTGATTCCAGCGCCTCGCCGATGGTGGAGACCACGCGGGTCTGCAGCGCGGCTTCCTGCTGCTGGCTGTCGAGGTTCTGCTGGCGCTCGCGGTCGAGCTCCTGGCGCTGTTTTTCCTCGCGTTCGGCCATGGCATGGCGTTCGCGGATCTTTTCCTGCAGCGCCTGTGTGGCCTTCGCCATCATGCCCACTTCGTTCGACATCTCCGTATGCGGGATGGCGATCGTGACATCTTCGTCGGCGACGGCTTCCAGCGCACCATGCACGGCGGCCAGCGGCTTGGTGATATTGCGGATCACGACATATGCAGCGGCAAGGGCGATGATCAACGCGACTGCGCCGATAGCGAGTGCCTCCAGCACCATTCCGCGGATCTGTGCCTGCAGGTCGTCGGTGTAGACGCCTGTCGCAAGGACTAACTGCCAGGGTTCGAACGCCTTCGCATAGGAGCTCTTCGAGAAGTCGCCATCGGGCAGCCCAGGCTTGGTCGTGCTCATATAATCGACAATTCCGCCGCCGGATCTGCCAACGGAGACCATTTCGTCGCGGAACAGCTTCCCGGCGGAATCCGGTTTGCCCTTGCCGTTGTCGCCGATCTTCTTCTGGTCGGGATGCATCAGCATCTTCACGTCGTAGTCATAGGCGAACAGATAGCCGTCCGGCTGGAAGCTCATGGCGGAGACTGCGGCGAAGGCCTGCTTCTGGGCTTCGGCACGGGTCAGTTCGCCGGCTGCCTCACGCTGCTGGAACTTCTTGAGGATGCCGATACCGGACTCCACCTGGGTCCGCAGCATGCCATACCGCTCGGCATAGATAGCCCGCGTCGAGGCCTGGAGTTCGAGATAGGTCACGACGGCGAAGCCGGCGATCAGGGCCAGAACCAGCAGCACAAGCTGGTTTGAAATCCTCAGGTTTTTCATGTTCGTTCCATAACTGATTGAGCCGTATCGAGCGACTGGGGGGAATGGTTCTGAGTGGAGAGGCGCATTCTGCGCAGGAGGATGTGCTGACATTGCACATCCGTGAGAATGTAACGAAATATTTGAATAAAAATTAACAATAAGCAACTTCGAGCAGTGAGTTGAATATTTCAGGGAGCTCTATATCTGCTTCCACGGAGTTCGAGCGTTAAAGGCTCGGAGCTGAAAAGAAGATTTTTGAATATGAAGGCGCCATAATTCAAATAGACTGCACCAGTATTGCGTGTATTTGAAAGATAAACTTGCATTGCGTGCTTATCTGGGAATGTATCCTGCCCTATGAAGAAAACCGCCGGATCCTTCGACCCGGCGGTTCCCCGTCCCCCGACTAACTTTTGACTAGCTCGCGCGGCGCATCTTCTGTGCGACGCGGTTGAGGCTGCCGGCACCGGCATTGTAGCCGGTGTCCTGGCCTGCACTGATGCGGAAGCTGCTGATCAGGTTCAGCAATTCATCGGTGTCGGCAGCAAGCGCTTCGGCCGAGGCGGTCGTTTCTTCCGCCATGGCCGCATTGTGCTGGGTGGCGGCGTCGAGCTGGTTGAGCGACGACGAGATCGAGCGCAGCGTCGTGTCCTGTTCGGAAGCCGAATGGGCGATCTTGCCGACGATGTCGCTGGCTGCCTTCACCTGGTTGGAAATCCGCTTCAGGGCTTCGCCCGCCTCGCCGACGAGGCGGACACCGTTCTGCACCTGGCCGGAAGACCGCGAGATCTGGTCCTTGATCTCCTTTGCGGCTGCTGCGGAGCGCTGGGCGAGTTCGCGGACTTCCTGGGCGACGACCGCAAAACCCTTGCCGGATTCACCGGCGCGGGCCGCTTCGACACCCGCATTGAGGGCAAGCAGGTTGGTCTGGAAGGCGATGTCGTCGATCACGCCGATAATCTTGGAGATCTCTTCCGACGAGTGTTCGATGCCGCCCATCGCCTCGATCGCCTGGGCGACGATCTGGTCGGAGCGGCTTGCTTCGTTGCTGACGGAGCTTACGCGCTGGGCCGCGTCATGGGCGCCTTCCGCCGTCTGGCGGACGGTGACGGCAAGTTCGTCGATGGCAGCCGACGTTTCTTCAAGGTTCGCGGCCTGGCGTTCGGTGCGCTGCGACAGTTCGTTCGAGGCGCGTCGGATTTCTTCCTTGGAGCCGCCGATGTCGATGCCCTTGGCATTGACCTTGGCCATCGCCGCTTCGAGATGCGTAAGCGCATCGTTGAAGTTGTGACGCAGGGTTTCGTAACGCACTCCGAGATCGCTGCAGCGGACGGTGAGGTCGCCCTGGGCAAGCGCTTCGAGCGCCTCGCCGATGGTGGAGACCACGCGGGTCTGCAGCGCGGCTTCCTGCTGCTGCATATCGACGTTCTGCTGGCGCTCGCGGTCGAGCTCCGCCTTCTGTTTTTCCTCGCGTTCGGCCATCGCATGGCGTTCGCGGATCTTTTCCTGCAACGCCTGGGTGGCTTGCGCCATCATGCCCACTTCGTTCGACATTTCCGTATGCGGGATCGTCGCTGTGACGTTTTCGTCGGCGACGGCCTGCAGGGCCGTGTGCACGGCGGCAAGCGGTCTGGTGATGTTGCGGATGACGACGAGGGCGATGCCGAGTGCAAACAGGAAGGCGATGAAGCCGATGCCGACCACTTCCAGGATCGTCTTGTTGATCTTGGCATCGAGGTCGTCGGTGTAGACGCCCGTGCCGACAATGATCTGCCAGGGCTCGAAGGCGCGGGAATAGGCGGCCTTTTCAAAGACCTTGTCGGCCGGCATGCCGGGCTTTTCCCAGTAATAGGTGGTGACGCCGCCGCCGGCACGGCCCTTGGCGACCATCTCTTCGCGGAACAGGTTGCCCATCTTGTCCGGCTGACCCTTCTGGTTCACGCCGATCAGTTTGGAATTATAGTGGAACTGCGTCACCGTGTCGTAGTTCAGGCCGAAGAGGTAACCGGCCGGCTCGTATTTGATCCCTGCCACGGTTGCGTAAGCCAGTTTCTGCGCGTCCTCGCGCTTCAGCTCACCCGATTTTTCCCGATCGTAATAGGACTGCAGGATGGAAATGCCCGATTCCACCTGGGTGCGCAGCATTTCGTAGCGCTCGGCATAGATGGAGGCGATCGACGTGCGGATCTGATAGTAGGTGACGGCGGTAAAGGCCACCATGAGCACCGCCACCATGGCCAATAGCTGGTGGGAAATCTTGAGATTCTTCATGTTTCGACTCACTTTCAGGCAGCCGAACTCTCCCGGAGGAGCCGGAGCGGGGGCGAAGTTTTTTGGGGAAGCGCGTCCTGCGCCGGTCACGTGCTTACATCGCACTATGACGCGAGAGTGATCTCGAACATTTGAATAAAAATTTAATTATCGGGGTCTTGACAGCCCCGAACGCAAATATTTTGAGCAGGTCGGATTTGACGATGCACAATTTACGCGCATGCCGTGAAACGGCATTCCAGAAGCACTTTCTGCTATGTAGATATAATGATTTTCTAAACTTAGTACCGATTGGTACGCAGCTCGAACATGTCGAGGGCCAGCGGCTTCGGCGCGAGCGAAGCCTCGGCAATTCCGACCGACGCGTCACCGATTGTCTTCACGGCACTGGTCATGGCGTCGGTATCGATGCCGTCACTCGGTGCTTCGGCGGCGACGATCTGCGTCTGGGTCGAGCCGTTGGTCGTCGGGTGAAGCTCGGCGATCGCCTTTTCCTCGGCCATCCATTGGGGCAGCTTGCTGACATGGACCACCGGCGAGCCGCCGAGCCAGGCTTCGGTGCGCGCCAGCTTCTTCTGACCGTTGATCTCGATGATTTCCGTCTTCTGGGTGCCTGCCGGCAGATCGGGAACCTTATAGGCCGCCTCGTCGGATTGCGGCGCCACGGCGACCGGGCAGCCTGCGCAGGTCTTGGTGACGATACTGACGCCTGGCTGGTGCGCGCTGTTGATCACCGTGATCGACGACGCGAAAGCGGAACCGCTTGCAAACACCAGAGCTGTAGCCAGAACGAGACGCATGATCGGGAATCCTTCTTGAGGTCCCCAATGTTTACCGCCGCTTCGTTTCCATCCCGTCTGGATAATCGGTAAATTTTGAATGAACTTGGCGTTTCCGACACTCAGCTCTTTTCGCGTGCTACCGCCTGCCAGCCGATATCACGGCGGCAGAAGCCGTTTTCCCATTCGACCTGGTCCACGAGCTTGTAGGCGCGCGCCTGCGCATCCGCGACGGTCCCGGCTGTCGCCGTAACGTTCAGCACGCGGCCGCCGGTTGCGACGAGTTGGCCGTCCTTGAGAGCCGTCCCGGCGTGGAAGATCTTCCCGCCGGCAGCATCCTCCGGCAAGTGGGCGATCGGGGTACCCTTGTCATAGGCGCCCGGATAACCCTTGGAGGCCATCACCACGGTCAGCGCCACGTCGTCGCTCCACTCAGCGGAAACCTGGTCGAGCGTCTCGGTCGCTGCCGCATGCAGCAGGTCGAGCAGGTCGCTCTTCAGCCGCATCATCAGCACCTGGCATTCGGGATCGCCGAAACGGACATTGTATTCGATCAGTTCCGGACCCTTGGCGGTGATCATCAGGCCCGCGAAGAACACCCCGGTAAAGGGATGCCCACTTTCGGCCATGCCGCGGATGGTCGGCTCGATGATCTCCTTCATGGTGCGCGCGACCATGTCCGGCGTCATTACCGGAGCGGGCGAATAGGCGCCCATGCCGCCGGTATTCGGGCCGGTATCGCCGTCGCCGACCCGCTTGTGGTCCTGGGCTGTCGCCAGCGCCAGCGCCGTCTTGCCGTCGGACAGGCAGAAGAAGCTCGCTTCCTCGCCGTCGAGATAGGCCTCCACCACCACTTCGGTACCGGCCGATCCGAAGGCGCCGTCGAAGCAGTCGTCGATCGCCGCAAGTGCCTCGTCGAGCACCATGGCGACGGTGACGCCCTTGCCGGCGGCAAGCCCGTCCGCCTTCACGACGATCGGTGCACCCTGTTCGCGCACATAGGCCTTGGCCTCGGCCGCATCGGTGAAGCGGCGATAGGCGCCGGTCGGGATATCGTAGCGGGCGCAGAGGTCCTTGGTGAAACCCTTCGAGCCTTCGAGCTGGGCTGCGGCTGCGGAAGGACCGAAGGTCGCAATGCCCTTGGCGCGGAGATGGTCCGCAAGCCCGGCCACCAGCGGCGCTTCCGGCCCAACGACGACGAGGTCGATCGCCTTGTCGAGGCAGAAGGCCGCGACGGCGGCGTGGTCGTCGATATCGAGCGATACGAGTTCGGCATGATCGGCGATGCCGGGATTGCCGGGGGCGGCGTAGAGTTTGCCGAGTTTCGCGGACTGGGCGAGTTTCCAGGCGAGCGCGTGCTCGCGTCCACCCGAACCGATCAAGAGAACCTTCATGTCCTGCCCTCGCCTGCGCTGAAAACCTTGGCCTTGCGCGGCGGTTAAGGGGAGGGGAGGCAAAGGTCAAGGCCCAAGACTCAGGTGGCCTCCCATCTTGTGGCCATCATGGCGTTTCGATGGGAGGCCGTTGCGTTCGATAAAGGTCAGAATTCACCGCGCCGGTTCTTGGCGCCACGTCGGATGTCCAGTGTCGTCTGGAAGATCACCCTGTTCCGGTAAGCGAGGAAAGGCACCGGTTCGTTCCGAAGAGACGCATCGTTCAGCTTCTGTTCGAGATAGGAAATGGCAGCCTCGAGCTCTTCACTGGCAACCGCCGTGTCAAATGCCAGAATCCTGGCGGCATTTTTGGGCATTCGTTTCTCCATTCGGCCGCATCATGCGGCGGCATGGGTTTTAGTTGCCTCTCGCCGGAGGTGAGAGTGCGTTCATTCTTTTCCACAGGGCCTTGGTTAGCAATCGGTCACCCGGTGTTTCGTTCCGGCACGGTTCGCCTGAAGCAAATTGTGGAACCGCCAATCGCCACGTTGCCTTGCCACAAACTTCGACTATGGTCGCGCCTCCCATTTGAACGAGGACGCCCATGGCCGCCGATCTCCGTTTCCTTGCCGCCGCGATTGCCGCGGAAATCAATGCCCGCCCCGAACAGGCCGCCGCCGCGATCGGGCTGATCGACGAAGGCGCGACCGTGCCGTTCATCGCGCGCTACCGCAAGGAAGTGACCGGCGGCCTGGACGACACGCAGCTCCGCAACCTGTCGGAACGCCTGGTCTATCTGCGCGAGCTAGAGGCACGCCGCTCGACCATCGTCGATTCGATCAATTCGCAGGGCAAGATGACCGACGAGCTTGCCGCAAAGATTGGCAAGGCGACGACAAAGGCCGAACTGGAGGATCTTTATCTCCCCTATAAGCCGAAGCGCCGCACCCGCGCCGAGATCGCCCGCGAGCGCGGCCTCGGCCCCCTCGCCGAAGCGATCTGGGCCGACCGCAGCGCCGATCCGGCGAAGCTGGCCGAAGCCTATATCAAGGATGAAGTCGCAGACGTGAAGGCAGCGCTCGAAGGCGCCCGCGATATCGTCGCCGAGACGTTCTCCGAAAATGCTGACCTGCTTGGCCGGTTGCGCCAGCATATGCGCAATGGCGCGACGCTGAAGGCCAAGGTGGTCGACGGCAAGCAGGAGGCCGGCGCAAAATTCTCCGACTACTTCGATCATTCCGAGCGCTGGGCGACGGCTCCCGGCCACCGCGCGCTCGCCATGCTGCGCGGCTGGAACGAGGAGTTCCTGACGCTGACGATCGAGGTCGATCAAGACGACCCGTCACCGGTAAAACCCGCCCAGCGCATCATCGCGCTCGCCTTCGACATCCGTGACCGGGGCGCCGCCGACCGCTGGCTGATGGAAGCCGCCGGCTGGACCTGGCGGGTCAAGCTCTCGGTCTCGCTGTCGCTGGACCTGATGCGCGAACTTCGCGAGCGCGCCGAGGAGGAGGCGATCCATGTGTTCGCCCGCAACCTCAAGGACCTGTTGCTTGCCGCACCCGCCGGTTCCCGCCCCACGATGGGGCTCGACCCGGGCATCCGCACCGGCGTCAAGGTGGCGATCGTCGATGCCACCGGCAAGCTGCTGGAAACCACGACCGTCTACCCGTTCCCGCCGAAGAACGACATCCGCGGCACCCAGGCCGAGCTCGCGTCGCTGATCCGCAAACACAATGTCGAGCTGATCGCCATCGGCAACGGCACCGGCAGCCGCGAGACGGAAAAACTGGTCGCCGACATGCTGGCGAACATGCCGGCGCTTCCCTCGGGAGCGAAGCCGACCAAGGTCATCGTCTCGGAAGCCGGCGCTTCGGTCTATTCGGCGTCCGAAACCGCCGCTCTCGAATTCCCCGGTCTCGATGTGTCGTTGCGCGGCGCCGTCTCCATCGCCCGCCGCCTGCAGGATCCGCTGGCGGAACTGGTCAAGATCGAACCGAAATCGATCGGCGTCGGCCAGTATCAGCACGATGTTGATCAGGGAAAACTCTCCCGTTCGCTCGATGCGGTGGTCGAGGATGCGGTGAACGCCGTCGGCGTCGATTTGAACATGGCGTCCGCGCCGCTGCTCGCCCGTGTCTCAGGCCTCAGCCGCTCGATTGCCGAGGCAATCGTCGCCCACCGCGACCAGAATGGTGCATTTTCGAGCCGCAGGGACCTCCTGAAGGTCGCCCGCCTCGGCAACCGCACCTTCGAACAGGCGGCCGGCTTCCTGCGCATTCCGAACGGCAAGGAGCCGCTCGATGCTTCGGCGGTCCATCCGGAAGCCTATGGCGTCGCCAAGAAGATCGTCGCTGCCTGCGGTCGCGACCTGCGCTCGCTGATGGGGGACAGCGCAGCCTTGAAGGCGCTCGACCCGAAGCGGTTCATCGACGAGACCTTCGGCCTGCCGACCGTCAAGGACATCATCGCCGAGCTGGAAAAGCCCGGCCGCGACCCTCGCCCGAGCTTCAAGACCGCTACCTTCGCCGACGGCGTGGACGAGATCACCGACCTGAAGCCGGGCATGATGCTCGAAGGCACGGTCACCAATGTGGCCGCCTTCGGCGCTTTCGTTGATATCGGCGTGCACCAGGACGGGTTGGTCCATGTTTCGCAGCTCGCCGACCGCTTCATCAAGGATCCGCATGAGGTCGTGAAGGCCGGCGACGTGGTCAAGGTCCGCGTCGTCGAGGTCGATGTGAAGCGCAAGAGGATAGCGCTGACCATGCGCAAGGACGGCGGCGAAGCGGCGCCCGCTCCACGCGGCGCCGATCGCGACTCCAGGCCGGTCAATCCTAAAATGATGAAAACCGAAAAAAACGCATCGCAGGGCGCTTTCGGTGCGGCACTCGCAGAAGCTTTAAAACGCAGGTAAGTTTCGCGGGCTTCGGAAAAATATCAATCACAGCGTGCGGGTCGTCAGACAAAGGTTTGACGGCCTGTTTTTTTATGTCATTTTCATGGCGGCAATGTGCTTGAAACTCGCACAAGAACGACTAGATTTTGGATTAGTAAGGCATCCTTAGTATTATTGGAGGTGGGTCCGTGGCCTCGTCCCTTCACAATCTTCTCAGCAGAATCATCAAGACCGGAACTTTAATCGTGCGCGGCTCAGGAGGTGAGCAACGTTACGGCGGCGGCGGCGGACGATCCGTTTCGATACGGTTTATCGACGAAGCCGCCGAACGTGAACTGGTGGCTGATCCTCCCTTGAAGCTCGGCGAGCTCTACATGGATGGCCGTATCGTCATCGATGACGGCGACATCTACGAGTTCCTGGCCCTGATCAAGGATAATACGCTCAGCGAAGGCCTGACCTTCGGCATGATCTGGCGCGGCATCGCCCGCGTGCTGGTTTCCCAGTTCCGCAACCGTGTGCCGATCAACCACAATCGGCGCAACGTCGCCCATCATTACGATCTCAACGAAAAGCTGTTCTCGCTCTTCCTTGACGAAGACTGGCAATATTCCTGTGCCTATTTCAATCCGCCGGGCATTTCGCTCGACGAGGCGCAGATCGCCAAGAAGCGCCATATCGTCGCCAAGCTCCTTGCCGAGCCCGGCCAGAAGGCGCTGGAGATCGGTTCCGGCTGGGGCGGCATGGCCATGTATCTGTCGGAATCCTCCGGCGTCGACGTGACCGGCATCACGCTCTCGACCGCGCAGCTCAAGATTTCGAACCAACGCGCGGCCAAGCGCGGTCTTGCCAACAGCGTTCGCTTCGAGCTGCAGGACTATTATTACCTGCCGCCGGACAAGCGTTACGACCGCATCGTGTCCGTCGGCATGTTCGAGCATGTCGGCCGGCTGAATTATCCAAAATTCTTCGGCAAGGTGAACGACGTGCTCGCCGATGACGGCGTCATGGTGCTGCATTCGATCGGCCAGCCTTATCCGGCTCTGATCAACAATCCCTGGATCGAGAAATACATCTTCCCCGGCGGTTATATCCCGGCGATCTCGGAAGTGATGCCGGCGATCGAGCAGGCGGGCCTGCTTGTCTCCGACATCGAAATCCTGCCGATGCATTACGCCCACACGCTACGGCACTGGCGCGAGCGCTTCATAGCCAACAAGGACAAGGCGGCGGCGCTTTACGACGAACGTTTCGTGCGCATGTGGGAATTCTACCTGGCCGGTTCGGAAATGGCCTTCACCCATGAGAGCTTCTTCATCTTCCAGATGCAGATCGTCAAGAAACGCACCGCCGTGCCCGATAACCGCGACTACATCTACGAGCGCGAAGCGGAACTCAGGGCCTTCGAACAGAGCCGCATCCCGCTCGACAAGGTCGCGGTGTAAGCTTTCGCGTGGTTAACAAGCTGGCAATGGAAATGCGATAATAGAACAGAAATCCCCAGTGGGATCTCTGTTCTGTTTTGCGTTTTCAGGATCCGTCGCCATGTCCTTGCCTCTTCGGGCTGCTCTTTTCATTTCCATCTTTTCGATTGTTTCTTCCGGCAGCGCCGCGGCTCAGGAAGGTTTCTGGTCCGGCGACTGGTACCTGACGCTCGGCGGCGCCGGTTTCGTCGCGCCGAAATTCGAAGGCGACAACGGTCGCAGCCTGCAGTTTTCGCCGATCATCTCGCTCGGCCGCCAGAACGCCAAACAGGCACGCTTCTCGTCCCGCAACGACAGCATCTCCTTCGCGCTGATCGACCAGGGTTCAATCCGCGCCGGCGTGGCGGCCAAGCTGATCATGCCGCGCGACGGCGATACGTCCGACGACCTGAAGGGCCTGAAGAACGTCAAGCTCGGCGGCGAACTCGGCGGCTTCGTCGATATCTATCCGACCGATTGGATCCGCGCCCGTGCCGAAATCCGGCAGGGCATCCGCAGCCACGACGGCATAGTTGCAGACGTCTCGGTCGACGCTTTCACGGATCTCCAGCCGGACCTCCGGCTATCGGGCGGTCCGCGCGCGACCTGGGCGAGCAACGGCTACAACGATGCGTATTACAAGGTCACGCCGGCTCAGTCGGCGGCATCCGGCCTCTCCGCCTACGACCCCGGCGGCGGCTTGCATTCGGTTGGCGTCGGTGCGGCGCTGACCTGGAAGGCGACCGAGAAACTCGAACTCACCTCGTTCGCCGAATACAAGCGGCTGACCGGCGATGTCGCCGACAGCAGTCTCGTGCGCGAACGCGGTTCGAAAAACCAGCTGATGTTCGGCATGTCGGCAAGCTACAAATTCGGCTTCTCGCTGCCCTAAAGCGTGGCTCTTCCACGCCGTAAGGCGTGAGCGTGCTCACGACGGAAGCCGTGGGGCTTTCCGCCTCCGAAGGGCGACAAAGCGCCGGCTTGACCGCGATGTTCGGCCGGCGCTAGAACCGGCCATGACGAACGCCGACGATTTCAGCGGCCGCGTGGCCGACGCTCCATCCGACAACTGGGTCTACCGCGTTCTGCCGCGGCCGGCCTGGCCCTATGCGCAGCTTGCAAGGTGGGACCGGCCGATCGGTTGGCAGCTTCTGATGTGGCCGTGTTTCTGGTCCGCGGCGCTGGCGGCGAATGCTGCCAGGGACGAGGGCGCGTTTTCCCTCGGCCTCCTGCTTTTCCACCTCATGCTGTTCTTCTTGGGCTCGGTCGCCATGCGCGGCGCCGGCTGCACCTATAACGATCTCGTCGATCATGACATCGACATGGAAGTGGCGCGCACCCGCTCGCGGCCGCTGCCTTCCGGCCGCGTCTCCCGCTTCGAGGCGAAGGTCTTCATCGCCGTGCAGGCGTTGGTCGGCCTGCTCGTCCTCATCCAGTTCAACGCTTTCGCCATCCTGCTCGGCATCCTGTCGCTGGCAGTCGTGGCGATCTATCCGTTCGCCAAGCGGTTTACCGACTGGCCGCAATTTTTCCTCGGCCTCGCCTTTTCCTGGGGCGCGCTGATGGGCTGGGCTGCCACGTTCGGCAGCCTCTCCTGGGCCGCTATCTGGCTCTACGTGGCCGCCATCGCCTGGACGATCGGATACGACACGATCTATGCCCATCAGGACAAGGAGGACGACGAACTGATCGGGGTACGCTCGACCGCCCGTCTGTTCGGCGACAATACCAAGCCCTGGCTGATCGGCCTCTATGGGCTGACGCTGGTCTTCCTGTTGCTCGCTTTCGGATCGGCGGGCGTCGGGTTCCTTGCCTATCTCGGGCTTCTCGCCGCAGCGCTGATGTTCGGCTGGCAGGTTCTGGTCCTCGACATCGACAATGCCGACCAGTGCCTGCGGCTTTTCAAGTCCAACAACCGCGTCGGCGCGATCCTGTTTGCCGGCCTCCTCCTGTCGCTCGCCCTTTAATGGAAAAAGCCCGACCGCTTGAGGATCGGGCTCTCTCCCACCTTATCGCGCGGGCGGTGGACAAAGGGACAAGCAAAGCCCTACCGGCGCGCGATAATCTCCTTGCCTTCGATCTTCATCGTCACACCGAGGCTGCCGGTGGCGCGGCGGACCAGGAAGCGCGGACGACGGGCCGCGAAATAGGAGTGACGGCGGCGCTGCCTGACGGCGCTGGTGCGCACGTCGCCGATATGGTTTTCCAGCGGCCGGGCGATGCCGTCGGCTTCCACCATCAGCATCGGAATGCGGTAGGCGTCCGACCAGCTCCGCCAGTCGGCGGCGATGTCGCAGAGGTCGTGGGCGACGAGCAGCGGGATGCACAGATCCGGATCGTCGTGATGCAGTTCGAGTGTGACCGTCACTTCGCCGTCGCCATGGTCTATGGCGCGGGCCGCAACCCCTTTGAAGGCGCGGGCGGGCAGGGCGAAGGAGAGCGGCAGGCCGCTTGCGGGAAGGATCTTGCGCAGCACAGCGCCGCGTTCGTCGATGGTGATGGAGACATCTCCTGATGTCTCGCGCAGCGCATAGGTAACCTGCTGCGGGAAACGAGACGGATCGAGCCTGAATGTCGACCCTGCCCAGACGGGCTTCAGAACAGTGTTGGTCATCGATATGCTACCCTTGTTTTACCTGAGAGCCGTTGCCGGTTTCTCTACGGGACTTTTGTCCTCTGATAGCCAAAGCATAGGGCGGGCCATGTTCGAGACTGCTTAAAAATAGCGGTTAAAGAAGCCTTGCCTGCCTGGATGGTTAGCGAAAGGGCACGCTTTTGGGTTTCCGGAAGGTGAATCGCGGCATTCCTGTGCAGGCCTGGGACAATCCCGGCGTGACGCCGGAACGCCCAGAAAAGCCCCGGGCAAGGCTAGGTTGCGATGATTGCGGCAGCATCATTCCGACTCGTGGGGCCTTTCCGTGGTATCGACCTATCTCACCTTCGATCTTGTCAATCGCGACATGCAGAAAAGCCTCAAAACCATCGCTGGGCAGACGATGGTCGTCAACGATACGAAGTACTACCAGGAAAATATCGGCAAGATAAAAACGGTCGACGAATTCCTCGACAACTATCGGCTCTATTCCTATGCGATGCAGGCGCATGGCCTGGATGACATGATCTACGCCAAGGCGTTCATGAAGCAGGTGCTGGAAAGCGATCTCAGCGACGACAACAGTTTTGCGAACCGCCTGACCGACGATCGCTACCAGAATATCGCCGCAGCCTTCAATTTCGGCGTTTCCAACGGAGAAGGGGCCGCCGCCCAGTCCAATGGGCAGATGGAGGAACTCTTCGATACCTATGACCAGACGATCGCCGCCCAGAACGATACGCTCGAGGCCGACACCCGTTATTTCAAGGTGATGCTGGGCGAGACCGGCAATATCACCAATGTCGATCAGCTGCTGGCCAATCCGAGGCTCCGCGACTACCTGTTCACCGCCTATGGCATCGATACGAAATACTACAATTACAATGCGATCCGCGGCGTGCTGGTCAGCGATCCTGCCGACCCGACCAGCTTCTATAACACAGCCTACGGCAACACTCTCGACCAGCATAATGCGATGAAAACCGAGGACAGCGAGCTGGCCGAGCGGCTGAGCCTCAGCACCGGCATTCCCGCTCTGCAGGACTCGATCACGCTTGGCCAGCAGAAGAAGACCGATCTCGAAACCCAGATCGCCGCCAAGCAGGATGAGTTGAACAATGGCGGCCCGGCGACCCTCCAGGCCGAGATCGACGCTATGCAGGTGGAGCTGACCAAGACGGTAGAGGCGATCCAGAAGGACCAGGACACTCTTGCCACGTCACAGACACGCTATACGGAGCTGGATGGCCGGCTGGTGCCGCTCGCCCAGACGGCCGAGCGGCGCGCCGAACTTGCAAAGCTTATCGCCGCCGGAGCGTCCGATGCGCCCTATCTCGGCCTGATGAAATCGCTGGCCGAGGATTTTAACTTCAACGCGGACGGCTCGGTGCCGGCAGGCGGCGCGGTCACGCCGGAAAAGCTGCTGGAAATCGTCGGCGGCTTCTTCAACAAGCAGACCCGTGTCACCCATGCCGAGGCGATGTTCAACCAGGAGCTCTTCGAGCAGGAGCTCAAGACGGCGGACAATGTCAGCGACTTGATAGACGACCCGCGACTTCTCAAGTATATCCGGGTCGCCTTCAATCTCGACAAGGCCACGGTCGTGAAATCGACGATCGAGCAGATCCTGACGAGCGATCTCTCCGACCCCGACAGCTATGCGAACCGCTTCGGGGCTACCAATCCGGAATATCTGGAGCTGGCGAAGGCCTTCAATTTCAATACCGATGGCACCGTCGCCGCCGGCCAGGCCCAGGATGAATTGCAGACCAGCTCCACCCGCAGCAATTATATGAGCCGCTGGGACGACAAGCAGGAAGAGGATCTCCAAAAGACCATCAAGTTCTACAAACTCGACCTCACAGCCGTGAAGACGCTCGACGATCTCCTGAGCTCGGACGCCGAAGACTCCTTGGTTTTCGCGCTGGAAGCGGTCGGGCTAGACCCGGCGACCGTTTCGAAACTGACGATCAAAAATGCCCTGAAAAGCGATCTTTCCGATCCGAACAGCTATATTTACAAGCTGAAGGACGAACGCTTCCTCTCGCTCGCCAAGTTTTTCAACTTCGACACCAAAGGGGCCGTCACCCGGCAGGTGCTGCTCCAGTCCAATGCGGCGATCACCAACGTTGCCAAGGACTATATCCTGCGCCAAAGCCGGTTCATGGAAGGCGATGAACTCAAGGCGGCCAGGGAGAAAGCCCAGACCGAGGCGAAATATTATACCGACGCGATGCAGCGGATCGGCAGCCGCGACGAACTGCTCGCCGACCGCAAGGCGCTCGACATCCTGCTGATGTCCAAGGGAATAGACCCTTCGACGGTCACCGATGACTTCCTGAAGCAGGCCTTCAATTCGGATCCCGCCGATCCCAAGAGCTTCGTGAATACCCAGACGGACAAGCGGTTTGCGCAGATCGTCGGTACCTTCAATTTCGATTCCAACGGCGAGATCGACCGCAGCTCGGCAGGCGAGGCCCAGAACGGCGGCGAGGTCGTGGCGACCCAGGATCTTTACGTCCGCCAGATGCTCGAAACCCAGCAGGGCGAGGAAAACCCCGGTGTCCGGTTGGCGCTGTATTTCGAGCGCATGTCCGACAGCATCACCGACCCTTACGTGATCCTCGGCGACGAGGCGCTGATGGAATTCTTCCGCGTCACCTTCAGCCTGCCCGCCGAAATCGGCAACATGGATGTCGACCAGCAGGCCAAGATAGTGGAGAAAAAGCTGAACCTCGAAGACCTCGCCGATCCCGAAAAGGTGAGGAAATTGGTGCAGCGTTTCACGATCATGTACGATCTGGAAAACAGCCCCGTTACGGCATCGCCGGCGAGCATTCTGAGCGGCGGCGGCTCGGCAGGCATCAGCCCGGATACTCTATGGGCATTGTCCCAGATCAGGATGAGCTGAGGGCGGGCGATCCCGTCAGGTGTCGTCGCTCTTGTCGGCCGTTTCGAAGCTCGGATCGGTATTCGATTCCAGCCAGTCGAGGTCTGCGCGCATCGCGTCGCGGCTTGCCTTTTCCATCCGCCGGTAGCGGGACAGCAGTTCCTGGCCGAATGCGGTCAGACCCGCACCCCCGCCGCTTTTCCCGCCATGGCGGGTAAAGATCGACGGCTCCTTGAACATCCGGTTGATTTCGTCGCCAAGCAGCCATGCCCGCCGGTAGGACATGCCGATCGAGGCGCCCGCCGCCCGGATCGAGCCGTGTTCAGCAATCAGTTCCAGGAGCTGCGCCTTGCCCGGACCAAGCCGCACGCCGTTGTCGAGGTCGATCCGGATCGTGGTCTTCGACGGTTGGCTCATGGAATGGCCACCACCTTGCCGGGGTTCATGATGCCGGCCGGATCGAACGCCAGCTTGATGCGCCGCATCAGGTCCATCTCGATCGGCGAGCGGATATGGGCGAGTTCGTCGCGCTTCAACTGGCCGATGCCGTGTTCGGCCGAAATCGAACCGCCGGCGGCGAGCACGATGCCGTGGACGATCGCGTTGATTTCCCGCCAGCGGCCGATGAAGGCCGCCTTGTCGGCGGCCATGTCGGCGCTGAGAGGCTGCGAGATGTTGTAGTGGATGTTGCCGTCGCCAAGATGGCCGAAGGCGCACACCCGGGCGCCCGGCATGGCCGCCAGCACCGCCTGCTCGGCTTCTGCCATGAAGCTCGGGATTTTCGAGACGGGCACCGACACGTCGTGCTTGATCGAACCGCCCTCCGGTTTCTGGGCGTCCGACATGCTTTCGCGCATATGCCAGAGCGCCTTCTGCTGGGCGACGGAGGAGGCGATCACGGCGTCACGGATGAGGCCCGCCTCAAAGCCCTGTTCGAGCAGCGATTGCACCATGGACTCGGCTGTCTCGGCGGAATCCGAGGTCGAAATGTCGATCAGCGCGTACCACGGATGCGGCTCGGAGAGCGGATCGCGCACGCCCTCGATATGCCGGGTCACGAATTCGATGCCGATGCGCGGCATCAGCTCGAAACCGGTCAGCGCCGTGCCGCAGAGGTTCGAGGCCTGCTCGAAGAGTTTTAGCGCATCCGCCGGCGAGTTGAGGCCTGCAAGTGCGACCTGATGCCCGACCGGTTGGGGGAAAAGTTTCAGCACCGCGCCGGTGATGATGCCGAGCGTGCCTTCCGCGCCGATGAACAGGTCGCGCAGGTCGTAGCCGGTATTGTCCTTCTTGAGCCGGCGCAGGCCGTTCCAGATCTCGCCGGTCGGCAGCACCACTTCGAGCCCGAGGCAGAGCTGGCGGGTATTGCCGTAGGCGAGTACCGCTGTGCCGCCGGCATTGGTGGAGAGGTTGCCTCCGATGCGGCAGGACCCTTCGGAGCCAAGCGACAGCGGAAACAGCCGATCGACGGCTTCCGCCGCCTTCTGCACGTCCGCAAGGATGGCGCCGGCATCGGCGACCAGCACGTTTGCGACCGGATCGACGTCTCGGATGCGGTTCATCCGTTCGAGCGAGACGATCAGGTCGCTGCCACCGGCGCGTGGCGTCTGCCCCCCGACGAGGCCGGTATTGCCGGTTTGCGGCACGATCGGTGTGCCGGTTTCGCTCGCAAGTTTCAGGATCGCTGACACTTCCTCGACCGAGCCGGGCTTCAGGAGCATCGGCGAAGAACCCTTGTAGAGCCCACGGCCCTCGACGAGATGCGGCGCAAGATCGCTGGCATCGCGCAGCACGTGATTTTCGCCGACGATCGCGGCGAAGCGGTCGAGAAGTTCTGGTTGCGGCCCGGAAATGTCCATCAGCGTCTCCTCCTCTTTTGCCCCCGGCTTATTCCCGCGGGGCGGCCGCCCTCGCCAGCCGGTCGTTGATCGCCTCGCCGAGCCCGTGGTCGGGAATGGGCGTGACGGCGATGCTGGCGGCGCCGGTGGCGTCGGCGCGTTTCAGGTAATCGAACAGGTTTGCCGCCGCCTGCGCAAGGTCGCCGGACGGGCTCAGGTCAAAAACCGCTGCGGCGAGCTCCATTCCCTTTACCGGGGCCGAACCGAGCCGGATCAATGCTTCGCCCGCCTCGACATGGTCGGCGTTGAGCCTGACCGCAGCACCCGGCGCATAATGAGAGGCCAGCATGCCGGGAGCCTCGATGATCGCCGCCGGTCCCTCCAGCCGGATCACCGCAAGACCGGTCACCTTCTCGATCTCTTCCGCGGCTACCCCGCCCGGCCGCAGCAGCCTGATCACACCATCCTCGACGCGAACGATGGTCGATTCCACGCCGACCGGAGCCGCACCGCCGTCGATGATCAACGGCAGCTTGTCGCCCAGGTCGTCGGCGACGTGGGCCGCGCTGGTCGGGCTCACCTTGCCGGACGTATTGGCGCTGGGGGCCGCGAGCGGCTTGCCGAAGGCGCGGATGAGTTCGGAAGCGAAGCCCTTGGGAAGCCGGATGCCGACCGTATCGAGCCCGGCCGTCGCCAGCGCATGAATGCCGCTTTCCGGTCTCAGGGGAAGGATCAGGGTGAGGGGACCCGGCCAGAAGGCTCCGGCAAGCCTGCGCGAGATCGGATCGAAGACGGCATAGCGCTCGGCCATGTCGAGATCCGACATATGGCAGATCAGCGGGTTGAAGCGCGGCCGGCCCTTGGTCTCGTAAATGCGGGTGATCGCGGTGGGATTGGTGGCGTCGGCCGCAAGTCCGTAGACGGTCTCGGTCGGGATCGCCACGGGAAGTCCATCCGCAAGGACGGTGCAGGCTTGGGCAAGCGCGCCGTCATGATCCCGGGTGATGTCGATGATTTGAGCCGTCATATCCGCTCGTCAATAACGCGGCCCGGGGCGTCTTCAAAGCTTTTTGATGATCTCGCGAAGCATTTCGTTGGACGTGCCGAGCATCAGGACGTTCTTGATGGCTTCCATCGGATCGTTGGTCTGGAACAAAAGGCCGTTCTTGCGGATCGTGCGGTTGATCTGCAGCGGCTGGCCTGCCTCGCGTTCGACAGCGACGGCAAAATACATGCGTGAGTAGGCCGGGCTGATATGCTCGAAGAAGGTTTCTTCCTCGCCGATCTTGGAGAAGAAGTTGGCGATATAGAACGACCAGCTCACCGGGACGCCGCGCGGAAGAAACGTTCTTGCCGCCGTGACGTGGCAATAGCCCAGATGCGGCCGCTCATCGAGCGTGTGGTGAAAGATGATCTTCGGAAACTTGATCGAGCGGTGGAAGGAGTTGATCCGGTTGTGGCTCGTTTCCCCGGCGGCCTCGAGCCTTTTGCCCGTGCGCTCGGCGACTTCGCTATGGGTGAGATAGCGACGCTCTTCCGGCAGCCAGATCGGATTGTAGCGGGCGATGCGCCCTGTCCGGAGGAATTCGGAATGGGAGGCAGTCTTTACCACCACCGGCGCCGGAGGCGTTGGTGGCGGGGCTTTGTAATAACGGATCTTTCCCTTGGCCTGCACGATGGCATCGCTCCCATTCGAGCCGGGATTTTATGGCTTATCCCTTAATGACAGGTTTCGCTTTCGCGGGGCTGGAGTGTTGCATTCTGGGCCGTTTCGCCGCTGTCGCCAACACGGTTGCCGATGTCGCAATGTCGCCTATGCGACACGCTCGCTCGATGATTATATCCGCCTCGATCTTGAGGTGCCGCCTGACTAGGGAAGGCGGAGAATTGGGAAGCCGGCAGGGGGCTTTAGAAACCCTAATCCGGCGCTGCCCCCGCAACGGTGGTGGAGCAACAAGGCACGGCATGAGCCACTGGGAAAGAGCCGCAAGGGCCGCCCGGGAAGGCGCCGAGCCTGTCCCCCAAGGGACAAGCTCCTCAGCCCGGAAACCAGCCTCGGGACAAAAATGAAGACCGGACGCGGCGGGCGTTCGGGACAGGGTGTTGCGCGGGCTTTAGGGCCGGCCGGCATTTCCATGTCCTTCCGCTGTCCACATTGACGAGGAAGATGATATGGAAATTCGCAATCAGGCCCTGCGGCAGCTCAAGAACCGCCGCGAAGGCTTCAGCCTCGAACAGCCCTTCTATACCGATCCCGCCTATTTCAAGCTCGATCTGGACATGATCTGGTATCGCGACTGGCTGTTCGTCGGACATGATTGCGAGCTGCCCAAGGCCGGAGCCTATTTCACCCTGCAGATCGGCGATTACCCGGTCGTCGTCGTGCGTGGCCGCGACAACCAGATCCGGGCACTCCACAATACCTGCCGCCACCGCGGTAGCCGCGTCTGCACCAAGGAGCACGGCTCGGCGGTGCGGCTCGTCTGTCCCTACCATCAATGGACCTACGAGCTGGACGGCTCGCTTCTGGTCGGCCGCCAGATGGGGCAGGATTTCGACAAGGCCCAGTTCAGCATGAAGAAGGTCCATTGCGAGAGCGTCGCCGGCTATATCTTCATCTGCCTTGCCAACGAAGCCCCGGATTTCGCCCCGGTTCGCGCAGCGATCGAACCCTATATGGCCCCGCACCGCCTGTCTGAAGCCAAGGTCGCGCACCAGTCGACGATCATCGAGAAGGGCAACTGGAAGCTCGTCTGGGAAAACAACCGCGAATGTTACCATTGCGCCGCCAACCACCCGGAGCTCTGCCGCACCTATCCGGAATCGCCGACCGCGACCGGCGTCCAGGGCGCCAAGGACGATCCGGTCATCGCCGCCCATTGGCAGCGCTGCGAGGAGGCCGGTCTGCCGAGCGAGTTCCGCATGGACGAGACCGGCCAGTTCCGCGTCGCGCGCATGCCGCTGATCGAGGATGCCGAGAGCTATACGATGACCGGCCGCAACGCCGTGCAGCGCCAACTCTCCGACGACGTGACGATCAATTCGATCGGCACCATGCTGCTCTTCCATTATCCGAGCAGCTGGAACCACATTCTCGGCGACCACGCGATCTCGTTCCGCGTCACCCCGCTTGGGCCGGAGGAAACGGCGGTCACCACCAAATGGCTGGTTCACAAGGATGCGGTCGAGGGTGTCGACTACAATCTCGAAGAGCTGACGCATGTCTGGAACATGACCAACGACCAGGACCGCCAGATCGTCGAGGAAAATGCCTTCGGCATTCGCTCGCCGGCCTATGAGCCGGGTCCCTATTCGCCGCTCCACGAGGGCGGCGTCATGCAGTTCGTCGAATGGTATTCGAACTTCATGGTCAACCGGCTGCAGGGCGACCAGGCGCAACTCTCGATCGTCGCCTGATCGCCAAGTCGTGATCGGCACCGGGCTGCCCTGCCAGGAACGGAATCTGAGATCCGGCGTTGTTTTCTGATTGAAAATCAGAATGAGGAAACGCTCAAGATGAATGCTCTTCGTTTGCGCCTGACCGCCGCGGCGGTTGCCGTTGCGACGATTTTCGCCGGTGTCGTCCCTGTACAGGCCATTCAGATGCCGGCTGCCCCGTCAGGCATTTCGGCCGCCGGCGATATCACCAATGTCCAGTATCGTCGCGACTTCCGGCGTGACCGCTATGGCTGGTATCGCGGCCATCGCGGTTATCGCGATCGCCGGCCCGGCTACCGTTATTACAACGGGTTCTGGTTCCCGCTCGCCGCCTTCGGTGCCGGTGCCATCATCGGTGGTGCCATACAGGCAGACCGCGGCGGTTATTCGAGCCGTCACGTCGCCTGGTGTGAAAGCCGCTATCGCAGCTACCGGGCCTGGGACGATACCTATGCGCCGCGCGCCGGCGTGCGGGCACGCTGCATCTCGCCTTACAGGTAAGCAGGCATTGGTCATCTCGACGCCAAGCCCGGTCGCGGATATGCCGCGACCGGGCTTGCTGCGTGGCGGGGCACGTTAATTGCGCATTCAGGATGAACTTCCTAAGGTTGCGGCGAAACTGAAAATACGCTGCATATTGAAATATTGCCTGGCAAAATTGAAACATGGACAAGGGATCTGGGGACTTAACATGACTCTTTTGAAGAACATCGCGGTTGCGGGCATCTCCGTTGCCGTTCTCGCCGGCTCTCTGATGCCGGCTCAGGCGATGCCGCTGCCGTCCGCTCCGGCCGCCGGCGTCGAAACGGACGCCAATACCGGCGTCACCCTCGTGCAGTACCGCCGCCATGGCGGCGGCTGGTATCGTGGGCATCGCGGTTATCGCGACTACCGTCCGGGTTATCGCCGCCATAACGGCTATTGGTTCCCGCTGGCAGCATTCGGTGCCGGCGCCCTGATCGGCGGCGCCATCGCCGCTCAGCCGCGTTATGTCGAGCCCGCTCCGGCCTATGGCGGCGGCGACGATATCAATCCGCGCCATTACGAATGGTGCGCCGACCGTTACCGCTCCTACGACGCCTATTCGAACTCGTTCCAGCCGAACTACGGCCCGCGCCAGACGTGCTACTCGCCTTATTTCTAAGCGTCCGATAATCACTATCCCACCCGTCCGGTATCGAGCCCGGGCGGGTTTTCATTTGTTCAGCGGTCAGAGAATTCCGGTGCGCTTCAACAGCCACCAGGCGGCCAGCACCGAAACGCCGATCAGGCCGAAGGCATAGGCCGTCCCGCCGGAATTCCCCTCGAAGGGTAACGACGAGGTGTTCATTCCGAAAAAGCCGGTAACCAATGTCGGCGGCAGCAGGAAGGCGGTCATCAGCGACAGGATGTAGAGGTGCCGGTTGGTTTCGGAGGAGAGCTTCGAGTCGATTTCCTCGTGCAGCAGTCGGGCTCGTTCCTGTAGCGCGTAGACATCGTGGTCCGCCGCCTCCAGGCGACCGATCAACCGCGCGGCGGCGTCGTCGAAGCCGGGCAGCATCTCATCGTCGTCGGTCGCCGCGGCGCGCCGCAGCAGCGTCAGCACCGTCCTCAGGTGCCGGTGAAGCCTGACCACCGTTCGCCTGATCGGCGCAAGCCTGCGCCTCTCGTCGCGGGGCGTATTGTCGTAGACGAAATCCTCGATGATGTTCATCTCTTCGGTCAGCTCCATCACCAGCGCGATCAGCGTGCGCTGGAATTCCGCGACCAGGGTCTCGAACACGTCGATCGGCTTCATGTAGCGCGAGGCGTTCTTTTCGATCGCAGCCCGCACCCGGTCGATCGAACGCAGGGGCTGCAGGCGGGTGGTGATGATGATCCTGTCCGAGACGAAAAAATGCAGCCAGCCGATATTGCGTGTCTCGCTGTCGAATTCCCGCTGGAAATCGACCAGCGTGCCGTAGACGAGCTGTTCGTCGAGCGTCACGGCCGCGTGCGTGTCGTGGGTGGTGAGTGCGGCGATGGCCGGCGGTGTCAAGCCTGGAAAGTTCTCCAGGAAGGCGTTGACGCGGCTGTCAGCGAGGTTGAGATGCAGCCACAGGAAGCCGTCTGCGATCTCGAGATCGCTGCGCGCCGCATCGAGCGGCAACCGGGTACAGGGCGCCGATCCCGGATGGAAGCGATAGGCCCAGACGAGGCCTGGGACAGCGGGGTTCATGAGGGACATGGGCGAGGAATCCGAAAGCATAGGCATCACTCCATAGACCTCTTGTGTAACGCTGGTTTCAACAACATTGTCTAAAAGAACCCTGAAGCGGGAAAAGATAGGGAAGGTCTTCGGCTCGATCGAGGATGAGATATTTGTGGCCGTCAACCGGTCGCTTGCCGTGTTCTTTGGCTTGGCCTGAACATTGACAATCGCATTTACGTTTACGTAAAAAGCATGTGAGGAATGCCGACGGAGCAGAATCGGTTAAGTTGTGGCAGTGGCAACTGCGTCCGCGAGGAGGAGCATCATGTACAAGGCACCAGTCGAGGAGATCGCCTTCACCCTGAACCATGTGGCGGGCCTCTCGGACGCCCTTGAGGTCGGCAGGTTCGGTGATCTGAGCGCCGATCTGGTCGAGGCGATCCTGGAGGAGGCAGGACGGTTTGCCGGCAACGAGATGGCGCCGCTCGGCGAGATCGGCGATACGCAAGGTGCCCGTCTCGCAGATGGCAAGGTAAAAACGCCGGACGGCTGGCCGGAACTCTATCGTCACTGGCGGGAGGGTGGCTGGAACGGCCTGACCGCGCCGGAAGCCTATGGCGGACAGAACCTGCCGCATATGCTCAACGTCGCCGCGCTCGAAATGTGGAATTCCGCCTCCATGGCCTTCGCGCTTGCCCCGACGCTGACCATGGGCGCCATCGAGGCGCTGGTCGTCCACGGCAGCGATGCGCTCAAGGAAAAATACCTCGCAAAGATGGTGTCCGGCGAATGGACCGGCACCATGAACCTGACCGAGCCGCATGCCGGCTCCGATCTCGGTGTCCTGAAGACCCGCGCCGAGCGCAGCGACGACGGCACCTACCGCATTTTCGGCCAGAAGATCTTCATCACCTGGGGTGAACACGACGCCGCCGACAACATCATCCATCTCGTGCTGGCGCGGCTTCCCGACGCGCCTGCCGGCACCCGCGGCATCTCGCTTTTCCTGGTCCCCAAATTCCTGGTGGGTGATGACGGTTCGCTGGAAGCCCGCAACGACGTCTTCTGCCATTCGATCGAACACAAGCTCGGCATCCACGGTTCACCCACCTGCACGATGATCTATGGCGACGGCAAGTTCTCTCCCGGCAACGAGGATGACAAGGGCGCGATCGGCTGGCTGATCGGCGAGGAGAACAAGGGCCTCGCCTGCATGTTCACGATGATGAACAATGCGCGCCTGGCGGTCGGCATGCAGGGCGTGGCGATTGCCGAAGCCGCAACCCAGAAGGCGGTCGCCTTTGCCAAGGAACGCACCCAGGGCAAGGCGCCCGGCTGGTCGGGGGAGGGCATGAGCCCGATCATCGACCATCCGGACATCGCCCGCACCCTGATCACCATGAAGGCCCTGACGCAAGGCGCTCGCGCCATCTGCTACGCCTGCGCCCACGCGACCGATATGTCGCATCACACCGAAGGCGACGAGGCCCGCCACTGGACCGAACGGGCAGCGCTTCTCACGCCCATCGCCAAATCCTTCGCGACCGACGCCGGCGTCGACGTCGCGTCGCTCGGTATCCAGGTGCATGGCGGCATGGGCTTCATCGAGGAGACGGGCGCAGCCCGTTATCTGCGCGACGCCCGCATCGCGCCGATCTACGAGGGCACAAACGGCATCCAGGCGATCGACCTCGTGACCCGCAAGCTGCCGCTCTCCGCCGGCGACCAGGTGCGCGGCTTCATCGGGGAGCTGAAGGAGATCGCCGACAAGGTCTCGGCCTCCAACGATACGGCATTCGGCGAGACGGGCGACCGTCTGCGCGCCGCCATCGCCGCACTCGAAACCGCCACCGGCTGGCTGCTGGAAACGCAAGCCGCCGGCAGGATCGCCGATGCGCTTGCCGGCGCGACGCCCTATCAGCGCCTGTTCGGCCTGGTGCTGACCGGCTGTTACCTCGCCAAGGGCGCGCTTGTCGTCATCGACAATGGCGGCCCGGAAAAGCGCGTCGCGCTATGCCGCTTCATGGCCGAAAACCTGCTGGCCGAAACATCGGCCCTGAAGGACCGGGTCATCTCGGGCGCCGCGAGCCTTGAAGCTGCCCGCGCCATCCTGGCCTGAAGGAGATATCCGTGAGCGACAACCACGTCCTCGTCGAGCGTCCTGAGGCCCGGCCCGGCGTCATGGTCATCCGCTTCAACCGGCCGGAAAAGAAGAACGCCATCACCTCGGCCATGTACAACCGTATGACCGCGGCGCTCGAAGAGGCCAACGGCGATGACGCCATCCGCGCCGTCGCCTTCTTGGGCACCGAAGGTTGCTTCTCCGCCGGCAACGACATGGGCGATTTCCTGGTCTATGCGATGTCCGGATCGAAGGAGGCGCCGGCCGCCGCCGTCTTCATCAAGGCGCTGGCGCTGGCCGAAAAACCGCTGGTATCCGGTGTCGATGGCCTGGCGATCGGTATCGGCACCACCCTGAACATGCATTGCGATCTCACGGTCGCTTCCGCCCGCAGCCTGTTCAAGACGCCCTTCGTCGATCTGGCGCTGGTGCCGGAAGCCGCCTCCAGCCTGCTGGCGCCGAAGGTTATCGGTCACCAGCGCGCCTTTGCCATGCTGGTGGCGGGCGAGGGTTTTTCGGCGGCGGCCGCGCTCGATGCCGGACTGATCTGGAAGATCGTCGAGCCCGAGACGGTGGAGGCGGAGACGCTGGCGCTTGCCGTAAGCCTTGCGAAGAAGCCGCCGCAGGCCCTGAAGATCGCCCGCGACCTGGTGCGCGGCCCGCGCGACGCGGTGCTCGCCCGCATGGATGAGGAACTGGTGCATTTTTCCGCCCAGCTCAAAAGCGCCGAGGCGCGAGCCGCCTTCGAGGCTTTCATGCGGCGTTAACGGTGTCCCGTGGGAAACTCTGCTCCCGTCTTCTTTTGACGCAACTTCAGCGCTAGATTGCCTCCATAACCTGGGAGGAAAGAATGTCGTATCGTTTCTGGTCGTGCTTGCTCGTATTGCTTCTGGGAATAGCGCCGGCGCAGGCCGAGACGTTGGCATTCCCATTGCAGAGCCAGCCGCTGCAACTCGCGCAGAGCCCCTCCGTCACCATCGGCCCGAACGGCGTCATCATCCGCCGTGACGACGATCGTGATCGATATCGTGAGGGGGACCGGTATCGCGATCGTGACCGCGATAGGGATCGCCCCCGCCCGCAGCGTTATGTCTGCGTCGTCTCCCCGCCGCCGAGCATGGATCGCCGTCGTCCCTATGTCTGCAACGCCGAACCGGGCCGCGTCGGCGGCCGCTGCCGCTGCTCCGGCGTGGTGGGTAGCGGCACGCTCGATCTGGATCGGTAAGAGGCTCGGCGGTCACCCGCCAAGCCGTCGTCCCCCATTTCAGCCGATCGGGTTGATATCCCCCACGAAGCGTATCAGGTCGGCCATGGTGAAGTGGCCGGCAGTGGCCCCAGGTAGCTCCGGTTTCCAATTGGAACGCAGCCACAGGAACGATTCGTGGTCCCCGTGCACGAGGCCGAGGAACGTCTCGGCGACGATGGTCGATGCCATCGGCCCCAGGCGTTCGCCCTGGTGGTAGTGCTGCGCCTCCTTGAGCACGTAGTACCAGAGCGGCGTCTTGATGTGCAGACCGTGCCGCTCCGCAACTTCGCCATCCTCGCCCCTGGCGATCTGCTCCGGCGTCATCGGCGCGAGACCGATGGCCCGACAGACATCCTGGCCGGATGGCAGGCCGATCTGCACGCCGCGCCTCAGGTTGCGGAAGGCGAGATTGGCTTCGCGCTTCTCGGTCTCGGTCGGATCCTCCCGAAGTCCGGGAAGTGCATGAAGCGAAGGCGTGATGAACGGGTCCAGCCGCCGCGAGAAGTTGAAGGCAAAATCGGGATTGTCGGTTCCCTCGATATCGAAGAACCGCCGCCAGTCGATCGCCCAGTTGGACGGAAGGGCGACCTGCGGATTGAGCGGGAAATCCGAAGGATCCGGATCTAGTTCGCCGACGATCTTGCCCGACTTGCCGGTGAAGAAGAAGAGCAGCGGAAGCGTACCATTGGCAATCGCGCCGGGGCCGGGATGGAAGACGTGATTGTGGCTGTATGTCTCGCGCACCATCGAATGGCCGAGACGGTAGGCCGCCGCCGCAAACTCCGCGGGCATATAGGGCGTCTCGACGAACCGGTAGTAACGCCGGCCGGCATTTTTGATTTTGCGGACGAGCCCCGGCTCGGTCAGCCTTTCGATGAAGTCGAACAGCACGATCCACTGATAGTGCCAGGTGACGATGCGCCGCGCCTCCTTGAAAAGTGCGGTTCCATCCAGACCGGGTTGCTGCTCCTTGACCCAGTCGACGACGGCATTGTGGAACTTGATCATCAGCAGGTGTGTCTGCGCCACCAGAAGGTTTTCATCATTGCGTTCGTCGAAGATCAATGCGTGGCCGACCTGGTTGCGTGGCAGATCGTTCGGCAGGGACGGGATTTTCTTGCCCGGCACGTTGTCGGGAGATTCCGCCGCATGCCCGACCAGCAGCTTCGGGGTGATCCTGAAACTCACCGGATCGCGCTGGTAGAGATAGGGATGGATGCCCGGGCCGTCCCCGTAGAGTGAATCGAGATCGAGTGCCGGACTTCTGAAATTCCTGGTCGCCAGCGGATCAGCCTTCTGCTGATCGAGCGGCGTCGTGTCGAGCGTGATGTCGTGATCGACGAATTGGCCGAAATAGGTGAAGCCTGCCGGGATGTTCCTGTTGTCTCCCGCGGGATCGGGGTTTTTACCCGGATCCCCCGGCTCCTTCATCGCGCGGGCGAGTTCGATCAGGATATCGTCGTCGACATTGAGCGGATCCAGCTTCGGAAACATCCGCCCGAATTTGCCGGGATCCCCATGCCCGGTCAGAGACTGAAGCGTCTCCCAGTGCATGCCTCGGACGCCGTGTCCATGCATTGCGAATTCTGTCATGATTGCCCTCCTTCGAAGACCATCGCCGCTAATTATTCGCGGCTGATGGTTGCATCGAAAGATGCCACCTTAACCCTTGGATGCAAACCAATCGAATGCAATCAAGGATTGTGATGGCCGTGCGAGGCGCCCTATTTTCGCAGCAGGGCCACCGCTTCCACATGTGGCGACCAGAGAAACTGGTCGATCGGCGTGACGGCCTTGATCTCGTACCCGCCATCGACAAGAATTCTGAGGTCGCGGGCGAGCGTCAGCGGGTTGCAGCTGACCGCAACGACCGTCTTGACGCTCGAACGGGCGAGATCCTGCATCTGGACTTCGGCGCCGGCGCGCGGCGGATCGAAGACGACGGCGTCGTAGTTCTTCAGTTCGGACACCATCATCGGCCGGCGGAACAGGTCGCGCTTCTCCACTGACACGGGCTTCAGTCCCTGCGTGTTGCGGGCTGCGTGATCGAGCGCTCTGACCGACTTCTCGTCGCCTTCGACCGCATGCACCTTGGCGATGCGGGCAAGCCTCAGCGAAAACGTGCCGGAACCGGCAAACAGGTCGATCACGCGCTTGGCCTTGCCGACATGCGAGAGCACCAGTTCGGCCATCGCGTCTTCTGCCGGTTTCGTCGCCTGGGTAAAGGCGCCGGGCGGCGGGGAGACCTTGACGCCGCCGAAATCCACCAGCGGCTTCTGCAGTTCGATGACGATCTCGCCATTGGCAGAAACCCGCGCGATGTTTTTCAGCGCCAGCACGGTCTCGGTGACCAGCCGTCGCTGCTTGTCGTCGAGCGGCTTCAGCCCCTCCGCGGCAAGGTCGAGGCCGGCAAGCGTTTCGAGAACCGCGATGCGGAATGTCTCCGAGCCGGTCGCCAGCGCCTTGCCCACCGCGCGGATGGCCTCGAGCCGGGCAACGATGCCCGGTGAGGCGATCGGACATTCCACGATCGAGACGATATGGTTGGTCTCGGCGCGGTTGAAGCCGAGCAGGAATTCCTTCTCGGTCCTGCGGGCGGAAAATACCACCCGACGACGCTCTCCGGGATGCGCGATCACCAGTTCCCCGACCTCGGGCGTCAGGCCCTTGGATTTCAGCGCTTCGACGACGAGATTGCGCTTGAAGGCGTGGTAGGGCGCGTCCGCCAGATGCTGCAGCGAACAGCCGCCACAGGCGTCGCTGTCCGGTCCGAAGTGGCGACAGGCCGGTGTCACCCGGTCCGGCGAGGGATTGGAGGTCGACATGACCGTGCCATGGTCGCCGTTCCGGGCGATCGCCAGCGTTTCGCCGGGCAGCGCATAGGGCACGTAGACGGGGCCGTCTTCGCCGTTGGCGATGCCGTGTCCCTGGGCGCCGAGCCGATTGATCGTGACGGTGACCGTGCTCATGAGGGTTCACCGGGCTTGCGGCCTGCGAGCAGGTATTCCTGGTTGCCGTCGCCGCCGGCTATCGGGGAAGGGATCAGTCCGAGGCTCACCCAGCCCATCTCTTCGACCAGCCAGCGTTCGAGCTCGGCCGCCACCTGCGGCGCCGTCTCCGGCTCCTTCAGCAGGCCGGCCTTGCTGATCGCATCGCGTCCGGCCTCGAATTGCGGCTTGACCAGCAGCACGCAATGCGCGCCGGGCTCGGCAAGATCGAGGGCCGGCGCCAGCGCCAGCTTCAGGGAAATGAACGAGACGTCGGAAACGATGAAGGTGATCTCGCGGTCGTCGTAATCCTCGGCGGTCAGATAACGGGCGTTGAGGCCTTCGATATTGGTGACGCGCGGCTCGGCGAGCAGCCGCGGATGCATCTGCCCGTGGCCGACGTCGATCGAGGTGACATGCTCTGCGCCGCGCATGATCAGCACCTCGGTAAAGCCGCCGGTCGAGGCGCCGATATCGAGACAGTCATGGCCGGCCGGGTCGAGCTTGAAGTGATCGAGTGCCGCGACGAGCTTCAGCGCCGCGCGTGACACGTAATCCTGCGCCGGGTCGTCGATGGTGAGTTTCGCGTCGGGCGGGAAGGTGAGGCTCGGTTTGGTGACGACACGGCCGTTGACGGTGACGGTGCCGCGGGCGATCGCGTCGCGCGCACGGGCCCGGCTCGCGACGAGATTGAGCGAGACGAGAAGCTGGTCGAGGCGTTGGTTTTCGGGAGTTGAGGACATGGACGCAGTCAATGCCTGCCTATCGCCTTGCTTGCAAGGGGCTTGATCCACGAAAACTCTCGGCCGCGTTCAATCAAATTTTAATCATGTTGGGATTCTCTCCAGGCTGGAGGAGATGTCCAATGCTGTTTCAACCGAGAGCGGAAGCCACTGATGTCGCTTAAAAACCTATCCCTGAACAAGAAGCTGATCATCACCTTTGCGGCGTTGATGTCGGTCTGTCTGCTGGCATCCGCCGGCGTTTATTGGCAGGCGCTGAAATCGAGTCGGTCTTCCGCTCAGCAGGTCGTCTCCCAGACTATCCTGATGCATGTGGACGCGGCGCTCGAAGCCATGCTGGAACAGGCCGTCAATCAGCGCGGCTTCCTGCTCTTCAAGAGCGACAGCACCTATGCGGACGTCTTCAACAACCGCGAGAAGATGATTGCGGCGATCGACGCTGCCAAGAAGGCCGCTGTCGGCATGCCGGATATGCTGGCTTCGCTCGATGCGATGCGGGCCGCAGCCGATGTCTTCCACACCCAGCTCACCGTTCCGCAGCTCGATGCGCGCAAGAACACCAGCAAGCCGATCGATGAAGTCATCGAGATCGGCCGCAACCAGTCGAAGGGCCAGCTTGACGTCTTCCGCGAGGCTGCCGCGAAGATCAAGAAGCAGGCTTTCGACCTCTCCACCGCCATGGTCAAAACCCAGACCAGCGCCCACACCGACCTGTTGCTGACGCTTCTCTTCGGCGGCGGCATTGCCGGCCTGATCGCGGTTGCCCTGGTGCTTGCCCTGTCGCGCGCCATCGTCAAGCCGATCGTCGGCATGACGGATGCCATGACCAGCCTTGCAGGCGGCAATCACGACATCGAGGTTCCGGCTCTCGAACGCGGCGACGAAGTCGGCCGCATGGCCAAGGCCGTCACGGTCTTCAAGGATGCGGCGATCGAGAAGCAGCGTCTGGCCCGCGATGCCGACATGCTGCGCGACACCAGCGAGCGCGAACGTCTCGACAACGACGCCCAGAAGGCACGCGAAGCCGCCAATATCGAATTTGCGATCGACGCGCTTGCCACCGGCCTTGCAAGCCTTGCCGACGGCGATGTCGCCTACCGCATCGAAAAGCCCTTCTCCGGCAATCTCGACCGGCTGCGCACCGACTTCAACCAGGCACTCGGCCGCCTCCAGGCAGCCCTCCAGGCGGTCGGCGAGAACGCGTCGGCGATCAGCTCCGGCGCCGGCGAAATCCGCTCCGCGGCCGACGATCTCGGCCGCCGCACCGAACAGCAGGCCGCAGCCGTCGAAGAGACAGCCGCCGCGCTCGAACAGGTGACGACGACGGTGAAGGAATCGGCCCGCCGTGCAGAAGACGTCGGCCAGCGCGTCGAGCGTACCCGTATTGGTGCCGAGAAATCGGGCGAGGTGGTCCGCCGCGCGGTCTCTGCGATGGAGCAGATCTCGAAGTCGTCCGGCGAGATCAGCAATATCATCTCGGTCATCGACGACATCGCCTTCCAGACCAACCTGCTCGCGCTCAATGCGGGCGTTGAGGCGGCCCGTGCCGGCGAAGCGGGCAAGGGTTTCGCGGTCGTCGCACAGGAAGTCCGCGAGCTCGCCCAGCGCTCCGCCAATGCGGCAAAGGAGATCAAGGCGTTGATCACCACCTCCAGCCAGCAGGTGGATGCGGGCGTTGCCCTGGTCGGCGAGACCGGCCAGGCGCTGGAAGCGATCGTCGGTGAGGTGCAGCAGATCAACCAGCACCTCTCCGCCATCGTCATTTCCACCCGCGAGCAGTCGACTGGCCTCCAGGAGATCAACACTTCGGTCAACGCAATGGACCAGGGCACGCAGCAGAACGCCGCCATGGTCGAAGAGCAGAACGCGGCAAGCCACAAGCTTGCCCAGGAAGCCCAGGCGTTGGATGCCCTGCTGAGGCAGTTCAACTTCGGCGGTACGCCGGCGGCCCGGATCTCTCGTCCGGTCGCGGCCCCGTCCGCAGCCCGTCCCGTGGCATCGCCGGCAAACGCCCTGCGTTCCACTGTCGCCCGCGCCTTTTCCGGCAAGACGGCGAGCGCTGCGGCCGTGAAGGAAGAGTGGTCGGAATTCTGATCCCTCCATATGGCTCGATCTCAGAGGCAGGCCGGAAGACCATCCGGCCTGCCTTCTCTGTTTCAGCATTTGCGTCTATCGTCCGGCGGCCGGAAAGACGGCGACGAACCGGAGGGACGGAAATGCGGTGGACCTTGCTGATCGGCGGGCTTTTGCTTGTCTCGAACCCGGTATTCGCCAACGATTCCATGGCGGAGCTGAAGACGGGCGGGCTGATCTACGTTCAGACCTCCGATGTCACCATGGCCGAGGAGCAACTCTACATTTCCCGCGAGGAAGTGCTGGTCGATTACGTCTTCAAGAACACCAGCGACAAGGACGTCGAAAGCGTCATCGCCTTCCCGATGCCGGATATCACCGGCAGCATGGACAGCAATATCGCGCTCGACGATACCGACGCCGACAATTTCCTTGGCTTTTCGGTCGTGCAGGACAGCCGGCAGATCAAGCCGGACCTGCAGCAGCGGGTGCTGGCGGCCGGCGTCGACCGCACCGACGAGCTCGTGACGCGCAACATTCCGCTTCTCCCCTACAGCGACCGGACGCTCGCCGCGCTCAAGGCCCTGCCCGAGGAGGTGAAGACGGCCTGGATCGCCGAAGGGCTGGTGTTCGTCAACCGCTACGACGCCGGCAAGGGCTGGCAGGAGGATCTGACGCCCGCCTGGACGCTGCGCTCGGTCTATTGGTGGAAGACCAAGTTCCCGGCCGGCAAGCCCGTCCGCGTCAGTCATCGCTACAAGCCGAGCGTCGGCGGCACTGTCGCCATGACCTTCATCGACCAGGGCAAGCCGGCGACGAACTATAAGGACTATGCCGAGCGCTACTGCATCGACGCCGCCTTCATGAAGACCGCCGCAAAGCTCGAAGCGGCGGCTGGGAAAAACGGTCCGAACTACACCGAGCAATGGGTGTCGTATATCCTCACCACCGGCGCCAACTGGGGCGGCTCGATCGGCAAGTTCAAGCTGACGATCGACAAGGGCAGGGCGCAGGACTACGTCAGCTTCTGCGGCAACGGCATCAAGAAGGTCGGCCCCACGACCTTCGAGATGACTGCCGACGACTTCTATCCGGAAAAGGACTTGAATATCCTGTTCCTGACGGCTGCTGACCAGTAACGGCGGCACAAATCCCTATTCAATAATATTGAATGACCGTGATCGCGGCGGCGCTTGCCGGTCGGGTTGGAAAGTACGATGTTTCCGCTTGTGAATTGCCAAGGAATTCCGGAAACATCCCATGCCGCGTCGCTCCGCCGATGGTTATGATCTTGTCGCGATCGTTCTGCACTGGCTGATCGCGATGCTGATCCTCGGCCTGCTGGCCCTCGGCTTTGTCATGACCCGCCGATCGATCGATCCCGCCCTGCAGTTCTCGCTCTTCCAGTGGCACAAGTCCTTCGGCATGCTGGCACTGCTGCTGGCCGCCGTGAGGCTGGTTCGTTCGCTGACCGCCATGCGCGTGAAGCCCGTGGAAAGTCTGAGTGCCCTGGAACGTCGCTCGGCCCATGTGATGCACTATCTGCTGCTGACCTTGGCGGTGGTGGTGCCGGTGGCCGGCTGGATGATCGCTTCCGTATCGCCGCTCGAAATTCCCACCTTCGCGTTCAACCTCGTCGTCATTCCGCATCTTCCGGTGCCGAAGTCGGAAGCCGCCGAGGCGTGGTGGACGACCGTCCATGCGGTTCTCGCCTATTCGACGCTGGCACTCGTTTTCCTGCATTCCGCCGCCGCACTCTACCACCACTATGCCAGACACGACGACGTGCTCGCCCGCATGCTCGGCAGCCGGCGCCGCACCGTCAAAACGTCAATCCAGGAGCCGGGACCATGACCCGCAAGACAACAGTCATCGCAGCGATACTGCTCGCCATGTCGCTTCCGCAGGCCGGCTTTTCGGCGGTCGACGTCCCCAGTCTCACGGAGGCGGCGGGGCGTTATGCCATCACGTCCGGCTCCCGCATCGCCTTCGCCGTCGACCAGGTCGGCGGCGGCGGCATCAAGGGCAAGTTCGGCAAGTTTTCGGGCACGTTCAACCTGAAAGCCGGCGATCTCACCCATTCAATGGTGAATTTCGACCTGAAGCCGGAAAGTGTCAGCACCGGCCAGGACCGCATCGATAACTTCCTGCGCTCCGGCGCCGTCTTTGATTCCGCACATTTCGAGACGATCTCGTTCCGTTCGGAAAGGATCGAACAGACCGGTCCGGACAGTGCCCGCATCACCGGCACGCTGACCGCCAAGGGGCATAGCTCACCCGAAATCTTCGATGTGAAGCTGACCTCCTGGAACGGCCGAAAGATAGGCTTCAACGTCAGCGGCAAGATCTACCGCTCGCGTTACGCCATGGACGTCGGTACGCCGATCTATTCCAATGTCGTTCAGTTCGACATGGTGATCGAGGGCGAGCGGATTTAACGACCGTCCCCTCGATTGGACCCCATTACTTCATTCGACGTAGGAAGATACTGCTTCGGAGCCGTGTTTTGGAAAAGGAATCCCGTGTTGCGACGCACCCTTGCCTGAATTTATTGATTTTAAGTGGGGTTTAAAAACGAGAGGCTTGATTGGAAACCTCTGGAGACTAAGGCTTTTGAAGCATGGTCTTTTGTCATACTTGCGCCGTCCCCAAAATATGACACCCTGGCCGAAGTATAAGTTGGGGAAATGCAATGGCGCATTCGGTATATCCGATTGATGCGGATACTCTTCTGGCAGATGTTGATGCCGCTCGCTCGATGGCCCGGAACTATGCTGAGGCTTACCAATCGGCATCGCCCTATCCGCATATCTGCATCGACAATTTCCTGCCCGAGCAAGTTCTGGAAAACGTCCTGACCGACCTCAAGAACCGTCCCGAAAAGGAGACGACTTTTGCGAGGGCGCAGGAGAACAAGAAGGTCTCCTATGCTCCGGAGCGGCTTCCGACCTACACCAGGAACCTGTTCTATGCGCTGAATTCGCGCCCTTTCATCCTCTTCCTGGAGGAGATGACCGGCATCGAGGGATTGATCCCCGACCCGTTCTTTTTTGGCGCCGGCGTCCACGAGACCGCCAACGGCGGGCATCTCGATATCCATGCGGATTTCAACCTTCATTCCAAGATGAGGGTCGAGCGCCGGCTCAACACGCTGATCTATCTCAACAAGGGCTGGCGGGAGGAGTGGGGCGGTTCGTTCGAAATCTGGGACAAGGAGATGAAGGGCAAGGTGCACAGTTTCACCCCCTTGTTCAACCGCATGGTCACCTTTTCGACCACGTCGGACTCCTTCCACGGCAACCCCAGTGTCGTGAACCATCCGGAAGACAAGACGAGGGACTCGATCGCCCTCTATTATTACACCGCGACCTGGGACGATTCCCGCAAGTCGCATTCGACGCTTTTCAAACCGCGTCCGAATTCGGCGGATAAGAAGGACTATGCCGAAATCCGCCGCGACGTGCTGCGCGATTTCACGCCGCCGCTGCTTTATCGCAAGATCATAGGCCCACTAAGCCGCCTCGGCTTCTAGTCCGGGAGAACCCGACGGATACGCTCAGCCAGCGAAACCGACGCCGATCTGCGGCTGGCCGAGCGTCCTGAAGACGGTCGAAACGATGCCGGCGCGGTCGAGACCGGCCTTCGCATACATTGCATCCGGGCTTGCCTGCTGCATCCAGATGTCCGGCAGCACCAGCGAGCGGATCTTCAGCCCGTTGTCGAGCAGGCCCTCGGTCGCCAGGAACTGCAGAACATGGCTGCCGAAGCCGCCGACCGCACCTTCCTCGATGGTGATGAGCACTTCATGATGGCGGGCGAGCTGGCGGATCAGGTCCTGGTCCAGCGGCTTGGCGAAACGTGCATCCGCGACTGTCGTCGAAAGCCCGGCGGCATCGAGATCCTCGGCCGCCAGCAGGCATTCCTTGAGGCGCGTGCCGAAAGAGAGCAGGGCCACCTTGGCGCCCTGCTTGACCACCCGGCCCCGGCCGATTTCGAGAATTTGGCCGCGTTCCGGCAGTTCTACGCCCACACCTTCGCCGCGCGGATAACGGAAGGAGATCGGGCCTTCGTCATAGGCGGCGGCGGTGCGCACCATGTGCTTCAACTCCGCCTCGTCGGCGGCAGCCATCACCACCATGCCCGGCAGGGTGGCGAGGAAAGCTGTGTCGAACGATCCCGCATGGGTCGGCCCGTCGGCGCCGACGAAACCGGCGCGGTCGATCGGGAAGCGCACCGGCAGGCCCTGGATCGCCACGTCGTGGACGACCTGGTCGTAACCGCGCTGCAGGAAGGTCGAATAGAGGGCGCAGAACGGCTTGTAGCCTTCCGCCGCAAGGCCAGCAGCAAACGTCACCGCATGCTGCTCGGCGATGCCGACATCGAAGGTGCGGGCCGGGAAAACATCCGCCAGCTTGTCGATGCCCGTGCCGTTCGGCATTGCGGCGGTGACGCCGACGATCTTCTCGTCGAGCCCAGCTTCCTGCACCAGCGCCTCGCCGAACACGCTCGTATAGCTCGGTGCGTTCGGCTTCGATTTCGCCTGCGCGCCGGTGATGACGTCGAACTTGTTGACACCATGATATTTGTCGGCGGCGGCTTCTGCCGGCGCATAACCCTTGCCCTTCTGCGTCACCACATGGATCAGCACCGGGCCGCGGGCGTTGTCACGCACGTTGCGGAGTACGGGCAAAAGATGGTCGAAGGAATGACCGTCGATCGGGCCGATATGGTAGAAGCCCATTTCCTCGAACATCGTGCCGCCGGTAACGTACCCGCGCGCATGCTCGACGGCGCGGGTGATCGCCCGGTCGACATTCTTGCCGAGATAGGCGGTCAGTTTCTTGCCGAGGTCGCGAAAACCCATATAGGTGCGGCCGGAGGCGAGACGGGCCAGATAGGCGCTCATCGCGCCGGTCGGCGGGGCGATCGACATGTCGTTGTCGTTCAAGATGACGATCAGCCGCGCGTCGAGCGCGCCGGCATTGTTGAGTGCCTCATAGGCCATGCCGGCCGACATCGCGCCGTCGCCGATGACGGCGATCACGTTGCGCTTCGAGCCGGAGAGATCGGCCGCCACCGCCATGCCGAGGCCCGCGGAGATCGACGTCGAGGAATGTGCGGCGCCGAACGGATCGTATTCGCTTTCGGCCCGGCGGGTGAAGCCGGAAAGCCCGTCCTCCTGGCGCAGCGTGCGAATGCGGTCGCGCCGGCCGGTCAGGATCTTGTGCGGATAACACTGGTGGCCGACATCGAAGATCAGCCTGTCATCCGGCGTGTTGAACACCTTGTGGATGGCGATCGTCAGTTCCACGACGCCAAGGCCGGCACCCAGATGGCCGCCGGTCCGCGACACCGCATCGATCATCTCGTCGCGCAATTCTCGGGCAAGCTGCGGCATGTCGCGGTCTTCGATCTGGCGAAGATCGGCAGGAAGCTTGACCTTGTCGAGCAGTGGCGTGGCGGGGATTGATGTCACGGATGGTGGCCTTTTCTGCTCTTTTCCGGAAGCGTGTTCCTCCCCAAGATGAGAAGAAAGCAGGCTTTTTCAAGTTGCATGACCTCCGGTTCTAACCGATTTCAGGCCGTGGGCAAGGGGACAAACTCCTCCTCGTCCCCCGGCACGATGTCGAAATGGCCGGTGCGCCACTCATCTTTTGCCTTTTCGATACGTTCCTTGGAGGAGGAAACGAAATTCCACCAGATATAGCGCTTGGAGTTCAGCGCCGCCCCGCCGAATAGCATCAGGTGGCAACCCATCGCGCCGGCTTCGAGCGTGATATTGTCGCCAGGCCGGAAGACGAGAAGCTGGTCGGCCGCGAACCGGTCGCCCGACACCACCAGCTCGCCGGAAAGAATGTAGACCGCCCGCTCCTCATGCGCTGCAGCGAACGGGAAGCGTTTGCCCGCTTCCAGGCGGAGATCAACATAGAGCGTGTCGGTAAAGGTCGAGACCGGCGAGCCGAGGCCTTCGAAGGCACCGATCACCACCCGGCCGCTTGCCCCGTCCGCATCGATAACCGGCATGTTCTCCTTGCCCGTATGGGAGAAGGCCGGATCGATCTCCTCCTTGTCGTCAGGCAGGGCCAGCCAGGTCTGCAGGCCGGAGACCGACATGGGGTGGCCGCGCAGGTTTTCCGGGGTGCGTTCCGAATGCACGATGCCGCGACCGGCAGTCATCAGGTTGATGTCGCCCGGCCGGATCACCAGTTCGGTGCCGAGGCTGTCGCGGTGCTTGATCTCGCCGTCGAACAGGTAGGTGACGGTGGAAAGCCCGATATGCGGATGCGGCTTGACGTCGAGCGCCTCGTCGGCGCGCAGCAGCGCCGGCCCCATCCGGTCGAAAAAGATGAACGGTCCCACCAGCCGTCGCTGTCGGCTTGGCAAAGCGCGCCGCACCGAAAACCCGCCAATATCGCTGGTGCGCGGAATGATCAGGTTCTCGATCCCATCGCAGGCAAAGGCGTCGCCTGCGACCGGGTCGTTTCCGGGGAAGAAGGACATGAAGGGACTCGCTACAGTGTTTCCTGGTCTTCGGGATATCGGGCGAGGAATATTTCGAGTTCAAGGAGGAGGGGAGGAAGATGTCGCGTGATGATCGCCCATGTCACATCGTCCAGAACGTCTTCATATTCGTGCCGAAGTATGTTGCCGAAATTCCTGATATCCCGCCAGCTATGCTGGGGCAAAAGGTCTTCGGCCACCGGCCCTAATTTTACCGCCGCCTCTGAGATGCGTGCTAGGCAGCGTTCCGAAGCGTCACGCACCAAGCGGTTCCTCAGGAAACTTTCGAAATCCATTCCTCGGGTATATTCGAGGATGGCCTCACTATTCTCGGCGATATCACGCAGTCGAGTGAGGGGTCGCTTAGTAGGCAACGGCACGATCCCGCTCGACGTTCCGCCGGAGACGCTCCTTGCGCACCGGCTCGGCCACTATGTCTACGTGAGAGGCGCCCGTGATTTCGGCAATGCGTTCCTGCAAGCCTGCCAGCGCACTGAAGTAGCCGAAACCCGATTGTATTACGGGCTCGGAAAATTTGACAAGAATATCGAGATCGGACTCCGTCGTCGCTTCGCCCCTGGCCACCGAGCCAAAGATCGACACATGCTCCGCACCCGCGGCGCGCAGCTCGGCCTCATGTGCCCTCAGCTTGGCGATGACCAGATCCTTGTCCATGCGGGTAATATAGTGGAACCGCCGGATTTGGTCGAGAGCTTCAGGGGCACCTGCTCAGCACGACCGCATCCCCTGCCGTCGCCCCAAGTTCCATACATCCACCCGTATGACACAGCCTCCACCCGCTCGGCGTCAGGCCGGACGCCGCCAGTGAAATGCGTTCCTGCGGTGGCAGCGCCGGGTGCCACACCCACCAGCCATCCTTCAGCACCGCATCCGCCCCGGGCTCCATGCCTGCCCCGGAGCCTTTGACCTCCGCCTGCCGAAGCTCCAGCCCGGTCGGCGTTACCGCCCAGGTCTCCCGCCATTCGGTCTTCTGCACCGAATGGGTCCAGGAGAGCGTGAACATCGAGAGAGCGAGCGCGGTCACCTTGCCGCCCGCCAGGATACAGAGGCTCATTGCCCGGCGCTCATGTCAGCGCCGGTGCGGCCGGCGCATTGCGGTTGCGCCACCAGTGCTGTGCGACAACGACGATGCCGAGGGTCCAGCCGAGTTCGTCGGTCCAGGGAAGCGCAACAACCAGGCTTGCGCCGGCGATCACGGCGAGCAGCCGTTCCCACGCCACCATGCGGGCGAAAAGGAAACCGACCACCGCCGTGCCCCAGAGCGCGATGCCGAAGCAGGCTTTCAGGAAGACGTAGGCGACTTCGACCGGATAACCCCACGCGGCGGCAATCGCACCCGGATCCTGCAGCATCAGCGCCGGCGTATAGACGGCCATGAAGGGCACGACGAAGCCGGCGGTTGCGAGCTTGGTAGCCTCCACGCCGATCTTCAGCCCGGAAGTCTTGGCCATCGGCGCGGCCGCGAAGGCGGCGAGCGCGACCGGCGGGGTCAGATCCGCCATGATGCCGAAATAGAAGACGAACATGTGGCTGACGATCAGCGGAACGCCGAGTTCGAGCAGCGCCGGCCCGGCAAGCGACGAGGTGATGATATAGTTCGGGATTGTCGGGATGCCCATGCCAAGGACCAGGCAGGTGATCATTGTCAGCACCAGCGACAGGAACAGGTTGTGCTCGCCGACACGGATGATTGCGCCGACGAAGGTCGAGGCGATGCCGGTGAGCGTCAGCGTGCCGATGACGATGCCGACGATGGCGCAGGCGATGCCGACCGGCAGCGCGTTCTTGGCGCCCTCCGCCATCGCGTCGCGGCAGATCGCCAGCGTCTCGTGCCCCCCTTTGACGAAGAAGCAGCCGGCGATCAGGGCGAGGATGACGATCGCCAGGAAGTTCACACCGTAACGCAGGAACGAGGCGGCGGCGATGCCGAGCACGACCCAGAAGACGAGGCGGAAGGCAAGCGGGCCGATGCTTGCGGCAAGCGGCATGCCGAGGATCAGCACGATGACCAGCGCCAGGCCCATCGTACCGGCAAAGATCGGCGTATAACCGGCAAACAGCAGGTAGACGAGGGCGGCGAGCGGCAGGATCAGCGGCCAGTGCTCCCTGACTGCAGCCCAGGGGTTCGGCAGGTCGGCCTTGTTCATGCCCTTGAGGCCGGCCTTGCCGGCTTCCAGGAACACCATCCAGAAACAGACACCGAAATAGAGCACGGCCGGGATGATGGCCGCCTTGACGATCTCCGCGTACGAGACGTTGAGCGTCTCGGCCATGATGAAGGCGACCGCACCCATGACCGGCGGCATGATCTGCCCGCCCATCGAGGACGTCGCCTCGACGCCGCCCGCAAAGGCGGAGCGGAAACCGAAACGCTTCATCAGCGGAATGGTGAACTGGCCCGACGCGACGACATTGGCGACGCCGGAGCCGGAAATCGTGCCCATCAGCGCCGAGGACATGACGCAGACCTGCGCCGGTCCGCCGCGCCAGGTGCCAACCAGGCCGAGTGCGAAATCGTTGAACAGAGCCAGCATGCCGGCGCGTTCGAGGAAGGCTGCAAAGACCACGAAGATGAAGATATAGGCCGCCGAGACGTAGATCGGCGTGCCGTAGATACCCTCGGTACCGTAGGCGAAATTCTCGATGATCTGCTCGAAATCGTAGCCGCGATGGATGAACGGGCCGGGGGCGTATTGGCCGAAAAAGCAATAGGCGAGGAATATGGCGGCAATGATCGTCAGCGGCAGGCCCATCAGCCGCCGCGCCGCTTCGAAGACAAGCACGATCAGCACGGCTCCGATGACGAGGTCAGGCGTCGTCAGGAAACCGCTGCGCTGGATGAGGTCGGTATAGAACACCCAATTGTAGATGCCGGTGAGAAAGCCGAGGATGCCGAGCGCCCAGAACCAGATCTTGCCGGCTTTCGTCTTGGCGACGAGATTGCCGATCAGCACGAAACCGAGCAGCAGCAGGAAGCCCACATGCATGGCGCGGACGATCTGGCTCGCAAGCGTGCCATAGGCGGCGGTCCAGAGCTGGAAAAGGGTAAAGGCAAAGGCGATCCAGAAGGCAATCCGCCCGGTGATCCCTTCGCCGAAGCCGGCCGGCAGGCCCTCGATCGGCTCTTCGGCGCTCTGCGAGGTCATCGGGTTTTGCATTGGGGTTTCGGACATTGGTTCTCTCGGCAAGCTCTCTGGTCTGTCGGGAAACCCCCTCTGGCCTGCCGGCCATCTCCCCCACAAGGGGGGAGAAGACCCGCGGCTCTCTCCCGACCAAGTGGGCGTCGGCGGTGCGGCAGGTTAAGCCCCTCCCCCTTGTGGGGAGGGGTTGGGGAGGGGACTTGCAATAGGCACGGTCTGCCTATTGCTTTACTTTATCAACCCAGCTTCCTTGTAATACCGCTCGGCACCCGGATGCAGCGGCACCGGCATGCCTTCGAGCGCCTTTTTCGGGTCGATCGCCTTGGCGGCAGCATGGGCGGCGGAAAGTTTCGGCAGGTTGGAGAACAGCAGCTTGGTCATCTGGTAGACGGTCTCGTCGGATACGCCCGAATGGGTGACCAGGAAGTTGCCGACGGCGGCGGTCTCGACATCGGCGGTCTGGCCCTCATAGGTGCCGGCCGGGATTTTCACAGAGACATAGGGCGCCCCGATCTTGGCGACTTCGGCGGCCGGGATCGCCACGACGTTGATCTTCAGCGAGGTCGCAAGGTCGCGGATCGAGGCGACGCCGAGGCCCGCCGATTGCAGCGTCGCGTCGAGCTGGCGGTTCTTGATGAGTTCGACGGATTCTGCAAACGGCAGGTATTCGGTCTTGCCGAGATCCTTGTAGGACATGCCGGCCGCCGTGAAGATCGCCCGGGCATTGAGCTCGGTACCGGAGGCGGGCGCACCGACCGACAGGCTCTTGCCCTTGAGATCAGCGAGCGTCTTTACGCCGGATTCGGCGCTGGCGACCACCTGGATATAGTTTGGATAAATGGCGGCGATGCCGCGCAGCTTGTCGAGCTTGGCGGGAAAGCCTGCTTCCTTGTTGCCCTTCCAGGCCTCCTGGACCGAATCACCGAGCGAAAAGGCGATCTCGCCGCGCCCGGCCTGCAGCAGGTTGAGGTTTTCGACGGAAGCCTTGGTGGCCTGCACCTGGGTGCGAGCGTCCTTGATCCCCTGTCCGTAGATTTCCGCAAGCGCGACGCCGAGCGGATAGTAGACGCCCGACGTGCCGCCGGTCAGTACGTTGATAAATTCCGCAGCTTTCGCGCCGGCAGCGGAAAATGCCGTCGAGACGGCAAGCGTCGCCACGAACATGAGATTGATTTTACTGGACTTCACGCCGAAGTTCATAATGGCCTCCTCCCAAAGCAACCACGTAGATGGCGGCCATCATGGGGAGGCGCTTCCGGTGCGTCAATCGGTTTGTGACGCATTCCGTGCGAAGGTCGTAAGACTTTGGTTTTAGTCGATGAAGTTCACTCGCCGTCGAGCGGTTCGACGCCCTGCGGCTTGCCGGCGCGGTCGAGGCGGATCTTTTCGATGCGGTTTTCGGCGGCCGTCAGCAGTTTTTCGCAGTGTTTCTTCAGCGCTTCGCCGCGTTCGTAGATGGCGATGGACTCGTCGAGCGCCACGTCACCACGCTCCAGCCGGGCCACGATGCTTTCCAGTTCGGCGACGGCCTTTTCGAAGGAATAGCCGCTCACATCGAGGGTCTCGGTGTTCTCGGTCATCGTTTATCCCTTCATCAGTCTGCAAATGTGCATGCCCGCCGATTCGGCGAGCCCTTCGAGATCATATCCGCCCTCGAGCAGGCTGACGATACGGTGGCCGGCATATTTGCCGGCGATCTCCATCAGCCGGCCGGTCGCCCAGTCGAAATCGTCGCCGACGAGATTGATCTGCGCCAGCGGATCGCGGTGATGCGCGTCGAAGCCGGCCGAGATGATGATGAAATCCGGCCGGAAATTGTCGAGCGCCGGCAGCACGCGGGATTTGAAGGCTTCGCGAAAATATTCGCTGCCGGTGTCGGGCGAAAGCGGGGCGTTGACGACGTTGTTCCTGGTGCCCGTCTCGTCCTTTGCGCCGGTGCCGGGATAAAGCGGCATCTGGTGCGTCGAACAGAACAGCACCGACGGATCCTCCCAGAAGATGTCCTGGGTGCCGTTGCCGTGATGCACGTCCCAATCGACGATCGCGATGCGCTCGAACCCGTATTTCTGCTGTGCATGGCGCGCGGCGATCGCGGCATTGTTGAACAGGCAAAAGCCCATCGCCTTGTCTTTTTCGGCGTGATGACCGGGCGGTCTTGCCGCAACGAAGGCATTGTCCACCTTGCCGGTCGCCACGTCGTCGACGGCCGCCATTGCACCGCCGATGCCGGTCAGCGCCGCCTGAAAGCTCTTCGGCCCCACATAGGTGTCGGCCTCGATCTGGCGGATCGTGTCCTCCTCGGGGATTTCGCGCATGACGGCGCGCAGATGCTCCTCCGGATGCGCGAGCAGGACCGCATCCTCGTTCGCTTGGGGAGCGTCCTTGCGGTCGAGCCTGGCGAAATTCGGATGCTCCAGCGCGATCGCCAGCGACCGCAGCCGGTCCGCCCGTTCGGGATGTCCCTCGGGCGTGCTGTGTTCGAGGAAGATCTTGTGTTCGTAAAGGCGCGTGGTCATGCGGCGGCCTCGTGAGGGTCAGTCCGGTCTGGACCTTTCCGACATGGCGCAGAAAGCTGACTTTTTCAAGCCGCAACCCCTTGCTCTTACGCTTGTTTAGCTTGAAAGAATGGTCTTACATGATTGGGTGCAACCCAGAGGGTATCGTGGCCAGAGAGTCAGTCAAATCTCAGGAATTCCGGGTTCCTTTCCGGGATGTCGACATGAACGGGGAGATGTTCCGGTCATCCTATGTCGTGCGGGCGGAAGAAGCCGTCACGGAATTCTGGCGTCGCCGCAAGCCGCAAAAGGACGATCCGTTCTTCAGGATCGGCAAGATTACCTGCACGTTCCATTCGGCCTTGAGGCTTGGGGACGTCGTGCACACACATATCGGCGTCAGCAAGATCGGCGGAAAGTCCGCCGGCTTCCTGGTGCATATGCTGCGGGGCAATGAGGCCGTCGCGGAAGCCGAAATCGTCTGGATGACCTGCGACCCTGAAAGCATGGAGCCGGTGCCGCTTCCCGAAGACCTGCGCGACTGGCTCTACCAGTTCCTGGATTGATTGAGACGGTTGATCAGGCCCGGTGCGGCAGCAGCGGGTAACCGACCATCACGGCACGCCCTGCAAGTGCCGCGATCATCGCCTTCAGCACATCGCCCGGAACGAAGGACAGGTCGCCGATAAAGGCGGTCGCAAGCCCGGTGCCCGTGATATAGGCAAGGTAGAAGATGCCGAGCGCATGGTCGACAACCACGCCGCCAAGCAGGGCCGCGAGGAAAAAGCCGGTGATCTGCACGATGCCGGCCTGCGACCGGTCGACGAAGCGCTCGGAGCAATAGCCGGTGACGACGGCCGCGAAGAACCAGCCGACGAGGTAACCGGCGGTCGGCGAGGCAAAGGTGGCAAGGCCGCCGCGTCCGCCCGACAGCACCGGCAGGCCGATAGCGACGAGCAGCAGGACCAGAAGCACTGCGAAACCGCCGCGCCTGGCGCCGAGGATCACGCCCGCCAGCATGACGCCCAGCGATTGCGCCGTGATCGGCACCGGAATGAAGCCGAGCATGATCGGCGGCACGAGACCGAGCGCCACGATAATGGCGGCGAAAAGGGCGGCCAGAACGAGATCACGGGTGGTCATGCTATGCGAATCCTCAAGTCTTTATGTGGGTTATTTCTGCGCCCGGACGCCGCGTGCGTCAATGGCGGCGGCGATCTCGTCGGCGTTTTTGAGTGTCAGGATGATCAGAGGCACCGCCAGCGTCAGCGGCCGGACCTTCAGCCCGCGGGCGCGATGCGCATCCCGGATGGCCTGATAGCGGCCGAGAATCTCCGGCACGAAACGGATGACCAGACCGATCGAAAGCCCGATATCTGCAGCCCTGACGAGCCCCAGGCGTTCAAGCGGCATGGCAAGCCGGGTGATCTCGTCGATGAAATCGCCGGTGCTCGTCGTCGCCGTCACCGCCGCGGCGAAGACGGCAAGCGCCGTCAGCCGCGTGACGACGATCAATGCGTCGTGCCACCCGTTGAAGACCAGTGTGAACAGCGCCACCACCACGATGGTCAGCAGGATCGGCCGCAGTCGCAGCCAGGATTGGCGCCACCCGAGCCGAAGCGAAGCGTAGACGATGCCGCCGAGCGCGGCCGCGACGGAAAGAATGGCCGGCGAATGAATAAGGAAAAGGACGAGGCTGACCACGGCGAGACCGAGAAGTTTCGTCCGCGGCGAAAGCCGGTGTAGAAACGTGTCGCCTTCCACATAGAGCGTCTTCATGCCGCAAGCTCGCGGTAACGGGCGATGACCTCCGCCGGCGCGCCGTCATCGGCGAGGCGGCCTTCGTGGAAGCACAGAACCCGGTCGAAATCGGCGATAAGGCCGAGATCGTGGCTGATGACGATGACGTTTTCGTCGAGCCCGTGGATCGTGCGCTCCACCAGGCCGCGGTTTCTCAGATCGAGCTGGTTTGTGGGCTCGTCCATGATCAGGATGTCCGGCCGGGTGACCAGGACCGAGGCAAGTGCTGCGAGCTGCAACTCGCCGCCGGAAAGCTCGTGCGCACGCCGCTCACCGAGATGAGCGATGCCGAAACGCGCAAGCACGGCATCAATCGCGTCATCCGTTTCCGCCTTCGAGAGCTTTCGGCTTTTCAGCCCGAGCGCGATGTCTTCCTTCAGGATCGGCAGGATGATCTGGTTCTGCGGGTTCTGGAAGATGAAGCCGGCCTGGCCGCGCACCTTGTCGCCGTCCTTGACCGTATCGAACCCGTTGACGGTCACCAGGCCGGCGGCCGGCAGCACCAGCCCGTTGATCATCCGCGCGAAGGTCGTCTTGCCGGAACCGTTGAGGCCGATCACGCCGATCCGGCGCTCGGTCAATGACAGCGTCAGCGGCTGGACGACGGTGCGTCCCTCGAAACGCGCTTCTGCCTGTTCGAAACGGATATCCAAGCCTGTCCCTCGATGGTGAGCCGTCTATAGACCGGAAGATGGGGAAGGGGAATGCGGAACCGAACGTGAACATTGAATCCGGCGCGGCGACATCCTAGTCTACTGCCATGGCGATTCTCATTCCGAACGATCAGGCCCGCAAGATCTTCCTCGAACGGCAGCGGCTCTGCGAACCGCCCGGCCGTGCCTTGACCAAAGCCGGCCTGCTGCAGCTCATCGAGGATCTCGGTTTCGTCCAGGTGGACAGTATCGCCACCGTCGAGCGCGCCCATCACATGATCCTGTTCTCGCGCAACCAGACCTACCGGCGCGAACACCTGACAGCACTTCTGGAAAAGGACGGCGAGCTCTTCGAACACTGGACACATGACGCCTCGATCATCCCAACCAGCTTCTTCCGCTACTGGAAACACCGCTTTCGCCGCCGTGAGCCGATCCTCGCCGAGCGCTGGCGCAAATGGCATGGCGAAGGGTTCGACGCCGCCTTCGAGGAAACCTTCCAGCACATTGCCGAAAATGGCGCGATCATGTCGCGCGACATGAAGGCCGAGGATCACAAATCCGGTGGCTGGTGGAACTGGCACCCGAACAAGACCGCGCTCGAATACTACTGGCACACCGGCAAGCTGGCGATCGCCGGCCGCGTCAACTTCCAGAAGATCTACGACCTGATGGAGCGGGTCATTCCGCGGCATCACCACGAGCCGGAGGTCAGCCACGAGGCATTCATCGATTGGGCCTGCCGCGGCGCCATGACCCGCCTCGGCTTTGCGACCTCCGGAGAACTTGCCGCCTTCTTCGATCTCGTCACCCCGGACGAGGCGAAGGATTGGGTGAAGGCCCATCGCGACGAACTGACGGAGGTGCTGATCGAGACGGCGGACGGCAGCCGCCCGCGCCCCTCCTTCGCCTTTGTCGGTTTTCCGGAAAACCTTGGCGATATCCCCGAACCGCCCGCCCGGGTGCGTGTCCTCAGCCCCTTCGATCCGCTCCTGCGCAATCGCGACCGGGCCGAGCGGCTGTTCAACTTCTTCTACCGCATCGAGGTTTTCGTGCCGGAACCAAAGCGGCAATACGGCTACTACGTTTTCCCGCTGCTCGAAGGCGACCGGATGATCGGTCGTATCGACATGAAGGCGGACCGCAAGTCCGGGACGCTGGATGTAAAGCGGCTCTGGCTGGAAAAGGGCGTGCGGGCTTCTGCGGGACGGTTAGAGAAGCTGGAGGCGGAGCTGTTTCGCGTCGGGCGTTTTGCCGGTGTGGACAAGATTACCTATCAGGATGGCTGGCGGGGCGAATAAGCGAAGCCAACGGAAAACCTTGGGCCGCGTCGTTTGCCGTGGCATCCCCCTCTGCCCTGCCGGGCATCTCCCCCACAAGGGGGGAGATCGGCTGGAGTTGCCCTCGCCACTCATTCTCAGCGCCACTTAGTCACAGCGAACACGAAAACTTGGCGTTCGATGGGAAGCGGGGAGCCCGCCTTTGGCCAATCTCCCCCCTTGTGGGGGAGATGCCCGGCAGGGCAGACGGGGGTGCCTCACGGCAAATTCCCGTTTCAACTTAAGCTAAAACCTATCCCCGCCACCGCAAGAACACCGTCGCCAGCGGCGGCAGCACCACGTGTACGGAAAACGCCTTCTCATGCGCCGGCGTGCGTTCCGTCCACACCTCCGTCTGCCCCAGATTGGACCCGCCATAGAGCGCCGCATCCGTGTTCAGCACCACCTCCCAACGACCTTCCGCCGGCACGCCGACGTGGTAGCCGTGCCGCGGCATCGGCGTGAGGTTCGAGACCACAAGCACATGCGATGATCGGTCCTGGCTGCTCCTCAGCATGCCGTAAACGGAGTTTTCCGCGTCGTCGGCCACCGCCCACTCGAAGCCTTCATGGTGCAGGTCGCCATATTGCAACGCCGGCTCCTGCGCGTAGAGCGCGTTGAGATCGCGGACCAGCCGCTGGACGCCCGCATGGTCGGGTTGGTCGAGCAGATCCCAGACCACCGAGCCGTCGTGGTTCCACTCACTCTCCTGGGCGAGTTCACCACCCATGAACATCAGCTTCTTGCCAGGATGGCCCCACATGAAGCCGTAATAGGCGCGCAGGTTGGCAAGCTTCTGCCAGTGGTCGCCCGGCATCTTGGCCATCAGCGAGCCCTTGCCGTGCACCACTTCGTCATGGGAAAGCGGCAGGATGAAGCGTTCGGAATAGGCATAGATCATCCCGAAGCTCATGGCCCCATGGTGGTATTTCCGGTAGACCGGATCGTCCTGCATGTAATGCAGCGTGTCGTGCATCCAGCCCATGTTCCATTTGAAATCGAAGCCGAGGCCGCCGTCCTCCGTCTTTTTGGTGACGCCCGGCCAGGCGGTCGATTCCTCCGCCGCCGTGAACGCGTGCGGGCAGCGGTCGTGGATGATGCTGTTCAGGTGCTTGAAGAACTCGACCGCCTCGAGGTTTTCGCGCCCGCCATACTGGTTGGGTATCCATTCGCCCTCGTTGCGGCTGTAGTCGCGGTAGAGCATCGAGGCGACCGCATCCACGCGCAACGCATCGACGTGATAATGCTCCAGCCATTCGAGCGCCGAGGCGATCAGGAAGCCTTTCACCTCGTTGCGGCCGAGATTGTAGATCAGCGTGTTCCAGTCCTTGTGGAAGCCTTCGCGCGGATCAGCATGCTCGTAGAGCGGCGTCCCGTCGAACCTTGCAAGCCCCCAGACATCGGTCGGGAAATGCGCCGGCACCCAGTCGAGAATGACGCCGATGCCGGCCTGATGGCAGCGATCGACGAAATAGGCGAAATCCTCGGGCGTCCCATGGCGCCCGGTCGGTGCGAACAGCCCGAGCGGCTGGTAACCCCAGGAACCGCCGAACGGATGTTCCATGATCGGCAGCATCTCGATATGGGTGAAGCCGAGGTTTTCCACATAGGGGATCAACCGCTGGCTGAGTTCCACCCAGTCGAGCATCCGGTTGCCTTCCTCGGCGATCCGAAGCCACGAGCCGAGATGCACTTCGTAGATCGACATCGCGCCTTCGCGATCCCGGTCGGCGCGCTGCCTGCGCATCCAGTCCTCGTCGTTCCAGCGGAACGGTTTCGAGGAAGCGACGATCGAGGCCGTCGACGGCGCCGCCTCGCTGGCGCGGGCGACGGGATCGGCCTTTTGCGGAAGGAGGTTGCCGTTGCCGTCGAGGATTTCGAACTTGTAGCGTTCGCCATGGGTCAGGCGCGGAATGAAGAGTTCCCATATGCCTGCCTGCGGACGAAGCCGCATCGGATAGCGCCGTCCATCCCAGAAATTGAAATCGCCGACGACGGACACGCGCCGGGCATTCGGCGCCCAGACGGAAAAGCGCACGCCCTCGATGCCCTCGACCTCCATTGGAATGGCGCCGAGCGTCCGGCCGAGATCGTAATGCGTGCCCTGGCCGATCAGGTGCAGGTCGAGATCGCCGAGCAGAAGGGGGAAGGAATAGGGATCTTCCATCTCCTGGATGGCGTCCGGCCAGTGGATCCGGAAGAAATAGGGCGTTGTACTGCCGGTCACCCCGGCAAACAGCCCGCCTTCATGGATGGTTTCGAGTTCGGCCAGCACCTTGCCGGTCTCAGCCTCCATCACGTCGACCGCCAGCGCACCGGGCATCAATGCCCGCACCACGGTCAGGCTGCCATATTGATGACGCCCGAGGATCGAGAACGGGTCTCCGTGCCGCCCTTCAACCAGGGCAGCCAAGCCCTCACGGACGGTACCGATCATCAGGTCTGTGCGCTCGTATCTCATGAGACATTCTCCAGAAGTCGGGATGCGATCGCCGAGAAGCCGGCAAGCGGCAGGGGAAGCCAATGGGGGCGGCTGCGCACTTCGTAGGCGATCTCGTAGGCGGCTTTTTCGAGCAGGAAGAGATCGAGAATGCGCCCGCGAGCCTCCGGCGCGATGCGCAGTTCCCGCGAATTCCCGGTCGCCTCGAAATAGGCATCAAGGAAGGCCGGTTCCGCCATCTCGATGAAACGGGCGACGAGAGCGTTGTGACGGGCGTCGTCCACCTCGCTGACGATTTCGCGGTCGAGATCGGCCGAGGCCGCAAGGTAGCTGAGCGAGCGCAGCAGCCCGGCGACGTCACGCAGCGGATTGGTCTTGGCGCGACGCTCGGCGAGATCGCGGGTCGGTTCGCCTTCGAAGTCGATGATATAGGCATCGCCTTCCGCGACCAGGATCTGGCCAAGATGGAAGTCGCCGTGGTTGCGGGTCATCAGCGTGCCTTTCACCGCACCCGCAAGATCTCCGGCAAGGCCGAGAAGCTCGTCACGGCGGCCGAGCAGCGCCTTTGCCTCATTGGCGATATCCGAATCCAGACCTTCGATCGTCTTTTCAAGGATCGCCAGGCTGTGGGAGATCTGGCCAGTGACCCCTTCGCGCCATTTTTCGGCATCGGCAGCCTTTGCCCGCACCGGCTGGAAGTCCGGGTCGTCGGTCGGCTGGGCGAGCGCGACATGCAGTTCGCCGAGCCGTTTGCCGATGGTCGCGACGAAGTTCACGAGCGGCTTGAAATGTTCGTCCACCACCTCGCCCTCGAGGCCGGTCACCACGACTTCGTCGATGGCGCGGCGCAGGTTGCTGAGCATCCAGTTCCAGGCGTCGCCCTGGTTGCGGATGGCGCTCTGCACGATGATCAGCGTGTAGCGGTTGCCGTCCGGCGCCGTGCGGGCGACCTCGCCGAGCAGTTGCGCCGTGTTCTGGTAGCCGACATTGGTCAGATACCGGGTCATCTCGACTTCGGGATGCATGCCGGGGAAGATGTGGCGGATGAGTTTCACCATCGCCATGTCGCCCAGGATAAGCGAACTGTTGGATTGTTCGGCCGACAGCCAGTGCACGGCCATGTCCTCGTTGATCGTCAGGCAGTCGAGCTTGTCGGTGCCGATGAATTCCAGCGTGCCGGCGCGGCCTGAAATCACCGAGCGCTCGCAAAGGCCGCGGATGACGCCGCGCGCCAGTCCCTCCATGGCGAAGCCGTCGGTCAGGAAACCGACACGGCGGCCCTGCCGGATGCGGGCAAGCGCCAGCTGCTGGGCAAGCGCCGTCGGCTGGGCGTCGTCCCAGGAAACGGCGAGCGGTAGCAGATATGTGTCCATGCGGCCGTTCACCTCCGCCTCCAACTCGCCGAGCAGGATGTTGTTGGCGAAGGGGATCGGCGTTGCGGCGACGAGCGAAGCACCGTTCAAAATTTCGCCCTTGGCGCCGAACCAGCGGCGTTTGCCGAGATAGGCGGGCAGCACCTCGTTCGTCAGCGTGCCGGCAAGCCGCGGCTGATCGACCAGTTCCTGCAGGTCGCGGCGGGTGACCATGGTCACCATGTCCTGCATCTGCTCCGGCGGCTCCTTGCGCCAGACCGGGCCGTCGGCTTCGGCGACGAGCTGGAACCAGAAGAAGCCGAACGGCTGCAGGGTGAGCAGGTAGGTCAGCTGGCCGATCGGCGGAAAGGGCGACATGCCGGAGAGTTCGATCGGTACGCGGCCTGCGAACTGCGCCAGATCAAGCTCGACCGCCTGCGGCAGGCGCGAAAGATTGGCGACGCAGAGGATCGTGTCGCCATTGTATTCCCGCAGATAGGCGAGGATCTTGCGGTTGCCCGGCGACAGGAATTTCAGCGACCCGCGGCCGAAGGCGGAATGCTTGTTGCGCAAGGCCAGCATCCGCCGCGTCCAGTTGAGCAGCGAATGGGCGTCGGCGCCTTGCGCCTCGACATTCACCGCTTCGTATCCGTAGAGCGGGTCCATGACCGGCGGCAGCACCAGCCTTGCCGGATCGGCCTTGGAGAAACCGCCATTGCGGTCCGGCGACCATTGCATCGGGGTGCGTACCCCGTCGCGGTCGCCGAGATAGATGTTGTCGCCCATGCCGATCTCGTCGCCGTAATAAAGAACCGGCGTTCCGGGCATCGAGAGCAGCAGCGCATTCATCAGCTCGATGCGGCGGCGGTCGCGCTCCATCAAGGGAGCGAGGCGGCGGCGGATGCCGAGATTGATGCGGGCGCGCCGGTCGGCGGCATAGATGTTCCAGAGGTAGTCGCGTTCCTCGTCGGTCACCATTTCGAGCGTCAGCTCGTCGTGATTGCGAAGGAAGATCGCCCATTGGCAGTTTTCCGGGATTTCCGGCGTCTGCCGCATGATGTCGGTGATCGGGAAACGGTCTTCCTTGGCGATCGCCATGTACATGCGCGGCATCAGCGGGAAATGGAACGCCATGTTGCATTCGTCGCCACTGCCGAAATACTCGTTGGTGTCCTCCGGCCACTGATTGGCCTCGGCGAGCAGCATCTTGCCGGGATGGGTGCTGTCGAGCGAGGCGCGGATCTTCTTCAGGATCTCGTGGGTTTCGGGCAGGTTCTCGTTGTTGGTCCCCTCGCGCTCGACGAGATAGGGGATCGCATCCAGCCTGAACCCGTCGATGCCGGTATCGGCCCAGAAGCGCATGACGCCGAGCAGCTCCTCCAGAACCTGCGGATTGTCGAAGTTGAGATCCGGCTGGTGGGAATAGAATCGATGCCAGTAATAGGCGCCCGCGACAGGGTCCCAGGTCCAGTTCGATTTTTCGGTGTCGAGGAAGATGATCCGGGTTTCCGGGAATTTCTGGTCCGTATCCGACCAGACGTAGAAATCCCGCTCCGGAGAGCCTGCCGGCGCATGCCGCGCCCGCTGGAACCACGGATGCTGGTCCGATGTGTGATTGATGACGAGCTCGATGATGACCCTTATGCCGCGCTGGTGCGCTGCTTCGACGAAAGCCTTGAACTCGTCGACGGTGCCGTAGTCGGGGCTGACGCTGCCGTAGTCGGCGATGTCGTAGCCGTCGTCGCGGCGCGGCGAGGGGAAGAAGGGTAAGAGCCAGATCGCGTTGGCCCCGAGCGAAGCGATATGGTCGAGCTTTTCGTGCAGGCCCTGGAAATCGCCGATCCCGTCGCCATTGGCATCGAAGAACGACTTGATGTGGAGCTGGTAGATGATCGCGTCCTTGTACCACAAGGGATCGCTCTCTTGACCTTGCGCCTGGTTCTGAGCCTGGCTGCGGCTGCCCGTCATGTCCATTTTGTTTTCCTCCCTTATCGCACGCGCCAGATCGAAAACGGCAGGCCGTGACGCGGATCGAGCCGGATGCGTTGGACCTTGCCGGTCAGCGTGAAACGGTTGCCGCCGACCAGGTCTTCGAGGTCAAGCGCGCCGTGGTCCGGGAGGTTCCACGACCAGAGCGGAATTTCGACATCCGCCTCGTGGGCATTGTAGGGGTCGAGGTTGATTGCGATCAGAAGAACGTTCTCGCGGCCGGCACTCGCCTTCTCGAAGAACATGATGTTGTCGTTCCAGGCCGTGAGAAGCTGGAGGCCGAGATGGGAGTGCAGCGCCGGGTTCTCCCGGCGGATCCGGTTGAGCAGGGTGATTTCGCCCTTGATATTGCCCGGGCGGTCGTAATCCCAGGCGCGGATCTCGTATTTCTCCGAATCCGCATATTCCTTGCGCTTGGCGTCCGGCCGGCCTTCGCAGAGCTCGAAACCGTTATAGACCCCCCAGAGGCCGGAGAGTGTTGCCGCGAGTGCTGCGCGGATCAGATAAGCCGGTCGCGGCGCGTTCTGCAGGAAGTCCGGATTGATGTCGTGCGTGTTGACGAAGAAATGTGGCCGGAAGAATTCCTTTGGCTCCTCGGTGGTGATCTCGCGCATATACTGTTCGAGCTCCCACTTGGCATTGCGCCAGGTAAAGTAAGTATAGGACTGCGAGAAGCCGACCTTGGCGAGCCGGTACATCACCTTCGGCTTGGTGAAGGCCTCCGACAGGAAAACGACATCCGGATGCCGGGCGCGGATATCGGCGATCAGCCACTCCCAGAACGGGAAGGGTTTGGTGTGCGGGTTATCGACGCGGAACAGTTTTACGCCGTTGTCGACCCATTTCTGCACGACGTCGCGGAGTTCCACCCAGAGCGAGGGGATCGCGTCATGGGCGTAGAAATCGACATTGACGATGTCCTCGTATTTCTTCGGCGGGTTTTCCGCATAGCGGATCGTCCCGTCCGGCCGCCAGTCGAACCAGCCGGGATGTGATTTGAGCCACGGATGGTCGGGCGAAGCCTGGATCGCGAGATCGAGCGCGATTTCAAGGCCCTCGTCCTTGGCGGCATCCACCAATCGGCGGAAATCCTCGAACGTGCCGAGCTCGGGGTGGATCGCGTCATGACCGCCGTCTTCCGAGCCGATCGCATAGGGGCTGCCCGGATCCTCCAGCGCCGCGTGCAACGCATTGTTGCGGCCCTTGCGGTTGGTCTTGCCGATCGGATGGATGGGCGGGAAATAGAGAACATCGAAACCCATGTCGCGGATAGCGGGCAGCCGCTTGATGACGTCGTCGAACGTACCGTGCCGGTTGGGATCGCCGCTCTGCGAACGCGGAAAGATCTGGTACCAGCTGGCGAAACCGGCAGCGATCCGCTCCGCATCGACCGGGATCGCCTGCGAGCGGACCTTGAACGGCCGCCGGTCAGCCTCCGCCATCAGATCGGCGGTTTCGGGCGCCAGCAGGATTTCCGTGCGCTGCGGGTCCTGCACCTCGGTCAGCTTGTCGAACAGGGCCTTTAGCTGCGTCTTGATCCTGCCGGACGAGTAGTCCAGCGCATCGAGAACGAGGTTGATGCCCTCCTGGATTTCCAGCCGCAGGTCGAGCCGGGCCTCGTGCTTCTTGACGAATTCATACCGGAAGATCGCGAAGGGATTTCGCCAGGCCTCGATCAGGAACTCGTGGCGGCCCATGCGCTTCAGCGTGAACTCCGCATTCCAGCGATCGTTGAGGACGAGCTGCATGCGCTCCTCGGTCCATTCGGTCTCGTCGGCCGCGCGCCACAGAAGTGCCGCCGCCAGCGGATCATGACCATCGCCAAAAATGTCAGCCTCGACATTCACCGTCTCGCCGACCACCCGTTTGACGACGAAACGGCCGTCATCGACGGAGGGCGTGATCTTCTCGATCGCCAGCCGGGGTGAAGCGGTCGCCTTGTCCACCGAGGGCACCGGCACGGCATCGACGATCGGCACCGACGACCGGCCTTCGAATATCCTGATCTCGCCCGGTTTCAGCTTGAGCTGCGCGGCAAAGGCTTCGCCGTCCGCCTCCGGCGCTTCGAGCGGCAGGAAGGGCGAGGCGGCCTCGCGAAGCGCGTTGAAGGGAGCGGCCACGCTGCGGCGCAGGTCGCGGTTCAAAACCACGACCCGCACCTTCTGGGCCGAGCGTACGTCTTCGCGGTCGGTCTGCATCAAAGCCACGGCGGGCGTCTGGCTGGCGGAGACGAGACGGAGCGGCTGGCGGGCGAACCCGGCGGCGGTCTTGTTGGTACCCGCGTTCACGCCGCGAATATCGGCAGAGAGGTCGAACGATCCCTGTTCGCGCAAGCCCCTGAGCCCCATTCCATCGCCAAACAGCGGGTCGAGCGGTGTCGAGGCGCCGAATTCGAAACCCATCGGGATCATCAGCCCGCTGGCGAAGGTCGAGGCGAGTTTCAGCGACCGGACCGCCTTCCTCTGCAGCACTTCGCAACTGTCGGTGCCATGGGCGATGCGTTTGCCGAACGGCGCCTCCGGAAACGTGATTTGATACCCGAGCTGCCGCTGGATCTGGTATTCGTCGAGGATCCAGCGTTCCTCCAGGTTCCACCAGGCGAGTGACGAGAAGCTGCCGTCGAAACCGGCACCTTCCAGCGCCCGGCGATCTTCGAAGGAAGTGCCCGGCGTCCAAGCCAGAAAGGTGGTTTCCGGCCTGGTCTTGCGGGTCGATACGATAAGGTCATACCAGGCTTCCGGCGCCAGACGGCCGATGCCGAGGCAGCGGAAACCGGCAATCCCGAGGCCGGTTAGCTGCGCCATCCGCTTGCGCCAATCCTCGATATGGCGGGCTTCGCTCATGAAGTCGATGCCGCGGCTGCAGCTGTCTCGCGGCGCAATACGCGGATCGGCGAGGATCGGCCCGGCATGTTCGGCGTCCACGGCGACCCTATCGACCACGAGGTCGAGCATCAGCTTGATCTTGCTTTCGCGCGCCGCCTGGACCAGGGCCTTGATCCCGTCCTGGACGGAAGAGCCGAGCTGAAGCTCCGGGTCTAGCCGGTCGAAATTCTTCGTCACGAAGACGCTCGCATTGTGGCCCCGCTCGAAAAGCGGTGCCGTCAGCACCGTGTCGAAACCGAGATCCCTGGCATGCGCAAAAACCTCTCGCCAGGCATCCAGACCTCGCAGCATCAGGGGATGAACGTAATAAATCTGAGGTGGGAGTTGCGCGAGGGAAGTCCCGGCGATGAATTGGGGGCGCGTGTTCATCGGTTTTGCCTCGCCGTCGATTAGAGCCGTCGAATTCTGCGGTCTAACTGTCGAGCGACGGTGCTGGTTCCGATAAAATTGCCTGACGCGGGCGGTTTCTCACGCTTGGGGCCTGCATCTTCGGCGAAGCTGTTGATGCAGATGATCAATCCGCGGTTGTTCCCGAGGGGCGTTCTGGCTCCTGTTTTGGATAGGTGAAACGGAAAAGGCCGGAGATCCCCCCGGCCTTCCTGATCTGGTCATGCGTCTGGAGCTTACTGCTTTTCGATCTTGCCGATCTTGGCCCACTCTTCCCAGCGCTTGGTGTCCATCGTCGCATAGTCGAGGGTCGCTTTCGGGCTGTCGAGTGTCATAGGTTCGCCGCCATTGGTGCCGACGAACTTGCGGGCTTCGTCACTGGTGGTGACCTGCGTCATCACCTTGTGCATCTTGTCGACGATGTCCTTCGGCGTGCCCTTGGGCGCGGCGAGAACCCACCAGATGCGCACATCGACATTCGGCACCCCTTCTTCCGCAAAGGTCGGGATATCCGGGACCGAGGAAATGCGCTTCGCCGTGCTGACAGCCAGCACGCGCAGCGTCCCGTCACGCGAGCGGGCAAGGCCGAAGACCGGATCGCCGACCATGTAGTCGATCGCCCCGCTTGCAAAGTCGTTGAGCGAATCGGCGCTGGTCTTGTAGCGCACCTGAAGCGTATCCGGCACACCGGTATTGGCCTTGTACATTTCGGCCAGGATGACAGAGGGGAAGTTCGACGTGGCGTAGGAGCCCTTGGCGCCCTTTTCCTTCATCGCCTTGGTCAGGTCGGAAATCTTCTGGTAAGGCGACTTGGCGTTGACCAGCATCATGAATGCTTGGCTGAATACCGGCGCGACATAGTCGAAATCCTTGAGCGGATCATAGGGCGGGGCATTGAAGACGTAAGGTGCCGCGGTGAGCTGATCGGCCGAACCGATCAGCATCGTATAGCCGTCCGGCTTGGCGTTCTTGAGCGCCACGACCGAAAGGCTTCCAAGGCCACCCGGCTTGTTGTCGACGATGACGGTCTGCTTGAGCTGTTCTTCCAGCTTCTTGGCGAAGAAGCGGGCATAGACGTCCGCGCCGCTGCCGGCCGGGAAACCGGCGATCAGCGTGATTTGCCGGCTCGGATAATCGTCGGCGGCGGTGGCCGTAGCGCCCGGAATGTATGCGGAAAACACCAGCGCCAGGGCGCCTGCCAGAAATCGCTTCACTGCACTCTCCTCCTAGAGTTCAGTCCGGCACCTCGCGGGCGAGGCCGGAGTGTGATGTGACGCGAGCAGTCTCCTCCCGTTCGCGCTAAAATATAAGGTAGCCATACATTTTGGGGGCCGTCAAATGCGCCAGCGGTGTGAAAGCGGCTTGCGGCTGAAATCTAATGGCCTCGATGGTCCCGCTTATGCCGCGGCGTCCCAATGCCTGATTTACGGCCGATTTCCAGGCGCAAAACACGAGATTTCGCCACTTGGAAAGCCGGGCTGAATCCTGTTATTCGGCGCGCTGGCTTGGGGTGCCGCCACCTCAAAGATCAGCGTTGCGACCAGGCGCGAAGAAGAGCACCTTCGGCACCTCCCACAGGGTCGGTCCGTGGGAGCGGCAGGTTGGCGATCCTGTCGAGCTGCGCTTCGCTCGCCGGCCCGGTCTGGATGTCCGCGTCCTGTCCGGGCGGGTAGGCGCCGACCACCAGGAAATCCCGGCTGGCATCGATCCGCATGTGACCGGTGCCGGCGGGCAGGATCAGGCAGTCGCCGGCATTGACGCTGAGTTCGGCGCCGCCGGCCCCGCCGATCAGCAATCGCGCCCGGCCACCGGCAATCCCCAGCACCTAATGGGCGCCGGTGTGATAATGCTGATAGTCGAAGACGCCATTGAGCCAGATCCCCTGCCAGCCATTCTCCCGGAACCGCTCCTCGAACGTTGGCGCCATCTCGCCTTCTGCCGGGATCGCGTTGCGATAGACCAGTACCGGCAGATCGGGATTGTTCGGCACCCACTCGCTGGGTTCGAAGAGAATGGTCTCGAGGGTGGTATCGGCGGTGGAGGTCATGGCGTCGAGGCTCGGCGGGGTAATCTTAATGCTTCGGTTCACGGCCGAAATCCTTGCGAAGCTCATCCTTGGCCTTCTCCAGCGTGGCGTGGCGCGATTTCGAGAGCTTGTCGCCGGCGCGGTTGATGTAGAAATTCAGCATCGACATGGCCGATTGGAACGGGCTTGCCTTGCGGCGATGGCTGGCTTCGGCGGAACTTTTGAGGGAGTCGGCGATCTTTTTCGGGCTGCGCGATTTGAACACGTCACCCTTCAGGTCCATCGCGTCGCTGTGCTCGGTCACGTCCTGCGACCATTTCTTCTTGTTCTTCTTGGACATGGAAACCTCCCGGGAAAGATTGGATATCCTTCCGAACCGGCCGTTGGCGCCAAGGTTCCCGATCTATCGCGCCGTGGTCGTCGTATTGCGCACCACGAGATGCGTTTCCAGCACGTAGCGCACGTCGCGGATGGCGCGCGACTGCAGCATGTCGAGGAGCAGCGAGACGGCCACCCGGCCGGCCTCCGTCGAGCGGTTGGAGACCGATGTCAGGGCCGGGTAGGTGACCGCGCCGAGCACGTCGTCGCAGCCGATCAGGCTGAAATCGCCAGGCACCGAAACCCGCTTTTCGGAAAGCCCGGCCAGCACGCCCTGCGCCGTCAGGTCGTCGAAGGCGACGGCTGCCGTGGCGCCGGTGGCAAGGATCGCGCTGACGGCGTTGCGGCCGGAATTGTAGCTCGCCAGCACCGCCGGCACGGTTTCGACCACAATGCCAAGGCGTGTCGCGGCGGCCTTGATGGCGGTGCGGCGCTGTTTGTTCGACCAGGAATTCGACGGGCCGCTGACATAAACGATCCGGCGGTGCCCGAACTGGGCGAGATGTTCGACCGCTTCCCTAACGCCCGATCCGCTGTCGATCAGCACCCGAGGGATTCCGTCGATATCGCGGTTGATCAGCACCAGCGGCAACTGGCCCGCATGGGCGCGGATGCGCTCGTCCGAAAGGCGCGAGGAGGCGAGCACCAGGCCCTCGACCTGGCCGGCAAACCGGCCGACCAGCTTGTCCTCCTGTTTCGGGTTCTCCTCCGTATTGCCGAGGAAGATGCAGAAATCGGAACGATCCGCTTCCAACTGGGCGGCCTGGATCAGCGGGGGAAAGAACGGGTTGGCGATGTCGGGCACGATCAGACCGACATTGCCGTGCCGCCCGGTGCTCAGCGCCCGCGCCGTGTGGTTCGGCACGTAGCCCAACGCTTCCGCCGCCTTCATGATCCGCGTCACGGTTTCCGGGGAGAGCATGTCCGGTCGCGTGAAAGCGCGCGAGACGCTGGAACGCGCAACGCCTGCCGCATCGGCGACCTGGCTGATGGTGACGCCCTTGGTCCGCTTGATCATGGAAATTGAGAACTCGCCCGTTTGGCCTGGCACTTAGCATGAAGTCCGCGGCGCTATCAATTCTGTCCCCGGTATTCAGCCGAAAGACTGCCATTCATCCACTTGACATGCAACCGGTTGCATGGAAGTCTTTCATCAACAAGAAAAAGGGGACCTGCAACGGATGCGGCGCGGCGAAGCCCGCCTGCCGACACGTCCCTGCAGACATGGAGACCGCGTTGACCCTAGCCACCGCCCATCGTCCTTCGCCGGAAACGCGGCGGACCTTCGACCGCCTCGCGGTCGAAAGCTTTGCCACGAGGGCCGAGATGGGCGCCGCTGCTGCCGCCGACATTGCCGCCGCCTTGGCGGAACGCCTCGCAAGTCAGGCCGAAGTCCGGGTGATCTTTGCCGCCGCTCCCAGCCAGGCGGACATGCTGAAGGCGCTTTGCGCCGCACCCGGCATCGACTGGAGCCGCGTCACCGCCTTCCACATGGACGAATATATCGGCCTGTCGCCATCTTCGCCGGCACGGTTCGTCAACTGGCTGGACGAGCACGTGTTCGCCAGGTTGCCGTTCGCCGCCGTGCACCGCATCACCCCGGAACCGGATGCGAGTGCCGAAGTGCGCCGCTATTCCGACCTGCTGAACGAGGCTCCGATCGATTTCGTCTGCCTCGGCATCGGCGTCAACGGCCATATCGCCTTCAACGACCCGCCGGTTGCCGATTTCAACGATCCGCTCGACGTCAAGGTCGTCGAACTGGACGACATCTGCCGCCAGCAGCAGGTCGATGACGACTGTTTTTCCGATCTCGCCTCCGTACCCCACGAGGCGATCACGCTCACGGTGCCGCGCCTCTTGCGTGCCGACCGGCTGTTCTGCGTCGTGCCGGGTTCCATCAAGCGCGACGCCGTCTCGAAGACGCTTTACGGCCCCCTGACCACCGAATGTCCGGCAAGCATCCTGCGCTTCCACCCTGCCTGTACCCTCTATATCGACAAGGATTCGGACCCCGATGCCTGATCACTCCGTCATCGATGCGGATGCGCTCTGCGAAGGTTATTTCGCTTCGACCCAAAGCCTGATGCGACGGGTTCTGGAGGAGGAAAAGGCTCCGCTCGACAAGGCAGCGGCAAAACTCGCCGACCAGATCGCCGCCGACCGGCTGGTGCATATCTATGGTCCCGGCGGCCATTCCAACCTCGCCTCGCAGGAAGTATTCTTCCGCGCCGGCGGCCTTATGCATATCAGCGCCATTCTCGATGAAGGCACGCTTCTGTCGAACGGCGCGCTCCGCTCCATGGCGATCGAGCGTACGCCGGGTTACGGCAAGGTGGTGATATCAAACCAGCGTCTCGGCGACACCGACCTGCTGATCCTCGTCAACGCCTACGGCATCAATGCCGCGCTGATCGATGCGGCGCTGGAAGCGAAACGCCGCGGCGCCTTCCTGATCGGCGTCAGCTCCCGCGAACACGCTTCGAAAACCTCGCCGGATCATCCAGCTCGCCATCCGACCAGGCAAAACCTCCACGACATTGTCGACATCGCCATCGACTGCAAGGTGCCGATCGGCGATGCGGTCGTGAAGGTCCCCGGCATGGGCGAGAACATCGCGGCGATCTCCACCTTCGCCAACGCGTTCACACTGAATTGCCTGGTGATCCGCACGGTGGCAAAACTCGTCGAACGCGGCATCGAACCGCCGGTCTGGCGCAGCGGCAATGCGCCGGGAGGCGACGAGGCGAACGGCCGCTTCATCGCCAATTTCCAAGGCCGGGTGAGGGCGCTCTGACCATGGTCGTCGACGGTATCGATCCCCGCACCGGCAAAGGTTTTGCGATCGACATCGCCGACGGCACGATTGCCGCCATTCGTCCTGCGGAAAACACCAGCCCACTTTATCTCTCCGCCGGGCTGATCGACCTGCAGGTCAACGGTTATCTCGGCTTCGACCTGAACAGTGGCGAGGTCACCGCCAATATCCTCCTTTCGCTCTGCGAGGAGATGCTGAGCGTCGGCGTGACTACCTGGCTGCCGACCATCATCACGGCTTCCGAGACTTCCATCCTTCAGGCGCTCGCCGATATCGCAAGGATCCGCGCCGGCCACCGGCTGATCGCCGAGATGGTGCCGGGCATCCATGTCGAAGGTCCCTCGATCTCCGACAAGGACGGTCCGCGCGGCGCCCACCCGCTCGCGCATGTCCGCCCGCCGTCGATCGCGGAATTCGACCGCTGGCAGCAGGCATCCGGCAATCTGGTCTCGATGGTGACGCTTGCGCCCGAACATCAGGGAAGCATCGAATACATCCGAGCGCTGACGGCCAGGGGAGTCCATGTGGCGCTCGGCCACACAGCCGCGACGGCCGATGAAATCCATGCGGCGGCCGAGGCGGGCGCGGTCCTCTCCACCCATCTCGGCAACGGCGCCGCCGCCATGTTGCCGCGCCATCCGAATTTCATCTGGGCTCAGCTCGCCGACGACCGGCTGACGGCGAGCTTCATCGCCGACGGCTGGCACCTGCCGGCCGACACGTTCAAGGCCATGCTGCGCGCCAAGGGTCTGGATCGTGCGATCCTCGTGTCCGACATGGTGGCGCTCGCCGGCATGCCCGCCGGCCTCTACGACCAGCCGGTCGGCGGCCGCGTCGAGGTCTCTCCCGAAGGCCGCATCAGCGTTGCCGGCACGCCCTATCTCGCCGGCGCCAGCCTGCCGCTCTCCGCCAATGTCGCGATCGCGTCACAGATGGTGGGCCTTCCGCTTGCCGATGCGCTCTTGCTCGCGACCCGCAATCCCGGCCGCTTCGTCGGCGGGCGCGGCCTGCTGGAAGTCGGCGCGCGGGCCGATCTCATCCGTTTCGAATGGCCCGAAGGCGCGCGCGAACTGAAGGTGCGGGAAGCCTGGGTCCACGGCGAGAAGGCGTTCTGCGCATGATCCGGGCCGGAGCCGCCATTGTCGATATCACCCCGCCCCTGGGCCTTGCCATGTCCGGCTTTGCGGCCCGCACGCTGCCGGCCAGGGGCGCCCATGACGCCCTGACGGCGCGTGCCGTGGTGGTCGGCGATACGGCCGTCGTCGTCGCCGATGTCATCGGTATCGATGCCGCGACGAGCGCCCGAATCCGTAAGCGCTGCGTCCTGCCGGCGGATAATGTCGTGGTCGCAGCACTCCACAATCACGGCGGTCCGGTCTCCATGGCCGGCCGGCTCAGCATCCCAGCCGATCCAGCCTACTTGGAGCGGTTGGAAGACGCCTGCGTCGCCGCCATCGACAGGGCCGCCGCCGCGCGCCGGCCGGCAACCATCACTGTGGGGCAGGGAAGTGATCCGGGGATTGCGCGCAATCGGCGCCATCCGGGCGGACCCGTGGACGCTTCCCTGCCGCTCCTTCGCATCCGCGCCGCGGATGGCAGCATGATCGCCCTCGTCACTGCCTATGCCTGCCACCCGGTCGTGCTGGCGGCCGACAATCTTCACTGGACGGCCGACTATCCGCATTTCGTTCGCCAGGCGCTGGAAGAAGCCCATCCCGACGCCGTCGCCCTGTTCATGACCGGCTGCGTCGGCGACGCCAATACCGGCCACTCGGCGCATGCCTCGATCTCGCTTGCCGCCAACCCGGATCGCAGTTTTGCTGCCGCCGAACGGATCGGCCGCAAGATCGCCGAGGCGGCGCTCGGCGCTGCAGAAGAGCCGGTTTCGGACAAGGTGCATGCCCGCAACGGCACAGTGAGCCTCGCGTTCGAACGCAGAGAGACGGAAGCGTCCGACATTCTCGAAAAGCGCTGGCGGGAAGAAGCCTTGAGCGCCGACCCCGCACGCAAAAACCTGCTGGGTTACTGGGCCGATTGGGCGCGCGATATCGCCCCCCTCAAGCCCGAACCGCTGGCAGCCCGCGTGACCGTGCTCGATTGGGGCGGCGTGCCGATCGTGGCGCTGCCCGGTGAAATCTTTGCGGAGACGGCTTTGTCGATCCGCACGAGCCTCGGGGCGGACGAGCCGGCCTTCGTCATCGGTTTTGCCGACGATAATCCCGGCTACATCCCGCCGGCCAGCGAATTCCAGTTCGGCGGCTACGAAGTCGACGAGGCGCATCGCTATTACGGCCTGGCCGCGACCTTCGCGCCGGGCTCGGCGGAAGCGCTCGCGGCCTGCGCCATCAGGCTCGCGGATGAGACCCCCAGCGGAAGCGGGGCCGCATGATCCAAGGGACCGCCGGAAACGATCCGATGCTTGACACGCAACCGGTTGCATGAGAGCTTTTTGTTAACAACAACAAGGGAACAGGGACATGGAAAACAGATCAGTAAAGACCAGGATTTCGACCCGCGCGCTGCTTTTGAGCGCGGCATTCGGCGCAGCCCTTCTCTCCGGCGCCTCCACCGTTTCGGCTGAAACGCTGACGGTCTGGAGCGGTTATCCGGAAATGGCACCGTTCTACGAACATGTCGCGCAGGGCATGAAGGCCGCTTATCCGAAACTCGAGGTGAAGGTCGAGGCGATCGCCCTTCGCGAGCACGAAAAGCGCGTAGCACTCGGCCTTACCGGCGGCCAGGACGGCACGACGGTCATCGAGCTCTCCGGTTCGACCGCCACCCGTTACCTCGAAAACGATCTTCTTCCGGAAGCGCCAGCCGATATCTCGACTTTCGTCAAGGACCTGAAGAACTTCGACAAGTTCTTCAGCGATACCGCAGGTCAGGGCGGCAAGATCTATGGCGTGCCGCTTTTCCGCGGCCAGGGTGCCCTCTACTACAACACCGACATGTTCAAGGCTGCGGGGCTGATTGCCGCGCCGAAGACCATGGAGGAATATTCCGCCTATGCCGAGAAGCTGACCAAGCGCGACGCATCCGGCAAGGCGACCGTCTCCGGCTGGAGCTTGCGTCTCTCGGGCGGTGGCCAGGGCATTGCGGAGAAATTCTGGATCAACATGCATCAATATGGCGGCGCCATCCTGGTTCCCGCCGGCGACGGCAAGTGGAAGCCCAATTTCGCCAATGAAGCCGGCCGCAAGGCGCTGAAGCAATATCTCACCAACATCTTCACCACCAAGACGGTCACCCCGGAAATGCCGGCGGACGCCGATGCCTTCGAGCGTGGCCAGACCGCCATGTTCATCCGTGAATCCTGGGTGATCGGCGACATCGCCAAGAAGGCGCCGGATCTGAAATACGCCACCGCGCCGCTGCCGAAGGGTTCCATCGCCCTGCCCACTAACCTCTACGTCGCCGGCAAGGGCGCCGATGCCAAGCTCGGCTGGGAATTCGCCAAGGCCGCCAATTCGCCGGAAAACCTGGTGTGGCTGCTCCAGAACGTCGGCTGGCTGCCGAACCGTTCGGGCGTCGATTATTCGAGCGTCACCTCCAAGCAGCCGGCCTTTGCCGCCTTCGTCGACTATCCGAAGGGCTACGAGTTCTTCACGCTGCCGTCGATCGGCCCGATCGAAGAGATCCTGACCCGCGTTGCCGCCCAGCTCGTCGCCGCCTTCGGTGACGCCTCGCTTGCCGGCGACGATGCCAAGATCGACGCCTTCCTGAAGAAGACCAGCGACGAAGTGAATACCATCCTCGGCCGCGAAGGCCTGGCTGCGAAATAATCGCCAGCACCACTCGCCAATCGCATGGGCCCGGAGCATCATTGCTCCGGGCACTTTAACGGGGATCCTGGGTCCGACCCGCGCCGCGGCCGAACCCTGCTGTCTACAGGCCAAACTTTATGGTGAAGCGCAAAAGATGGATTTTTGCGATCCTTGCGATCTTGCCGACCCTGGCAATCTTTGCCTATGTCCGGCTTTATCCGATCGCCGACACGCTGAGGCTCAGCCTTTTCAAATGGGACATCCTGTCGAAGAACAAGCCCTTCGTCGGCCTCGCCAATTTTCGCGAGCTGATGGGCGACCACCTGTTCCTCGATGCGCTGGTCAATACCACGATCATCGCCTTCGGGGTGCTGATCCTGACCATCCCGATGGCGCTGATCATCGCCGCGCTGATCTTTCACCGCACCCGCTCGCGGATGGCCGGCTTTTACGAGACCGCGATCTTCATTCCGCATGTCGTGTCGCTGGTTCCCGCCGCCATGGCCTGGAAATGGATATTTGATGCCCGCCTCGGCCCGCTCAATGCGCTTTTGACCTTCTTCGGCATCCCGGCGCAATCCTGGCTGTTCGATCCGGTCCTGTCGGTCATCTGCATCATCGTGCTCTGCTCCTGGCAGGCGCTGGGTTATGCGGTGCTGATCTATATCGTCGGTTTCAAGAACCTGCCGGTCTCGCTTTATGAAGCGGCCAAGCTCGACGGCGCTTCCGGCCCGCAGAGCTTCTGGTACCTGTCGATCCCGATGCTGAAGCCGATCACCCTCTATGTCTCGGTCGTGACGCTCGTCTCCGGCTTCAACGTTTACGCCCAGGCCTTCGTGCTGGCATCCGATGCGCAAGGCGCGCCGGGGCGGCAGGTACGGGTGCTGGTTCTCGATATGCTGGAAAACAGCTTCCGCAATTACCGCGTCGGTTACGCGGCATCCGAAGCCGTCGTGCTTCTGGTCATCGTTCTGGCGCTGACGCTCATCCAGTTCTCGACGCTGCGGGAAAGGGGCAAGGCATGACCGCCGATTCCGTGAACTATATTGAACCCACCGCTGAAGAGCTTGCCGAGGGCGTTCGCCTGCGCCGCAAGAAGCGGGTGATGAACTTCGCGATCGACGTCTTCCTGATCGTCGTCTCGATCCTGATGCTGCTGCCGCTGGTCTTCCTGGTGGCCAACGCCTTCAAGACCCCGGCGGAAATGCTCAGCTGGCCGCCGACCATCATCCCGCGCGACCCGACGATTGCCAATTTCTCCGCCGTGCTCGGCGAAACGCCGCTCCTGCGCTGGATCGGCAACAGCATCGCCTTTGCCGTCATGTCGACGGTCGCCATCGTTGCCACCTCGGCGATCGCCGGTTACATCTTCGGCAAATTCCGCTTCCGGACGCTGAACATCCTGTTCGCGCTCTTCCTCGCAACCGCCATCGTGCCGTTCGAGGTCTACATGATCCCGCTCTATTTCCAGGCAAAAAGCCTCGGCATCCTCAATTCCGTCTGGGGCCTGCTGCTCGGTTACCTGGTGATGAGTTTCGGCATCTTCCTGATCCGCCAGAACGTCATTCATTCGATCCCCGACGAACTGCTGGAAGCGGCCCGCATCGACGGCGCAGGCGAATTCTGGATTTTCCTGCATATCGTTTTGCCGCTCTTGCGCGGCGCTTTGGGCGCACTCGCCGTGCTCGCCTTCTTCCAGGCCTGGACCGCCTTCGCTTGGCCGATGATCGTCGCGACGACCCGCACCAGCTACACGATCGAGGTGGGCCTGGCGCTGTTCCAGACCGGCTTCACGGTCGATCTCGGCCGCTTGAGCGCCGCCTCCGCCACCGTCCTCATTCCGTCCATCCTTCTGTTCGTCATCCTGCGCCGCAACTTCGTTCAGGGCGTCGCCAGCACCGGTCTCAAGGAGTGACGATGGCGATGGATTTCTTCGAGGACGCCCGCACCACCTATGCCGCGGCCAATGCAGGCACCCTCTACTGGATGCTGCAGCGGCCAATGCTCGGCGGCGGGTTTCTGAACACCAAGCAGAACAGCCTGACGCTCAAGGACTACAGTTCGGAGGATGGCATCCGTGGCCCGGATTACACCTATGGCTGGATCCAGGGGCGGGGGCTGGAAGCCTTGGTCGGACATGCGGAGTTCTTTGACGATGAATTGCCGCCCCTCGCCAAGAAGCTCGATACCGCCGGCCGCCGCCTCCACGACCTACTGGCTGCCTTGCAGAAGCCGGATGGCCATGCCTATTTCTGCTACGACCGCGATATGCAGGCCATCTATGCGGATCAGTCCAACGTGCTCCACGCTCAGGAAAAGCCGGCGCTGATCTACACCTATTCGGATGCCTTCGTGGCCAAGGGACTGGTGGCAGCCGCAAGCCGCTACGGCCTGCCGGATATCGCCGGTCACCTCGCCTATTTCGACCGTGTGATCACCGCCGTTGAAAGCGGCCGCTTCCAGATGGACGAACGCCGGCCGCTCTCGCTCCACAGCCTTGCCGTCCAGCCCGAAGATTTCGGCCCGCGGATGATTCTGCTCGGTGCCGCAGGCCCGCTGAAACGCGCCGGACACACGGTGCATCTCGCCTTTGCCGACCGTTTTATCGCCCATGTCATCGACAGGCATTACGACGCCGCGACCGGCTTATTGCGCAACGTGCCGGGCAAGGATCTATGCAATGTCGGCCACGGAATCGAGTTCGTCGGCTTCGCGCTCGACTATCTTGACGACACAGCCGATCCGGCGCTGATCGAAACGCTGGAACGCATCCTCGTCTCGTCCTTCCGCAAGGGCTTCGTCGGTCCGGGCATCACGCTCGCCGTCTCCATCGAGACTGGTGAGGCGCAGAGCCCCTATTGCCCGTGGTGGTCGCTGCCGGAAACCATCCGTTCGGCGGCCCTCGCCCACGAGCGCACCGGCAGCGCCGAGAGCCTCGACGTCTGGAAGACGGCGCATGCCGCGTTCTTCGAGCGCTACTGGCGCGGCTTGGCCCCGATCGCCTACCAGACCAAAACCAAGGACGGCCCCGTCGATTTTGTGCCCGCCACGCCGGATCTCGATCCCGGTTACCACACCGGCCTCAGCCTGCTCGCAGCCATTCACGCCGCAGATCGGTTGAAGCCCCAAACCCGAACAGTTTCAGGATAAATACATGGCTTCCGTTGAAATCCAGAACGTCCGCAAGGCCTATGGCGACCTCGAGACCATCAAGGGCGTGTCGGTCGATGTGCCGGATGGTGCTTTCGTCGTCCTCGTCGGTCCTTCCGGCTGCGGCAAGTCCACGCTGCTGCGGATGATCGCCGGGCTGGAGGATATCTCCGGTGGCACGATCCGCATCGACGGTCGCGTCATCAACGAGGTCGAGCCGAAGAACCGCGACATCGCCATGGTTTTTCAGAACTATGCGCTCTATCCGCATATGACGATCGCCGAGAACATGGGCTTTTCGCTCCGGCTCGCCAAGAAATCCAGGGAGGAGATCGCCGAGCGGGTCGCCGACGCGGCGCGTATCCTGGGGCTAACCGATTACCTCAAGCGTTACCCGAAACAGCTCTCCGGCGGCCAGCGCCAGCGCGTCGCCATGGGCCGCGCCATCGTCCGCAACCCCAAGGTTTTCCTCTTCGACGAACCGCTGTCCAACCTCGACGCCAAGCTGCGCGTGCAGATGCGTGCCGAGCTGAAGGACATCCACGCCCGCATCAAGACGACCACCGTCTACGTCACCCACGACCAGATCGAGGCAATGACGATGGCCGACCGGATCGTGGTGATGAGGGACGGCATCGTCGAGCAGGTCGGCGCGCCGCTGGAGCTCTACGACAAGCCGGTCAACACCTTCGTCGCCAGCTTCATCGGTTCACCCTCGATGAATTTCCTTTCCGGCAAGGTGGCCGAGGACCGCAAGTCCGTGCTGACCGGAAACGGCGTTCGCCTGCCGCTCGGCCCCGAGGCTTCCGCCCTGGCTGGCACCTCGGTCACCTACGGCATCCGGCCGGAACATCTCGCCATCGCCTCGGGGAACGAGGGCATTCCGATGACGGTGACGAATATCGAGCCGACCGGTTCGGAAACCTTCGTCCAGGGCAAAGTCGACGGCCAGAAGTTCTCGGCGCAGCTGCGCGAGCGGCTTTTCATCAAAACCGGCGAGGTGCTCAATCTGGCGCTTGCACCCACCAACAGCCATATCTTCGATGCCGCAACCGGCATGCGGCTCGGCTGACAAGCATAAGGTAGCAAGACAATGGAACAGACTTGGCGCTGGTTCGGACCGGACGATACGGTCAAGCTTTCGCATGTGAAACAGGCGGGTGCGACCGGCATCGTCAGCGCGCTGCATCACCTGAACGACGGCCGCGTCTGGCCCGACGACGAGATTTTGAAGCGCAAGGCGATCATCGAGGAGGCCGGGCTCGCCTGGTCGGTGGTAGAAAGCATCATCGTCCACGAGGACATCAAGACCCGCACCGGTCGTTACCGCGAGCTGATCGACAACTACAAGGCCTCGATCCGCGCGGTCGCCAAGGCCGGCATCAGAACGGTCTGCTACAATTTCATGGCGATCACCGATTGGACGCGCACCGATCTCGAATACGAGATGCCGCATGGCGGCACCGCGCTACGTTTCGATATCGTCGAATTCTGCGCCTATGACGTCTTCATCCTGAAGCGCCCCGGCGCCGAGGCCGATCATCCTGCCGATCGCATGGAGAAGGCCCAAGCTTGGCTGAAGACGGCGGGCGAGAGCGATCTCGCCCGGCTGGAGCGCAACCTGATTGAATGGGTGCCGGCCCGCGAATTCGTCTACGACCGGCAGAGCCTCAACCGTATGCTGGACATCTACAAGGAGCTTTCGGAGACGGGCTTCCGCGAAAACCTCTTCACTTTCCTGAACGAGATCGTCCCGGTCGCCGAAGAGGCCGGCGTAAAAATGGCGATCCATCCGGACGATCCGCCTTTCCCGCTCTTCGGCCTGCCGCGTGTCGTCTGCAAGGCTTCGGATGCGCGCGCGCTGCTCGCGGCCGCAAAGTCGCCGGCGAATGGCATCACGCTCTGCACCGGCTCCTACGGCGCCAATCCGGAAAACGATCTGGTCGCCATGGCCAGGGAATTTGGCCCCGACATCCATTTCGCCCACCTGCGCAACGTCACCAAGGAAGGGGACGGTTCCTTCCACGAAGCCGAGCATCTGGAGGGCGACACGGACATGGTGCGCGTGGTGATGGCGTTGATGGCCGAGGAAAAGCGTCGCAAGGCGGAAGGCCGCGCGGACTGGCAGATCCCGATGCGCCCGGACCACGGCCATGCGATCATCGACGACATAGGCAGACGCGTCAATCCCGGCTATTCCTGCATCGGACGGCTGAAGGGTCTGGCGGAACTGCGCGGTATCATGCGCACGCTGGAAGTTCTCGGCTGACAACAGATCTTGAGGGGGAGGAGACGATGCCGAAATTGAAAGTGGCGATGATCGGGCTCGGCATGGCCGCGGGGCACCATGCCCGCGCCCTGCTCGATCTTTCCGACCGGATCGAATGTGTCGCGGCCTTCAGCCAGACCACCACCCGGCGCGAGGCATTCGCGGCCGAATACCCGATCCCGGTGACCGGCGATCTCGATGCGATCTTCGCGGACGAGACGATCGAGGCTGTGCTGATCCTCACACCGCCGAGCAGCCACCTGGAACTCGTCCAGCGATGCGCCGCGGCGAAAAAGCATATCCTGTTGGAAAAGCCGCTCGACATTTCATTCGAGCGCTCGGAAGCGATCGTCCGCACCGCCAAGGACGCGGGCGTGCTTCTGGCCATGGTGTTGCAGAACCGTTTCCGATCAGCGGCTCTGAAACTCGACCAGATCGTCAGATCCGGCCGGCTGGGCCAGTTGATCGAGGCATCCGCCGCGATCCGCAACTGGCGCCCGCAGAGCTATTACGACGTCGAGGGTCGCGGCACGATGGCGCGAGACGGCGGCGGCGTGCTGCTGACCCAAGGCATCCACACGATCGACCTGCTCTTGAGCTTTGCCGGGACGCCGAAAGACGTCGCGTCCTTCGTCCGCACCAGCCCGATCCATTCGATGGAAACCGAAGACCTGGTGACGGCGGCGTTCGCTTTCGAAAACGGCGCGATCGGCACGCTGAACGCCACCACCTGCGCCTATCCCGGCCTGCCGGAACGCATCGAGCTGCTTGGCACGAAGGGTGCCGCGGTCTTCATGGGCGGCCGGCTAGAGGCGGCTTTCATGGACGGCACCAGCGTCACCGAAGGCGGCGAGAAATCCGGCAGCGGCGCGGGAGCCAATCCGATGGCCTTTGGCCACGAAATGCATCGGGCGCTGATCGGCAATTTCATCGATGCCATCCGCAACGGCCTGCCTCTCCGGGTCACCGGCGAGGATGCGCTCAAGGCTCACCGCTTCATTGCGGAAATCCTTGCCGCAAGCCGGTAGGCCGTCTCAGAGGCCGGCTGCCTTGCGCAGTTCCTCGGCCATCTTGGCACGCCACTCCTTGCCGGACGCCTTGAATTTATCGAGCACGTCCGGATCGAGTCTGAGCGTGACGGCCACCTTCGGCGCCTCCGCTTTCGGGCGGCCGCGGGCGGCGATGGCCTGTTCCATCTTTGCGGCCATTTCGGGGAAGACTTCCCGGAAGGGTCGCATGCTCGCCATCTCTTCGGCGGTCAGTGGCGGACTGTCGACAGCGTCCCAGTCCTCTTTGGTGTAACCGCGACCAGGGCGAAATTCTTTCTGTTTTTCATGTTTGATGTTCATTCGATCATGCTCCTCTCATCTTTTCGGGCAGGGCGCATCGAAATGACCGAGATTGCTTCCGAGCCGAGCGCCAGGAATATCACGACGATCGTTCCATCCCTCAGGCGGCCGACAGCTTTGGATCTCGCCTTTCTGGCAGGCGTGGTAACCGCCGTTGCGAAAAACTCGAAATAAAGATCGGCGAAATCGAGACCATGCTTCTCGAGATTCACGATCCTCTTCGTCTCGTCCCAAATGATCTTCAACTATTATCCGTACACGAAAAATCGCCGCCCGACAACGAGCGACGATGGAACGGTCCGAAACCTTTTGCAACCCTAAGGATTGAGGGTGGTCAGCAGATCACCGTTTCGGCGATCTTGATGCCGAAACCTTCTAGGCCGACATAGTGGCGTTCGCTGCGGGTCAGGAGCTTGATCGAGCTGACGCCGAGATCCTTGAGGATCTGGGCACCGAGGCCGATTTCCAGCCATTCGCTCTCGCGGGCCTGGGCCTCGGCATGGCCCTCCTGGTCCTGGCGCAGCTTGCGGCCATGATCCTTCTGGCCGACGCCGACCGAACCTTCGCGCAGGTAGATGATCACGCCGCGGCCCTCTTCCTCGATCTTCGCCATGTAACGATCGACCGAGCGCTGCGTGCCGAATACGTCGCGGGTGACGTTTTCGAGATGCAGGCGGACAGGAATATCGACGCCATCGCGGATGTCGCCGAAGATCACCGCCACGTGCTGCATCGGATCCCAGGGCAGGGAATAGGCATGCGCCTTTGCCTTGCCGTGCGGCGTCTCGACGTCAAAGGCCGTCTGCAGCTCGATCAGCGTTTCCTTGCGCTGGCGATAGGCGATCAGGTCGGCGACGGAAACCTGCTTCAGGCCGTGTTTGGCGGCAAAATCGGTGACCTGCTGGCCGCGCGTCACGGTGCCGTCGTCGTTGACGAGTTCGCAGATAACGCCGATTGGCGGCAGGCCGGCAAGCCTGCAGAGGTCGACCGCCGCTTCCGTATGGCCGGAGCGCATCAAGACGCCGCCTTCGCGGGCGATCAGAGGGAAGATGTGGCCGGGCCGCACGAAATCGCTCGCGCCGACATTCGGATTGGCGAGGTTGCGGACGGTGAGCGTCCGGTCCTCGGCGGAAATGCCGGTCGTCGTGCCGTGCTTGAAGTCGACGGTGACGGTGAAGGCCGTCGTATGGGCGCTGTCGTTTTCCGCCACCATGGCGTTGAGGTTGAGGCGCTTGGCCTCCTCGCGCGGCATCGGCGCGCAGACGATGCCGGACGTGTGGCGCACGATGAATGCCATCTTGTCCGGCGTGCAGTGGACTGCGGCGACGATCAGGTCGCCTTCGTTCTCGCGGTCGTCGTCATCGGTGACGACGACGATTTCGCCGGCTTCGAAGGCGCGGAGGGCGTCGACGACGCGCTTCTGATCATAGGCCATGGCTGTCGTTTCCTAGAGATGTCGTCCGGAGTGACTGTGACCCGTCTGGGCCCGGTCGCGGAGATAGTGATCGGCAATCGCGCATGCAACCATCGCCTCTCCGATCGGCACAGCGCGGATGCCGACGCAGGGGTCGTGGCGGCCCTTGGTGCGCACCTCGACATTGTTGCCATCGACGTCGATCGAGCGCTGCTCGGTCAGGATGGAGGATGTCGGCTTGATCGCGAAGCGGGCGACCACCGCCTCGCCGGTCGAGATGCCGCCGAGAATACCGCCTGCGTGGTTGGAAAGGAAGATGCGCTTGCCATCATTGCCCATGCGCATCTCGTCGGCATCTTCCTCGCCGGAAAGTTCCGCGGCACCGAAACCGTCGCCGATCTCGACGCCCTTGACGGCGTTGATCGACATCAGCAGGCCGGCGATATCCTGGTCGAGCTTGCCATAGACCGGCGCGCCGAGGCCGGCGGGCACGCCTTCGGCGATCACCTCCACCACGGCACCGATCGACGACCCGGCCTTGCGGATGCCGTCGAGATAATCTTCCCAGACCGGCACCATCGCCGCATCCGGGCAGAAGAACGGGTTCTGGCCGACCTGGTCCCAATCCCAGTTGGCGCGGTCTATTCTGTGCTTGCCGATCTGGACCAGCGCGGCGCGGACATTGAGGCCGGGCACGACCTTGCGGGCAAGCGCGCCTGCGGCGACACGGGCCGCCGTCTCGCGGGCGGAAGAACGGCCGCCGCCGCGATAGTCGCGGATGCCGTATTTCACGTCATAGGTATAGTCCGCATGGCCGGGGCGGTAGCGGCGGGCGATCTCGCCGTAATCCTTGGAGCGCTGGTCGGTGTTCTCGATCAGCATCGAGATCGGCGTGCCGGTCGAGATCATCGTCTCGCCGTCGGCATCCATCATCACGCCGGAGAGCACCTTGACGATATCGTCCTCGCGCCGCTGCGTCACGAAGCGCGACTGGCCGGGCTTGCGCTTGTCCATCCAGGCCTGGATTTCCGCCAGCGTGAAGCGGATACCGGGCGGGCAGCCGTCAACGACGCAGCCGAGTGCCGGACCATGACTTTCACCCCAGGTGGTGACGCGGAAAAGATGACCGAACGTGTTGTGCGACATGGCGTTACAAGACCAGCTGTGGCGGAGTTGGCCTTTCGCCAACTTCTGACGCGGCTGTCATATGGAAAAGGTTGCCGGGCGACAAGTGTTTCTTGGCGGAACGGTCGCGCCGGAATGGTGAACAATGCCGGCTCTAGGCGGCCTTACGCCAGCCAGCATGCGCAGCCTGGGTGAAATCGTTGAAGGAAAGCGGCCGGGCGAAGGCGTAGCCCTGCAAGAGATCGCAGCCGAGTTCGCGCAAAAGGCTTGCATGCTGCATGGTCTCGACCCCCTCCGCCACTGTTTCGACGCCGAGCGAGCGGGCGATGTCGATGATCGAGCGCACCAGCGCCCGTTCCTGCGGCGAGGACAGGATCGGCATGACGAGCTGGCGGTCGATCTTCAGCCGTTTCGGCTTCAGCTTCAGAAGGCTGACGATCGAGGTATGTCCGGTGCCGAAATCGTCGATCTCGATATCGATGCCGAGTTCCTTGATCCGCTCGAGATTGCTGGCCGCCGATGCTTCGCTCTCGTCGAGGAAAATCGATTCCACCAGTTCGAATGAGATTTCGCCGGGCGTGATCGCCAGCGTCTGCAGCGTGTCGATCAGCGTCTCGTCATGCAGGCGCTTCGCAGAAACGTTGACGGACACTTTCGGTACTCGAATGCCGAGCGCCGCCCAGCGCATCTTGTCCTTCAGTACCGTCTGGAGCACGATATGGTCGAGCGCGGCCGAGACGTTCAGATCCTCGGCAATCTTCAGGAACCGGTCAGGCGGGAGAATCCCGTGATGCGGATGGTTCCAGCGGATCAGCGCCTCGACGCCGGTGAGCTGGTTGGTGCGGGCATCGAACTGCGGCTGGTAGAAGGTGATGAATTCGTCATTGTCGATGCCGGCCAGCACCTCGTCGGCGGTGCGCTTGTGGCTGACGATTTCGGCCTGCAGGTTCTGCGTGAAGAACTCGTGTCGGTTGCGGCCCATGCCTTTCGCCCGGTAGAGCGCGATATCGGCATTGACGAGCGTGCGGCGGGCATCGACATTCATGCCGCTTGCCTGGGCGATGCCGATGGATACGCCGCAGCGGCAGGCGAAACCTTCGAAATCGATCGGCTGGTGGAATTCCGCGATGATGCGCTGGGCGAGCTGGCCTATCTCTTCGGCGCTGGAATTGCCGGTGGCGAGGATCACGAATTCGTCGCCGCCGATACGTGCGACGATATCGCTGCCGCGGACGTTGCGCGACAGGATGCGCGAGGCGTGCACGAGCATTGCGTCACCCGCGGCGTGGCCGAGCGTGTCGTTGATCTGCTTGAAACGGTCGAGATCGAGATGCAGGATCGAGAACTTCTGGCGCTCGTTATGGCTGGAGCGCGACAGCCGGTCGAGTTCCATGTCCAGCTTGCGGCGGTTGGCCAGCAGTGTCAGCGGGTCATGCAGGGAATTGTGCTCGATGCGGCTTTTGGCGAGCTCGAGTTCGGCGTTTTTGGCATCGGCCTCGTCCTTGGCAGCCTTGAGTTCGCTGGTCAGGATGGCGTCCTGGGTGACGTCGAAGGCGATGCCCACCACCTTCTTGGACCCGTCACGTGTCGTATGCACCTTGCCGATGGAGCGGATGTAGCGGATCGAGCCGTCCGGCTGGGGCACGCGCACGACCAGCGCATCCGGCCGGAAGTTCTCCGTGAAATGATAGGAGCTGAGTTTGGCAAGTTCCCGGTCGTCCGGATGGATGAGCTCGATCCAGTCATCGACCCGGACGAAGCCGTCGGTGAAGGGGATGCCGTGCAACTGGCACATGCGGGCATCCCAGGTATCGACCCGGGTTGCCGGGTTCGACTCCCAGATGCCGCAATTATAGGAGTCGAGCGCGAGGTCGAGCTTGGTCGACAGCTCTTCCAGGTCCTGCTCGCGGTTCGACAGCTCATCGAGCGCCAGCTCCAGTTCGGCGTTCTTGATGTCGGTATTTTCCTTGGCGTTGCGCAGGGTCTGGGTCATCACAACGTCGCCGGTGACGTCCCAGACAATCCCGGTGGTGCGCAGCGTACCGTCGGCATTGCGATAGTTCGCACCCGCCGACCTCAGGTATCGCAGCGTGCCGTCCGGCAACTGCACCCGATAGGTCTCGCTGCAGGGCGTGTTGCTGGAGGCGCAGTCGAGGAAATGCGTCTCCGCGGCCGTCCGATCGGGCGCATAGATCGATCCGAGCCAGTCGTAGAGACGATTGCCCTCGCTGGCCGCCGGCTTGTCGTGCAGCCCGGCGGCTCGGCTGTCCCAGAACAGACTGTTGCTGTTGCCCGTCACCTCCCAGATGCCGATATTGGAGGCTTCCATGGCAAGATTGAAGCGTTGCGACAGCTCGATGAGATTGAGTTCACGCGCCTTCAGCGCGTCGATATTGCGGTTGCGCTCCGAGATCAGTGAGGTGGCGATGAAGATCGGCACGATCACCGCGAGTGCGGCAATCACGAGGGCGAGGCGGATCCCGAGCTGATTGGGCGGCACGATGTCCCAGCCGGAACGAGGGGCGGCGAGAAGCGTCCAGTTGGCACCACTGATCGGCACCGTCCATTTCATCGGAGACTGGTCCTCGATGGAATCATTGCCGAAGAAGGCGAAATATTCCGGCCGATCCACGTCCCGTAGGACGACGTTAAGCCACTCGAGATTGATCAGGTTCGGTTTCGTCGCGGTGGCGGGGGAGAAGGTGACGCCGGAAGCTTCCATCAGGCCATGCTTGTCGATCAGCACGGCGATGGCGCCCCACAGGTCGGTGCCGTCCTCTTCCTTCGGCACCGGCACGACCAAGGTCAGGTGTTCCTCCTGGCTGCCGCTCAGCAGGGATACACGGTTGCGGCCGCTGACGGATTTCAAGTCTCTTGCAAGGCGCGGGATATCGATCTTGCCGACCTTGCTTGGCGTACCGTCGGCAATGCCGTCGCGGGTAATCAGCCGGGCAAACTCGAAATTGGGTGCGACCGCGACGCCGGAAAAATGCGTCGCCTCGCCAAGTTCCTTGTCGACGTAATGCTTGAACCCATCAACCGAGCCCTCGGCGTCTTCCCTCAGGGCATGAGCCAGATGGCCGGCGGCAGCGGTGTCGGTCTCCACGCGTGCAATGAGGCGCCGCGCCAGCAGGCCGGCAACATTTTCCGTCGTCGTCCGAAGCTCGCTGCGAAAACCCTCGATGTAACGTTGGTCGACGATCACACCGATCGAGATTACAGTAAGGGCGATGACGAATGCGATTGCCGTCGGAGCCTTGGTACTGCGCGCGAGGCGCAGTGATTTGGAACCGGACGACGGCCAGAATTTCACGAGCGCAAACCTTCTCATTAACCTCTGTGGCATGATCGAACAGCCTATGGGGCGGGGGTTAATTTACGCTTTCACCACACCCTACAAACTTTGGCGCGATTTATTGTACGAATACTTTGAATGGTTTGCGAGCGTGACCGGACTTGATCGCCGCGCAGCATCCGGGTCTTGGAAAAGCGTTAACTATCAGCTGATTACTTGTACGGAAAATGTCATGGTGCCGGGCGATTTTCGCCACAATCAGGAGGCTATCTGTGCGTCGAAACGAGACATAATCGACCTCATCAAGGCTTTCGACCATGCGCATCCTGATTGCTGCTCTGCTTGCCACGGCCAGCGTCTTTTCGCCCCTCAACAGTTGGGCGCAAAGTGCCGACGTCGAAGCCACGATCAAGGCCGTGGACGCGAAGGCGCTGAACTTCACGCTCGACGATGGAAAAACCTACAAGGTGCCCGAGGAGTTCAATTTCGAGGGCTTGAAGGCCGGCGTCAAAGTGCTCGTCTTCTACACGGTTGTCGATGGCAACCGCGTCGTCGACGATCTTCAGATCGTTCAGTAATATTGCGGAATTAGCGAAGTATAATTTAGAATATCTGCCGCGCCGCTTCAGCCCGATCAGAGCCATTCGATCCGGTTGTAGCGGGTATCGACCTCAAGGATGCGGTCCTGCGGGGTCGGAACGGTGGCCGCCTCGTCTTCATCGAGGTTTCCGATCAGCCGGAAGAGCGAGCGGATCACCCCGCCATGGCTGACGCAGACGGTCGGGCCGTCAAGGGATTGCAGCCAGGCGCCGATTCGCCAGCAGAGGATCTCATAGCTCTCGGCAGATGTGCCCGGCGGGATGAAACTCCACTTCTGCTCGGCCCGGGCGGTGAGCCGGTCCGGAGAAATGTGGCTGATCTCATCGAGCGTATAGCCTTCCCAGTCGCCGAAGGAGACTTCGATCAGTCGTTTGTCGGTCTTGTAGGCGAGGGGGTCGAGGCCCATGGCGGTGCGTAGCCGTTCCATGGTTTCGCGGGTCCGCGACAGCGGGCTGGCGACGAAGCTGAACCCCTCGGCCGCGCCGATCATCTCGCGCAGACGCTCGCCGTTCCGGGTCGCCTGGGAACGGCCGAGCGCATTGAGCGGAATATCCTGCTGGCCTTGTAGCCGGCCCTCGGCGTTCCAGTCCGTCTGCCCGTGGCGGATCATGTAGATGAGCACGGCAGACGTCCCTGGAAGAGCATCAGTCCTTGATGACCGAAATGTCCGGCGCATCGACCGCCTTCATGCCGACGACATGGTAACCGCTGTCGGCGTGATGGGTTTCGCCGGTGACGGAGCGCGACAGGTCGGACAGCATGTAGAGGCCGACATCGCCGACTTCCTCGATGGTGACGGTGCGGCGCAGCGGCGCATTGTATTCGTTCCACTTGAGGATGTAGCGGAAGTCGCCGATGCCGGAAGCGGCAAGCGTCTTGATCGGGCCGGCCGAAATCGCATTGACGCGGATGTTCTTCGGACCGAGATCGACGGCGAGATATTTGACGCTGGCTTCGAGCGCTGCCTTGGCGACGCCCATGACGTTGTAGTTCGGCATGACCTTTTCAGCACCATAATAGGTGAGGGTCAGCATTGAGCCGCCGTCGGTCATCAGCTTTTCCGCCCGCCTTGCGACGGATGTAAAGGAATAGACCGAGATCTGCATCGTCTTGGCGAAATTGTCCGCCGACGTATCGACGTAACGGCCTGTCAGTTCGTCCTTGTCGGAAAAGCCGATCGCATGCACCAGGAAGTCGATCTTGCCCCAGTGTTTTTCGAGATTGTCGAAGACCTCGTCGATGGTCGATTCGTCGCCGACGTCGCAATGGCCGGCCATGTAGGCCCCCAATTCGGCGGCGAGCGGCTCAACGCGCTTCTTGAGCGCATCGCCCTGGTAGGTGAAGGCAACTTCCCCGCCATGGCTGTGGATGGCCTTGGCAATGCCCCACGCGATCGAACGGTTGTTGGCAACGCCCATGATGAGACCGCGTTTGCCTGCCATGAGGCCGGAAGCCTGAACCATACATAGTCCCCTGATACCTTAGATGAACGCTGCCTATGACATAGGCAGGTCTAGGGTTCAAGCAGACTTGGATCATCTCGTGTTAGTGGCCGTAACAAAGGGTGCTTAGCGGTGAATACCGACGCAAAACTGTCATACTAGGAGGCTGGGCCAATAGTACGTAGATGCATCGTAGCCTCGCGTCATGAATGTTGGCTGCGGCCCCCAAAGTGAAAGCCAATCAATGTTTGGCTTTAGCGGATATGCCAATGACGCCGTAGCGCCAACATTCGTCTCGAAATGAGCGTCCTAGGGACAAGGCCTGCGGGAGATTTCGACCAATCCACGACTTCCCTTTTCCAAGATTGCTCTGCGATCCCTTCTGAACTGATAAACACGGATCCGTCACCAGGCACACCACGTCAGGATTCTGGCGTCGAAACAACGTGAGTGCTGCGTCGATGTACATTTTCCCGCCTTTTGGATCACCCGGAGGAGCCTTGAGCGTATAGTCAAGATATTCGGTCAGCCGCTGCATGACCGACCGATTAATTGCATAGCAATGTGCCCAAAGCAGGTCGCCGGTGAAGCGAGCAAGATCAGGCGTGACTCGAGTGGAGGTTCCCCCTTGTAGGGAGTGACCGATGTACAGAATATCCCATGGGGTTTTGGAAAGTTGATCGGCGATTGCGAGTTGTCGTTGTTTGAAACGCCGACTAAAAATTGCGTCGTCTTCCAGGATCAGAACTGTTGAGGCCCCTTCGCCTTTTGCTCTTGTGATGATGTCGAGATGGCTCAAAAAATTTCCGTAGACGCCGATCGATGGAAAACCAAAAGTGCCGTCGGGCTTTGGCGCATGAGGGATGGAGGCATCCTTGATGTTGTATCCACTCCGGGCCAATTCTCTGCTCAACGCACGAAAGCGGTCGGTCCGCTCAGGCAGGTGGATGATCTCAACTCGCTCAAAATACTCGAATAACGTTGTCATATACTGCGCCTACTTCAAAGCTGTCTTCTTGCATAGTTCAGAGGACAATATTTTGGTTTGAGGATGCCAAATATACTAGCTTCGAATCCGCCTACATCACGCCATACTTTGTTTTCTCGTTAGTAACTACCACCAGACCATGATTGGCTAGCGACTGAACCACTCGAATACACCGACGCTCGCCGATTTCGTGGTCGTGGCACGACAAGCCTGCGTTGTTTGGCGGCCAAGCCGGCAAGCCAATTGCGGCCTGGATATTGCCGGAGGATAGATCGAAACGTGGAGCGAAATTCGGGACGGCGCAACTACAGAAGCAACTTTACCGCTCATGAAATTGGAGTACCCAGCCCACCCTATAATTGATACCGGCGATAGCCGGATGGTCTATTCGCGCTGTCTGGTCGCCGGCGCACCAACAAATCTCCGTGACGTCTTACAAAACAAGTTGCGGGTTTGGCGCGTACGAACGTCGCTCCTCCACTAGGCGATGCCGTCAGACATACAGCCCGTGACGCATGTGCCGCATCAGGTCGGTGACCTTTTCGTTCGGCTTTTCCCACAGGACGACGCGCAGTTCGACCACCAGATCGCCGCGACCGCCCGCATCGTCATGGAGGCCAAGGCCGCTCAGCCGGACTGTCTGGTCGGAACCGGACCATGCCGGAATGCTGATGTTGCGATTACCGTCCGGCGTCTCGACCGAGGCATCGCCGCCAAGCACGGCATCTTCGAGCGAGATCGACAAGGTCGTATGGAGGTCGAAACCTTCGACGCGGAAACGGCTGTCGCGGGCAATCTTGATCGAGGCGAGGAGGTCGCCGGATTTCATGCCGGTGAGCTTGAGGCCCTGGCCCTTGAGCCGCGCCACATGGCCATCGGTCATGCCCTTTTCCAAGGCGAGGCGCACTTCGCGGTCGTCGGCCATTTTCAGCGTGATCGTGTTGAGTTTCAGGAGGTCCTCGACGGTCACCGTGGCCTCGACGGAAATATCCGGAGCCTTTTCCGGAGCAGGCGTTGTGCCGCGGAAGCGGCGCACGATGGAGGCGATCAGGTCGATGGCAAGGGCCGGCAGAGGCGGTCTTTCGGCGCCGGATGCATCTGCCTTGGCCGCTTCGGCCGAATCGCCATTTGCCTGCGATGATGAGCCGGTCGGGTGAGATTTTGCCTGTTCGGCTGCTGCAGCGCCGAAAATGCGCTCGATCATGTCCTCGGGCGTTTCGCCTGCCGGGCCGGACTGATTCTGGGGCTGAGCCTGAGCCTGCGATTGCGATTGGCCGCGAGCCTGCGCCTGTGGCTGGGCCTGCGATTTGGCATTCTGCGCATTGGCCTTGGCGAGTTCTTCCATGACCTTTTCGGCGTTGGCCTTGGCGACCTTGGCACGTTCGGCGGCTTCGCGGGCGGCATTACGCTGCTGCATGATGGTCTGGTGCATCTCGGCGGCCTTGTCGTATCGCTTGCGGCGCTCGGGATCCTTCAGGACCTCGTAGGCCTGGCCGATCTCTGCGAAACGGCTCGTCGCAGACGGATCGTCCTGATTCTGGTCGGGATGAACGGTCTTGGCCTTGGCGCGCCAGGCAGCCTTGATTTCGTCGGGCTCGGCATTGCGCTTCACGCCAAGAAGAGAATAGGGATCACGCATTGTGGGACCACCGGTTACTTGAGACGGCAGGCCCCCGCTTGATCCTTGGACCCCCGATACTCGTCACAACTCCGACAGCCATCCGCCGGTTCCTCATGTTCCGGGCAGATTACTGCTTACATCCGGCGAGCCTATGTTAGGACTTGTGAATCAGTGGTTACGCGGCCGCCAATCGCACTCGTTAAGGTAAACGAATGGTTTCCGGCGCGACTTTCGCAAATGCATGAAACGGATCTGCAGCGGTGTCTGTTTGGGGGAGGGCGGACCTACTGGCGGTCGAAGGCCGTGAGCATCCAGTCGCCGCTGCCGGTCAGGCAGGTCTGCCCGGAGAACATGGCGATACCCTCGTAGGAATGCCGCGTGGTGGTGAAGACGCGGCAGATCTGCTCGCCGTTGCGGGCTTCATGGATCTGCGACACGACGCCGGCGCTGCCCGTTGCTGTGTTGGCCCATGGAACCGAAGCCGCGCCGACCTTCGCAAGGTCGGCAGAGGAGACTGCGTTGCGCACAGTCGCCTCGTCGGAAAGCGCGGCACCCGTGTGCTGGGGCGCGCCGGGCACGGTGCCGGTCGCGATCGAGCGGTCGACTTTGGGGGAGCTTCCGAAGAGATCGAGGCTGCTGGTACAACCGGCAAGCGAAAGCCCTGCAAGGCAGAGGGCGGCTGCCCGTCTGCCGAGGAGAAACGACCTCTTTGTGCGGCTCTTCGACTTTGCTATCACTACCACCGTGCGTCCTGTCCGACTGAAAAACTCGGGCATTTTTCATGAGATTGGGAGTATTTTAGTCAATATGTCTGAGAGCGGGTTAACAACTGGTGACTTCACCGCCGAGAACGAACCTTTCGCGCTTTTCGGTTCCTGGCTGAAGGATGCCGAGAGCTCCGAACCCAACGATCCGAATGCCGTAGCGGTTGCGACCGTCGACGAAAACGGCATGCCGAACGTCCGCATGGTCCTGTTGAAGGGGTATGACGAGAACGGTTTCGTCTTCTATACCAATTTCGAAAGCCAGAAGGGCCGCGAGATCCTCGGCCAGAAAAAGGCGGCGATGTGTTTCCATTGGAAATCGCTGCGCCGGCAGGTTCGCCTGCGCGGCGAGGTGGAAGTGGTGAGCGATACCGAGGCGGACGCCTACTACGCCTCGCGCGCCCGCGGCAGCCGCATCGGCGCCTGGGCGTCGAAACAGTCCCGCCCGCTCGAAACCCGCTTCGCACTTGAAAAATCGGTGGCCGAATACACCGCACGCTACGCGATCGGCGACATTCCGCGCCCGCCCTACTGGTCCGGTTTCCGCATCAAGCCCGTATCGATCGAGTTCTGGCACGACCGCCAGTTCCGCTTGCACGACCGCATCGAATTCCGCCGCCCCGTCGCCGACGGTCCGTGGGAAAAGGTGCGGATGTATCCGTGATCCGTCATTGACCAGACATGTGTTTCCGCCTAGATTATACGAAAATCCGTATATAGAGGACGGAAATGGAACGCCTGGTCTTTGAGAATATCTTTGATGCCGTCACGGAGGATCCGATCGAGGCCGCAGACCTACGGTTTCGCTCGGATCTGCTCACGACCCTGGTTGCCATTTTCGAAGACAGGAAGTGGAAGCAGGCGGCTATCGCCCAGGCTCTCGATATTCCCCAGCCTCGCGTCAGCGAGTTGATGCGTGGGAAGATTCACCTATTCTCGGCGGATAAGTTGATCGGCTATCTTGCAAAGCTCGGAGTGCGCCTGAAGCCTTCTTTCAACGCCGAGCACAAAGTGATCTGCGAAGTGGTCGAGGCGGCCTGATCTATTTGCGGCTTTTGACGATTTGAAGCATCGTCTTGTGACGATCCTGGACAGTGTCCATCGCTTTGCGATCAACGCCATTCGTCGTCTTTGTGAAGGCATGGAGGATGAAAACCGTGTCGAGGTATTTGGCACAATAGACAGCGCGATAGGCGGGACTGCCGTTCTCGATCAGTTCGACGACACCGTTTCCTATACCCTTCAGGTGCTTGAAATCCGAAAGAGGTTGAAGCCCTTCCTGGACACGCTGAAGGTCGTTGGCGAACTGGATCTGGATATCTTTGGGAAGTTCCTGGAAGGCCTTTTTCGCGGAAGAGTTCACGAATTCAAAGGACTTCGCCATCGCTCACCGCCCGATCGCGAAGGGAATGCCTGAAGCGAGTGCAGAGACGTAGCGCGGCTGCTGGTAATAGCCGTTGAGCGAGATGCGCGGCAGGCCGGTGAGCCTGCTCACGTATTTGGCGCAGAGCGTGCCGGGCTGCGTCGTCACCGCGACCGAAAAGCCGAGCTCCTTGGCGATCCCGTAGTCGCGCTCGGAGACAGCGGCGCGGCTGCCATAGGGATAGGCGATCGTGTCCGGCCGATCGCCGGTCAAAGCCTCGATCCAGTCGGCCGACTGCTTCATTTCCGCGCGGGCGTCCTCCGCCGAAAGCCGGGCGACGGCCCTGTGGCTCGTCGTATGGGCACCGAGCGACGCCAGCGGATGGGCGGCGACCGAACGAAGTTCTTCGGCATTCATGGTGAGGTCGTCGGTGATCTTCAGCGGATCGACGCCGTGTTTTCTTGCCAACGCATCGATCCGCGAGACGGCGGCCGACTCTTCCACTTCCAGGACATAGCTGGAAAACCGGTCGAAGGCGTCGAACTTGCGCGCCTCGGAGGTAAGGTCGAGCACTTCAGGTCCGCCGCCGAAATCGAACGTCACTTCCCGCTCGCGGCCGAGAAGTTCGGCGACCGTCTCCCACCACAGCGAATGGCTGCGCTCGGCAAACCCGCGGGTGACGAAAATGGTGAAGGGTACGCCGTGGCGGGCAAACACCGGCAGGGCGTATTCGGCATTGTTGCGGTAGCCGTCATCGAGCGTAAAAGCCGCGAACGGCTGCTTCGTCGGCGCTGCAAGCCGTGCCGGTACGGCGCTCAAAGGGATAAACTCGTAGCCTTCGGCCGAAAGCCGCTCGATAGCTTCACCGAGGAAATCCGCCGTCACTTCCAGATGGCCGCTCGGCTGCAGCGGGCGGCTCTGTTTCGGCCGCACATGATGGAGCGTGAAGATGGCACCGTGGCCGCGGGCATTGGGCATCATTCCGGCACGCGCAAGTGCTGCGGCCATGTCGAGGCCACCGGCGACCAGCCGGCGTTTGACATCCCGGCGCCAAAGCGCCTGAAACCTGTCCCTCGTGTTCCCCACCGCGATCACGCCCACGTTACTTTGCAGTGGGCGACACTACTGCCGGACGGGTTAAGCCTTGCTGAATAAAGCGGGGCTTGATCTTGGTCAGGGCCGCAGCGCATCGAAAAGCGGCAGGCTGACGATCGCCGCCATGGCGATCAGCAGGAAGCAGATGCGCCGAAAGGTGCCTTCGGAGGCAAAACCGAACAGTTTCGAACCGGCAATCACACCGAGGCCGTAACCCGGCCCGGCGATCAAAGCGAGGGCGAGAACGTCGAACGTCAAAAGACCGCCGACGACATAGGCTGTGGCGGAGATCACCGTCGAAAGCGCAAAATAGAGGATGAGATTGGCGCGTACGGTGAGCGGCGGGATGGCGCCGCCGAGCCAGTAGGCGACGACCGGCGGCCCGGAGAGCTGTGCCGCGCCGCCGAACAGGCCGGCAAGCGCCCCGACGCCGATCGTCAGCGGCGTCTTCGGCTTGCCATGATAACGCCAGCCGGAAATCAGGAAGATCAGCAGGCAGAGCACGACGACCGAGATCAGCCACCTGAGCGCCGTCGGATCGATCAACGCCAGCAGCGTCGTGCCCACCGGCACGCCGATCAGCGTACCGATCAGCATCGTGCCCACCTCGCGGCGGTTGGCGCGCTTCAAGCCGTCCGGCACCATGCCGAGTGTCGTCACTCCGTCGATGACGAGCAGCAGGGCAGGGGCGATCTTCGGCCCAACGGCCGCACCTGCGAGCGGAACGAAGATCAGCGCGCCGCCGAACCCGGAAAACCCGCGCGCCAGCCCGGCAATCAGTGCCGAGAGGAAAAGAAACACGAGCTGCGCCGGCCCATGGCCCGGAATCCATGCATCCAGGAAGGCGGCGATCGGGTTGGCGGTGTCCATGGGAAATGCCGTATGCAGATGGGATCGAGTGGCCCGCACCTGCCGGGATTTGGAGAAGGGTGTCAAGCAAACCCTCTGGAGACGGCGCGGGAATCGGCATTCTCCTGCGGATACAAAAGGAGAATGTCATGCTGGGCAAGCTTATCGCACAATTCGAGGCCGCGTCTTCCGATTATGCGCAAAACCATGGGATGGTGCGCGATCCGGACTGGTTTGTCCTGAAACTGCAGGAAGAGATAGGCGAACTGACCCAGGCCTGGAACCGCGCCACCGGCCGCGGGAGGAAGAAGGGTAGGAGCGACGAGGATCTCGGCAGCGACCTCGCCGACGAAACCGCCGATCTGCTCGGCCATGTCCTGCTGTTTGCACGCACGAACGGGCTCGATCTGGCGGCGGCGATCGAGCGGAAGTGGTTGTTCAGGCGGGATGAGGGGTAAGGTCAGACCGCGCCGGGGAAATCCGACTGTGCTTCAGGGCGTGCCAAACGGAAGGCAGGAAGCTCGACGCATTTCGCTTCGACAGCCAGGAGTTCCGGATAGATTGAAAGATCGCAACCGAGCCTGCGCGCGTTGCTCAACTGCGGAACGAGATGTAGATCCGCCCATCCCGGTTCATCGCTGAAACAGAACGCAAAGCGTTCATTTCGATCAAGCAGGCTTTCTTCCAGCGCGTTCAGTCCCAGCGTCAGCCAGTGCGAAACCCATTGATGTACTTTCGCTGGATCGAGTTCCAAATCCGCCTGGAGAAGCCGGCGTACCCGCTGCACAGTGAGGGAGTGCATTTCAGATGCGATATGCCCTGCGAAGCCACGCGCTTGTGCTCGGAGCAGTGGATCTTTCGGCAGAAGCGCGGGCAGCGGATGGGTTTCCTCAAGATAGTCGAGGATTGCCGACGATTGGGGAATGATCTGCCCGGCAATATCGAGTGCCGGCAGTAGTCCCTGCGGGTTGAGGCGCCGGTATTCCCCCGGCGCCAATGACCCCACAGGCACGTAGGTATAAGGAATGGCCTTGAGGTTGAGCGCTATGCGCACCCGTTCGCCGGCCGAATTCTGCCATCGCGATAAAAGGCGCATAACATCTCCCGAAAAGCCTTACGCCTTCGTCCCACCCACCGTCACCTGGTCCATCCGCAGATGCGGCTGCCCCACGCCGACCGGAACCCATTGGCCGCCCTTGCCGCAATTGCCGATGCCGGTGTCGAGCTTCATGTCGTTGCCGACCATCGAGACGCGGCGCATCGCGTCCGGACCGTTGCCGATCAGCATGGCGCCCTTGATGGCGGGGCCGATCCTGCCGTCCTCGATCATGTAGGCTTCGGTGCAGCCGAACACGAATTTGCCGGAGGTGATGTCCACCTGGCCGCCGCCGAAGGAGACGGCGTAGATGCCCTTCTTCACCGAGGCGATGATCTCTTCCGGGGTTTTATCGCCGCCGAGCATGTAGGTATTGGTCATCCGCGGCATCGGCGTATAGGCGTAACCCTGGCGGCGGCCGTTGCCGGTCGGTTGGACGCCCATCAGCCGGGCGTTCTGGCGGTCCTGCATGTAGCCGACCAGCTTGCCGTTCTCGATCAGCACGTTGTAGGCCGATGGCGTGCCTTCGTCGTCTATCGTGATCGAGCCGCGGCGGTTGTCGATCGTGCCGTCATCGACGACCGTGACGCCGGGCGCCGCAACCATTTCCCCCAGAAGCCCGGCAAAGGCCGAGGTCTTCTTGCGGTTGAAATCGCCTTCGAGCCCGTGGCCGACCGCCTCGTGCAGCATCACGCCAGGCCAGCCGGAGCCGAGCACGACATCCATCGTGCCGGCCGGCGCGTCGATGGCGGTCAGGTTGACCAGCGCCTGGCGCAGCGCCTCGTCGGCGCCGGTCTGCCAGTTGCCTTCGGTGACGAAATCGCCGAAGCCGATGCGGCCGCCGGTGCCGAACGAACCGCTCTCCTGCCGGTCGCCGTCACCGACGACGACGGAAATGTTGATGCGGGTCATCGGGCGGATGTCCTGCACGCGATGGCCGTCGGCGCGCAGGATATCGACCACCTGCCAGCTTGCGGAAACGGTGGCCGTCACCTGCCGCACCTTGTCGTCCTTGTTGCGCAGATAGGTGTCGATATCGGTCAGCAGCTTGACCTTGTCCTCGAAGCTCGGGGATCCGATCGGGTTTTCGTCACCGTAATATTTCTTGTTGGTGCGCTGCGGGGCTGCCGCATAGGAGCCGGAATACCCGGCGGTGACGGCGCGAACCGCATCGGAGGCGCGCGAAAGTGCCGCCGCCGAAAGCTCGCCCGCATGCGCATACCCGACCGCCTCGCCGGCGACCGAGCGCAGGCCAAAGCCCTGGTCGGTATTGAAGGAACCGCCCTTCAGGCGGCCATTGTCGAAGGTCAGCGATTCCGCCTGGGCATGTTCCACGAAAAGCTCGCCGTCATCGGCGCCGGTAAGCGCCTCGGAGAGGATCGAGCGCAGCTTGGTCTCGTCGCAGTCGAAAAGGTTGAGAAGGTCGGTGTTCATGGGTGCTCCTTCGTCGCTGGTCCTCGTGAAGACGCGCGCTCTGTTCCAACCGATGTAGGTCCGGGGAGGGACCGAAGCAAGCCTATCCTGCGGGGTCAGGCGCGTTTGCGGCGGAAGATCATGCCGATGACGACGGCAACCAGGGCCGCGGCAAGCCCGTACCAGGTCACTGCATATTGCAGGTGGCTGTTGGGGAGGTCGAACTGGGTGACGCCGCCTTTGGGCCAGCCGCCCGGATTGACGACCGACGCGTCGGCATCCACGAAGAACTGCACGACCTTCGACGCCTCGATACCGGTGGTCGAGGCCATGGCATCGAGATCCTTCCAGTAGAAGATGTTCTTCGCCGTGTCGTTGTCCGGAACGATGGAGGATGGCTTATCGCCAAGCCGCACCCGCGCATAACCGGTGACGGTCTGCGGGCCGGCAACCTCCCCGGCGCTGCGGATCTTCGGGTCCTTCATCTCATAGGGCACGAAACCGCGGTTGACGAAAAGGACGCGGCCATCGGCGAGCGTCATCGGGGTATAGACGTAGAATCCGGTCTGCCCGTTGAAGGTCGCGAAGAAATGCTGCTCCCCGGCGTGGTCGAATATCCCGGTGACCGACACCCGGCGGTATTCGATATCCCCGCCGGCTTTCCGGATCGCCTCGATATCCGATAGCGCGACGGGTGCCGCCGCCCGCCGCTGAGCGATATCGGCAAGCAGCCCTTCCTTCCAATGCAGCCGCTCCACCTGCCAGGTGCCGAGCGACAACAGTATGGCGAGCGCCGCCAGCACCAAGACGGCGGTCGCGATCGCCCTGCCACGGCCGGGTATTTTATCCGATGCGGTTCGCGAGGGAGCCTTGGTTGCCATTCGTTCCAATCCTCAAAAAGCAGAAGGGCGGCTCGTCGCCGCCCTCCCGAATTTCATGTCCCCGCGATCAGTGGGCCAGCGGAGCGCCCCAGCCACCCCAGATGTAGATGGCGAAGAAGAGGAACAGCCAGACCACGTCGACGAAGTGCCAGTACCAGGCGGCCGCTTCGAAGCCGAAATGCTGGGTGGGCGTGAAACCGCCGGCCACCGCGCGCAGCAGGCAGACCAGCAGGAAGATCGTGCCGACCAGTACGTGGAAACCGTGGAAGCCGGTCGCCATGAAGAAGGTCGCGCCGTAGATCGAGTTCGAGAAGGCGAACGGAGCGTGGATATACTCGTAAGCCTGGACGCAGGAGAACAGGATGCCGAGTGCCACGGTGAGCGCCAGGCCGGTGATCAGGCCCTTGCGGTCGCCGTGCAGCAGCGCATGGTGAGCCCAGGTGACGCAGGTGCCGGACAGAAGCAGGATGATGGTGTTGTAGATCGGCAGGTGCCAGGGATCGAGGACCTCGACGCCCTTCGGCGGCCATTGACCGCCGAGGAATTCGACGCGGGTCGCCTGAATCGCCTCGTTGGCGTAGAGGCTGGCATCGAAGAAGGCCCAGAACCAGGCGACGAAGAACATCACTTCGGAAGCGATGAACATGATCATGCCATAGCGCAGGTGCAGCGAGACGACGCGGGTATGGGCGCCGGAATTGCCTTCCTTGACGGTGTCCGTCCACCAGCCGATCATCGTGTAGAGAACGATGGCGAGGCCGCCGAAGAACCACCATGGGCTCGCCCAGTTGAGGCCGAAAAGATGAAACTCGCCGCCCTTCAGATAGCGCATGTAGGCGACGCCGCCGAAGGTCATGACGAAGGCACCGAGCGAGGCGAGAATCGGCCACGGGCTCGGATCGATGATGTGGTAGTCGTGATTTTTCTGATGCGCGTCGGCCATGTCAGAATCCCCGGATGAATGCCTGCTTCGCCGGAAAACCGGCGAACCCTCTTAAAGTTTCCCCACGCCTGCGTTCAGCGCGCCCGTCTTCGGGGCGCCTGCCTTCTGGCCTTCCGGCAGAGCGGCAACCGGTTTGCCCGGCTCGCTCGGATAGAAGGTGTAGGACAGGGTGATCGTCTTGATGTTCTTGGTCTCTTGAGCCGTGGCGAACTCCGGGTCAACGAAGAATACCACCGGCATCTGCACCGACTGGCCGGGCTGCAGCGTCTGCTCGGTAAAGCAGAAGCACTCGACCTTGTTGAAATAGGCGCCGGCTTCCATCGGCGTCACGTTGAACACGGCGCTCCCCGTCGTCGGCTTCGACGAGCGGTTGGTCGCCGTATATTCGATCTGAACGGTCTCGCCGATCTTCGGGTTGACCGACTTGGCGGGCTTGAACTCCCAGTTCAGGCCCGGCGAGATGTTCGCGTCGAACGTGACCTGGATCGGCTTGTTCAGGATCTTGTCGGAATACTGCTCGACGCGCTGGGTCGTGCCGTTATAGCCGGTTACCTGGCAGAACAGCCGGTAGAGCGGCACGGAAGCATACGCGGCGCCGACCATGCCGGCGACAAAAACGGCGCAGCCGGCGAAGATCGCGCTGTTGCTGACCCGCTTTGCCTGCCCGTTCCGAACCACGTCCGTCATCGCTCCACCCTAGTTCCCGACTCCGCCGATTTTCACCAGCGTCATGATGTAGAAGAGGACCACGAGCCCGGCGAGAACGATGCCGAGCGCGACATTGCGGTTGCGGCGCGACTTCCTCTGGGCTTCGCTGAGCTTGAGTGTTTCCATCACAGCAGACCTCCCACGAGGTGCGGCAACCCGGCCAGCAGCCGGTCGGCCAGCAGGCCCGAGAAGATCGCAAAGAGATAGAAGATCGAATAGGCGAACATCTTCTTCGCCGGCATCATCTTCTCGTCGCCGTCGGGCATGCGCCGGACGGCGATGGAACAGATGACGAAGATCGCGCCGAGCACGGCGGCAAAGATGCCGTAACCGAGGCCCGCAAGTCCGGTGAGGGTAGGGGCGACCGCGATTACCGCAGTCAGCACTGCATAGACGATGATCTGGTTCTTGGTTGAGGCCTCGCCTGCGACATTCGGCATCATCGGCACGCCGACCGAGCCGTAGTCGCGCATCTTGAAGAGCGCGAGCGCCCAGAAATGCGCCGGCGTCCACAGGAATATGATCAGGAACAGGAGAATGCTGTCGAGCGATACGCCGCCGGTCACGCAGGCCCAGCCGATCATCGGCGGGAAGGCGCCGGACGCACCGCCGATGACGATGTTCTGCGGTGTCGAGCGTTTCAGCCACATCGTGTAGACGACGGCGTAGAAGAAGATCGTGAAGGCGAGCAGGCCGGCCGAGAACCAGTTGACCGCAAGGCCGAGGATGACAACCGAGAAGACCGAGAGCGTCAGGCCGAAGGCGAGCGCTTCCTGGGGCAGGATGCGGCCTGCCGGGATCGGGCGCTTGGCGGTGCGGGTCATGACCGCGTCGATATCAGCGTCATACCACATGTTCAGCGCCCCGGAGGCGCCGGCGCCGACGGCGATGCAGAGAATGGAAATCACGCCAAGGATCGGGTTGATCTGACCTGGCGCGAGGATGAGGCCGGCGAATGCAGTGAACACCACGAGCGACATAACGCGCGGCTTCAGGAGTTCGAAGAAATCGCGCGCGCTCGCCTCCGAGAGGCGCGAGCCTCCATCGGTGCCAAGAGCGTCGTGATTGTCCATAACCGTCATTAAACCGTCCTGTCTGGTATTTCAGGGCATCGCGGCTGCCGCGATGCCCCTCTTCGAAGATGAACCGCTTACTTGATGCGCGGCAGCTGTTCCCACTGGTGGTACGGCGGCGGCGAAGAAAGCTGCCATTCCAGCGTCGTCGCACCTTCGCCCCACGGATTGTCGCCGGCGACGCGCTTCTTGGCGAAGGCTTCCCATACGCCGAAGAGGAAGATCAGCACACCGACGAAGGAGACGTAGGAGCCGATGGAGGAAACGTAATTCCAGCCGGCAAACGCATCCGGGTAGTCGATGTAGCGGCGCGGCATGCCGGCGAGACCCAGGAAATGCTGGGGGAAGAACACCAGGTTGACGCCGATGAACATGACCCAGAAATGCAGCTTGCCGATGAACTCGTTGTACATGTAACCGAACATCTTCGGGAACCAGTAATACCAGGCCGCGAAGATGGCGAAGACGGCGCCGAGCGACAGAACGTAGTGGAAGTGGGCCACGACGTAGTAGGTGTCATGCAGCGAGCGGTCGAGGCCGGCATTGGCGAGCTGGACGCCCGTGACGCCGCCGACGGTGAACAGGAAGATGAAGCCGATCGCCCAGACCATCGGGGTCGAGAACGTCAGCGAGCCACCCCACATCGTCGCGATCCAGGAGAAGATCTTGATGCCGGTCGGAACCGCGATGACCATCGTCGCGAAGACGAAATAGCGCTGTGCGTCGAGCGACATGCCGACCGTGTACATGTGATGGGCCCAGACGATGAAGCCGACGGCACCGATCGCGACCATGGCATAGGCCATGCCGAGATAACCGAAGACCGGCTTCTTCGAGAAGGTCGAGACGATGTGGCTGATGATGCCGAAGCCGGGCAGGATCAGGATGTAGACTTCCGGATGACCGAAGAACCAGAACAGGTGCTGGTAGAGGATCGGATCACCGCCGCCTTCCGGCGAGAAGAACGTCGTGCCGAAGTTGCGGTCGGTCAGAAGCATGGTGATGCCGCCCGCCAGAACCGGCAGCGAGAGCAGCAGCAGGAAGGCGGTGACCAGAACGGCCCAGGCGAAGAGCGGCATCTTGTGCAGCGTCATGCCCGGAGCGCGCATGTTGAGGATCGTGGTGATGAAGTTGATCGCGCCGAGGATCGAGGACGCGCCGGCGACGTGCAGCGAGAAGATCGCAAGGTCAACGGCCGGGCCTGGATGACCCATGGTCGCAAGCGGCGGATACATGGTCCAGCCGCCGCCGACACCGTAAGCGCCCGCCGGGCCTTCGACGAACATCGAAAGCAGCAGCAGCAGGAAGGCCGGCACGATCAGCCAGAAGGAGATGTTGTTCAGGCGCGGGAAGGCCATGTCCGGCGCGCCGATCATGATCGGCACCATCCAGTTGGCGAAACCGCCGATCATCGCGGGCATGACCATGAAGAAGATCATGATCAGCGCGTGGCCGGTGGTGAACACGTTGAACATGTGCTTGCCGCCGTCGATCGCGGAATCACCCTGGAAACCGTAGACCATCGAGGCCAGACCATGGAAGATCTGGATGCCCGGCTCCTGCAGCTCCATGCGCATGGCGACCGACATAAGGCCGCCGACGATGCCCGCGAAGATCGCGAAGATCAGATAGAGCGTGCCGATGTCCTTGTGGTTGGTCGAAAACAGCCAGCGCTGAGCAAAAGTCGGCGTGTGCGAATGATCATGATGATCGTCGTGAGCATGCGCATCGTGAGAGGTGCGGGCATGTGCGTGATCGTCGTGAGCGGAATGTCCAGCCATTGTCCTCACTCCTCTGAATTACTTGGATACGTTTGCCGCGACGGCAAAATTGCCGGCAGGCTTGTCGACCGCAGCCACGAGAGCCTTGTAGGCGCCCGGCAGGTCGGTCGCAGCAGAGGCGAGCCAGGTCTTGTACTTGTCTTCCGAGACGACGCGGATGGCGATCGGCATGTACGCGTGGTCCTTGCCGCACAGTTCGGAGCACTGGCCGTAATAAAGACCTTCCTTCTCGGCCTTGAACCAGGTTTCGTTCAGGCGGCCCGGAACGGCGTCGATCTTGACCCCGAAAGCCGGCATTGCGAAGGCGTGGATGACGTCGGACGGAGCAGCGGTCACCAGAACACGTACGGTCTTGTTGACCGGGATGATCATTTCGTTGTCGACGGCGAGAAGACGCGGGTAGACGGCAGTATCGGTCTTGCCGGCGCCGGCGCGGTCCTGGTCCTTCAGCATGAAACTGTCGAAGGCCACCGGGGCCGGCGTGCCTTCATATTCATAGTTCCACTGCCACTGGGTGGCGGTCGCCTTGACCGTCATGTCCGATTCCGGAATTTCGAGCTGGGCATTCAGGAGATTGAAGGAGGGAATGGCGAGGAAGAAGAGGATGAGAACCGGGCCGAGCGTCCAGATGATCTCGATCGCCGTGTTATGGCTGGTCCGCGACGGTACCGGATTGGCACTGGCACGGAACTTCACGACAACGACCACCAGCAGAACCAGAACCAGCAGCGTGGTCGGCACGATGAACCACAGCGTATAGTGGTTGAACCAGCGGATCTGGTGCATGATCGGCGTCGCGGCCGCCTGGAAATCAATCTGCCACGGGTGCGGCTGGTCCGCAAAGCCCGCGGAAGCAAAGAGCAGACAGATGAGCGCCGTCATCACTGCAAAAGCCCTGTTCATCACTAAAATCTCCCCATGCGTCTGATCTCGATCAAACCGAACGCAGAATCCAAGCTATATGGTCTGCTTCAATCACAGTTTGCCTGCCGCCGCAATATCTGGCGGGAAAAGCCCGTGCGGCATTTTGCGCCTCCCGGAAAAGCCCGGAATCCCCCGATAATCAGGGCGTATAGTTCGCCTTTTCGGCCGGGCCGAGCTGATATTCCAAGGGCCTTCCACACCCCTGGCCGCGTCATTATAGACTGCACGGCGGCCAAAATCCGGCGTTTTGTTGATAAACGTGACGGCTGAGCCACGCGTCCTGGCGGGTCCCACTTTCGCCGTACTCCACTGGAAAGAGGTCAGGGCTTTTCATTTCGTCCAGCGAACGACAAGAATAGCCGCACTGATTCGTCTTCCAGAGGTTTCCATGGGTCGTCCCTCCCTGATCTGCGCCGGTCTAGCCGTGATGCTTGCAGCCGCCGTTTCGCTTCCCGCGTTGGCGCAGCAGCCGCAGCCCGGCCCGCGGCCCGCGGCCCCCCAGCCAGCCCCTCAGCCAACCCAGGGCGCCAAGCCGGGACCGCAGCCACCCCGGCCGGCGACGAACGGCGCGCAGGCCCAGCAGCCTTCGGGGCAGCAGGCGCAGCCCCCGGGCAACGTGCGCGAGAACCACGGCGCATGGTCGATCATCTGCGACCGGCCGGCCGGCGCTTCCGCCGACCAGTGCGCGCTGATGCAGAACGTCATCGCCGAGGACCGGCCGGAAGTCGGCCTGTCGGTGGTGGTGCTCAAGACCGCCGACCGCAAGGCGCGCATCCTGCGCATTCTCGCGCCGCTCGGCGTTCTCCTGAAAGACGGCATGGAACTCTATGTCGACAACAACAATATCGGCCGCGCCTATTTCACCCGCTGCTTCTCAGAGGGCTGTTATGTGGAAGTGGAGATCGACGAGGAACTGATGCGCATCTTGCGCGCCGGCAAGGCTGCCGTCTTTGCCCTGCGCGAATCCGCCGATCAGGACCGGGTCGGCATCCCGATCGAGCTGACCGGCTTCGGCCCGGGCTACGACGCCCTTCCGTGATTTCATAGAGACGGGCGAAGCTCGATAGGCGTTGACAGCAATCGTGATTTCCCGCGCGCTTCGACAACGTGGGCCTGCCCCCGATCCCTCCTTCGCCGTCGAATTGAAGCTCTTCTTTCTTGTGTGGGTCACCATTGCCGCTATATATGGCGCGTGGTCGGTCAAGCCGCGCATCCTGCTCATCCAGGGCGGCCCGGCCATTCTCGCTCTCGTGCTGACAGTCCTGGCGTCCTGATTTGATGGCATCATCGATTTTAGAAAAAAGCCCGCTCAAGATTCGCCTCTGCGGTCCGCGCGGTTTCTGCGCCGGCGTCGACAGGGCGATCCAGATTGTCGTGCTGGCGCTGAAGGCCTATGGCGCGCCGGTCTATGTCCGCCACGAGATCGTTCACAACCGTTATGTGGTCGAAGGGCTGGAAGCCAAGGGCGCCATTTTCGTCGAGGAACTCGACGAAATCCCGGCTGAACACCGCGAACAGCCGGTGGTGTTTTCCGCCCACGGCGTGCCGAAATCGGTGCCCGAGGATGCGGAGGCCCGCAATCTCTTCTATCTCGACGCGACCTGCCCGCTGGTCTCGAAAGTCCACAAGCAGGCCATGCGCCACCAGCGCCTTGGCCGCCATGTGGTGCTGATCGGCCATGCCGGCCACCCGGAAGTGATCGGCACGATGGGCCAGCTGCCGCCGGGCACGGTGTCGCTCATCGACACGATCGCCGACGCGGAAGCCTATGTCCCTGAAGATCCGGACAACCTCGGCTACGTCACCCAGACGACGCTCTCGGTGGACGATACCGCAGGCGTCATAGCCAAGCTGCAGGAGCGTTTCCCCAACCTCACGGCGCCGGCTGCGGACAGCATCTGCTACGCCACCACCAACCGCCAGGAAGCGGTCAAGGAAGCGGCTCCCGGCTGCGACCTCTTCATCGTCGTCGGCGCTCCGAATTCCTCGAATTCCAAGCGGCTGGTCGAAGTGGCGCTGAGGGCAGGGGCCAAGCGTTCGCTCCTGGTGCAGCGCGCCTCCGAACTGAACTGGGACGAGATCGGCCGCATCGGCACGCTCGGCCTTTCCGCCGGCGCCTCTGCCCCGGAAGTCATCGTCGACGAGATCATCGCCGCCTTCAAGGACCGTTTCGATGCCGAGATCGAGCTGGCGATCACGGCGGAAGAAACCGAAAATTTCCTGGTCAACCGCGAGCTGCGCGGCGTGCCTTTGACCATCGAGGACATGGCTTGGGTGAATGGGTGAGGAGCGGTCCGGCGAAGCCGGAAAAATCGATCCGATGATTCGATTTCAGCTTCGAACGTCCCGAGCTCTAGCGAAGGTCCTGGCGAGCCGCTAGGAAAGCCACATCACCTATCTGCGCGGCAGAATCACAGCGGGAAGCATCTTGGCCGTTTACACCGATATCACCGAAGACGACCTCAAGCAGTTCCTGACGGAATACGAGGTCGGCGAGCTGACCTCCTACAAGGGGATTGCCGAGGGCGTCGAGAATTCGAACTTCCTGCTGCACACGACCCGCGATCCGCTGATCCTGACGCTTTACGAAAAGCGGACGGATGAGCGCGATCTTCCATTTTTCCTCGGCCTGATGCAGCATCTGGCAGCCAGCGGCCTGTCCTGCCCGCTGCCCCTGCCGCGCAACGACGGAAATCTCTACGGCACCCTGTCCGGCCGGCCCGCCGCCCTCATCTCCTTCCTCGAAGGCATGTGGCTGAGGAAGCCGGAGGCGAAACATTGCCGCGAGGTCGGCAAGGCCCTCGCACGGATGCATCTTTCCGGCCAGGATTTCGAGCTGACGCGCCCGAACTCGTTGTCCGTCGAAGGCTGGAAGTCGCTTTGGGAAAAGTCCGCCGACCGTGCCGACGAGGTCGAAACCGGCCTGCAGGACGAGATCTCGTCGGAACTCGATCACCTGGATCGCCACTGGCCGAAGGACCTGGCCGCCGGCGTCATCCATGCGGATCTCTTCCAGGACAATGTCTTCTTCCTCGGCGACGAGCTGTCCGGCCTGATCGACTTCTATTTCGCCTGCAACGACCTGCTCGCCTATGACGTGTCGATCTGCCTGAATGCCTGGTGTTTCGAAAAGGACGGCGCCTACAATCTCACCAAGGGCCAGGCGCTGCTCGAAGGCTACCAGAGCGTCCGTCCGCTTGAGAGAGCCGAGATCGAGGCCCTGCCGATCCTCGCCCGCGGTTCCGCGCTGCGATTTTTCCTGACGCGGCTCTACGACTGGCTGACGACCCCGGCCGGCGCGCTGGTCGTCAAGAAGGATCCGCTCGAATATCTGCGCAAGCTGCGCTTCCACCGCCAAATCACATCGGCCAGCGAATACGGGCTGGCCGGGGAAAGACTGTCCGCATCATGAAGCAGGTAGAGATTTTCACCGACGGCGCCTGTTCCGGCAATCCCGGCCCGGGCGGCTGGGGCGCCATCCTGCGTTATGGCGACACGGAAAAGGAAATGTTCGGCGGCGAGGCCGAGACGACCAACAACCGCATGGAGCTGATGGCGGCGATCACCGCGCTGAACGCGCTGAAAACCCCCTGCGAGGTCAACCTTCACACCGACAGCAAATATGTGATGGACGGCATTTCCAAGTGGATTTTCGGCTGGAAGAAGAACGGCTGGAAGACCGCCGACAAGAAGCCGGTGAAGAATGCCGAACTCTGGCAGCAGCTGGAGGAAGCGCGCAACAAGCACAAGGTGACGCTGCACTGGGTCAAGGGCCATGCCGGCCATCCGGAAAACGAGCGCGCCGACGAGCTCGCCCGCCTCGGCATGGCGCCTTTCAAGAAGAAGTAGCCGGAGCGCTGAGCGATGACCTTGCGCCTGATTTCCCTCAACGCCTGGGGCGGTCGCGTCCATGAACCGCTGATGCAGTATCTCAAGGCGGCTGACCCGGATGTGCTCTGCCTGCAGGAAGTCACCCGCACGCCGGATGCGGCCGCCGACTGGCTGGCCTACCGCGACGGCGCCTTCGAACTGCCGCAGCGGGCCAACCTCTATGAGGAGGTGAAGGCGGCTCTGCCCGGCCATGAGGCGATGTACGCGCCGGTCGCCCGGGGCACGCTGTTCGAGGGCGAGCGGGAGGTCGCCTCCGAATTTGGCCTCGCCACTTTCGTGCGCGGCTCTTTCCCGATCATCGGCCAGCAGCTCGGTTTCGTGCATGGAGAGTTCTCGGCCGACGGCTGGGGCGAGCACCCGCGCTCGCGCAACGCCCACGCCGTCCGCATCCACCGCTACGAGACAGGCTCGGAGGTGACCATCGTGCAGATGCACGGGCTGCGGGAGCTTACCGGCAAGGGCGATACGCCGGCCCGGCGGGCCCAGGCGCATGCTCTCGTCGCGCTGATCGAAAGGATCTGGCAGCCGGGCGAACCGCTTGTCGTCTGCGGCGACCTCAACCTTCTGCCCGACAGCGAGACCTTCTCGATCCTTGGCAGGCTCGGCCTCATTGATCTCGTCACCACCCGCGGCTTCACCGATACCCGCACGTCCTGGTACCCGAAGGAAGGCCGTTATGCGGACTACCTGCTGGTGACACCGAAGGTGAAGGTCGAGAGTTTTGATGTGGTCGCCGAGCCGGAAGTTTCCGACCACCGGGCGCTTCTTCTGGAAATCGCCTGAGCCGCTGTTGCGCTCGCAGCATCAGTCACTATTCTGCCGCCAACAACCAGGGGAGGTCAGCGCATGATCCTGCATTGCGTATTCGTTCGGTTCAAGGCGGCCATCCAGCAGGCCGACAAGCAGTCGATCTACGATGCGATCGCCGCGCTGAAGGATGTCACGCCCGGCATACTCGACGTGAAATTTGGCCAGAACGTTTCGCCGGAAGGGCTGAACGGCGGTTTTCTCGATGGTTTCATCGTGACCTTCGAGAGCCCCGAGGCGCGCGACGCCTATCTCGTCCATCCGGACCACATAGCTGTTGGCGACCGGATCATCGGTTCTGCGGACGGCGGCCTTTCCGGGCTTCTGGTCTTCGATATGGCTGTGTGAGAAAAGGCCGCGGGCATTTACCCGCAGCCTCCGCTTGCGGGATCAGCTCGACTTCGCCATCGCCGCGGCGATCTGGTCGACATTGTAGCGGAACATCTTCTCATAGGTCGGCGCCGGCCCCTTGGCATCCGAAAGCGATTCGACATAAAGCTCGCCGCCCGGCTGCGCCGCCGTCGCCTTGGCGATCTGTTTCACCAGCCGCGGATCGTTCGAGTTTTCGAGGAAATAGGTTTTTACGCCCTCCGCCTTGATCTGCTCGATCAGCTTGGCGACGTCGGCGGCGGAAGCTTCCGTTTCGGTCGAGAGGCCGAGCGGCGCCAAAAAGCTGACATTGTATTCGCGGCCGAAGTACCCGAAGGCGTCGTGGCTGGTCAGCACCTTGCGGCGGTCGGCGGGCACCGCGTCGAACTTGGAATGCGCGTAGGCATTCATCGCATCGAGCTTCTGGAGATAGGCTTCGGCATTCGCCTTGAAGGCGCCCGCGTCGGCAGGGTCTGCCTCCGACAGCGCCTTCTCGATGTTGGCGACCCAGATTTTCACGTTGACGGGGCTGTTCCACACATGCGGATCGGTCACCGTCTTGCCGTCCTCGTCCATGGTGCGGGTGTTAACGCCCTGCGAGACCACGACCGGCTTGCCCTTGTAGCCCGAAGCGGTGATCAGCCGGTCCATCCAGCCTTCCAGGCCTTCGCCGCTGACAAAGGCCACCTGCGCCGCCTTGAGGTTCTTGGCATCCACCGGCGATGGCTCGAATTCATGGGGATCGCCGTTCGGGCCGACGAGGTTCGTCACCTTCACATGTTTGCCGCCCACCTGGGAGACGACATCGCCGAGCACCGTGAAGGAGGCGACGACCTTGAGCGTGTCCGCGAAGGCCGGGGCTGCGGAAAGGACCATCAGCGCCGGAAGCGCGACGGAGAGAAGCAGTCTGCGGGATATCATGGAAGTCTCCTTGAGGTCAGCCCGCGAGATGCGGGCGGGGAAAGAGCCGCCGGATAAGGCCGGACGGTGCGAAGAGGATGGAAAAGCCGTAGATCACCGCCGCCGTCATGATGATCGTCGGGCCGGAGGCGAGTTCGAGGTGATAGGAGGCGACCAGCCCGACATAGCCGGAGATCGCGGCCGTGACGGCGGCAAGAGTTATCATCGCGGTCAGGCTGCGGCCCCAGAGCTGCGCTACCGCCGCCGGCAGCATCATCAGCCCGACCGCCATCAGCGTGCCGAGCGCCTGGAAGCTTGCGACCATGTTCAGCACCACGAGCAGTAGGAACAGCGCGTGGTAAACCGGCCCGCGGCCGCCGACGGTGCGCAGGAAACCCGGGTCGAAACATTCCGCCACCAGCGGCCGGTAGACGAGGGCAAGGGCGACCAGCGTCACCGATGTGATCGAGCCGATGAGGGCGAGCGCGGGGCCGTCGATCGCGAGAATTGTGCCGAACAGCACGTGCAGCAGGTCGATGTTGGATCCGCGCAGCGAGACGATCAGCACGCCCAGGGCCAGTGATGTCAGGTAGAAGCTTGCAAAGCTCGCATCCTCCTGAAGCACGGTGGCCCGGCTGACGATACCGGAAAGCAGAGCCACCGAAAGACCCGCCACAAGCCCGCCGATCCCCATCGCGGTCAGCGACAGCGAGCCGGCGACGAGATAGCCTATCGCCGCACCCGGCAGCACCGCATGGCTCATCGCATCGCCCATCAGGCTCATGCGCCGCAGCATCAGGAAGACGCCGATCGGGCCGGAGCCGAGCGCCAGGCACAGGCAGGCGACCAGCGCCCGGCGCATGAAGCCGTAATCGGCAAACGGCGCGATCAGCAGATCGTAGGCGCTCATGCGACAACCCCGTTGTTCGACGCGTCGCTGATCGGCGGCTCGCAGGTTCCGGCACCGTCGTCCCATCGCTCGGCCATCATCCGCGCCTTGAGCAGATTGCCGGCCGACATCACCTCCGCCGTCGGCCCCCAGGCGATGCATTCGCGGGCCAGAAGCAGGGTCTCGGGAAAATGCGCCCGCACCTGTTCGAGGTCGTGCAGCACGGCGATCACGGTGCGGCCCTCGCCATGCCAGTGCGCCACGATGTCGAGCAGGTCCTGCGTGGTGCGCGCGTCGATCGCGGTGAAGGGCTCGTCGAGCAGGATGACCTTCGCATCCTGAAGCAGGAGGCGCGCAAACAGCACCCGCTGGAACTGCCCGGCCGAAAGCGAGCCGATCGGCCGCCGTTCGAACCCGCCGAGGCCGACAGCGGCGAGCGTCTCGGTCGCATGGGCGCGTTCCTTCGGTCCGTTCGCCCCGAAGGCTCCGGTATGCCGCCATGCGCCGAGCAGTACCGTATCGAGGACCGAGATCGGAAAACGCCTGTTGATATCCGCCGCCTGCGGCAGATACCCGAAATCGCTGCGGACCAGTTGATGCTGCATCCGCCCTTCCGCCGGCCGCAATTCGCCCATGATCGCCTTCATCAGCGTCGATTTGCCGGCGCCGTTCGGCCCGGCAATCGCGGTCAGGCTGCCAGCCCGGAAGAAGCCCGATACGTGATGGACGGCGGGATGACGGTCGTAGGTCACCGTGAGATTGTCGAGCGTGAGGAGGGCGTTCACGGCAGCATCGCCGCCCAGCCGATCGCCAGCCAGAGAAGGCCGAGGAACAGCGCGACGTAAGCGAGGCGGCCAAGAGCCGAACTGCCGACCAGGCTGGAGGAGAGAGAAAGTCGTTTCATGGAAGCTGCCATTTATGTAATAACATTACTGTTATGTTATAACAAATGCGGCGAAAAGAAGGCGGGCTGTTTCGTCTCCGAAAGGCGATGGTTCACAAAACCCAGTCGTAGGAGTCGCGGACGTCGTCGTTGGCGAGATTTAGTAGCTGCTGCAGGTCACGTTGTTGCCATACCTATAGCAATTCGTGGTTGTTGGTGATCTCGGAGCCGACATTACGATGGGGGGCGGCGCATAGCTTTGTCCCCTGAAGGGGAAAGCGGGCATCCTTCCATCTGATGGGCCGCACTCGTAGCTCATGCGATACCAAGTAATGGGTCCGGGTATGATATCGGCGATCAGTCCGCCAGCATTGCTTGAGCTGTCGAGTACTTGATATGGCCCTTTGCAAGCCACAGCCGCTGTTTTGAGGCAGCCCTGAGGCGATCCGTTACATTTCGCCTCGCGCATCGCTTTGCCGCTTGGTCCAGGAATACTCTCGCCTGACGACGCAACACAACCCGGCAACAATGGCAGTGCCGCAAGCAGCAACATTATGACCTTCGATTTCATGATGGGCCCCCACGCCTTAAAGTAATACGCGCACACATTCATCCCAAAGTCGAGGAAGCTATTAAAGCGTGGCAACGCTAGGTAACAAAAAGGGCGCCACCCGGCGCCCTTTTCAAACGGAATGAGCGATGGCTCAAAGCTGTTCCAGCATCGCGGCGGCGCCGGAGACTGTGGCCTGGCCGGGGCTTTCCTCGACGTTGAGGGACTTCACGACGCCGTTTTCGACCAGCATCGAATAGCGCTTCGAGCGCACACCAAGGCCACCGGCGGAAAGGTCGGCGTCGAGCCCGAGCGCCTTGGTGAAGGCTCCGTCCCAGTCGGCCAGGAAGTGGATCTTGCCGAGGCCACCAGTCTGGGTCGCCCAGGCGCCCATCACGTGCCAGTCGTTGACGGCGAGAACGGCGATGTCGTCTACTCCCTTGGAGAGGATCGCGTCGCGGTTTTCGAGATAGCCCGGCAGGTGGTTCAGCGTGCAGGTGGGCGTAAAGGCGCCCGGCACGGCGAAAAGTACGACCTTCTTGCCGTCGAACAGCTGTTCGGTGGTGATCTCCACCGGACCGTCCGCGGTCTTTTCCTTGAACTTGGCTGGGGGAAGTTTGTCGCCGATGGCAATCGTCATGGGGCTCTCCTCGGTTGGGCGAGCGCCTGGTTCCGGCCCGCCATTCGCGGCGCACTATAGAGCGCACTTAGCGCAAGACAAGGGAAAGGCCGCAATGCAACACGCCGCCGGAGGCAGGTCCGATCAACAGGACGTGACGTCAGTCGAAGGCGAGCGAGGTTTCCATGGCCCGGTTGCCGGCGATCACCAGAATCCCCCAGCGCTTGCCCTTGATGTCGTAGTTCTTCGGCAATTTGCCGACCGGCATGTCGAGCGCATAGGCGTCGCCGTCGCGCCGGCCGTTGACGCCGTCGAAGAGCACGTGGCCCTGCGGTCCGGTGACGATCACCTGCGGCGGTGCCGAGGCCTCTGCCGGCAGTTTCAGCTTCAGGGCCAGCTTGTCGCGCCCCTGCGTCATCGCGTAGTAGGTGACGGCGAAATCGTCCGAGGGCGCTTCCGGGAGCTTCGAGGCCGCGGCGTTGAGGATCATTGCTTCCTCGACGGGCGTGCCCTTGGTGGCTCCAAGCTGCAGCGAGAATTCCGCCTGGAACGGAATGCAGATGTTGCGGCAAAGGCCGACGAAGGCGGAAGCGCCGAGGTTCAGCGGCTTTCCGGGATCCTCCATCTTGAGCTCGAAGGGCAGGGTGACCGCATGGTCATAGCCGATATCGCGCAGCTTGCCGTTGTCGATCCGCTTCGGCACGGGATAACTCATGCTGCTCAGCGTCACGCCGCTTGCCTTGGAAAACACCATCTGCGGCGGAATGCCCGCATCGCCCGGCTCCTTCCAATAGGTGATCCAGCCGGCCTTCGGTTCGATCTGCAGCGCGCCGCGCACCATGCCGTCGGGCTCGGGCGGCATCGCCACCACCCGCATCCGGCCGCCCTCGTTTGTCGCCCAGGGCGTGGTCTCGGCGCAGCTCATCGAGGCAATGCCCAGGACTGCGCCTGCAGTGATGCAGGCGGCGAGCGCCATGGGCGCGCGAGACGGGATGTTGCTCGGCGAAATTCTCTTCATCGACCAAGCATTTAACCGATTGGCTTTGCCCGAACCAGTCACGAGCCCTCGCGCGCCGATCATTTTCGGTTGATTGATCGGGCGGACTGCCCCATCTTGATAGAATTGCAATTGACGCTCTCCAGCCCGTTGGCCGGGCCGGAAGGCAGGCTGGAGGCATCATGTCTTTCTCGACCCTCGGGGACAAGAGCGAACGGGGCTTCCTGGACGGACAGTTCCTGATAGCCATGCCGGGCATGCAGGACAGCAATTTCACCCGTGCCGTCGTTTATATCTGTGCCCATTCGGCGGCTGGCGCGATGGGTTTCATCATCAACCGCGCGCAGCAGATTTCGTTCACCGACGTTCTCCTCCACTTGAAGATCATGGATCAGGCCGATGCGATCATGCTGCCGGTGCAGACCCGTGATCTGCCGATCCTTTCCGGTGGTCCGGTGGAGACCGGCCGCGGTTTCGTGCTGCATTCGGACGATTTCGTCAGCGAGTCCTCCATCCCCGTGAGTGACGACATCTCTCTCACCGCCACGCTCGATATCATCCGCGCCATTTGCGACGGGCGGGGACCGGCGCGTGCCACGATGCTGCTCGGATATGCCGGCTGGGGCGCCGGCCAGCTGGAACTGGAAATCGCCAACAACGGCTGGCTGAATTGCCCTGCCAGCGAAGCGCTGATCTTCGACCGGGCGCTGGAAGGCAAATACGAACGCGCGCTGGCGCTCCTCGGCGTCAGCCCGGAAATGCTCTCCAGCGAAGCCGGCCACGCCTGATCGTTCAGTTTTAAAAGATTTCCGGAACGAAGCCCCCAGCCCGGAGTTCTTTTCCCAGCAGGACGATGGGCGTCCTCACCGAGGAGAAGCATGATGGGCAGCACCAGTGACAAGATGGCCGGCAAGGCCAACGAAATGGCCGGCAAGGTCAAGCAGGCGGCCGGCGACATGACCGACAATCCGAAGCTCAAGGCAAAGGGTGCGGGCCAGGAAGCCAAGGGTCATGCTCAGCAGGCCAAGGGCAAGCTCAAGGATGCGGCGAAGGGTGTTGTCAACCGCATGTAACAGTTGCTCTACAAGCTTAGAATGCGAACCTGTTCCGGCTCCGGCCGGAGCAGGTTTTCTGTATCCGCCCTTTTGAAACTGACGGATTTTCCATGCGCCTCTACGACTGCGATCATTGCGGCCAGACCATCCATTTCGACAATCGCTCCTGCGTGAACTGCGGCCACCGGTTGGCATTCGTCCCGGAGCATATGGCCATGCATGCGCTTGCGCAGGATGAAGGGGAAGGAACATGGCATCTCGTCGCCCGGCCAGACTATAAGGTGCGTCACTGCTCCAATGCCGCGATGGACATCTGCAACTGGACGGTCAGCGCAGACGACCCTCATCCGTTCTGCCCTGCCTGCCGGCATAACCGCCTGGTTCCGGATGCCTCGACCGAGGTCGGCCTCAGCCAGTGGCGGCGCATCAGCCAGGCGCAGCGGCATCTGTTTTACTCCCTGATGCGCTGGAACCTGCCGCACACCAATCGTGACGAGGATCCGCAGGGCGGCCTCGTTTTCGATTTCCTGATCGACGAGGTGCAGCCGGACGGCACCATCGTACCGGCCATGACCGGCCACGAGGACGGCCTGATCGCGATCCGCGCCGCCGAAGCCGACGATGCGACCCGCGAGCAGGTGCGTGTCTCGATGAACGAGCCCTACCGCACCATGCTCGGGCATTTTCGCCATGAAACAGGTCACTATATCTGGGACAAGCTGGTGCGGGACGGCGGCAGGCTGGAGGAATTCCGCGCCATCTTCGGTGACGAGACGATCGATTACGGCACGGCGCTACAGAGAAATTACGAGCAGGGCCCGCCGCCCGGCTGGCAGGATTTCTACATCAGCACCTATGCCAGCACCCATCCGTGGGAAGATTTCGCCGAGTGCTTCGCCCACTACCTGCATATCGTCGATACGCTGGAGACCGCCCGTGCCTATGGCATGGTGATCGAACCGCGCGGCCACGCGGAAATGGCGGCGGAAGTGGCTTTTAACCCCTATGCGGCGCGTGATGCCGAACAGCTCGTTTCGGCCTGGGTGCCGTTCAGCATGGCGCTCAACAGCATCCACCGCTCGATGGGCCAGCCGGATCTCTATCCGTTCGTCCTCTCGCAGGCCGTCATGGTCAAGCTGGAATATATTCACCGGCTGATTCAGGCCCAGGGGAGATAGACTCCCGACCCAAAAAGAAAACCCGCCTTTCGGTGGATCGAAAGGCGGGGTGTAGTTTGTGGGGCGCATTCAGAGACCCCTGGGAATTAGGGGGCAAGATCACGATTTCGTCAACTCAAAAACATGCATTTTCATATTTTAAAGATGCCACCTTGCGTTGAAGTCGCTCCCTTTGCCTCCCATTCTGGGCAAAATGCAGCCTATGCTGGTCCTTGTGCGTCGCTACCTCAAGTTTTTTGTTTCTCAAAAGGTCCTGAGCGTGTCGAGACCCAGGGCCATGCGGCCGGAAAATTCCTGCTGCCCTCCGGTTCTCATGGGGTGGTAACGGGCGCCCTGAATGTCGCGGAAGCGGCGTTCGAGGCCCTTGTCCCGATAGAAGGCAGCGCCGCCTGCGGTCTCCATGGCGAGTTCCGTCGCGGCGATCGCGTGGCGGGCGACCAGCGAGCGGCCGATCATGATCTCGTTGGTCGTCGCCGGCGAAGGTTCGCCGCGCTCGGCCGCCGCGATCATGCCGGCATGGGCGTATTGCGCCGCCCTGAGTTCGGTTTCCATCCGCCCGGCAAGCTCGATCACATGCGCATCCGGCGCCTTCCGTTTCGCCATCTCGACCGCGATGTCGCGAGCGCTTTCGGCGACGCCGAGATAGGCCGAGTAGATCAGCGGGAAGGCGATCATCGAGATGATGTGGAAAAGCATGTGCCATTCACCCTGGTTGCGCTTCAGCGCCACCGCCTCTTCCGGCACCACATGGCCCTCGATCATCACGTCGTTCGAGCCTGTGCCGCGCATCCCCATCACCTTCCAGGTGTCGAGAACCTTGACATGCGGGGAGTTCATCGGCACGCCGAAATGCAGGACCTTCGGCCCGTCCGGTTCATCGAACACCGCGCCGGTCATCAGGATGTCGCCGATCGGCGAGCCGGAGGTGAAGATCTTGCGTGCGGTGATCCGGTAACCGCCATCGACCTTTTCGGCCTTGCCGGACCCTTCGATCCAGTCCGAGCCGCCGCTCGACAGCAGGATGACCCGCTCAGCCGCCACGCGTTTGAGAAGCGGCATCACCGGCGCCGCCTTCTGACGGGTCCAGCGCCAGGCCGGGATCGCCACCTGATGCGTGTGCATCGAAAAGGCGAGCGCCGTCGAGCCGCAATGATGCGCGAGCTCCCGGATCATGTCGCAGAGTTCGCGGACCTCGGCACCGCCGCCGCCAAGATCGGCGGGAACGCCGGCCTCGATCAGGCCGGAATGGCGCAGGTCGCGATAGTTGTCTGCGACGAAGGCATCGCCATTATCGGCGTCGGCGGCGCGTGCGGCAAACACCGGCCCGAGCGATCTGGCAATGCCGATCGCATTCGAATGGACCGTGTGGGCGGGTTTGAGTTCGGTTGCTGCTGTCATGTCTTTCTCCTCCCATTTGTCGAGAATGGGCGGAGTGTTGGCCGCTCGGCGAGCAGCCGCAAGTACAGGAAATGGACTAGACCCTGCCGGATATCGACCGCCGCTACCCGGCGCAGCGGATGGTCGGGGCAAGCCCGACAACTCGAGCCGCTTGATCATGGCATTGGAAGGCGGATCGATCTCCGCCGTTTCGCGATGCTTTTCAGGCGCTTTTCGGCTTCTTCTTCGAGCGAGCGGTATTCAGCGCCACGGCCGCACGAATGAGTGCCTTCAGTGCCTCTTCGTCGATCTTGTCGCCCTCGTGAAAATCGATGGCGCGCCTGGTATTTCCGTCGAGGCTGGAGTTGAAGAGGCCGGAAGGGTCGTCCAGCGAGGCCCCCTTGGCAAAGGTCAGTTTCACGGTGGCCTTATAGGTTTCGCCGGTGCAGATGATCCCGGCGTGCTCCCAGACCGGTACCCCTCGCCATTTCCATTCCTCGACCACGTCGGGATCGGCCTGCTTGATCAGGAACCGGACGCGGGCAAGCGTCTCGCCCCGCCAGTCGCCGAGTTCGCGGATCCTCGCATCGATCAACTGCGCCGGAGAGGGTTCCTTGTTCGTAGAAATGCTTTCCATGGTGGTTGTCGCTTTCTTCATGCTATCGCCATTCGCCCGCAGCTACATCCGTTCGCCGGGCAATTGGCTGGCCTGCTTCACCCAATCGGCGAGCTGTGTTTCGTCGAGTTCGTCTCCCTCATGGATATGGAAGTAGCGCGTCTGCGGAGTTTTGGACGTGCCGGGAGGGACCGGACTGAGCGACGTGCCGCGGAAGAAGGCCAGCTTGATGTAGTTCGTGAAGCAATGGACGCCGAGAAACCAGCCATCGCCCTCGATGCCGTAGAGCGGCGAATTCCATTTGACCGCCTTGTAGACGTTGGGGACGGTTTTGGTGACGAGTGCGTCGAGGCGCCGCCCGACATCGCTTTTCCAGCCCGGCATGGCCGCGATATAGGCCTGCACGGGTGCGTCGCCGTAACCCTTGGCGATCTGCGGGTTGCCGCCCGAAAGGAGAGCCGGCTCCGCAGCGACGCGGCTGGCGGGTATCGGCTTGGCAGACCCGGATTTCCCGGACGTCTTTTCAGCCATTCAGTTCACTCCTATCCGCTGGTGCGTTGCCCGCTGCGACGAACGTATGGCAACGCGAACAGATAAAGACCGCTGAACAATAGCAGGAACAGGGGGATGAGGGGAGAGTAGACGACCCACAAGGGCGGCTCGCCGATGCTCATGGCGACGAAGTTCGCAATGACCATCACCGTAAAGACGATCGACAGCCAGCGGTGGACCTGCCGAGTTAACGTGTTCCAGCTCAACGATAATATCTCCCCGAAAACGAACGGCACAACCGCTCTCTAAAAAGTCCGGCCTCTCGCGAGGCCTCAGTCCAGGCCCGCCAAAACCGTCTCCAGCGCACCGAAGAACCCCTGCCAGCCGTGGCGGGCGCCGTTGTAGGCGAGCGTCTGCTCCGGCCGGAAACCCGACTGCTCCATGCGCAGGCTGGTTCCTGTGCTGGTGGGGGTGAGCGTCAGGGTCACCACGCTTTTCAGATTGTAGGCCGCATCGTCATGCGCGTGATCCCAGGTGTAGGAGAGCTTTCTGTGAAGCTCCACGGCCAGCACTTCGCAGTCCAGGACGCCGCCCCACTCGCCGCGGAGCTTGAAACGGTGGCCCACGACCGGCTGGAAATCGTTCTTCATCAGCCATTCCTCGATCAGGTGCTGCTGCGTGAGCGCCCGCCAGACCTTTTCCGCCGGGTGGGGAATTTCGCGTTCGACGACGACGGTGCGTGTTTCGGTCACAGTCTCGTTCATTGGTCCATCCTTTTGAGCAGGTCTTCGAGGCGGTCGAAGCGGTTTTGCCAGAACCCGGCCATCTGGCTCGTCCAGTCGACCAGCGGGGCGAGCGCGCCGAGCTGGGCGCTGTAATGCGTCTGGCGGCCTTGGTGGCGGTCGCGCACCAGTCCCGCCTGTTTCAGCACGCCGAGATGTTTCGAGACGACCGGTTGCGAAACCCCGGCCTGCGCCGTCAACGCCCCGACCGTCTTCTCGCCTTCGCGGCACAGCCGCTCGAAGATGGCCCGGCGCGTCGGGTCGGCGAGCGTTTTGAAGAGCACGTCGTGAGCGTTCGACACTGAATGCATACCTCGTTGGCTATGGATTTTTACATAGCTGGAGAGCTATGAATGAGTCAAGTAGAAATGACATCAAAGGGCCGTATCCCTTGGCTCGGAATGATCGTGTTGGATTTGTCATGCCCTGATGGCTATGCATCGTTGTCGATCGTGCGGGCGCCGGGCTGGATGATGTCCTTCATTTCCGGCGTTCCGGAACCGCTCCCATATCAAATCAATAGTCCATAAAGTGGACTTGGTCGGTTTCCGGAACGGGATTACTCTGCCCCGGGGCATGCCGAGGAGACTGGCGATGTTGGAAGTGACCGCGAGCTACGGGCAGTTCTGCCCGGTGGCGATGGCGGCGGAGATATTCTGCACCCGTTGGACACCGCTCGTCCTGCGCGAGCTTCTGTGTGGCAGCTGCCGTTTCAACGACCTCCGGCGCGGCGTGCCGCGCATGTCGCCGACCCTGCTTTCGAAACGGCTGAAGGAACTGGTCCAGGCCGGCATCGTCGAAAACCGCAAGGCGGCCGATGGGGTAATGGAATATCACCTGACGCCGGCCGGCGAGGATCTGCGCGAGGTGGTGATGACCCTCGGCTTCTGGGGTCAGCATTGGGTCGAGACCCAGCATTCGCTTCAGAAACTCGATCCGTCGCTGCTGATGTGGGACATGCGCCGCCATCTCGATCCGACCCCGATGCCCTCCCGGCGCTGCACCGTCCTGTTTTTATATCCCGACCGGCCGCCGGCGCAGCAACGATACTGGTTGGTCGTCGATGGCCGTGAGGTCGATGTCTGCTCGACCGACCCCGGTTTCGAGATCGACCTCTACGTGACCTGTTCGCTGCGAACGATGACGGCGATCTGGATGGGTATCGCGACCGTGCGGACTGAAATGGCGCAGGGAAGGCTGGAGCTCGACGGCGATCCGGAAATGGCAAGTTCGATGCAGCAATGGCTGGGCCTCAGCCCCTTCGCTCGCGAGCGTCCGAGAGCGGGCAAGGCCGCCTGAGAAAATCTAAGCCCGCTTGGTCAGCGGAAAACGTTCCTTCAGAAGCCGCAGCACCGCGTCTGCCGGGGCCGGCGGGCCGAACAGATAGCTCTGGCCGAAATGGCAGCCCATCTTGGCGAGTTCCGCCGCATCCTCGTCGGTCTCGACGCCCTCCGCCACCACGGTCATTTCCAGCGCGCGGGCCATGGCGATCACCGAACGCAGCAGGACTGCCCGCTTTTCCGTCGCGTTGCGGACCAGCGCCTTGTCGAGCTTGATCGTGTCGAACGGGAACTGCGTAAGGTAGGCGAGCGACGAATAACCGGTGCCGAAATCGTCGAGAGCCAGGCTGAGGCCTGTCTCCTTGAGCTTGGCGAGCACCAGCCGCGCCTGTTCCGGGTTCTCCATCATCAGTGACTCGGTGAGCTCGAGCTTCAGCTGGCCTGGATTGACCTGGGTCTTCTGCAGCAGGGCGCGCACGTCGTTGTAGAGATCGGCGTTGAGAAGCTGCGCGCTCGACAGGTTGACCGACACGAACACCGGCAGGTCGCCGGTTTGTTGCTGCCAGACCATCAGGTCGGAGGCGGCACGGTCGATGGCGAACAGGCCGAGCGGGCCGATCAGGTCCGACATCTCGGCGATCGGGATGAATTCCGAGGGCGGTATGCTGCCGCGCTTGGGATGATCCCAGCGCATCAGCGCCTCGAAGCCGGCTATCTCGCCATCCTTCAGGCTGATGATCGGCTGGTAGGCGAGAAACAGTTCCTTGCGCTCGATCGCGCGGCGAAGGTCGGTCTCGATCTGCAGCTTGTCGGCGCCGGCGGCCCGGAAGGCGGGGCGGAAGGGTTCGACGCGGTTGCCGCCTGAGCGTTTTGCCCGGTACATGGCAAGTTCAGCGTCGGCCAGCATGCCGGTCGCGCTTTCCTGCTGGTCGACCCATGAGGAGAGGCCGATCGAGGCGGTCAGGATGATTTCGCGGTTGGCGAAGTTGATCGGCACCATGATCGCCTTGGAGACCGCATCGGCAAAATCCGCCACCTTGGCCGGATCGCGCTCCGAGACGAGGATCAGTCCGAACTGGTCGCCGGCCAGCCGCGCCAGCGTGTCCTGCGGCTTCAGGAGCCGGCGCAGGCGGCGGGTCAGCGCGATCAGGATGTTGTCGCCGGCCGCAATGCCGAGCGAGTCGTTGACCTGCTTGTAGCGGTCGATGTCGATCGCCATGACGGTCGGCCGCACGGTGTCGCCGCCCGGCGCCAGCGTCAGCACCGATTGCAGCCGGTCTAGGAAGACCTGGCGGTTCGGCAGGCCGGTCAGGTTGTCGTGCAGCGCGTCCTGCAGCAGGCGTTCGACGGAATTCTTCTGTTCGGTCACGTCGATGATCGTGCCGACGCATCGGATGATTTCGCCGTTCGAGCCGAGCACCGGCCGGGCACGGATCTGCAGCCAGTGGAAATGCCCGTCCTCGGCGCGGATGCGGAATTCGTGGTTCAGGCGGCCGCGGCGGTGTTCGAGCAGCACGTCCAGTGTCGCGCGAAAGCGGTCGCGATCGTCGGGGTGCAGCCGCGGCACCCAGTTGCGCACCGGTCCGTGCATGGCACCGGGATCGAGCCCGAGGCGGGTCGAGATGTCGGGCGTGGTGACGACGCGGTCGCGGGCCACGTCCCAGTCCCAGACGGTGTCGCCGCTGCCGGTCAGCGCCAGCGATTGCCGTTCGAGGTCGGAGAACAGGCCCTGCTGGTAAGCGCCGCCGGCAAAGGCGTGCTGCATCACCGTGAAGCCGATCAGAAGCACGATCAGAACCAGGCCGCCGCCAAGCGCCGGCTGGATGATGTCGTTGTCGAGCTTGCCGGTCACCGTCAGCCAGCCGGCGAACAGCCAGACCAGGATCAGCGCCCAGGTCGGCACCAGCAGGATCGCGCGGTCGTAGCGGTTGAAGCCGAGATAGATGATCAACAGGATGCCGACCGAGCCGGTCAGCGCAAACGAGATGCGGGCAATGCCTGCCGCGACCGACGGATCATAGATCGCCACGCCGCCGAGCAGCACCAGGCCGACCACCCAGGCCAGCGTCGCGTAACCGAGATGCACATGCCAGCGATTGAGGTTGAGATAGGTGAATAGGAAGATGACCAGCGACGAAGCGAGCGCCACTTCCGCCGCCGCCCGCCAGATGCGCTGGTCGCCGGACGTGACGGTGATCAGCTTGTCGAGGAACCCGAAGTCGACGCAGATATAGGCAAGCACCGCCCAGGCAAGGGCGGCCGCCGCCGGCAGCATCGAAGTGCCCTTGACGACGAAAAGAATGGTCAGGAACACCGCCAGGAGACCGGCAATGCCGAGCACGATACCGCGATAGAGCGTGAACGAGTTGACCGTGTCCTTGTAGGCATCCGGCTGCCAGAGATAGATCTGCGGCAGCGACGGCGTCGCGAGTTCCGCGACGAAGGTGATGGTCGAGCCGGGGTTCAGCGTGATCCGGAAAACATCGGCATCCGGGCTCGGTATCCGGTCAAGCGCAAAGCCTTCCGAGGGCGTGATCGAGATGATGCGCTGCGAGCCGAGGTCCGGCCAGAACATTTTCGAATTGGCGAGCCGGAAATGCGGGGCGACGATCACCCGCTCGAGCTGTTCTTCCGAAACGTTGGAAAGTGCGAACACCGCCCAGTCGCCCTGGTGGCCGGGGGAGCTGGCGCGCACCTCAATGCGGCGGCGGATGCCGTCCGCGCCGGCAGCGGTCGAGACCTGAAAAGCCTCGCCCTGGTTGGCGTAGATATCGGTGGTTCTCGTGAGGTCGAGCGCCGTGTCGTCTCGCGAGATCTTGACCGGCTCCGCGGCGCGCGCACCGGGCGCCGCCGTCAGGACCATGGCGGCAGCAAGGAGAGCGATGATCGCCGGGAAAAAGCGGATCAGCGACGCAAGAGGCAGGGCAGGGGTTCTCATGGTTTCAGCATCTTCCCGAACTCGCCGTCTTCCGGCAACCGGGAAAACATCAGGTGGTCGCGCCATTCGCCATTGATTTTGAGATATTTGCGCAAAAGACCTTCCTGCTCGAAGCCGGCTTTTTCCAGAAGCCGGACACTTTTCCAGTTCTCCGGAATACAGGCTGCCTCGATCCGGTGCAACTGAAGTCCGCCGTAGATATACGGGATAGCCACCTTCAATGCGGCCAACATATGGCCCTGACCGGAATGTTTCTCGCCCATCCAGTAGCCGATCATGCAGCTCTGCGCCGCACCCCGCCGGATATAGCCGATGGTGAGGCCCCCGAGCAGCACCTGGTCGTCGCGGCGGAAGAGGAGCAGCGGCACGGCAAGGCCCGAGGCATATTCCTGGCCGCTTCTGACGACGCGCAGGCGGAACGCCCCTTCGGTCAGCTCGTCCGGCCGCCAGATCGGCTCCCAGGGCTGCAGGAAAGGGCGGCTTTCCGAGCGCAGCCGCTGCCACTGCTTGTAGTCGGAATAACGGGGAAGCCGGAGCAGATGGTTTTCGCCATAAAGCTCTGGTGTGTCCGGCTGTCGCGACAGGAACCGAAACACCGACTTGTTCATGCTGGCGCTGCTCCGGGCATGGCGGCCGGTTTAACCGGCAGCCTTCTTCGTTTGGATCCCCGGCGTGGCAAGCGCCGTGGTGATGTCGCTCAACGGTGCGAGCTGTTCGATCGGGCCGACCGCCGACAATGTCGGAACTGTATCGAAAAACAGCCGTCCGGCAAGGTCGGTGAGCCGCTCGGTGGTGATGCCTTCCAGCCGTTCCATCATTTCCGGGTTGGGGATGGGGCGGCCATAGAGCATCATCTGGCGGGCGATCTGGCCGGCGCGGGCGGCGGGGCTCTCCTGGCCCATCAGAAGCTGGGCGCGGATCTGGGCGCGGGCGCGGTCGATTTCCTGCTGATCAATGGTTTCCGAGGACTTGCGCAGCTCGTCGATGATGACGGGCACCAGCGTCGGCAGCTCGTTGCCGCCGGTTGCCGCATGGATGCCGAAGATGCCGGTATCGGAAAAACCCCAGTGGAAGGCATAGACCGAATAACACAGGCCGCGACGTTCGCGCACCTCCTGGAACAGGCGCGATGACATGCCGCCACCGAGGATGTTGGCGAGAATCTGCGAGCAGTAGAAGTCGCGCATGTGGTAGGCCTTGCCCTCGAAACCGAGCAGGACCTGCGCGTCCATCAGGTCGCGGGTTTCACGCACGTCGCCGCCGATGTAACGGGCGGTTTCGAGCACGGGCGGCGAATTCGGGGTCATCGGCAGGCTGGCGAAGCGCTCTTCCACCTGCTTGGTGAACGTCGCATGATCGACGGCGCCGGCGGCGACCACGAACATCCGATCCGTCGTGTAATTGCGTGAAAGATAGTTGCGGATCTGCCCCGGCGTGAACCCCTTGACCGTATCCGGCGTGCCGAGGATCGGCCGGCCGAGCGTCTGGCCCCGATAGGCAACCTCGGAGAACTTGTCGAACACCACGTCGTCGGGCGTGTCGTTGGCAGCGCCGATCTCCTGGAGGATGACGTGCTTTTCGCGACGCAGTTCTTCCTCGTCGAAGGCTGATTCCGTCAGGATGTCGGCAAGGATATCGACCGCCAGCGGGACATGGTCCCTGAGCACGCGGGCGTAATAGGAGGTGGTTTCGGTGGATGTCGCGGCATTGAGTTCGCCGCCGACATTCTCGATCTCCTCGGCGATGTCGCGGGCGCTGCGGCGGGCGGTGCCCTTGAAGGCCATGTGCTCGAGGAGGTGGGCGATCCCATGTTCGTCCTCGGTCTCGTTACGCGACCCGGACTTGATCCAGACACCCAGCGCGACGCTCTCCAGATGCGGCATGGTTTCGGTGACGACCGTCAACCCGGAGGCGAGCCGGGTGATTTCTACATTCATGTTTACGTCTTTCCGGCGCCGCCGATACCTTACTTACTTAGCGCGGGCATGCTCGCCGATGAAAGTTTCGACGGCCTTAAGCTCAGGCTCCAAGATATCGAAGCGCTCCTCCCTTTGCATAAGATCAGCAAGCCATGATGGAAGCGCAGGATCAATTCCGCAAGCGGATTTTACCGAAGCGGGAAATTTGGCCGGGTGCGCGGTGGCGAGAGTGACCATCGGGCTTGTCGGTTTTGCGTTCTTGCCTGCGACGAAAACACCGGTCGCAGTATGGGGATCGAGGAGGTAGCCGGTCTCGGAAAGCGTCTCGCGGATGGTTGCGGCAACCTGACGCTCCGTCGCACGCCCGGCACGGAACTCGCGGCGGACGGCTTTCAACGCCTCCGGCTTGATCTCGAAGCTGCCGGATTGTTTCAGTCCGGCCATCGCGGCGCGAACCGAAGCTGCGTCGCGGCCATAGGCTTCGAACAGCAGCCGCTCGAAATTGGACGAGATCTGGATGTCCATCGACGGCGAAGTGGTCGCCTTGACGTCGCGCATCTCGTAGCGCCCGGTCTTCAGCGTCCGGGCGAGGATGTCGTTGTCATTCGTGGCGATCACCAGCCGGTCGATCGGCAGGCCCATCTTCTTGGCCACATAGCCCGCGAAGATATCGCCGAAATTGCCGGTCGGCACGGTGAACGAGATCTTCCGGTCCGGCCCGCCGAGCGAAACGGCGGCCGTGAAATAATAGACCACCTGCGCCATGATGCGGGCCCAGTTGATCGAGTTGACGCCCGAGAGCCTCACCCGGTCGCGGAACGCGACATCGTTGAACATCTCCTTGACGATGTTCTGGCAGTCGTCGAAATTGCCCTTCAGCGCCAGCGCATGCACGTTGGCGGCGCTGGACGTGGTCATCTGCCGCTGCTGCACGGGCGAGACCTTGCCATGCGGGAAGAGGATGAAGATGTCGGTGCGCTCGCGGCCCGCGAATGCGTCGATCGCCGCCCCTCCGGTATCGCCCGACGTCGCGCCGACGATCGTGGCGCGCTCGCCGCGCTCGGCCAGCACATAGTCCATCAGCCGGGCGAGCAGCTGCATCGCCACATCCTTGAAGGCGAGCGTCGTGCCGTGAAAGAGTTCCAGCACGAAGTCGTTCGGCCCGGTCTGCACCAGCGGCACGACGGCCGGATGCCGGAACGTCGCATAGGCTTCCGTGATCATGCCCTTCAGCTTGTCGGCGGGAATTTCGTCGCCGACGAAGTGCTTGAGGATTTCGAAGGCGACGTCCTGATAGGACTTGCCGCGCAGCGCGCGGATTTCCTTCTTGGAGAGCGAAGGCCATTGACGTGGCACGTAAAGGCCGCCGTCGCGGGCAAGGCCCGCCATCAGCGCATCCCGGAATCCGAGCGGAGCGGCTTCGCCCCGGGTAGAAATATAGTCCACGACCATCAACCCCAATCGATTTTTATTCGCGCCGCTGATATAGACCAGGAAAATGGGCGGTGAAAGACCGGAAAGTGACACTCCGGTTCGCCAGGTGAATAGCCCAGATATTGGGATGGAAGAGGGTTGAGTACGGTGTTTGCAAAGATTTCGCGTGGTCTTCTGGCGGTGTCGCTCGTGGCGGTTCTCGCAAGCTGCAATTCCTCGGCGCCGACCGAAGGGTTGACCCCGACCGCTACCGCCGCCCCTGCCGCTGAGGCATCAACTCCCGTCGTGCAGGCATTCTGCCCGCCGGTCGTCATGCTGGAACAGACCGCCGTTCACCGCGCCTATGCGCGCGGCGGGGAGAACCAGCCGGAAAAGCTGCTCTATCAGGCCTCGCTCGCCGATGCGACGCGCCAGTGCACCGCCAATGAAACGACGCTGACCATCAACCTCGTCGCGCAAGGGCGTCTCGTCCAGGGCCCGGTCGGCGTTCCCGGCAAGGTCACCTTGCCGATCCTCGTCGAAGTGGTCGATGGCGACAGCGTCATCTATTCGCAGAAGGTGGCATTCCCGGTCGATATGCCGGCGGGCGGCACCCAGTTCATCTTCAACAAGGCGGATGTGCAGATCCCGAACGCGCAAGGCGGCGCCTCGCGCTTTACCCGCGTTCGCCTGGGCTACGACAACGGGCCCGCAAAGAAGCCGGCCCGCCGCGGCTGATAGAGGGAATCAGAGCGCCCCGGCCCATTCCCCGAGGGCGGCGATGACGGCCGGCAGGTCCATCATCCGCGAGATCACCGTTTCGGCGCCGGCGTCCGTCAGCCGGTCGGCATGGCTCGGATAGGTGTGCGATGCGCCGGTAAAGCCGACGACACGCATGCCGGCCGCCTTGGCGCCATGAACGCCATGGGTGGAATCCTCGATTACCAGGCACTTTTCCGGCGAAACTTTGAACTGCTCGGCGGCATGCAGGAAGATATCCGGCTTCGGCTTGACCCGATCCGGCCCAAGGTCCTTCGCCGAATAGATATGCGGCGCGAAATAGGGCTTGAGGCCGACCTTTTCGAGCATCATGTCGATCCGGTGGCTGCTCGAATTGGAGCAGATGCAGCGTTGCGTCGTCAGCCTTGCCAGCGCGAATTTCACGCCGTCGATGATCTTTACGTCGCGGGCAAGCCGCGCATCGAGCAGCGTTTCGGACTTGTCGAGCAGCGAGGCCGACAGCGGAATATCGGCTTCCTTCTCCACAGCCAGCAGGATGTTCTTCCAGGTCATGCCGGCGAAGCGCTCACCCATTTCCTCGACGCTGATCGGATAACCCGCTTCGGTCAGCAGCCGGGATTCCACCTGCGCCGCGATGATTTCGGAATCGACGAGAACACCGTCGCAATCGAAAATGATGAGGTCGAAGCTGCTCATGAGGAAATGCCTTCCATCGGCCTGATATAGGGTGCGGCGGCCTTTTATACGATGATAATGCAAACCTCAACCAACCGCCATGCATGGCTGAGACCAGCGTAGCGGGCGGCTCTCGACAAGCCGGGGGTGGCGTTCTAAGGAACGCTGATGAGCAAGGAGCCGGAAGACACAATCGCCAGCCGAATCAGCCGGGTGCTTGCCGATCGCATCGTGCGCGGCGAGATCGCTCCCGGTGCCCGTCTTCGCCAGGATCACATCGCCGAGGAGTTTCAGACCAGCCACGTGCCGGTGCGCGAGGCTTTCCGCCGGCTCGAAGCGCAGGGCCTGGCGATCAGCGAACCGCGCCGTGGCGTGCGCGTCGCCTCCTTTGATCTCGCCGAGGTCCGCGAAGTGGCGGAAATGCGTGCGGTGCTGGAGGTGCTGGCGCTCCGTCATGCCGCCCGCCACCTGACCCCAGCCATCCTCGACGCGGCGGAAGAGGCGGCCCGTGAGGGCGATGCCGCTGCCGACGTGCATGCCTGGGAAGAGGCGAACCGCCGTTTCCACCGGCTGATCCTGGCCCCCTGTGGCATGAAACGCCTGCTCGCCTCGATCGACGACCTGCATGCGGCGAGCGCGCGCTTCCTGTTCTCGGCCTGGCAGTCCGGGTGGGAAAAGCGCACCGACCACGACCACCGCGCCATCCTGGCCGCCCTTAGGCAGGGCAAGGCCGATGAAGCCGCGGCCATCCTGCAGAAGCACGTGCAATGGATCGGCCGAGGCCCGCAGCCGGCAAAAACGGGCACTCCGCGCGAAACTTTCGCCATCGTTGGCTGAAGAACTTCAGAATTATAGATAATTTATCTACCGGGAATCCGGCTGAATTTCGTCAAATTAGGCGATTCTTGCCGATCTTGGCTATGTGTTCATTGCCAAGGCTATTGCCTTCGTCGAAATTGCGCCTCATAAAATAGATGGGAATGAAAATTATCTATAATTTGAAGGAGAGCTCGATGTCCATGATCAATTCCCCCCAGGCACTTGTTTTCGACCCGCTGCGGCTGGCCGAAAGGTCGTTGGTGATGAAGGCCATATTCGTGCTGGCCGGCACGCTGGTGCTGGCGATTGCATCCCGGATCGCCGTGCCGATGGTTCCGGTGCCGATCACCATGCAGACCTTCGCCGTGACCATGATCGGCGCGCTCTACGGCTGGCGGCTTGGCGCCTTGACGGTGCTTGCGTGGCTTGGAGAAGCAGCACTTGGTGCGCCCGTGCTGGCGGGTGGGGCGGGCAGCATTGCCGCCTTCGCAGGGCCGACCGCCGGTTATCTCTTTTCCTTTCCGGTGATTGCCGCCCTTGCCGGCCGGCTTGCCGAACGCGGCTGGACCGGGCGGCGCATCCTCGCCAGCTTCTCGGCACACCTCATCGCAAACCTTCTATGCCTTGCGCTTGGCTGGGCCTGGCTTGCGGCCCTGATTGGCGCTGAAAAGGCGTTCTTTGCCGGTGTTGCTCCGTTCATCCTCGGCGCTGCGCTGAAATCGGGCCTGGCGGCGGCTGTTCTTGCCGCGGTCGCGTCCCGCAATCGCGTAGCCGCGGAATGACGGTGAGGCTTAGGCCGCATCATCTTCTCTGCATGCTGACCTTTGTCGGCGAGGGCTACAGCCCAGCCTTCGTCGCCAATTATCGTCGTCTCGCCGGCCGGATTTCCGCCGGCGAGCCGATCGAAATCATCTCCGGCCCCGACGATATCTGTGCCCCGCTTCTGTCGGACGAAGCTGCGCATTGTTTCGGGGCCTCGGTTGCCGATCGCGATGCGGCGGCGCTGGCAGATATTGCCCGCCTGCTTGAGCGGGAACTTGAGGCGGGCGCGGTGATCGCCCCCGACGCGGCGCTGTTCGAAAAACTGCGGGATGCCTTCTCTGCCGGCGTGACGCGCCGCGCCTGCGCGGGCTGCGAATGGAGCAGCCTTTGCGATGGCATTGCCGGAGAGGATTATGCGGGCGTGCTGGTCATGGGGTTCAGGCCGCCGGAAACAGCGAAAGAAACTTCCGTTCGCCGTCCGGAGTGAACAGCACCGCGCGGCTCTCTTCACTCCGCCGTGCCCAGCCTTTTTCGAGGAAATGCGCAAGCAGCGCCTTGCCGAGCGTGCCGGCCAGATGCGAACGCCGCTCGCTCCAGTCGAGGCAGGATTTGCACAGCGGCCGCCGATTGGATGTGAGCGATGCCACATCGATGCCGAGCGTGCCGAGTTCCTCGCGGCCCTCTTGGGTCACCGTCAGGTTCTCGCCGTCGCTCTCGATCGCGCCGCGGGCGACAAAACTGTCGAGCATCCTAACCCCATAATCGCCGGCCAGATGATCGTAACAGACGCGCGCCTTGCGCAGCGCCGGATCCTTCGGCCCCGGCCGGTGGCGCAGATGGCCACGGCTTGCCGCAAACCCCATGATGTTTTCGAGCAGCGTCCCAGCCGCCGCGTCGGCAAGCGTGAAATAGCGGTGCCGGCCCTGCTTGCGCTGGGCGAGGATGCCGCCTTCCTCGAGCTTGGAGAGATGCGAACTCGCCGTCTGCAGCGTCACGCCGGCGGCCTGCGCGAGCTCGGTCGCCGTCAGCGCCTGGCCGCCCATCAGGGCGGTCAGCATGTTGGCGCGGGCGGGATCGCCGAACAGCATCCCGATGCGGGCAATGTCTGGGCCTTCTTTCATACTTCGACCGTAACCGAAGCATCTTCGTCTGGCAACATGGCAGAACATCTCCACACCACAAGGAGAGAAAGCCATGATCACCTGTTTCATCCGCTACGAGATCGACCCGTTCAAGAAGGAGGAGTTCGCTGAATATGCCCGCAACTGGGGCCAGGCGATCCCCCGCTGCGGCGCCGACCTGATCGGTTATTTCGGCCCCCACGAGGGCTCGGCGACCACGGCCTACGCCGTCTACAACATCGACAGCCTCGCCGCGTACGAGGCCTATCGCACCCGGCTGATGGCCGATCCGCTCGGCCAGGAGAACTACGCCTTCTCGAAACGCGAGCGTTTCATCCTGAAGGAGGACCGAATCTTCCTCAAGAATGTATCCATGCCGCACGGAGCTTTGGTAAAGCCATGATCGCCGTCATTTTTGAAGTCATTCCCTATATGGGCGAACGCCACAAATATCTCGACCTTGCCGGCGAACTGCGGTCCGAGCTGGAAACCATCGACGGCTTCATCTCGATCGAACGTTTCGAAAGCCTGACGTTGCGCGGAAAAATCCTCTCGCTGTCGTTCTGGCGGGACGAGGAGGCCGTCAAGACCTGGCGCAATCTCGAAAGCCACCGCGCCGCCCAGAAAGCCGGCCGCGGCGGTGTATTTGCCGACTACCGCCTGCGGATCGGCCATGTCGTCAGGGACTACGGCATGTTCGAGAGGGAGGAGGCGCCGAAGGACAGCCGCGAGGTGCATGCGGCTTAGATGTCTATTCGCTGCGTTTGATGGCGGCGAGTTTCCCGAGCCGCCGGCTTTCCTCAAGATGCATCTTGAGCAACTCGAACCAGTCGCTCGGCAGATGGCCAATCACGCAGCTGTCGTCGGCGCGCGGTCGGCTCGACAACCGCGAAGCGGGCCGCAGATCGGGGCCTGGCCAGATGAAGACATTCAACTGGTCGGTATAGGCCCAGAACGGCTCGTCCGAGAGGCCGAGATACCTCAGCAGCTTTGCTGGCAGAGGCAATGCCCGTTGGTGAGATTTCGGTTCGCTATGCGAGATGCCGAGGCAATAGACGATCTCTTTGCTTCCATCGCGGACGGCAGACACGACGATAACCGCAGGGCGCGTTTTCTCGCCGTCGTCCCTTGTTCCGGATTGGGAATGCCAGAGATATTCGTAGGCGACAATGCTACCGATTGGCGCCGAATGAGGGATTTTCAACGCGCCCGATCCGACGGTTTTCCGGAGATATGATTGCCTTCATCGTCGAGATCGTCGAGATTATAGGGCGCGTCAGTCTTGACCTTCGCGTCGCGGATCGCTGCCATTTCCACATCGCTGAGCTCTCGAGCAAGAAGCACTCTTCTCGTCGTTTGTTCGCCCCGCTTTGCGGACGCCTTTGCGGTGGGCATGATCATCGCACTCCATCGTTGGAGCCTAAGGATACGGCAAGTGTGGGAATGATCAACCCGCACGGTCTTTCCACGTCTCGAATTTTTTCCCGAAATCGCACGCCGCTTCAGGCTTTGGTAACCAAAATAGGTAACCATAACAGTCAGTAAATTCGTATCGAGTAGAGCGTAGCGAGTAGCACATGGCAGCAGTTCTTCCGCTGGCCGACCTGAAGCGTCAGGTCCGTCCGGACACTTGGCTAAACTCCATCATCAAGGGCGATTGCGTTGCGGCCCTGGAAGCCCTTCCGGATCATTCCGTCGATGCGATCTTCGCCGATCCGCCATACAATCTCCAGCTCGGCGGCACGCTGCACCGTCCCGACCAGTCGCTGGTCGATGCCGTCGATGACGACTGGGACCAGTTCGCCTCTTTCGAAATCTATGACGCCTTCACCCGGGCCTGGCTGCTCGCCTGCCGCCGCGTGCTGAAGCCGCATGGCACGATCTGGGTCATCGGCTCCTACCACAACATTTTCCGCGTCGGCGCGATCATGCAGGACCTGAATTTCTGGCTGCTGAACGACATCGTCTGGCGCAAGGTCAACCCGATGCCGAACTTCAAGGGCCGCCGGTTCCAGAATGCCCATGAGACGATGATCTGGGCGAGCCGCGACGCCAAGGCCAAGAGCTATACCTTCAACTACGATGCGCTGAAGGCCTCCAACGACGACGTGCAGATGCGCTCCGACTGGCTGTTCCCGATCTGCTCCGGTGGCGAACGCCTGAAGGGCGATGACGGCAAGAAGGTCCATCCGACCCAGAAGCCGGAAGCGCTGCTCGCCCGTGTGATCATGGCCTCGACCAAGCCGGGCGACGTGATCCTCGATCCCTTCTTCGGCTCGGGCACGACCGGCGCCGTTGCAAAGCGCCTCGGCCGCAATTTCGTCGGCATCGAGCGCGAGCAGGATTATATCGACGCGGCTTCCGCCCGCATCGCCTCCGTCGAGCCGCTCGGCAAGGCGGAACTGACGGTCATGATCGGCAAGAAGGCTGAACCTCGTGTCGCCTTCAACACGCTGGTCGAAAGCGGTCTCGTCAAGCCCGGTCAGGTCCTGACCGACGCGAAGCGCCGCCACAGCGCGATCATCCGCGCCGACGGCACGCTCTCGGCAAATGGCGACGCCGGTTCCATTCATCGCCTTGGCGCGAAAGTGCAGGGCCTTGATGCATGCAACGGATGGACGTTCTGGCATTTCGACGACGGGCAATCGCTCAAGCCCATCGATGAACTGCGATCCGTGATCCGAAACGGTATGGCGAAACTGGGCTGATCCACCGGCCCTCGCCACACCGACCGAATGCCTCGTCCGGTTTCGTACCTCTAGTCCCGGACGAGGATAATTGGCGCCCGGGAAGGCTGATCCCGGGCGCCATTTCTTTTTGCGCGTCGCGTGGACAGCCTCTGCCGCCCAGCCAAACTCGATTTTGCGAAATTTCAGGTATTCCCGCCGTCACCTGCGCTTGGTATCGTAGGTTGTATCGGGTTGAGCTAATTTCCAATTTTGCGTTTTTGAAAAATGTCCCTGCCTGTCAATGGCGAGTTGCGCCACCGGATCGAGCGTGCGCTGGCGCGGTTCTCTCCAAGCTGGGAGGGCAGGGATGCCGCGCGCCGTGCCGTGGCGCTGAAAATGCTGATCCTCTGCGAACTGGCCGGCGGCCGCCTGCGCGTCGTCGATGCGCTCGGCCTCAACGACAACACCCTCGACAACTACCGCCACGGCAAGACCGAACCGCGCCACAGCACGCTCAACATGATGGCGGAACTCGCCGAAGTGCCGATCGAGTATCTCGGCAACGACTGGTCGGTGGAGGAAGGGGTCATCCATTTTACGCTCCCGGAAATCCCGCCCGGCGGATTTTCCGAACCGAACCCGGTCTGGAATGCCGCGGATCGCATCCTTATCCCGGCGTATGAGGACGAGGCGGCCGGGCTGCCTCCACTCGAACCGCGCGACACGACATGGGCGGCCATGCCTCAAAGCTTCTGGGCGAAGCTCTCTGTCGATCCGGAGAACATCCGGGTCGTATCCGCAAGGGGAGACAGCATGGCGCCGACGATCGTCGACGGGGCGCCTATTTTCGTCGATATCGGCGACCGCAAGTTGGAGGACGGGAGCGTCTATCTGTTCGATGTCGGCGAGGAATTGATCGCACGGCGGGTGCAGCGCCTGGTGGACGGCAGCCTAGAACTCCTGCCGGACAATCTGGAACGTTATCGCCCACAGCATGTCCTCAAGGACAGTTTAGCCGACCTCAAAGTCGTTGGACGAGTCTGCGCCGCGAGCCGGATCCTGTAGATATCCGGCCCCGCAAGCCCAGCCGCTATAGCTCGATGCCGTGGGCGATCAGGTCCTGGCGAAGCGTCTCGGCATCCTTGAAATGCACCGCCTGCCACCCGGCTGCGCGCGCACCTTCGACATTCGGATAGCTGTCGTCGATGAAGATCGAGGCTTCCGGCGTCAGGCCGAAGTCGCGGGCGTGCTTTTCGTAGATCGCCACGTCCGGCTTGATCAGGCCGATTTCGCCCGACACGGTCACGCCCCTCGGCTTATTGAGAAAGGGGAAGATCTTGCGAGCCTCGGCGAACGTATCGGCGGCGAAATTGGTCAGCATCGTCACGTCCCGGCCCTTGTCGATCAGGCCTTCCATGATCGCGACCGAGCCTTCATAGGCATGGGGCACCATTTCGTGCCAGTATTTGCGGAAGGCGCGGATCTGCTCCTCGCGCTCCGGATATTGCTCGACCAGCAGCGCCTCGGCGTCTTCCCACTTGCGGCCGCGATCCTGTTCCAGGTTCCATTCATGGGTGCAGATGTTTTCGAAGAACCATCTGCGCTCCTCTTCGTCGGGAATGACGCGGGCGAAGGGAAGGTTCGGATCGTAGTGGATCAGCACCTTGCCGATGTCGAAGACGATGTGGTCGATCTTGGCTGCCATGAGTATGTCCCGGGAATATCAGTTCGGAGATTTTTCGAAGGCCAATGGAATAGCTTGGGTGATGGCTTTTTTCATCACCGTCGGCAAGGCCTGGGCCTCGAGATTGGTGACCGGTTCCCACCAGCCGTCGGCGGTTGTGATCCTCTCGGTCTTCGCCCGGAAGACCGAGAGCCTCAGTTCGAAATGGGTGAAGACGTGGGTGACGGTGCCGGATGCCTCCCAGGCGGCCGGGAAGGGCGCGTGGTCCGTCGTCGTGCCGCCGTCGATGCGCGAGGTCCAGGCAGTGGTCGGCACTTCGGTCATGCCGCCGAGCAGGCCGCTGTCGACCCGCCGCCGCAATAGCACTTCGCCCTCGGGCGTCACGGCCACGAAGACCGCCCCCAGCCGCACCGGCTTTTCCTTCTTCGCCGCCTTCACCGGAAACCGTTCCGGATCGTGTTCGGCAAAGGCGAGACAGTCGTCGCGGAAGGGACAGAGCGCGCAGGTCGGTCGTTTCGGGGTGCAGATCGTCGCGCCGAGATCCATCATCGCCTGCGCGAAATCGCCCGGCCGGTCGGCTGGCGTCAGTTCAGCCACCTTCGCCTTCATGGCGGGTTTCGAGCCGGGCAGCGGCGCGTCGATGGCGTAAAGCCGCGAAATCACCCGCTCGACATTCCCGTCCATCACCGCGGACTGCCGGTTGAAGGCGATGGCCGAGACGGCCGCTGACGTATAGTCGCCGATGCCGGGAAGTGCCCGCAGGCCTTCCTCCGTGTCCGGAAACACACCACCATGCTCGGCCGCCACCGCTTCGGCGCATTTTTTAAGGTTGCGGGCGCGGGCGTAATAACCAAGCCCCGCCCAGGCGGCCATCACGTCCTCGACCGGTGCGGCGGCAAGGTCGGTCACTTTGGGCCAGAGCGTCAGGAACTTGGCGAAATAGGGTTTGACCGCCTGCACGGTGGTCTGCTGCAGCATCACTTCCGACAGCCAGACATGATAGGGATCGGCCCGCCTTCCGGCCCTTGCCGCAGTCGGGCTCACCCGCCATGGAAGCTCGCGGTGATGCCGGTCGTACCAGGTCAGCAGCTTCTGCGCATGGGTAATGTGGATCGTCTGGAGCATTGTTTGCCGTAATGGGAAGAGTTGGCGTATAGTTGTGGGAAGAGTGCGCCGGCATCAAGGCCTGCCGGCGCCACAATGGCAGGCGTCATGAGTTATCCCAAGAAACGCGAGCTGCAGATATCGGAAGTGGCAAACGGCATCATCGATCCGGTGCTCGCCCGCCGCGCCGGCATATCGACTGCACTGCTCGGTTCCTGGGACGAGATCGCCGGCGAGGACTTTGCCGATTGCACGCGGCCGGAAAAGATCGCCTGGCCGCGCCGCGACGAGGGCACCGGTTCGGGCGGCGGCCACCAGGCCGGCGTGCTGACGATCGCCTGCGAAGGCGCCCGCGCCCTTTTCCTCACCCATGCACAGGGCGAGCTGATCGCCCGCATCAACGGCTTTTTCGGTTTTCCGGCCGTGCGCCAGATCCGCATTGTCCAGAAACCGGTCTCCCAGACCTTCAAGCATCCCCGCAAGCCGCCGCCTTTGAAGGGCGAGGCCGCCAAGCGGCTCGAAGCCATGATGGAAGGCATCGAAAGCGAGGCGCTCAAGAAAGCCGTGGCAAGGCTCGGCACCGCCGTCCTGCAGCAGAAACGCAAGCTCTGAGAGATAAACCCGCCGATCCTCTTGATAGACCTCCGATTTGTCACAATTCTTTGAAGAGATTTGCCTATCGACAGCTTGTTCGCGCTGGGGCGCCGCGATACGGAATGTCACCTTTATTGAAGATCTCTCGCACACGGGTGTTCCATGCAGATGAACGAAATGACCATGACCAGGCGCGCGCTTCTCGGCGGAGTGGCCGTCACTGCCCTTTGCCTGGCGCTGCCGCTCGGCGCTTCCGAAGCCTTCGCGCAGGAACTGCCGGAATCGCAGGGCGACGTGGACATGGCCGCTGCGGTAAAGCCCGGCCCGCTGCCGGAAATGGCGCTGGGTGACGAAAAGGCCAAGGTCACGATCATCGAATACATGTCGATGACCTGCCCGCATTGCGCCAATTTCCATAACAAGACGTTCGACACGATCAAGACCAAGTATATCGATACCGGCAAGGTGCGCTTCATCATCCGCGAATTCCCGTTCGATCCGGTCGCGACCGCCGCTTTCATGCTTGCCCGCTGCAGCCCGCAGAACGCCGCCGAGCTTTCGACGCCTGCCCAGTATTTCCCGATGGTTTCGATGCTCTTCAAGCAGCAGCGCGGCTGGGCGGCGCCTGCGGACGGAAATGTGCGCAATGCGCTGCTCCAGACGGTCAAACTCGCAGGTTACTCACAGCAGACTTTCGAGGCCTGCTTGACGAACCAGAAGCTTCTCGATCAAGTGAATGCTGTCGTTAAGAGGGGTGCGGATGAATTTGGCGTCAATTCCACGCCGACCTTCCTGATTGGCGGCAAGAAGTATTCGGGAGATATGTCGGTTGAATCCATGTCGAAGCTCATCGACAGCCTGTCGTGAGTGCACCTTCCCTGACGGGAAGGTGAGGGGCGCGGCATGAAATTCAACAAGCTGCGCGTTCTCGGATTCAAGTCTTTCGTCGAACCGACGGAATTCATCATCGAGCGCGGGCTGACCGGCGTGGTCGGCCCGAACGGCTGCGGCAAGTCGAACCTTGTCGAAGCGTTGCGCTGGGTGATGGGGGAAAACTCCTACAAGAACATGCGCGCGTCTGGCATGGACGACGTAATCTTCTCGGGCTCCGGCAACCGCCCGGCCCGCAACACCGCCGAAGTCGGCCTCCATCTCGACAATTCCGATCGCACGGCACCCGCTGCCTTCAACGATTCCGACGAGATCCAGGTGACCCGCCGCATCGAGCGCGAGTCCGGCTCCGTCTACCGCATCAACGGCAAGGAAGCCCGCGCCAAGGACGTGCAGCTTCTGTTTGCCGATGCCTCGACCGGCGCCCGCTCGCCATCCATGGTCGGGCAGGGCCGCATCGGCGAACTGATCCAGGCAAAACCCCAGGCGCGTCGCCAGCTGCTCGAAGAGGCGGCAGGCATTTCCGGCCTGCATTCCCGCCGGCACGAGGCGGAACTGCGGCTGCGCGCCGCCGAAGGCAATCTCGAACGCCTGGATGACGTGCTTTCGCAGCTCGAAAGCCAGATCGAGAGCCTGAAACGCCAGGCCCGCCAGGCAAGCCGCTTCAAGACCCTGTCGGCCGATATCCGCGCCCGCGAGGCGATGCTGCTGCATATCCGCTGGGTGCAGGCCAAGGAGGCGGAAGGAGAGGCCGAAAGCGCGCTGAACCAGATCACCAGTGTCGTTGCCGAAAAGGCGCAAGGTCAGATGGAGGCCGCCAAACAACAGGCGATCGCCAGCCTCAAGCTGCCGGAACTGCGCGAGGAGGAGGCGAAGGCCGGTGCCGCCCTGCAACGCCTGCAGATTGCCCGCGGCCAGCTGGAGGAAGAGGCAAACCGCCTCCTGAAGCGCCGAGACGAACTGACCCGCCGGCTCATCCAGCTGGGCGAAGATATCAGCCGCGAGGAACGGCTCGCCGCCGACAATACCGCCTTCCTCGAAAAGCTCGGCGAGGAAGAGGCCGAACTCAACGACATGCTTTCCGATTCCGGCGCCGAAGCCGAGGAGATGCGCGAGACTTTCGAGGCTGCCGCCGCGTCGCTTGCGGCGAGCGAAGCGCTGTTTTCGGCAATCACCGCCGAGCGCGCCGAGGCGGCCGCCGGTCGCAACCAGCTCGAACGGCTGATCCGCGATCTCGCGGAGCGCCGCCAGCGCCTCGACCGGCAGCTCGCCGACGCGACCGGCGAACTCGACGCGATCAACGAGCGGCTGTCCGGCCTCGACGATCCGGCCGAAAAGCGCGAGGCGGTCGAGGCGGCGGAAATCGCCGTCGAGGACGCAACCATCGCCGCCGAGGATGTGGAGGCTGCGCTTTCCTCAGCCCGTTCCGCCGAACTGATGGCCCGTGGCCCGGTGGAGGCTGCCCGTTCGGCGCTCAATGCGCTGGAGACCGAGGCGCGCACCATTTCGAAAATGCTGGCCGCCGGCGCCACATCGGGGGATTTCGTCGCGGTCGCCGACATGATCCGCGTCGATCGCGGTTTCGAGGCCGCCCTCGGCGCGGTGTTGGGTGACGATCTCGAAAGCCCCGTTGATGTATCGGCCCCGACCTACTGGTCGGTGAATGGCGACGGTTCCGGTGATCCCGGCCTGCCGCAGGGCGCCCAGCCGCTGATCGCCCATGTCACCGCGCCCCCGGAACTGTCCCGCAGCCTTGCCCAGATCGGTGTGATCGCGCCTGGCGATGCGCATCGCCTGATGCGCCTGCTACGACCCGGCCAGCGCCTGGTGACCAGGGAAGGCGCCGTCTACCGCTGGGACGGTCACGTCACCGGCTCCGAGGCGCCGGGTGCCGCTGCCTTGCGCCTGTCCCAGAAGAACCGGCTCTCGGAACTGGAAGCCGAGATCGACGAAGCCCGCATCGTGCTTTCCGAAACCGAAGTGGCGCTCGCCGCCGCCGCATCCGAAATCGTCTCCGCAGAACGGCGCCTCACCGACGCTCGCGACCGCGCCCGCATCGCCGCGCGCCAGCTTTCGGAAGCCCGCGATGCGCTGGCCGCTGCTGAACGCGCCGCCGGAGACCTGATGCGCCGCCGCGACGTGGCCGGCGAGGCGGTGAACCAGGTGACCGCGCAGATCGAGGATCTCGGCGTCCAGGAAGAAAACGCCCGCATCGAGCTCGAGGATGCGCCCGATATTTCCCATCTCGATAACCGGCTGCGCGACCAGCAGGCGGTTGTCGCGACCGATCGCGGCCTGCTCGCCGAAGCGCGCGCCCGTTACGAGGGCCTGAGCCGCGAGACCGAGGCTCGCAAGCGGCGCGTGGCAGCGATCGCCCAGGAGCGCGCCTCCTGGACGGCCCGGGCGGCGAGCGCCGCAGATCATATCGCCAGCCTTCGAGAACGCGAGGAAGAGGCCCGCGAGGAGATCGCCGATCTCGAAGCTGCGCCTGAAGAATTCGACGACAAGCGCCGCGCGCTGCTCACCGAGCTGCAGAAGGCCGAGGAGGCCCGCCGCGGCGCCGCCGACCGCCTGGCTGAAGCGGAAACCCATCAGCGCGAGGCTGACCGGATTGCCACCGTCGCGCTGTCGGAACTGGCCGAGGTGCGCGAAAAGCGTGGCCGTGCCGAGGAGCGTCTGGTTTCGGCTGCCGAGAAGCGCCATGAGAGCGAGAACCGCATCCGTGAGGCGCTCAATGTCGCACCCCACGAGGTCCTGCGGCTGGCGGGCCTGAAGCCCGACTCGGCCCTGCCGGATGTCCGCGAGATCGAGCGCGAGGTAGACCGCCTGCGCATGGAGCGGGAAAGGCTCGGCGCCGTTAACCTGCGGGCCGACGAGGAACAGAAGGAACTTTCCGACAAGCTCGACAACCTGATGCGCGAGCGCGCCGACGTGATCGACGCGATCCGCAAACTGCGCGGCGCGATCCAGAGCCTCAACCGCGAAGGCCGCGAGCGGCTGCTGGCCGCCTTCGACGTGGTCAACGAGCAGTTCCAGCGGCTCTTCACCCATCTCTTCGGCGGCGGCACCGCGGAACTTCAGCTGATCGAATCCGACGACCCGCTCGAAGCCGGTCTCGAAATTCTCGCCCGCCCGCCAGGCAAGAAGCCGCAGACCATGACGCTGCTCTCCGGCGGCGAGCAGGCGCTGACGGCGATGGCGCTGATCTTCGCCGTCTTCCTCACCAATCCGGCGCCGATCTGCGTGCTGGATGAGGTCGATGCGCCGCTCGACGATCACAATGTGGAACGTTACTGCAATCTGATGGACGAGATGGCGGCATCGACCGAAACCCGCTTCATCATCATCACCCATAATCCCATCACCATGGCCCGCATGAACCGCCTTTTCGGCGTGACGATGGGCGAGCAGGGCGTGTCCCAGCTCGTTTCCGTCGATCTCCAGACCGCGGAACTTCTGCGCGAGGCGAGCTGAGAGGGGCTTGTTGTGAGAGTTGTATTGTCTAGCGACGTGATTTAGGTCAATTCATTGACCAGCATCAATTTTTAACGCGGCATCCGGGGTAAAGTACCTGCAACCTACGTAGAATCACCCATATGGGGGATGTAATTTTTTGACTACTGTTATTTTGTGGATTGTGAAATGGGAACGCGCTTAAGCGTCCATACGCTTCGCAGTCCGACTTAAAGTTTCGCACCCCCCGTCCGGGTTTCCTGTCCTGGGCGGAAAGCTTTGCGGGGCCGCCTGTGATCCGGCCCCGCAAAGCTTTGTTTTAAGCGAGACCCGGTCCATTTGATGACCGTATTCGACCGCTTTTGTTGCGACGCAACATAATCCTGCCGACATCCGTTTCCAAACCGTCATAAAACTTGTAGTTATTGCGCAAAAGACTGCGACGGGTGGAGAGCAGCAATGTCGAAATGGGTCTATCGCTTCGGCGGTGGCGAGGCGGAGGGCCGCGCCACGGACGTCGAGCGGCTAGGTGGCAAGGGCGCCAATCTCGCAGAGATGGCAAGCCTTGGCCTGCCTGTTCCTCCAGGGCTGACCATCGTTACCGATGCCTGCGTTTTCTATTTCGAGAATGGAAGGACGCTTCCGGACGACCTGAAGGCGCAGGTCCTCGAAGGCATAACCGCGATCGAAGGGCAGACCGGCCGCGTATTCGGCGGCAAGACGAAGCCGCTGCTGCTGTCCGTGCGCTCCGGCGCCCGTGCTTCGATGCCGGGCATGATGGACACCGTTCTCAATCTCGGCCTCAACGACGAGACCGTGCAGGCGCTCGGGCACGATGCCGGCGATGCGCGCTTTGCCTGGGACAGCTACCGCCGCTTCATCCAGATGTATGCCGATGTGGTCATGGGCCTCGACCATGAGGTCTTCGAGGAAATCCTGGAGGACGAAAAGGCAAGGCTCGGCCATGACTACGACACCGACCTCTCCGCCGTCGAATGGCAGCATGTCGTCGGCCTCTACAAGAGGATGATCGAGGACGAGCTGGACACCAGCTTTCCGCAGGATCCGCATGGGCAGCTCTGGGGCGCCATCCGCGCCGTCTTTTCGAGTTGGATGAACCCGCGCGCCATGACCTATCGCATGCTCCACCACATTCCGGAGGAGTGGGGCACGGCCGTCAACGTCCAGACCATGGTGTTCGGCAATCTCGGCTCGTCGTCTGCGACCGGTGTCGCCTTCACCCGCAACCCCTCGACCGGCGAAAAGGCGCTCTACGGCGAGTTTCTGGTCAATGCCCAAGGGGAGGATGTCGTCGCCGGCATCCGTACGCCGCAATCGATCACCGAGGAAGGACGTATCGCCTCCGGCTCCGAAAAGCCGTCGATGGAAAAGCTGATGCCGGAAACGTTCGCCGAGTTCAAGGCGATCTGCGACCGGCTGGAAGCCCATTACCGCGAAATGCAGGACCTCGAATTCACCGTCGAGCGCGGCAAGCTGTGGATGCTGCAGACCCGTTCCGGCAAGCGCACCACCCGCGCGGCGATGAAGATCGCCGTCGACATGGTGGAGGAGGGTGTCATCACCGAGGAAGAGGCAGTCTGCCGCATCGAGCCGCCCTCGCTCGACCAGCTTCTCCACCCGACCATCGATCCGCGTGTCGAGCGCCACGTGGTCGGGTCCGGCCTGCCGGCTTCCCCGGGAGCCGCCACCGGCGAGATCGTCTTCACCGCCGAAGAGGCGGTCGAGGCGGAACACGAGGGCCGCAAGGTCATCCTCGTGCGCATCGAAACCAGCCCTGAGGATATTCACGGCATGCACGCCGCTGAAGGCATCTTGACGACCCGCGGCGGCATGACCAGCCACGCCGCCGTCGTCGCCCGCGGCATGGGCATCCCCTGCGTCGTCGGCGCCGGCTCGATGCGCGTCGATCTGCGCAACGAAATCCTGATCGGCGCCGGGGGCGTGACGCTGAAGCGCGGCGACACGGTTACGATAGACGGCTCGTCCGGCCAGGTGCTGAAGGGCGCCGTGCCGATGATCCAGCCCGCGCTGTCGGGCGATTTCGGCAAGTTGATGGCCTGGGCAGACAAGACCCGCCGCATGACGGTGCGCACCAATGCCGATACGCCGCAGGATGCCCGTGCCGCCCGCTCGTTCGGGGCCGAAGGTATCGGGCTGTGCCGCACCGAGCACATGTTCTTCGAGGGCGACCGTATCCACGTGATGCGCGAGATGATCCTCGCCGAAGATGAAAAGGGCCGCCGCGAGGCGCTCGGAAGACTCCTGCCGATGCAGCGTTCGGATTTCATCGAGCTGTTTTCGATCATGCACGGCCTGCCGGTGACGATCCGCCTGCTCGATCCGCCGCTGCACGAATTCCTGCCGAAGAGCGAGGCCGAAATCGCTGAGGTCGCCAAGGCGATGGCGATGCCGCCGGCCTTCCTCGCTCGCCGCATCGACGCAATCCACGAATTCAACCCGATGCTCGGCCATCGCGGCTGCCGGCTGGCGATTTCCTATCCGGAGATCGCCGAAATGCAGGCCCGGGCCATCTTCGAGGCGGCGGTGGAGGCCGGAAAGCTCACGGGCGAGCCGGTCGAGCTGGAAATCATGGTTCCGCTCGTCAGCCTGCGCAAGGAACTGGACTATGTGAAGGGCGTCATCGACCGCGTCGCCGAGGATGTCGCGAAGGAAACGGGCGTGCCGATCGCCTATCTCGCCGGCACGATGATCGAGCTGCCGCGCGCCGCGATCCGCGCCCATGTGATCGCCGAGACCGCCGAATTTTTCTCCTTCGGCACCAACGACCTGACCCAGACGACCTTCGGCATGTCGCGCGACGATGCGGCGGCCTTCATTCCGACCTACCAGAAGAAGGGCATCATCGAGCACGACCCGTTCATCTCGCTCGATTTCGACGGTGTCGGCGAGCTCATCCAGATGGCCGCCGAGCGCGGCCGCCGCACCCGCAACGATTTGAAGCTCGGCATCTGCGGTGAACATGGCGGCGATCCCGCCTCGATCCGCTTCTGCGAGAATGCCGACCTCGACTACGTCTCCTGCTCGCCCTTCCGCGTGCCGATCGCAAGGCTTGCGGCGGCGCAGGCGGCGATCGAAAGGAGGAGGTCATGAGCCAAGTCACCGTTCTCGCAGTGCCCGTCTTCAGCACGCTCTGCAATGAGGGTTTCCGCCTTCGCCGCGAAGTCTTCATCGTCGAGCAGAACGTGCCCGCTGACATGGAGTTCGATGCCGACGATCTGACCGCCTTCCACTTCGTGGCCGTCGTTTCGGGTGAGGTCTGCGGCACGCTTCGGGTCATTTATGCGGAAGACTGCGTCAGGATCGGCCGGGTCGCCGTCATCAGGCCCTGGCGCGGCAAGGGCCTCGCCAGCGCCATGATCCGCGCCGCCATGGAGACGCATAAGGACGCGAGGGACAACCGCTTCCATCTGGCCGCCCAAAGCGACAAGATCTCCATGTATAAACGCTTCGGCTTCAAGGCGTATGGCGAAGAGTTCTTCGATGTTGGAATTCCCCATTACAACATGAAGAATTTCTGAGGCCGGCCACCTTTCGTTTCTGCCAGTGAGGGCTAGGACGGCGAACTCCCCATGCTATCTTCCCCAGCGAGAGCGACAGGGAGGAAAACATGCCGCGCTTGGACCATGTCAATATTCATACGCGCGATGCCGACGCGATGATCGCGTTCCTGGGCAAGGTGCTCGGGGCCAAGGAAGGCTACCGGCCACCCTTTTCCGATCCGGGCCGCTGGCTTTATCTCGAAGGCCATCCCTTCATTCACTTGAGCATCGTCACCCGTGACGAAGATTTTCCGCCCGGCATGTTCAACCATGTGGCTTTCGGCTTTTACGATCACGACGCCGCCATCGAGAGGATCACGGCGACGGGTTACCGCTTCGAACACGACGCCATACCCGATACCGACATCGGCCAGATCTTCGTCTACGGCCCGGAAGGCGTGAAGATCGAGCTGCAATATCGCCGGTGATCGAGCGGGCCTTCACTTTCGACGCCGGATATCCCTATGGGCCGGTCAAGGAGACCCGGCACGCCGGTAGCATGCGGGATTTGGAGGAGCGCGCTGCTCTATAGCGTCGTATCGAATCAACGCCGCTCGACGATCACCCGGCGCTCCACCACCATCGGCCGCCACATCATCGCGTCGGCACGGGACTGCATCGAGCGGCCTTCGGCGCGGCGGTCGAGCTCGATGTCGAGCATGCAGCGCGCCATGGCATCCGTGCCCCGCCTGAAGCCGTAGCTGGCGCAGGTAGTTTCGTCCGCCGCGCGGCGTTCCTCCGGCGTCATCGTCTGGCAGCCCGCCAGCAGCGCGGCCAACGGTGCGATGAGGAGAAAGCTGTGAGGGCGCATGGGCATGAACTCCTTTTCATTCAGCCGGGCTGCAACCATGGGATTCCATTCCGGGCGAAGCTGTTTTACACAGGAGCAAGCGCTTTTGCCATGGAGCCTTTACCGATCTGATGTCCGTCCGTTTTGTCCGGCCCGTTTCCCACTCGGCCTATACGGCCCGCAGGCTGGCCTTATCGGCCTTGGCGCTGTTCGTCATCGCCACGCTGGCGCATCGTTTCGGTCCCCTGGCGACGCCGGATTTCCTGGCCCTGCTGTTTCTCTCGGCGGCGATTGCCGCCGTTTCCGTGCCCCTGTCGCTGATCGGCCTGATGCGGCTCTGGCAGGTCGGCGCAAGCGGCGGCGTCGCAGCCACCAAGGGGCTGGCCTATGCCGCTGTCCCGCTTGCCGTCGTGGCGACCGGCGCCTTTTATTATTACACCTTGCCGCCGCTCCACGACATTTCCACCGATATTGCCGATCCGCCGCCCTGGGTCGCGGCACCGAAGGCCAACCAGAAATGGCTGCCGCGCTCGACGGTGATCACGCCTGCCGATCGGCGGGTGCAATTCGCCGCCTATCCCGGCCTCACCGGCAGGCGTTACGAAGGCGCCCTCGACCGCGTCTATCAGGGCGTACAGAAGGCGGTACTCTCCGCCCGGATCGCGATCACCAAGAAGGAAGGCGTCGAGCTGATCGCGCCGGACATCTCCCAGCGCCCCGCGCCGCCGGACGAACAGGCGCCGGTGCCGGACGTGGCGCCGATCCCGCTGCCGCGCCCGGAACCGTCGCTTGCACCGGTTTTCGTCAATGCCGGCGATGTGCTGCTGCAGGGGGAGACCCGCACCCTGGTTCTCGGCCTGCGTTTCGACCTGGTGATCCGGCTGCGCGAGGATGCCGAGACGACCTCCGTCGATATCCGCGTCGCTTCGCGCTACGGGCCGCATGACCTCGGGATGAGCGAAGCCATCGCCGAGGATTTCCTCGACCGGCTCGATACCGAGCTCCTGGGGATTGCCGGGAACTAGGCCGCCCAGTACACGCCCGCAAGCGATGGCGGGCCTTCGGTCAGCACGCGGCCTTTTTCGACCAGGTCTTCCAGATGCGCGAGCACCGAAAGGGCCGCCGCCCCATGCAGGCGCGGATCGGTGCTGGCATAGATCACCTTGACCATGTCCGGGATCAGCCGGTCGCCTGCCTTGATGCGCTCCAGCACGGCGCGTTCGCGCATGCGCCGATGGGTGCGAAGCCCGCGCAGGAACGAGCCCGGTTCCTTCACCGGGCCGCCATGGCCCGGAAAGAAGATGCGGTCCTCGCGCGGCAGCAGTTTTTCGATCGAAGCCATGAAGTCGGCCATCGAGCCATCCGGCGGCGCGACGATCGTGGTTGCCCAGGCCATCACGTGATCGGCGGAAAACAGGACGGCGGTTCCTTCCAGTCCGAAGGCGGAATGGTTGGCCGTGTGGCCGGGTGTGTGCACGGCCGCCAGCGCCCAGCCGTCCCCCTCGATCACCTGCCCGTCGGCGACCGCGATGTCGGGCACGAAACCGGTGTCGGCGCTTTCCGCGAACGGGTTGACCTCGCCCGCATGCAGCGGCCGCGAGGCCCGGTGCGGTCCCTCGGCGACGGTGATCGCGCCGGTTTCTTCGCTCAGCCGGCGGGCGAGCGGGGAATGGTCGCGGTGGGTGTGGCTGACGAAGATATGGGTGACCTCGCGACCCTTCAGCGCCGCCATCAGCGCCTCGAAATGCGCATCGTTCTCGGGGCCTGGATCGATGACCGCGACCGAGGAGCCGCCGACGATATAGGTATTGGTGCCGTGAAAGGTAAAGGGCGAGGGATTGTTGACGGTAATCCGCTGCACGCCGTCGGCAACAGTGACCGGCACGCCGTAGGAAGGGGTGAATTCCATGTCGAAGGTAATGTCTTCCGCCATGCCGGGCCTCCGCGCCTGATGCGATCTCGATGACGGCCATTGCGGCATTGCCGGTTCTGCGCCAGACACCCGATCGTATCGATACGCTGTTCAAAGCGCGGGAGAGATTTAGCACCGCTTTCGCTGCGGTGCATTCAAAAACAGCGCCGGCCTTCACCCTGTCGGGCGGCGGCCGGCGGCTTTCATGACTGATGTCGTCCGCTTGCGCGGGCTTGCCCGGCTCAGCTGGCGGTCAGCAGTTCCGTGCAATAGCTCGGGCCGTTGGCGCCCGGACGATCGGAGATGATGGTGATGTCGCGGATCACGTAGCTGGAGGAGACGGTGATCTTGGCCGTGCAGCTGACGCTGGCCGTGCGGCCGCCCTGCTGCTTGATGCGGTTATAGCCGCCACGCCAAGTGTAGACGGTCGTGGAGCCCTCGTCGATATCGCTGATCGGCGGGCTGAATTTCGCGAAGAACTCGCCGGCCGAGTGACCCACCCAGCGGCTTTCGATGGGGTTGCTGGCAACGCTGACGGTGGTGCAGGCCGAAAGGGCGAGCGCGAAAAGGGCAGTCGATGCGATGACGCGGCGGCTCATGATTCTCAAAAATCCTTCATGTCTTCTGTTGTGCCTGGGAGGCAAGGCTTTCGAGACTGCACGTAACAGATTTTTGTCAGGCTTCGCGAGGCGATGAGCGCCCATCGACATCAAATTTATCCTGCGCCGCTTTTTTGCAACGCCTTGGTTTTCCGCCTTTCCGGAACCGGTGTGCCGGCGATCAAGACGCTGTCGCATATTTTTCATGAGCGGCGCTTGTGCAATGAAAAATGCTGGTCTATAGAGGCGCCGCTGGTCACGGAGTGTAGCGCAGTCTGGTAGCGCACCACGTTCGGGACGTGGGGGTCGAGTGTTCGAATCACTCCACTCCGACCAGCCGATCCTTGGCTTCCCAAGAGATTTCGCTCTCCCGAAAAGCTTTCCCCGTAAAACCGTAGTCCAGCGGACCCACCGCATGGCCGAATACATCGGGATTGCTGCTTTAGATCGGTCTTATCCACAACCCACGCTTTGACAGGACGAAATTATATTAGGTCCGGACATGCCGTTGCGGCATCATGGCGGCGGGAACGTGCAACTTGTCGAAAGGCCTCCCCGCCCAGAAACTGCTTCGGGTGGTAGCCTGCTTGGCAGGAGAGAGGGCCGCAGAACGCATGCCGCCTAGACGCGCCAGATCGGAACGGGTGACCCTGCTTGACGTCGCAAACGTTCTCGGGATCAGTTCGATCACCGTTTCCCGCGCCCTGCGCGAACCGGAAAAGGTGTCCGAGCCGCTTCGGCAGAAGATCCTCCGTCAGGTGGAGCAGATGGGCTATGTGCCCGATCTGGCCGCCCGGGCGCTCGCAAGCCGCCACAACGGCACTATCGGGGTTCTGGCGCCGGCGCTGACCAATCATGCTTTTCTCGGCATCATGAGTGGCATCGAGGAACGATTGCGCGATACGGATCTGCGCATCCAATATGCCAACACCAACCACGATCCGGATCAGGAATACCGTCAGGTCAAGCTTTTCCTGTCACAGCATCCGGCCGGCATCCTCCTGACGGGATTGCAGGACCAGCGCGTCGGCGGTCTGCTTGCGCTCGCGCCGTGCCCGGTGGTTCAGATCGTCGATCTCAACCTGCTGCCCTCGGGTATCGCGGTCGGCATCAATCACCGCGAGGCGGCCGAGACTGCGACGCGCCATCTACTCGCCTGCGGATATCGCCGTATCGGCCTGATCGGCGGCAGCCGCGATCTCCGCGCGCAGAGGCGGCATGATGGTTATGCGCTGGCCATGCAGGAGGCCGGCCTCTACGATCCGGGCCTCGTCATGAGCGAGCACAAGCAAACGAGCATGCAGCTCGGCTGCGACCTCTTCAAGCGGCTGCTGGCAACGGACCCCGATGTCGACGCGGTATTCTGCCAGAACGACGATCTTGCGCTCGGCGCGCTGTTCGAGGCGCAAAGGGCGGGCCTGCGCGTGCCGGACGATTTTGGAATCTGCGGCTATAACGACCTGGATTTCGCGCTCTGCGCCGAACCGAGGCTGACGACGATCCGCGTGCCGCGTTTCCAAATGGGCTATCGTGCCGCGGATCTTATAATCCGGGCCGTCAGCGGCGAATGCCTGCCGAGCCGGGTGATCCAGCTGCCGTTCGATCTCATCCAGCGCGGTTCGACGCGGCCGATCGCCTGACGGGGGCTGGCAACGAAAAAAGGGACCTTCCGGCCCCCTTTCTATTTCCCGCCGATCGAAACGATCAGATGTCGCCGCCGGCGTTGGAGAACAGCTCCGCTGCCTGCTTGGCGGTCATCCGCTTGATCTCGGTTTCGTCGCGCCGGTTGGCGAAGAGTTCGCTTGCCATCAGCTGTTCGGCGAGATCGGCCGGCAGCGACAGCACGACACGCTGGCCTTCGCCCCCTTGGCCACGATGGATACCGCCAACCTCGCCGCGCTTGGCGGTGATCATGCCACCCGCAACCGTGTTCAGGGTATCCGGATCGATCAGGATGAAGGCACCGGTGGAGCGGTTCTGGTCGTAGGCGTCAAAGACCGCCAGTTCCTCGAAGGAGAGGCGCACCTTGCCGATCGCGTTCATCGCCAGCGTCGAGGCATGCGGCTGCCATTTGCCGGTCGCAAGCTCGAGCTGGCTGATCGGCTCGACCACGACGCGCTGGCGGCGCGAACCGCTCTTCAGCCAGTAGCGTTTTCCGGGTTCGATGCCGCCCGGCTGCAGCGACACCAGCTGGGCGTCGAAATGGTGGCCGGTCATCGGCTGGCCGTCGAGCGAGACGATCACGTCGCCGCGCGCGATATCCACCTGCCGGTCGAGGACCAACGTGATCGCGTCGCCTGCGACGGCTGCGTTGCGCACCAGGTCGAAGGTGACGATCCGGCTGACATTGGCGACGGTGCCGGAGGGCAGGACGACCACCGAGTCGCCCGGCTTCACCGAGCCGCCCGCGACAGTTCCCTGATATCCGCGAAAACTCTCGCCGGGACGCACGACACGCTGCACCGGCAGGCGAAAACCACCGGCCTGGGTGGAGCGCACGGTCGCCAGCTCCAGCGCCTCGACCAGCGTCGGGCCGTCATACCAGGGCATCGAGGTGTCGGCCGGATAAACGACGTTTTCGCCCTTCAAGGCCGACATCGGGATGGCGGTGATCTGGCGCACGCCGAGCGACAGCGCGAATTCGCGGAAATCGTGGGAGATCCTGTCGAACACAGCCTTGTCGTAGTGGACGAGGTCGATCTTGTTGACCGCGAGCACGAACTGCCGGATGCCCATCAGGGCGGCGATCGTTGCATGCCGGCGGGTCTGCTCCAGAAGACCGGCGCGGGCGTCGGCAAGCAGGATGGCGAGATCGGCGGTCGAGGCCCCGGTCGCCATGTTGCGGGTATATTGCTCATGGCCGGGCGTGTCGGCGACGATGAACGAGCGCCGGTCGGTCGAGAAATAGCGATAGGCGACGTCGATCGTGATGCCCTGTTCGCGCTCGGCCTGCAGGCCGTCGAGCAGCAGGGCGAAGTCCGGCAGGCCGAGGTCGTTCTGACCGCCCGAGTCACGGGCAAGCGTCGCCGCCTGGTCTTCCTTGACCGCCTTGGTGTCCCAGAGCAGGCGGCCGATCAGCGTCGACTTGCCGTCATCGACCGAGCCGCAGGTGATGAGGCGCAGCGGGCGGGTGTCGCGCACTGCCTTCAGGGGTTCTGCGAAGGGCAGGATGGTCGCGGAGGGCGAGGTTGCTGTTGCGGTCATCTCAAAAATATCCTTCGCGCTTCTTCTTTTCCATCGAGCCTGACTGGTCGCGGTCGATGGCGCGGCCCTGGCGTTCGGAAACTGTGGCGATCTCGAGCTCGGCGATCACCTCTTCAAGGTTGGAGGCGGTCGAGTGGAGGGCGCCGGTCAGCGGGAAGCAGCCGAGCGTGCGGAACCGGATCATGCCCCGCTGCACGGTTTCGCCGGGCTTGAGTTCAAGCCGCGGATCCTCGGCAAGGATCATCATCCCGTCGCGCTCCACATAAGGGCGTTCGGCGGCGTAATAGAGCGGCACGAGCGGGATGTCCTCCGCCTGGATGTAGCGCCAGATGTCGACTTCCGTCCAGTTGGAGAGCGGGAAGGCGCGCACGCTTTCGCCCTTGCGGACCATGCCGTTATAGACGTTCCAAAGCTCCGGGCGCTGGTTGCGCGGGTCCCATTTATGGTCCGGGGTGCGGAACGAATAGATGCGTTCCTTAGCGCGGGAGGCCTCCTCGTCGCGCCGCGCGCCGCCGAAGGCCGCGTCGTAGCCGCCGGCATCGAGCGCCTGGCGCAGCGCCTCGGTCTTCATGATGTCGGTATAGAGCGCCGAACCGTGGGAGAACGGCGTGATGCCTTCCTCGGCGCCGCGCGGATTGGTGTGGACCACGAGGTCGAGATCGTATTTCTCGGCGATCTGGTCGCGGAACTCGATCATCTCCCTGAACTTCCACGTCGTATCCACGTGCAGGAGCGGGAAGGGGACGCGGCCGGGGTAAAAGGCCTTGCGGGCGAGATGCAGCAGGACGGAGGAGTCCTTGCCGATCGAATAAAGCATCACCGGATTTTCGAATTCCGCCGCCACTTCGCGAAAGATGTGGATCGCTTCGTTTTCGAGGGCCTTCAGATGCGGATCGAGCGGCGGTCTGGAAACGGGCGGGTTCTTCACTTCCGTTTCCTGTACTGACAAGGGCATTTCGGTCTCCGGCTAGTCTCTGGATACAAACACGTGTGGCTTCAGTTCGCCTGGGGCGCGGGCTCTGCGACTGAGGCGTTTTCCGGCACATGCAGGCCGCATTCGCGCTTCTCGTCGTTTTCCCACCACCAGCGGCCGGCGCGCTCAGGCTCGCCGGGCTTGATGGCGCGGGTACAGGGCTCGCAGCCGATCGAAGGATAACCGCGCTTGTGCAGCGGGTTGACCGGGATCGCCTCCGCAGCCACATGGGCGTTGATCGTCTCGATGTCCCAGTCGGCGAGCGGGTTGATCTTGATCAGGTTGCGCTCGGCGTCGTATTCGGCGAACGGCGTCGTGGCGCGATTGCCCGACTGGCCGCGGCGAAGGCCGGTGATCCAGACCTCGGCGCCGGCCAGAGCCTTGGCAAGAGGCTTCAGCTTGCGCACATGGCAGCAGGCGTGGCGGGCCTCGACGCTGTCGTAGAAGCCGTTCAGTCCGTATTTCGCCGCGTATTCATCCACGTCGTCCTGATCCGGCCGAAAGCGTCGGATCTCGATACCGTAGCGTTCCTCGGTCTCGCCGATCAGATCGACAGTTTCCTGGAACAGCCGCCCGGTTTCGAGCGTCGAGACTTCGACGGGCAGGCGGTGCGTGCCGATCGCGGCTGTTATCACCTGGTCCTCGATGCCGAGCGAGGTGGTGAAGACGGCGTGGCCGAGTTCGGCGGCAAGCGCCAGACGGCCGGCAAGGTCGAGGTTTTCAAGCTTTGCGTCGAGTGTGGCGGCCAGTTCCAGACGGTCCCGGCCGGCGGCGTCGTGCAATGTCATGGGTCTTCTTCCGTGAGCGATTGCTTGATTATTCAGATTCCACGCGCGCAAGGACAGGAAAACGCGTTTCTTCCCATGATGATGCGGAGCAAATATCTCTCCAAAGCGGCGCTCACACAGAAAACCTGCCGCCTTAACCAAAAGTGACCGGTTTAATCCCCGGAAACCCCTGCATTGGTTTGTATTTTCTCGTGATTTGAGATATTGCGGGAACATGTCTCCGGGGCGCTGTTTCCCCTGGCGGATATGCAGCCCCTGAGCGCCCTTCCGGCGGCCCCGTGGATGCCCCGAACGAAGCTTAAGTGAGCGGCGCCGTGAGGACCATTCGCCTCGCGGCGGCGCTATTGTCGATGGTTGCGTGATGATATCCCAGAAAGCGAAATACGCCCTTCGGGCCCTGGCTGCCCTGGCGCAGGCCGATCCCGAGGCGCCGATGCTGATTTCCGAGATTGCCCTCCAGCAGAGCATTCCGAAGAAATTTCTGGAACAGATCCTGCTCGACCTCAAACGTTCCGGCATCGTCGTTTCCCGTCGCGGCAAGCAGGGCGGATATCTTCTCCTGAAACCCGCCGATGCCATCACCTTCGGCGAAGTCCTGCGCCTGGTCGATGGCCCGATCGCGCCGCTGCCCTGCCTGTCGCAGACCGCCTACCGCAAATGCGAGGATTGCGACGGCGAGCACCTGTGCGAAATCCGCCACGTCTTCGCCCGCGTCGCCGACGCGACCCGCGACGTGCTGTTCAACACCACGATCGCCGATGCCATCGAAGGCGCCGGCGACACCAAGGCACCGGTCAGGGAATTGCTGACGGCTTGAGTATTGCTTCCAGCTTGGCGATGTACCAAAATTTGGTATAATGGCGGGTAGGAGGCAGTATGGCTCGAAACACATCCATTTCGCTCGGCGATCATTTCGCCACTTTCATCGACACGCAGGTCGAAAGCGGTCGCTATGGTTCGGCAAGCGATGTCGTCCGGGCGGGTCTGCGCCTGCTTGAAGAACACGAGGCCCGGGTCAAGGCCTTGCAGGACGCCCTGATTGCCGGTGAGGAGTCTGGACCGCCGCAACCATTTGACAATCAGGCATTTCTGAAACGGATGCGAGAGCGCCATGGCCGCTAAGGGCCGGGGTTACAGGCTTTCACCGCTTGCGGAAGAGGATCTTCGAGATATTTGGAATTATACGGCTGAAACCTGGTCTTGGGAGCAGGCTGAACGCTACCACGGTGAGCTAATCTCAACGCTGGAAGGATTAGCCGCAGGGCGGAAACTCGGTCGGCCGGTTGATATTCGGCAGGCGTATTTCAAATATACCGTCGGCGCGCATTGCGTTTTCTATCGGTTTTCCGAAAGCGCCATCGATATTATCCGCATTCTTCATCAGAAGATGGATGTCAGCCGACATCTGTAGCGTTTCTCCAAACCCTTGGAAAATTCTCCCCCGCGTCCCCAAAATCCCAATCATGGCCGGATTGTGATTTTACGAACCGCCTGTTTGCCGACGCGGGCGTTCTGTCCATGTCGACAGGGTTAATGGTTTCTTTGTCGTCGCAGACCGTCAAAGGGAAACAGTTTTGCCTTCTTCCCGACCTCGATTGACTAAGACGACTCAACCGATAGAGTTTCGGCAGAACCACAGGAGGGAACCTCATGTTCAATTTTGCCCCGGGATTGAGCCGGCGACTGGGTGCCCGTTTGGGCGCCGTCGCACTCGGCCTGTCCCTGACGGTCGGGGTCGTCGCGCCAGCTTTTGCCGATACCCAGCTGCTCAACGTCTCCTACGATCCGACCCGCGAGCTCTACAAGGATTTCAACGCCGCTTTCGCCAAATACTGGAAGGCCCAGGGTGGCGAGGCCGTGACGATCCGCCAGTCGCATGGCGGTTCCGGCGCGCAGGCCCGTTCCGTCATCGACGGCCTTGAGGCCGATGTCGTGACGCTGGCGCTCGAAAGCGACATCAATGCGATCGAGAAGTCCGGCAAGATCAAGGCCGGCTGGCGTGACCGCCTGCCGAACCACGCATCGCCCTATACGTCGACGATCGTCTTCCTTGTGCGCAAGGGCAATCCGAAGGGGATCAAGAACTGGGGCGACCTCGTGAAGGGCGACATCCAGATCGTAACCCCCAATCCCAAGACTTCCGGCGGCGCCCGCTGGAACTACCTTGCGGCCTGGGCCTGGGCGAACGAGGAATTCAAGGGCGACCAGGCCAAGATCAAGGCCTATGTCGGCGAACTCTACAAGCGCGCTCCGGTGCTCGATACCGGTGCCCGCGGCTCGACGGTCACCTTCGCGCAGCGCCAGATCGGCGACGTGCTGCTCGCCTGGGAAAACGAGGCCTATCTCGCCGGCGCCGAGTTCGGCAAGGATGCCTTCGAGATCGTCGTTCCGCCGATTTCGATCCTTGCAGAGCCGCCGGTTGCCGTCGTTGATGCGACCGTCGATTCCAAGGGTACCCGCAAGCAGGCGGAGGCCTATCTGCAATATCTCTACTCCGACGAGGGCCAGAACATCGCGGCGAAGCACTTCTATCGTCCTTCGAAGCCCGATGTGGTAAAGCCGGAATTGTTGAAGGCGCTGCCGAATATCAAGCTCGTCACCATCGACGATCCCATCTTCGGCGGCTGGAAGAAGGCGCAGCCCGAACATTTCGGTGACGGCGGCATTTTCGACCAGATCTACAAGCCCGGTAAGTAAGGTCGGAATATCCAATGATCCACGCCACTGTCTCACCGGCAAAGTGGCGACTGAAGCAGCCGAGCATCATCCCGGGTTTCGGGTTGACGCTCGGCTTTTCGCTCGCCTACCTATCGCTGATTATCCTGATCCCCGTTGCCGGCCTGCTTTGGCGCACCGCCGGGCTCGGCTGGAGCGGGTTTTTCGCCGTTCTGACCGACCGGCGCACGCTGGACGCACTTTATATATCCTTCGGCACGGCCTTCGTGGCCGCGCTGGTCAACGTGGTCTTCGGCGTGGTCGTCGCCTGGGTGCTGACGCGCTACAATTTCCCCGGTCGCCGGCTGATCGATGCGATCGTCGACCTGCCGTTCGCCCTACCGACGGCGGTCGCCGGCATCGCGCTCGCAGCGCTCTACGCACCCAACGGCTGGGTCGGTTCGCTGTTCATGCCGTTCCGCATCGCGTTCACGCCGCTCGGCATCGTCGTCGCGCTGGTCTTCATCGGCCTTCCCTTCGTGGTGCGCACCGTGCAGCCGGTCATGGAGGAACTGGACCGCGAGGTGGAAGAGGCCGCAGCCACGCTCGGCGCCAATCGCTTCCAGACGATTTCGCAGGTGATCCTGCCGGGATTGACGCCGGCGATCCTCACCGGTTTTGCGCTCGCCTTCGCCAGAGGCGTCGGCGAATACGGCTCTGTCATCTTCATTGCCGGCAACATTCCTTACGTCTCGGAGATCGCTCCGCTCCTGATCGTCATCCGGCTGGAGGAGTTCAACTATGCGGGTGCGACGGCGATCGCCACCATCATGCTGATCATCTCCTTCGTGATGCTCTTCATCATCAACCTCATCCAGGCCTGGAACCGAAGGAGATACGGCAATGTCTGACGTCTCCCGCTCCGCGCACGGCAAATCGCCGTCGTTCCGGAACCCCGCCGACGAGCGGCCGCTTGCAAAAATCCTGCTGATCGGGCTGGCGCTGGTTTTCCTCGCCTTCTTCCTGCTCCTGCCGCTGGTTTCCGTTTTCGTCGAGGCGTTCCGCAAGGGCTGGCTGGAATATTACGAGGCTCTGATCGAACCCGACGCGGCGGCAGCGATCCGCCTGACGCTTCTGGTGGCGGCGATTTCGGTTCCGCTCAACCTCGTCTTCGGCCTCTGCGCCGCCTGGGCGATCGCCAAGTTCGAGTTCAAGGGCAAATCCTTCCTGATCACCCTGATCGACTTGCCGTTCTCGATCTCGCCCGTCATTTCCGGGCTGGTCTACGTGCTGCTGTTCGGCTCAAGCAGCCTGCTGGGCCCTTTGCTGAAAAGCCAGGGGATCACCATCCTGTTCGCCGTGCCGGGCATCGTGCTCGCCACCGTCTTCGTCACCTTTCCCTTCGTCGCGCGCGAGCTGATCCCGCTCATGGAGGACCAGGGCACCGGCGACGAGGAAGCGGCCCTGTCGCTCGGCGCATCCGGCTGGCAGACCTTCTGGTACGTGACGCTGCCGAACATCAAATGGGGCCTGCTCTACGGCGTGCTCCTCTGCAACGCACGCGCCATGGGCGAGTTCGGCGCCGTATCGGTCGTCTCGGGTCACATCCGCGGACTCACCAACACCATGCCGCTGCATGTGGAGATACTCTATAATGAGTATAACTTCGTCGCGGCCTTCGCGGTGGCCTCGCTGCTGGCCTTGCTGGCGCTCGTCACCCTTGCATTGAAAACCCTTCTCGAACTTCGGTTCGGTGCCGGCGCTGCCGGCGGCAGGCATTGAAAGGTCCAAGACTAGATGGAAGTCACCATCAACAATATCCGCAAGGAATTCGAACGTTTCCCGGCGCTGAACGACGTGTCGCTGAAGATCGCCTCCGGCGAACTGATCGCGCTGCTCGGTCCCTCGGGTTCCGGCAAGACCACGCTGCTGCGGCTGATCGCCGGCCTCGACTTCCCGACATCGGGCAAGATCTTCTTCGGCGATCAGGACGCCTCGCATCATTCGGTGCAGGAGCGCAATGTCGGTTTCGTCTTCCAGCACTATGCGCTGTTCCGGCATATGACGGTCGCCGAGAATATCGGCTTCGGCCTCAAGGTCCGGCCGGCCGGCAGCCGCCCGCCCAAGGCGGAAATCCGCCGCCGGGTCTCGGACCTCCTGGAGATGGTCCAGCTCGGAGGTCTTGAAAAGCGTTATCCGAACCAGCTGTCCGGCGGCCAGCGTCAGCGCGTCGCACTTGCGCGCGCCATGGCGATCGAGCCACGCATCCTGTTGCTCGACGAGCCTTTTGGTGCGCTCGACGCCAAGGTACGCAAGGAATTGCGCCGCTGGCTGCGGGAATTCCACGACCGCACCGGCCACACGACCGTTTTCGTCACCCATGACCAGGAAGAGGCGCTGGAACTTGCCGACCGGGTCGTGGTCATGAGCCGGGGCAAGATCGAACAGGTCGGCTCGGCCGATGACGTCTATGATCGGCCGGGCTCCCCCTTCGTCTTCTCGTTCATCGGCGAGTCCTCGCAGCTCCCGGTCGAGGTGAAAGACGGCATCACGCTCTTCCAGGGCCAGCCGATCGGCATTGCGGAGGCGGGCGACGGGGCAGGGGAACTGTTCTTCCGGCCGGAGGACGTGACGCTCGTCGACGCGCCGGATGCGCTGTTCGGCAAGGTCACCGCCTGCCGCCGCCTCGCCGGCACCCGCATCGCCGAGATCGACATCGCCAATGACGGCCACGCGCCCTATCACGTCGAGGTGGAGGTACCGCTGCATGCGCCGATCGAGCTCGGCAGCGAAACGCGCTTCCGTCCGACACGCTGGAAGGTTTTCCGAAAATAGCGTTTCCGCAGCCTCAAGATGACGTTAGCCGCCCGTTACACGCTGTGGCATGTAGAGTGCCACTGAAATCGCAGTGCACGCGCCGTTATTGCGTGGCGTTTTTACCTTAATCACGGAAAGTTTTTCAAAATTGATATGTGTCAATTGTTGATTGGCACAGAACAGGTAAGAACCTTCTGGGCGCAAGCTCTGACGAAATGCAGGCCTAACGCTTATTTCCGTGACGGATAACCTATGGCAGACATTGCCCACCTCGAAGAACCCTCCGAGCCGGTCTCCGGCTTGCCGGCAAAACAGTCGACCCAATCGGCCATCTCTATGGGGAGGGTGCTGATCGACCGTCTGACCCCCGATACGAGCATTCTCCTGTCTTTTGGTTTCGTTCTGTTCGTGACCGCCCTTGGCGTGAGTGTTTTCCTCGAGGAAAGTCTGGTGAGGCTCGGCTGGGGCCTGCTTCTGTCAAACAGCGATATTCAGGCACCGACCGGTCTGGCGCTGACGCTGTTGATCGGCACGCTTGCCACCAACCGGCTGCGGCGCCCGCGGCGCTGCCGCAAGCCGCCGGCGAGCGACGAAATGGACCGCGCCGTCGAAATTCTCGCCACCCAGCCGAATGCGAGCGCCGGCCTTGTACGCCTCGGCGACAAGAAGCTGCTTTTTTCCGATTGCGGCAACGCGTTTATCATGTACGCCCAGCAGGGCCGCTCCTGGGTGGCGTTGTTCGACCCCGTCGGCCCCGGCAGCGCTTGGTCGGGCCTCGCGCTCAAATTCATGGAGCAGGCCCGCAACTCAGGCTGCCGCCCCGTTTTCTATCAGGTCTCCCCGGATTTCCTGCCGCTCACCGTCGAATCCGGGTTGAAGCCCTATAAGCTCGGCGAACAGGCGGTGGTCGATCTTTCGAATTTCGATCTCAAGGGCGGTACTCGGATCAGGCTTCGGCGCGCGGTCAACCGCGCGGTTCGCGATGGTCTCGAGTTTTCGATGATCGAGGCACATGACGTGCCCGCAGTTCTCGATGAACTCCGGACCGTCTCCGGTGCCTGGCTGACGGCCCAGAATGCCACGGAAAAAGGTTTTTCGCTGGGAACCTTCCAGCCTCAATACGTGGCGGCCGGCCCGGTTGGCGTCATCCGCATCGAGGGCAGGATCGTTGCATTCGCCAACGTCCTTTCGACCGGCTCGGCCGGGGACGCCTGCATCGACCTGATGCGCCACCTGCCGAATGCTCATCAGGGCATGATGGTCCTGCTGTTCGTGCGGATCATGGAGCATTTGAAGGCTGCAGGCTTTCGCACCCTCAATCTCGGCATGGCGCCGCTTGCCGGCCTTTCGACCCACAACAAGGCACCGCTCTGGAACCACGTGGGCGAGCGTATCTACCGGAACGGCGAGCGTTTCTACAATTTCCGTGGCGTGCGGTTGTTCAAGGATAAATTCGATCCGGAATGGCAGCCGCGTTATCTCGTCGTCTCGGGCCGTGGCATGCCGGTCATTTCGATGTTCGACATTACCATGTTGATCGGCGGCGGGCTGAAGGGCATCCTTCGCAGATGAAGGTTCTGCCGATCATTTTTGCAGGCATCACGTTCGTCGCCGCCATCGTCAATATCGCCTCCGACCCGGCCCTGAAGGCCAAGAGCCTGCCGACCGACCGGATTTCCTTTCCCGAAGGCAAGGCGACCGGAGTAGTCCTTCTGTTTTCGGGCGGCGAGGGGTGGTCGGAACGCGAGGAGCGAACGTCCGAGGCGCTGATCAGGGATGGCGCGTTGGTGATCGGCGTGGATATCCGTGACTATTACGCGGCGCTTGAGGAAGAGCGGGACGACTGCCTCTATCTGGTTTCCGATATCGAAGACGTGACACGCCAGCTGCACCGCTCGGCCGATATCGCCACCTATCATCCGCCGGTCGTGGCAGGCATCGGCGACGGTGGCACGCTGGCGCTGGCCATCGCCGCCCAGACGCCGGATTCGACGATCGCCGAGACGCTTGCCATCGACCCGCAGACCACCATCCCGCTATCAACCATCCTCTGCACCCCGGCGCCGAAGACGCCCGTCCCCGGCGGCACGGTCTATGGTCTGACGGAAGGCGATCTCCCCAATCCCGTCCGGATCGTCTTCAGCCCCGAGGCCGACGCGGCGGGCCGCATCCACGCGGAAGATCTGAAAAACACCCATCCCGCGATCGAGTACCGTGAAACGGCTGAGGGCGCAGATGCGGCCCTGCTGGAGAACACATCGGCCACCGTCCGGCGGCTCGCCCAGTCCGCTTCGCCGCTTAATCTGCCGATCGTGCCGATCCACGCGACGCCGAAGCACAACACCATGGCGATCATCTACTCCGGCGACGGCGGCTGGCGCGACATCGACCAGCAGCTCGGCGCCTATCTGAAGGAAGAGGGCATCCCGGTCGTCGGCGTCGATGCATTGCGCTATTTCTGGAGCGAGCGAACCCCGGAACAGACCGCCGCCGACCTTTCCCATATCATCGGGTCCTACCGCAAACGCTGGAACGTCGATAACGTCCTGCTGATCGGTTATTCCTTCGGGGCCAATGTCCTGCCGGCGACCTACCGGCTTCTGCCGGAGGCGGACAAGCAGGCGATCTTGCTCGTCTCGCTCCTGGCGCTGTCGCATCAGGCGGATTTCGAGATCGACGTGACCGGCTGGCTCGGTTTTACCGGCACCGGCAAATACGGCGATCCTGTCGACGATCTTCGCGAGATCGAGCCGTCCAAGATCCAGTGCATCTACGGGCTGAAGGAAAATGACACCGCCTGCCCGGCAGTCCGGGAAATCCGCGGCTCTCAGGTGCTCGCCCGCGAAGGCGGCCACCATTTCGACGGCGACTACCGCGCCCTCAACCGCCTGATCGTCGACAGGGCCGTGGCGCTGATGGCGACCAATTGACCGTCGACAGCGGGTGGACGTTCAAGAAACGGTGAAACCTCTGGTCATCGGCGCAGGCTCCTACATCTTCCGGCACATGATCCGGAATAGAGGAGAGCCGTCATGCCCCGCCTTTCGATCACGCGCATTCTTGCCGGCACCGCAATTGCCGCATTGCTCGCCGGCACCGCCACCGCCCATCACGGCTGGTCCTGGGCAGAGGCCGACCAGATAGACCTCAAGGGTACGATCCAGTCGATCTCGTTCGCGCCGCCGCATCCGACACTTGAGGTGAAGGCCGACGACGGTGTCTGGCGCGTCGAGCTCGGCAATCCCAACCAGACCCAGCGCTCCGGCTTCGTCGAAGGGCAGGCCAAGGTCGGCGACCAGATCACCGCCACCGGCAACCGCTCCGAAGACCGGAGCGAAAAACGCATGAAGGCGGTCCGGATCGTCGTCTCCGGCAAGACCTTCGACATTTATCCGGAACGCATCAAGACCAACTGAGGCGGGCATGGAATTCCTCGCTTCGCTTGCCGAAACGCCGCTCGCGCGGGCGCTGATCACCTCGTCGACGCTTTATCTTCTGGTCAACGCCGCGCATATCCTCGGCATCGGCATGTTGTTCGGTGCCATCCTGGCGCTCGATCTCCGGCTGCTAGGCCTGGCCCCGGTCGTCCCGCTTGCCGTGATCGCGCCCTACCTGTCACGCCTCGCCGGCGCCGGTGTCCTGGTTGCCATCGTTACCGGCCTCTGCCTGTTCTCGGTGCGGCCGCTGGAATATGTCCGCAACCCGGCTTTCCTCGCCAAGCTCGGCTTGGTCGCGCTCGGCCTTCTGAACGTTGCGGTGGTTCATTTCAACTCCGGGTGGCGGACGGTGCTCGTCGGCAACGCGCCGACAGCAGCACTTCGGTTTTCCGCCGTCCTCTCGATCGTGATCTGGATCAGCGCGGTGATTGCCGGCAGATGGATCGGGTTCTTGTAGGCTTCTTGATTAATTCAAACATCTGAAGCACACTGCATCGCAATTGCAACGCATGGAGTGAAGACATGAAAACGGCGACCATTCCCTCCCTGCGCGTCGATCCGGAACTGCGTGCCGCAGCCGAGAGCGTGTTGAAAGAGGGCGAAACGCTTTCTGCTTTCGTCGAGAACTCGTTGCGGGCTCAGATCAACTATCGGCAGACGCAGGCGGAGTTTATCGCAAGGGGGCTTGCCTCAAGAGAAGAAGCCAAGAGGACAGGCGAGTATTACAGCGCGGGTGAGGTTCACGCCGAACTAAGAGCTATGCTTGAGGCCAAGCGGGCTGAGCGTGGCGAATGACCTACCTACTCCGCTATACACTAGCAGCGCGAGCGGACATCAGGCGTCACTATGGTTTTCTTCTCAATCGAGACTTCCGTGCGGCGGAGAAAGCCGTCGAGATCATCATTAGATCGATCGAGGGGTTGGCGGAGTTTCCTTTCTCCGCACGCAAGGCCCCTGGTGAAAATGCGCTTCTAAGGGAGTTGGTGATCCCTTTCGGCTCGGCTGGCTACGTCGCCCTTTACGAAATAGAAGATGCCGAAACCGTCACCATCCTTGCCGTCCGCCACCAGCGCGAAGACGATTACCACTGATCACCGATCGCTCACCATCGCCCGCGGATTGACCCAGGGTTCCTGGTTGCTGCGGGGCAGGGGCGTCTTGCCGAGAATATGATCGGCCGCCTTTTCGCCGGTCATGATCGAGGGGCCGTTGAGGTTGCCGTAGGTCACATGCGGGAAGATCGACGAGTCCGCGACCCTGAGGCTTTCGACCCCGATCACCCGGCATTCCGGGTCGACCACCGCAAGAGGATCGTCGGCGCGGCCCATCCGGCAGGTGCCGCAGGGGTGATAGGCGCTTTCCAGGTGCTCGCGAAGGAAGGCATCGATCTGGTCGTCGGTCTCGATCTGTTCGCCCGGCTGGATTTCCGGCCCGCGATACTCGTCGAACGCCTTCTGGGAAAAGATCTCGCGGGTCAGCCGCACGCAATGGCGGAACTTCTCCCAGTCTTCGGGATGGCTCATGTAGTTGAAGCGGATCACCGGATCGTCCTTCGGGTCGGGCGATCGCAGCGTCACGTTCCCGCGCGATTTCGACAGGTTGTAGCCGACATGCACCTGGAAACCATGGCTTTTCGCCGCCGCCTTGCCATCGTAGGAAATCGCCACGGGGAGGAAATGATACTGGATATCCGGCTGCTTCAGCCCCGCGCTCGAGCGCAGGAAGGCGCAGGCCTCGAACTGGTTGGACGCGCCAAGCCCGCCCTTCGAAAGCAGCCATTGTGCTCCGACGACGCCCTGCCAGAACCACGGCAGCCAGGAATAAAGCGACACCGGCTTGGTGGAGACTTGCTGGAAATAGAATTCCATATGGTCCTGCAGGTTCTGGCCGACGCCCTGACGGTCGGCCGTCACCTCGATGCCCATTTCCTTCAGGTGATCCGCCGGCCCGATGCCGGACAGCATCAGCAGTTTCGGCGAGTTGAAGGAGGAGGCCGAGACGATCACTTCGCGGTTGGCCTTGATCGTCTCGCTGACGCCGCGGCGAAAAATCTCCACGCCGACGGCGCGGCCGTTCTCGATGACGATCTTCTGCGCAAAACCATAGACCAACTCGACATTTTTCCGCTTCAGCGCCGGTTTCAGATAGGCGTTGGCGGCGGACCAGCGGCGGCCGTTATGGATCGTCTGCTCCATCAGCCCGAAGCCTTCCTGCTTCGAGCCGTTATAATCCTGCGTCATCTCGAAGCCGGCCTGGGAGCCTGCCTGGATGAAGGCGTGAAACAGCGGATTGGTCACCGGCCCGCGCTTGACATGCAGCGGTCCGTCCGTCCCCCGCCAGCCTTCCTCGCCGCCGTGGGAATGTTCCATGCGCTTGAAATAGGGCAGCACATCCGCATAGGCCCAGCCGGTCGCGCCGAGCTCCTCCCAGCGGTTATAATCCTCGGCATGTCCCCGCACATAAACGAGCCCGTTGATCGACGACGACCCGCCGATCACCTTGCCCCGCGGCGCGGTGATGCGGCGGTTGTTGAGGTTCGGCTCCGGTTCGGAAAGATAACCCCAGTTGTAGCGCTTCATGCTCATTGGCCAGGCAAGGGCCCCCGGCATCTGGATGAACGGCCCGAAATCGGAACCTCCGGCCTCGATGACGATCACGGAATTTTTGCCGTCCTCCGACAGCCGGTAGGCCATGGCCGAGCCCGCCGAGCCGGAACCGATGATGATGTAATCTGCGCTCTGCATGAACGGCCCTTTTCGGTTCTCTTTAACTCTGCACAGAAGTCAGGGAAGTTGAATGGTGGCGAGGAATTGAGAAGGGACACAACTTTTGATAAATGCGCTCTACCGCAAATTTCAAAAGGGACTCATGCTCGTGGCTTCTAAGAGCTTTAGTCAGACAGTTCTTCGTCGCCTGAAGCGGATCGAGGATGACCGCAAGATTGCCGAAGACGAGCGGGAGGCGATGGCTGCAGATGTGGTCAATATTTATCGCGACACGCGTCCCGCCGAGGAACCGCTCGAGAAAATTCTCGGGGCACGTCGCAGAAGGGGATTTGTTACCCTTCTCGTTATCATCGGAACAATTCCGCTTCGTGTCTTCTTCGGGTGGCCTTTGGAAATATGCCTCGGGATCTGCGTCGTGCCGGGCTTTTTCTACTGGCTCTATATCGAGAAGCGCCACGAACGGTCGAAACGGCTTCCAAAGCTTAGGCATTACGACTGAACTCATGGCCATACCTCAATACGGCGCCTCGACCTTGCCCATACCCACATAGACCGTCTTCAGCTCCGAATAATGCTCCAGCGCGGCAAGCGAGTTTTCGCGCCCGAAGCCCGACTGCTTGGAACCGCCGAAGGGGATTTCCACCGGGCAGAGATTGTAGGTATTGATCCACAGCGTGCCGGCCTCGAGTTGATCCGCCACCCGATGTCCGCGCGTCAGATCGGAGGTGAACACTCCGCCGGAAAGGCCGAATTCCGTGCCGTTGGCCCGGGCGATCACCTCGGCCTCATCGTCGAAATCGAGCACGCACATGACCGGGCCGAAGATTTCTTCCCGCGCGATCGTCATCTCGTCGGTCACGTCGGCGAAAACGGTCGGCTGCACGTAGTAACCTTCGCCGGTGACGTGGTTGGGGATGCCGCCACCGGTGACGAGCGTCGCACCCTCGGCCTTGCCCTTGTCGATATAGCTCATCACCTTCTGGCGCTGGTCGAAGGAGACCATCGGGCCGATCTGGGTCGCCTCGTCCATCGGGTCGCCGATCACCATGTTTTCGGTGCGTGCCTTGAGGCGGGAGAGGAATGTCTCCTTGATGCTCCGCTGCACGAAGACGCGAGTGCCGTTGGAGCAGACCTGGCCGGTCGAATAAAAATTACCGAGCATCGCCCCGCCGATCGCCGAGTCGATATCGGCATCGTCAAAGACGATCAGCGGCGACTTGCCGCCGAGTTCCATCGTCACATGCTTCAAACTGCCGGCGGCGGCCGCCGCCACCTTGCGGCCGGTCGGCACCGAGCCGGTCAGCGACACCTTGGCGACATCCGGATGGTTGACCAACAGCGGCCCGGTCGTCCGGTCGCCCTGGATGACGTTGTAGAGCCCCTTCGGCAACCCGGCCTCGATGAGGATTTCGGCGATCTTCAGCGCCCCGAGCGGCGTGTTTTCGGACGGCTTGAAAACCATCGCATTGCCGCAGATCAGCGCCGGCGCACCCTTCCAGCAGGCGATCTGCTGCGGATAGTTCCAGGCGCCGATGCCGACGCAGACGCCCAAGGGCACCCGTTTCGTATAGGCAAAGTCCTGCCCCAGCGGGATGTAGCTGCCGTTGAGTCCTGCCGCTGCGATACCCCCGAAGAATTCGAAGCTGTCGGCGCCCGATGTCGGGTCGGCGACGATGGTTTCCTGGATCGGCTTGCCCGTGTCCAGCGTCTCCAGTTCGGAAAGCTCCCGGTTGCGCTCCCGCATGATATCGGCGGCGCGTTTGAGGATCCGGCCGCGCGCCGTCGGGCTCATGGCCGCCCATTCCGGCTGGGCGCGCTTGGCGGCCGCAATCGCCTGCTCCACGATCGCGGGCGTTGCCGCATGCAGCCGGGCGATCACCTCGCCGGTCGCCGGATAGAGGCTTTCGATGACGGTGCCGTCGGTATCCTCGACATATTCGCCGTCGATGAAATGGCTGGCGATCGGCTGGGCTTTCATCTCATTCTCCACGCGGATAGCGTTTGGATTCCTCGAGATTGTCGAGGTTCATATGGTTGCGCATGTAGCGCTCGGATGCTTTCTGCAAGGGCTGGTGGTCCCAGGGATAATAGGCGCCGTTGCGCAACGCCTCGTAGACCACCCAGCGCCGCGCCTGGCTTTCGCGCACCGCCGCGTCGAACGCACCCATGTCCCACCGCTCCTCGCGCTTACGCCGGAACAGGGCAACCACTTCGGCAAAACCCGGATCGTCGGCGAGGTTGTTGAGTTCCTGGGGATCGCTATCCAGATCGAACAACTGGTCCGGATCGAGCATGCAGTGAATGTATTTCCACTTGCCCTCGCGGATGGCGACGAGCGGCGCATAGGAGCCCTCGGCCGCATATTCCATCAGCACCGGGCTGGTGCGCGCAACACCTTCCATCATCGGCTTCAGGCTTTCGCCGTCCGTCCAGGGCTTGATCTCGTCCATCGAAATGCCGGCCAGATCGCAGAGCGTCGGCGTCACGTCGAGGTTGGAAACCGGCGCCAGATGCAGGGCAGCAGGCACGCCGGGACCGGCGATCATCAGCGGCACGCGGGCCGAACCCTCGAAGAAATTCATCTTGAACCACAGCCCGCGCTCGCCGAGCATGTCGCCGTGGTCGGAGCAGAACAAGATAATCGTGTCGTCGAGCATCCGTGTCCGCGTCAGCGTGTCGACCAGCTCGCCGACCTTCTCGTCGATATAGGAAATGTTGGCGAAATAGGCTCTTCGCGAGCGGCGGACATTCTCTTCCGTCACGTCGAAATTCTTGTAGTCGCAGGAAAAGATGATCCGCTTCGAATGCGGGTCCTGGTCTTCGAGCGGGATCGGCCCGACTTCCGGCAGCAGGTGCTCGCAATCCTCGTAGAGATCCCAGAACTTCTTCCGCGCCACATAGGGGTCGTGCGGATGGGTGAAGGAGACGGTCAGGGCCCAGGGCCGCCGGTCGGCATCGTCCCGCTCGCGAGCGAGGTGATAGAGCTTCTGGTTGGCCAGAAAGGCGACCTCGTCGTCATATTCCATCTGGTTGGTGATTTCGGCCACACCTGCGCCGGTCACCGAACCGAGATTGTGATACCACCAGTCGATCCGCTCGCCCGGCTTGCGGTAGTCCGGCGTCCAGCCGAAGTCGGCCGGATAGATATCGGTCGTCAGCCGTTCCTCGAACCCGTGCAGCTGGTCCGGCCCGACGAAATGCATCTTTCCCGACAGCGCGGTGTAATAACCGGCGCGGCGCAGGTGATGCGCGAAGGTCGGGATCGACGAGACATATTCGGCGGCATTGTCGTAGACCCGCGTTCGGCTCGGCAATTGCCCGGCCATGAACGAGGCACGCGCCGGTGCGCAGAGCGGCGAGGACGTGTAGTTGTTGACGAACCGCGCGCCGCGCGCGGCGAGCGCCTTGAGATGAGGCGCATGCAGGAATGAAGCCGGCCCATCCGGAAACAGCGTCCCGTTCAACTGGTCGACCATGACGATGAGGATATTGGGCTTGGTCATGGCGTCCTCAATTGTCGGGATGGCGTGGGGAGCCGGCACTTTCGCGCGCGGCAGGCAATGCCCGGAGGCCAGGCAGATGGATCCTCGGGTCAAGCCCGAGGATGACGGAGCGCGTGGGATCGGTTGGCGCAACAGATGAGGTTGCTGGCTGCCGGGAGGCCTCTCCTGTCATCCGTCGCACCTCCCTCTCCGCCGTCATCCTCGGGCTTGACCCGAGGATCCAGCCGCGTGTGCGGTTGGGCCACGATACCTCACTACCTGCAATCGCGCCGCTTTTGAGGAAGTGGGGCGTCGTGCGTCGTCGCTCGGCTGTGACCATCTCGATTTGCCTTAGATTCCTTCAGTGATTTGAGTTATTTTCGATCGTCTTGGCAATCAAGAAGCGATTGCGAACCTTCCTGTTCCAAAAGCGCGCCATTGACCCGGATCAAGCCCGCTCCACATCCTATCCGTTAGGTTCGGGTGAGGTTTTGGCAAAAAGGGGGTTGGCTATGACGTTCGGTCTGGACGCACCGTCGGTTTTGACGGTCCGTGACAAGTGGGGCTGGTTTCTCGCCCTTGGCATTCTGCTGCTGATCTTCGGTTTTCTCGCGCTCGCCAATCTCTTCGTGGCGACGGTCGCGTCGGTCTTTTACATCGGCATGATGATGCTGGTCGGCGGCATCGCCTATCTCGTCCACGCCTTCCAGGTGAAGGGCTGGGATCATATCCTGTTCTGGGCGGCAAGCGGCATCCTCTATACGATCGCCGGCCTGCTCGCCTTCTGGAATCCGGCGCTGACAGCCGTCATCGTCACCTTCTTCATGGCAGTGGCGCTGATCGTCGCGGGCGTTTTCCGCACCTGGGTCGGGTTCAGGCTGCGGCCGATGCGGGGTTCCGGCTGGGTTATTTTCGGAGGAGTCATCACGGCTCTTGCGGGCCTCGTCATTGCGCTCGGCTGGCCGGTGAACAGCGTCTGGATCCTCGGCCTGTTCCTCGCGATCGACCTCACGATGCAGGGCTGGGCCCTGATCGCGGTCGCGCTTGCGGCCAAGCCATGAGGCACGCAAAGGTTGCCGCTAAGTCTCTAAAATCTTGTATAAAAATGCCTTTTATCGTCATAAAAATTTCATCCAGCCGTCATGTTCGGGAAAGGTATTTTTGACCAATTGCTGGGAACCTGACGTTCGTGTTGAGGCATGTTTTAGGCCATTGCGCAGTGGAGTAATGAGTAATGTCGTCTGCGACCATCTTGGAACCGGGCGTTTTCCGCCGGTATGCGAGCGATCAGCTTGTCACCCTGGCAAAATTGGTACTGGAAAATGCCTTCCAGCCGATCGTCGAAGTCGGCACCGGTTCCGTCTTCGGTTATGAATCGCTGCTGCGCGGCCAGGAACGGATCGGTTTCTCTTCACCGCTCGAACTGCTCGATGAGGCCCAGGAGACCAGCCAGCTTCTGGCGCTCGAACAGATGATGGCAGCCCGGGCCCTGGCGAAATTCGCCAGCCTGCCTGATTTTTCGTCCCAGACGCTGTTCCTCAATCTCGACGTCCGGCTGATCCGCCACGGCCACCATTTCCTCGAAAAGGTCGTGCAGCACCTGCGCAAGGCGAATATCGCGCCGTCTTCCGTCTGCTTCGAATTCTCCGAGCGTTTCGACAACACGAGCGTGCCGGAATTCGCCGATCTGGTCACCCAGATGCGGAAGGAGGGCTTCAAGCTGGCGATCGACGATTTCGGCGTCGGCCATGGCGAAATGAAACTGCTCTGCGACTATCCGGTCGACTACCTGAAGATCGACCGCCATTTCGTCGCCGGCATCGACAGGAACCCGCGCAAGCGCCACCTCGTCAAGAACATCGTCGGCATCGCCCACGTGCTCGGCATTCGCGTCATTGCCGAGGGCATCGAGACGGAAGCGGAATTCCTTGCCTGCCGCGAATACGGCGTCGATCTCGTCCAGGGCTGGTTCATAGCCCGGCCGACGACATTCGTGTCCGAACTGCAGCCGTCCTTCCCCTATCTCGCCGATATCGGCCGTACCCGGCGCTCTAGCCAGTCGCTCGACGAAATCCTCATCCGCAAGCAGATCGAACACCTGCCGACCGTCTACGAGAACCAGAGCATCGACAGTGTCTTCGACCTGTTCCGCCGCAACCCGCGGCAGGCCTTCTTCCCGGTACTGAATGCCAATGGCGAGCCGCGCGGCGTCATCAACGAATACCACCTCAAGGAATATATCTATCAGCCCTTCGGCCGCGATCTCCTGAAGAACAAGGTCTACGAGCGCTCGATCTCGCATTTCGTCGACCGCGCCCCGATTGTCGGCCTGGATGCGGAAGCCGAAGAACTGATGACCCTGTTTGCCAATATGGAAAACAGCGCCTGCGTCATCCTTACCGAAAACATGCGCTATGCGGGCGTCGTCTCGGCCGCCTCGCTGATCAAGGTCATCAACGAAAAGCAGTTGAAGATTGCCCAGGACCAGAACCCGCTGACAGGCCTGCCGGGCAATCGCGCCATCCGCGACTTCATGCAGGAAGCTGGCCGCGACGACGACGAAGCCCGTTTCTTCTGTTATTGCGACTTCGACAATTTCAAGCCGTTCAACGACCATTACGGCTTCCAGATGGGCGACCATGCGATCTCGCTGTTCGCCGCCCTGGTAAAGCGTTATTTCTTCTCCGACGGCGATTTCCTCGGCCATGTCGGCGGCGACGATTTCTTTATCGGCGTACGCGACTGGGCTCGCGACGAGCTCAATGAAATCCTCGGGCGGCTGCTTTCCGATTTCCATGACGATGTCGTCGAACTCTATTCCCCCGAAGAACGCGCCGCCGGCAAGATCCGCGGCCACGACCGCTCCGGCGCCGAGCGCGATTTCCCGCTGCTGCGCTGCTCGATCGGCGTGCTCGAACTGCCCCAGGGCCTTTTGCTCGACGATGTCGGCCGCATCGGTTCGGAGATCGCCGCCGTCAAGGCGGAAGCCAAGGAAAGCGAGGGCGGTCTGGTTTTCGCAAGTTTCGGCGAGACAAAATGACCTAGGCGGCGGAACGCCGCCTTCCTATCGCGAGGCGACTATCCTAAGTCAGGGACCTGTCACCGGTCTCGTCGGTGGCCGCACCGAGAGGAGTCCCGCCATGCCACTTCCCACCGAAATGCGTTTCGTCGATCTGCCGTCCTTCGGAGAGCCGGAGGTGATGACCATTGCCAGCGGTCCGCTGCCGGCGGTGCGGCCGGGCGAGATCCTGGTCAAGGTGGAGGCGGCCGGCATCAACCGACCCGACGTGCAGCAGCGCAAGGGCGCTTATCCGCCGCCGAAGGACGCAAGCCCGATCCTTGGCCTGGAAATATCAGGCGAAGTCGTGGCAATCGGGGAGGGTGTCAGCGAATTCAAGCCCGGCGACAAGGTCTGCGGGCTCGCAAACGGCGGCGGTTATGCGGAATATTGCGCCGTTCCTGCCGGGCAGGCACTGCCCTGGCCGAAGGGTTATGACGCGGTCAAGGCCGCCGCGCTGCCGGAAACCTTCTTCACTGTCTGGGCCAATCTGTTCCAGATGGCGGGCCTGACGGAAGGCGAAAGCGTGCTGATCCACGGCGGCACCAGCGGCATCGGCACGACGGCCATCCAGCTCGCCAGGGCGTTCGGCGCGACGATCTACGCGACGGCCGGTTCGAGGGAAAAGTGCGATGCCTGTGAAAAGCTTGGTGCCGTGAGAGGCATCGACTACAGGACCGAGGATTTTGCCGAGGTCATCAAGGCGGAAACCGCCGGCCGGGGCGTGGATGTCGTGCTCGACATGATCGGCGCAGCCTATCTCGAAAAGAACCTCTCGGTTCTCGCCAAGGACGGCTGCCTGTCGATCATCGCCTTCCTCGGCGGCAACATCGCCGAAAAGGTCAACCTGTCGCCGATCATGGTCAAGCGCCTGACGATCACCGGCTCGACCATGCGCCCGCGCACCGCGGACGAAAAACGCGCCATCCGCGACGATCTTTTCGCCCAGGTCTGGCCGCTCCTGGAGGACGGAACCGTCGCCCCGGTCATCCACTCCGTCCTGCCGTTCACAGACGTCGTCGAGGCCCACAGGCTGATGGAGACCAGCAGCCATATCGGCAAGATCGTGGTGACGCTTGCTTAGTCCTTTTGTCGCGGTATACTGGTTTTGATATAAGTCGTGGATTGATATGAAGCGGTTGGAATTTCTCGGAGATGCGTTGGATCGCTTGCGGGATTTTCCTGAGCCCGCCCGTAAAGAGGCGGGCGTCCAGTTGCATAAAATTCAGCTCGGTCTTGAGCCGAGCGACTGGAAGCCGATGACGACGATCGGAGCGGGTGTGCGGGAGATTCGCATCCGCGACGAGACGGGCGCGTTTCGTGTCATCTACGTGACCAGAGTTGATGATGCCGTTTACGTCCTGCATGCTTTTCAGAAGAAGACGCAGCAGACGGCAAAGCGGGATCTGGATATTGCCACTGCGCGGCTGCGGCAGATCTGATCGGATGGAACCCATGGAACGCCAGAGCTTTGCAAATGTCTGGGATGCGCTGGAAAATACTCCGGCGGAAGCGGCCAATATGTCGATGCGCTCGGCCCTGCTGATTGCGATCGAGCAGAAGGTCCGGGACTGGAAGGTGACCCAAAAGGAGGCGGCCTCTCGCCTCGGCGTCACTCAGCCGCGGCTGAACGACCTGCTGCAGGGCAAAATTGCCAATTTCAGCCTGGATGCGCTGGTTGAACTGGCTGGAAAGGTTGGGCTTTCCGTCCGGCTGGATATCGCGGACGCAGCCTGATCTTCGATCCATCGATGGATGGAAACCAGCAGCCATATCGGCAAGATCGTGGTGACGTTGAGCTGAAGGGGAGAATCTGCCTCGATCGAAGCTGGCGAATTCTAGGGGCGGAAGGCCGCCTTCGCAACTCAATTAAATACGCGATCGTTTACATAACGTGGCTTGCAGAATAGGGCTTTGGCCCTTACCTTTTAATCATCGTCAACGTAGTGAAAGGAAGGTGATCCAATGTCTAGTGAGATTTCGGTCTGCGTAACGGGCAATGGAAAGGTGGCGGTCTTGACGGGGCAACCCTCGGCCTGAACTTCATCTTCCTTCGGGGAGCTCACGAAGCGCCCCGGGTTCGTTCAACCGGACCAAACTCATGGAAGGGTCGCCTCGAGCGGCCCTTTTCCTTTTTGTGCCCTTTTCATTTCCGCGGCTCTTTCGCCGGCCGCTCTTCATTTTTCATTATTTCTAATATGAGAACACCCATGCGCCTCTCGCATAGGTGGCCTGCTAAGTGGGCGCTTTCAGTGCAGGTTTGATGAGCTTATATAAGCGTCATCGAAGCAAACGAGAGCGCCAAGGACTGGCGTTCAAGCTTCGAAAAATCCCAGGAAAGGGGAACCATCATGAACGTCGCACGCACTCTCAACAATTGGCGCAAGTACCGTCAGACGGTTGCCGAACTGGGCCGTATGACGCCGCGCGAACTCAACGATCTCGGCATCGCCCAGGGCGATATCCGCCGGGTAGCGCGTCAGGCCGTCGGCTTCTGATCGCCATCTGACATTCGGTTATGTCAAACGCCCGCATACGCGGGCGTTTTGCATTTTATGCATAGCTGCCATCTTAAATCCCGATCCGTCCGAGCGCCGGAACCTTGATGCCGGGATTGGCGATATCGACGCCTGCGACCAAGCCCAGGAAGTGCACCTCGAACCCGCTGCGCAAACCGGCCGACAGGCCGATGAGGCCGCGCAGGGTCACGTGCACATCGCGCCAATCGTCGTCCACATGAATGAATTCGCCGTCCGGCAGATAGTCGCGGCCGACCGCGTGCGGCGGCAGCACGGCGTCAAGCTCCGGCACGCTGCGCAGCACATGGGCGACGAACGTGTTGGAGTTCGGCCCTGGCCAGATCGTATAGCCACCTGGCTCGGCATAAGGGTAGGCGGCGATCGCGCCTTCGACCTTCGGGATCAGCAGTTCCGCCTTCGAACCGGTGGCCGAGGTAACGATTTGCGGCGTGTTGGAATACCAGTAGGCGTCAGGCGAATAACCGTTGCGGCGGATCGGCGAACCCCACCCCACCTTGTCGAAGCGCGTATAGGTTTTAGCGCCTTTTTCCTTGAAGACGATCCAGGCATGGCTCGCGACCGCGCCCTTCAGGCCCCCCGTCGTCGCCGAGAAGACGTAGATCGCCGCTTCGTTGCTTGCCTCTGGCTTCGGCAATATGCCGGCCGAGGACCAGCGCGCATCGCGCCAGCCCGCCGGCCGATCCTTGATCGCCCACAACCCTGCCGACGCGAAGGTCGGAACCAGGTAGACGATGAAAATGACCAGAAACAACCGCTTAACCGATTTCATACGCTCCCCCATGAAAATCCCGCCGGACTCGTTTAAGAGCCTGTGATATCGCCAGACGATAGGCACATTGAAACCGGCAATTTCAGGACAGACCATGCAAAACCCCGTTACCGTCGAAGTCACTAGAGGCAATCTGGTCGAAAGCCGCCATCGCGGGCTCGGCGCCGTGGTGGATGGCGACGGCAAGGTTCTGTTCTCGTTCGGCGACGCGGACGCGCATGTTTTCCCCCGTTCCGCCAGCAAGGCCATGCAGGCGCTGCCGCTCATCGAAAGCGGTGCGGCGGACGCCTATGGTTTCGGCAACAAGGAACTCGCCTTTGCCTGTGCCTCCCATTCCGGCGAGGATGCGCATGTGGCAATGGCCGCCTCGATGCTTGGCAAGGCCGGCCATGACGATAACGCGCTCGAATGCGGCGCCCATTGGTCGTCCGAGCAGGCGGTGCTGATCCACCAGGCCCGCACCATCGAGGCGCCGACAGCACTGCACAACAATTGCTCCGGCAAACATGCCGGCTTCGTCTGCGCCTGCGTGCACACGGGCATGAATCTGAAAGGTTACGGCGGATACGACCATCCGCTGCAGGCCGAAATCCGCGGCACGATGGAAACCCTGACCGGCGCCATTATCGGCCACCAGAATTGCGGCACCGACGGCTGCTCGATCCCGACCTATGCGGTGCCGCTCAAGGGCCTCGCCCATGGTTTCGCAAAAATGGCGACCGGCAACACCCTGTCCGCCGAGCGCGCCAAAGCCTCGCGCCGGCTGATCGAAGCCTGCATGGCCGAGCCCTTTTATGTCGCCGGCACCAACCGCGCCTGCACCAGGCTGATGGAAGTCGCCCCCGGCAAGATCTTTGCCAAGACCGGCGCCGAAGGCGTGTTCGTTGCCGCCCTTCCGGACCAGGGCATCGCCATGGCGGTGAAATGCGAGGACGGCACGACGCGTGCCGCCGAAGCGATGATCTTCGCCCTGATCGCCCGCTATTTCGAAAAGGGCGGCGAGGTGCATGGCAAGCTGATGGCGATGGCCAACAAGCCGATGAAGAACTGGAACGGCATCCATGTGGGTGACGTGAGGGTGACCGACACGCTGTTTGCGTGAGATCGGCACTGGCAGGGTAGGACTTACAGCTTCTCGCATCGAGCGGAAGGATGGATCTTCTCTGCCGCGCTCGGGCATTCCCGCTTGTGCATAATCCGCCGGTGTTTATAAAACATGGGCATGAATCTTCAAGATATAGAGGCCTTCGTGGCAGTGGCGGAAACGGGCTCCGTGAGTCGCGCGGCAGCACGCCTCAATCTCACCCAGCCTGCCATGACGCGGCGCATCCAAAGCTTCGAAATCGCCGTGGGAGAAGGCCTTCTTTTCAATCGCACGGTCAAGCCCGCCATACTGACGGCGCTTGGTAGCCATGTGCTCGAACATTGCAGGCGCGTGCTTGCTGCCGTGACGGAGCTGGAAGCCTGCACGACGAGCGCCGCCGATCCGGCTGGCGAACTGAAGATCGGGGTGGCCCACGGCTTGGGAGAGATAGTTCTCAGCACGCCGCTGGAAACGCTTCGGCAGGATTTTCCCCGCCTCCGGCTCCAGATCAGTTCGAATTGGAGCGTCGGCCTGATCGAGGAAGTGCGGAGCGGCGCCATCGATTGCGCCGTCGGATTGTTGACCGACGCCCACACGGTCCCAGCCGGGCTGCAGCGTGTTGCGCTCGGCGCGGAACAGGTCGTCGTGGTTTCTGCGTCGCGGCTCCCCACAAGACGGGACGGCAGTCCGTGGCGCTTGAGGGATTTGGCCGAAGAAGACTGGTTTCTCAATCCGTCGGGATGTGGATGTCGCGCAGCGTTGGAACGATCTTTCGATCGCCAACAGCTTTCCATGCGAATCGCCGCCGAGATTTTCGGGGAAGACCTTCAGCTGTCGCTTCTGTCCAAGGCGGGAGGTCTTGCGCTCGTCCCGCGCCGTTTGTTCGAGCACAGCCCGCATCGCGAAGGCCGGCAGATTCTGTCCGTGATGGATTTCGTCATCCCCGCAACCGTCACCCTGGTCCGCAGCGCTATGCCGAGACGCTTCGACCCGGCGGTCGATCGACTGGCGAGCGCCTTGACGAAGAGGCTCGAGGGTTCCTCGTCTGAAGCATAATCATTATAGAAACAATGCATTTGATTTATAGTTGAGTGGCGCTCATCCTCTTCCGGAACGGACCGGATCGCCCACGACGCGACCCCGCGTGTCGGTTCCCGGTGTTTAGAGGAGCCAGCCCTATGATCGTCACTGTCTTCCGCTCGCGATTGTTCTCCAGCGTCAAATATCTCGTTCATGGCGGCACCCGACAAAGGAAGGCGGAAGCGAAATGACATACGCGCGCCTGTTTCCGAAGCGGCAGGAGGCCCCCCAGCCTGTTGTGACATCGAGCATGATAAGGCATTATGGACGGCTCGCCCGCCAATTGCGGAACGCCGCAATCCGCCGCGCTTTTGTCGAATGTTTTCGCATGGCCTGCCGCCCATTGGCGAGAAAGCCGCCTGGGCCGCCTCTCGATGACAGGCCTCAGGCTTCCAGCAAGGCGATCCCCAAAGCCCTGTAGGATGCCATCCGCTCCTCTTCGATCCCCTCCTGCACGATCATGCCCGACAGTGCCGAAACCGGCATGATCACATGCGGCGAAACCGCATCGAGCTTTTCCGCGGTCACCAGCGTGATCGTCTCGGCCGAGCATGCCGCAATATGGCGCTTGATCGCCGCCTCCTCGAAATCGCCGGTCGATAGGCCGCGTACCGGATGTACGGCGGTGACGCCGAGGAAGAAGATGTCGGGCCGCATCAGCGCGATCTGCGCCATTGCCGCTGCCCCTGTCGCCACCATCGAATGTTTGTAGAGCCTGCCGCCGATCAGGATCACGTCGGCCGTTGGATGACGCTCAAGCTCTGCGGCGATCGTCGGGCTGTGAGTGACGACCGTGAAGGCGAAATCGCGGGGCAGGGCGCGGGCGATCTCGGCGGTCGACGTTCCACCGTCAAGAAAGATCGTTTGCCACTCGCGCACCATCCCGGCCGCCTTTGCGCCAAGCCGCTGCTTGACATCTGACGACACGGCCCGCCGGGCGGACAAATCCGGCAGGTCGGGAGAGATGGGCATCGCCCCGCCATGCACCCGCCGCAACAGCCCTTCCGCCGCCATTTCCCGAAGATCCCGCCGGATCGTGTCCTCCGAAAGCGAGAACTCTTCCGCGGCCCGTTTGGCGACGACCTGCCCCTCCCGGCGCAATATGTCGAGGATGAGGCTCTTGCGTTGGCTTGTCAGCATGGCTCTTGACTATGCACGAAATTGCATGAATAAGCGCATCTATGCCTGATATTGCCGCTAATGTAAAGCATATCAGGCAAATTCGTGCAATTTCGCGATGACCGCGGACAAGTTGGAGAAACGAAGATGTTGATCTTGATTGCTGGCCCCTACCGCTCCGGCACCGGAGACGATCCTGAGAAGATGGCCGAGAACCTGAAGCGGCTCGAAGCCCCGTCGCATGCGCTGTTCAAGGCCGGCCATGTGCCGATGATCGGCGAATGGGTGGCGCTGCCGGTCTGGCATGCGGCCGGCGGAAAACATGTGGGCGACGACCTCTACGAGGAGATCTTTCATCCGGTCGCAGGACGTCTGCTGCAGCTCTGCGAAGGCGTTCTGCGCCTGCCGGGAGCCTCCAAGGGCGCCGACAACGATGTCCGGATCGCCAACGAGCGCGGTATTCCGGTCTGGCATCGGCTGGAAGACGTGCCCGGCGTGAGCTGACCGGTGGTTTGAGGCTTTGAGCCTAAAAAAACCGTGCTAGAACGACGCGGTCCAAAGGAGGATTTTCATGTATACGCTGTTCTTTTCGCCCAATGCCTGTTCGCTGGCCAGCCACATCGCGCTTGCCGAATCCGGTCTTCCCTACGAGATCAAGTGGGTGAAATTCGCCGACAAGGAACAGCAGTCGGAAGCCTATCTGAAGATCAATCCGAAGGGCCGCGTCCCGGCACTTGCAACGGACCGGGGCATCATCACCGAGTCCGTCGCAATCCTCGCCTTCATCGCCCAGGCAGCACCCGAGGCGAAGCTCGCGCCGCTCGACGACCCGTTCCTGTTCGGCAAGATGCAGGCGTTCAACGCCTATATCGCCTCGACAGTGCATGTCGCCTATGCCCATTGGCGTCGCGGTTATCGCTGGGCGGACAACCAGTCCTCCTTCGATGACATGGCCGCCAAGGCGCCAAAGGTCTTTCACGAGTGTTTTCAGGTGATCGAGGACTCGTTGCTCGAAGGCCCCTATGTGCTCGGGGAAACCTATTCGGTGGCCGATGCCTATCTCTACCTGATGACCGATTGGCTCGCGAACATGAAGCTTGATCGCGCCGATTTCCCGAAGGTCAACGCGCATTACGAGCGGATGAAACAGCGTCCGGCCGTCCAGCAGGCGCTGGCCGAACAGGCTGCCGCGACAGCTGCCTGAAGCTGACAGCAAGCTTCTTTGCCCGAGACATGCATCCACGTCAGCCGCCCGATCCGCCCTTTCGAGAAGCGGATCACGGGAGCGTCAGGCGCATTTCGCGAGAGGCGCCTTGTTGCAATTCGTGTCCGCGTGAGCCAAGCGCGGGAAGGGCAGGTCGGCGAGCTGCCGCAGGTCCATCGAGCGGATGTCGGGATGGTGGAACGGGTCGTTAGCCTCGATGTCCGCCAATGTTTCGGTCGTTTCCAACCAGGCTTTCAGGTTCAAGAAAATCTTCAGCGGTCCCATGACCGTCACCTCGCAAATTTGTTATCATTTGCAGAGGCAATATTGGCTCTGTTGCCGCCTTTTTCAATTGAGTTCTTGAGAGAGTGACTATAGAAAATCTATATGAGCAATCTCAACCTTGTGCATCTCAACGGCTTGCGGGCGCTGGAGGCGGTCGGACGTCTGGGCTCGCTGCAGGCGGCTGCCGACGAGCTCGGCGTGTCAATCGGCGCCGTTAGCCAGCAGGTCATCAAGGCCGAAGCCCAGCTTGGCCAGCCGGTGTTTCAGCGCCTGCCGAAGGGCATGACGCCGGTCGATTCGGCGCGGCCCATGCTGGCGCGATTGAGCGAAGGTTTCCATGCGCTTTCCGAAGCGGTGGCGATCGGCAGGCGGCATGACGATGCGCTGCTCACCATCTCCGTCGCCCCGGTGTTTGCGGCCCGGTTCCTCGTCCACCGGCTCGATCGGTTCTCGAGCCTGCACCCGGAAATCCGCCTGCGCATCGACGCGACGACCAGGCTTGCCGATCTCGGTGTCGACGACATCGATCTCGGCATCCGCGTCGGGCCGGGCACCTGGCCTGGCGTCGATGCGGAACTGCTGATCGAGCAGACGGTCTTTCCGGTCTGTTCGCCGGCGCTTGCCGAAAAGCTGAAGGAGCCGAAGGATATCCTGAAACTGCCGGCGATCATCGACGGCCCCTCGATGTTTTCCTGGGAGATCTGGCTGAACGAGGCGGGCTTGTCCGGCGCGGGCATGGCGACGCGGCACGTGTTCAACGACGCCTCGCTCTGCCTCGACGCCACGATTGCGGGCCAGGGCGTCATGCTCGCCTGGCATACTCTGGCGACCTACGCGCTGGAACAGGGGCGGCTGGTCGAGCCGTTTGCGATCCGGGCGCATACCGGCATGGGGCATTATCTCGTCACCCGCGCCGGTGCTCGGGTGCCGGCGAAGGTGAGGGCTTTCCGGGACTGGCTGAAGACGGAGCTGCCGCCGCTCCCGGAAAGCCTTAGGTGAGGGGTTATGCCGGTTCGGCGGTCCGCTTGTCCCACATTGCCTTGAAGCTGGGGCGGGCCTGAGCGGCCTCGATCCAGGCCTTCAACGCCGGTCTGCCCTCGAAAACCGGGGCGTGACCCTGCGCATAGCGAACCAGTTCCGCCACGTTGATGTCCGCCACGGTAAATCGCCGGCCGACCATGTGACTGTTCTGGGAAAGATGCTTTTCGAGTACGTCGAACGGACGCTTCAGCAGGCGTGCGGCGACGTCTATCTCGGTCTTGCCTTCCTCGCTGTCCTGCTTGCCCCCGGCGATCGTGGCGGAGATCTTCAGCGCCGGGGTCTCGATGCTGGTCGCACCGAACAGCGACCACTGCACCATCAGCGCTTCCTCGGCAATATCCCTGGGACCGAGTTCGCCACCATACTTGCGGGCGAGATAGAGCGTGATCGCCAGCGATTCGTGCAGCACGAAACCGTCATCGTCCATCGACGGAATGGAACCCATGGGGTTGATGCCTAAAAATTCCGGCGACAGCGTGTTGACCGGTGCGCCCGATGCCATCGGTTCGGGCAGGCGGTAGCCCTGGATGATCGGAATATGTTCGAAAGGAATACCCAGTTCCTCGATGAGCCACAGCGGCCGCGTGGCGCGCGAGCGGTAAACTCCATAGATTTTCAGCATTAAAGTCCCTCCAGGAAATGCGAGCGCAAGCTACGGGCAGGCCGCCCAAAACGGAAGACCAATCCGCGTTGGACGATCATGAAAGTTTTCGATGAATCATGCGACTAAACGATCCGGTTGTTCTCGATCGTCAGATGCTTGAACCCCTGGGCCTGCCCGCCGCCGCGGCCGAGTTCTGCCGTGGAAGGCGTCTTCCAGCGGTGGCCGATCACCGCGCCGTCCTTCACCGCCTCGAACAGGTTGCCGGAAATCAGCGCTGCGCCTGCGCCTTCGACCACCGTCACCGCACAGCCGACCTTCGCCTGCCTGACGACGTTGTTGCTCGCAAGCACGTTGCGCAGGTACGGCCCGAAACCGAGCGCCATGCCCCAGAGCGGCACATTCTCGATGACGTTGCCGGTCACCGCCGTATCCGCCTCGACGCTGATGCCGACGCCGAAGATCGCTCCGTCGAGCACATAGGGACCGGTGGGTTTCAGGTTGCGGACGATATTGTTGGCGACGGTCGCAAGCCGGCCGCCCTCGTTGAAATTGACGACCGAAATGCCGTTCGCCGCGCCATCGACGATATTGCCCAAGACCATCGCGCCCTCGAAGGCGAATTCCGCATAGATCGCCGTCTCGCCCGACGCGAGGCAGGTATTGTTGGCGATCTGGGCATTCGAGGCGCTGTTGGCGCGGATCGCCGAAAAAGCCGATTGCGAGATCTGGTTGCCGGTCACCATCACATTGTCGGCCCGGAACAGGTTGATGGCGTTTCCGTACTGGCCGGTGCCGCCATGGGTGGCGCCGATCCTGGAAATGCGGTTGCCGGAAACGATCGTGCCGTCGGCGCCCTTGGTCAGGCGGTGGATGAGGATGCCGCCATTGCCGCAGTCGAAGACGGTATTGCCGGTCACCGAAAGCCCGGTGCTTTCGACCGCATAGAGGCCGTATTCGGCGGCGCTGGAAATCCGGCTCCGATCGATCCGGCCGCCGCAGCGTTCGAGTTGTACGGCGGTCTTGCCCGCGCCGATAATCTCGCAATTGTCGATGACGATCTCACCGATGCCGCGCATGTGGACGAGTGCCGGGCTCTGGTCGTCGAGCCTGCGGTTCGCCCCGTCGATGACGATGTTGGAAAGCTCGATGCGGCGTACCCCGTCGGCCGTGAGCATTCGCCCGTCGCCGGAATAGACGAGCCGGGAAGCCCCGGCCACGCCGGTAATGCGGGTGCCGTCCGGCAGGTCCAGATTGGACATCGGGTAGTTTCCGGGCGGCAGAAAGACGGGCATGTTCTGGCGCGCCGCCTTGGCGATGATCTCTGCGAGCTTGCGGCTCTGCTTGTCACCGCCGTCTGGCGTGACGCCGTGTGCGCCGGCATCGATCGAGCCGCGCAGGTCGATCGTCGAAAAGCCCTGGGCTGCGGCGAGGAGGGGCCGAGGCACGGCTCCGGCCGCCGCCGCGCCCGCGATCATCGTCAACGCCGTTCGTCTCGAAATCATCCAACGTCTCCCCTGCGTCAATAAAGCATTTTCCATGCGGGCCCTTTATATTGTTACTATGCTCGAAGGCTCCGACCGATTGAGTAAAAAAGGCTTCTTTCGAAGCTTCAATCATGGCAATTTCACAATGATCTTAAACAACGATAAGGAATTCTCCGCCATGCTATACGGCAACCTGGCGCGAGTTCCCGCGTATTTTCTATGGAAAATGAAAAGGAGGCACTCGGATGGCGGGCCCCATGTCGCATAGCATGCCCTTGGGTTTTGTCGATCCGCTGGACGAACTCTGCAGCCGCCTCCTGCGTGTTTCCGCCGACAGCGAGATAGACCTCGACATCGCTTTGGTGACGCGCGAACTCGAAACCCGCACCCTTCTCGATCAGCTTCCGGACTTCATTTACGTAAAGGACCGCCGCGGCCGCTTCGTCTTTGCCAATGCCGCAGCCGGACGTAGCAGCAAGCTGCATAAAGGCAACGACCTGATCGGCAAGACGGATTTCGATATTCTCGATCATGAGACCGCGCGTGAACTGTTTCTCGTCGAACAGGAGATCATGTCGACCGGCGTGGCGATCGACAGTCGCGAGGAGCGCGTCAAGCTCGGCGACGGCCGCATGCTCTGGCTCACCACTTCGAAAATGCCGCTGCGCGATGTCCACGGTCAGATCGTCGGCCTGATAGGGATTTCGCGCGACATTACCGAGCGCAAACGCCACGACGACCGCCGGCACGGCCATGCGCGTCTTCTTGAGATGATCGCCCGGGGCCAGCCTTTGTCGGCGGTTCTGGATGCGATTGTCAAAACGGTAGAAGACGAACTGGACGACGTCACGGCCTCGGTCCTGCTTCTCGAAGAGGGTACGGACCGGCTGCGCCATGGCGCGGCGACCCGCCTTCCGCCAGCCTATGTAAAACTGATCGATGGCATCGAGATCGGCCCGAAAGTCGGCTCCTGCGGCACGGCCGCCTGGCGGCGCGAACCTGTCTTCGTCAAGGACGTGCTGGTCGATCCGCTCTGGGACAATTATCGCGAACTGGCGCTGAGGTTTGGCTTCCGCTCCTGTTGGTCGACGCCGATCATGAGCGCCGACGGGCTGGTGCTTGGAACGTTCGCTCTCTATTCCGATTCGCCGCGCGAACCGACCGAGCTCGAGCTCGAACTGACTGCGATGGCAACCGACATTGCCGGCATCGCCCTTGAGCGCGCCCGCGCGGAAGAGCGTATCCAGCATATGGCGCATCACGATCCTTTGACCAGCCTTCCGAACCGGACGCTGTTCTGGGCGCAGTTCAGCCGCGCGCTGCATGAGGCTCGCCGCGAGAAACGCAAGGTCACGGTCGCCTATCTCGACCTCGACAATTTTAAGCAGATCAACGATACGCTGGGGCACGCGGCCGGCGACGAGGTGTTGAAAACGCTGTCGTGGCGCATGGTCAACTGCGTCCGCGTGACCGATCTTCTGGTTCGCCTTGGCGGCGACGAGTTCGCGATCGTCTTCAGCAATGTCAGTCAGGACGAACCCGGCCTGGTGCGCCGGCTTCAGGAATTGCGGACCGCGATCTCGAAACCCATCGTCATCGACGGCAAGAGCGTTACCGCCACCTGCAGCATGGGCGTCGCCTTCTTCCCGCAGGACGGCGATACGCCGGAGGAACTGCTCGCCCGCGCCGACCGCGCCATGTACGAAGCCAAGGACCAGGGCCGCGACCGCCTGCGCGTTTCGGGAGGCGAGGGGATTTAATCCTCGTCGTCCACGCCGAAATGCCGCGCCGCATTTCGGTGACCTTCGAGGATGTTGACGATCTGGAAGCGGTCCTCGAAGTACCGAAAATAGATGATGTAGCCGCGATAGGCGATGCTTCTGAGGTCCGGACCAAGTTCCGAACGGTCTCGTCCCATAGCGCCGGGCAAAGTAGCCAGATCGCGGCGCTTTTGACGCAGGGCTTTCACGAATTGGCGCGCGATAACGACGCTGCCACTTTCCTTTGAGATGTAACGAGCGATTTCCCCGAAATCGGCCTGTGCGCTATCAAGATATTGAATGCGCGGCACTCAATAACCTTCTTTCTCAAGCTTCTCGAACTCGGCTTCCAGAAAAACATCGAGTTCTTCCTCCTTGACGTCTCCGCCGGCCTCGATCGACTTCCGCAGCGTTTCCTTGAGCGTCGCAGTCTCGGCCTCGCGTTCCTGCACCAGTCGTAGGCCCTCGCGCACCACGTCGCTGGCCGAGCCGTAGCGCCCGTCCTCTACCGCTTCCTCGATGAATCTTTCCCAGCGGGGACCGATCGAAACATTCATGCGCGTGTCTCCAGTTTCTGCCCGAAATTATATTGGAGTAACATTTTATGCGCAATCTATGGCATCGGCTGGGTCGTTTCGGCGAGTTCTCCCTCCGCCGACTTTTCCGCCGTCACGAAGACCTCTTCGTAGCTCGAGACGAATTTTTCGAACAGCACCGAGAATGTGTGAAGCTCGTCTTCCGGCCAGCCCTCCAGGACACGTGCCAGCAGGGTGCGTTTGACGGCGCGGATCTCGGCCAGCAGGCTGTCGCCGAATTCGGTTCTTACCACCAGCGAGCGGCGGCCGTCCGCCTGCGAAGCGTCTCGGCGCAGGATGCCGCGCGTGACGAGGTCGGCCACCAGCCGGCTGCCGCGCGAGGGGTCGATGCGCATCGCCTCGGCGATCGCGCCGACCGTCACTTCGCCCTCGATGCGGCGCATCACGTCCAGCACGTCGAGATGCGAAATCTCCAACCCCGGCGCGATATTGGCGATCGCCGTGCGGCCGATGATCCGCCGGCCGATCAGGATCCGCATCCGCCCGAGCATTTCGCTCACGCGAACCACATCCTCCGGGGAAGGCGAAGCGGCAGGGGTTTCTGTGAGAAGGCTCTTTGTCGTCATGGGACGAACATATCAAAGCGCAAAAGGCTTTCCAATCGTTCTTTGCATCCCGCATCAAAGTGCCGTTGACAATTATATGCGGAAGGCACATAAAATTCCGACACTGTGGATTGATCTCATGGATATGACCCGCCCGGCCCAGGTGCCGCTTGTCGCCAGCCACCGCCAGCGGTTGGTGATCTTCTGCTTTTTGCTGACAGCGCTGTTCATGGCGACGCTGGACAACCAGATCGTCTCGACGGCGCTGCCGACGATCATCGGCGAGTTCGGCGAACTGGAGCGTTTCGGCTGGGTCGGCTCTGCCTATCTTCTCGCCAGCAGCACCTCGATGCCGATCTACGGCAAGCTCGGAGATCTGTTCGGCCGCAAATACGTGATGCTGGCGGCGATCGTCATCTTTACCATCGGTTCGCTCACCTGCGGGCTTGCCTGGTCGATGGATTCGCTTATCGCCTCGCGTGTGCTGCAGGGTTTTGGCGGCGGCGGCATCATGGTATCGATCTTCTCGATCAATGCCGACCTGTTCGAGCCGCGCGAACGGGCGAAATACCAGAGTTATTCGAGCCTGGTGATCATGGCCTCCGGCAGCCTCGGCCCGCTGCTCGGCGGCACGATGAGCGAACTGTTCGGCTGGCGGTCCATCTTCCTGATCAACCTGCCGGTCGGCATCGTCGCCGTCACCGGCATTTCGCTTCTGCTTCCCTATCGCCGCCCGGTCCGCAAGCCGAAGATCGATTATCTCGGCGCCGTCCTTCTGGCGGGAACCGTTGCGAGCATCGTCATCTGGGCCGACAGCGTCACGCTGTTCGGTTCGCTGGTCGCCTGGCAGTCCCTGCTCGTCGTGGCGGTCGGCACCCTCTGTGCCATCCTCTGGGTCGTTGTCGAAGGGAAGGTGCCCGAGCCGATCGTGCCGCTGAAACTCTTCCGCGATTCGACCTTTTCGCTGTTCCTGATCGTCTCCTTCTGCACCGGCGCGGTGGCGATCGGCATGGCCAACTATTTCGCGCTCTTCCTGCAGACGACCACCGGCCTGTCGCCGACGACCGCGAGCTTCTGCTTTGTCGCCACGACCCTCGGCATCGTCATCGGCTCGATCTCGACCGGCCGGCTGATCTCGATCACCGGCCGCTACAAGCCGTTCACGCTGATCGGCCTGTCGCTGAACATCGCCGCCCTGTTCATCTTCTCGCAGCTGCCGGTCGGAACCCCGATCTACATTATCCTCGGCTTCATGCTGATGCAGGGCCTGGCGATCGGTTTCGGCCAGCAGGCGCCGATCATCGGCGTGCAGAATTCCGCGCCCCGCGAGGATGTCGGCGCGGCAACCGGTGCCGTGACGCTGATGCGCATGGCCGGCGCCTCGATCGCCATCTCGGTCTATGGCGCGATCGTCGCCGCCGGCATCAGGGGTGTCGGCACCAGCATTCCGGGCGTCGAGGATATCGGCTCGCTGACGCCGCTGATGATGCTCGCATTGCCCGAGCCGTCACGCATCGCCGTCCACACGCTCTACACCGAGGCCTTCACGCCCGTGTTCTTGGCCGGCAGCGCCATGGCGCTGATCGGTCTTATCGCCGCCCTGATGCTGAAACCGGTCCGCCTGCCGCAGGCGGTGATGGCCGAAAACAAGCCGGCCGCCGCCTCGGAGTGATCTGGCGCGGCGTCGTTTTTACCCTATCTTCAATGGCATGAAACCAGAGGCGCTGCTTCATCCCACCCCGGCCGGGCTGTTCTGCCCCATCGGCCGCTTCCATGTCGATCCGGTGCGTCCCGTCGAGCGGGCGCTGATCACCCACGGCCATTCCGACCACGCCCGTGCCGGCCACGCCAAGGTTCTGGCGACCCGCCAGACGCTCGACATCATGCGGCTGCGCTACGGCGAGGACTTTTGCGGCGAAGAACAGGCCGCTATCTTCGGCGAGGAGATCGATGTCGACGGCGTGCGGGTGAGTTTTCACCCGGCCGGCCACGTGCTCGGCTCGGCCCAGGTCGCCATCGAGAAGGACGGGCTGCGGATCGTCGTTTCAGGCGACTACAAGCGTGGCGTCGATCCCACCTGCGCCCCCTTCGAGCCGGTCGCCTGCGACGTCTTCATCACCGAGGCGACCTTCGGCCTGCCGGTCTTCCATCACCCGGACCCGAGGCAGGAAATCGGCAAGCTCCTGACCTCGCTGAAACAGTTTCCCGAGCGCAGCCACCTGATCGGCGCCTATGCGCTCGGCAAGGCCCAGCGGGTCATCCGGCTGATCCGCGATTGCGGTTATCACGAGCCGATCTACATCCACGGCGCATTGGCGAAACTCTGTGATTATTACGTCGGCCAGGGCATCGACCTCGGCGAGATAAGACCTGCGACCATCGAGAAGAGCAGCCCCGACGCCTTCAGGGGCGCCGTCATCGTCGGCCCGCCCTCGGCCTTTCAGGATCGCTGGGCGCGGCGTTTCAACGAACCGCTGATCGCCTTTGCGTCAGGCTGGATGATGGTGCGCCAGCGCGCCAAGCAGGGCGGCGTCGAACTGCCGCTGGTCATCTCCGACCATTGCGACTGGCCGGAACTGCTCTCCACCATTGAGGAGATCGGCCCGAGCGAAGTCTGGGTTACCCATGGCCGCGAGGAGGCCTTGGTGCGCTGGTGCGAGCTGAAGAATATTCCGGCAAGGCCGCTGCATCTGGTGGGCTACGAGGATGAGGGGGATTGATGGGGATGATCTTTTCCGCTCGTGCCGCCGACACCCCCCTCTGCCCTGCCGGGCATCTCCACCTCAAAGGGGGAGATCGATCAGCGGCATGGCCATTGCCATTCTTCAAAGACAAAACCCCTCCCCAACCCCTCCCCACAGGGGGGAGGGGCTTCGGTGCCACGCGTTTCCGTCGAGATCGAGGCAAGGCATTGCCACGAGTCTTCTCCCCCCTTGTGGGGGAGATGGCCGGCAGGCCAGAAGGGGTCTTTCTTGAAGAGGGCGCCCCATGAAAGCCTTCGCCACCCTCCTCGACCGCCTCGTCCTCACCCCGTCGCGCAACGGCAAGCTCACTCTTCTCGCCGACTATTTTCGCGACACACCCGATCCCGACCGCGGCTACGGCCTGGCCGCACTCGCCGGCGGGCTCGATCTCAAGAGCGTCAAACCCGCCATGCTGCGCGACCTGGTGCTGGAGCGCATGGACCCGGTCCTGTTCCAATATTCCTACGACTATGTCGGCGATCTCGCCGAGACCATCTCGCTTGTCTGGGACGGCACCCGCAAGGACGAAATCGATGACGACCATCAGCCGCGCTTAAGCGAAGTCGTCACCCGCATGAACTCGCTCGGCCGCACCGAAGTGCGCTCCGCCGTCCGCGATCTGCTCGACAAGCTCGACACGTCGAGCCGCTTCGCCTTCCTGAAGCTCGTCACCGGGGCGCTCCGCATCGGCGTTTCCGCCCGCCTCGCCAAGCAGGCGCTGTCGGACATGAGCGGAAAAGACGTGACCGAAATCGAGACGCTCTGGCATGGGCTGACCCCGCCCTACGAGCCGCTTTTCGCCTGGCTGGAGGGCAGGGCGGAAAAGCCGGTTCTCGCCACGCCGGCGATCTTCCATTCGGTCATGCTGGCCAATCCGGTGGAGACGGGCGATCTCGAAAAGCTGGACCCCGCCGATTACGCCGCCGAGTGGAAATGGGACGGCATCCGCGTGCAGATGTCGAGCTACGGCGGCACGAAGAAACTCTATTCGCGCTCCGGCGACGACATCACCGGCGCCTTTCCGGATGTCGTCGGCTCGATCAATTTCGAAGGCGTCATCGACGGCGAATTGCTGGTCGGCGGCACTGCCCGCTCCAACAATCCGACGCGCACCTTTTCGGACCTGCAACAGCGCCTGAACCGCAAGACGGTGACGGGCAAGATGCTCGACGACTACCCCGCCTTCGTGCGCGCCTACGACCTGCTGTTCGAAAGCGACCTCGATATCCGCGCCGAGAGTTTTCTCGAACGCCGAAAACGCCTCGGCGACATCATCCACGGTGCGCCGCATGATCGTTTCGACCTCTCCGAACTCGTGCCCTTCACCACCTGGGACGAGCTCGACCGCATCCGCATCGCCCCGCCCGATCCGGTCATCGAAGGGGTGATGATCAAGCGCAAGGACAGCCCATACCAGGCCGGCCGCCTCAAGGGACCATGGTTCAAGTGGAAGCGTGATCCCTACAATATCGATGCGGTGATGCTTTACGCCCAGCGCGGCCACGGCAAGCGGTCGAGCTATTATTCCGACTTCACCTTCGGCGTCTGGGCCGAGACGCCTGACGGCGAGGAACTGGTGCCGGTCGGAAAAGCCTATTTCGGCTTTACCGACGCGGAACTCGAAGTGCTCGACAAGTTCGTGCGCGACAATACGGTCGACCGTTTCGGACCGGTCCGGGCAGTGCGTGCCGAGCGGGATTTCGGTTTCGTGCTGGAGGTCGCCTTCGAGGGTATCAATCGCTCGACCCGCCACAAGTCCGGCGTTGCCATGCGTTTCCCGCGCATCGCCCGGCTTCGTTATGACAAGCTGCCGCGCGACGCCGACCGGCTGTCGACGCTGACCGCGATGCTGGATGCCAAGGCCGGCTGAAAACCCGTTGCCGTTCCCGAATCGTTGAATGGACAGCGCCTTTCACGAGTGCTGAAATCGGAATCGCGCGCAACGGAAGAATGGATTCCGCAGACATGGCATCGAAAGACATGGCATCAGACCGCATCTTCACCTCGAAATTCCCCTCGCGAGGCGATGGCCTCACGCGCCGTACCCTGCTGGCAGGAGCCGCCGGCCTCTCGGTTGCTGCCATGCTGCCGGCCGTGGCCAGTGCGCAATTTCCCGTTCCCGAGGTTCCGCCGCTTGAGAAGGAGGATTACGGCGACGCTCGCCGGCATTTCCACACCAACCTCATCCGCAAGGGCCCGTCGCCGGAACAGTCTCCTCCGCTCGGCACGCCGGCAGGAGCGAAGAAGGTGACGTATCGCGGCGGCCCGGACGGCTCGATCGAACTGATCGCATGGATCTCTCATTATGAACCGTCCGCAAAGCTGAAACCCGCGATTCTTTTCCTGCACGGCGGCAACGCCACCGGCGATGGCCACTGGGAACTGATGAAGGCCTATTGGGAAGCCGGCTACGTCGTCATGCTGCCCTCGTTCAGAGGCGAAAACGGCCAGGCCGGCAATTATTCGGGCTTCTACGACGAGACTTCGGATGCGCTGGCCGCCGCCAGCTATCTGGAGGAACTGCCGGGCATCGACAAGAACCGGTTCTTCCTCGCCGGCCATTCGAACGGCGGTACTCTGGCGCTGCTCGCCTCGATGACGCGAAAGTTCCGCGCCTCCGCGCCGATCTCGGCGGGCGTCAATTCCTGGCGTTATTTCGGCCGGTTCGAGCGGGAAGTGCGTTTCGACGAGAGCGACCAGAAGGAATTCATCATGCGCTCTTCGGTCTGCTTCGGTCACAGCCTCAAATGCCCGACGCTGCTGCTGCGCGGCACCGAGGAACGGCCATTCGACGCCGACCACCGTTTGCTGATGGACCGGGCGAAATCAGCCGGCGCCCAGATCGAGGCCAAGCTCCTGCCCGGCAACCACAACGGCGTCGTGCCGGGCGCGGTCGCCGAAAGCATCCGCTTCTTCAACCAGGTCACGGGTTAAGGCCGAGCCTCCCGCTACGTCGCGAGAATTACCCGAACATCAGCGACCGGTGCGTTCCCGCGCCCGCCATGGCGCCATCACCGACGGAAATCGCCACCGAGCCCGCCGCGCGGGCTGCATCGCCGCAGGCGAAAACGCCGGGAATGCTGGTCTGCTGGGTCATGTCGGTGCGGATGAATTTGCCCACCGGGCCGTCTTCCAGGGCGCAGCCGAGCTGTTCGGCAATGGGACTTGTCAATTCCGTCCGGGACAGGACGAAAAGTCCGGCAAAACTCAAGCTCCGGCCATCCTGCAGCAGGATTTCGGCATGGCCGCCGATCGATGAGATCGGGGTTTCCTCGATGGTGACGCCGCGCGCCGCCAATTGGCCGGCCTGTTCCTCGTCGGGCCGGAACGCATCGTTGAGCAGGAGGGTGGTCGGTCCCCAGTCGGGCAGCATCAGCGCGTGATGCATTGACAGGGCGGAGACGCCGATCACGCCTACCTGTCCGCGGTTCAATTCGTAACCGTGGCAATAGGGGCAATGAAAGACGCTTTTGCCCCACCGTTCGATCAGGCCGGGGATCTCGGGCAGATGATCCCTGACGCCCGTGGCGAGCACCAGCCGTTTCGCCGCGAGCTCCTCGCCGCCTGCCGTCACCGAGAAACCGCCTTCGCTTTTCCGGGCATCGTCGGCCCGTGCGTCGAGCCATTCGACGGTCGGATAGGCCATCAGCTGGGAGCGGGCCTTGCTGGCGATGATCTCCGGCCGTTCCCCATCGCGGGTAAGGAACCCGTGAGAAGTCTCGGCAAACCGATTGCGGCGCAGGCCTTCGTCTATGACGAGGATCCGCCGCCGGGCGCGGGCGAGCTGCAGGGCGGCGGAGAGGCCGGCATAGCTGCCGCCGATGACGATCGCTTCGTATTCCATGCGAAATTCTCCTCGGAAGTCTTGAAACAACATAAGTTACATGATGGAGCGCCGTCAATGGATTTGTAACTTATGTTGTTGCGAATGTGTGCGTATGTTAAGAATGGGTGGCCGACAACCGCGCGGAGCGCCACGATGAGACACGACAGCCGCCTGTCCCGCATGCTGCATGTGCTGATCCACATGGATCGCCATGAAGGCGCTGCCACGTCGGAAACCATTGCCGCGATGCTTAGCACCAATCCGGTCGTGGTCCGCCGCACCATGGCGGGGCTTCGGGAAAAGGGCTATGTGCGCTCGGAAAAGGGCCATGGCGGCGGCTGGACGCTGGGTCGCCCCCTGTCGGAAATGACGCTGCTCGACATCTACGAAGCGGTCGGCGAGCCTGCGGTCTTTGCGGTCGGTCCCGCTTGCGACCAGCCGGCATGCCTGGTGGAGCAGGCGGTGAATGCCGCCCTTTCCGAAGCTTTCGAGGAGGCAGAGAAGCTGCTCCTCAGCCGCTTCGGCAAGGTGACGCTGGCAGATATCGCCCGCGACTTCGATGCGCGCATGGCACGCTATCCGGCATCGGCGGCCCATGCCGAGGCGGGCTGGCACTCATGAACGGTTCCACCAGCTTCGCGCCAGCCGCATCTGCCATTGTCGGCCGGACTTCATCTGCTGGAAGCGGGTTCCCATGCCATTCTCCTTTCGACCTTTCCGCCGACCCCTTGGCCTTTCCGCCGTGCTCGCCGCGTCCGCGGCGCTCAGTGGCTGCCAGATTCCCTTGGTCACCGATACCAGCCGCATGAACCCGGACGTCTTCGTGCAGCAGACGGCGCCGGTCTTCAACGTCCCGCCCTATGCCGATCCGCCGTCGAACCAGCCGCCGCCAATGCCGGGCGCCATTCCGCACAAGCGCCAGCTCTATCCGTCGACTTTCCACCAGACCTATGGATTGCCGGTTTCCAATCCGGTCCACCGGGCCATGTACGGCGTCATCCGCGACGACGGCCACACGCTTCCGGCCATCCCCTATTCACGCATCGATGCCCGCTATCTGCGCCAGGACGTCGACTACACCACCAACGAAGCGCCGGGCACGATCGTCGTCGATACCAGGGAACGGTTCCTCTATCTCGTGCAGCCGGGCGGCAAGGCGATCCGCTACGGCGTCGGCCTCGGCAAGGCCGGTTTCTCGTGGCAGGGCCGCGGCGTGATCCAGCGCAAGGCCGAATGGCCGCGCTGGACGCCGCCGGACGAGATGGTCGCCCGCCAGCCGGACCTGCGCAAATTTTCGGCCGCCGAGGGCGGTGCCAATCCGGGCCTCAACAATCCGCTTGGCGCCCGCGCGCTCTATATCTTCAAGGACGGCCAGGATACGCTCTACCGGGTGCACGGCACGCCGGACTGGCAGTCCGTCGGCAGGCAGACCTCGTCCGGCTGCGTGCGCATGCTGAACCAGGATGTCATCGACCTCTTCGACCGCGTGCCTTCGGGCACGCCGATCGTGGTCATCTGACCTCCGAGACAGCGAGACAATCGACAGAAAGAGCGGCTTTGCCGCTCTTTCCTCGTTTCATCTCATGGGTTTGACCCGCCGTGTAGGTCTCGTGAATAGTTGATTAAGGACCGCAGCCCTATCTTCCAGTCGAAGGAGCGAGTCGGAACCTTTCGATCGCCCTGCCGTTAAAGAGCGATTTTGCTGTTCCCTTGCGTTTCTATCGAGCGGTCCTGCCTCAGATGATCCTGAACCCTTCCTTTTCCCGCCGGAGTTTTTTGTCTCTCCTCGGCGCGGGTGCAGCCTCCACGCTTGCCGGCTGCGCCTCGTCCGTGCCGCGCCCGCTGGCAACGACGGTTGCCTTCCGTCCTGAGCCTATCGAAGGCCCGTCGTCGGAACTGGATGTCATGTACGGCACCATGGTCGATGGCGGTTTCGTCATCCCGGCGGTCCCCTATCGCCAGATCAATCCGCGCTATTATCGCCAGCAGGTCGTCGATCCGACCGGCGAACGCCCCGGCACGGTGGTGGTCGACACGGCCTCCCGCTTCCTCTACCTCGTCGAGCCGGGCGGCACCGCGATGCGCTACGGCGTCGGCATCGGCCGCGAGGGTTTTGCCTGGCAGGGCGAGGGCGTCATTCAGTGGCGGCAGCGATGGCCGAAATGGACGCCGCCGGACGAGATGGTCGCCCGCCAGCCGGAGCTTGCGAAATATTCGGCCAAGAACGGCGGCATGCCGCCCGGCCTTCTGAACCCCCTCGGTGCCCGCGCGCTCTACATCTTCCAGAACGGCAAGGACACGCTCTACCGCCTGCACGGCTCGCCGGAATGGAATTCGATCGGCACCGCCGCCTCGTCGGGCTGCGTGCGGCTCATGAACCAGGATATCATCGACCTCTACGACCGCGTGCCGGAAAAAGCGCGCATCGTGGTGTGGCAGTAGGCTTTTCTGTCACAGAGGGCTGCTATCAACCCGGCCTGATCCGCGGCGCCGGGAGGTTTACATGGTTGAAATCGATGTCCCTCTCGTCAGAGGGCTGATCGCCGAACAGTTCCCGGAATGGGCGGGCTTGGACGTGCGGCCGGTCGCGAATGGCGGCTGGGACAACCGCACCTTCCATCTCGGCGACACCATGTCGGTGCGTCTGCCGAGCGCCGAACGTTATGTCGCGCAGGTGGAGAAGGAATACCGTTGGCTCCCGGTATTAGCCCCGCAACTGCCGCTTCCCGTTCCCGTGCCCCTCGGACTCGGAAGGCCGGGTGATGGTTACCCCTGGCCCTGGTCGGTCTATGCCTGGATTGCAGGTGACCGATCCAGCCTCCAGACGATCACCGACCTGACCGTTTTTGCGGAGGGCCTCGCGGATTTCCTCCTGGCTCTCTGGAGGATCCACGCATCCGACGGACCGCCGGCGGGCCAGCACAATTTCCACCGCGGCGGTTCGCTGGCCGTGTATGACGCCGAAACCCGCCGCTCCATCAAAGTCCTCTCGGGCGAAATCGACGTGCCGTTGATCACCGAAATCTGGGAAAGGGCGCTCGCCTCGACCTGGGAGAACAAACCGGTCTGGGTGCATGGCGACGTCAGCGAGGGAAACCTGCTCGTACGCGATGGACAGCTTGCCGCCGTGATCGATTTCGGCAATTCCGGCATCGGTGACCCGGCCTGCGACCTCGTCATTGCCTGGACCCTGTTCGACGAACCGGCTGCCCGTGCCTTCCGCAAGCGGGTGGGGCTCGACGCCGAGACCTGGGAAAGGGCGCGCGGCTGGTGCCTGTGGAAGGCGCTGATCACGGTTGCCGGCGAACCCGGAACCAACCCGCTGGTCAAGGAACAACATCGCCACTGGATCGACCGGATCGTCGCGGATCACCTCGCCCGGGCCTGATCTCTGCTGGAACCACCCTGGGACTTTGAAGTTACTTTGCGCGGGGCGTTCTGGAGGAAGCCATGCAGCAGCATTCGTTATGGCGTGCGTATAGTTACGCCTGGATAACCTTGGCATTTTTCGCTTTCAGTCTTGTCGGGCATTGGCTGTTCGGCTGGTTTGCCTTCGTCCAGGAACAGGCCGAGCACGGACAGCCGGTCGAATTTTCCCCCTATCTGACGGAAATGCTGCGCGACACTTTTGAAAACTGGCAGTCGGAATTTTTGCAGCTGCTCTGGCAGGTCGGAGGCCTGGCCTTCTTCCTGTTCCTGGGTTCGCCGCAATCGAAGGAAGGTTCCGACCGGCTGGAGGCGAAGATCGACGTCATCCTCCGCAAGGTGGATCCGATCGACGGCGAAGGCGTGATCCGGGAACTGGACGAGCGCTATTCAGGCCGCCATACGGACGATCCGGAAGCCCACAAGCCGTGACCCCGACGGCTTCGTCGCGATCTTGTGACGACCGGCCGCGGCCGGTCACGGGAGGTCTGTCAAGCAGAGGGCAGTGGGTCTTTTTCGCTTCCCGCTTTCGTCAGCCTTTGCTTCAGCGCGATCAGTTTGTCGCGGAGCGCCACGGCCTCATCGAAGCTGCAACCGACGGCCCTGCCGATCGCACCGGCGACGCCGGCCGCCTGGGTTTTCAGTTCCGTTCCCTTTTTCGTCAGCGAGATCCTCACCTGCCGCTCGTCGTCGCAGTCGCGCTTGCGGGTGACGAGGCCGGACTGCTCCAGCCGCTTGAGGAGAGGGGAGAGCGTGCCGGAATCCAGTCCAAGCCGGTCGCCGATCGCCTTCACCGGCTGGTCGTCCTCCTCCCACAGCGCGATCATCACCAGATATTGCGGATAGGTGAGCCCGAGCGGCTCGAGCAGCGGCTTGTAGGTGCGCGTGAAGGCATGCGCCGCGCCGTAGATCGCAAAGCACAGTTGCGCATCGAGCTCGATCTCGAAATTATCCGCGTTGCTCGCTTTTTTCTGCATGGCCGGTCCTGTCTTCACGTGCCTGTGCTCTATCTTTTTCAGGCGAAACCCATTTTCGCAGGCTTGACGGCAAAATGCAATGCGCGTAATTAGATTGCGCGCAATTGAATTGCGGACGATATTTATCACCCAGGACTAGAACCAAGGGAGTTAGACCTATGCCCATTCTCTACACCACCAAGGCTTCCGCCACCGGCGGCCGCGCCGGCCATGGCGCGTCGGAAGACGGCGTCCTCGACGTCACGCTGACCGTTCCGAAGGAACTCGGCGGCGACGGTGCCCGCGGCACCAATCCGGAACAGCTCTTTGCCACCGGTTATTCCGCCTGCTTCCTCGGCGCGCTGAAATTCGTCGCCGGCAAGGAAAAGGTAAAAATCCCGGACGACGCCAAGGTGACGGCGACTGTCGGTATCGGTCCGCGCGAGGACGGCGGCGGTTTCGGCATCGAGGTATCGCTTCTGGTCGATATCCCGGGTCTCGAAAGGTCGGTCGCTGAAGACCTCGCCGCCAAGGCCCACATCGTCTGCCCCTACAGCCACGCGATGCGCACCTCGACCGAAGTGCCGGTCAAGGTCGCCTGATCGGCCTGAAAGTTTCAAGATGAAGAGCCGGCCTTCGCGCCGGCTTTTTTTATTTGAGGGTATTGAGCGTCGCCCGCAGCTCTTCCGGCCCACCCTCGCCAAGCTCGGCATCGACCTCCGCATGCACCCGTATCCAGATCGGCAGGGCGGCGGAAAGCATGGTCATTCCGTCGTTCGTCAGCCGCAGCAGCCGGCCGCGCCGGTCCTTCGGGTCGACGCTGGTTTCGACCAGACCGCGCCGCTCCAACACTTTCAGTGCCGCCGTCAGCGTCGTGCGGTCCATCGCGAGCAGGCTGGCGACCTGGCCCATCGGTGCCGGCTGCGGCCGGTTCAGGGACATCATCAGCGAAAACTGCCCGTTGGTGAGCCCGATGGGCTTCATCGCATTGTCGAAGCGTCGGGCCAGCGCACGCGCTGCCCGCTGCACATGCAGGCAGAGGCACGTGTCGCGTACCAGCAGCGTCGTCGAAAAGGGAATCACTTCGATAGTCGGGGTGTTTGACAGCATGGAAAGAGTATGTTGATATCAACTTATTCTGTCAAGCATAAGAGGAGGCCCGTCATGGATGTCACCGTATCGTCGAAGAATCCGCCCGAAAACCTGGTCGTCAGCCGCGAAGAGTGGCTGGAGGCCAGCCGCAGACTTCTGGCGCTCGAGAAGGAGGAGACAAAGCTGCGCGACAAGGTGCGCGCCGAGCGCCTGGCCATGCCCTGGGTCAAGATCGACAAGGATTATGTGTTCGACACCCCGAAGGGCAAAAAGTCGCTCGCCGATCTTTTCGACGGCCGCAGCCAGTTGCTCGTCTACCATTTCATGCTCGGGCCGGATTGGGATGCCGGCTGCCCGGGCTGCTCCTTCCTGTCGGACCATGTCGATGGCGCCCTGGTCCATCTCAACAATCACGACGTCACCTATGTCGCCGTCGCCCGCGCGCCGCTCGACAAGATCGAGGCCTACAGGAAGCGCATGGGCTGGAAATTCCCCTGGGTCTCGTCCTTCGGCAGCGATTTCAACTTCGACTATCACGTCTCCTTTTCCAAGGAAGACCTCGCCAAGGAAAAGGTCTATTATAACTTCCGCGAAGTGCCGCCGTCCGAGGCGCATGATGAACTGCCGGGCCTTTCCGCATTTTACAGGAACGAGGCGGGCGAGGTCTTTCATACCTATTCCAGCTACGCCCGAGGCGGCGAAGAGCTGATCGGCACGCTGATGATCCTCGACCGGGCGCCGCTTGGTCGCAACGAGGATTCGACGATGAGCTTCGTCAAGCGCCACGACGAATACGAACAGAAACCACAAGAGACGGCTTCATCCTGCTGCCATTGAACGGGTTCACTCTGGAGCTTCGAAAAGAGGAGGAGGAAAAGATGAGCGCGATGGAAATGCCCAAACCCCAAGCCGAACACGGCTTTCTGGAAAGAATGGTCGGCCTTTGGGAAGTGACGTCCACCAGTATGGGCCACGACGAAAAATGGGTCGAGGTCTGCCGTTCGCTGAACGGCATCTGGTTCGTTGCCGAAGGCAGCGGCGACATGCCGGGGGGCGGAGGACCCGCAACCACCATTCTCACTCTCGGCTACGATCCGGCCAAAGGCAAATATGTCGGGACCTGGCTCGGCACGATGATGAACCATCTTTGGGTCTACGAGGGGGAGGTGTCGGACGACGGATCGACGCTGAATCTCTACACGACCGGCCCGGATTTCGCCAATCCCGGCAAGACCGGCGACTACCGCGAGCAGATCATCTTCTCGGATGATGATCACCGCATCTTCAATTCCAGCGCCAAACAGCCGGACGGCAGCTGGAAGCAGTTCATGGAAGCGAAGTATACCCGCAAGCGCTGAGCCTGCGGGTGCTCAATCCAACGCGTCGGCCGACGCAGTAACTCGTAGAGGAGACGACCATGTTGCAGACCGTTACCGGGTCCAGATCCGAGACCCATGGCAAATTCATCTGGGTCGAACTGATGACGCCCGATACCGATGCCGGTGGAGAATTCTATTCGTCGGTGGTCGGCTGGAAGGTCAAGGAGATGAGCATGCCCGACATGCCGCCCTATTTCCTGTTCGAGATGGGTGAGGGCGACAATTGCCCCGGCATCGGCGGCATGATGAACTTTCCGCCGGAACTCGAGGGCAAGATTCCGCCGAACTGGACCGGTTATGTCGCGGTCGACGATGTCGACCAGATGGCCAAGGATTTCGTCGCCAATGGCGGCCGCGTCCAGCGCGAGCCGGAGGATATTCCGGGCATCGGCCGTTTCGCCGTCGTCGCCGATCCGCATGGCGCGGTCATCTGCATCATGACGCCGCTGCCGATGGAAAACCCGCCGGCGGAACTTGCCTGGGATGCCGTCGGCAATGTCGGCTGGCGCGAGCTTTATGCCGCCAACGGCAAGGAAGCGCTCGATTTCTACGGCAAGATGTTCGGCTGGACGCTCGACCACGATTTCGACATGGGGCCGATGGGTATCTACCACATCTTCTCCCATAACGGACGCCAGATCGGTGGCATGATGACCAAGCCGGCGGACGTTCCGGTGGCCTGCTGGTGCTACTACTTCATCGTCGATTCGATCGATGCCGCGATTGCCCGGCTGACCGCCGGCGGCGGCAAGGTCATTCACGGCCCGATGGAGGTCCCCGGCGGTTCCTGGATCGTCCAGGCCCTCGATCCACAGGGCGCCTTCTTCGCGCTGAGTGGGAAGAAATAGGCAGAACAGTCTGTTTGGCTGGTACAGGCCCCCACTCCGAAGTGCATGCGAGGCGCTGAAAAGACGCCGGGCATGTCCCGGAAGGGTGGGGGCCTTACCATTTGTGCGTTTCGATAAACTGATTGCAAAATGAAATCGGTTTGGTAGTGTATGCCAATTGCAAGGCGCAACTGGTTGAGGGAAAACATGACGGATCCGAAACTGACCTTCCTGATCGCCCACGGCGCCTGGACCGGCGGCTGGTCCTGGGATCGGGTGCTGGCCCGCCTGCATGCGAAGGGTCACCGCGCCTATGCGCCGACACTGACCGGGCTCTGCGAGCGCAAGCACCTGGCGAGCCCGACCGTCAACCTCGACACCCATATCGACGATCTCGTCAACGAGGCGATCTACAAGGACCTGACGGATATCGTGCTCGTCGGCCATTCCTATGGCGGCATCGTCGCCACCGGCGTCGTCGAGCGCATCCGTGAGCGCATCCGGTCGATCGTCTATGTCGAAGCCTTTATTCCCGAAGACGGCATGAGCTTTACCGACTACGATCCGGAAGGCGATTATTCCGCGCCGATGATCCTGGTGCCGGAAGGTCCGGGCGGTCACCTGCGCGAAGAAGACGAGATCTGGGCCGCCCCGAAGGCGACGCCGCAGCCGTCCGGCACGTTCCGGCAGAAGCTGAAGGTCACCGGTGCCTACGAGCGCGTGCCGAAAAAGACCTTCATCGTCGCCACCGGCTGGAACGGCCCGTTCGGTGAGATGTCGCAGAAATTCCACGGCGCGCCGGGCTGGACGGTGCACAACCTTCCCTGCGGCCACGATATACCGATCGACATGCCGGAGGAGTTGACCGCGCTGCTGATCGAGGCGGCGTGATGGCCGCAATCCCTCGCCCTTGAAAGCGAAAGATGTGAGGATGAACCGATGGCAAAGCTCGTGTTCGAGATGATGGTCTCGCTCGATGGCTATATCAACGATGCTGCCGGCGATTTCGACTGGGGGCATATCGATGCGCAGGTGCATGGCCACGCCAACCGGGAGGGGCGTCGCTGCGGCCTCGCCGTCTACGGCCGGCGCATGTACGAGACGATGGCGATCTGGGAGACCTATCAGGGCGGGACGCCGTTTGAGGCGGAATATGCCGAGCTCTGGCGACAAACCGACAAGATCGTCGTCTCGAAGACGCTGACCGAGGCGAAGACGCGGCGCACGAAAATCCTGCCGTCCCTCGATGCCGAGGCAATGGGCGACCTGAAGGCGCAGGCCGGGCGGGACACTTCGTATCCGGCCCGACGCTTGCTGCCGCCTATCTGGATGCCGGCCTGGTGGATGAGGTCGGCATCTATTACGTGCCGGTCGCGGTCGGTGACGGGACGCCGATGTTCCAGGCGCGCAACAAGGTCAGGCTCGAACGCATCGAAGCCGCGCCCTTCGCCAACGGCGCCGTTTTCAACCGCTACCGCGTCCTGAACGGCAGCTAGCGGATAAATCCGCGATGGAGATTTTGCAGCATGGCGAAGCTCACCTTTGGAATGAACCAGTCTCTGGACGGCTATGTCGACCACCAGGAATTTGCGCCGGGCCCGGCGCTCTTTCGTCACTGGATAGAGCAGGTGCGCGACCTGACGGGCAGTGTGTACGGTCGCCGCATGTACGAGATCATGCGCTATTGGGACGAAGACCGTCCCGAGTGGGATGCGGAACACCGCGAGTTCGCGGCGGCGTGGCGGCGCCAGCCGAAGTGGGTTGTGTCGCGCTCGTCGAAATCGGTCGGTCCCAACGCCACCCTTGTTGAGGATGACGTCGAGGCGGTGATCCGCGACCTGAAGGCCCGGCTTGCCGGGGAGATTTCCGTTTCCGGACCGGACCTGGCAGGAAGCCTGACCGAGCTTGGTCTTATCGATGAATACAGGCTCTACCTCCACCCCGTCGTGTTGGGTCGCGGCAAGCCATTCTTCGCCGGCCCGCGACCACCGCTGCGCCTTGTTTCCACCGATCGCGTCGGCGAGGACGTGATCAGGCTGACATACGTTCCCGCTTAGATCGCGCGTCTAGCCCGACGGCCTGCGCCGACGCGTCAGGTACGCCTTGTCTCGATTTTCCCCGTTTTCGCCGGCCGAAGATCGTTCCCCCCGCGCTTCGGCCGGCATGACGCCGGAGGAAATCGCCTGTAAAACTCTGTCGCAATATCGGAGCCGGAGATCCCGTTATTGCAGGAGCTTTTGCGACAGCTCGGCGCGGGGAAGCCGCAAGGACGCGCAGGCTTCCCCGCGATCGTCAGCCGCGGCTCGCCGCGAAAAACTCGTCCGGCCCCTCGACCTCGACCAGCTTCTTTCTGTCGATCACCCAGAAACGTGTGCCGACGGCGCGCACGAAACTGCGGTCGTGGGAAACCAGCAGGCAGCTGGCCTGATGCGCCATCAGCTCGCCTTCGAGCGCTTCCTGCCCGTCGATGTCGAGATGGTTGGTCGGTTCGTCGAGCAGGTAGAAATTCGGCTCGCGCAGCCGCAGCGCCAGGAGGCCGAGCCGCGCCTTCTGTCCGCCCGAAAGCTCTCCGACCGGCCTTGCCTGCATCTCCACCGTAATGCCGATACCGGCCAGCAGCGAGCGGGCCCTCTGGTCGCCGATGTCGAAGCGGTGGATGATCGTTCCGTGCGGCGTCTGCCGGTCGTCGAGATCGGTGAGCGACTGGTCGCCGTAACCGAGGATCAGCGTCGGCGTCGCCCTGATGCCGGTGACCGTCACGGAAGGCTCGGTGATCGCCTGGCGCAGCATAGTCACCAGCCGCGTCTTGCCGGTGCCGTTGCGGCCGAGCAGCACGATCCGGTCACCCTGGCAGATGAACTGCTTGCCGGTCCTGAACAGGATTGTGCCGTCCGGCGTCGTCACCGCCGCATCCTCCAGCGTCACCAGCACCTTGGCATGGGTACCCCGATTGGCGAGGCGGATGGCGCCGGCCGAGCGTTCCAGATGCGCCGGCCTTGCCGCGTCCTCCAGCTTTTCGGCCCGCTCCTTCAGCTGCCTGGTCTTGACCACGAGCAGGTCGCTGCCCGAATTGATGCCGATATTCTTGAGCTTGGCCGCCTGCCGGCGCAGCTGGTCGGCCGTCTTCATGTCCCGCTCGTAACGCTTCGCATCCGCCGCGTCCGCCTCATCCAGCGCCATCCGTGCCCGGCTGTAAGGTAAGGAAAAACCTTGAGAATTCTCCGGCCGCAGAAAAAGCGTGCGGTTGGTGACGGCGTCGAGAAACGCGCGGTCGTGGCTCGACAGGATCACCGGCGTGTCGCGGGGCAGGGCGTTCAGCCAGTCTTCCAGAAGTGCGATCTTGGCAAGGTCGAGATGGTTGGTCGGCTCATCGAGCAAAAGCACATCCGGCTCCGTCACCCAGGCCCGGGCGATCAGCGCCAGTCTTTGCCAGCCGCCGCTCAGCGCGGAAAGCGGCCGCTCGCGCAACTCCTCCGGCACCTCCATCCCTTCGAGCGCCACGTCGGCGCGCCAGCTTTCGCTCTCGACCTGGTCCGCCGGCAGCGCCTTCAGCACCGCATCGCGGAAGGTCGCTGGCATCAGGGCAGGGGGCACGTTCTGCTCCACCATGCCGATCGCCAGCCCGCGGCTTCGGGTGATCTCGCCCTCGGTCGCGTCAAGCGTGCCGGCTATGCATTTCAGGAGCGTGGATTTGCCGCGCCCGTTGGCGGCGACGATGCCGATCCGGTCGCCGGCATTGACGGTGAGGTTAAGCCCGGAAAACAGCGGGCTGGACAGGGTAATTCCAAGATTGCGGAGGTTGATGAGGCTCATTGTCGTTCTCTGGTCTTGGCCGCAGGCGCAGGGCATCGATGGCGCTCGGGCCATGATCGATGCAGTCGCTTGCAGCATGTGAAAATCGCGAACACGCACGAGCGAAAAACTCGGCGCTGCGGCCACCAAGGGCAGACCAGGAAGGGGAAGCTTTGAGAGAAACGGCCTCTGGTCAGCCCTGCAAATGCGTTTGCAGGGCGTCGACGGGGCCATGTGTCCGGTGGTACCGGAAATAGAAATTGTGCACGTGACCCTCCTTTCTCTTGAAAAGCACGTCAGAGAAATACCATTGCCCTCAAGCGAATGCAACGGGACGATGTGTGGTCTGCCCTGGCGCCGCAGGCTTGCTCAGGACGGTTCGGCTGGTATAAGCGGCCACGCCGGACCGGCGAATTGTTGATTTCAGGAGAGACGCCGATGGCAGGCGATGACGACGAATACGTTTATGACGAAGCGACCGGCGAGTGGCGCCCGGCTTCGGAGCTGGCCGCGGCCGCAGCCGCGGGTGCCGTCGAGGTACTCGATGCGTCCGGAAACGTGCTGAAGGACGGCGATTCCGTCACCCTCATCAAGGACCTGAAGGTCAAGGGCGCAGGGCAGACCCTGAAGCAGGGCACGGTTATCAAGTCGATCAGGCTGACCGACAACCCCGAAGAGATCGACTGCCGCCACGACGCCATCAAGGGCCTGGTGCTGCGGACGGAGTTTGTGCGCAAGCGGTAAGGAATCGAGGTCGACGTAAAGCCCGATCGGCTTCGTGGCGCGGCGCACCCCCCTCTGCCCTGCCGGGCATCTCCCCCACAAGGGGGGAGATTGGCCAGAGGCCGGCTCTCAACTGCCCATTGGACCGCGTCCGCAATCTATCGCCAAGTCTGCATGTTGATTAGGGCAGGGCCGCAAGCCCCATCCGATCTCCCTCCTTGTGGGGGAGATGCCCGGCAGGGCAGAGGGGGTAGGCCCAGCCGCTCAACGTCTATGATCGTACTCGGTAGCAATCTACCCGTCTGCCCCAAAACTACCGCTTCAAGCTCCCCAAAATCCCCCGCACGATCGCCCGTCCCACCTGCGTCGCAACCGTCCGCGTCACGCTCTTCATCGCCGCTTCGATGATCGTCTCGCGCTGATAGCCGGAGCGGCGCGGCTGGGGCCGGTTGCGATCGTCGTCGTCGTCGTCCTTGCCGCCGAAGCCCGGCAGCGTCCAGCCGGTCGTTTCTCCGGAGCCGGCGGGCGGGGCGGACTGCAGCTCGTCCTGCGCCTTCCTGGCGGCCGCGGCATCGGCGGCCTGCTTGGCGCGGGCGGCGAGGATTTCGAAGGCGGATTCGCGGTCGAGGTCCTCGTCATAGAGGCCGAGTAACGGGCTGCGGTCCATGATCGTCTGCCGCTCCGGATCGGAAAGCGGGCCGATGCGGCCGGAGGGTGGACGCACCAGCGTGCGTTCCACCATCGAAGGCGCGCCCTTGCCTTCGAGCGTCGAGACCAGCGCCTCGCCGGTGCCGAGATTGGTGATCGCGGTGGCGCAGTCGAAATCCGGATTAGGGCGGAACGTGTCGGCAGCCGTCTTCACCGCCTTCTGCTCGCGCGGGGTATAGGCGCGGAGCGCATGCTGCACCCGGTTGCCGAGCTGGGCGAGCACGGTTTCAGGCACGTCGAGCGGGTTCTGGGTAACGAAATAGACGCCGACGCCCTTGGAGCGGATCAGCCGCACCACCTGTTCGACGCGCTCGGTCAGCACCTTCGGCGCGTCGTTGAACAGGAGATGCGCCTCGTCGAAGAAGAATACCAGCTTCGGCTGGGCCGGATCGCCCACTTCCGGCAGCTCCTCGAACAGTTCCGAGAGCAGCCACAGGAGGAAGGTGGCGTAAAGCCTGGGGTTCATCATCAGCTTGTCGGCGGCCAGCACCGAGATCTGCCCGTAGCCGTTGTTCGGGTTGGTGCGCATGATGTCTGAAATCTTCAGCGCCGGTTCGCCGAAGAAATGCTCGGCGCCCTGCTGTTCCAGCACCAGCAGCCCACGCTGGATCGAGGCGACGGACGCCTTCGAGATCAGCCCGAACTGGCTGGAAAGCTCGCTGGCATTCTCCGCCATGTAGTTCAGCAGGGAGGCGAAATCCTTGAGGTCGAGCAGCGGCAGGTTCGCCTTGTCGGCGATCTTGAAGGCGATGTTGATGACGCCTTCCTGCGGCTCGGACGCGTCCATCAGGCGCGACAGCAGGAGCGGGCCCATCTCGGCAATGGTGGTGCGCACCCGGTGGCCCTTTTCGCCGAACAGATCCCAGAAAATCACCGGGAACTGTTCGAAATCATAGTCCGCAAAGCCGATCTGCTCGGCACGCTTGAGGAGGAAATCCTTCGACTCTCCCTTCATGGCGATGCCGGAGAGATCCCCCTTGATGTCGGCGGCGAACACGGGCACGCCGGCCTTGGAAAAACCCTCGGCGAGCACCTGCAGGGTCACCGTCTTGCCGGTGCCGGTAGCGCCGGTGACGAGACCGTGGCGGTTACCGAACTTCAATTCGAGATATTCAGATTTGTTGAGCGAATCGTCCGGCTTGCGGCTGCCGCCGATGAAGAGCTTTCCCGTATCGTCCATGCAACTATGCGCTCCCTGACCGCGTTCTCTGCCCATTGCTTATAGGATGTGCGGAGGCGCCGGGCAACGGCAACGAGACTGCTTGAAGCTCGTCCGCGATGGGAAAGCTGGGTAGACATGACGAGCGTCGAAACGGCGGCCGCATTGGAAAGGAACAGGGGCCGCGAGGCGAATGCCCGGAAGAAATAATCCCCGCCCTCGGTCTGAAGGACGTCTTCCGGCGCCTCTGTGGCGATGGAGCGGCATTCTCGGCCGTCGCCTGTGGCTCGCCGCCTCGATTGCAGTTTCCGTCTAACTGGGGGATATTACCGATTGCAACGCCACCCCACCTAAGGCGCGCTCGGCGCGCCGATCTGTTTCATGGTCCGGACATCAACATCGGTCATCATCGTCGGTGCCGGGATCAATGCCGAACTCGAACACCAGGCCGCCCGCGATTCGACCACGGGTAGGCCGAAACCCTTGGGCGCTCGCGGCGCCCACATGGCCGATACCGTGGGCGAGAGTTCCGGCGAAGCATGAAGTCTTGAGATGCTTGACGCTCCCTGTTGGCTTCGGCGAAGACTGTGTGTATTACCTTGACGTGAACGTCAAAACCTTCAGGAGAGATTGATGAACGAACTGGTTTCCCGCGTCGCCGAGAATGTCGGCATTGCCCCTGACGTCGCCGAAAAGGCGATCGGCATGATGCTCGGTTTCCTGCAGCGCGAGGCAGATGACGGCGCGGTCGCCAAGATGATCGAGGCTATCCCGGGCGCTTCCGAACTGGTCGCCAAGTTCAACGGCGAAGGTGCCGGCGGCGGCGGTCTCCTCGGCGGCCTGATGGCAAGCTTCGGCGGCGGCGTCATGGCGCTCGGCCAGCAGCTGATGAGCCAGGGTCTCGGCATGGGCGAAATCACCGGCCTTGCCAAGGAAACCATGGCTGTCGCCCGCGAACACGCCGGCGACGAGGTGGTCGATACCGTCATTGCTTCGGTTCCTGGGCTCAGCCAGTTCGTCTGATCAGCACCTTTCGACACATCAAGCCGCTGGCCGCGAGGCCGGCGGCTTTTTTGTCGAATCCAGGGCGATGAGACCGGCGAGGGGCCAATCGGATATTGTCGGCACCTTGCAGGGCTTGTCCTGGGTTTCGCACTCTCCATGTCAATGAGAGTAGCCCCAAGATGGGAGGTTGCCATGTCCGATGATGACGAGGCCGTCATGGTGCGGATAACGGGAAGGGTACAAGGCGTCGGTTTCCGTGCCTGGACCCGTGAGGAAGCGGAACGGCTGGGTTTGACGGGCTGGGTCCGCAACGAGGGGGATGGTTCCGTCCTTGCTTTGATAACCGGATCACCCGCCGGCATATCGCAAATGATCGAGCGTTTCCGGCATGGCCCGCCCGGCGCGTCGGTTTCCGGCGTGGAGCGACGGCCGACGGCGCTCGCGGAAAAGCCGGTCGATTTCCGTGTCACGAGATGACCGGGTCGATCATTCGGTTTGGCTCTGGGCTGGCCAACCTTCCTCCATCATCCGGTCTCTCCGGAGTGAAGTTAAGCCTTTCCAATTGTTAATCCGGAGGCCCTGCGGCTGCGACAGAAAAGCCATTGACTTTTCGTCCTTTAAGGCACATTTCCAAAGCGAAGTGACGCCCGACCGGGCGCCACTCTTTCAAAGGACAATTGAGATGAACCCCGACAGTCGAAGTTCGACGTCATCATACCGACCCGTTCCTCCGGGGCTCTAGTCCTTCTCGAAAGGATGCGTGCTCCGAAGGGACCGATGGTCCGAAAAAGGAGCCGTCATGCTGCGCATCCATGCCTACGACCTCGATCGTCTTGTTTCCGTCGCCTCCGATGTGCCGGCCGTTGCCGCAGCGCCGGTCGCTACCGATCCGTCGGCACCGGTCACGTCCGCCCCCGCAACTCCTGCAGTCGTCTGGTATGACCTCGTCAGCCCGACGCCCGACGAGGAGCGCATCGTCGGCGAGCGCCTCGGCATCACCGTGCCGACCATGGACGAGATGGAGGATATCGAACTCTCCGCCCGCCTCTACCAGGAGGATGGCGCCGAGTTCATGACCATGACGGTGCTGACCAGGCCCGATGCCGGCACGCCGCGAAAAGTTCCGGTCACCTTCATCGTCAAGGGCCAGGTCCTGGTCACCGTCCGTTATGCCGAGCCGCGCCCCTTCGATGCCTTCATGGCGCGCGCCCGCAAGCCGAACGGCGCGGGCCTGCATTGCGGTTACGGCGAGCTGATCATGACCGGCCTGATCGAGGCGATCATCGACCGCATGGCCGACACGCTGGAACGGCTCGGCACCGAGATCGACCAGATTTCGCAGGAAGTCTTTTCGACCAAGGCCGCCAAGGCCAACAAGAAGACCCGCGACCTGCAGGACCTCATCCGCGAGGTCGGCCAGAAGGGCGAGTTCATCACCGTCGTGCGCGAAAGCCTCGTCAGCGTCTCCAGAGTCGTGGCCTATTACGCAGCCCTCGACGGCGTCGACCGCAAGCTGCCGAAGGAACTGCGCCAGCGCCTGAAACTGCTGCAGCGGGACGCCACCTCGCTCGGCGACCACTCGGCTTTCCTGTCCGGCAAGATCAATTTCCTGCTGGATGCGACGCTGGGACTGATCAATCTCGAGCAGAACCAGATCATCAAGATCTTCTCGGTCGCCTCGGTCGTTTTCCTGCCGCCGACCCTGGTCGCCTCGATCTACGGCATGAACTTCGCCTACCAGCCGGAACTGCAATGGCACTACGGCTATCACGCCGCGATCGCGCTGATGATCTTCTCGATGGCCATGCCCTATCTGTATTTCAAGCGGAGAGGCTGGCTTTGACCAAGGAAGGCCTCCGGATCTTTCCGGCGGCCTTTCTCACCTCCTGGCGAGCCATGCCCTCAGGACGTCGTTAATACGGGACTGCCAGCCCGAACGACCAGGGACGACCGGCGCAGCTGCGAGTTTTTCCGCCCACGGGCTTTCCGTCAAATCCGGCGCGTCATCCTCAATGGCCAGTGAGTTGTGGGCCATAGGCTTTTTGCTCTCGGTCATTGGCTTTCCTCTAGAAACGAAAAATGCGCCGGAGATCCCCGGCGCATCGTGTCGGCTTTGTCGATGAAGGTCAAACATCCCATTCCGGCGCAAGGTGCCCCGGGCTGACGATGCGGCCGGTCGGCTTGGCGAGCGCGTGGATCGCCTGCATTTCCTCTTCCGACAGCGCGAAATCGAACACGTCGAAATTTTCCGGCAGACGGGAAACGGTCGCGGTCTTGGAAAGCGCGATTACGTCCTTCTGCTGGATCGCCCAGCGCAGCGTCACCTGCGCGGCCGTCTTGCCGTGCCTGGAGCCGATATCCTTCAGCACTTCGTCGCCCGGCACCGCGCCGTTCGCCATCAGGTAATAGGCGGTCAGCGACATGCCGTGCCTGGCGACCTCGGCCAGAACCTTGGTCTGGTCGAGATAGGGATGGTATTCCACCTGGTTGGTGGCAAGCGGGGCATCCGAAAGCTTCACCGCCTCGGCGATCAGCGCGGTCGAAAAGTTGGAGACCCCGATATTCCTGACCTTGCCGGCCTTTTTCAACTCGTTCAGCGCGCCCATGCGGTCGGCGAGCGGCATTTCGCTCTGCGGCCAGTGGAGGAGAAGCAGGTCGACATAGTCGGTCTTCAGCTTGGCCAGGCTCTCATCGACCGAGGCGATGAAGGCGGCATGGCCGACGCGATCGACCCAGACCTTGGTGGTGAGAAAGATGTCGGCGCGCGGGATGCGGGACTTGGACAACACGTCGCCGACGGCCGCTTCGTTCTTGTAGATCTGCGCGGTATCCACATGGCGAAAACCGAGCTTCAGGGCTTCCGGCAGCACGCGGGCGACGTCCTCGTCGGGCATGCGGAATGTGCCGAAGCCGAGGGCGGGGATGTTGGCGCCATTGGCGCTGACTGTGAACATATCGAACTCCTGAAGAAAAGCCCGGCAAACGGCCGGGCGGAATGAGGCCCCTATTACATGGACCGATTCGGTGACGGATCAACCACCCGAGTTTTCGGGGGCGTCAGCCGGAGATGGGCGGATTGAGGCGGGCAAAGCCCTCCTGCCGCCGATAGGGGAAATGCGGGTAGGGGGCAGTGACGGCACTGGCCGCATCGAGCCTGCCGATCTGCTCTGCCGTCAGCGACCAGCCGACGGCCCTAAGATTCTGGCGAAGCTGCTCCTCGTTGCGGGCGCCGATGATGACCGAGGAAACGGTCGGCCGGCTGGTCAGCCAGTTGATCGCCACCTGCGGCACGCTCTTGCCGGTTTCGTCAGCCGCCGCCTGCAGCGCATCGACCACCCGGTAAAGCAGTTCGTCCTCCACCGGCGGGCCGAAATCCGCCGTCTCATGCAGCCGGCTGCCTTGCGGGATCGGCTTGCCGCGGCTGATCTTGCCGGTGAGGCGGCCCCAGCCGAGCGGGCTCCAGACCAGTGCGCCGAGCCCCTGGTCCTGGCCGAGCGGCATCAGGTCCCATTCGTAATCGCGGCCGATCAGCGAATAATAGACCTGGTTCGCCACATAGCGGGTCAGCCCATGCCTCTCGGCCGCCGCCAGCGACTTCATGATCTGCCAGCCGGAGAAGTTGGAAACGCCGATATAACGCAGCTTGCCGTCCTTCACGAGCTGGTCGAGCGTCGAGACCACTTCCTCCACCGGCGTCGAGGCATCAAAGGCGTGCAGCTGGAAGATGTCGATATGGTCGGTGCCGAGCCGCTTCAGCGCGGCCTCCACGGAGCGGATCAGGCGGGAGCGCGACGAGCCCCAGTCGTTCGGCCCGTCGCCGGTCGGCAGGCTGGCCTTGGTGGAGATCAGCACCTCGTCGCGCCGGCCCTTGATCGCCTGGCCGAGCACCTCTTCCGAAGCGCCGTTCGAATAGACGTCGGCCGTGTCGAACAGGTTGACGCCGGCCTCCAGGCAGATGTCGACGAGGCGGCGGGCCTCTTCGACATCTGTCGTGCCCCAGTGGCTGAACAGCGGGCCGGAACCGCCGAATGTGCCGGCTCCGAAGCTGAGCACCGGCACCTTGAGGCCGGATTGTCCGAGATTGCGATATTCCATGGTCGTGTTCCTTGGGTGCAAAAATTATTCGGCAGGGGAGGAGAGGGCAGAAGCGCCGCTGATGGCGATCTGGCGCTTGTCCAGCCGGATGGCGAAGAGGGCGACGGCAAGCGCTGCGAGCGGCACCAGGCCGGCGATCAGGGTGACCGAGCCGAGACCCGGGCCATGGTCGATGACCATGCCGCCGAGCCAGGCGCCGATCGCATTGCCGAGATTGAAGGCGGCGATGTTGAACGACGAGGCCAGCCCCTGGCCGGCACCTTCGGCCTTCTGCAGCACCCACATCTGCAGCGGCGAGACAGTGGCGAAGGCTGCGGCGCCGAACAGGCCGATGGCGATGACGGCCAGTATCGGCTGGTGGATCGCTGCGGTCAGGCCCAGAAGCACGACGGACAGCGCGATCAGGCTGGCGACGATGGTCGGCACCAGATGCCGGTCTGCCAGCCAGCCGCCGGCCAGGTTGCCGATCACCAGTCCGCCGCCGAAGACGAGCAGGATCGGCGAGACGGCGGCTTCCGAAAAGCCGGTGACCTCGGTGAGGATCGGAGCGATATAGGTGAACCCCGCAAACACGCCGACCCAGCTCAAGACGGTGATCAAAAGCCCGAGCAGGACCGGGCGGCGGCCGAGCACGGCAAGCGCACCCTGCGAGCTTTCCTCCTGGTCGTCCGCAGCCTTGTCCTTCGGGACGAACAGCGCGATGACGGCGAGCGCCACGACGCCGATCAGGGTGACGGCAAAGAAGGTCGAGCGCCAGCCATAGGCCTGGCCGAGCCAGGTGCCGAACGGCACGCCGAGAATGTTGGCGACGGTGAGGCCGGTGAACATGATGGCGATGGCGGACGCCTTCTTGTTCGGGGCGACGAGGCTGGTGGCGACCACTGAACCGACGCCGAAGAACGAGGCGTGCGCGAATGCGGTGAGCACGCGGGCGGCCATCAGCGTCCAGTAGTCCGGTGCGAGCGCACAGGCGAGATTGCCGACGGTGAACACCACCATCAGGCTCATCAGCAGGGTCTTGCGCGACCATTTGCCGGCGATTGCGCCGAGAATGGGGGCGCCGGCGACGACGCCGAGCGCGTAGCCGGAAATCAGCAGGCCGGCGGCCGAGATCGACACGCCGAGATCGGCGCTGACATCGATCAAGAGGCCCATGATGACGAATTCGGTGACCCCGATGCCGAAGGCACCGGCCGTCAGCGCGTAGAGAGCGAGAGGCATTGGCTTGGTCCTGATCCTTGGGAGGAGGGGATTGAGTTGATGCACCGCAATATCGGCGCGGAGGACTTGCCTGTGTAGCCGCATAAGCGGATAATCATTTGTGAAGTGAAGTCACAGGTGATGACGTCGGTGGAGCAAGACCGCCCCCTCTGGCCTGCCGGCCATCTCCCCTACAGGTGGGGAGATCACAAGCGGCATGATCATCGCGCCTGGGCGATCTTGCAGACGAGGGAAGAGGGCGCGGCATCCATAACCCTCCCCCTTGTGGGGAGGGTGGCCGGCAGGCGGGAGGGGTTTTGATGCGGAGTGAAGACCCCTCCCCAACCCCTCCCCACAAGGGGGAGGGGCTCCACGCGAAGCCGGCGCCCAGCCAATCTCCTCACTTGTGGGGAGATGGCCGGCAGGCCAGAGGGGGCGCCACGGCACAACTGAAATGATCGAAATCTGAAAGCGAGCTCAAATGGACAACCGCGCCGGTGAAATGGAAGTCTTTGCCCTTGCCGCCGAGCTGAAAAGCTTCTCGGCGGCCGGCCGTAAGCTGAAACTCTCCCCGTCCGCCGTCAGCAAGCTGGTCACGCGCCTGGAAGACAGGCTCGGCGCCCGCCTCGTGGTCCGCTCCACCCGCATGCTTCAGCTGACGCCGGAGGGGGAGACCTATCTGGCGCGGGCGCAGCGCATTCTTGCCGAGATCGCCGATACGGAAGAGATGGTCTCCGGCGGCGGCCGGACGCTGCCGCGCGGGCCGCTGTCGATCAACGCTTCGGTCGGCTTCGGCGAGCGTTATGTCCTGCCGCTTACCTGCGAGTTCCAGCAGCTTTTCCCGGATGTGCAGCTCGATATCACCCTCACCGACGATATCGTCGATCTCATCCGCGAGCGGGTCGATATCGCCATCCGCCACGGGCCGATGCGCAATTCGTCGCTGACGGCGCGAAAGCTCGGCGAGAGCCGCCAGGTGGTGATCGCATCGCCGGGCTATCTGGAGCGCCACGGCGTGCCGAAGACGCCGGCCGAGCTCATCGATCACAACTGCATCAATTTCAATTTCCGGCGGGCGGTCGAAGGCTGGCCTTTTCGTGATCCGGAAACCGGCGCCCGGGAGCTGCTGCCGGTTTCCGGAAGCCTGAAGGCGAGCAACGGCTCGATCATCCGGCAGTTCTGCCTGGATCACCTCGGCATCGGCCGGGTCGGGCGTTTCCATGTGGAGCCGGATATCGAGGCCGGCCGCCTCGTACCGGTTCTGGAGGATTTCAACCCGGAGGACATCGAGGAAATCCACGCCGTTTATGCCGGCCACGAGCACCTCGCCCTGCGCATCCGCACCTATATCGACTTCCTCGCGGCGCGACTTTAAGAGACCGTTCTGGTCGTGTTGATCGGCAAACGTGTCTTTCGGGCCACAGTTTCGCCTTGCATTGGTCAATTTTGGCACCCACATCGGCGGGACTAGGAGAATCTAATCCCATGAATGACCAGCTGAATGAAATCATCGCCCGCATCCGGGCGGAGGTGGCTGCCGCTTCGGCCGATCGCTCGCATGTCGCCATGTCGATGGAGGACCTGCTGCTGCTTGTTCAGAACTTTGAAAGCCTGCGTTCAGAGAGGGAGGAACTGCGCCGCAGGGCGGAACTGCATGCCGACGTCATCGAGGCGGTGACGGTTTTCATGGAAGCCTATCGCGACAAGTACAAGAATTACGGCAGCGGCGGTGTGCGTCCGAGCGCGGTCCTGCGCCACGAGGTATGGCGGGTTTATGCCGCGATGCGCGGCCTGCCGATCGCCAATGACAGCATGTTCTGAAGGCTAGGCGCCCACTCCGCCGACCCGTCCTAGTCCCTGTCCGGCGCACCGAGCGGGAAGAACGAGCGATAGGGCCGCGCCTCGTCCACCGCACGCGCAAAAGACGGCCGGGCGAGCAGCCGGCTGCGATAGGCCCGCACATTGGCAAACTGCTCGCCGATCGGGTGCGTCCAGTCCGCGTAGAAGAGGGCAGGCGCCGCGGCGCAATCGGCCAGGCTGAACGCATCGGCCGCCGCCCATTCCCGGCCCGCCATCCGCTCGTCAAGCCAGCCATAGGCGGCGTCCAGCATGCCGCGCGCTTCCGTGACGCCGTATGGATCGCGGTGTTCTTCCGGCCGGATGGCGTTGAACACCACCTTCTGCTGCGGGGTGGAAATGTAGTTGTCGAAGAAACGGTCCATCATCCGCACATCGAGCGCAGCATCCGCGTCGGTGGGGATCAGTTTTACCGGTCCGGGATAATGGACGCCCAGATATTCGATGACGATCGACGATTCGAAGACCCGTTTCTCGCCGTCGAGCAGGACCGGGAAGCGCTTTACCGGCCACATGCTGCAGAGGTCTTCGTAGGCCGAAGGATCCTCCGGCCCGAGCATGCGGGTGTCGAACTCGGTACCGTTCTCATAGAGCGCGGTCAGCACCTTCTGGCAGTAGGACGAGAATGGATGCGAATACAGAACCGGACGCATGATGGCCTCCCATAACCGATTGCGAAGTGAAACTGGTTTATGGATAACCGAGCCGATTGCTTTTTGCAATCGGTTTTGTGGGCTATGGCACAGTCCGGGTCTGCCGAGATCGCCGGGGCGGACACGGCACCGTCTCTCGGCTCATGCCACCACGCCGACCGCTTCCACCTTCTCCCGCACGTGCATCCCCCGGATCTCCTCCGCTACCATTTCCTGCAGCCGCCAGAGATTGCGGTCGTAGATGCCGAATTCGGCGAGATGCACGACGGTATTGTAGAGATATTCGGCACACGATCCCCGATGCCCGCAGGCGCGCGCCAAAACCCTTGCCACCTCGTCGAGCGGCAATAACGGCCGGACGATACGCCTGCTGGTACCGCCCACCCAGAAGGTCAGCGCCCGCACGGTCTCGCCGGCCTGGGTCCGCACCGGCAGCCAGCGGAACGAGGCAAGGCTGTCGCGATGGCTGATCTCGCGGCGCAACGCTTTTTCGATCTGGACGCGCTTGTCGTCGTCGGCAACCTGATAGATCACCCCGTCGCAGCGGCCGCCGCGCGACAGCATCATCATCAGCCCCGGCTGTGCCGGCGAGCCGCGGCCGCGCTCGATCCTGAGCGAAAAGGAGCGATGCCAGCCATAGGCGGCCGCCCGCTGGCAGGCGATGCTGTCGAAGCCCGGTTTCCAGATCAGCGAGCCATAGGCGAACACCCAGAGCGGATCCTCGCCGACTTCCGCCGCCAGGCGATCGGCGATCTGTATGTAGTCGTCGTCGGTCAGCGGCTCCCAGGTGGCGGGCGGGCCGGGATCGGTCTCCTCGCGAAAGCAGAGGTCGACGAGATCCTGGGTGAGCGACAACGTGGATGGTTTCGGCATGGCTTCGAACGGCTTTTCGGCAGGACGAGGAAAGTGGCAAGGCTGAAGAGTGCAAGCGCACCGGAGCCGAGTCAACCTGTTTCCCGGCCCGTTCCCTCCTGTTTTCCGGCTGTTTCGGCGGCCTGGTTCTCCGTTTTGCTGTCTCGGGATCGCCGATTTGCTGCGTTGCCGCACCGACGCCCAGATGTTTTGCTCCAAGGATCACGGAATGTTTCCGTCTGGAAACTTTCTCGATGACTGAAGAGCGGAGTTACTGAACTGATGCGTTGGCTTTTTATCGCGGTGCTGTTGATCCTGGTCGGTTGTGTCCTGAGCATCATCTGGATGAACGATGCCGGCCTCGGCCGGATGGAAGTCACGCAGCCTCAGCCGCAAAACCCGCTGGCTCCGCCGCCGGGTACTCCTTGACGATCTTCTTCAGGCCTTCACCGCGATGATGAAGAACCGCGGGAAGCGCAACAGCACCCGCCCGTCGGCCATTGGCGGATAGGCCTTGGCGATGCGGGCGGTATAATCCGCCGCGAAGGCTTGCCGATGCTCGGGGCCGGCTGCGTCGAGATAGGGCCGAAGCCCGGTCGCCTGGACCCATTCGACGATCGCGGGCGCATCGACAAGCGGGTGGTAATAGACCGTGTGCCAGACATCGACGCGGGCCGATTTCGGCATCAGCCGGTTGAAATAGTCGGCCGGCGGCGGCAGCGTCGCCCGGCGTACTCGGCCGCCTTCGAAGGCCGCCTTCCACGGGCCGGTCGCACCGGTTTCTTCCATCAGCACATGGCTGGGTTCGGAGAGGTTGTCCGGCATCTGTACCGCCAGCACGCCGCCGGGTCTCAGGTGGTCCATCAGCCGGGCGAGCACGGAAATATGGTCCGGCACCCACTGGAACACCGCATTGGCGTAAAGCAGGTCGGCCGGCTCTTCCGGCACCCAGCTGTTGAGATCCGCCTTCAGGAATGTCGTGCCTGGCAGGCGCTTGCGGGCAGCCGTCAGCATGTTGTCGTCACTGTCGAGGCCGGCGACATTGGCCGCTCCGAAACGCTCCGCGATCAGCTCCGTCGAATTGCCTGGCCCACAGCCGAGGTCGTAGGCGCGGGCCACCGAGCCGGGCGGCACCTGCGCCAGAAGATCGCGCGCCGGGCGCGTCCGCTCGTCCTCGAATTTCACATATTGCTCCGCCGACCACGCCATCGCTGTCTTCCTGGGCTGTCTTCCTGGAATGATGCCTCGCTGGAACATGGCACTCCGCCGCGCCGGTCACCATGGTCAAAAATATCAATTTTTGTGATGATCCATTTCATATTATCGCTTGACCTCGGCGGCGGGGCCGGACTTCACTCACCCCGCAATTTTGAAGCGTTAAGGAGACCGCCATGTCCGTCAACACCGCCCCCCGCACCACCACCTGGACCTTCGTGGACGGCGAATGGCTGGAGGGCAATCCGAAGCTGATCGGCCCAACCTCGCATGCCATGTGGCTCGGCTCCACCGTGTTCGACGGCGCCCGTTGGTTCGACGGCATCGCGCCGGACATCGACCTGCATTGCCAGCGCGTCAACCGATCGGCCACGAACATGGGCATGCAGCCGGTGATGCAGGCAGAGGAGATCGAGGCGCTCGCCTGGGAGGGCGTCAAGAAGTTCGACGGCAAGACGGCGATCTACATCAAGCCGATGTACTGGTCCGAACACGGCATGCCCTACAGCGTCGTCACCGCCGATCCGGAATCGACCCGTTTTGCGCTCTGCCTGTTCGAGGCACCGATGCAGACCGCCAAACCCTCGTCGCTGACCGTCTCGCCCTATCGCCGCCCGAACCCGGAAGTGGCGATCACCGGCGCCAAGACCGGCAGCCTTTATCCCAATAGCGGCCGCATGATCATGGAAGCCCGCAGCCGCGGCTTCGACAATGCGCTCGCCCGCGACATGAACGGCAATGTCGCCGAGACCGCCTCCTCGAACATCTTCATGGTCAAGGACGGGGTGATCATGACGCCGATCGCCAACGGCACCTTCCTTGCCGGCATCACCCGCTCGCGCGTCATCGGCCTGCTGCGCCGCGGCGGTTTCGACGTGCGCGAGACGACGCTGACGGTCGCGGATTTCATGGATGCCGACGAGATCTTCACCTCCGGCAACTATTCCAAGATCGTGCCGGTCAACCGCTTCGAGGAACGCCAGCTCCAGGAAGGCCCGGTCGCCCGCAAGGCGCTGGAACTCTACATGGACTGGGCCCGCTCCCCCGGCGACGAGGCCTGAGGCCTTCGGGCGGCGACGGGCGGGGCAGGGGGTAAATTAGAGTTCGTCGTCCTCGATATCGTCCGCGCCGCCGAGGCTTTTGCCCCGATGTAGAATGCGCATGATCGTCACGACGTCTGCATCGATGCGAAAGACGATGCTGGCTTTCCGCTTGAAGCCGACAATACGGATACCGGAGCCGAGCTCGTCATGTCTCGTGCCGCGGGTGGGGAAGGTTTCAAGGCCGCGCAGTGGCCGACGAGTTGGTTGATATACCGCCGTGCAATGGCGCGGCCGGCTTTCGGAGCAATATAATCATAGAGTTCGGTCAGGTCGGCATCCGCTGCCGGATCGAAAACGACCCGATATCTCATTCGGGGAGGCGGGTGTCTTTGTCGCGCGCATCCATATGCGCATTGATGCGCCGACGGACTTCGCTGATCGGAATTGCCTTGGAAGGATCATGCGCCGTGATGGTCGGCACGACCTCGTCTCGCAGCCAGCTCTCTATTCCCGCATCATGGTCCGCCAGATACCGCAATCCTTCGGCGACCACCTCACTCTCGTCGGCAAATTCGCCGGACGCGACCTTCTTCTGGACGAACTCGGCCATGTCGTCCGGCAGGGAGATGGTAATCGATCGGTTCGGGCGCATAGGTCGGTTCCTGTTCGCGGGCAAGCCTATCACAATCGGGCAAGGCGCGCTATTTCGCTCTCACACTCCTGATTTTCCGTCACGCGATAGGCGACGACGTAAGGCGTGCTGACGATCACCAGCTCGCGCGTGCCACCGATTTCACCGTGGCGCCCGATAAAGGGATTGTCCGATAGCAGCCGAGCAGTCTTCGAGTGAATCTCGTGCATAACGCGGGCTGCCGCACGCGGGTTACGCTCGCCGATATAATCTCCGATGCTTGCCAATTCTCGCAGATATCGCCGCGTGAAAACGATCCGCACGGAAGGCTCAGGCTGGCCCGTATTTGGTCAACACGGCAGCGATTTCCGCCTCCGTCGCGAAATCACCGTTGTCGGCGTCGGCAAGTCCGGCCTCGACGCCGGCGATCCACTTTTCCTGCCAGGCGAGCGATCGACCGTGAGCCCGCGCGTCTTCGATGATCTGCCCGCGCGTCAGCCTGGAGCGGGCCGCGAGCTGATCCACACGGCGGCTGAGGTCCTCGGAGATTTCGGCGTCGTCCTTCATCAGGCAAGTCTGCCATATTCTGCGTGCGGCCGCCAGTCTGGCCCGTCCTATGCCTCCTTCACACAAGCCGGACCGCAGCCGTGCCGATGATGATCATCGAGACGACGATCATCAGGGGTTTGACCGGCAGGTGCCGGACGATGAAGGCACCGATCGGCGCCGCCAGGACACCGCCGAGGATCAGGCCGAGGGCGGAGGAAAGTTCCGACCAGCCGAGCGTGACGATGAAGGTGGCGGAAATCACCGTGGTGACGGCGAATTCGGTCAGGTTGGTGGAGCCGATCACCTTTTTGGCGTCGTGGCCGCGGCCGAGCAGCGAACTGGTGACGATCGGCCCCCATCCGCCGCCGCCCATCGCATCCAGCAACCCGCCCCCGCCGCCCACAAAGGGCACGATCCAGTCGCGCACATCGCGCGGCCATTTCGGGCGGAAGGCCTTGTAGAGGATGAAGAGGCCGATGGCGATCAGGTAGACCGAGACGAAGGGCTCGATCGCCTTGCCGTCGATATTCGACAGGACATAGGCGCCGACCGCTCCGCCGACCATGCCGGCTGGCGCCAACCTGACCACCAGCCGCCAATCGACATTGCGGTTGTAGTGATGCGACAGTCCCGAGGCTGCGGTGGTGAAACACTCGGTCACGTGGGTCATGGCGCTCGCCGCGGCAGGCGCAACACCGATGGCAAGCAGGCTGGTCGTCGTCAGCACCCCGAAAGCCATGCCGAGCGCCCCGTCGACGATCTGTGCGAAGAAGCCTATGGCGACGAAGATCAGGAATTCGGGGGTCAGGAAATCGAAGGACATCAAGCCTCCTCTTGGCCACGGGCATCTGCTTTAAATTCTCCGCCGGGACCAAAGGTTCCCGCGTCACCCGAAGAGCGCCGGCGGAGACGAGGCATCAAATATCGCTGCTGGGGGACATGGCAGTTTCGCTGCCGTGGTCACGGACCCGCGCTGGCGGCGACGTCTATTTCCCCGTCTTCACCATCAGCTTGTCGGCGGAAATCTCGCCGCCGATTTCGGCCTTGCGGGTCTTCTTGTCGAAGGCGCAGATGGTGCTGATCGTCACCTTGACACCGACCGCCTTGCCGGAGACGACGGCGAGCCCGTAGCTCTGGCTGCCGAACGGGTCGACCAGCGCCTTGCCGTTCTCGATCAGCCCCTTGGCGGCGGTGACGCAAGCCTTGGCGACTTCGGCCTGGAAACTGGACCAGGCGTCGTCGGAGGAGGCGTGCGCGACGGTGACGCTGGATGCAATGAGGGCTGCGACAAGAGCAGAGGTGATCTTCATCGAACGGGCTCCGAATCGGTGATCTGGCCCATTTCTTGTATCTTGAAATTTCAACAAGTTCTTGACGCGATTGGCTTGATTTTTGGCAAAGTTACCGTTGCCTCTTGGCCCCCGCGCTCCTATGTTCCCGCACGACGCTTTACCTACGGTGTGTGCCGAACAAGGAGTAGACCAATGGCTTTCGAACTTCCCGAACTCCCCTACGACTACGAAGCCCTTTCGCCCTTCATGTCGAAAGAGACGCTCGAATTCCACCACGACAAGCACCACAAGGCTTATGTCGACAACGGCAACAAGCTCGCTGCCGAAGCCGGCCTGGCCGATCTGTCCGTGGAGGACGTCGTCAAGAAATCCTTCGGCACCAATCAGGGCCTCTTCAACAACGCCGCCCAGCACTACAACCACGTCCATTTCTGGAAGTGGATGAAGAAGGGCGGCGGCGGCAACAAGCTGCCGGGCAAGCTCGAAGCAGCAATCACGTCCGACCTCGGCGGCTACGACAAGTTCAAGGCCGATTTCATCGCCGCCGGCACGACCCAGTTCGGTTCCGGCTGGGCCTGGCTCTCCGTCAAGGACGGCAAGCTCGCCATCTCCAAGACCCCGAACGGCGAAAACCCGCTGGTTCACGGTGCCGACCCGATCCTCGGCGTCGATGTCTGGGAGCATTCCTATTACATCGATTACCGCAATGCCCGCCCGAAATACCTCGAAGCCTTCGTCGACAGCCTGATCAACTGGGACTACGTCCTCGAGCGCTACGAAGCCGCCACGAAGTAATCGAACGGCTTGATCGTCGGTCTTTTCGAGAACACCCGGTGTCGCAAGGCGCCGGGTGTTTTTCGTTTTTGAACTCCGTCGTCGGGACGGAAGGCAGGGGGAAGCAGGTTATGGATGAGCAACCGATTGAGATTGTCATGGCAGAGCTCGCCGCCCGCGAGCCGATCTTCCATCGCCGCGAATTCGGCACCAGCCGCGAGGCGCTGGAGGCGATGACCGAAGAGACGTTCTGGGAGATCGGCGCGAGCGGCCGGGTCTATGGCCGGGATGTTGTCATCGCCAATCTTCTGGAGCGATACCGCCAGCCGGAACCGCATGGCTGGCCCTGCCGGGATTTCACCATCAGCCGCCTCGCCGACAATCTCTACCATCTGTCGTATATCCTGGAGGAGCGCGACCGCCTCAGCCGGCGCTCCACGTTCTGGAGGAACACTGCGACCGGCTGGAAGATCGTCTTTCACCAGGGAACGGTGATTGCTTGAATGGGGGCCTGGTTCAGGCCCACTTGATTTTCCTGTACGATGATCCAAAATAGTCACAAGTGACCATTTTGGAGGCTGAGTTGGCGGAAATCAGTTTGAAAAATGCCAAGGCGGGCTTTTCCAGTATCGTCGACCAGGCTGCCGCGGGCGAATTCGTGACGATTACCCGGCACGGCAAGCCGGCAGCCGTGATCGTCAGCGTCGAGGCCGCGGAGGTGGCAAGGAAGGCGCTGCGGAAGGAGCGTCCCAGCTTTGTCCGGTATCTCAGGAGTTTTCCGGCTGATATCGACATCGATGACGACGTTTTCGCCAGAAATCCCGCACCGAGCCGTGAGGCCGACCTGTGACGGGGTTTCTTCTCGATACCAATGCCGTTTCGATGTTTTCACCCTCCAAGGCCGGCACCTCTTCGGCTTTTGCCGGTTGGGTCGAGGAGCAGGAAAAGCTTGAGACGATCTACCTGTCCGCAGTGACCATCCATGAGATCGAAAAGGGCATTCGATTGTTGGAAGGCAGGGGCGCGACCTCGAAGGCGACACTCATCGAGCTTTTTCTGCAGGGGCTGATTGCAGGATATGGTGACCGCATCCTGCCGATCGATGCCGAGACGGCGCTGGAATCCGGCAGGTTGGAAGCCCGGGCCATGTCCGCCGGTCATAGTCCCGGCATGGCGGAGGCCATGATCGCCGGAACCGCGAGCCTTCGCGGGCTGACGATCATCACCCATAACCTCAAGCACTTCCTCCCTTTCGGGGTGGCGGTAAAGTCACCCGACGAATTGTTGCTCTGATGTTTCAAATGCCGGTCGGCTGCCGCCGTTCCGGCCATGTCACACGCCTGTCACAGCCACCGACTAACTCCGCGAAATGCCCCACGAAAAACCGCTCCTCCGCTTCGGCGTGATCGCCGATCCGCAATATGCCGACCTGCCGCCATGGCTGGAGATGGACCGCTATTACGCCAACAGCCTCGACAAACTCAGCCAGGCGATCGGCGTGCTGAACGGTGAGGATCTCTCTTTCGTGGTGACGCTCGGCGATCTCATCGACCGGGGCTGGGAGAGCTACGATCCGGTGCTCACCGTCTATCAGGGCCTGCGCCACGAGAGTTTTCTCATGCCGGGCAATCACGATTTCTTCGTCGCGCCCAAGCATCTTGACGGTGTCCACAAACGGCTCGGCATGCCGGCCGCCTGGCATGATTTTTCCCGCGGCGGTTTCCGTTTCGTGGTGATCGACGGCAACGAGATCAGCCTGTTTTCGACCCCGGAAGGCCATCCGCGCCACACGCGGGCGCAGCAGCGGCTGGAAACATTGCTGGCCGAAGGCGCGATCAACGCCAAGGAATGGAACGGCGGCATCGGCGACGAGCAGTTCGCCTGGCTGGAAGCGGTGCTGGAGCGCGCCCGCGCCGCAAACGAAAAGGTCGTTGTACTGGGCCATTATCCGCTTTACCCCGAAAACGATCACAATCTCTGGGGCTATGAGCGGCTGACCGAACTTTTCGCCAGCTCCGGCAATGTCATCGCCTACCTGAACGGCCATAACCACCTGGGCAATCTCGGCCGCGCCGGAAACACCTGGTACGTCAACTTCAAGGGCATGGTCGATACCGAGGCGGAAAACGCGCTTGCGGTAGTGGAGATCTTTGCCGACCGTATCGAGATCATCGGCTACGGCCGCGAGGAAAGCCGCACGCTTGCGCTTTAGGGCTTGAACTCATAAGCGGCGGTGTGACCAGTATGGGTTGAAGGGTGACCTGCGGTGACATAAGGTAATGCTCATGGTGATCCGCAAACCCAGCTTCATCGAAATGGCAGTGCAAGCACTACTTTGTGCTATCTTCCTGTCGCTTGTCTTTGACTATTTCGAAGCCTCGAAGGCGACTTCATGCTGGTCAACGCCGGCTACACAGCGGTGCTACCCTTGGGGAATGGAGGGCGGCTCCTGGTTCTATGCCAACAAGGAAATCTACCTCAGGTCAGAATTGGTCATGGTGGCAATCCTCGCACTGGCTATTTTGTCGCCGTTCGCAATGCGGGGTATTTGGACCGGACTGGTTGCCATCTCTATCATTCTTACCGCAGGGTTCTACAGCGCAGAATGGGTGACCGGGTTCTTGCTGTAGCCACTTCTTGCCGCATCTGGCTGCGTGGTACCAAGCTCACGACCTAGCCTGCCGTCCCGCCAGCGGTCGTGTCCGTCCAGCCCTGAACCCAGAGCGACCGCAGCGTCTCGCCTTCGCCGCGGAAGAAACCGTCGACGAGCTCGCAATGCTCGACCCGGTCGGCGCGAAAATTGCGGATCGCCTGGCGAAGCTCGCACCAGGCGACGATATTGGCCGTCTGCGAATAATAGATCAGCGCCACCGGCCGGATCGTCCGTTCCGTGGCGCGGGCATATTCGTCGCGGTAGTCGAGCGAAAGCTTCTGCTCGTCGCGGATCGCCCGGCGCACCATCGCAAGGTCGAGCGCGTCGGGCACCGGCGCCACCGATCCCCAGGCATGCAGCGCATTGGCGGAAAAGGTGCCGGCCAGCGGCGCCGGCACCACGGCGGCGATCTTGCGGTTGACCTGCTTTGCGGCCTGCCGAAGCTCCATGTCGCCGGTCCGCTCCAGCAGCGCGAGCGCCAGCACGATCGCCTCCGTCTCCTCGATCGACAGCATCAGCGGCGGCAGCGTGAAACCGGGGCGCAGGATGTAGCCGATGCCGCGCCCACCCTCGATCGGCACCCGCATCGCCTGAAGGGCGGCGATATCCCGGTAGATCGAGCGCACCGTCACTTCCAACTGCACGGCGATTTCGGCCGCCGTCACCGGCTTCCTGGCAAGCCGCAGAATCTGGATGATCTCGAACAGGCGCGAGGCCTTGCGCATGCCGGTTTTCCTCGTCGCAAAACGATTGCTACTGACAATACGCTGTCAGTTGAGCTGCCGTATAGGAGCGCATATCCGATTGAAAAACAAGGCTTCGGCATCCGAAGCCGGATATTGCGAGGCTTAACAAACTGACATGACTTATACCGAAAACCTCTGGCTGTTCTTCACGCTCCTGTTCGGCATCATCGTCGTGCCGGGCATGGACATGATCTTCGTGCTCGCCAATTCGCTGACCCGCGGCCGCGCCGCGGGTCTTGCCGCCACCGCCGGCATCATCGCCGGCGGGCTGGTGCACTCGCTCTATGGCGCGGTCGGCGTCGGCCTGCTCGCAAGCCTGATGCCGGTCCTGTTCAGGCCGCTGCTGATCGCCGGCGCGCTCTACATGGCCTGGATCGGCGTGAGCCTGATCAGGAGTTCGATCACCGTCGATCACGTCGGACCGGCGGATACCCGGTCGAACTGGGAAGCCTTCCGGCGCGGTGCCGTCACCTGTCTCATCAATCCCAAGGCCTATCTGTTCATGCTCGCCGTCTATCCGCAGTTCCTGCGACCGGATTTCGGGCCGCTCGCTCCGCAGGCGGCGGTCATGGCGGTGATGACGGCCGCGACCCAGCTGGCGATCTACGGCGGCCTGGCGGCAGCGGCCGGCCGGGCGCGAAAATTCCTGGTCGGCAATGGCAATGCGACGATCTGGGTCGGACGGATTGCGGGCTTTTTGCTGCTTGCCGTCTCCACGTTGACGCTCTGGGAGGGGCTTTCGGCATGAAGAGCGGGCCGCGGCCGTCCCGCCAGACATACATCCTTCACATTCCGTGACCGGCCGGCAACAGCCGGAGCGCTCGCGGAGTCTTGACAGAAAAGTTACTTTTTTCAAACGCATAAGCCGGCAATCATGACGCCGCAAACTGCGCCGGCACGACCGGCTCAACGAGGAGAGATTGATGAAGTTCAAACTGATTGCCGCGGCCGCAGCCGTACTCTGTCTTGGTTTTACGGCCGTGACCGCGCAGGAAACCCCGATTGCCAAGCGCCAGGCGCTGATGAAGGGCATCGGCGGCGCAGCCGGCGCTCTGGGTGGCATCGCCAAGGGCGAAAAGCCCTATGACCAGGCTGCGGTGCGCGCGGCGCTGACCACGATCAGCACCAATACCAAGGCTTTTCCCGACCAGTTCCCGGCAGGCTCCGAGACCGGCGACAAGACCAAGGCGGCACCGGCCATCTGGGAAAAGAACGCTGAATTCCGCGCCGATGCCAAGAAGCTCAGCTCCGATGCGGAGGCGCTTCTGGCTTCCCTGCCGGCAGACCAGGCCGCTGTCGGCAAGGCCCTGCAGACGCTCGGCGGCACCTGCAGCACCTGTCATCAGAACTTTCGCCTGAAGTGATCGCGGCCCATTCCGGGACGTAAGGACGGCCGCGGTCTTCTGCGGCCGGCCTCCCATTGTAGAGTGATGCTGGAGGAAGACGATGGCCTCGATATGGTCCAAAATCCTGGTGGCGGGCGTCGTGGTGATCGCCGCCGGCACTGCCACGGCCTGGGCGCCGACCAAGCCCGAGCCCTATCCGGATTCCCATTGGGCGGGTCTCGGCGCCCCCGATCTCGCCAAGGGTGAGCAGCTTTTCTGGGCCGGCGGCTGCGCGAGCTGTCATGCCGCGACCGGTGCGACCGGCGATGCACTCAAGGTCTTGTCCGGGGGCAGGGCGCTGCCAAGCCCGTTCGGCACCTTTCATATCCCCAACATCTCGCCTGACCCGAATGCCGGCATCGGCAACTGGACTTTGGCCGAGTTCGGCAATGCCACCACCCGTGGCGTCGGTCGGGACGGCGAACACCTTTTTCCGTCTTTCCCCTACGGTTCCTATTCGCGGCTTTCGGCCAGGGATATCAACGATCTCTTCGGTTACCTGAAGACCCTGCCGGCGAGCACCAATGTCGCACCGCCGCACGAGTTGCTGTTCCCCTACAATATCCGGCTGGCGGTCGGCGGCTGGAAGTTCCTCTATTTCAACGACCAGCCGCGGGTGCAGCTGGCGTCCGCCGACGACAAGGTCAGGCGCGGCCAGTTCCTGGTCGAAGGCCCTGGCCATTGCGGCGAATGCCACACGCCGCGCGACACGACGGGCGGTTTCTTGGCTGACCGCTGGCTCGCCGGCGGCCCGAACCCTGAGGGCAAGGGCACCATCCCCAACATCACGCCGGGATCGAAGGATATCGGCTCCTGGAGCGAAAGCGACATCGCTGGTTACCTCGAAACCGGCTTCACCCCGGACTTCGACACCGCCGGCGGCTCCATGGTCGAGGTGCAGCAGAACCTCGCGCATCTGCCGAAGAGCGATCTGGAGGCGATTGCGGCTTATTTGAAGGCTGTGCCGGCGCGGTAGGAGGAATATTATGGGTCCGCAAGAGCATATGAAACTTTACGAAGCGAAGATTAACCTTCGCCGCTTCATCTCAGCCGTTTTCCGAAATGAAGTCCAATTTTTGGGATGAAGCCATGGAACTCCCGGAATACAAAGGCCATTCCGCCGTCATCGAATTCGATGTTGAGGACAAACTCTTCGTCGGCCATGTCGCAGGCATTGCCGATCTCATCGGCTTCCATGCCGATACTCTCGCCGAAGCTGAGACCGCCTTCCGCGACGCGGTAGACGACTATCTCGAAATCCTGGCCAAGGCCGCCGGATAAGCCTCGGCCGCAGATTTTTACGCCAGCGCCTGCGTATAGCGCATGCCGGTGACCGGGCGCGGCTTGAAATCCATGTGTTCGTAGAAGCGGTGGGCGGCGAAATTGCCGGTGGCGGCGCTGACCGAAAGATAGTCGCAGCCGGCATTCTTGGCGATCTCGCGGGCGCGCGACACCAGATGCTGGCCGATGCCGTGGCCCCGATGGCCGTCGCGCACGAAGAGATGGTGCAGGTCCATGCCGCGCGTGCCTTCCTGCGCCCTGTAGAGCGGCACGAGAATGGCGTAGCCGATCAGGTCCGAACCGGTATCGGCGACAAGCGCGCTGATCCATGGCATGGCGCCGAACAGGTCACGCTCGAGCTTTTCTGGGGTGATGGCGGCGGGGTCGTTGTGATGCGCGGCGAGCAGCGCGATCATCTCGTTGAGTTCCGGCAGGTCGCGCGACTTCGCGTTGCGGATCGTCACGACCGGCGGGCGGGGCAGGGTGATATCGGTATCTTCGGTCATTTCCGGCATCCTTGTTCGGTCTTCTTGCCGTCAGGTGCCGTTTGAAACAACAAAGCCGCCTGACGGCGGCTTGTTGACATGGTGATCTGTCGAGCCGCCCTTTAAAGGAAGGCCCAAAAATACGAGCAGGCGGTGGTCGTGCGCGTGTTGATCATGGCGCTTAGATGCTCCCGATCTCAAACCTTGTCAAGCGTGATCTGCGAAACGGTTGGCAGCCGCAATGATCGCTTCCGCCATGCCCTGGTTGGCAGTTGAATGGCCGGCATTTTCGATCACCACCAGCTCGCTCCCCGGCCAGGCTTTTGCCAGCTCGAAGGCTGTTGCCGGCGGCCCCTGCAGGTCGAGCCGCCCGTGGATCAGCACGCCCGGGATGCCGGCAAGCCTGTAGGCCTCGCGCAAAAGCTGGCCATCTTCCAGCCAAGCACGGTTTTCGAAATAGTGGACGCAGAGCCGCGCCCGGGCGAGCACGAAAGCCGGATCCTGCCAGCGGGCCGAGAGCCCGGTCTGCGGTTCCGCCGAGATCGAACCGGCCTCCCAATGATGCCAGTCGAACGCGGCCTTCCGGCGGACGGCCGGGTCGGTGTGGTTGAGCAGCGCATGATAGGCCGCGACGGGATGGCGGTCGCGAAGCGCTTCCGGGATGGCTGCGATGAACTTCTCCCAGGCTTCCGGCAGGAAGATCGACAGCCCGTTATAGAGCCAGTCGATTTCGGTCCAGCGCGTCGTCGTGACGCCGGCAAGGATGATGGCGCGGATACGCTCGGGAAAGGCTTGCGCGTAGGCAAGCGCCAGCGTCGCCCCCCAGGAGGAGCCGAACACCAGCCAGCCTTCCACGCCAAGTCGCTGCCGCAAAGCCTCTATGTCGTCGATCAGATGCTGTGTCGTATTGTCGGCAAGATCATTGCCGAAATCGCCCGCATTCGGCGTGCTTTTCCCGCAGCCACGCTGATCGAGTTGGATGATGCGCCACACCGCCGGATCGAAATGCCGCCTGGCGCTGTCAGACATGCCGGACCCCGGCCCGCCATGTAGCAACAGCACCGGCTTTCCGGCCGGATTGCCGGAAAGGGCAAAGAAGATCCGATGGCCGCCGGGCCTGTCGATGAAGCCGGTCTGGTATGGGGCGAGGGCGGGGAAGAGCATGGTCATATTTGCAAGATCCCTCATGGCGAAAAGAGAGGGCGTCTCTTAGAACAAGCCCATGATGAAACCGTGACGAGCTCGGCCTATGCGGCCGATAGCGCGCGCAGAACGGCTTCGGGTTCCTTCTCCATCACGCGCAGCAGGTTCGCCGCCGGTCCGCTCATCTGGCGATGACCTTGCTCCCATTTCCGGTAACCATGCACGCTCATACCAAGCACCCGTGCCATCTGGTCCTGCGTAAGTTCAAGCTGCTGGCGGATCAGTTTCGGATCGGGCATGTCGACCGCGACATGGTGGAGGGCGACGCCATCGACGGCTTCGCCCTTCGCATGAGACAGAGCGCCGGTCATCGCCCGGATCAGGTCTTCGCCAAAGCTCGACTTTTTTGCCATCCTATTTCGTCCTCGTCCGGTAATGTTCCTTGATCGCCCTGGCGAGCGCGGAAACGACCTTGGCCTCATCGGGCGTCAGGTCTGTCTTCTTGTTCTTTGCGTAGACGAGCAACGCATAGAGCGGAGTATCCTCGCTGTACCAATAGTAGATAACGCGGGCGCCGCCTCGCTTGCCCTTTCCCTTCGCCGGCACGCGAACCTTGCGCACGCCGCCCGTTCCGGGAATTTCGTCGCCGGCCAGGGGATTGGCCGCAAGAAAGGAAATCACTTCTTCCTTTTCTTCCGCAGAGAAAATAGCGGCCGCCTGGCTTGTGAACGTTGGCAGTTCGGCGACCGTCTGCAGTTTTCTCATGAATTGAAACTAACCCATTGGGTTATGTCCGTCAATGCTCCCCCTCGCACAGCCCATGATCCGATAGCGCCCGGATCACATAACAATCCTCGATCGAATGGCCGTCGCAGTGTGAGATGATGCGTTCGAGTTCGTGTTCCAGCTTCTTCAGCTTCTCGATCTTTTCGCGCACCGCGGTCAGGTGATCGGCGGCGATCCGGTCGGCATTGGCGCAAGGGAGGTCGGGATGCTGGCTGAGCGCGATCAGTTCGCGGATTGCCGGGATGTCGAGCCCGAGGTCGCGGGCATGGCGGATGAAGGCGAGCCGTTCGAGGTCGTTTCGCTCATACCGCCGCTGGTTGCCTTCCGAACGTTCGGCCGCTTCGATCAGGCCCATCTGTTCGTAATAGCGGATGGTCGGCACCTTGACGCCGGTGCGTTTCGAAAGATCGCCGATCGACAGCATGGCCGAAAATTCCTCTTGTAGCTCTAGTCACTAGAGGAATTATCTAGTCAGTCACCGGCATGAAGACAAGCGGGTCGAAGGAAACAAAGGCCGGATGAAGCAAAGGAAAGGTGACGCCATGAACGGATGCTGCAGCCATTGCCACGCCAGGCTCGACGGGGCTTCGCGGGATATCCTCCGGCTGTTCTGGGCGTTGGTCGCCACGGTCGCCGGCATGTGGCTGGTCCTGGCGATGGAGATGCTGCGGCGGTCGCATCCGCAATGGGGGCACGAACGGCATGCAAGCGAGGAACTATCCGCGACGATTGCCAACGACAATGGTGCCGGTCGCCCAACGTAAAACGGCTGCGGCCCTGACTGGCAAGGCCGCCGCCGCCGAAGGCTTATAACCTTACAGGGAGAACAGCGGATCGTCCTTGGTGCCGTTCTGCTGCTGCTGTTTCTGCGCGTTGTCCTGTGCCAGGGCCGCCGGGTTGCCGCCCATGTCCATCGCGGTTTCCTGCTTCTGGTCGTTGACGCCCATGGCTTCGAGGATCGCCTTGCGGATATCCGCTTCGACCGCCTCGCGCTCTTCCGCCGACATCCCCTTGAGATCGTCCTCGGTGAGGTCGTGATCCTTGAGATATTGTTCGCGGATGCGCTCGGCCAGGGTCTTGTTGGCGAGTTCCATGAACTCGTCTTCGTATTTCGTCGAGGGCGCCTCGCCAAGCCAGGTGTCGCCGGCGTCCTGGTCGACCTCGACGCCCTGGCTTTCCATCGTCCAGAGGGCATCGGCCAGTCTTGCGCCGAACACCGTATCGCTGCCGGTGATGCCGCCCGACACGGACTGCTGCGGCGCCCCATAGTCCTTGGCGCCGCCGCCCGACGCGTTCTTGTCGCCGCCGCTTTTGCCAAGGACATTGTAAAGAGATGCGTAATAAGGGCTGCTGCTGCCGATCGTCGTCATCGCGACTCTCCTCATGTGAGACCACTAGCGGCTTAGGTCGCGAAACCTGCACGGGGCTTTCGGATTTGACTTGCGTCAGATCGTCAGCTTAGATGGATATAGGGTACCCCCCTATATTACATGGAGACGCTCGTGGCGCACACCATTCGGGAAAAGGCAAAGCTTCTGGCGCGGGTGCGCCGGCTGAAGGGGCAGATGGAGGCGGTCGAGCGGGCGCTCGAAGTCGAGGCGCCCTGCGGCGAGGTGCTGCAATTGCTCGCCTCGATCCGTGGCGCGCTTTCCGGGCTCACCGGTGAAGTCATGGAGGACCATCTGCGCGAGCATGTGTTGCATGCGGACGACGAGAAACAGAGGGCGCAGGCGGTCGACGAACTTGCCGAGGCGCTCCGTACCTATATCCGCTGATCGAGAATGAAGGAGAAGACCATGCCCGATCCCGTTGAAGAACTGAAGCACGAGCATGTGTTTCTGGGCGCCGACCACGAGCGCAACGAGCGCAAGGTCTGGCTGGTGATCGCGCTGACCGCGACGATGATGGTGGCGGAAATCGTCGCCGGCTCGATCTTCGGCTCGATGGCGCTGACCGCCGACGGCTGGCACATGTCCACCCATGCGGGCGCCATGCTGATTGCGGCGCTCGCTTATCTCTATGCCCGCCGCCAGGCCCGCAATCCGCGTTACACGTTCGGCACCGGCAAGCTCGGTGATCTCGCTGGCTTTGCCAGCGCCATCGTGCTCGCCCTGATCGCGCTGCTGATCGCCTGGGAGAGTTTTGTCCGGCTCGCCAATCCGGTGGCGATCGATTTCGATCAGGCGATTCTCGTGGCCGTGGTCGGGCTGGCCGTCAATCTGCTCAGCGCCTGGCTGCTCCGGGAGGATCACCACCATTCTCATGGTGGCGGCCATGCCCATCACGGCAGTCACACCCATGACGGCGGCCATCATCACGGGCACCACGGCCATCACGGCGCCCATGCGCATGAACCCGCGGCCAAGGATCACAATCTGCGCGCCGCCTACCTGCATGTTCTCGCCGACGCGCTAACCTCGGTCCTGGCGATCGTCGCGCTCATTCTCGGCCGGTCCTATGGCTGGGCCTGGCTGGATCCGGTCATGGGCGTGGTCGGCGGCCTGGTGATCGCCCGCTGGTCCTGGGGTTTAATCCGCGTAACCGCGACGGTCCTGCTGGACGCGCAATCGGATGACGAGGGACTGGCGGCTAAAATCCGCCGGAGCGTCGAGACGGAGGAGGACAGGATTTCGGACCTGCATGTCTGGCAGGTTGGTCCGGGGCACCATGCGGCGATCGTCGCGCTGGTCACGCCAAAACCCCAGGCGCCGTCCTTCTACAAGGATAAGCTCCGGGGCATCCGGGATCTGTCGCATGTCACGGTGGAAGTCACGCCCGCCAGAACGGCGTAGCCGGATGTCTTAGAATTCGGCGAATTCCTGATAACGGTTTTCAACCCAGTCCTGCGGGGCGGACCGGACCTGCATATCGACGTTTGCAGAGCCTGCATCGTCGATTTCCATGACCCAGAGCGCATTGGCAAGCGAAGACGACAGAAGCGTGCTGCTCCCCGTCAAGGCATTGGGGGACCGTTGAGATGCCACAGTTTCACGCTGAGGCGCTTCCTCGACTTTCCGGTCCATCTCTTGTGCCCGGTTGGGATAATAATAGCCGTTGAGGCCGCTATCGATCTTCATGGCGAAACGCCCGCGTTCAAAATGGTTAACAAATGGTTAACGCACGAAGCTTGCGCGAGGCTTGCGGCCGATGTTGCGGTTTGACGACAGGGGCTTGACAAAAATACGTCGGTGAACGGCTGTTCGGGTCGTTCCTTATCCGTTCCGGCTGCCTAGGAACCGGTCGAATATCGCCTGGGTGAGCCGCTGGTTCTGTCGGTACCAGGTGTCTTGCGTGTAGAAGACCGGTTCGGCGGGGTCCCAACCGCTGAGGGTAAAGTCGCTCTGGCGGGAGAAGAAGGCGACGAACTCTTCTTCGCTTTCCCAGGTGGCGATGGCCGGTCCCGGATGAAAGCCATCCTGGATGTCACAGAGAATGACGCCGGCTTGCGTGCGGATCAGGCCGTGGCCGCAAAAGTCGCGGTGGAACTCGTGGATCAGCCCTTCGCCGACCGTGGCGTCCTGCAACTTTTGCCATACGAGGCGCATCCGTTCAGACCCGAGCGCCTTGTGCGAAAGCCTGTCGCGCACCTCCGCCCGCCGCCGGTCCATCTCTTCCTCGCCAGCATTGATCAAGGGGTAGGGCGGCCAGTTAGCCTTCTTGGCTTTCCGCTGCCGCCATACGGACCAGCCCGCCACTCCCAGGACATAGATGATCACGGCAGAACAGGCGATCGGAATGATGATGCCCGCCATCGGCCGTTCAGCCTTCCATCGCCCGGGCCATTTCGGCGAGCTTGCGCACGGTGTTGAGATTGCGCGACGTGCCGGGCTTCAGCGCCGCAAGCTTCAGTTTCGACTTTCCCGAACCGATCGGATAGTGGACATAGATCTCGCGGCCTGCGACGACCGCCTCCTCGCCATCCGGCGCAGCCATCTTGTCGAGCGCATCTTTGGGGGCCTTCTCGGGCAGGAAGTGCACAAGCAGGAAATTCGGCTTGGCATCGGGGAAGGGCGCGTTTTCGACGATCGCCTCCATCTCTCCAGTCGAGCGCACCATCACGCCCGGCTTCCTGCCGAATTTCTTGCCCAGCGCTTCGTCAAGCTTCTCGGCTACTTTCGCCTCCGCTTCGTCTGACCGGAACAGCACGTTGCCGCTCTGGATGTAGGTTTTGACGTCCGTAAAGCCGAGCCCTTCGCAGATCGCCTTGAGCTCGGTCATCTGTAGCGCGGTGCCGGTGACGTTCACCGCACGAAGCAGGGCAATGTAGACTGTCATTTCTCACCTCCCAAGGGCAACCCGTTAGCGTTTTGGTGTCGCCAACATGCATTGAAGGGCATCGCGCGTCCGCCCCTCTGCCCTGCCGGGCATCTCCCCAACAGGTGGGGAGATCACAAGCGGCGCGACCATCACTTCCAAACAAGCGTCATGCGGGGGCGCAGGATGAGACGTTGAATGTAGAGCGGTGAGCAGGCTCCCAGCCGATCTCCCCCCTTGAGGGGGGAGATGCCCGGCAGGGCAGAGGGGGGTATCACACGGCACGCCCTCCCTGGCAGACCTCTACATCTTCCCCGCCACCTTGATCGCAAACGCATACTCAAACGCAATCTCCTCCAGCCGCTGGAAACGCCCCGATTTGCCGCCATGGCCGGCCGCCATGTTGGTCTTCAAGAGGATCGGCGAGCTCCCGGTCGAGAATTCGCGGACCTTGGCGACCCATTTGGTCGGCTCCCAATAGGTGACGCGCGGGTCGGTCAGGCCGGAAATGGCGAGGATCGGCGGATAGGGTTTCGCCTCGACATTGTCGTAGGGCGAGTAGGCGGCGATCCAACGGTATTCTTCGAGACTGTCGATCGGGTTGCCCCATTCCGGCCATTCCGGTGGGGTCAGCGGCAGCGTGTCGTCGAGCATGGTGTTGAGCACGTCGACAAAGGGGACGGCCGCGATGATGCCGGCGAACTTTTCCGGCGCCATGTTGGCAATGCCGCCCATCAGCATGCCACCGGCCGAACCGCCCTCGGCGATGATATTCTCGTAGGAGGTGAAGCCCTGGGTCACCAGATGGTCGGCGGCGGCGATGAAGTCCTTGAACGTGTTCTCCTTGAATTCCATCTTGCCGGTCTCGTACCAGGCAAACCCTTTGTCCTTGCCGCCGCGGACATGGGCGATGGCATAGACGAAGCCACGATCGGCGAGCGACAGGTTGTTGGTCGAAAACCCGGCCGGAATGGTGATCCCGTAGGCGCCGTAGCCGTAGAGCAGGCAGGGAGCCGAGCCATCGAGCGGCGTATCTTTCCGGTAGAGCAGCGAGACCGGCACGAGCTCGCCGTCATGCGCCGGCGCCATCACCCGGCGGGTGATGTAGTCGTCCGGATTGTGGCCCGACGGCACTTCCTGGGTCTTCAGGAGCACCCGCTCGCGGGTGGTCATGTCGTAGTCGTAGAGCTGGCTCGGCGTCGTCATCGAGGAGTAGGAAAAGCGGATGACGTCGCTGTCGTATTCGGCAGCACCCTGCAGGCCGAGCGAATAGGCCTCTTCGGCAAAGGCGATCGCATGTTCCTCGCCGGTCGCCCGGTCGCGGATGATGATCTGCGGCAGCCCGTCCTTGCGCTGCAGCCAGAGCAGGTATCGGGCGAACGCCATGTGGCTGATGATCAGCCGGCCCGGCTCGTGCGGCACGACCTCGGTCCAGTTCTGCTTGCCCGGTGCATTGACCGGCGTCTGCATGATCTTGAAGTCCTTGGCGTCACCGTCATTGGTGAGAATGTAGAAGACGTCGCCGCCCTCGGTCATCGAATATTCGATGCCTTCCTCGCGCTCTGCGACCAGCGCCGGCTCGGCCGTCAGGTCCCTGGTCGAAAGCAGCCGGTATTCCGAGGTCTCGTGATCGTGGATGTCGATATAGATGAAGTCGTCGAGCAGCGACCCGCCGACGCCCATGAAAAAGCCCGGATCCTCCTCCTCATAGACCAGCCGGTCTTGCGATTGCGGTTGGCCGACGATGTGATGGAAGACCTTCGAGGGCCGGTGGTTCTCGTCCTGCAGCGTGTAGAAGAAGCTCTTGCCGTCAGGCGCCCAGACTCCCCCACCGCCGGTATTCTCGATCACGTCGGCAAGGTCTTCGCCGGTCGCAAGGTCGCGGATGCGCAGGGTGAAATATTCCGAGCCCTTGTCGTCGTACCCCCAGATGCCGCGGGAATGGTCGGTCGCATGGTCGATGCCGGAAAGGCGGAAATAGTCCTTGCCGACGGCTTCCTTGTCCCCGTCGAGCAGGAGCTGTTTCTCGCCGCCGTCGCGCGGGGTGCGGAAATAATGCGGCTGCTCGCCGCCGGTCACGAAAAGCGTGCCATAGGCGAACGGCCCGTCCTTCATCGGCACGGAGCTGTCGTCCTCCTTGATGCGGCCGCGCATTTCGGCAAACAGTACCTTCTGCAGCTCGGCGGTATCGCCCATCGCCGCTTCCATATAGGCGTTCTCGGCCTCCAGATGCTTGCGGATTTCCGGATCGAGGAGCGACGGATCCTTGAACATCGCCTGCCAGTTGTCGGCCCGGAACCAGGCATAGTCGTCGGTGCGGGTAATGCCGTGGCGGGTATCGGAGACCGGCTTCTTGGGCGCAACGGGAGCGGCGGGAAGATTGGCGAAAGGCGATGTGCGGGAGGTGGCCAAGGAAGCACTCCGGTTGTGAGGCGAGGAGTGCCAGAGATAGGGGGCGCTTGGCCGCGAGGCAAGCGGGGAAGGAGCGAGTGTTACTTCTTCCTGGGAGGCAGCGAAGCGTCGCGCTCGTTCTGCCACCAGACGAATGCGGCAATCAGCAGCAATCCGGCAAGGGGAAGGAAGAGGAGGAAGAAATCAGTTGCGGTCATCTATCCAGCCCATTCAGCAAGCGTGTCGCCAGTGAAAGTAAGCCGAGCCCGACCGCAAAGCAAATCGTCATCCAGACGGAAATCCAGAGAACATCGAGATTGGCCACCGGCAATTCGAGAGTAACGCGCGTAACCGGCGTGAATACGCCGACAAGAATGGCGCCGATCCCGATATTGTTCAGGAATGTCGCCCGCAGTTTGATCTGTTCCTTCTTGGCATCGGAAAGCGCCTCGTCGGTCATCCAGCCTCAATACTCCCACCCGATCACATCATCCTATTTCCCGTTCTGGTAGGTGGTCAATTGCGTAACCGTCTCATAGTTTCCGCCCGTCCGAGTCATATTGGATAGGGAATGACATGATAAAAACCTGGTCACTCGCAGCATTGGCTCTTCTTTCCGCCCTGCCGGCGCATGCTCTCGATGCCCGGATCGTCCGGCAGCTCGATGCGCTCGCTCCGGATGAACGGCGCGAACAGCGCTGCGATATCGAGGCGATGGATCGCATCAAAAAGGACAACAAGGGCGAGTTCAAACCGGATAAGGTGATCGCCTATACCTTTTCCCAGCCGGTCGAAGATGGCAATGCCATCCGGGCGCCGGGTGCTGTCTTCCGCAGCGCCGGCGACTGGTATCGGCTCAAATACAAGTGCGAGACCGGCGACAAGGGCCTGGAAGTGATGTCCTTCGACTACAAGATCGGTTCGAAGGTCCCGCGCGAAGAGTGGGAAAAGTATTACCTCTACGAATGAGGTCATCCCGGCAGGTGCGGCACGGTCTTCCGGTCGGGGAAAAGTTCGTTCAGCACCGTCATCATGATGAGGGAAAGCGGCAGGGCGAGCATCGCCCCGACCGCACCCCACATCCAGGTCCAGAACAGGATGGCGACGAAGACGATGAAGGGATTGATCTCCCATTGCCGGCCCATGATCGCCGGGAAGAGCAGGTTCTCCATGGCAAGATGCACGGTGAAGAAAATAGCCGCCGGGATCAGGCCGAGGAAGAGGGCGTCATGGGTGAGTATGCCGGCGATCGCGACCGAAACGGTCATCAGCGTGATGCCGAGGAACGGGATGAAGCTCGAGACGAAGGCGAACAGGCCCCACAGGACCGGCATGGAAAGCCCGCCGAAATAGGCGATCAGCGCCATCACCACCCCGAGCCCCAGATAGAGAAGGCTGGCGGTCGCGAAATAATAACCGAGCACCTGGTCGATCGAGTTGAGCACCCGGATCGCCATCAGCCGCTGGCGGCGTGTCGGAAAGGCGAGAATGATGGTGCGCCGCAGCCGCACCCGGCCGTAGAGGAAGAGCAGCAGGGCCGCAAAGAAGATCATCCCCTGGATGATCGCCGGGGTCAGGTTGGCGGTGACGATGCCCAGAATGTTGCCGGAATTCTCGATCAGCGACTGCATCGACATCGGCCCGGTTTCGAAAGTCGCGGGCGACACGTTGATCCAGTGCTGGCTTTCGAGGAAGGGCTTGATGCGGTTGATGGTGCGCTCGACGAAGCTGGGGCCTTCCTGGATCAGCGTCGCGACCGGTTCGGCAAGTGAATTGATGATCAGGAACAGGGCCGCGAAGACCAGCGTCGAAAGAATGAAGGCAATGCCGAAACGGGGCACGCCGGCCTTGCTGAGGCGATCTGCGACAAGACCGAGGATCAGGCCGACGACGATGGCGAGCGTGACGGGGATCAGGATCAGCGACATGTAATGGACGAGCGAGAAGAATAGGATCGCGAAAATCCCGATCACCGCCCATGCCATCGCCACGTCGAGCGCCTCGCGCCCTAGCGGCAGGTTCTCCGCCGCCTCGATATCTTCCGGACCCAGGATCGCGTCCTTGCGTTGCGCCGACATGTCCGTCAGGTGTTTCTTCAGCTTGCCGTTGCCGCGCGCACTCATGATCGTCATGTCCAGAGGTCCCCGTGATCGCTCTCAACGCGAAAGCGGCGCTCCGGTTCCGGAACGCCGCTTGCGCGCAAAAACGGGGCGTAGGGCGCTCAGGCGGCGAGCCTCAGGCCGATGCCCCACGGGTCTTTCAGCGACCAGCCCTCTGCGGTCTTGGTCGTGGCGATCTCCTGGGTGTCGAGTGCCGCCAGCGCCCTGTCGAGCGCCGCCTTGTCGTTGAACCGGACCGTGTAGTCCGAGAGCCCCGTCATATTGCCTTCGCGGGCCTGCGCGCCGCGGCTGTTCCAGATATTGGCGGCGATATGGTGGTGGTAGTCACCGGTCGCAAAGAAGCTGGCGCCGGGATACCGCGCCATGATCTTCAGGCCCAGCACGTCACGATAAAAGGCGTCGGCCTGTGGGATGTCGCCGACCTGCAGGTGGATGTGGCCGACGGCCGTGCCGGCCGCCATGCCGTCGAAAGCCTGCTTCGGCGCGCTGCTGTAGAGTTCCTGCAGGTTCAGGCGTTCGGTCGCCATGGCGACCGTGCCGTCCGGCTGGTAGGCCCATTCCTGCGGCGTGCGGTCGCGATAGACCTCGATGCCGTTGCCCTCGGGGTCGGAGAGATAGATCGCCTCGCTGACCAGGTGGTCGGACGCGCCGTCCAGCCTGATGTTGTTGTGAGCCGCATGCGCAAGCCAATGGGCAAGTTCCTGCCGGTTGGGGACCAGGAAGGCGGTGTGGAAAAGGCCGGCGGCATTGCGCGGCGCGCGGGTCACGTTGTTGCCGGTCGAAAGCGTCAGGAGCGGCAGTCCATCGACGCCCAGCACTTCGCCGCTCGGGCTCCTTTCGATAACCTTCAGGCCGATGATGTTCTGGTAGAAACCGGAAACCAGGGCGAGGTCGCTGACGACAAGATGTGCGCCGCGGACATGGGCGGGACGGGTCAGGGCAAAGGGCTGCGGTACATCGGACATATCAAATCCTTTCGGGCGTCGGGCGGCTGAAACGCCCTGTTGCAACCTATATGGCCCACAGTCATCGTTCACGATAGAGCGCAAAATGGCGATTGATCGTCTCCAAAATGTAAACGATCAAGAGGCGACTTGACCTTGATCAAGGCGGGTAGGAACAGCCGGAGCTACAATAGGCGAAAAACATGAAGGAGGTCGCATGTACAAGAAGATCATCGTCGCAGTGGATGTCTCCGCCCTCGAAAAAGGCGAGCGCATCCTGCTCACCGCATCGAGCCTGCTTGACAAGGACGGCACGATCCTGATCGTCAACGTGGTCGAGGACATGCCCGCTTATCTCGTCTCAGACCTGACCGTCGATCTGATCGTCGCAGCCCGTCAGGATGCCGAACGGCAGCTCGTCGAGCTTCGCCAGAAGGCCGGCATCGAGGCCGATATCGAGATTCGCCAGGGCTCGCCGGCGCGCGAAATCCTGGCAGCCTCGGAAGAACAGGGCGCCGATCTCATCATCGTCGCCTCGCATATCCCCGACCTGTCGAATTATCTGATCGGCGCCACCGCCGACCGCGTCGTGCGCCACGCCACGTGCTCGGTCCTGATCGACCGCTGAGAAGGAACGGATCCATGGATACGGCAAGATATGACAGTATTCTGAGGGCGAGAAAGGCGGAGCTGGAAAGCCGCCTGAGCCGCATCGAAGAGGATTTCGTCACGCCACGCAATCCTGACGACGACGACCGCGCCGTCGAACGCAACAATGACGAGGTGCTGGAAGAACTCGGCGAAACCGGCGAACGGGAGCTTGCGGCGATCGATGCGGCACTTCACCGCATCGCCGCCGGCACGTTCGGCATCTGCGCCAGATGCGGCCAGCCGATCGCTGAAAAGCGCCTGGATACCGTGCCGCACACCCCGCTTTGCCAGACCTGCGCCGGCGAGGTGTCGGACGAAGTTTAACGCGGGAAACGGAATGTGAATCCTCCCTCTCTTGCCTTCCGCCACGGTCGTGCTCATTCTTAAGGGCGAGGCAGGCGGAAGGTGGGATGAACGAGTTTTTCAATTTCGGGCGTAAATACGATTTCCACGAGATCGTCGCGGATGGCATCATCCACGGCATCGGCATCGTGTTTGCGTTGGTCGGCGCCACTGCCCTGATCTTCTACGCGACCGTCTGGTCGAGCCATGGCGAGATCGCCGCCGCCTGGATCTACGGTCTCGGCCTGATCATCTGTCTGTCGATCTCGTTCACCTACAATATCTGGCCTCACTCGCGCGCAAAATGGGTGCTGCGGCGGCTCGACCATTCGGCGATCTTCATCCTGATAGCGGCGACCTATACGCCCTTCCTGCAGCGCGGCGCGCAGGACCCGTGGATATTCGCCATGCTCCTGGCGATCTGGGCGACCGCCATCTTCGGCATCACGCTGAAATGCCTGTTTCCCGGCCGCTTCGACAAGCTGACCATCCTGCTTTACCTCGCCATGGGCTGGAGCGGCGTGATGGTCGCCGGGACGATCTCGCAATATCTGCCCGCCGTCACCATCTGGCTGATCGTCATCGGCGGCTTCATCTATTCGCTTGGCGTGATCTTCCACGTCTGGGAGCGGCTGCGTTTCCAGAACGCCATCTGGCACGGTTTCGTGGTCGCCGCCGCCGCCGTCCATTACGGCGCGGTCATGACCTGCTTCAGCCTCTCCGGCGGTTTTTGATCGTCACCGGTTATCTGGCGCAGCCGACCGGCTTCAGGCTTGCGGCCATCCGCTTGACGATCGCGTCATAGGCCTTGAGGTCCCGGCTGCGGTATTCAAGCATCACGAAGGCCGCCGCCTCGTTGCAGAGCTGCACGCCGCGCACATAGAGAATGCGGCCATCTTTGGCGCCCGAATAGCTCGCCCAATCCGCTTCTACCCGTGAATAGGAAATCTGCCAGCCGTCGTCCATCGCCTGCACGATGCGGTTCGACGCTTCGCCTTCGAAGGCGGTGTCGATAAGGTTGGTGCCGAAGACGAGGATGCGGTCGCCATTGGCACCGGTGAATGTCCGCCCGTCGTCATTGGCCGGCGCCCGTCCCATCTTGAAGCCGGGCGGCACCTCGACGCGATAACCGAAGCGGGCATTGCTGTAGCTCTGCCATTCGGCGGCGGACACTGCGGGCACGGCGATCAGCCATGCCATAACCATCAGCAAATACCGCATTCCGCCCCTCCCGCATTCGCCCCGGTGAGGTTATCAGAAGAGACGCATGCCAACAATCTGGACTCGCCGCTCGTTCGTCTGTTATAGTGGACAAAAGAACATCATGATGGACATCACAACATGACCGAACCCCTTATCCGCGACGCCACCGAAGCCGATCTCCCTGTCATCATGGAGATCTACAACGACGCGGTCGCCAACACGACGGCGATCTGGAACGAGGTTCTGGTCGATCTCCAGAACCGCAAGGAATGGTTCGCCGCCCGCAGGTCGCGCGGCTTTCCGGTTCTGGTAGCGGATGTCGGCGGCAGGGTCGCCGGTTACGCCTCATACGGCGACTGGCGCGCCTTCGATGGTTTCCGCCACACGGTCGAGCACTCCGTCTACGTCCACCGCGATTTCCGCGGCGGCGGCATCGGCAGGCTACTGATGCAGGAGCTGATAACCCGCGCCGCCGAAAACGGCATCCACGTCATGGTCGCCTGCATCGAAGCCGGAAACACCGCCTCGATCGGCCTCCACGAAAAACTCGGCTTCCGCACCGCCGGCACGTTTTCCGAAGTCGGCACGAAGTTCGGCCGCTGGCTGGATCTGACCTGCATGGAGCTGAAGGTTACGGGGTGACGTTGATAACGGCTATCGAACTTGGTATTCTCTCGCCAAAGGAATAGTGCCATGGCCAGCGATGATAATCTCGGAAGACATTTGGAAGACTATGTCGACGAGCTGGTGAATGCCGGACGTTACGATTCGCGCGACGACGTTCTGCGGGAAGGCCTCCGGCTGCTGCAGATCAAGGAGCGGCGACGCGTGGAACTTGAGGATGCGTTGGCACGCGGGCTGGCGGATTCTGAAGCTGGGAGAGGAACGCCTGCCGAAGAGGTTCTGGCCGATTTCGAGGCGCGTTATGCGGCCGGGATGAAAGACCGCACTGCGTGATCGTCATCTTCACGCCCGAAGCGCGTGGCGACCTCAACCGGATATGGGCCTATATCGAGCAAAGCAATCCCCGACGCGCCATCAGTTTCGTACGTGAAATCGTCGGACGAAGTATGGCCCTATCAGACATGCCTTTACGATACCCGCTCATGCCGGGGCATGAACCAAGCGGCATCCGTCGAATACCTCACGGCAACTATCTGATCTTTTACCGGATCGTGAACGAGCGGATTTACATCCTGCACATTCTCAACGGCGCTCAGGACTACGAAGCCATCCTCTTCCCCGACGAATGATCCTCAGCTCCGCTGCAGCGCCAAGTGCGCCCCCAGCCCGACCAGCAGCGCGCCACCGGCCCTCTGCATCAGCCGCTGCGCCCCGCTCGAACGCTTCAGCCGGGTAATCACCGCGCCGGCGAGGAAGACGCAGACGATATCGGCCGACGAGAACATCAGGTTGACGATCGTCCCGAGGATGACGAACTGCAGCCAGATGGGGAAGGCGGCCGAGGCGTCGATGAACTGCGGCAGGAAGGCGAGGAAGAAGATCGCCGTTTTCGGGTTCAGCACTTCCACCGTGATGCTTTCGAAAAACGCCCGCCGGCCGGATTTCTGGGCAATCTCCGGAAGCTCGAGATCGCCGGCCGCCTTGGCGCGAAACAGCGAGATGCCGAGCCAGACGAGATAGGCCGCCCCTGCAAGCTTCACGACCAAGTAGAGCATCGGCACCGCATGGAACAGCACCGAAAGCCCGGCCGCTGCGGCAAACACATGCGCATAACCACCGATATGGATGCCGAGCGAGGCCATCAGGCCCGACCACCGCCCACGCGCCAGCGTCTGGGCCGCGGCATAGAGCATGGCCGGGCCGGGAATATAGGCGAACACTGCCGTGGTTGCGAGGAAGGCGAGAAACAGCTCGGTCGAAGGCATATCTTGTTCCTTGAGTGAAGCCGGTATCATTGCCGCAGGCGGCCCCCGGCTGCAAGTCGCTCGGCACGGTCTTTCGAGCCAGGCATCTTCATCGCCATGGATGGTTCGGACGGCCGCCGGCCGATCCCCGAAAGTTTCGAAACAGTTCGGTCCGCATCGAAGCATTCGTCCGCCGCGTTCACCTAGAACATCCGCATCGAAACGCGAACAGCCGGGCCGACCTCATGCCGAACACACCGAATATGACGAAGGAACTCGCGCTGCTCCTGGCGCTCTCGACGCTCTGGGGCGCCTCCTATACCTTCATCAAGATCGGCGTCGAGACCATTCCGCCGGTCACGCTGATCGCGCTGCGCACACTCATTGCCGGAACGGTGCTGCTTGCCATCATCCGCTGGCGTGGCCTGAAGCTGCCGCGCGATAGGGGTACATGGGCACGTTTCCTGTTCCAGGCCTGCCTCAACAGCGCCATTCCCTTCACGCTGATCGCCTGGGCGGAACAATCGACCGATGCCGGGCTTGCCGCGATCCTCAATTCCACCACGCCGATCTTCGCCTTCCTGATCACCGCGTTGATCACCCGCCACGAGCCGGTGACGGCGCGAAAACTGTTCGGCGTCGGCGCAGGGCTCGTGGGCATCTGCCTCGTCATCGGCGTGCAGGCGCTGTCGGGCCTCGGCGAGGGGCTCGTGCCACAGCTGGCGATCGTATTGGCGACGGTGTGTTATGCCGGTGCTGCGATCTTCGGCAGGAATTTCAAGGGTCTCGACCCCATCATGCCGGCGGCGGGCTCGCTCGTCTGCGGCGCAGCCGTGCTGATCCCGGCGAGCCTGATCGTCGATGAGCCGTGGACGCTCGCGCCTTCGCTGGCGTCGATCCTCGCGCTCGCCGCCCTTTCGGTCTTCTCCACGGCGCTCGCCTTCGTCATCTATTTCCGGCTGATGCTGACCCTCGGCTCGGTCGGCGCGACGTCACAGGCCTATCTGCGCGTGCCGGTCGGGGTGGCGATCGGCGTCGTTTTCCTTGGCGAAAGCCTGAATTCGAGCGCATGGGTCGGCCTCGTCTGTGTCGTCGCGGGAGTTGCCGCCATGACCCTGCCGGCGCGGCGAAAGCTCGCGGCGGCGTGATATGGTGGCCGTCAATCCTGCGTTGGCTCGCCGGGCGTCCGGCGGGATAGATGAGCCTCGACGGCGAGGTTCAGTTCCCGAAGCAGGCCGGCAAGCTGCGCCTTCTTTTCCGGATCGAAGCCCGCGATGGCTTCCGCCTCGCTCGCCATGTCCTGCCGGAACGCAGCCTCCGCCCGCTTGGCGCCTTCGTCCGTCAATTGCACCGCCAGGCTGCGGCCGTCATTGTCGGAAGGCACGCGCTTGATCAGGCCGGCCTTTTCCAGCCGGCCCAGCCGGTGGGTGAGGCTGCCGGAGGCGATCATCAGCGACCGGTAGAGCTCCGTCGGGGTCAGCCGATGGGGCGGCCCGGAGCGCAGAAGGGTCGCGACAACGTCGAATTCCCCGCGGTCGAGCTGGAAGGATGCGAATGTCGCCTCGATCGACGGCGTCACCAGCCGCGACACGCGGTAGATGCGGCCGAGAATCTCCATCGGCCCCGTATCGAGATCCGGCAATTGTTTGGCCCACTGGCCCCGCGCCCGGTCGATGTGATCTTGCGTTTTTCGCATCTGCGCCATTCTGATTCTTCGTTTCGATAAACTATCTTGACATGAAGATAAATCGGGAGCAAATATCTTCACATGAAGATAAATAGGTGAGGAACCGACCATGCCTTCGATCACTGCAAGAAAGCCATTTGAAGTCCCGCTGATCGTGCAGATGCTTGCCTGTTCCTTCCTGTGGGGAGGGGCCTTCATTCTCTTAAAGGTGGCGGGCACGGCGCTGTCGCCGCTTGCCCTGACGGCGGTGAGAGGGCTGATGGGCGGCAGCCTGATCGCCGTCTGGATGATCGTCTCCGGCCACAACATTGTCCCGCGCGGCCGGGAGATGCGCGACTGGATCGTCCTCGGTTTCCTGCAGGGCGTCGTGCCGAATAGCCTGACCGCCTATGCGCTGACGGAAATTTCGGCGGGCCTGACATCGATGATCCAGGCCTCCACGCCGCTCGTCGTCGCGGTTCTGGCGCAGGCGCTGTTTGCGAGCGAACGACTGACGCCGAAAGTGGCGCTCGGCCTGGCAACCGGCTTCGGCGGCATGGTCCTGCTGATCGGCCCGGCAGCGCTTGGTGCCGACAACGTCAGCCTTCGCGGCGTCGGCGCCGTGGCCATCGTCGCGGTCAGCTATGCGCTCGGCAATCTTTATGTGCGCGGTATTCCAGGTGCTCAACCGGTCCGGCTGGCGCTGGGACAACAGCTGTTTTCCGGCCTGCCGACTTTCGCCGTGATGATCTATCTCGGCGGTTTTTCGGCCTTCTCCCCGGCGCTCGACAACCTGCCGCTGCTTCTCGTCCTCGGCGTGTTCGGAACGGCCCTGCCGATCGTTCTCTATATGAACATCCTCAAGAAAGCAGGTCCGACGATCGGCTCGATGAACGGCTATTTCCTGCCGCCCTGGACGATCGTCCTCGGTTTTGTCCTGCTGGGTGAACCCGTGAGCCTCAGAGAGATCATCGCCACCTCGATCGTGCTTGCCGGCGTCGCGATCGTGTCGCTGAAGACGGAAATTCTTGTCAGCGCCTGCGGCAGGCTTACCGCCGTCCTTCGCCCGCGGCGCAGCGGCAAGCTCGCCTGAGCCACTGAGCCTGAGCCCAGGAGTTTGACGAAAGGCCCGGCATCCCGGGCCTTTTTCATTGCCTTGGCAGCACTGCTGCGACAAACGCTTCCAGGCTCCTGCGCACGTGCGCATCGATCGGCCCCACGGGATTGAACCCCCACCAGAGGAGGCAACCCTGCCACTGCGAGGCCATCAGCAGCCCTATGTTGTCCGGCGTACCGGGCGTCGCTGCAAAACAGGCGGTGATCGCGGTGGAGATAACCTCGCCCCAGGCGCTGCCCCGGGCACGCAGGCGCGGATCGCGAAAATCCTCGCGCAGCATCAGCAGGCCTTCGGCATAAGCTTCGATGCCGCCATAGTCTCCCGAAAGCGCGACGAGAATGTCCACCGCACCTTGGGGCGTCTTCGGCGCGGCAGCGATCGCCGCTTCTGTCTTGGCATCGAGATCGTCCCAGGCAAACAGCAGGGCGGCGCGGGCGAGTTCCTCCTTGTTCCTGAAGCGCTGCACCAGCGTCGAGCCGGAAAGGCCGCAGGCGGCCGCAAGCGACGCGAAGGTCAGCGCCTCCGGGCCTTTTTCGTGCATCATCTTAAGCGCTGCCGCCAGTACGTCGCTGTCCGGCATGGTTTTCGGTCGCGCCATCTTGCCTCTCGAATTATAAACGAATAAACGTTTATATATTGCCTTTATTTGACGCGCCAGTTCTAACCATAAGGAACCGGAAGGGAAGGAGCAGTCATGTCGCACGTGTACAAAAAGCCGCTTGAGGGAAAAATCGCGCTGGTGGCAGGCGCCACGCGGGGTGCCGGGCGAGGCATCGCGACCGAACTCGGGGCGGCCGGCGCGACCGTTTATGTCACCGGACGGACGACTCGGGAAAAACAGTCGGAATACCTGCGGCCGGAGACGATCGAGGAGACTGCCGAGCTGGTAACGCAATCCGGCGGCACGGGGATTGCGGTCCCGCTCGATCACCTCGTCCCGGAGGATGTCGCAGCGCTCGTCGAGCGCATCCGCCGGGAGCAGGGCCGGCTCGACATCCTCGTCAACGACATCTGGGGTGGCGAGCTGCTCGCCGAATGGGACAAACCGGTCTGGGAGCACGACCTCGAAAAAGGTCTGCGTATGCTGCGTCTGGCGATCGACACGCATCTGATCACCGCCCACCATGCGCTAAAGCTGATGATCGAAAAGCCGGGCGGCCTGCTGGTCGAGGTCACCGACGGCACGGCCGAATACAACGCCGAACACTACCGCCTCTCGCCCTTCTACGATCTTTGCAAGACCGCGGTCACCCGGCTCGCCTGGGCGCATGGCAAGGATCTGGAAAAGGTGGGCAGCACGTCGGTTTCGATCACACCCGGCTGGCTGCGCTCGGAAATGATGCTCGATATCTATCAGGTGACCGAGGAGAACTGGCGGGATGCCCTCGTCGCCCAGCCGCATTTCTGCATTTCCGAAACGCCGCGCTTCATCGGCCGGGCGGTGGCGGCGCTTGCCGCCGATCCGGACCGGGCACGCTGGAACGGCCAGTCGCTGTCGAGCGGCGGCCTTGCCAAGATTTATGAGTTCGACGATGTCGACGGCTCGCGGCCGGATTGCTGGCGCTACCTGGAAGAGGTTCAGGAGCCCGGCAAGCCGGCCGACGCCACCGGCTATCGCTGATCAGCCGCCCATCGCCGCTCTTCCGATCGCCATTCGCTCGGCCTCGTCGCGCAGGTCGAGCGTGACCACGGTGCCGTCGCGGATGCCGCGTTTCAAGGCATCCTTCCGCTCCGGCGCGACCCGGATCTCGTGCCTGTCGAACAGCACGTGCAGCCGGCTGCGCGACAGCGGCAGTTCCGCCGAAAGCAGCCGGTCGAGCCGCAGGCCGGTCGGGTAGGGCAGGGCGAGCGTGATCGCGATTCGCCGCCAATCGGCATCGTGGCGCAGCACCGTCCTGCACATGTCGATGTCGTCGCTTTCCTCGATGCGTCCGGCCTTGGCCTTCAGCGCCTGAGTGTCGAATTCGATGCGGGCCACGAAGTCCGGCGTGCTCGCCTGCATCGCGTCGAGCATGGCAGGATCGATCGCCCGGAGGGCCTGCCGCTCGAAGATCGGCCGGTTCCAGGTGCCGTCGCAGGCGATGCATCTGTAGATGAGCCAGGCATCGAGCCGCTTGCCGTTGGCGTTGAGGCGGATGCGGCCGCTGGAGCGGAAGGGTTTCGGGCCGCCGCAGGTGCTGCAGGCAAGGATCGGCCGGGGTGGGGTTTTAGGGGTTGCAGTCCATTCGAGATGGAGGATGTCGCACATGCCGTCTTGATCTTCCGGTCAGGAAGTTCATGCGGGAAACGGCACTCAAGAAGCCCTCTTGGGGGCGCACGCGGTGTGGCGAAGGTCCGGACTGTGGGAAGGGAGCGTCGGAGGCAGGGCAGCATGAGGCCGCACTGGCACGATCAATGCCAAACCGGTCTCAAGCCGCCACCCCGATGAACAGTGTTCCCACGCGGACAAGCGTCATCGCTCGTCCAGCATGGGAGGGTGAACCTGTCGAGACCGGGGATTACTTAGGCAAACTGAACCTCAAAGGCCGACGCTCTTCGACAGAAAGGGATAATCATGCCAAAATCGAAGTCAAGATTTTTTGGACGTCGCGCCCGTCTGTTCTGATCTATATGCCGTTCTGACCTATATGAAGCGAAACCAGTCGAACAGCGAGGATCGAACCATGGACATCAAGCGCAGCGGGTCGCGGCCTTCGCAGGCTCCGCCACAATATTTCACCGGCACCGTCCGGTTGGATCCGATCGTCGAGGCGCCGGAGCCGGCCCGGGTCCGCGCCCTATCCGTCACCTTCGAACCGGGCGCACGCACCGATTGGCACACCCATCCGCTCGGCCAGACGCTGATCGTCACGGCCGGCGCCGGCCTTGCGCAGGTCTGGGGCGAGAAGGTCCGGGTCATCCGACCCGGCGACGTGATCTGGTTCCCGCCCGGCGAAAAACACTGGCACGGCGCATCCCCGACCACCGCCATGACCCATATCGCCATCCAGGAAGCGCTGAACGGCAGCACGGCGGAGTGGCTGGGCGCGGTGACGGAGGATGAATATGCAGGCGAGGTCGCCGAAGACTGAGCTCTATTCGACGAGCCGGATCTTGGCGTCCGGCTCGTACCAGCCATGGCGGCGGCGCGACCAGAAGATCGCCGCCGGCGGTGCAAAATCCGGCTCGCCGAAACAGCCGACCGAGACGACGATCCCATTGTCCAGCACCTCCGCTTCCATATAGACCAGCGTACCGCAATTCGGGCAGAAGACCTGGTCCATCCACCGTCCCTCGTCGGTCATCCGCCGGAACCGCCGCCGCTCGCCCTCGTCAGCCACGATCGCCTGTTTGCGGTAACGGGCCCGATAGGAAAACGCCGAGCCGGTGGCCTTCTGGCATTCCAGGCAGGCACAGGCATAGACCCGCTCCGGCGCACCGGCGAGGGTAAGCCGGAAGTTGCCGCAGGAACAGGCGGCGGTGCGGGTGACGGGGGCTTCGGCGCCTGTCATGACCTCACCATGAACTGCGCCAGCATCGTCATCCGGCCCGCACCGAAAAATCCTATTGTGGTCATCGAATTGAACTCCGATATGTGAGATGCCATTTGATACCGCCGCGGATTGGTGCGGGTAAATTACGCACCTTCGGGTAAGCGGTTACTCTACGGTTAGGGGAGAACGGGAATGAAACGCCTGCCGGACGACGATTGCGGTTTTGCGAGCGCGCTCAATGTGATCGGGGGAAAATGGAAGACCGATATCCTCTGGGAGATCAACGTCGAGCCCCGCCGCTTCGGCGAGCTGAAGCGCATCCTTTCAGGGATCAGCGAGAAGATGCTCGCCCAGCAGCTTCGTGAAATGGAGGCGGACGACCTCATCCGCCGCGAGGTATTTCCGGGCAAGGTGCAGCGGGTCGAATATTCCGCCACCGATTTCGGCCGCAGCCTCAACCATGCCGTGACGGTGATGGCGGACTGGGGCAAGGCTTATGAAATCCGCATGGCGGAAAAGGCCGAACAGGAGCACCGGCCAGCCCTGGCGATGCGGGCCTGAGGCCCGAAAACGTGTCGCGCGTCATTGAACGGAAACGCCTGGCGCGCAAAGATGCGGGCATGATTCCGAGCCGCAACGACAAGGAGCCGCCATGTCAGACGTCACCCGCATTTCCAACCAATATCTGACGGCCGATATCTCCTCGCTCGGTTCCGAGATGCAGGCGCTGGCCGCAGCCGACGGCCGCTCCTTCCTGTGGAACGGCGACGCCGCCTTCTGGAATGGCCGGTCCCCGGTTCTGTTTCCGATGGTCGGCAAGGCACCGGAAAACCGGATCAGTGTCGATGGCAAGTCTTACGAGATGGGCCAGCACGGCTTTGCCCGCCGCAGCGAATTTACGCTCGCCGCGTCGAGCGGGACCATGTGCCGCTACGAGCTCGCCGCCTCGGATGCGACGCGCGCCGTCTATCCGTTCGAATTCCTGCTGGCGGTCGAGCACTCGCTCGACGGCCGGACGCTGACGGTCGCGGCCGAAGTCGAAAACCGCGATCGGAAATCGATGCCCTTCGGCCTCGGCTTCCACCCGGCCTTCGTCTGGCCGATCCCGGGCGCGGCTGCCACCGCAGCCCACATCATCACGCTGGCCAACGGCGCCGAACCGCCTCTGACCCGGCTCGAAGGCGGTCTGGTCAAGCCGGAAAAGCTTGCCTCTCCCTTCAAGGCTGGCAGCCTGACGCTCGACCATGCGATGTTCGAAGCGGATGCCATGATCTTCCCGGAAGGGGCGGGCGAGGGGCTGACCTATGCCGCCGACGGCGGCCCCGCCCTGAAATTTTCCTTCGAGAACCTGCCGAACCTGGCGCTCTGGCAGAAATCCGGCGCCCCCTTCATCTGCATCGAACCCTGGCACGGCACGGCCGTCGAACTCGGCGGCTCGGACGATATCGCTAGGCGGCCCTACGGCGTGGTTCTTGCGCCGGGCGAGAAGGCCCGCTTCGCCTTCACGGTGGAATTGCCGGCGTAACGAACCGAGGTGCCCCCATGTCGTCCCGCATAGCCACCTGTTCCTGCGGCCAGTTGTCGATCGAGGTCCAGGGGGAGCCGCTCGGCGTCGGCGTCTGCCATTGTTTCGCCTGCCAGCGCCGTACCGGCAGCGTCTTTGCGGCACTTGCGGGTTTTGCTCCGGACTACAAGGTCTTCGGCAAGGCCACCGAATATGTCCGCACCGGAGACCAGGGCGCCAGGTTCAGGTTCCGCTTCTGCCCCGTCTGCGGCACCAATCTTTATCATACGGAAGAGGGCGCCGAGCAGCATCTGGTGGCGGTCGCGGTCGGCGCCTTCGCCGATCCGGGCTTCCCGGCGCCGCAGGATTCGGTCTATGATTGCCGCCGGCATTCCTGGGTGCAGCTGCCGCCCGGGATCATCGTCTACGACAAGGATCCGACCTGATGTCAGGCGGTCCCGCGAGAGCTGATTGGGGGAGGCCATGGCCGCGTCGCTTCGCATAAACCACCTGTCCATCATGGTCCGGGACCTCACCCGCAGCGCCGACTTCTATCAGAAGGTCCTGCGCCTGCCGGAAATCGAGTGCAAGGCCCGCAAGCCCAACATCCGCTGGTTCGGCATCGGCGACGACCAGTCGATCCACCTGATCGAAGGTGATTTCGGCCAAACCTACGTCACCATGTCGACCCATCTCTGCATCGCCGTCACCGACCTCGACGGGACGGTCGCCCACATCGCCGCAACCGGCACCAGATATGGGGACCTGGCGAGAAACGAGGGCAGGATCTACACGCGTGCCGATGGGGTGCGGTCCGTCTATCTGCAGGACCCCGACGGCTACTGGCTCGAGATCAGCGAGGATTATTGAGACGGCGAGACAAAGGGATTCGACGTCTCAGGCGTTTTCACCCCGGATCCGGTTTTCGAAGGCCTTCAGAAGTGCGCGGCCTTCCGGCCAGCCGCCTAAGCCGCTTTGACCGTTGATATGGCCCGCCGCGCCGATCACGACCAACTCGCTGCCCCATTGCTCCGCTCTCGTTTCGACGTATGACATGGAACCGTAGGGATCATTGGTGCTGGCGACGATCAACGAAGGGAAGCCGAACCGCTCCTGCGGAACCATTCCGAAACTTGCGGCCTGAGCCGGAAATGCCGGGGACGAAGGGTCGGGAACGGCTACGAGAAATGCGCCTCCGATCGGCAGGGAAGTCACCGCGTTCCAATGGGCGACGAGCAGGCAGGCAAGGCTATGGGCCACGAGAATGGGCGGCGTTTCCGCCTCGCGCACACTCTGCTCCAGCGCCGCGATCCAATCGGCCAGATCGGGTAGGTCCCAGCTGCCGGGAGAGAAACGGCGGATGGCTGGATCGGCCTCCTCCCAACGGCTTTGCCAGTGAGTGTCTCCCGAGTTGCCGATACCGGGTAGATGAATGAAATCGGTCATGCCTTATCCCTTCGTTGACGTCGACCGACCATTGCGATTTACAATCACGAATGGAATTGGCATTCATCGGAAAGAGAAGGCAAATTCCGATAGATTGAAGGCCGATGGCAAAGAACCCCGATTTTTATCCCAATCTGGATCCGACCGACATTGCCATAATCGAGATTCTCCAGGACGACGGCCGCATCAGCGTTTCCGAACTGGGCAGGAAGGTCGGGCTATCCCAGCCCGCAACGTCCGAACGGCTGAAACGGCTCGAGGACCGTGGCATCATCAAGGCCTATCAAGCCGTCGTTGATCCGGCTTCCGTTGGCCTTGGCATGATGGCGATCATCCGGCTGCGCACGACGCACGAGCACATAAAGGCCTGCCTGAAGCTGTTTGCGGAGATGCCGCAGGTCATCGAGGCGCTGAGACTGACCGGAGAAGACTGCTTTCATCTGAAGGTTATCGTGCCCTCGCCAGCCCATCTGGAGGGCATCGTCGATGCGATCGCTCGCTACGGTTCCGTCACGACGGCAATTGTCTTGCGCAGCGAACAGCCAAAACGCATCGGGCGTGAACTGCTCGGGAAGAGTTAGCTGGCAAAGCCGCGACTTTCGCGACGCCGCCCGATCATCGAAGAACCGGCAACGTTCGTCGCATAACTCGCTCGCAAGATCATGCGGCCGAACTGCTGCGACAGGACCGTCTACATTTTCAGCGGAGAGCTGCCCGGCCGCTCGCCTTTATTTCATCGCCTCGAAATCCATCGCATGGCCGTTGATGCAGTAGCGAAGGCCGGTCGGGGGCGGGCCATCGGGAAAAACGTGGCCGAGATGGCCGCCGCAATTGGTGCAGCGGACTTCGGTGCGCACCATGCCGTGCGACGTGTCGCGGATTTCGGTGATCGCCTCCGGCTTCACCGCCTCGAAATAGCTCGGCCAGCCGCAGCCGGAATCGAACTTGGTGTCGGAGACGAACAGCGGCTCGTGGCAGGCGGCGCAGCTGTAGAGCCCCTTTTCGTGGCTGTTCCAGAAGGGGCCGGTAAAAGCGCGTTCGGTGCCGGCCTGCCGCAGGATGCGGTACTGTTCGGGCGTCAAGAGCTCGCGCCATTCCGCATCGGTCTTCTGGACTTTCGGGGTGATGACATCGGACATCGCAAGGTTCCTTTCGTTTTCCCCATAGATAGGGATGGAGGCGGCGGAGGAAAAGTCTGCAATGATGTGCAGACGCCATCATGTCTGCTTCCGGCCGGAACCGGCAGATCACGGAGATTGTATTTGACGGCTGGCTGGGGTTTCATGCGGCAGGCATCCGCTTTCCGCCCCGCGGCGAGATTCCGATGTCTTCGCCTACAACAGCCGTCATATGGGAGGCCGGCCTGCATGAAAGATGTCGTCGCGTTGGTTACGGGTGCAAGCCGCGGCGTCGGCCGCGGGATTGCGCTGGCGCTGCTCGCCGAAGGAGCCACGGTCCACGTGACCGGCAGGACCCGTTCGGAGGCTCAGGCGAGCCCGGCAGGCAAACGTGCAGGATCGCTGGAAGGGCTTTCACTCGAGGCTGCGGCATTGCCGGGACGAGTCGTCGTCCATCATTGCGACCATGGTAACGATGCCGCGACCGAACGGGTGGCCGAGGAGATCAGAGCCGGCAACCGGCTGGACATTCTGGTGAACAATGCCTGGCCCGGTTATGAAAACATGGTCGAAGACGGCGATTTCACTTGGCCGCGTCCCTTCTGGGAGCAGCCCGTCTGGCGGTGGGACGCAATGATGGGGACAGCTTTGAAGGCGGCTTTCATGATGTCGCGCGCGGTGGCTCCGATGATGATCTCGGCGCAGCGCGGCCTGATCGTCAATATTTCATTCTGGGCGGCTCAATTCCACGACGGCAACGCGATTTATGGCATGGCCAAGGCCGCTGCCGACAAGATGGCCGCAGACTTTGCCCATGAACTGCGTCCGCACAAGGTTGCCGCCGTCGCGCTTTACCCCGGCCTGGTGCGCACCGAAGCCGTCATGCAGAACGCCGAATATTTCGACCTGTCCAACTCCGAGTCCCCGAGGTTCATCGGCCGCGTCATTGCCGGACTTTGGCGGGATCGTGCGCTGATGTCGAAATCCGGGCGTGTCCTGGTCGCGGCGGAACTCGGCCGGGAATACGATATTGCCGACGTTGACGGTTCCAGACCTGTTCCACTCAGCCCCGCTGACTTTGTGAAAGGCTGAATTCCGGTTTGCCTTTTCAACAAAACAATGCCGGCACGGTCCGCCCAATTCCCCAAAACTCGCCTTTCTGTGTGTTTCGTCCGGTTCCGCTTGAGGCGGGGACATGTTTCCCATAGAAAATCACCTGCCTCCGAACGGTCGGGCGGTGTGGGGCTTCTGAAGCGTGGAGATGACATGGCTGCCAATGCGCCGGCGTTGACGTTCTTTGCACTCTTCCTTCCCTTCGTCGCTTCCGTTCTGGCGCCCTTCCTCACCCGTCGTCTGGGCGACAGGGCAGCCTGGGTTCTGGCGCTGGCCCCGGCGCTCGCGTTTGCGCATTTCTGCACCTTGCTGCCCGAAATCGCCGCCGGCGAAGTGGTGACCGGGGGATATGCCTGGGCGCCGAGCTTCAACCTCTCCTTCTCCTGGTTCCTCGATGGCCTGTCGCTCACCTTCGCGCTTCTGATCACCGGCATCGGCACCCTGATCGTCCTCTATTCCGGCGGCTACATGAAGGGTCATGAGGGGCAGGGCCGCTTCATGGCCTTCATCCTCGCCTTCATGGGCGCGATGCTTGGCCTCGTCGTCTCCGACAGCTTTCTGATGCTGTTCGTCTATTGGGAACTGACCTCGATCACCTCCTTCCTGCTGATCGGCTTCGATCACGAGCGGGAGGCGGCAAGGCGTGCGGCACTTCAGGCGCTGGTGGTCACCGGCGGCGGCGGGCTCTGCCTGCTCGCCGGCCTGGTCTTCCTCTGGAACATCACCGGCGTCACCCAGCTTTCGCTGCTCGTGCATCTGGGCGACGGGCTGCGCCAGAGCCCGTTCTATCTCGCGACCCTGCTGCTGGTGCTCGCCGGCGCCTTCACCAAGTCGGCGCAGTTTCCGTTCCATTTCTGGCTGCCTAACGCCATGGAAGCACCGACGCCGGTCTCGGCCTACCTGCATTCCGCGACCATGGTAAAGGCCGGCGTCTACCTGCTGATGCGGCTGAACCCGGTCATGGGGGACACGCCCGCCTGGGTGATCCTGCTGCCCTTCTTCGGCGGTATCACGCTGATTGCCGGCACGTTTCTCGCCGTCCGCCAGACGGACTTGAAGCTGATGCTCGCCTATACGACCATGGCTTCGCTCGGTCTCCTCACCATGCTGACCGGTTTCGGTTCGGCCCATGCGGTCGAGGCGGCGGTGCTGTATCTCGTCGCCCATTCGCTGTTCAAGGGCGCGCTGTTCATGGTCGCCGGCACGGTGGATCACGAGGCGGGCACCCGGGATGTCACCGAGCTCGGCGGTCTGCGTGCCGCCATGCCGGTCACCTTCGGCGCCGCCTTGCTGGCGGCGCTCTCCATGGGCGGCCTGCCGCTGTTTTTCGGTTTCCTCGCCAAGGAGGAGATCTATGCGGCGCTCGCCGCCGGCAATCCGCGCGCCGTGTTCTTCACCGGCCTTGCCGTAATCGGCAATGCGCTGATGTTCGCGATCGGCTTTGCCGTGGCGCTGAAACCCTTCCTCGGTCCTCATGTCGAGACACCCAAACACGCTCATGAGGGACCGGTCACGCTCTGGCTGGGCCCGGCGGTCCTCTCGGTGTTCGGCTTGGCTGCAGCGGTTTTCTCCGGCACCGCGCACCGCTACGTCTCCTCGCCGATGGCAAGCGCGATCATCGACGAGAAGACCGTCATCGACATTTCGACCGTGCCGCATCTCGGCGTGCCGCTGCTTCTGTCGGTCATCACCGTAATACTCGGGGCGCTCGCCTTCTGGCGGCTGACGGACCTGCGGGCCTTCATGGTGCGGGCGGTGGAAAGTCTCGGCCCCGGTCCGGACCGCGGTTTCGATCGTTTTGTCTCCGGCATGGTGCGGCTTTCGGGCGTCGTCACCCGTCTCGTCCAGCCGGGACGGCTGGAAATCTACATCACCGCAACCTTCCTCCTGCTGGCGGCGACGCTGCTCGTCCCGCCCTTCGTGTTCGGCGAGTTGCCCGGCATGCCCGCCTGGCCGGAAGACCTGCTGGTCCAGGAAGCGGCGTTCTTCCTGATCGCGGTGATCGGCCTTATTGGCGTGCTGCGCGCAAAAGACCGGCTGACGGCGATCGTTTCGCTCGGCATCCAGGGTTTTGCCGTCGCCGTCATTTTCCTGCTGTTCGGTGCGCCGGACCTGTCGTTCACCCAGTTCATGGTCGAGACCCTGTCGGTCGTCATCCTGGCGCTGGTGATGACACGGCTGCGGCTCTCGCCCCGAGATCACCGGCCTCTTGGACAAACGCTCTTCGACGGGGCGATCGCGGTCGCCTGCGGCCTCGGCTTCACGCTGCTGCTTTTGAAATCGACCGAGGCGCCGTTCGATACCCTGCTCACCGGTTTCTTCAACACCTATTCCAAGACCGTCGCCCACGGCGCCAACGTCGTCAACGTCATCATCGTCGACTTCCGCGGCACGGATACATTGGGCGAGATCGCGGTGGTGATGGTGACCGGCCTGGCCGTCCTGGCGCTGATCCGGGTGAGGGCGGGTAAACGCGCCGGATCGGAGGAGGGGCGATGAGGTTCGTTATCGTGGCGCACCCCCCTCTGCCCTGCTGGTTTTCCTGGGGCGAGCCACTCGTCTCGACCCGCTCTTCGAGCCCCCCACAGGGGAGAGCTATCGTATATGGGATGCGAGGCGGTGCGGCTCCCCTAGCCCTCCCCCTTGTGGGGAGGGTGGCCGGCAGGCGGGAGGGGTTTTATTCACAGCGAAGACCCCTCGCCAACCCTTCCCCACCAGGGGGAGGGGCTCCACTCGGCAGGCCCCTTGGAATGTCCGCCCTCGCGTGCCGCTCCATGGAGGTGTCCCCATGAACACGCTCATCCTGCGCACCGTCGCCCCCTCTCTCACCGCGTTGATGCTGCTGTTTTCCGTCTTCGTCCTGCTGCGCGGCCATAACGAGCCCGGCGGCGGGTTCATCGGCGGATTGATCGCGGCCTCGGCGCTGGCGATCTACGGCATCGCCTTCGGTGTGCCTTCGGTACGCCGCGCGATCCGCTTTCACCCGATGGCGATCGCCGGTTTCGGCCTGCTGCTCGCCACCCTCTCCGGCCTGCTCTCCATTTTCCTCGGCGTGCCGTTCATGACCGGGCTCTGGGTTTATCCCGTCATTTTCGAGGTCGAGCTGCCGCTCTCGACCGTGATGTCCTTCGATATCGGCGTCTACCTGGTGGTGGTCGGGGCGATCACCTCGATCGCACTTGCGCTCGAACAGGAGCCGGGCTCCGACGCGGAGGGGGAGGACTGATGGAAGCGCTGTTTTCGATCCTCATCGGCCTGTTCTTTGCGGGCGCCATCTATCTCATCCTGTCGAAATCCACCGTGCGCATCCTGCTCGGCGTGGTGCTGCTCGGCAATGCGGTCAACCTGCTGCTCTTCACCGCCGGCAGGCTGACGCGCGAAGTGCCGCCGATCATCCCGGCCGGCATGGACACGCTGTCGCCGGGCGCCGCCAATCCCTTGCCGCAGGCGCTGATCCTGACGGCGATCGTCATCTCGTTTTCCTTCTTCGCCTTCCTCCTGGTGCTGACTTACCGCGCCTACCAGGAGCTCGGCACCGACGATACCGACGAGATGCGGCTCGCCGAACCGCGGAACGAGCAACTTCCGCCCCTGGGGTATTGAGGGCATGATGTTGAGTTTTCCGCCTGATACTTGTTGTCACGCTATCGGTTATGGAGGTCCCATTGGCTCTCTCGCCCGCGGCACCCCCCTCTGCCCTGCCGGGCATCTCCCCCTCGAGGAGGGAGATCGAATCGTGGCGGGCTTGCTGCTCCCTATCTCTCCGCTTTCTGTTGAGCGATATGGGACGCGAGGCGGTGCGGCACCCTTAACCCTCCCCCTCGTGGGGAGGGTGGCCGGCACGCGGGAGGGGTTTTATTCACAGCGAAGACCCCTCCCCAACCCCTCCCCACAAGGGGGAGGGGCTTCACGCACCGCCTCGCATCCCAAATGGCATCGCCCTGCGCTCGCGGGGGACTCCAAGAGCGGACTGGGGCGAATGGCTCGACTTGGTAAAACTGACACGCCACCGGGAGGCGTCCACTGATGGCCTCTCCCTCCGTCGACCTCTCCACAGCCCTGATCCTCGCCGCCCCGGCGCTCTCCGACTGGCTGGTCGTTCTCCCCGTCGCCCTGATGATCGGCCTCGGCGCGGTGCTGATGATGGTGCGCAAGTCCGTGCGCCTGCATGGCGGCATCGCGATTGCCGGGTTGGCGCTGCTCGTCCTCCTGGATGCCGCTCTGCTCTGGCGCGTCTCGGTCCACGGCCCGGTCACCATGGTCATGGGCCGCTGGCTGCCGCCCTTCGGCATCGCTTTTACCGCCGACCTTTTCGGCGCGGTCATGGCGCTTGCGGCGGCCATCGTCGCCCTTGCCGCCGGCATATTCGCGCTCGCCGATATCGACGCGAGCGGCCGGCGCTACGGCTTCTACCCGTTCCTGATGCTGCTGATGGCAGGCGTCTCGGGCGCGTTCCTGACCGGCGACATCTTCAACCTCTATGTCTGGTTCGAGGTCCTGCTGATCTCGTCCTTCGGCCTCCTGATCCTCGGTTCCGAGCCGGAGCAGATCGACGGCGCGCTGAAATACGCGGTCCTCAACCTGATCGGCACGACGCTGTTCCTGATCGCGGTCGGTTACCTCTATGCGATCTTCGGCACGCTCAACATGGCCGATATCGCCCGCAAGGCGGCAGGCCTGCGCGAGACCGCGCCGCTGACGACGCTGACGGCGCTGTTCATCCTGGCGTTTGCGATGAAGGCCGCCGCCTTTCCGGTGAATTTCTGGCTGCCGGCCTCCTATCACACGCCGCGCGTCACCGTATCGGCGCTGTTCGGCGGGCTGCTCACCAAGGTCGGCATCTATTCGCTGATCCGCGTCGCCATCATGCTCTTTCCCGTCGAGCGCGAGGCGTTGAGCCTGATCGTCGCCATATCGGCGGCGCTCACCATGCTGGTCGGCGCGCTCGGTGCGCTGGCGCAGAACGATATCCGCAGGCTCGTCGGCTACGTGGTCATCGCCGGCATCGGCAACATGATGGCGGGCGTCGCGATAGGCACGCCGGCGGCCGTCAGCGGCGCGATCCTCTATGCGCTGCATTCGGTGGTGACCATGACCGCGCTCTATCTGGTGGCGGGCGAAACAGGCCGGCTCGGCGGTACCTGGACGCTCTCCGGCCTCGGCGGGCTTTACCGCAAGGCGCCGTGGTTTTCGGGCGCCGCCTTCCTGCTGTTCCTGGCCGCCTCCGGCCTGCCGCCGCTGTCGGGCCTGTGGCCCAAGGTGGCGCTCCTGAAAGCTTCGCTCGATATCGGCGCCTGGTGGCTGGCCGCCGCGATCCTCGTCTCCGCCTTCCTGGTCACGCTGGCGCTCGCCCGCGTCTTCCTGCTTGCCTTTTGGCGGCCGCAGCCCGAACCTGTTCCCGAGGCCGCCGCTCCGGCCGGCTTGACCGTCGATTGGCGCATTGCCCTGCCGCTCGGCTGCCTGACGGCTCTCGTCGTTCTTTTCGGCCTGCTGCCGGAACCGCTGCTCGGTCTGGCCCAGACGGCGGCGGAGGGGCTCGGCGAACCGGGGGCCTATATCCAGTCGGTCTTCCCGGGAGGGGCAGCGCGATGATCACCTATATCCTGTCACTGGTCTTTGCCGTCGTCTGGGTTGCGGTCACCGGCAGCGCGACGCTGCACAACCTGATCTTCGGGTTTGCGCTGTCGACGTTGGTGCTCTGGATCGTCCGCGACGAGATGGGTGCCCGCGGCTACTGGCGGCGGCTCGGCCGCATCCTGTCGCTGCTCGCCCTGTTCCTGGAGGAACTGGCGCTGTCGGCCTGGAAGGTGGCGGTACTGGTCATCAGCCCCCGCATGGACCTGAAGCCCGGCATCTTCGCCTTCCCGCTGACCGTCACCCGCGATTTCGAGATCACGCTGCTTGCCAATCTCATCACGCTGACGCCCGGCACGCTGTCGGTCGACGTCTCCGAGGACCGCAAGACGCTGTTCGTCCACGCGATCGATTGTTCCGATATCGAAGCCACCAAACGGGATATCGCCAATGGCTTCGAGCGCAAGATCATGGAGGCGTTCCGATGACGACGGCCGAAATGATCATCTCCTACGCGGTCTGGCTGGCGCTCGTGGTGCTCTGCGTCTCCTTCCTGCTCACCGTCTGGCGGGTGATCAAGGGACCGACGCTTCCCGACCGGGTCGTGGCGCTCGACATGCTGACCGGCATCGTCATCGGCTTCATCGCGCTGATCGCCATCCGCACCGGCTTCACGCTCTATATCGATATCGCCATCTCGCTCGGCCTCGTCGGCTTCCTCGCGACCGTCGCCTTTGCGCGGTTCATCCTGTCGCGCGGCAACAGGGAGGCGCCGAAGGGAGACATGATGAAGACGTTGACGGCGTCGGTGCCCGAACCGCGGCGCAAATCCGCGGCAAGGCGCCCATCCGGCACCGGGCCGGCCGTCCGGCGGAAGGCGAAGAAATGATGGACATTCTACTGGCCGCGATAACCGCTGTTCTGGTCCTTGGCGGCGCCGGATTCGCGCTGGTGGCGGCGATCGGCCTCAATCGTTTGCCGGACCTCTATACCCGCATGCACGCGGCGTCCAAGGCCGGCACGGTCGGTTCGGGCCTGCTGCTGCTGGCAGTCGGCGTTCATGCGGGCGACCTGCCGACTTTTGCAAGGGCGCTTGCAGGCTTCTTCTTCTTTGTTTTAACGGCGCCGGTTTCGGCGCATCTGCTCGCTATGGCGGCGCACAAGGTTGGCTATCCACTTTACGCTGAGTCCGTCCGGGATGAAATGAAGGATTATGATAAGCGAATATAATCCTTTCTGAGCCGAGTTATAACACTGTGACGATTGAGCAAATGCCCATCTATTCGTCAGTAAAGCTGCTGTAGGGGCGATATAAGCGGCAGAAAGGCTGGTAACCAGCGAAATTCGCACTTGGAGATGAAGCGAAGCAGTGGTACTTCATTACAAGTAGAGTGCAGATGTTGTTCTAGATTAGGCGTTCCCTCGGCAATTCGGTACAGTCGGCAAGTTCTTCGAGTGGAAGAACGATAAACGCCGTTCACCCACGCGGGCAGGTTTTAATCGAACGCAACATTCGGCGTGAACCGTTTTCTTTTCCGCATGAAGCTTAGGGGTAGGCTTCGGTCGCAAGACGGCGGGGCGGCATAGGTTTTCTCCGGAAAGACTCTACGAACGGGCAGGTGTCGCGGAGGTCGCGGGGCCAGCCAGTCACTTAAACAGGAGACAGGAAATGACAGACATCGCATTGGGCAAAAGCCCGGATCTGCTGGTAGAGCTGACCGCAGATATTGTGGCTGCCTATGTGAGCAACCATGTGGTGCCCGTCAGCGATCTTTCGAACTTGATCGCGGACGTGCATTCGGCGTTGAGCAACACCTCTTCGCCGGCACCGGTTGTCGTGGCCATCGAAAAGCCGAAGCCCCCGGTCCCGATCAAGAAATCGATCGAGGACGACTATCTTATCTGCCTGGAAGACGGGCAGAAGTTCAAGTCGCTGAAGCGGCATCTGATGACCCACTACAACATGACGCCGGAAGAATATCGCGAGAAGTGGGGCCTGCCGGCCGACTATCCGATGGTGGCGCCCGCCTATGCGGAAGCCCGCTCCAGGCTCGCCAAGGAAATGGGTCTCGGCCAGCGCCGCAAGCGCGGCAAGGCCTGATCCGGGGCGACGCCCGACAAGGCAGGGAGGATTTAAGACCAGCCCGATGAGGACCGATCGCGACAGCGGCGGGTGGCTGGTTTTGGCATCGAAGTAGAGATGCGGATAAAGAACCGGGCCGATCGAGTGCCCGGTTTTTCTTTTTTGAAACGGGCATCGCGGGGATGGGTAGAGGAAAAAAATCCCATTATCTTTCGATGGCTTGTGGAAATTATCAACAATTTCAGCTTATAATTGCGCGGAGGCGGTTTCCAGCGTCCCCGTTTTTGCTCTAGGGTGTATGAATTAATTCCTATTAATTGAGGAGTTGTCATGCCTTTCGAGAGATATTTCCAGCCCTCCGCCCTGCCGTCCTCTTTGCCGTTTTCCCCGCCTGTGCCGGTAGATGCGGCCGGTTCGCCGAAACTTCCCGCCAGCCTGCCGCTCAGGAGCGCCTGCCGCATCGTCCGCCAGATGGTCTCAGAACTTGTCCTGCTTTTTGGCGACCGGGTGATGCTGCGCCGCGACCGGCGCCGGCTTTCCTGCCATGTGCGCCAGATCGCCATGTATGTCTGCCATGTAGCGCTCCAGATTTCGATGAGCGACATCGGCGAGGCTTTCGGCCGCGACCGCACCACCGTCGGCCATGCCTGCCACGTGGTCGAGGATCGCCGCGATGATCTGGCCTTCGACGAGTTCGTCTCGGCGGTCGAACGTATCGTCACCGCCGTTTTCGGCCTGTCGGAGGTAACGGCTCATGACTGAGGCAATCCGGAAACCGCTGATGGACAAGGCTGCGGATCCAGCCTTCAGACGACACCTCCTGCGGCTGATCCGCCAGCTCGCTCGCGGCGATTGCGCGATCGCGGCGGGTGAGGCGGGTGAGGTTCGGCTCATCGGGGCCGAAGAGCGGATCTATCCCGAAGCGGTGATCGCGCAGGCCCGTTCGCTCGGACTGGCGCAGCTTGCCGACGGAAGGATCGCCGCAAGTGCGGCGGCGTCCGGCTTCCTGCGCCGTGCGCTGGTGACCGGCGAGGAGGTGTTCGTCGAGCAGCATGGCGAGATCGTTGTGACCTCCGCCGAGATCGACGGCACCCGCCAGTCCGTGCGCCGGAACCTTGCGGAATCACCGCTTGGCGTGATCGCACGGATGAAGGATCGCGAGGGAAAACCCTTTTTGCCGGCCGAAGCCCTGGATGCCGGTGAACGGCTGGCTGCCGATTTCACCCGCGGCCAACTCCAGCCCCGAGTCACCGCGTCTTGGGAGCCGCGGCTCGCCACCCGCGCCAAGGGCACCGCCGGCGGCCAGGCCGACATCGCCGACAGCGCGATATCGGCCCGCAACCGTTTTTCGAGGGCGGTGGAAGCGATGGGGCCGGAACTTTCCGGCGTCGCGATGGATGTCTGCTGCTTTGTGAAGGGTCTTGAGACGGTGGAACGCGAACGCCAATGGCCGGCCCGCTCGGCCAAACTCATGCTGCGCACCGCGCTGCTCGCACTCGCCCGCCACTATGCACCGCCGGCTCCGGCTAAGCGCCGCCAGAGCCATCATTGGGGAACGGAGGATTATCGGCCGGTCCTGTGATGGAGAAGACGCTCCGTGCTGCCGCAGCAAACGCCGCCTACGTCCGCTTCCGCTCGAAGCGGACGAGGTCTCTGGCGTCTGCCAATGAGTGCGGCGAAACCTCGGGCCTGGACGCTCAGGTTCCGAGACCGCCAGCGACGTTGATCTGCTCACCGTTGATGTAGCCCGCATGCGGCCCGGCGAGGAAGCAGATGGTTTCCGCCACCTCCTCAAGAGTCGCGATGCGGCGGATCGGATGCATGTCGAGGATGGCGTCGCGGTTCGGGAGTTCCCCGGCAACGTCTGCCGCCATGTCCGTCGGCATGATTCCCGGCTGGACCACGTTCACGGTGATATTGCGCCGGCCAAGGTCGCGCGCAATGCCCTTCGCATAACCGGCGAGCGCCCATTTCGTCCCGGTATAGTCGGCGACGCCGGGGAAGGGGACGTAGGAGCCGAGGAGGGAGCCGACGAAGATGATCCGGCCGCCGTCGGTCAGCTTTTGCGCCGCAGCACGAGTGTTGGCGATCGTGCCGAGCACGTTGACCTGCCACTGGCGGTTATAGTTGTCCCAGTCGAGTTCCGGATCGTCCACCATCTGACCCTGGATGGCGATGCCGGCATTGTTGACGAGGATGTCGAGCCTGCCGAATTCGGCCATCACCGTGTCGATCAGCGGCCTTGCGGAAGACAGGTCGGCCTGGTCGCTCTTGACTGCAATCGCACGAACCCCCTTTGCCCTCAGTTTCTCCACGACGGCTTTCGCCTTGTCGGCCGAGGCCGCGTAGCTGATCGCGACGTCTGCACCGTGATCGGCGAACGCTTGCGCCGTCGCGGCACCAAGGCCGCGCGAACCGCCGGTAATGAGGACGACCTTCCCCTTGAATATGTTGGACATGAGTATCCTTTCCCTGTTCGACGGGGCTCCGCTCGGTCCTGCCAAACGGCACCCAATTTCATAACGAATGTTACGATAACGATCGGTATGAAATTTGACAGTGCCGGTCAAGCGGTTTAGTAACGATCATTATGAAAATGGCTGAGCAGGGCTGATGGGACGCCATCGCGAATTCGATGTGGAGAAGGCGCTCGACGCCGCATTGTGCGTCTTCTGGCGCAAGGGGTACGAAGGTGCTTCCTATGCCGACCTGACAGAGGCGACGGGCGTCGAGAGACCAGCGCTCTATTCCGCGTTTGGCAACAAGGAAGCGCTGTTCCGCAAGGTTCTGGCGCGCTACTACGAGCGGTATGTGGACTATCTTCCCGTTGCACTTCAACTCCCGACGGCGCGTGAGGTTGCGGCGCACGCTCTCCGTGGCGCAATCGATCTCACCACCCGTCATCCCGACCACACGGGATGCCTCGGCATCCAAGGGGTCCTGGCGGGATCGGATGAAGCGGAGCCTGTCCGGCAGGCCTTGATAGAGGCGCGCGCCGAAGGCGAGGCGCAGCTTCGCGAGCGCTTCGAGCGGGCAAAGGCCGAGGGTGACCTGCCGGAGACGGCCAGGCCCGACACCCTTGCAGCGTTCCTGATGGCTGTTCTTCACGGCATGGCGGTGCAGGCCAAGGCCGGCTTCAGTCGTGAGACGCTGGAGGCCGTTGCCGAGCAAGCGCTCTTAGCGTGGCCCGCGGGCAGGGAGAAGGGTTCTTGAGGCGCCCTCAGGCCGCAACCCTGATCCTTGCCTCTTCCCGGATTCGCTTGACCATTGAGCGCAGCCCGTTGGCACGCTGGGAAGACAGGTGTTCGACCAGGCCGATGCGGTCGAAGATCTCGATGGCATCTGTGGCGGCGATCTGCGAGGCGGTCTTGCCGGAATAGACGGCGAGTACGATGGCGACGAGACCGCGTACGATATGGGCGTCCGAATCGCCCTCGAAGGTCATCACCGGGTCGGCACTGCCGTCCCCGAGATGGCTGACCAGCCAGACCTGGCTTGCGCAGCCCTGCACCTTGTTTTCTCCGGTCTTCTGGTCGTCGGGCAGGTCCGGCAGCGCCTTGCCGAGTTCGATCACGTAACGGTAGCGGTCTTCCCACTCGTCGAGGTATTCGAAATCGTCGATGATCTGCTTGAGGCTGGCCATAAGCGCTCCGGTTCTTCTATCTGCTCCATATAGGCACTGCAGGCCTGGATAAAAGAGAAAAATGCGCCGTGAGGGGTTCAATCCTCACGGCGTCAGCACATGCTGAATACAGGGCAGGCAGATCAGGCACCGGGAACCGTGGCAATGAGAGCCTGGTGCAAGCTTTGGAATTCGGAGTCGGATGAAACGTCCGGTATCAGGCGGATTGGCTGCGCCAGTTAATGTGTCGGGCGTTTCTGCGGGACCGGCACGGTGCCGGTGAAGATCGTATCGGCGGCCGTCTCGGCCTGCTTGGCCGGGAAAGGGGTCGGTTGCGGATCGGCGAGCATCGCGGTCTCTTTGCCCTTGTCGCCGAACTGCTTGTCGAGCAGCTCGAAGGCGACCTGGGCGCCTTGTCTGGCCCTCGTGCCGAGCGCTGAGAAGGTCTCGGCACCCTTTTCGCAGACCTCAGGCTTTTCGGTGCAGATGGCGCTCACATATTGATAGGCTTCGGTCGCGGCCGAAAAGGCATTGCTGACCTGCAAAGGCGAAAGCCCCTCGGTCTCGGTCGCCGGCTTGCTGCTGAAGTAGGAGAGCACCACCAGCACCGCCGCGAACCACATACTTCCCTTGATGAGAAACCACATCGCTCTATCCACCTGTTTTTCCCGCTCTTGGGTCTTGAGCGGGCCGCCGGATCTGTGCCGGTCTTGAACATGGTTGTACCGCCGGGAAGCAAATATGGCTTTGACGGGATCGTTCGGTTTTTCGGCAAATTTGCCTAAAATGCGAAATATCCGCATTTTCAGCGCCTCTGTCGCGAACTTGGATCGAATTTTAGCGATCGATGTTAAGCATAATTGCGGCAGTCCGCCCGAAACCCCGGGCTTTGTTGGGCGCCGGTTTGCCACAAAGGTTAACGGAAAAGGAAAAATCGAAGCAAATCCGCCGCTTACGTCGCGTTAACCACAAACTCGGAAGGCTTGGTCCTTCTGTCCCAAAGCCGGATTTTGGCCCATTGCGGGACCTCCGGCACCCCCTGTTTTTATCCTTTCCTTAAGCCACGGAGGCCTATTGTCGGCTTCGATAAACGAGTCTGTGCAGGGTTTTGCGTGCGCGTATTGAGTAACATTGCCGGAAAGGCGGTCATGCTGGTCGACGAGACCGCAAGCCGCTGGCTGTCGCGCCTCGGCGAGGGCGCGACCGCACGCCCCGGTGAAATTGCCCAGTTCCGCCGCCTCGTGTTCTGTGGCCTTGGCGCATTCGTCACCATGCCGCCGGCACTGGCGCTGCTCCTGCCGCCGGCGCTGGCTCTGCCCGTCGGTGTCGCGCTGGTGCTGTCGCTCTTCCTTCTGGCCGCGGCCGCCTCCTTTGCTTTTCCGCGCCATGCCGTGGCCTCGGTTGCCGCGCCGCCGCCGGAAGACGTTGCCTTCGATGCGATGCCGGGCCTGTCGCTCATTCTCGATCCGCATGGCCTGCTGGTGAAGACCGGCGGCCGCGATCAGCATCTGTTTCCGCCAAGCCTGCGCGAGACGGCCGGCGAACCGCTCGCCGAGCGCGTCCACGTGTCCGACCGGATCGGCCTCGTCCAGGCTTTCGACATGCTGCGGCAGGGCGTGCCAAGCGCCGTTGCCGATATCCGCATCGAGCGGCCGTTCTCGGCGGCGGGCCGCCAGTTCCTGTCCGTTCGCCTCGACATGACCGCCATCCGCGACGGCGAAGGGGAGCTCCTCTACGTGCTGGCGCAGGCGCGCGACATGTCGGAGGAGGAGCATCTTCGGTCGGAAGCCGCCGCCCATATCGCCGAGGCGCGTTCCGCCCATGAGGCGAAGTCGAGGTTCCTCGCCGCCGTCAGCCATGAATTGCGCACGCCGCTCAACGCCATTCTCGGCTTTTCCGACGTGCTCATCGGCGAATATTTCGGCAGGCTCGAAAACGACCGCCAGCGCGAATATGTCGGGTTGATCCGCCAGTCCGGCGGCCATCTCCTGTCGGTCGTCAACACCATGCTCGACATGTCGAAGATCGAGGCCGGCCGTTATGAACTGCTCACCGAGCCCTTCGCGATTGCGGAAGCCGTGGAAACCTGCCGTGCCATGCTCGATCTCACGGCCCGCGAAAAGGGCGTGACGCTCACCAGCCGTGCCCCGCGCGGGCTCGGCGAAGTGGTCGCCGACCGCCGCGCCGTGCAGCAGATCCTGATCAACCTGACCGGCAATGCGATCAAGTTCACGGGTCCCGGCGGCGTCGTGTCGATCGACGCCATGCTCGAGGGCGATGAGGTCAAGATTTCGGTCAGCGACACCGGCATCGGCATTGCGGCGGAAAAACTGCAATATATCGGCCAGCCGTTCATGCAGGTGGAAAACGCCTATACCCGCACCTACGAAGGTACCGGTCTCGGGCTTTCTCTGGTAAAAGGCCTGGTGGCGCTGCACGGCGGTCGTTTTACGATCGTCAGCCGTCCGGGCGAGGGGACCGTGGTGACGATCTCCCTGCCGGCGGACGGTTCGGGCGTCGAAGCAAAACGGGATGACTCCCGGGAGGAAAAAGTCGAATTCCCGCCGCGGCTGAGGGCAGCCCGGCATGCGGCCATGATGGACGAACAGGATTTTATCGATGACCGCGCGGAAGCGAAAATCGCCTGACAGGAAAAAACCTGTCAAGCAGCCGGGCATTCTGTCGAGCTTGGCTCTGGCGGGAGCGCGGGCTGCTGCGCGCCGGCCGAAGACCCTGTTCGGCTGCGCGGCCTTCGGCATCGTCTTCTCCTTTGTCGCCGCCAACGCGCTCTGGTACCAGCCGGGCGGCCATCCATCCCCGTTCCTCGCCACCCGGGATTCCAAGAACCCGAACCAGATCGCCGGTTATCGCCCGGCAAGGCGCACAGCACCCGCCGATGTCACGACGTTCCGCATCGAGCGCGCCGATCCGAATGCCGTAGCACCGGCTCCAGCCGCGGCACCCGCGGCCCCACCGGCGCAGCAGACGGCAGCGCCCGTGCAGTCCGCCCCTTCCGTCGTAGCCCCGATCCCGCGCCCACAGCCGCAGCAGGCCGCCGCTCAACCGGCAGCGCCCCATGAGGCGCAGCCCGCGACGCCGAAGCCCGCCGAGACGCCAAGGGCAACCCCTGCCGCACCGACAAGGCCTGTTCAATCCGCCGCCCTGCCGCCGAAGCCCGTTTCTCCGGTCCGCCCGGCCGAGAGCGCGCGTGGCGAAGACCCGGTCGCCGCCGCAATCCGCGCCTCCGAGCGCAAACCGGCCATGACGCCGCCCGCCAATATCCCGAACGCCGCCTCCAGTTCCGCCCGGCCGGCCGCAACGCCGGTGTCACAGAAGCCGAACGCATCTGTCCAGCCGAGCGACCTCGTGCTGCAGATCCAGCGCGGCCTGTCGAATATCGCCTATGCGGATGTCGGGGTGGACGGTGTCGCCGGCGCCCAGACCAAAGCCGCCATCCGCCGCTTCCAGCGCCACTACCGCCTGCCCGAAACCGGCGAGCCCGACGAACTGGTGCTGAAGAAGCTGAAGTCGATCGGCGCGCTGTAAGGCAGCGTTTCCGGGTATATTCCCGATTCTCGCGATCGCCGCCCGCCGCACTGGTGCAGGCGGCACCTAGGCCAACTGCTCAGCCATCAAGCCAGGCTGCGAGGCCATCCAGCGTCTGCAGCCCGTATTCGACCGCGCCGAAACCGATGACTACCTGACGCCGTTTGGCGCTGGGGTGGAGCTGGCGCATGGTCAGCACCGTCTTGCCATCGGTCTGTTCGTCGAAGGTCACCGTGGCGCGAAAACGGTCGGGGTCATCAGGGTCGGGCGTGCCGTAGTCCATCACGATCCGCTCGTTCGGCACGATCTCCAGAAAGCGCATCAGGTTTGGGAAGCGCTGTTCCTTGCCCTCGAACACGCCCACCATGTCGAACCGCCAAACCCCGCCCTCGCGGATATCGGCTTCGTGGGTCTCGATGCTGAGGCCGGCCGGGCCATACCATTCGGCCAATGCCTTGGGGTCCATCCAAGCGGCAAAGACCTTCTCGCGGCGGTGGTTTAGCAGCTTCACCAGCACGATTTCGCGGTCCAATGACCATGTCTCAAACAGCTTTGCCATTTCCTTCACCGTCCTCTTCGGTTTTATCCAGGTAGACCTCGAGCCGATCCAACCGTTCGGTCCAGCGCCGGCGCTCCGATACCATCCAGTCCGCCGCCTCGTCGAAGCGCGCGTGCACCAGACGGCACCAGCGGCTGCGCCCGCGCTTCTGGCTGACGATCAGCCCGCAATCCTCCAGCACCTTGAGATGCTGGGCGAAGGAGGGCAGCGCCATGTCGAAAGGCTCGGCCAAAGCGCTGACCGACAACTCGCCCTCGACCAGCCGCGACACCACGGCGCGGCGGGTCGGGTCACTGAGAGCATGAAAGGCGAGGTCGAGCGGAGTCGAATGGTAAGGCATGTGCGTCAGTAAAGTGGTCGGGTGCGACGGTCAAAGATAAGAAGGTACTTGCCTTAGTATCGGGCTTTGGATACAAAGGCAAATACCTTAGTATCCGGTTCTGAATATGAGGCGGTTGAGGTGCAACCACACGCAAGGAGGATCCCGGTGGTAGTTCGTGTCGATCTCATGATCTCGCTCGATGGTTTCGCGACAACGACGGACCAGACGCCCGAAGCCCCGTTCGGCGAGGACTGGCCGCGTCTCGTCGGTGCGTATGCGGCAACGCGAACGTTCCGCGAGCGCGTGTTGAAGGATACCTCGGGAGCGGGGACCACAGGTGTCGATGACGAATACGCGAAGGCGTACTTTGCTGATGTCGGTGCCGAGATCATGGGCGCCGGCATGTTCGGGCTCCACAACTTTCCCGACGATCCGAACTGGCGTGGCTGGTGGGGCGACGAGCCACCGTTCCGCTGCCCGGTCTTCGTCTTGACACACAAGCCGCGGCCCTCCCTGGAGATGGCCGGCGGCACCACGTTCCACTTCCTCAATGCCACACCGGTTGATGCGCTCCAACAGGCTGTGAGGGCCGCAAATGGCAAGGACGTGAGGATCGGCGGTGGCCCCACCGTGGCTCGCGACTATCTCAGGGCAGGCCTTTTCGACCGCCTCCATGTTGCTATCGCGCCGATTTTGCTCGGGCGCGGCATGCGCCTGTGGGACGATCTGCGCGGCTTCGAAACGGGCTACACGGTCAAGGCGGAAACGGCCGAGAGCGGCACCGTCCACCTTACGTTTCAACGATAGCCGTTAGCCTGTCCATCGGACAGGAAAGTGATCAGGGACGAGAGCTTGCCGCTCAGCGCATCGCCACCGCTTCCAGCACCAGCCGTTTCAGCTCTTCGGCAGGAGGAGCGAGGCGGGTTTCGGCGACGTGCAGCGCAAGCTCGATCGCGCCGAGATCGGGCAGGCCCGCGTCTTTCGCGTCAAGCGCGGCAAGCTGCGCCGGTTTGCCCTCGACGATCCGGGGGGTGACGCCGAGCCCTGCGGTGACCGCTGCCCAGAGGCCGGCAAGGCTCGGGCTGGCGAACGCGTGGCGCCAGGCGATGCCGTTGCGGTCGAGCGCGTCGATCGCGGCCTTGCGAAAGGCGCAGGGCGGATCGAAGGCGACGATCGCAAGCGTCTCTCCGGGCATATGCCGAAAGCCGTCCGGGCCGATCCAGGCGATTTCCCGCCTTGCGACGATCTCCGCCCGCGGACTGGCGAGCGTGCCCCAGGTCAGCGCCACGTCGAGTTCGCCCTTGTCGATCGCCTGCACCATTGCGACCCCGCGGTCGACGCGTGCCTCGACCCGCACCTTCGGATGGATCTTCGAAAAGCGCCCGAGCAGGTCGGGCAGCCAGGTTTCGGCGAAATCCTGCGGCACGCCGATCCTTACCCAGCCTTCGAGCCTGCCGACGCCGCGCACCGCCGCCCGCGCCTCGTCGTTGAGCTCCAGGATGCGCTTGGCATAGCTGAGCAGGATCTCGCCTGCCTCGGTCAGCACAAGTCCACGCCCCTGTTTCTGCAGCAGGGTTTCGCCCACCTGCTCCTCGAGCTTCTTCAATTGCAGGCTGATCGCCGAAGGCGAACGGCCGAGCCGGTCGGCGGCCTTGGTGAAACTGCCGAGCTCCAGGCCGAGCGCGAAACTTCTCAACGTGTCGATATCGAGATTGATGGGCAGCATGATCGTTGAGTTCTGCTAAAGAATTCGATTGAAACTTCGCGATTTTCAAAACGATTGTGCGGGGAGAAGATAGCGGCGTCAACAGAAATCCGAAAAGGAGAACGTCATGCCCTTCGTTCACGTCATCATCGCCGGCAGGAATATCGAGCCTGAGGCCAGGCGCCATCTGCAGCAGGAAACCACGGTGCTGATGAACACGATCATGCGCAAGCGCCGCGAGGTCACCGCGGTCCTGGTGGAGGAGGTCGATCTCTCCGGCTGGACCGTCGGCGGCGAACCTCTGGAGGTCGCCGCGCATGTGGAGGCCAATGTCACCCTCGGCACCAATACGGCGGAGGAGAAGCAGCGTTTCATCGAGGCGATGGATACGCTTTTGAAAAAGAGCCTCGGCGAGATACCGCTCGCCACTTATGTCATCGTCCGCGAGGTCGAGGCGGACGCCTGGGGTTTTGGCGGGGTGACGCAGGAATACCGGCGTACAAATGCGATGACGGCGTGACCTGAGCCGCAGATTGGGATGGCGCCCGGCATGGCCGGGCGCATCTCTGCCTTTAAAAAACGGCGAGATATTTCAGCAGCGAAACGATGCCGATGATGATGATGATGATCTGCGCGATCTGTTTCGCGCGGCCATCGATCGGCAGGCGCGCGACGAGATAGAGAACAAGGACGATCACCAGGAAAGTGATCAGAATGCTGATCAATGCGGAAGTAGCCAAGCCCCAAACTCCTTTTCATGACAGTGCCGTACGGCACCGATGTGTAATTATAGTGCGCTCAGTGAAAGGAAAGGGTGCCGCGCACGATTTCCCGTTTCTTCTCAGGGACTTCCGAGCGACGGGCTCAGACCGCCTCGGCGCCGAGCTCCCAGGCCCAGTGAAGGTGCCGGTCCTTCAGGGTCCGGTCGCGCAGATAGCCGGTCAGCGCCTCGTCGATCTCCTCCAGCCGCTCGATCGCGAAATCCTCCGGCCGGTTTGCGTTCCAGGCCGCCTGCAGGGTGTTGCTCTGATGGCTGCCGTGCCGGAGCGTGAACCACACGCGGTTCTGGATCTTGTCGAGGTCGCCCGAGCGGCCGATCCATCGCTGCCCCATGGGCGCGAAACGGATGGCATAGATGCCGGCCGGCGCCTTGCGTTCCTTGTAGGCGGAGATCGCCGCTTTCCTGTCGATGGTGTTCATGTCCGTGCCCTCTTTGATGGAGGCGTAGCTAATATCACCCGGGTAATATTATGGCAATAGTTATATCCGGGTAAAATTGCGCGCAGGCGAATTTGCGCTGGGCCGCGAAGCGCCGTAAGAGGGGGCATGCGCCTGAAATCCGAGATCGTCGTCTCCGCCATGATCCGCCGCGTCTTCGGGCTTGGCGGTTTTGCCGCCGTCGAAAAGAAGGGGGCGGAGGCGGCGGGCGCGATCTTCATCCGCCAGCGTTTCCGCGATGGGCTGGAAACGCTCTTTGCGCCGGCCCCGCAGAATTTCTTCGGCGAAGAGGACGACGGCGGGCGCAAATTCGAGGTGAGGGCGGAACGGGCCGAGCCGGAGGCCGTCCGCGAGATGCTGTCGCGCGAACTGCGCTTCGATCCGGATCTCTGGCTGCTGGAACTGGAGATCGATGACGTCGCCGATCTCTTCGAAGTGGTGAAGCCGACCTGATCGGCCGCGCTACGACCGGTCAGCGCACCCGGTAGAGGCCGTTGAGCGGCTTGCGGGCGCTGGCGGTGGTGCGGATCACCCGCGGCTGGCGGCTGTCCTCCGCGCGGTTGTCGGCAAACATCGGCTGATGTTGCGGTTCCGCATAGGTGTAGCTGTCGGCGCGGCGCCAGGCCTCGACGCGCTTTCCGCATTCATCCTCGTCGAGCGCATCCCAGAGTGCGGCGGCGCGCGTCACCCCGTCCTGCGCCGCGCCCAGATGGTCGTAGAGACGCTGCAGGATGAACAGCGCATCCTCCGTTTCCATCGCCAGGCCCTTCAGCGTCGCCGCGAGCTGCTGCCCGGAAATGTCGAGCATGATCCGTTCCGCAAGCCAGTGGCTGGCGGAAAGCGTATCGGCGAGCACGGTCGCAAACAGCCCGGTTTCGCGGTTGCGGGCAAAACGGACGAGCAGCGCCTCCTGGATCGGTGAAAGATTGCGCAGGCCCAGCCGGTCGGCAGCGGGCCGGTCGACATGGCCGGCAAGCGCCTTGATGCGGCTGCGCAGGAGTTCCTCGCGCGCACTGCGTTCCGCCTCGTCGACCATGTCCGGCGTCGGCCGGCGCGGCAGGAGCGCGTCGAGGTTTTCGGGCGAGCCGCTGCGCTTCGTGCGGTCGTGGCGCAGCCCGACCAGCGCGTCGATCACCGTCGGCGACAGCGCCTCGCGGCGCACGATGGCGCGGGCATGCGCTTCCCCTTGCGTGCGGGCAATCGCGATCAGCGCATCGTCGGAAAGGCAGGTCGAGGAGGTGAGGAACGGTGCTGCAACCGAGATCGGCTGGCTGGCGATGAAGAAGGCGACGGCCGGCGGAATGTTCTTGCATTGGGAGAGGGCCGCGACCGCATCGCGGCGGGCCTCTTCGGAAGATGCGGAAAACAGCGGGGCGAAAAGCTCGGCGAACTGTCGAAGTTCCGACCGCGAAGGGTACGGAAGACTTTCGAAGCTCGTCACCGTGGCCATCAGCACCACATCCTTCTTACGCATGGCCTGGGGCCTTTCAAGGTCTCGAAACTCATTCGTCACTGGCAAACTCGCAATCAACGCAAAACAAATCCGGAGTGCCGAACGCCGATCAGGTGTGCCGGAAAAGCTCGCCTGGCGCTCTCATCGTACCTTGCCTGGGAAACTCCCGGTGGCGCGCCGCCCGCTCACGCAGCTGTGAGAACATCTGCAGAATGGGGTCGCCTTGGTTTAACCGGATGCTAACTCTTGGAGGGTTAACGGTCTGTGAAAATGGGTCGTTTTGATACGCCTGTCATTTCTTGCAGTTTCAGTGTTTCAGGCATGAGATTGCGGCTCCGATCGACGCCTGCAAAGGCCGTGAACCAAACCGACGCTTCTGCGTTTTAGGGGCGGACAACAGACATGCACCGGTACCAAGTGCTATATTAGCAGTAATGCATTGTTAACGGTCGTCTGGCTGAATTCAGGCAGTAACCGGCGTGTGTTTTGCCGGGTTTTCAAGTACCGGTTGGCCATCGCGTTCCTGTGGCCATCCCGATAACGGCCGGTTCAGGCGGAACCGGCCGTTCATGCGGAAATGTCGTTGCGCCTTCGAAAAAGGCGCACAGGCGAGAACGGCGCGGATGCCCGGACTTGTTCGGGAAGCGTCAGGCCCTTGAAGGGCAGGGTGAGATCGGTCCGTCTTCATCCGTCTCGAATTCCTTAAACGGAGACGAGCATGGCAGAGATCGTAGTACTGAATAGATGGCGTAGCGAGCATGAGCGCCGGCCGCAGATCAGGATCGGCGAAAGCGAGAACGCCGGACAGGTTCTGCTGTTCACCGGCGTGCGATACGAACGTTTCGAAGATTTTGGCGACCGCAAGGCTGAAAATCACGCGGTACGTGCCGAATAGTCGGCAGATAGCAGATCAGAACCGGCTTCGGGAGCGCCATTCGAAGGGCGCGCAGGTGGCCTGGTTCAGGAATTGCGACACGATACCCGCAAAGCTTGGTTGCGGGACGAGACTTCTCAAGACCACATATCCCTCCGCTTCCCGCGCTTCCACCAGGATCGACTGCGAAACCGCCTGAGGCAGCGCCTTGCGCAATGCCGTCAGCTGCATCGGTGATGCGATCACCACATCCAGCACCCCGCCGGACGACGTCCGGTCATTGATGCTGAACACCTCGTTGGACGATTGGTCGTAGACGCCGAGCGACCAGAAGGGAACGCCGCCATTGGCGGCCGCCAGCCTCACCGGCCCCTCCGAGATATCGAAGGCGCAGACCGCCGCATCGACGAACGGATCGTCCTTGGCAAGCCCTGCGCGGTCCGGTTTTTCCCCCAGCCGATAGAAACGGTAAATCTCGCCCTCCGCCAGCACCCGCGTATAGGCGTCGCGCTCGCTGAAATCCGGCAGCGCCAGCACGATGATCAGGTGCAGCAGCGCCGCACCGACGAGCCCGGTGACCACCGCCAGCAGGACCTTCAGCGCGAAGCCGCGAGATCCGGCCTTCTGGGACGCGAAATCCCCGGACCGCAGCCCCAAACCTCGCGCGCGCAGCCGTTTAAACCCCAGACGTCTAAATCGCGGACTTCCAAACCCAAGACTTCTAGACATTGCCGCACCCGGTCTTCTCGATACGCGGCATGGTGAGGTCGATCAGCCCGGAGCTGCCGGCCGTCGGCGTGTCGAACAGCGTCAGCGTCAGCCGGAACACGCCGGGCGTCGAGACGGCCAGCCAATTGCCCGGCTTGGCGGTTGCGGAAATCGCGATGTCGAAACCGCCGTCGCTGCCGCCGTTGCGCAGCACGATGCGGGAATTGAGCGCGGTCGGCAGGTCGGATTGCGCCGAGGGCGGGGCAGCACCGGGGGCTGCGGCAAACAGCGTCCAGAAACGCGCCGGCGGCGTGTGGCCGGTGAGGCGATAGGAGCAGTTTCCGGTGAGCCGCTCGCCGGCCTGGTCGACCGAAGCGATGAAGGCAAGGCCCTCGGCGCTCGCGTAGATGAGCTTGCCGGCACTGGCACGGTGCGATTTGGCGTAAGGGTCCGCCTGCGCCGTCTGCGCCTCCGGAAAGGCTTCCCACGAGCCGAGCTTGATCGCACCGAAACCGATCGTGGCGTCGAGGGCCACGAGGGTGGACCATATCCCGCCGCCGAAGGCGATGGTGAGCGCGATCGCGATGAGGAAGGGAACACGGAACACGGGTTTGCTTTGGCCCTCGGACAGCTGTGCCAGAGGGTTAGCATTGATTCTATTGCGAAGGAATGGGCCTGCCGGCGAAACCCTGGCCCGTTGCGCGCTATAACGCATTGCGTTATAGTCTCTACATGATCAGGGATTTTGCGGATCGCGAAGCCGAACGGATTTGGTCCGGCAGCAAAAGCCGGAAATTACCCCCGGATATGCAGTCGGTTGCGCTGAGAAAGCTGCGTCTTCTCAATCAGGCACGCGCGTTATCGGACCTGCGCATTCCGCCCGGAAACCGTCTTGAGGCCTTGAAAGGCAACCGCTCCGGGCAGTTCTCGATCCGCATCAACGATCAATGGCGTATTTGTTTTATCTGGACCGAAGGAGGGCCTGCCCATGTCGAAATCGTCGACTACCATGGTTGAGACCGAATGGCTCCCGAACCCGCATCCGGGAGAAATCCTGTTGGAGGATTTCCTGAAACCCATGGGGCTCAGCCAGAACGGGCTGGCGCGTGCCATCGGCGTGCCACCGCGCCGGATCAACGAGATCGTGCTCGCCAAGCGGTCGATTTCCGCCGACACGGATCTCAGGCTGGCTCGTTATTTTGGCATATCCGAGGGTTTTTTCCTCGGCCTTCAGGCGGATTACGACCTGATGCACCGGCGCCGCGAACTGGGCGACGCCTTGAACAACATCGAGCCGCGCGCAGCCTGATCCCTCAAGGCCAGCATTGATTCACTTAAGGAATGGGTGTGCTGTGTCTTTCCGGCACGCGCGCCCGATGGCCTGTGGGGCGGGGCGAATCACTGCCCGTGCATCCGTGGAGTTTCGCTGCCCGCCCGTCCTCCCATCCCCGCCGAATGACGACGAAGGATCCCGCCGCCTGTGCCGCGATCGGTCAGGCAAGGCCTTTGCGTGCCGTTTCCACACAGGTTCGATTTTAGGGTTAACCCTTTGATAAGGTTGTTTGGAGCGGTTCCTGTGACTAAAAACCGCCCGTGTCTTGCCCGGCTCATTCCTTGGCTACCGTCGTCCCGCGACAACGTTCCGGAGCAGAGACGATGAGAACATGGATGACGGCGACCGGTGCATTGATGGCCATGGCGGCCGGATTTTCGGGAGCCTACTACCACCTGAAACCCGTGCCGGGACCTTCGACCCCGAAGGACATTTCCCTCGACTTCATGACGCTGACCGAAAGCCAGCCGACGGAGGCGCGCCGCGCCATCGTCGACGGTATCGAAATCTGCCTTCCCCAGCCGGCGCGGGAGGGCTGGACGAGCCCGCCGGTCAAGAACCTCGCCGTCGACAGCTATATCCGCTTCTTCGACCTGATGGGGCAGGAGGTGGGGCAGGCCGAGCGCAGCGCGGAATTCCGCACCTGGCTCTCGCAGGCAGGCGGCGACCTGTCGGAGCGGGATCGGGTCGCCTTCGGCAAGCTGACCCAAGGGGGGCTGCACGAAGGCGTGACGGCGCTCTGCGTTGCAGCGACCGTGCGCGGCAAACTCGGAAGCCAGGGGTTCAAGGGTTTTTGGAACTGACGGGCGTTGCCTCGGCGACCGATCCGGTCGTCGTTTTGTCGACGACCTTGGCGGTGGCCGGTCCGAGCCGGGGAGCCTCTTTCAGCTTTCCGGCGATCTGCCGCAGCAGGCGGGTGGATTCGGCCGACAGGGAACGCGGGCGGATGAGCGCCTGCAATACGGTATCGGTGGTGCCTTCCTTCTTCTTGGCAACCGCGTTGCCCTTGTGGTCGCCGGTCGGCAGCGGATTGTCGATGCCGGGAATGGCGCGCAGCTCGATGCCCTGGTGGGCGTAGTCCATCACCGTCTTGAAGGTCGCGGCTGGCAGCGAACCGCCGGTCATGTTGTCCATCGAGGTGAAGTCGTCGTTCCCGAACCAGACGGCGGTCGTGTAATTGCCGGTGAACCCGATGAACCAGGCGTCGCGATAGCTCTGCGATGTGCCGGTCTTGCCGGCCGTGACGATGCCGCCGTCGAGCGCCGCCCTGCGGGCGGTGCCGATCACCGGGATCTGCGACAGGATGCGGTTCATCGACGAGGTGGCCTGCTCGGAGAGCACGCGCTTGGCCGGCGGTTCGTCGCGGTTGAAATCGTAGAGCACGTCCCCGCCGTAACCCAGAACCTGCTCGATGCCGTGGCGGCGCGATTCCATGCCGCCGGCCGGCATCACCGCGTAGCCCGTGGCCTGGTCGAGCACCGTCATTTCCGAAGTGCCGAGCGGGATGGTCTTGTCTTTCCTGAGCGGCGTCTCGACGCCGAAGGCCTTGGCCGTCTTGACGATCACGTCGGTGCCCAGATAATCCTTGGCGAGCCTGACCGGCACGGTGTTGAGCGATTGCGCCATCGCCGACAGCAGCGTCACCTTGCCCTTGTAGGAGCGGCCGTAATTCTGCGGCGACCAGCCGTTCCAGGTGATCGGCGCGTCCGAGATGGTCGATTCCGGCTTGAAGCCGTTCTCCATCGCCGCCGAATAGGTATAGAGCTTGAAGGACGAGCCCGGCTGGCGCAGTGCCTTGGCGGCCCGGTTGAACTGGCTTTCGCCGTAGTCGCGGCCACCGACCATGGCGCGCACGGCCCCGCCGTTCTCGATCATCACGAGGGCGCCCTGCTTCACCTTGTAGCTTTCGCCATATTCGCGCAGGCTCGATTCCATCGCCGATTCCGAGGCCTGCTGCAGGCCCATGTCGATCGTCGTGCGCACCACGACCGAATGTTCGTGGAACTTGCCGGCCTGTGCCAGCCGCTGCACCTCGTCGAAGGCCCAGTCGAGGAAATAGTCGGGTGCCTTGGCGCCGGCGCGGTCGACGACGGTCGCCGGGCTGCGGCGGGCGGCGATAACCTGGCCCTCGGTCATCAGCCCGCTCTGCACCAGGTTGGACAGCACCTCGTTGGCGCGGGCGCGGGCGGCGGGAAGGTTGACATGCGGCGCATATTTGGCCGGCGCCTTGAACAGGCCGGCCAGCATGGCGCTCTCGGCAAGGTTCACCTCCGCGATGTTTTTGCCGAAATAGAATTGTGCCGCCGCAGCCGCCCCGAACGTGCCGCCGCCCATATAGGCGCGGTCGAGATAGAGCGACAGGATTTCCTTCTTGGAGAGGTTGGCTTCCAGCCACAGCGACAGGAAGGCTTCCTTGATCTTGCGTTCGATCGACCGTTCGTTGGTGAGGAACAGGTTCTTGGCAAGCTGCTGGGTCAGCGTCGAGCCGCCCTGCACGACGCCGCCGGCCTTGGCGTTTTCGCTCATGGCGCGGGCAAGGCCGAAGAAGTCGATGCCGAAATGGTCGAAGAAGCGGCGATCCTCGGTCGCCAGCACCGCCTTGATCAGGTGGTCCGGCAATTCGTCGATCGGAACCGAGTCCTCATGGATGATGCCGCGATGGCCGATGACGCTGCCGTAGCGGTCGAGGAAGGTGACGGCGAAGTCGCCGCGATTGCGCCAGTCCTCGTGGGTCTCCTCGAAAGCGGGCTGGGCAAGCGCCAGAAGCAGCACGAAACCGGCGGTGCCTAATGTCATAGCCTCGCCGGCGAGTTCGAAGCCGAGGCGCTTCCAGCCGCGGACGCGAAAACGGCGGAAGAAGATGGTGATCTCCTCCCAGATTTCGGCAAGCCGGAAGCCGAGATTCCAGACGGTCGAATCGATCCAGGAATCGATGCGCAGCAGAAGGTGGCGCTTGTTGCGCGGCCGGTCGTCCGATGACTTTGGCTCGTCCTGCACCTTCGGAATTCCCCGCCCTTTCGATGAGATGTGCTTGACGCGGTCCCTTCAAGGGATCAAGAGCTCTAGCCTCTCACCGTTAATCAGCTTTAGCTGACAAATGGTTGATGCGCGATATCAAAATCGCAACAGGTAAAATGCAGATGCGGGGATTTGTTCCGCTCTGCCGCAAATGTGATACCACGATGACCGACGAACCTTTCTGGAAAACCAAGCGACTCGACCAGCTCACCCAAAATGAATGGGAAAGCCTGTGCGACGGTTGCGGCCTCTGTTGTCTCAACAAGCTCGAAGACTGGGATTCCGGCGACGTCGTCTTCACCTCCGTCGCCTGCCGCCTGCTCGACGGGGAGACCTGTCGCTGCAAGGATTACCAGCACCGCCAGGCGACCGTGCCGGACTGTATCCAGCTCACCCCGACCACCGTCAACGAGATCGCCTGGCTGCCGCCGACCTGCGGTTATCGCCTCGTCCGCGACGGCGAGGACCTCTACTGGTGGCATCCGCTGGTATCGGGCGATCCGGACACCGTGCACCAGGCCGGCATCTCCGCACGCGGCCGCACGGTCAGCGAAAACGAGGTCGATGTGGAGGATTTCGAGGACTACGTCGTCGATTGGCCGCTGACGGTGGGCGAGGAACGATAGGACAGGACGTCACGTCACCGCGATGACGACCTTGCCCTTGGCGCGACCCGTTTCGACATAGTCCAGTGCCTCGTTGGTCTTTTCGAACGGGAAGACCCGGTCCATCACCGGGCGGATGTGGCCCGCCTCGATCAGCGAGGTGATCCGTGCGAGCTGACCGCCGTTCGCCGTCATGAAGAGGAACGAATAGCCGATCTTCCGGCGTCCCGCTTTTCTCCTGATGCCGAGGCTCAGCAGGCGCATGACCTGTTGAAGCAGCCAGCCGGAGCCGTTCTGCCGGGCGAAATCGCGGAGCCGCAGAGCGCCGCCTTTGCGATAACGATCGATCAGGAATGATTTCATCGGACCAACTTCCGTTCCGTGTGAGCTGGCATCGCCGGCAGGCCTGCGATGAATGTTCAGGCAGGAAGCCTGTTGAACTTCCGAAGGTTCTTGTCGACGATGGTTTCGGGCAGGAATCGACGTACGAAGCGGATCTGTCCTGCCATTTTTCCGGCAGTGTAGCGCCGTTTGGGCAATGGCGCATTGGCGGCCTTTACGACGGCTTCGGCGACCACCTCCGGTGCATCTCCCTTCGCGACGATTTCGCGCATCAGCCGTTCCGCGTCGGCGCGGACCGCGTCGTAGACGGAAAGCGGCCGGTCCGCGCGCGTCAGGTTCTCCTCGAAGGCGGTGCGGGTTACGCCGGGCTCGACAAGCACGACGCGGATGCCCTGGGTCCGCACTTCATGGTCGAGAGACTCCGAGTACCCTTCGACGGCGTGCTTGGTCGATGCATAAAGGGCGCTGAAGGGAGCCGGGATCAGCCCGAGTATCGAACTCAGGTTGACAATGCGGCCCCGCTGATTGGCCCTCATCATCGGCAGGACGGCGTTCGTCATCCGGATGATGCCGAACACATTCACGTCGAACAGGGCCTTCGCCTGTTCCGTCGTGGACTCCTCGGCGCCGCCAAGCAGCCCGATCCCTGCATTGTTGACCAGAAGGTCGATCCGCCCTGCGCGGCGCAGAACCTCGTCAACGGCATTTTGGACGGATGCGTCGTCGGTCACGTCGCAGATCAGCATCGTCACCCCGTCCACCGTGTCGGGCATCGGCTTCCGGCTGGTGCCGAAGACCTGATAGCCATCCCGCCGCAGCGCCTGCGCCGTCACCCGTCCTATTCCTGAGGAGGCACCCGTAACCAGGGCAACGCCACGTTTTTTCTTGCTCATCGGCTCCGCTTTCATTTTGTCATGGAACATCGTTGAGCGATCAGTTACTATCAAATCAGTACTAAGTCACTACTAAAAAGATATCGACATGAAAAATCTTTCCGACCAGCCCTGCCTGATCGCCCGGAGCCTGGCGCTTGTGGGGGACGCGTGGAGCATGCTGATCATGCGTGACGCCCATGCGGGGCTGACCCGCTTCGACGAGTTTCGCAAGAGCCTCGGCATTGCGCCGACCATGCTGACCGGACGGCTTTCAGGCCTGACGGAGGAGGGGCTTTTGGAGAAACGCCGTTATTCCGACCGCCCGCCACGCGACGAATATGTGCTGACGGAAGCCGGCCGCGACTTTCTGCCGGTTCTCTTTGCGTTCGGAGCGTGGGGACGCAAGCATCGCGGTGGCGGCAAGGTGACCCGGTTCTTCGACGCCGAAACCGGAACGGAGATTGATCCGGTCACCATCGACCGCGCCACCGGCGCTCCGATCGGAACGCGTCCGATCCGGATCGCCGCACCCGAATGAGCCGCGCCAAGGCAGACGGAGCAGCGCCGGTAACGCCTGTTGAAAGCCCGCGTCCAGCGCCCGGTGCCGGTGGATGTCCGCTCATCGGGCGATACCGGATCAATAGGCCCTGGGCTGAACCGGCGCGCGAGGATCCGGCAGGGAAGTCGCTCGAAGCACAGGTTTATTAACTGTCAATGAAATAAGTTAAGACGAGCTACGCTAGTTTTTCAGGTAATTCTACCAGTAGGCCCGGGCGTGCGGAAACGCTAAGGTTCCGGTGACAGTCAAAATTCATTCCGATGGCACCCCGATGAATGCAGAAGGCACGTTGGCAGACCGCCTCTATGAGGCAGCCCTGGTTCCGGAGCTTTGGACGGAGACTTGCGAGAGAATTGCCTTGGAGGCGGGGTCCAGCACCGCCTCGATCTTCACCATCGACGGCAGCGGCAATCATCGTTACGTCACCACTCCCAATATTGCGGACGCTTTTGCTGCATTCGTGCAGAGCGAACACAGGTTCAACAATGTCCGGCCCATGCGCGGCATGGAGCGTTCGCCCTTTTCGTTTGTCCGCGTGACCGATCTCCTGAGCGCGGAGGAGTTTGCCAATGATGCGATCCAGCGCGACATCATCGAGCCGCACGGCATGCAATGGGAGGCGGGCTGGGCTTTCCAGGAGCCGACCGGGCACGTCATCGTCATCACCTTGATGCGCGCCAAGGGCCTGACGCATTTTTCCGACGAACAGCTCGCGCGCCTCAATCTCCTGAAGCCGGATCTTGCCCGGGCCGCCTATATGTCCTCGCGGCTTGCCTTCAGCGAGGCGCGCTCGATGACCGAAACGCTGTCCATGCTCGGACTGCCGGCTGCGGTGATCGGCGACGGCGGCCAGGCGATCGCCACGAACCCGGAGATGGAGGCCTTGAGCCCGCGCATCCGCACCGGCGCCGGCGACCGCCTGGTGCTGGAAGGGACGGGCGCCAGCGCTCTCCTCGACGGGGCGATCGAGCGTTACAAGGCGCAGGCTTCCCCGACCGTGCAGTCGCTGCCGATGGCGGCGCGCGACGGAGCGCCGCCGCTGATCCTGCATCTTCTGCCCATCCGCCGCGCCGCCCGCGACATCTTCTCCCGTTCGATGGCGGTGCTGGCCGTCACCCAGGTGGGGCAGGTCGGCCCGCCGGACATGCGAGTGCTCTGCGGCCTCTTCGACCTCACCCCCGCCGAAGCCCGCGTGGCGCGCGGCATCGCGATGGCCCAGACGCCGGAAATGGCCGCCGCCTCCCTCGGCATCTCGCTCGAAACCGCCCGCTCGCACCTGAAGAAGATCATGCAAAAGACCGGCACCACCCGCCAGGCGGAACTCGTGCTGCTGCTGTCCGGGCTGAACGCGCCGGGCTTTGGTGGTGTCCTCAGGGATCCTTGAGCCCTTCCGAGCTTCGGGCCGTCCGATCGCGCTGTCCCGCAGACACCGCAGGAAATGTAATTCACCTCTTGACCTTCCCATGATGGGAAGCCCCACATAGGGTGGGAAAGTGAGGTCCGTCCCATGAACCAGATCGTCAAACCGCCCCACAAAGCCGAGCCCTTCACCGTTCCGGTCGAGGGCATGACCTGCGCCTCCTGCGTGCGCCGCGTCGAGAACGCTGCCGCCAAAGTGCCGGGCATCGACAGGAGCGCCGTCAACTTCGCGACCAAGAAGCTGACGGTGGAATCGACCGAAGGCTTCTCGGCCGAGGATCTGGAAAAGGCGATCCGGAAGGTCGGTTACGAGATCCCGCCGGGCGCCATGGACCATGCGATGCGCGAGGCGGGGATGATGCCTCCCGTGGCGTCGACGGCGCATGCCGGGCACGAGCACCACCACGACCATGGCCATTCCGGGTCCGAAAGCCACGACCACATGGATCACGCCGCCATGGGGCACGACCAGAGGGCGGGCCATGCGGGCGGGCATGACCACATGCATATGCACAAGGGCGAGGAGGGCGTGCTGACGCGCGACCTGGCGATCGCCTTCGTGCTGACCCTGCCGCTCTTCGTGCTGGAAATGGCAAGCCATGTCTACGACCCGTTCCACCACTGGCTGATGGGTGTGATCGAGACGCAGAACCTCTATTACGTCTATTTCGCGCTGGCGACGGTGGTGGTCTTCGGCCCGGGCTTCCGCTTCCTGAAGATCGGCCTGCCGGCGCTGCTGCGCGGGGTGCCGGAGATGAACTCGCTGGTCGCCGTCGGCGTGCTGGCGGCCTACGGTTATTCGCTGGTGACGACATTTGCCCCGGACCTGCTGCCGGAAAGTGCCCAATTCGTTTATTACGAAGCGGCAACCGTGATCGTCACGCTGATCCTGTTCGGCCGGCTGCTCGAAGCCCGCGCCACGGGCCGCACCGGCGAGGCGATCGAGAAGTTGAGCCGGTTGCAGGCCAAGACCGCCCGCGTCGAGCGCGACGGCAAGGTGCTGGATATTCCGACAGAACAGGTGATTGCCGGGGACGTACTGGTGATCCGGCCGGGCGAGCGCATTCCGGTCGACGGCACGGTGATCGACGGTTCCTCGAATGTCGATGAATCGATGATCTCGGGCGAGCCGCTGCCGGTCGCAAAGGCGGTCGGCGCGACAGTGGTCGGCGGTACGATCAACAAGACCGGCGCCTTCAGGTTCAGGGCCGACAAGGTCGGCCGCGACACCATGCTGGCGCAGATCATCCGCATGGTCGAACAGGCTCAAGGCTCGAAACTGCCGATCCAGGGACTGGTCGATCGGGTGACCGCCTTGTTCGTGCCAGCGGTGATCGTGCTTGCCGCGCTGACTTTCGCCGTGTGGTTCTTCCTCGGCCCCGAACCGGCGCTCACCCATGCCCTGGTCAATGCGGTCGCGGTGCTGATCATCGCCTGCCCCTGCGCCATGGGCCTCGCGGTGCCGACCTCGATCGTCGTCGGCGGCGGCCGAGCAGCCGAACTCGGCGTGCTGTTCCGCAAGGGCGAGGCACTGCAGGAGTTGCGCAATGTCCAGCTCGTCGTGGTCGACAAGACCGGCACCATCACCAAGGGCCGGCCGGAACTGACCGACCTGGTGACGGCGGAAGGTTTTGGCCAGGACGAGGTGCTGGCGCTGGTCGCAAGCGTCGAGGCACAGTCGGAGCATCCGATCGCCGAGGCCATCGTCAAGGCGGCCGAAGCCAAGGGCCTGACCGTGCCGAAGGCGGAAAACTTCGCATCGGTCACCGGTTACGGCATCGAGGCGGAGGTGGGTGGCCGCAAGATTTCGGTCGGCGCCGACCGGTTCATGGAAAAGCTGGGGCTTTCGGTTGAGATGTTTGCGGAAGCAGCCGCAAGGCTTGGCGACGAAGGCAAGACTCCGCTTTATGCGGCTGTCGACGGAAAGCTGGCCGCCGTGATCGCGGTTGCCGATCCGCTCAAACCCTCAAGCCGCGACGCGATCAAGGCGCTGCAGGCGATGGGTGTCGAAGTGGCCATGGTGACCGGCGACAACCGCCGCACCGCCGAGGCGATTGCCCGCCAGGTCGGCATCAGACAAGTCGTGGCCGAGGTCCTGCCGGAAGGCAAGGTTAAGGCGATCCACGAGATGCGTGCCGGCGGCAAAAAGCTCGCCTTCGTCGGCGACGGCATCAACGACGCCCCGGCGCTGGCCGAGGCCGATATCGGCATCGCCATCGGCACCGGCACGGACGTGGCAATCGAAAGCGCCGACGTGGTGCTGGTCGGCGGCGAGCTTTCGGGCGCCGTCTCGGCGATTGCCATGAGCCGCGCCACCATGACCAATATCAAACAGAACCTGTTCTGGGCCTTCGGTTACAATGTGGCGCTGATCCCGGTCGCGGCCGGCGTGCTTTACCCGGCTTTCGGCTGGCTGCTGTCGCCGATGATCGCCGCCGGCGCCATGGCCCTGTCGAGCGTCTTCGTGCTCGGCAATGCGCTGCGGCTGAAGGCGGTGAAAGTGGGAGAGACGAGATGAATATTGGCGAGGCTTCGAATGCTTCCGGCGTTTCGGCCAAGATGATCCGCTATTACGAGGAGATCGGGCTGATCCGCCCGATGGGCCGCACCGGCAACAACTATAGGGTCTATGGCGAGGAGGAGGTGCATATCCTGCGCTTCATCAAGCGCGCCCGCAACCTCGGGTTCTCGCTGGAGGAGGCCGAGACGCTTCTGAAACTCTGGCAGGACAAGAGCCGCGAAAGCGCCGCCGTCAAGGAGGTGGCGACCGCCCACATCGCCGACCTCGAACGACGCATCGCCGAGATGCAGGGCATGGTCAAGACGCTGAAACACCTCGCCCATTGCTGCGGCGGCGACACCCGCCCCAACTGCCCGATCCTCGATGATCTGGCGGGGGATGGCTCTGCAGCGGGCGATAAGCCGGTGGCTCCAGCGAAGAACAGGATGAAACAGAATGCCTGACGCCTTTACCCCAGGATGAGGCAAAACGGCGCCTCCTTCGATCTCCCCCGTTGAGGGGGAAGGTGATCGCTATGGGACGTGGGCGGTGCGGCATTCCTAACCCTCCCCCTTGTGGGGAGGGTGGCCGGCAGGCCGGAGGGGTTCTGATGCGGAAGCAAAACCCCTCCCCAACCCCTCCCCACAAGGGGGAGGGGCTCCACGCACCGCCTCACGCCCCCAAGGGGGGATCATCGGGAGCATGCCGCGCCGGCTCGTCTCTCATAGCACTTGACCTTCCCTCAATGGGAAGGTGCAGAACACACACATCGAACAAGGAGATTCTGATGACTGCGATTTTCAGCGTGCCGGACATGACCTGCGGCCATTGCGAAAAGACGGTGCGCGGCGCGCTGGCGGAAGCCCTGCCGGGCGCGGCGGTGGCGATCGATCTCGCCACCAAGAAAGTCACGATCGAAGGGGATGCGGTGAAGGCCGAAGAGGCGATCCGCGAGGCGGGGTATTCGCCGGAAAGGACCGCAGCCTGAGGCAATTACGGACTGTCGTGAGCAGCAGAGGCGGACATTCCCGCCTCTGCCGCCTTCATTCCTGAAACCCGCCCGGGATCTTGCTCCACCTTTTCACAAGGTGGAGCATTGAAACATGTATCGAGGCCGGGGAATTAGAACTTCACGCCGATGCCGACGTTGATTACGTGCTGGCTGAAGTCGAAATCGGCGCCGGCGAGGCTGCCGTTGCCGAAGTCGTTGTAGCGGTATTCGAGGCGGCCGAAGACATTGTCGGTGAACGCGTAGTCGACGCCGGCGCCGACCGTCCAGCCGTTGAGCATGTCGTCATCGTCAAAACCGCCACCGTCGATATGGGCAGTGGTGGCCGTCCAGCCGGCTGCCGCGAAGATCAGCGCCCGGTCCATGGCATAACCGACACGGCCGCGAACCGAACCGGAGAACCCGGTGTCGATGTCGATGCCGCCGGCATAGCTGTTCTCGTTCCAGTCGTAGTTGACGTCGCCTTCGATACCGGCCACGAAACCGCTGGAGAACTGCCAGTTATAGCCGACGAAGCCGCCAAGCCTCCAGCTGTCGAAATCGTCCGAACCGCCGCCTGGGGCATCGCCGTCGCCCCAGGCATACCCCGTATGAGCACCGATATAGGGGCCGTTCCAGGAGAATACGACGGGCGTTTCGACGGCTTGCGGAGCCTGCGGGACTTGCTCGACGGCGTCGGCTGCGTAAGCAACGGAAGAGGCGGTCATGGCGGCCGACGCTGCAAGGATGAAAAGAGCCTTCATGGATAATCCCTCCGATTGGTTGGCAGAAACGCAAATAGAGCGGTTTGCTTGGAAAGCTGTAGCTAAAATACAACATCGAAGAAAATCTGCAATTACGTCTTAAGGCGCTGAAAATACGTAATTTTATTTTTTGGCTCATCCCTTGACCTCAATCACGGTTGAGGTTGTAGCGTGCCCCGGACTGAAAACCGGACAAGGGGCAGGGCGTGTTGCAGGATATCAATGTGGGCTGGTCGAGGCTTTTCAAGGGCCGCGAAGGAGTGATGCTGGGGCTGATCTCGGCGGGAATCGGGCTGCATGCCTTCAACCAGTTCGCGATCGTCGCGGCTCTGCCGCCGGCGGCGAAGGAGATCGGCGGCACGGGTTATTTCAGCTGGGCCTATACGCTTTATTTCCTGGGTTCGATCGCCGGCGGCACGGGGGCTGCGGCCCTGCGCGACCGCTTTGGCGCACGCCTCATCCTCGTTATCTCGGCGCTGATCTTTGCTGTGGGCGGGTTGCTTGCGCTGTCGGCGCCGGCGTTTTCCTGGATCATGGCCGGGCGCCTGCTGCAGGGGATTGCCGACGGGCTGATCGTGGCGATCTGCTACAGCCTCATCCCGGCCAACTTTCCCTCCGCCCTGATCGCGAAGGTGTTTGCGGTGGAGGCGATCGTCTGGGCGGTGGCGGCGATTGCCGGGCCGCTGGCGGGCGGGCTGCTGACCGAAGCCTATTCTTGGCGGGCGTCTTTCCTGGCCGTCTCGCCCTTCGTGGCTCTGCTTGCCGTCTTCGCGCTGACCGCGAAGGTGAGAGTAACCGAGGCGGCGCCGGTGCCGCTGTCCGTCGCCACCATCTCGCTCTGCCTTGCGGCCTCCTTCGTCCTGTCGCTATCGTCGGTGGTGACCGGAGGGGCGATGCAGGCGGCGGCGGTGGTCGCGGGCGCGGGGCTTTTCCTGCCGGCGCTGAAGCTCGACGGGCGGATCGGGCCGAAACTGTTTCCGGACGGCGCCTTCCGGCTCGGCTCGGTTCTGGGGCACGGGTTCTGGGTGCTGTTCCTGATGTCGGCGAGCCACTCGGTCGGCAGCGTCTACCTGGCGCTGATGATCGACGCCGTCTTCGGTTTCCGGCCGGCGGTGGTCGGTTATCTGGTGGTGACCATGGCGCTCGCCTGGAGTGCTGTCGCGGTGGTCGCGAGCAGGATTACGGCGCTTGGGCCGCGGCATCGGTGGATGCGCGCAGGCGCATTGTTTCAACTGGCCGGTTTCCTCTGCCTCGCCGCCGCGTTCGCGAGCGGTTCGCTGGTGCTGCTGCTGGCGGGCCAGGTGGCAATCGGTACGGGCTTCGGCGTCGCCTGGGCAAGCGTCAACCAGGCGGCGATGGAAGCGGCAGCAAGGCAGGAGCGCGATCTCGCAAGCGCCTTGCTGCCGACGATTTCGACTGCGGGATATGCAATCGGGGCGGGGATCGCCGGCATGATCGCAGGTGCGACCGGCCTGGTTGCGGCGCTGGAAAACGGCGAGGCCGGCGGGCCGGCCCTGTGGCTCTACGGGACCGCCGCGGTCGGTGCGCTCCTGACCTTCCTCCTCGGTTTCGGGGTGCGGCTGGCCAAGCCTTGAGTGGCCCAACAAAAGCGCATTTCGCTTGTTCGGCGGGACAGGTTTCCCATATTTGAAGAAAGGTCGCCGCATCCCGGCGGCCATAGGAGTCCTTCCCGTGTTCCAGTTCGACAATTCCTATGCGCGCCTGCCGGACAGGTTTTTCGCCTCCGTCTATCCCGAGCCGGTGGAGGGGCCGAAGCTTCTGAAATTCAACGGGTCGCTGGCGGAGGAACTGGGCGTCGAGGCGGATTTTTCCGATCCCGCCCGGCTGGCGGCGATCCTTGCCGGCAATGTCGTGCCGCCCGGCGCCATGCCGATCGCCATGGCCTATGCCGGCCACCAGTTCGGCAATTTCGTGCCGCAGCTCGGCGACGGACGGGCGATATTGCTGGGCGAGGTGGTCGACCGCAACGGCATGCGCCGCGACATCCAGCTGAAAGGGGCGGGGCCGACCCCGTATTCCCGCCGTGGCGACGGGCGCGCGGCGCTCGGGCCGGTGCTGCGCGAATATATCGTGTCCGAGGCGATGAACGCGCTCGGCGTGCCGGCGACACGGGCCCTGGCGGCTGTCGCGACCGGCGAAAAGGTCTATCGCGAGACGGTGGAGCAGGGCGCGGTGTTCGTGCGCGTCGCGGCAAGCCATGTACGGATCGGCACGTTCCAGTTCTTTGCCGCCCGCGGCGATAATGACGGGGTAAAGCTGCTCGCCGATTACGTGATCGAGCGGCATTACCCCGAGCTGAAAACGGTGGGAAATCCCTACCTGGCGCTGCTGCAGGGCGTGGCGGCGCGGCAGGCGGAGCTGATCGCCCGCTGGCTGGGCGTCGGTTTCATCCATGGGGTGATGAACACCGACAACATGACGATTTCGGGCGAGACGATCGATTTCGGGCCTTGCGCCTTTCTCGACGAGTACGACCCGATGAAGGTGTTTTCGTCGATCGACCAGGGCGGCCGCTATGCCTATCGCAACCAGCCGGGCATCGGCCAGTGGAACATCGCGCGGCTGGCGGAATGCCTGTTGCCGCTGCTCGACGAGGACGAGGAGAACGCCGTGGAAGCGGCAAACGCCGTGCTGAAAGCGTTCGGAGAACGGTTCCAGAAAGAGTGGATCGGCGTTTTCCGGGCAAAGATCGGTCTTGCGACCGAGGCCGACGGCGATGGCGACCTGATCCAGGCGCTGCTGGCAGCCATGCACGAGGGGCAGGCGGATTTCACGCTGGCCTTTCGGCGGCTTGCCGAGGCGGCGGAGGGCAGGGACGCGGCGTTCCTGGGCAGTTTTGCCGATCCGGTCAAGGCTCGGGCCTGGCTTGCCGACTGGCGCGGGCGGCTGGCCACGGAGGCGCGGCCAAGCGGTGAGCTGGCTGCCGGACTGCGCGCCGTCAACCCGGCGATCATTCCCCGTAATCACAAGGTCCAGGAGGCCCTTTCGGCCGCCAATTATGGAGATTTCGGTTTCTTCGAGCGGTTGCTGGAGGCGCTGGAAAAGCCTTACGAGGACCGGCCGGAATTCGAAGGTTACACCCAGCCTCCGAAGCCGGAGGAACGGGTGACGCAGACGTTCTGCGGGACGTGATCCGGCTGTAAATTAATTTTTGCTAATTAGGAAAATAGTCCTTGACGGCGTGACGGTTGTTTGATAGGGTCTAGGCACAGTCGAAGTATTGTGCCGGCGGCAGCCTTCGGGCGGCTGGTGGCAAGACTTCCAGTCAAACTGGCCCGGTCTCAAAAGCTGGGCCTTCTTTTTTATCTCGACAATCGGCAGCGGGGACGCGCAGCGACCGGAAACGGGCGCGGCGAGATTTTCTGCGCCGAAATTCTGGCCTTTGTTCCGGCCCGGGGGAATATCCCAGATGGATGAATTCGAGACGTTCGATCCGGCGCTTTTCGGGCTCTGGACGGAGACGCCTGCCTATGGCGACAGGGTCATGATGGACGACGCGGTGTTGGTCGACGCGGTGCGCGGCGTGCTGCTGGAGATCAAGTCGGCCGAGGACGCATTATCTCCTGGCGAGGAGCTGCGGCGGCTCCTGAACGAAATGACGGTCGAGATGCGCGATCAGTTTTCGACCTTCCGGCGGATGCGCACCTCGGCGGAGGCGGCGCTCGAGAATGGCGACGACGCCGCCCAGAAACTGGCGCGTGCCGACGTGAAGGCGGCGACCGACGCCATGTCGTTGATCGTCCGCACCCTCGAAAAAGTCGACAGCCTGCAACGCCAGCTCGCCCGCGACCGCGACGAGGCCGCCGAGCGCGATGCGGACGAGGGCGGTTATGAGGAGGCTGTGCGTGAGGTCGAGGAACTTATCGAACGGCGCGCCCAGGAGCGTTTTGAAAAGCGGTGCATCGAGGCTGGTATTGATATTGGTGAGCCCGGCAGTGCGGCAAGGGATGGAACGGCATCGCCTGACACCGGTTGAAGACGTTGTCGAAGCTCAGACGGTCGAAACGCTGGCTGAATACGGGGAAACGATGGACCGGATCAGCAGTCTGCGGGCTCAGGCGCATGGAGCAATGGCAAAGGGTTATGCGGCGCTCGCTGAGCCCTGCTGTAATGAAGGAGCGGCCGAAACGACTGTCGTTGAGGTCGGAGCGGGCGGGTGCGTCGAACTCCCACTTCTCCCCGGCGGGGAGAAGTGCCGAGCGAAGCGAGGGGATGAGGGGGTCGGCGACGCCGGAGCGGTCGATCCGGCGGATCGAGGAATGCCTGAAGTGGAAATGGTGAGCGGGAAGGTGGCTTCGCCCCCCTCATCCGGTCCTTCGGACCACCTTCTCCCCGCCGGGGAGAAGGTGGAGCTCGTTGAACCGTCGTCGTCCTCAGTAGATTCTTCACGCAAGTGGCGCGATAGCATCCACGCACATCATTCCCGCGCCGCAAGCCGGGACTGGCGCCATACCGGCCGCCGCGAACAAAAGCCGCCGGCCGGCGATTGGCGCACCTGGCTGATCATGGGCGGGCGCGGGTCCGGCAAGACGCGGGCAGGCGCCGAATGGATCCATGGGCTGGCCGCGGCCGGCAGCAGATCGGAGCTCAGGATCGCGCTGGTGGCGGAAACGCTGGGCGATGCCCGTGAGGTGATGATCGACGGGGTGTCCGGCATCTGCCGGATTGCGCGGAGGAACCGGCCGGCCTTCGAGATTTCGCGCCGGCGGCTGGTTTGGCCGAACGGGGCGATCGCGCAGATCTTTTCCTCGGAAGATCCGGAGAGTTTGCGCGGGCCGCAGTTTCATTTCGCCTGGTGCGACGAGCTCGCCAAATGGCGGCATGCGGAGGAAACCTTCGACATGCTGCAGTTCGGTCTTCGGCTCGGGGCCGATCCGCGCCAACTGGTGACGACCACGCCGCGGTCGGTGCCGATCCTGAAACGGCTGATCGCCGATCCCGGCACGCAGCTTGTCAGGATTTCGACCCAGGCCAATGCTGGCAATCTCGCGCCGGGCTTCATCTCGGCGCTGGAGGCGCGTTACGGCGGGACAAGGCTCGGGCGGCAGGAACTGGCCGGCGAGCTGATCGAGGACCGCGAGGACGCGCTGTGGAAACGCGCCGATCTTGAGGCCTTCACGATCCGGTTTACAGGCGCGCTGCGGCGCATCGTCGTGGCGGTCGATCCGCCCTCGGGCTCGGGCGAAAATTCCTGCTGCGGCATTGTCGTGGCAGGGATAGAGCCAAGCGGGCGGGCGGTGGTGCTGGCCGATTGTTCGGTGGAGGGCAAAAGCCCCGCCGGTTGGGCGAACGCGGTGGCGCGGGCCCATGCCCGCTTCCAGGCGGACCGGGTCGTGGCCGAAGTGAACCAGGGCGGCGAGATGGTGACGGCGATGCTGAAAAGCGTCGACGCAGGCCTGCCGGTAACCATGGTGCGGGCGACGCGCGGCAAGTTTTTGCGCGCCGAGCCGGTGGCGGCGCTCTACGAACAGGGGCGTGTGGCCCATGCCGGACGGTTTGCCGAGCTCGAAGACCAGATGTGCGATTTCGGTCCGGACGGTCTGTCTTCAGGCCGTTCGCCCGACCGGCTCGACGCGCTGGTCTGGGCGCTGACGGCGCTGATGCTGGAAGGTCACGGAGAGCCGCGCGTGCGCGGTGTTTGAGCGCGGCTCGTCGCTTAATTGATGATGATCAGCGCGGGGTTGCCGGCTTTGGCTGGGCGCTTTCGCGCATCTGCTTCCACTCGGATTCGATCCGCTCGACGACATGCTGCGGGATCGGCTTGGAAGGGGCGGCCGGTGCGGGCTGCTGCATCATCATGATCTCCTGTTGTTTAGAAAGCCGACATGAACGTCGTGTGAAGCCGTTGGTTCCACATCATTAGAAAAAAGTAAACTGCCGCGTAAGCGCTTAAAACGATTTAGTTTTTCTAAACCGATTGAAACCCTGCAGCGCGGTATGGGAGTAGGCTCCAGATGGCTCACAACCGGCATGCCTTCTTTGATTTCGTACGGACGAGGCTCTTCAAAGGCCGGCTGGTCACTGGCCAGGTGGAGGGGCTGACGGCGATTCTCGACGGTTGGCGGGAGAGGGGCGGCCAAGGTGAGGGCCCGCCGCTCGCCTATGTTCTGGCGACCGCCTTTCACGAGACGGCCGCCACGATGCAGCCCGTCCGGGAGACCCTGGCGGCGAGTGACAGGTCCGCGATCGCGCGGCTGGACGAAGCTTTCGCGGCGGGCCGGCTCGGGTCGGTAAGGACGCCCTATTGGCGGCCGGACGCAGACGGAAAAAGCTGGCTCGGCCGCGGACTGGTGCAACTGACCCACCGGCGGAACTACGAGGCGATGTCCGACGTGACCGGGATCGACCTGGTGGCTGATCCCGGCCGGGCGATGGAAATGCCGGTCTCGGTCGCGATCCTGATCGAGGGCATGCGGCGCGGCAGTTTCACCGGGCGGAAGCTTGGCGACTATTTCGGGCAGGGCAGGGCGGACTGGGTGGGCGCGCGAAAAATCATCAACGGCAGCGACCGGGCGGAACTCGTGGCGCGGCATGCGCGGGCGTTTGCCGAGGCGCTGCAATAGGCCGCATTGTGGCCCGTGGCAGCCCGTGATAGCGAGGCCTCCGCATTGCAGGAGGTTCCCATGATACGTCACATCGTGTTTTTCACGGCTGAGGCCGGCGAGATCGAGCGGGTACGGGCGGGCCTTTCCCTGCTGACCGGCAATCCGCACGCATCGATCCTGGAGATAGGCACCAATGTGAAGAGCGACCAGCTTGGCAATGAGGTCGATCTGGTCGTTTACGGCGAATTCGAGGATGCAGCGGCGCTGGCCGCCTACAAGGCGCATCCGCTCTATCAGGCATCGATCGACATCGTCCGCCCGATCCGTGAAATCCGCATGGCAGCCGATTTCGACAGCGCGAGCGCAGTGAAAGCGCCCCTGCCGCTTCCCTAAGGCGGGCGTTGGCGCCCGAACGAAAGGACAAGTCACAATGAAATCTCCATTCCGGCGCCCGTGGTTTTCCACGGGCGGGCGACAGGGCGTGCCCGAGGTTCTGAGGACGGAAGCCCAGAAGAGCGAGACCAAGATGGCCTCCGGTTTTGCGATCGTCTCCGGCGAGGGGGCGGCGCATTGGTCGGGACGGTCCTATGCGGCACTGGCGCGGGCAGGCTTCATGAAGAACCCGGTCGCCTACCGGGCGGTGCGGATGATCGCCGAAGCCGCGGCGGCCGTTCCCTGGCTTGCCTATGACGGGGCGACCGAGCTTGCCGACCATCCGGCGCTGGCGCTGCTGGCCAGGCCGAACGGACGGCAGGGCGGCCCCGACTTTTTCGAGGCGCTCTACGGGCACCTGGCGCTTTCCGGCAATGCCTATGTCGAACCGCTGTCGATCGGTGGGGACTTGCGCGAACTGCATCTGCTGCGGCCCGACCGGGTGAGCGTGGTCGAGGGGCGCGACGGCTGGGTGGCGGGCTACGATTATCGTGCCGGCGGCACGACGCGGCGGCTGCCGGTTGAAAGCGACGGCATCGCGCTGCTGCACCTGAAACTGTTTCATCCGCTCGACGACCATTGCGGTTTTCCGCCGCTCGGTGCGGCGGGTGCAGCACTCGACCTGCACAATGCGGCGGCGAACTGGAACAAGGCGTTGCTTGACAATTCCGCCAGACCTTCCGGCGCGCTGGTCTACCAGCCGAAGGATGGCGGCAACCTCTCCGCCGACCAGTACGAGCGGCTGAAGGACGAGCTGGAGGCGGGTTATTCCGGGGCCGTCAATGCCGGGCGGCCGCTGCTGCTCGAAGGCGGGCTCGACTGGAAGGCGATGGGCCTGTCGCCGAAGGACATGGATTTCATCGAGGCGAAGAACGGGGCTGCCCGCGACATCGCTCTCGCCTTCGGCGTGCCGCCGATGCTGATCGGCATTCCCGGCGACAATACCTATGCCAACTACCAGGAGGCCAACCGCGCCTTTTATCGTCTCACCGTGCTGCCCTTGATTGCTCGAACGGCCGCGAGCTTTTCCACCTGGCTGTCGCAAGCCTATGGCGAGCGGCTGCGGCTGGAACCGGATCTCGACCGGATCGCCGGGCTTTCCGCTGAGCGCGAGGCACTGTGGGCGAGGGTCGGGGCGGCGGCGTTCCTGAGCGACGAGGAGAAGCGGGAGGCGGTGGGGTATTAATCGGGTAAGGCATGGTGTATTTGTAATACTCTGTATTACAAAATGGAGGCTGTCATGGCCAAGCCCACTCTCTCCGATCCGATCACCCTGCGCCTGCCGGTCGACATTCTGGAGGACATCGAGAAGATCGCCGAGACGGCGGATCGCAGCCGATCCTGGGTGATCGTGCGGGCGCTGAAAGCCTACCTGACGACGGAAGGAAGCGAGCTTCTGGAAATTGCCGCTGCGCGCCAGGACGTGCGTGACGGAAAGGTCATGGATATGGACGACCTTCTCGACGAGCTGGACGGCTTGAATGCTGCGGATGAAAAATCCCGGACCGATGCCGCATGAAGAAAGTCCGCATCTCCACGATGGCTGCGGACTACATCAGGTCCGAGCGGACCTACCTCGGCAGGTTCAGCGCTCCGGCGGCGCGGGAACTGAACAGGAAATTGCGGAATGCCCGGTCGCTTCTGTCACAGCATCCGGAGATCGGCAAGGTCAAGCCGGGCTCCAATGGCGTCAGGGTCCTGGTTATTGCGCCCTATTTGATCGAGTACGAAGTCGATTCCGAGGGCGTGCTGATCCTGATCGTCAGGCATGGCAGGCAGGATGACCGGCCCGATGAGGATGAGGACATTTACGAGTAGACGGGGGCGGCTTGGCGTTTGCTCAACGCGTCTGTTGCCACTCACTCAACTTGCGAAGTGCCGGACTCAACTTCCCAGTAGATAGCCCCAAGCGATTCTGAACATTGATGGAAACTGGATCCGCTGACCCTGCGTCAAGCGCGGAACGGCTGGTTGCATGGCAGCTGCGCCGTTCTGTCCATATGCGTGCATCATAAACAAGAGAGATTAAAAATGGCTGACCTCGGAAACGATCCGGCCGTCCTTCCCGGCATGTGGGCTGCGAGGATCGCCGGTGCCACGGCGGGGGCAGGTGTGTCGCTGATCTATCTCCTGCCGAAGAGCCGTCGCGAGGCGGCGAGCCGGTTTCTGACGGGGCTTTCCTGCGGGCTGATCTTCGGCGGGCCGACCGGGCTTTGGCTGGTGGAAAGGCTGGGGATCGGGGGAGAGCTTTCCGGCGCGGAAGTGATGCTGACAGGGTCGGCCGCGGCCAGCCTTTGTGCCTGGTGGGTGCTGGGCGTGCTGGCGAGGATTGCCGCGAGATATGGGGGACGGGTGGGGTCGCCTTAGGCGCCTACCCCTCATCCGCCTGCCGGCACCTTCTCCCCACAAGGGGGAGAAGGGACTATGCCGCGCCGTCTCCGCCTACATCCGGCGGGAAATCCAAAAAAATCAGGAGACCACCGATGCACGCTTATCGCGGGCCGCGTCCGACTGCGCGCAAATTTGCCAATCTGGAACTCGCAGGCATTACCGGCGACGGGGTTTTCTCCGGTTATGCCAGCGTCTTCGGCGAGGTCGATCTCGGCAAGGATACGATCGAGCGCGGCGCCTTCCGCAACTGCCTCGTCGAGCGCGGGGCGCCGGGGGTGCGGATGCTCTATCAGCACGATCCTTCCGAGCCGATCGGCGCCTGGCGGACGATCCGCGAGGATGCCCGCGGGCTTTATGTCGAAGGCATGCTGTCGCCCGGCGTCGCCCGCTCCCGCGAGGTGCTGGCACTGATGAAATCAGGGGCGCTCGACGGGCTGTCGATCGGTTTTCGCACCGTCAAGGCGCGGACCGACGCCAAGACGGGCGTGCGAAAAATCCTGGAGGCCGATCTTTGGGAAATTTCGGTGGTGACCTTTCCGATGCTGCCATCGGCGCGGGTCTCCAACGTCAAGCATGCGCGGTTCTTCCGCGACAGGGAAACCGAACTCGTCCGCCAGATGCGGCGGGCGGCGAAGATGATGATGAAATCAACCTTCAAAGGAAAAGCGATATGACGGAGCAGGCGAGAACGATGGCAAGCGTGGCGCTTCAGGCGAAGGCCCCCGAAGTCAAGGGAGTGCCGGAAACGGTGACGGCGGCCTTCGACGAATTCATGGAGGCCTTCGAGGCCTTCAAGGAGGTCAACGACCGGCGCCTCGGCGAGATCGAGCAGAAGCTGACGGCCGACGTCGTTACTCGCGACAAGATGGACCGCATCAACCGCAGCATGGACGAGCAGAAGAAGGTGCTCGACCAGTTGGTGCTGAAGAAGGCCAGGCCGCAGCTCGGCCGCGGCGATGCGGAGCTTTCGGCCGAGGCTGTCGAGCACAAGGCGGCCTTCGACGCCTATGTCAGGCGCGGCGAGGAGAACGGCCTGCGCGAACTGGAGGCGAAGGCGTTTTCCGGCGGGACCGGTGCCGACGGCGGTTATCTCGTACCGCCGGAAACGGATACGGAAATCGGCCGGCGGATTTCCGCGGTTTCGCCGATGCGGGCGCTCTCGACCGTACGCACGGTATCTTCCGCCGTGCTGAAGAAGCCGTTCGCGGCGGCCGGGCTTTCGACCGGCTGGGTGGCGGAGACGGCGGCGCGGCCGCAGACCAACACGCCGCAGCTGGCCGAACTCTCCTTCCCGACCATGGAGCTCTACGCCATGCCGGCCGCCACGCAGTCGCTGCTGGACGACTCGGCGGTGGACATCGAGGCCTGGATCGCCGGCGAGATGGACATCGTGTTTGCCGAGCAGGAGGGCGACGCCTTCATCCGCGGCGACGGCATCAACAAGCCGAAGGGATTTCTGTCCTATCCGACGGTGGCCGACAGCGCCTGGAGCTGGGGCAATATCGGCCATATCGCCACCGGCGTTGCGGGCGGCTGGAAATCGACCGGGCCTTCGGACACGCTGATCGACCTGATCTATGCGCTGAAAGCCGGCCACCGCCAGAACGGCACGTTCATGATGAGCCGCAAGGCGCAGGGCGATATCCGCAAGTTCAAGGATGCCGACGGCAACTATCTCTGGCACCCGCCGGCATCAGCCGGCCAGCCGGCCTCGCTGATGGGCTTCCCGATCGCTGAAGCCGAGGAGATGCCCGACGTCGCGGAAAATTCGCTCTCGATCGCGTTCGGAGATTTCCACTCCGGTTACCTCGTCGTCGACCGGGCGGGAGTGCGCATCCTGCGCGATCCGTATTCGGCAAAACCCTATGTGCTTTTCTACACCACCAAGCGCGTCGGCGGTGGGGTGCAGAATTTCGAGGCGATCAAGGTGGTGAAGTTCGCGGCGGCTTGAGCCCCCGCGAAGCGAGTAGTGGGTGGTGACTAGTGAGCAGGGCGGCCGAAAGCTGCCCTTTTCGCATCACCGCTTCCGCTCGAACCCACTACTCACGGCCGACTAATCACTGCTCACCCCAAGAGGCCCCATGACCTACGCCCAAACCACTCCGCCCGCTGCGGAGCCGCTGACGCTTGCCGAGGTGAAGGCGCATCTGCGTCTCGATGGAAGCGACGAGGATGCGCTGCTGGCCTCGCTGATCAGGACCGCGCGCGAACACCTGGAAAGGGAGACGGGGCTTTGCCTGATGTCTCAAGGATGGCGTCTTTACCTCGACCGCTGGCCGGCGGACGGGGTGATTCGGATTTCGAGATCGCCGGTGCAGGCGATTGAGAACGTTACCGTTTACGACGCTGACGGAACGCAGCTTGAAGTTCCACTGGAAGATCACCTGCTCGACGGCGAAGGCCGGCCGGCACGGCTGTGGCTGGGAAATCCGCCCGAGCCGGGCAGATCCGTCAACGGCATCGAAATCGATTTTTCGGCCGGTTTCGGCGAGGCGGGCACCGACGTGCCGGATACGCTGAAGCGGGCGATGTCCCTCCATATCGGCCATATGTTCGCCTTCCGCGGCGTCGTTTCGCCGGACCAGCAGCCGGCCGGTATTCCCGACGGCTACGAGCGGCTGATCGCGCCCTTCCGGATGCGGAGGCTCTGATGGTGGTATTCTTCGATCCGGGGTCGATGACCGCCCGGCTCGACCTTGAAGTGCCGCAGGCGCTGCCGGACGGCCAGGGCGGCGCGACTGTCACCTGGGAGGTGACGGCCTCGCTCTGGGCGCGGATCGAGCCGGTTTCGTTCATGGTGGAGGAGCGGGCGGCGGACGAAGGCGGCACGATCAGCCATCGCATCTGGGTGCGGTTCCGCGACGGCATATCAGCCGGCCAGCGGTTTCGAAAAGGGGCGCGGGTCTTCCTGGTGAAGCTGGTGCACGATCCCGACGAGACGCGGCGTTATCTCGTCTGCCAATGCGAGGAGGAGGCCCGATGACGGCGGCGAATGCGCTTCTGCAGGCGATCCATCAAACGCTTGCCGGTGATGCTGCCTTGACGGCCATTATCGGCGCCGACGGCATCCGCGACCGGCTGCTGCCGCGGGCAAAACTGCCCTGCGTCGTATTCGGCGAGATGGAGACACGGGATTTTTCGACCGCCAGCGAGGCGGGCGAGGAACATCTGCTGGTGCTGGAAATCTGGTCTGATGGCGAGGGACGGCGGCAGGCGCAGGAGATTGCCGGGATCGTGCACGGCCTCCTGCATGATGCGGCGCTGGTGCTTGAGGGGGCGGTGCTGGTGAACCTGCTGCAAGTGAGCATGCGGACGCGGCGGGAGCCGAAGACGAAGTTATATCTGGCGGAGATGCGGTTTCGGGCGGTGACGGAGTGATGGGGTCACTCGGATTGTTCGTTGAATAACGTGAGGAAAATGTATATACAATGAATGTACATTGTGGATCCTGGGATTATGGCAGCACTTCGAAAAAACGAAACGATCAATCTGCGGATAGATGCCTCGACACGCGAGGTCATTGCCCGGGCGGCTGAGATCTCCGGCAAGTCGCTGACGGCGTTCATGACCGAAGCGGCCTTGGCCTCAGCTCAGAAAGAGCTTTTGGACCAACGATTCATCGGCGTCGATGCCAGCGTCTTCGATGCTGTCGAGGATCTGCTCGCGGAGCCTGCGCGCGTGGACGAGAAGCTTTCGGCCTTGCTCAAGTCGAACCGGCAATGGCTCGACTGAGCCATGTATCGCAAACCGGCTCCGCTGAGCGAGCGCCACAATCTGGAAGACTTCGACAGCGGCAAGTCCGTGCTTGATACGTTCCTGAAGGAAATGGCGCTTCACAATCAAGCGCAGGGTTACACACGGACCTTCGTGATTGCCGATGCCGATTTTCGCGTCGTCGGTTACCATTCGCTTTGCGCCGGCATGATTTCGCGCGAAAACGCGCCTCGGCAGGTCAAGGGCCACCAGGCACCCGGCGAGATTCCGGTGGCGTTGCTGGCTCGGCTTGCGGTGGACCGGAGGCACCATGGACAGGGGCTGGGCGGCGAACTTCTGAAGAATGCCCTATTGGCCGTGGTTGCAACCTCGGAGGTGGTCGCCTTTCGGGCCGTCATGGTTCACGCACTCGACGACGAGGCAGCGAGTTTTTATCTCAGATACGGCTTCCGGCAGGCCAAGAGACTGGACCGCACCTTGCTGCTGCCGATCAAGGATATCGTCGCGTCAGTTGGCAATTAAGCGGCCGTCCGCGCATTCGCCCGTCGCACCAGCCCCACCAGCATCAGCACCAATACCAACGAGATTGCCGAAAGCACGGCGCCGGTCACCAGCACTATGGTGGCGCCGGCGCGGTCGAGGATGGCGGTGAAGATGACCGGCGCTGCGGCATTGGCAAGGTTTTGCGGCAGAGACAGGCGGGCCGATTGCAGGCCGAATTCGCGGGGCGAAAAGAGTGACAGCGGCAGGAGCGCGCGGGCGACTGCGAGCACGCCGGTGCCGAAGCCATAGAGCAGCATGAAGATAACGAGGACCGGCCCCGAGGATGTGACGGTCGCGGCGAGCAGGAAGCTGAAAAGAACCAATCCGGTGCCGACCAGCGACGTAAGAAGCGCGTTGCCGCGCCGGCCGAGAACCATGTCGACGAAGCGGGCGGCAACGCCGATCGCGCCGCGCGCCGAGCCGAGCTGCAAGGCAAACGCCGGCGAGGCGCCGGCCTGTTGCAGCAGGGCCAGCAGCGAAGGTGAAAGGCCGAAGCTGATGAACGAACTGATCGCAGTCGCCGCAGCCACCAGGAAGAAGGCGCGGCGGCGTTCCGGCGGCGTGAAATCGACAGGGACCGTATCCGTGGCTTGGGTCTGCTCGTTGCGATCGACCGGTTTCGGCAGGCCGAACAGATAGAGTGGCAGGCAGACGAAGAGCTGCAGCATGGCCGAGAGCACGAAGGTCATCCGCCAGCCGACGAGATCGTTCATCAACGCGAGGACCGGCCAGAAAATGGTCGCCGAAAGCCCGGTGAACAGCATGAGGATGGCGATGATGCGCTTGCCGTCCAGACCCTCACGCTCGACGACCGCCGTATAGGCCGGCGCCGACAGGCCGAGCGCGCCGCCGATACCGATGATGATCCAGGCAAGCCCGTAGACCAGGATTTCGTGGGCGCTCGCGAGTAGAAGCAGGCCGATCGCAAACGTGACGGACGCGGCTGCCATAACCTTTGCGGCGCCGTGGCGGCCGAGCAGCCGCCCGGTCGCGGGACCGGCAAGCGCGCTCACCAGCATCATGATCGACAGGCCGAAGAACACGACCTCGTTCGGAAGCTCAAGGTCCGGCGCGACGATGCGGCCCATGACCCCGAGCATGTCGAATGTCGTGCCCCAGGAGATGATCTGGGTGACGGCGAGCACGGCGATCGTCTGCGCCGAGCGCAGGGGGAGGATTTTGGGCATGGCGGCGGGAAGCATTCGCGAAAACGGGTGTGAGCGCCCGATGCTCTAGCACCGCTTCCGGAGGCGCGGAAGCGACAATCCGACAACACAGGAAAGGACTTCCACATGGTGGCGCAGAAGGGCAAGGACCTGCTCTTGAAGATCGACGATGACGGCGCATTCCTGACGGTCGCGGGGCTGCGTTCGAAGCGGTTGGCCTTTAATGCGGAGACCGTCGACATTACCGACGCCGAAAGCGCCGGACGCTGGCGCGAGTTGCTGGGCGGCGCCGGCGTACAGCGCGCTTCGCTGACCGGAGCCGGCATCTTCAAGGACCAGGACAGCGATGCGCTGGTCCGGGCCGCGTTCTTCTCAGGCAGCATTCTTGCCTGGCAGATCCTGATCCCGGCCTTCGGCATGGTGACCGGACCGTTCCAGGTGACCGCGCTCGAATATTCCGGCGAGCACAATGGCGAGATCCGCTTTGAACTGGCACTGGAATCGGCCGGCAGCCTGACCTTCGGAGTGCTGTGATGGTGGGCGGACACGCAAACCGCAGGCGCGGCGAGGTGGAAGCGGTGATCGACGGCGAGCGCCGCATTCTCTGCCTGACGCTCGGCGCCTTGGCGGAACTGGAGACGGCCTTTTCCGTCGGCGACCTGAATAGCCTGGCGGAGCGGTTTTCGTCCGGCCGGTTGAAGGCGGCGGACATGATTCGGCTGATCGGCGCCGGCCTGCGCGGCGGCGGCAACCTGTTCTCCGACGACGAGGTGGCGGCGATGAGCATCGAGGGCGGAGTTTTGGGTTACGCGCGGATTGTCGGCGATCTGCTGGCGGCGACGTTTGCGGCGCCGGGCGGGGACGCCACGGCAAACCCTTGAGGGCCGCGGCGGGCAACGGGGCAGTGGCAGGCGGTTTTCCCTCTGCACCTGCGACCGAAGAAAAAAGGCCGGAACCGTTTCCATGGGAAACGGTGATGCACGCCGGCCTTTGCCTGCTGCGGCTTCCTCCAAGGGATTTCTGGGCGCTGACGCCGGTCGAGTTCTTTGCGATGACCGGCGGGTTGAGGGCGCGGCGGGCGGGGATCGGGAAGGCCGGGCTGGAGGCGCTGATGCGGGCGTTTCCGGATGGCGGCGACTGACCCCCTCTCCTGGAATTTCTAACACTTAGCCTTTGGCTGAGACGTTGAAATTCCATTCTTCTCCGCAAAGGGGGAGATAGGGAGCTCGCGGCACCGCCTTCGCCGAGATGCAAATTCGGCGGGAGAGGAAGAAAAATCAGCATCTTAGCCAAAGGCTAAGTGTTGGATTTTTCAGGTGAGGAGCATGAGGGACAACCATGGAAGACGACGACAAGAGTTTGGCCGGCACTTTGTCCGGCGCCGAGGCGCTGACCGGCGTGATGGCCGATCTTGAAGTCCGCTCGCAGCGCTTCGGCGCGGCGCTGACCGGGGCGCTCAGATCAGCGACGACGGGCGGGCGGGGGCTTGAGGATGTGTTGCGCGGTCTCGGCAACCGACTTTCCGACATCGCGCTTTCCGCTGGCCTCAGGCCGCTCGAAAACATGCTCGGCAACGCGATCGGCGGGCTTGTCGGGTCGGTGACGCCGTTTGCCGACGGCGGTGTGGTGCGTTCCCCGAGCTTCTTCCCGATAGGTGGCGATATGGGCCTGATGGGCGAGGCGGGGGCGGAAGCGATCCTGCCGCTCAGGCGCGGGCCGGACGGCGCGCTCGGGGTTGCCGCCGCAGGCAGCGGTGGCCCGCAGATCGTCTTCAACGTGACGGCGAGCGACGCGGCGAGCTTTCGGAAAAGCGAAGGGCAGATTTCCGCCATGCTGGCGCGCAGTGTTTCGCGCGGCCGGCGTGGCTTGTGACGATAATTTTGTGAGGAAAAGATGAGCGGTTTTCACGAGGTTCGGTTCCCGCTGCGCCTGGCGCTCGGGGCAACCGGCGGTCCAGTGCGGCGCACCGATATCGTCAACCTTTCCAACGGGCGCGAAAAGCGCAACCAGCGCTGGCGGGATTCGAGGCGCAGCTACGATGCCGGTTCGGGGGTGAGATCGCTTGCCGATCTTTATGCGGTGCTGGAATTTTTCGAGGCGCGGGGCGGGCAGCTTTACGGATTCCGGTTCCGCGATCCGGTCGACTGGAAATCCTGCGCACCGGGCGAGGTTGCGTCGGCGGCCGATCAGGTGATCGGCACGGGCGACGGGGAGACCGCGGCGTTCCAGCTCGTCAAAACCTACGCGGATGGCGGCGGCAGCTGGACGAGGCGGATCGCCAAGCCGGTCGCCGGGGCGGTTGTGGCGTCGGTGGACGGCGTTGGCCAAGCGCCGGAGGCTTTCTCCGCCGATGTGGTGACGGGGATCGTTACCTTTGCCGCCGGGCATGTTCCGCCGGTCGGTGCGGTGGTGCGTGCGGGTTACGAATTCGATGTGCCGGTGCGGTTCGATACGGACCGGATCGACGTCAATCTCGCGCATTTCGATGCCGGGCGCATCCCGACCATTCCGCTGACGGAGGTTTTAGCATGAGAACAGTACCGGCTGATCTGGCCGAACATCTGGCGCGGGAGGCGACCACCACCTGCCATGCATGGCGGCTGACGCGGCGTGACGGGGCGGTGCTGGGATTTACCGAGCATGACCACGACCTGACATTTGACGGCACGACCTTCCTGGCGGCGAGCGGGTTTTCGGCAAGCGAGGCAGAAGCGGCAACGGGGCTTTCGGCGGGTGCCGACGAGGTGGCCGGCGGGTTTTCGAATGCGGCGATCCGCGAGCAGGATTTGGCGACCGGCAGATATGACGGCGCTCGGGTGGAATTGTTTCAGGTCAACTGGGCGGCGCCGGATCAGCATATGCGTTTGAACGTGCGGGAGATCGGCGAGGTTTCCCGCGCCGGCGGGCAGTTTCGGGCAGAGCTGCGCAGTCTGGCGCATCGGCTGAGCCAGCCGCAGGGGCGCGTCTTCAACCGGCGCTGCGATGCCAGCCTTGGCGACGCCCGTTGCGGCGTCGACTTGGATCCGTGGCGCGGCGAGGGGGCGGTGATCGCGGTGAAGGATGCCAGCCGGGTTGTCGTTTCGGGCCTCGGCGGTTTCGAGAACGGCTTCTTCCGGCAGGGAGTGCTGACGTTTCCGGGTGGTGTGACGATGGATATCGATGCGCACGAGAAGCGGGCGGATGGTTCGGTGGAGCTGACTTTCTGGCTGCCACTGGAAGTGCCGGTCGCGGCGGGCGACACGTTCGCGGTGGCCGCCGGTTGCGACAAGTCGTTTGCGACCTGCGGGGCGCGCTTTGCGAACCATCTGAATTTCCGCGGCTTTCCGCACGTTCCGGGCGCCGATTTCGCCTATTCCTATGCCGACGGGGAGCGGGTCCATGACGGCGGCCCGATCTTCGAATGAGCGGGCAAGGCGAGCGGATCGTGGCGTTGGCGCAGGGATGGATCGGCACGCCCTATCGGCATCAGGGAGCGACGAACGGTGTCGGCTGCGATTGCATCGGGCTCATCCGCGGCATCTGGCGCGAGCTTTACGGTGAGGAGCCGGAGACTGTGCCGGCTTATGCGCCCGATTGGGCGGAGCGAAGCGGCGAAGACCGGCTCGCGGAGGCGGCGATGCGACTTTTCGGGCCGCCGCTGCCGATGGCTCAGGCGGAGGCCGGTGATGTCCTGCTGTTCCGCTGGCGAGTGGACTGTGCGGCCAAACACGCGGGAGTTCTCGCCGGGCCGCAGCATTTTATCCATGCGTATGAGCAGAGCGCGGTGACACGCTCGGCGCTGGTGCCGTCGTGGCGGCGGCGGGTGGCGGGGGTGTATCGGTTTCCGACAGCACGTAAGCTACCCGCTTAGGGTATTGCAACCTGATGCAACTGAAAATGTTAAAACTATAGGATGTATTTGAGTTGCAAGGTTGCATTTTGAGCGGCTAAGTCTATTATGAAGGAGTGAGCGAGGCGGGAACCTCGCTCACCTGGCACTATCTAGTGAATAATACCCGGACGGAGACAAGCCAGCCCGTCCGGGTTTTTCTCACAGTCAGCACGACGCTAATAGGCGTTAACCTCATAACATCACCTTCATGGTTGAGAGCAGGGGCCTCCTGCCGAGGTCGATGCGGCCACGCCACCGACGCGCAATTTCGATGCGCTTGCTGCTTTCTCCCTCAACCGCCTGCAAACTTAACACGCAATGGATGCGGGCGACCAGTGGTCGACTCGCCTTTTAGAATATGTGGAGTTGTTGATGGCCACTATCCTTTTCCAGGCGGCGGGCGCGGCCCTCGGCAGCGTGTTCGGTCCAGTCGGGGCGATCATCGGGCGGGCCGCGGGAGCGCTGGCCGGCAGCATTGTCGATCGGGCGCTGATCGGCGACAGCGGCACGACGATCTCCGGGCCTCGCCTTGCGACGGCGCGCATCCCGGGTGCTGACGAGGGAACGGCGATCAACCGCATCTACGGGACGGCGCGGATCGGCGGCACGCTGATCTGGGCGACGCGTTTCGAGGAGGAGGTGACGCGCGAACGCTCTGGCGGCAAGGCGACGAGCGGGCCGCGGGTGGAGACGTTCCGCTATTTCGCAAACCTGGCTGTCGGGCTCTGCGAGGGGACGATCGCGGGGGTGCGGCGGGTCTGGGCCGATGGGCGCGAACTCGATCTGACAGCCCTCGAGATGCGGGTCTATCGTGGCGACGAAGAGCAGTTGCCCGATCCGCTGATCGAGGCGAAGCAGGGCGAAGGCAATGCGCCGGCCTATCGCGGGCTGGCCTATGTCACATTCGAACGGCTGCCGCTCGACAGTTTCGGCAATCGCATTCCGCTTCTGCAGTTCGAGGTGCTGCGGCCGGTAGGCAGGCTCGAGAAGCAGATCCGCGCCGTAACGGTCATTCCGGGCGCGACCGAGCATGGTTATGCGACCGTACCGGTGACGGAGAAGACCGGCGAGGGCAGTGCGCGCATTCTCAACCGCCATACGCTGACGTCCGGGACCGACTGGCAGGCATCGCTCGACGAGTTGCAGGCGATCTGCCCGAACCTCGAACGGGTGGCGCTGGTGGTCTCCTGGTTCGGGACGGATCTCAGAGTGGGATTTTGCCGGATCGTGCCGGGCGTCGAAGTGCCCGAGCGGTGGGAGGAGAGTTCCGAATGGTCGGTGGCGGGCATGTCGCGTCGCGAGGCGCATCTGGTGAGCCGGGACGGTGGGCCGGCATTCGGCGGCACGCCAAGCGATGCGAGCGTGGTCCAGGCGATCGCCGACCTCAGGGCGCGTGGGCTGAAAGTCTATCTCTATCCGTTCGTGATGATGGATATCCCGCCCGGCAACGCCCGGCCGGATCCCTATGGTGGCCCGGAGCAGGCGGCCTATCCCTGGCGCGGACGGATCACTTGTTTCCCTTTGTCGGCGGATAGGACTGCCGGTGCGCGGGCGCAGGTGCAGGCTTTCAGCACCGGCGCGGAAGGTTACCAGCGCATGGTGCTGCACTATGCCGGTCTGGCGGCTGCCACGGGCGGGGTCGATGGCTTCGTCATCGGTTCGGAACTGCGCGGGCTGACGCAGTTGCGCGACGAGACGGGGGCGTTTCCGTTCGTGCAGGAGCTGGTCGGGCTGGCAGGAGACGTGCGGGCGATCGTCGGGCCGGGGACGAAGATCACCTACGGCGCCGACTGGAGCGAGTATTTCGGCTATCATCCGCAGGACGGTTCGGGCGAGGTGCATTTCCATCTCGATCCGCTCTGGGCTTCGCCGGATATCGATGCGGTCGGCATCGACAATTACATGCCGCTCGGCGATTGGCGCGACGAGGATCTTTGGACCGAAAATCCCGATGGCTTTCGTCTTGCGGATGATGGGCAGGCCATGGCGGCGCAGATCGCTGCCGGCGAGGGTTTCGACTGGTATTATGCGAGCGAAGCAGACCGGCGGAACCGGGTGCGGTCGCCGATCAGCGATGGGCTGGCGGGGAAGCCTTGGGTCTATCGTTACAAGGATCTTTCGGGCTGGTGGTCGAACCAGCACTTTGATCGTGTGGACGGTGTCGAGGCCGGAATGCCCACGGCCTGGGTGCCCGGCATGAAGCCGGTCTGGTTTACCGAACTCGGGTGTCCGGCGGTCGACAAGGGCGCCAGTCAGCCGAATGTCTTTACCGATCCGAAATCCGCCGAAAGCGCGCTGCCGTATTTTTCGAGCGGCGGGCGATCGGACAGCATGCAGCGGCGGTTCCTGGAAGCGCATCATCGCCGCTGGCTGGGAGAGGCGACGCCGGGAGGCATGGTCGATCCGGGCCACGTCTTTGTCTGGACCTGGGATGCGCGGCCTGTTCCGGCCTTTCCGGGCGATCTTTCGGCCTGGAGCGATGGCGGCAACTGGCGCACCGGCCATTGGCTCAATGGCCGGCTGGGCGGAACTACGCTTGCCGATGCGATCGCCGCGATCCTGGCCGAGCATGGTTTTGAAGAGTTCGATGTCTCGGAAGTGAGCGGCGACCTGACCGGCTACGTGCAGGGCGAGGTGACCTCCGCGAGGGCGCTTCTGGAGCCGCTGATCGAGGTCTTTCAGGTGGATGTCGCCGAAGACGGCGGCAGGCTGCGCTTCCGGTCACGGCTGACGGCGAGCCTGGCGGCGAAGGAGATCGCCGTCATTGCCGATATTGAGGATGATCCCCTGTGGTCTGAAAACCGTGGGCATGACAGCGATTTTGCGGCTGAGGCGGTGCTGACCTCCTACAATCCGAGCCTGGACTACGAACAGGCGGGCGTGCGATCGCGGCGGGCGCGGGCGGAAAGCCAGCGCATCCTCAGCTACGACCTGCCGGCCGTGCTGCCGGAAGAGACGTCGCTGGGTGCGGTCGAGACGCTGCTGCGCACGCACAGGGTATCGAGGCGGTCGCTGAGTTTTGCGCTCTCGCCGGCGGATATTACCGTCGAGCCCGGCGATGCGGTGCGGCTGGCTCTGCCGGATGCCGCTGGCCCGGCGGGGACGTTCATCGTCGAACGGATCGAAGAGGGGGCCGCGCGGCGGATCGAGGCACGGCACCACGCGCCGCTCGCGCCGTCGAACCATGCCGGCGATGGGGGGCACCGGAATGGCGGTAGCGCCGTCTCCGATGCATTTGCGCCCGTCCTGCATTTTCTCGATCTGCCGCGGTTTGCCCCCGGCGAGGCGGCGAGCTTCGCCCGCGTCGCGGGCTTCTGCAGACCGTGGCGGCGGATGGCGCTGTCCTCCTCTGTCACGGCGGAAGGGTATCGCATGCGATCGGCGCTCGACCGGCCGGCGAGGGCGGGCATTCTGGCGGCGCCGCTTTCGGGCGGAGTTGCCGGGCGCTTCGATCGTGGTCCGGCCATGGAGATCGAATTGTTTTTCGGCGGATTGTCGTCGGCGGACGAGCAGGCGGTGCTGAATGGCGAAAACCGAATTGCGGTGAAAGCGCAGAACGGTGCCTGGGAAATAGTCGCCTTTGCCGCAGCCGAAGAGATCAGTCCGAACCGCTGGTCCCTGTCGAACCTGCTGCGCGGACTGGCGGGGACCGAGGATGCCATGCAGGCGGGCGCCGCGGCGGGTGCGGCCGTCGTCGTGCTCGACGAGGCAGTTATGCCCCTCGGATTGTCGGCGGAGGAGCGCGGCCTGGTGATGAACTGGCTGGCGGAAAGCCCGGGGCAGGCGGGAGGGCGCTCCGGCCCGCACAGGTTCGCGGGGGGCATGCGCGCCGAGACGCCGCTTTCGCCGGTGCACATCCGCGGCGAACGGCAGGTTGCCGGCGATGCCCGGCTGACCTGGGTGAGGCGCGGCAGGGTCGAGGCGGACGGTTGGGACGGAACAGAGATCCCGCTGGACGAGCCGGAGGAGCGCTACCTGTTGGAAGTGCTGGACGGAACCATCGTCAGGCGCGTGGTCGAGGTGGCAGAGCCGGCTTTCATCTATCCGGCGATCGATGAGATTGCCGATTTCGGTGGGACTCAACCGAGCCTTTCGTTGCGGATCCGGCAGATGGGCCGGGCGGTCCCGCTTGGCACCCCCGCCGAGGCGACCGTTGTATTTTAGGTTGAACAAGGAGATGACGCATGGATGGCATGAAGGTGTGGTATCAGTCGAAAACGGTCTGGGGCGGGTTGATCGCGGTCGCCGCCTCGCTTTTGCAGGTCACGGGAATTCAGCTCGGAGCGGATGTTCAGGCCGATCTCGCGGACCTCGCGGTGACGCTGGCAGGCGCTGCCGGCGGGTTTTTCGCGATCTACGGTCGTATCGCGGCCCAGACCGGAATCAGGGGAAAATAGCCCTATGAAGGAAAGCATTACGGACCATTCATTTGCCATTCAGCCGCCTTTGGCTACATATTCCATCACATGCTTTGGACATGAATCCTGTTTGTCTTGTGAGTGGAAATTGTAACCATGGCGCGACTGCCAATCATCGCGATACTGACCGCCGGCCTTGCCGGTTTTGCCGGCTTTCTGCCGGAAAAGGTCGCTGCGCGTGATTATCTCGTTCTTGTCGCAGGCGATTGCGGCTCGGCGGCGTCTCGCGTGGTGCGGGAAACCGGCGGCCAGCTTCTTTCCGCTCAGCCCTCCTCCGATGGCCAGACCTGTGTCGTGACGGTGCTCGTCCAAGGCGATGGCAATCAAAGACCGCGCAAGGTAACCGTCAGGGTTCCGATGTAAGGCGGCTCCGGCGGTGATCGGCCGCCGGCATATCATTCGAGGGGCGGTGCATGCGCATTCTGGTGGTCGAAGACGACGTCAATCTCAACCGGCAGCTTTCCGACGCCCTCAAGGAGTCGGGGTATGTGGTCGACCAGGCCTTCGATGGCGAGGAAGGCCATTATCTGGGCGAAACCGAGCCTTATGACGCGGTGATCCTCGATATCGGCCTGCCGGTCATGGACGGTATCACCGTCGTCGAGAAATGGCGTGCCGGAGGCAAGGGCATGCCGGTTCTGATGCTGACCGCCCGCGACCGCTGGAGCGACAAGGTGGCGGGCATCGACGCCGGTGCCGACGACTATGTCGCAAAGCCCTTCCATGTGGAGGAAGTACTGGCCCGCGTCCGGGCGCTGATCCGCCGGGCGGCGGGGCATTCATCCTCCGAAATCGTCTGCGGGCCCGTGCGGCTCGATACCAAGGCTTCCAAGGCAAGCGTCGAAGGCGTCGCCCTGAAGCTCACCTCGCACGAATTCAGGCTGCTGTCCTACCTGATGCATCACATGGGGCAGGTCGTTTCCCGCACCGAGCTTGTGGAGCATATGTATGACCAGGATTTCGACCGAGATTCCAATACGATTGAAGTTTTCGTGGGCCGGCTTCGCAAGAAGCTCGGTGTCGACCTCATCGAGACGGTCCGCGGGCTCGGTTACAGGATGCAAGCGCCAAACGATGCGCCCTAAATTCCGGATGATCGGACCAAGATCGCTGACCGCCCGCGTGCTGCTTCTGGCCACGCTGTGGTCGGCGCTGGCCCTGGTGGTCATTTCGATCGTCATCTCGCAGCTCTACCGGCAATCGGCCGAACGCGCCTTCACCGACCTCCTGCGCGCCCAGCTTTATAATGTCATCAACTCGATCACGATCGGCGACGACAACAAGCTTGCCGGCAGCCCGCAACTCGGCGACCTGCGCTTCTCGCAGCCCGAGACCGGCTGGTACTGGATCATCGAGCCGCTCGGTACCTTTGCGGCCACGCCGCTTTCATCCTCTTCGCTCGGCACCTCGAACATCAGCGTGCCGTCGATCCTGGCGGTGCCCTTCAACAATCGCTACGAGCGCTTCTACCCCGCGATCGACGCCTACAAGAACCATGTTCTGGTCGCCGAGACCGAAGTCGTACTCGACGGCGAAGGCCGCGCCGCGCGCTTCCGCGTCTCGGGCAATCTCGCGGTTGTCGAGGAGGATATCCAGGCCTTTACCCGCAGTCTCTATATCGCCCTTGCCGTTTTCGGTTTCGGCAGCCTGGTCGTCAATGGTCTGGCTATCCTTTACGGCCTGTTGCCGCTCGACGGCGCACGACGCTCGCTCGAAAAGGTGCGGCGCGGCGAGGCCGAACGGCTGGAAGGCGAGTTTCCCCGCGAAATCATGCCGCTTGCGAGCGATATCAACGCGCTGATCGAAAGCAACCGCCGCATCGTCGAGCGGGCTCGCATGCAGGTCGGCAATCTCGCCCATTCGCTGAAGACGCCGATCGCGGTCCTGCTCAACGAATCGCGCGCCGTCGAAAAGGTGCAGTCGGACATGGTGCGGTCGCAGGCGGAGGGAATGCAGGCGCAGGTGCAATCCTACCTGAACCGTGCGCGCATCGCCGCTCAGCGAGAATCGCTGCTTGCCCGGACGGAGATCGAGCCGGTGCTGGAACGCCTGGTCAGGGTGATGCGGCGGCTCAATCCGGAAAAGGAATTTCACCTGTCGGTTTTCCCGCCGGGCGTGGCGCTTGCCATGGAACAGCAGGACGTCGAGGAGACGGTCGGCAACCTGCTCGAAAATGCCGCGCGCTTCTGCGAAACCGGCGTGTGGATCACTGCGACGCCCACATCCGGTCCTCAATCCGGCGAAGGTGAACCCGCGCGGCGCTCTTGGGTCGAGGTCGCCGTCGAGGACGACGGCCCGGGGCTGGAGCCGGATCAGATCCGCGAAGCGATGAAACGCGGCAGGCGCCTCGACGAGAGCAAGCCCGGTGCCGGGCTCGGACTGTCGATCGTGCGCGAGATCACCGGCGAGTATCACGGTTCGGTCGAGCTGACGCGCGGGGCGCGGGGCGGCCTTAGGGCGCAGCTTCTGCTTCCGGGCGTCGCCAAGGAAACCCCCTAACGTTGGAAATTTCGCAACGCGGTCCTGCGCAACTGTGGCGCAACGGCAACATCGGCCTATTCCCTGCCTTTGGTTCTGGACGGATGGATCGCCTGCTATATCTTTGTCGGAAGAGACATTTCTATATGTCTGCTAATATGCGGGGAGACTGAAAGATCGTCGGATTTGTGTGTTTTCCCAATGACGCCATAATGATGCCATGCCGGGACGGGACCAGTCTCGGCAAGATTTACCAAGAAAACGAGCCGCGACCGGTTTCCGACACGATGCGATTGTTGAGCCTCCGAAATGCCGTTTCATCGCTTGTGGTTGCTGGCCTTCTGGCTGGCTGCGGCACGTCTTCAGGAGCGGGAACCGGCGGCACGCGTGGCCTGCTGACACCGCGGCCGTCACCATCGACTTCCTATATTTCCGCGCTGCAGGGCGGCATCGTCGGCCGCACCGGCGCAACGCTTTCGGCAAGCGACCGTTCCCGCGCCCTCGAGGCGGAATATCGCGCTTTGGAAGGGGCCGCCGGCGGCGAGGCAATCACCTGGAAGGGTGACGACGCGAACGGCCAGGTGGTCGCCAACGCTCCCTATCAGGTGGGCACCCAGAACTGCCGTCAGTATCGCCATACGGTCACGATGAATGGCCGCGACATGACGGCGCGGGGCGCTGCCTGCCGCAATTCGAACGGCACCTGGACCCCGCTCACCTGATTTCCCCGTCTGATTTCCTCTGCGGCTGTTTGACATGGGTCATGGCCGCCAGATCGGATCGGCCCCATATGCAGGTCTGAGCTTGCGGCCAAAGGCCTCAAATTCGCGTCAACGCCGGCTGCGCTGTTGGAAAGCGCGGGCCGTTGCAGTATTGGGCCACTATGGTTTTATGGATCATCCTCGCAGCTCTGACGGCGGCCGTTGCGGCAATCCTCATCCTGCCGTTCGCCCGAGCCACCAAAACAGCATCCGTCGACCGTGCCGGAGAGGTCGCCGTCTATCGCGACCAGCTGGCCGAACTGGACCGCGACCGGGCCCAGGGCCTGATCAATGCGGAGGAAGCAGAATACGCCCGCGCCGAAATCGGCCGCCGGCTGCTGGCCGCGGCCGGCGCGGGGGAGGGCAAGGAGACCGCCGCTCCCAAGGCGCGAAAATATGCGCTCGCCACCACCGTGGTCACAATGGTTCCGCCCGTCGTCGGGCTCTGTCTTTACCTGGCGCTCGGCAATCCCGGGCTGCCGGACCAGCCGCTCGAAGCGCGGCTGGCCAATCCCGGCAACAATGTCGCCCTGCTGGTCGCCAAGGCGGAGCGGCATCTGGCTGAAAATCCCAATGACGGCGCCGGATGGGATCTGCTTGGCCCCATCTATTTCCGCTCCATGCGGCTCGGCGATGCCGAGATGGCCTATCGAAACGCGATCCGCATCCTTGGGCCGAGTCCGGTCCGGCTGGCCGGGCTCGGCGAAACGCTGGTCGCGTCGAACGACGGTATTGTCACCGAGGACGCGCGTGCCGCCTTCGAGCAGGCGGTGAAGCTCGATCCGGACAATCCGCGTTCACGCTTTTACGTCGGCCTCGGCTTTGAACAGGCAGGCCGGGCGGCGGAGGCGAGGACGCAGTTCGAGACGATCGCAAAGGGTTCGCCGGCCGATGCGCCGTGGATGCAACTCGTCAACCAGCATATCGTCAAGAACGGCGGCGCCGTCACGTCGGGACAGGACACGGCGCAGGCGCCCGGCAATCCGAACCAGGCGGATGTGGCGGCGGCGGAAAACATGTCGCAGGGCGATCGACAGGCAATGATCCGCGGCATGGTCGACAGCCTGGCGGAGCGGCTGAAACAGGACCCGAACAACCTTGAAGGCTGGGTGAGGCTGGTACGCTCCTATTCCGTACTCGGCGACAAACCCAGGGCCGAGGAGGCCCTGAAGAGCGGCCTCAAGCAGTTCCCGTCATCAGGCGAGCTGGTGGCGCTTGCCAACGAGATGGGGCTCGCCGTCGAAGGAGTGGCGCAATGACGCGCAAACAGAAACGGCTGGCGGTGATCGCGGGCGGCATGAGCTTCATCCTCGTCGCGGTGCTGCTTGTCATGTTCGCCTTCAGCCAGTCGGTCGCCTATTTCTTCATGCCGGCCGATCTTGCCAAGGCCGACGTCAAGCCCGGCACCCGCATCAGGCTCGGCGGGCTGGTTGCCGAAGGTTCGGTGAAGCGTGGCCAGGGTTCGACCGTGAGTTTTACCGTGACCGATGGAACCGGCAGCGTACCGGTTACCTATACGGGCATCCTGCCGGACCTGTTTCGCGAAGGTCAGGGCGTGGTGACCGAAGGCGCGTTCGATGCGGCATCGCACGGTTTCGTGGCCGACAGCGTGCTCGCCAAGCATGACGAGAACTACATGCCGAAGGAAGTCGCCGACCGGCTGAAGGCGCAGGGCGTCTGGAACGAAGGCCAGGGCGACCAAAGCAAGGGCAACGGCGCCAAGGGGACGGCAACGAGATGATCATCGAGATCGGCCATTACGCGCTCGTTCTGGCGCTTGCTACCGCGCTGATCGTCTCGGTCCTGCCGGTGATCGGCGCTCGGCGCGGCGATATCGCCATGATGGCGCTGGCCCCGACCGGGTCGCTGGTGCTGTTTGCGCTCGTCGCCTTCTCCTTCGGCGTGCTCACCTGGGCCTATGTGGTCTCGGATTTCTCGGTGATGAACGTCTGGGAAAATTCCCATTCGCTGATGCCGGTGATCTACAAATATTCCGGCGTCTGGGGCAATCACGAAGGCTCGATGCTGCTCTGGCTGCTGATCCTGGTGTTCTTCAGTGCGCTTGTCGCGGTCTTCGGCCGGAACCTGCCGGATACGCTGCGGGCCAATGTATTGGCCGTGCAGGCCTGGATCTCGACCGCCTTCCTGTTCTTCATCCTGCTCACCTCCAATCCGTTCCTGCGCCTCGATCCGGCGCCGGCCGAAGGGCAGGACCTGAACCCGGTGCTGCAGGATTTCGGCCTCGCCGTGCATCCACCGCTGCTTTATCTCGGTTATGTCGGCTTCTCGGTCTGTTTCTCGTTTGCGGTCGCGGCGCTGATGGAAGGCCGCATCGACGCTGCCTGGGCCCGCTGGGTGCGGCCGTGGACACTCGCCGCCTGGACCTTCCTGACGGCCGGCATCGCCATGGGCTCCTACTGGGCCTATTACGAGCTCGGCTGGGGCGGCTGGTGGTTCTGGGATCCTGTCGAGAACGCCTCCTTCATGCCCTGGCTCGCCGGCACGGCGCTGCTGCATTCGGCGCTGGTCATGGAAAAGCGCGAGGCGCTGAAGATCTGGACCGTGCTTCTGGCGATCATGACCTTCTCGCTGTCGCTGCTCGGCACCTTCCTGGTGCGCTCGGGCGTGCTGACCTCGGTGCATTCGTTTGCGACCGATCCCACCCGCGGCATCTTCATCCTCTGCATTCTCGGCATCTTCATCGGCGGCGCCTTCGCGCTGTTTGCCTGGCGGGCGCCGATGCTGAAGGCGGGCGGCATTTTCGCGCCGATCTCGCGCGAGGGCGCGCTGGTGCTCAACAACCTGATCCTGACGGTGGCGACGGCGACGGTGCTGACCGGCACGCTCTATCCGCTGATCCTAGAAACGCTGACCGGCGAAAAGATCTCGGTCGGCGCGCCGTTCTTCAACATGACCTTCGGCCTCTTGATGCTGCCGCTTCTGGTCGCCGTGCCGTTCGGGCCGGTGCTTGCCTGGAAGCGCGGCGATCTCCTTGGCGCCCTGCAGCGCCTTTATGTGTTCGCCGGCCTGGCATTGGCTGCGGGCCTTGCCTTCTTCTACATTCAGAACGGCGGACCGGTTCTGGCGATCTTCGGCCTCGTGCTCGGTTTCTGGGGCATGATCGGCGCATTCGCCGACCTCTGGTATCGCGGCAATTTTTCGAAGGTCGGGCTCTCGGTCGGGCTGAAGCGCCTGGCCGGCCTGCCGCGTTCGGTATTCGGCACGGCGATTGCCCATTTCGGTCTCGGCGTCACGGTTCTCGGCATTTTCGCGGCGACGACCTTCGGCACAGAGACGGTGGTCGAGATGAAGCAGGGTGCTTCCGTAGACGCCGGCGGTTATTCGCTGACCTATGACGGGCTGCGCGATGCGGTCGGACCGAACTATACCGAACAGCGCGGGCATTTCGCCGTCAGTCGCGGCGGCGTCCAGGTGGCGGACGTCTGGTCGTCGAAACGGCTCTACACGGCGCGGCGCATGCCGACGACCGAGGCCGGAATCCTCACCTTCGGCCTCAGCCAGCTTTATGTCTCGCTCGGCGATGCGATGGAAAGCGGCGGCATGGTGGTGCGCATCTGGTGGAAGCCGTTCATCCTCTGCATCTGGGGCGGCGCGCTGGTGATGATGGTCGGCGGGTTCGTGTCGCTGTCGGATCGGCGGCTCAGGGTAGGGGCGCCGAGCCGGAAGGCTAAGCCGGTCAAGGCGACGCTGGAGGCGGCGGAGTGATGAGAACATCTGTCGACAAAGACCCCTCCCCAACCCCTCCCCACAAGGGGGAGGGGCTTCACCGCCCCATCGCACCCTTGAGATGGATGCTAGGCGTTGCCACGGGTTTTCTCCCCCCCTGTGGGGGAGATGGCCGGCAGGCCAGAAGGGGACTTTTCTCGTTCTTTCTACTTCTCCTGGCTCTCTTTGCCCCACTTCCGGCCTTTGCCGTCAATCCCGACGAAGTGCTCCCCAACCCCGTGCTCGAACAGCGCGCCCGAAATCTTTCGGCGCAGTTGCGCTGTATGGTGTGCCAGAACCAGTCGATCGACGACTCCAACGCGGAGCTTGCCCGCGACCTGCGCGTGCTGGTGCGCGAGCGGCTGGCGAACGGCGATACGGACGAGCAGGTGATCGACTACGTCGTGTCCCGCTACGGCGAATTCGTGCTCTTGAAGCCGCGCCTCAGCGCCAAGACGGTGATCCTCTGGGCGACGCCGGTCTTGCTACTGTTGGTCGGTGCAATCGCCATCCTGGTCTTCGTCCGCACCCGTCCAGGCCAACGCGCGGTTGCGGCGCTGACCACCGAGGAGCAGGCGCGTATCGAAGAACTTCTGAAAAAATAGCCGTTCGTCAAACATTACCAATATTTCATTCGTCCGCCACCTGCAGTTAACCTGCGAGCGCCTATATCTCTCGTCATCCACCGCTTGGCTGACCTCCAGCCGATATGACTGAAGAGAAGAAGGTAGCTTAAAACATGCGCAATATCGGACGTCCCTCCCTGAAGACCGTCTTGAAGACCACCACGGTTGCTGGTCTTGCCGCGGTCATGCTCTCGAGCGGCATCCCGGCTCAGATCACGCAGTCTTTTGCTGCTCCGGTCAGCGTCACCGCACCGCAGGCCCCGAGCTTTGCCGATGTCGTTTCGGCCGTTTCCCCCGCCGTCGTTTCAGTCCGCGTCCAGTCGGATGCACAGCCCGTTTCCGATGACAGCAGCTCGTTCAGCTTCGGCGGCCGCGGCTTCGACCAGCTTCCCGATGACCACCCGCTGAAGCGGTTCTTCCGTGAATTCGGCGGCCAGGTGCCGGGCGCTCCGGGCGACCGCAACAACCGCAACCAGGATCGCGCAGAGCGCAACGGCCCGCGGGGCCAGGACGGCAACCGTCCTCACCGCCTGCGCCCGGCGGCACAGGGTTCCGGGTTCTTCATCTCCGAAGACGGCTATGTCGTCACCAACAACCACGTCGTTTCCGATGGTTCCGCCTATACGGTCGTTTTGAACGACGGCACGGAACTCGAAGCCAAGCTGGTCGGCAAGGACAGCCGCACCGATCTCGCCGTGCTGAAGGTCGACGCCACCAGCCGCAAGTTCACCTATGTCAACTTCGCGGACGACTCGAAGGTCCGCGTCGGCGACTGGGTGGTTGCCGTCGGCAATCCGTTCGGCCTTGGCGGTACGGTCACCGCAGGCATTGTTTCTGCCCGCGGCCGCGATATCGGCTCCGGTCCCTATGACGATTATATCCAGGTGGATGCGGCCGTGAACCGCGGCAATTCCGGCGGTCCGACCTTCAACCTCTCGGGCGAAGTGGTCGGCATCAACACCGCGATCTTCTCGCCGTCGGGCGGCAATGTCGGCATTGCGTTTGCGATCCCGTCTTCTACCGCCAAGGACGTCGTTGCCGACCTGATGAAGGACGGTAAGGTCGATCGCGGCTGGCTCGGCGTGCAGATCCAGCCGGTCACCCAGGACATCGCCGACTCGCTCGGCCTCAAGGAAGCGACCGGCGCCCTCGTCGTCGCTCCCCAGGAAGGCTCTCCGGGTCAGAAGGCCGGCATCAAGGAAGGCGACGTCATCACCGCCGTCAACGGCCAGCCGATCAAGGATGCCCGTGATCTCGCCAAGCGCGTCGCCGCCTTCGGCCCGAACACCAAGGTGGAGGTCGATCTGTGGCGCGACGGCAAGGCCCAGAAGATCCCGGTCACGCTCGGCAATCTCCAGAGCGACGAAGCCGCTGCGGCCACGCCGAAGCAGCCCGACGCTCCGGCTCCTTCCAGCGACAAGGCGCTTGCCAGCCTCGGCATCACCGTCGCTCCGGCTGAAGATGGTTCCGGTCTCTCGGTCACCGATGTCGATCCGGACAGTGAAGCCGCTGCCCGCGGCCTGAAGACCGGCGAAAAGATCGTCTCGGTCAACAACCGCAAGGTCACCAGCGCCGCCGATGTGGGCAAGGTTCTCGACCAGGCCCGCAAGGACGGCCGTACCCGTGCGCTGTTCCAGGTGGCTGGTGAAAACAATACCAGCCGCTTCGTCGCCCTGCCGATCAACGAAGGCTGATTTCTTAAAACTAGGTCGCAAGATCAGGGGCGCCGCCGGCAACGGTCGGCGCCTTTCTTCTTTCCACGGAGCGAGCGATGGAAACGGATACCCGATATTCAGCCGGCACGGCAGATTCCCGTAGTGCAAAGACGGGCTCGGACGCTATTGTCCCGCACATGAAGATTCTGGTGATAGAAGACGACCTGGAGGCGGCAGCCTACATGACCAAGGCCTTTCGCGAGGCCGGGATAGTGGTCGACCATGCAAGCGACGGCGAGAGCGGCCTGTTCATGGGAACCGAAAATTCCTACGACGTGATGGTCATCGACCGAATGCTGCCGCGCCGCGACGGGCTGTCCGTCATCAGCGAACTCAGAAAGCGCGGCGTCAATGCGCCGGTACTGATCCTTTCGGCGCTCGGTCAGGTGGACGACCGCGTGACCGGCCTGCGCGCCGGCGGCGACGACTACCTGCCGAAGCCCTACGCCTTCTCCGAGCTTCTCGCCCGCGTCGAAGTGCTCGGCCGCCGCAAGGGGACGCCAGAACAGGACATGGTCTACCGGGTCGGGGACCTGGAGCTTGATCGGCTGTCGCACGAAGTGAAGCGCGCCGGCAAGGAAGTGCTGCTGCAGCCGCGCGAGTTTCGCCTGCTCGAATATCTGATGAAGAATGCCGGCCAGGTGGTGACCCGCACCATGCTGCTCGAAAACGTCTGGGACTATCATTTCGATCCCCAGACCAATGTCATCGACGTGCATGTCTCGCGGCTGAGGTCGAAGATCGAGAAGGATTTCGAAAAGCCGCTGCTGAAGACCATCCGCGGCGCCGGTTACATGATCAAGGACGAGGGGTAAGCCGAGTTGCTGGCACGTGCCCGCCTGATGTTCCGCTCGACGGCCGTGCGGCTGTCGGCGCTCTATATCCTGCTCTTCGCCCTGTGTGCGGCGTTTCTGGTCATCTACGTGACGGCGATGTCGGAACGGCTGCTGGCGCAGCAGACGCGCCAGTCGCTGCAGGAGGAAGTGCAGGAGATACAGCGCGCCTATGAGCGCGGCGGCGTCAGCCTGCTGCTGCGGATGATGGAGCGGAGGGCCCGCCAGCCGGGCGCCAATCTGTACGTGATTGCCGGTCCCAACGGCGAGATGCTCGCCGGCAACGTCGCCGCAGTGCAGCCCGGCGTGCTCGACGACCAAGGCTGGACGGAAATCCCCTTCACCTACGAACCCTATACGGAAGCGGATCGTCCTCGCCGTCATCTCGCCATCGCAAACGTGCTGCGCCTCGACAACGGTCTGCGGCTGCTGGTCGGCCGCGATCTCGGCGACCCGAGCCGGTTCCGCGGTATCGTGCGCCGGGCGCTGATGGTGGCATTGGCCATCATGGGCGTTGGAGCGCTGGTGATCTGGTTCGGCATCGGCCGCAATGCGTTGAAACGCATCGATCGGATGTCGGCGGCGAGCCAGAAGATCATGGCGGGCGACCTTTCGCAGCGCCTGCCGGTCGGCAAGTCCGGCGACGAATTCGACCGGCTGTCGGATTCGCTGAACGCCATGCTCGGACGCATCGAGAAGCTGAACGAAGGCCTGCGGCAGGTTTCCGACAACATCGCCCACGACCTGAAGACGCCGCTGACGAGATTGCGCAACAAGGCGGCCGATGCGCTCGGCGAAGACCGTGCGGACGTGCGCCGCGCAGCCCTCGAAGGTATCATCGCCGAATCCGACCAGCTTATCCGCACCTTCAACGCGCTGCTGATGATCTCCCGTGTCGAGGCGGGCTCGATCGCGGCCGAAATGTCCGATGTCGATCTGTCGGCGATCTCCGCCGACAGTGCCGAACTCTACGAGCCGGCGGCGGAGGAGGCGGGTCTTTCGCTCACCACCGAGCTCGAACCGGGTCTCGTCGTCAAGGGCAACCGGGAACTCATCGGCCAGGCGATCTTCAATCTCCTCGACAACGCGATCAAATATGCCTCCGAGGGAAGCCATACGCCCAAGATCGGGGTGAAGCTCGCCAGGAGCGACGGCACGCTCAGGCTCTCCGTCTGCGACAACGGCCCCGGCATTCCGGCCAACAAGCGCGGCGAGGTAACCAAGCGGTTCTTTCGCCTCGACGAAAGCCGCTCCAAGCCCGGCACCGGCCTCGGCCTGTCGCTGGTCGAGGCGGTGATGGAACTGCATGGCGGCTCGCTGGAACTCTCCGCCACCGACGAGACGAATACCGCGGCACCCGGCCTGACGGTCACCATGGTCTTTCCCGTGCCGAAGCCCTAAGTTTCGCCAGGGAAGAATCAGGGAGGTGCCAGTGTCGGAGACCGGAAATCGGCTCGATACGGTGAAGGCGGAGGTGATCCGCCCGCTGAACCAGACTGAGACCAAGGCGGCGATGGCTGTCCTGAAGGATATCGGCAAGTCCGAACCTTCGGTCGCGGCACTGCTTGGCAAGGACAGCGCGCTCCGAGACTTCATCGTCGCGGCCTTTACCCTCTCGCCCTATCTGCGCGACACGACGGTCATCTCGCCAAAGCTGCTGGCGACCGCGATCACCGAGCCGTTGGAGCCGGCGCTCAACCGGCTGGTCGAGACGGCGCGTCGGACCTGGCTGCCGAGGGACGGCAAGGCACCGTCAGAAAACGAGGTGATGGCGGCACTGCGGACTGCCAAGCGGGCTTTGAGCTTCCTCGTCGCGCTCGCCGATCTCGCCCGTATCTTTTCCGCGAAGGACACGACACGCTGGTTGAGCCTGTTTGCCGAAGCCTCCGTCGCCGCGGCAATCGACTACCTTCTGGTCACTGGCCATGAAAGCGGCAAGCTGAAGCTCGCCGACCTCGAAGAACCGAGCAAGGGCTCCGGCCTGATCGTGCTTGGCATGGGCAAGCTCGGCGGCCGCGAGCTCAACTATTCCTCCGATATCGATATCGTCGTGTTCTTCGACCCCGAAACGGGCATCCTCGCCGATCCGCTCGACGGGTCGGAAGTCTATGGCCGGATGATGCGCCGCCTGATCCGCATCCTGCAGGAACGCACGGCCGACGGTTACGTGTTCCGCACCGACCTGCGCCTGCGGCCCGATCCCGGTTCCACCCCGCTCGCCGTCTCGCTGGATGCGGCGCTGATCTATTACGAGGGCCGCGGCCAGAACTGGGAGCGGGCGGCCTTCATCAAGGCGCGGCCGATCGCCGGCGACATTGCTGCCGGCGAAAATTTCATGCGGCTGCTGACACCCTTCGTGTTCCGCAAATATCTCGACTACGCGGCGATTGCCGACATCCACTCGATCAAGCGGCAGATCCATGTGCACAAGGGCCACGGCGCGATTGCCGTGAAGGGCCATGACGTCAAGCTCGGCCGTGGCGGCATCCGCGAGATCGAGTTCTTCGCCCAGACCCAGCAATTGATCGCCGGCGGCCGCATGCCGCCGCTGCGGGCCCGAGATACGGAAGTGGCGCTTGCAGCGCTCGCCGAGGCGAGATGGATCACGCCCGAGATCGCCGCCGAACTGACCGAGGCCTACTGGTTCCTGCGCGATGTCGAACACCGCATCCAGATGGTGCGCGACGAGCAGACCCATAACCTGCCGGAAACCGACGCCGAACTGAAGCGTATCGCCTTCATGCTCGGTTTTGCCGACACCGCCGGTTTTTCCGCAAGGCTTGAAGAGGTGCTGAAGACCGTCGAGAAACGTTACGCGCGGCTCTTCGAGCAGGAGGCAAAGCTGACCAGCAGTGACGGCAACCTTGTCTTCACCGGCCAGCAGGACGATCCGGGCACGCTGAAGACGCTCGCCTCGCTCGGCTTCGAGCGGCCGGCCGACATTTCCCGCGTCATCCGCACCTGGCATTACGGCCGCTACCGGGCCACCCAGTCGGCGGAGGCGCGCGAGCGGCTGACCGAACTGATGCCGGCGCTTTTAATGGCGTTCGGCGAGAGCAAGCGTGCCGACGAGGCGCTGCTGCGGTTCGACAGTTTCCTGAGGGGCCTGCCGGCCGGCATCCAGCTCTTTTCGCTGATCGGCAACAATCCGCCGCTTCTGGCGCTGATCGTCACGATCATGTCGTCTGCGCCCCGGCTTGCGGATATCATCGCCTCCAAGCCGCATGTCTTCGACGGCATGCTCGATCCCGGCCTGATGGCCGAACTGCCGACCCGTGACTATCTCTCCTGGCGCCTGGCCGCATTCCTGACCGCCGGCCGGCACTACGAGGAAAAGCTCGACCGGCTGCGCATCTTTGCGGCCGAGCAGCGGTTCCTGATCGGCATCCGACTGCTGACGGGGGCGATCTCGGGTGCCCAGGCGGCACGCGCCTTCACCCACCTTGCCGACCTCCTGATTGACGCGGCGTTGAAGGCGGTGACCGCGGAGATCCGCAGCGCCCACGGCCTTTATCCAGGTGGCCGCGTCGCCGTCATGGGCATGGGCAAGCTCGGCAGTTTCGAACTGACTGCCGGTTCCGACGTCGATCTCATCCTTCTCTACGACTACGATGGCGAGGCGATGGAAAGCGGGGGTGACAAGCCCCTCGATGCCAGCCGTTATTTCACCCGTCTGACGCAGCGGCTGGTCGCCGCGCTTTCGGCGCCGATGGCAGAGGGGATCATCTTCGAGGTCGATCTGCGCTTGAGACCGTCGGGCAACAAGGGTCCGGTTGCCACCCGCATCAACGCATTCGGCAAATACCAGCGCCAGGAGGCCTGGACCTGGGAACACATGGCGCTCACCCGCGCCCGGCTGATCTGCGGCGAGGAAAGCCTTGTCGACGAGGCGAAGGGCCTGATCCGCGAAGTGCTGTCGACCAAGCCCGATATTGCGAAGATCGCCAGGGACGTGGCCGAGATGCGCGAACTGATCGAAAAGGAAAAGCCGCCGCGCGATATCTGGGATTTCAAGCTGGTCCCCGGCGGCCTGATCGATATCGAGTTCATCGCCCAGTATCTGCGGCTGATAGCGCCGGCCAGGGGTGTGACGCTCGATACCTATGGTTTCAGTACGGAAGAAGCTTTGAAGGCGCTCGGCGAAAAGCTGATGAAACCTGCCGATCTCGATACCTGTGTCGAGGCGCTACGGCTTTTCACCGAGCTTTCGCAGATCGTCCGGCTCTGCGTCGACGGACCGTTTGATCCGGGCGATGCCCCCGCGGGGCTCGTCGAGCGCGTCTGCCGGGCAGGGGATTGCCCGGATATCCGCACGCTGGAGGGCGAGGTAAAGCGGCTCTCGAAGGCGGTGCGGGGGATATTCCATTCGGTTGTCGGGAAATGACGGGCGTCTCCGCCCCACAACGGTTTCGCCGTTGACCTCAGGCGACCCGCTTGCGACCGACGAGCATCGGCTGGTCTGGGATGAGCAGCGAGACGACGGTGCCTTCGCCGACCCGTGAACGGATCCGCATCTTGCCGCCGTGAAGGCCGATCAGCGAGCGGGAAATGGCAAGCCCCAGTCCCGAGCCGCCCTTGCTCTTGGCATACTGGCTCTGCACCTGCTCGAACGGCTGGCCGATCTTGTTAAGCGCCTCCATCGGAATGCCGATGCCGGTATCGGCGATCGTCAGCAGCACCCCTTTTTCCAACTTGCGGGCACGCAGTTCGATCCTGCCGCCGTGGTTGGTGAACTTGACTGCGTTGGAGAGGATGTTGAGCATCACCTGCTTCAATGCGCGGCGATCCGCCACCATGTGGAGGCTGTCGCACAGGCGCTGATGGATGGCGATCTGCTTGTCCTGGGCCGAGATCGAGGTGAGGCGCAGGCTTTCCTCGATCAGCGGCTTCAGGTCGACCGCCTCGCACTGGATGCGCATGTGGCCAGCCTCGATCTTCGACATGTCGAGAATGTCGTTGATGACGTTGAGAAGATGTTTGCCGCTGTCGTGGATGTCCTTGGAATATTCCGAATATTTCGGCGAGCCGAGCGGTCCGAACATGCCGTTCGTCAGGATTTCCGAGAAGCCGAGGATCGCGTTGAGCGGGGTCCTCAGTTCATGTGACATGTTGGCGAGGAATTCCGACTTCGCCTTGTTGGCGGCCTCGGCACGGTCCTTTTCCGCCTGGTAGTTGGCGTTGGCGATCGAAAGCTCGGACTTCTGGCGCTCCAGTTTCTTCTGCGAGGAGGAAAGGTCGCCGATCGTCGCCATCAGCCGGCGCTCGCTGTCGCGCAGCCGTTCCTGGTGGCGCTTCAGCAGCGTGATGTCGGTGCCGACCGAGACCAGGCCGCCGTCGCGGGTGCGGCGCTCGTTGATCTGCAGCCAGCGCTCGTCGGCGAGCTGCACTTCCGTGGTGCGCGACAGGCCGCTGCCGTCCGGATCGGCGACGCGGCGCTCGATGACCGGCCGGGCTGCGGCTGAATTCACGGCGTGACGCTCGGTGCCGGGCACCAGCACGCTGTCGGGCAGGCCGTAAGCCTGCTGGAAATGGGTGTTGCACATCACCAGGCGGTCGTTCTTGTCCCAGAGCACGAAGGCTTCGGACGTGCACTCGATCGCGTCCGCGAGGCGCTGGTCGGCCTCGGCATAACGCTGGGCGAGGCGATGCTGTTCGGTCACATCCATGGCGATGCCGATGACATGGGTGCGGCCCTGGCTGGTCTTCACCAGTTGGGCGCGGGCGCGCATCCACACATAGTGGCCGGCCGCGTGGCGCATGCGAAAAACCTGGTCGACCTGCTTGGCATTGCCGCGGCTGATGGCGCGGGCGAGCGCGTAGATATTGCCGTCGGTCGGATGCATCATCCGTGCGGCATCGGTAAACGAGATCACGTTTCCGGCAGGCGGCAGGCCGAGCATCTCGTACATCGATCCGGACCAGAACAGGCGACGGTTTGTGACGTCGAAATCCCACAGCCCGCAACGGCCGCGCGACAGCGCCGTCTCGATGCGCAGATTGGATTCGACGAAGGTCTCGTCGGCCTCGCGGGCGCGTTTCACCTGCATGTAATAGGCGTAGAGGATGACCAGCAGGATTGCCGAAATGCCGGTGAAGAGCGTGACGTTGAGGGACACGTCGTGACGCCAGGCAAGATTGATGCTCTCCAGCGAATAGGCCGCCACGATCAGCATACCGTCGCTGCCGACCATCTCGATGGCCGCATAGTGCGGAATTTCGCCGAAATAGGTCTCGATAACGCCGCTCTCGTCGCCGAACCGCCTGAGCGCCGCAGTTTCCGGCAGGACGGAGGTCAGGCGCCTGCCGATATAGCTGGCGGCCTGCTTGGTCCCGCCGAAGATACGGCCGGTTTCGTCCACGAACAAGAAGAAAGCGTCCGCCTCCAGGCGTTCCTGCGGCAGAAAGGTACCAAGGCGTTTTTCCGCGGCGGCGCGGTCTCGACCGATGAGTGCGGTCGCATCGCTGGAGAAGGCAGCACTCGCCGTGGCGGCCATCAGCGCCGTCGCCTGCCGGGCGGCATCTTCCATCCGCGTGTATTCGGAGACGATGCCGAGAATGCGCGACGCAGCGACGACGGTCAGGAACGCGATGATAAGAAGGGGGATCGAACGCTTGAGGACGAGTTCCACGCGGGGCAGTTGCCGCGCGAGTGGCTTGACGGAGAGCCGCGCCTCGTCCGGGATAGCCCGCCGCAAACTTCCAAGGCTTGGAAATTTAAGACGCAGCCGCCCCTCGGCCGCGGTTGCCCGCTGCACGTCCGACATGGTTTTCATGGTGTCCCTCATGGTGATTCGGCGCGCCGCTCGCCCGAATCTGCCTTAATGAATCATTAGTGATTCTTCGTGTCCAGAGGCTTGCTAAGATTTTTTTAACGATTTGATTCAATTGCGAATCGGAAGAGTCCCGCGAGGGCGGCAAACCGGCCGTCTCAGGAGACGGCCGGGCTTTCGGAAAGGTTGGTGCGGGTGGCCGCGATCGAAATCACCGCCAGCGTGATGATTGCACCGCCGTAGACATAGGCGGCATTGGAGAGACCGAGTGTGGGAGCGGCAAGGCCTGCGGCAATCGCCGGGATCGAGAAGGCGAGGTAGCTCTCGACCAGGAAGGCTGCGAACAGACCGGCTCTTTCATGGCTCTCGGCAAGCGGCAGGACGATCTTCAGGATGTTCGAAAAGATCGATCCGAACCCGAGACCGGCCACCGCCGTGCCGAGGTAGAGAAGCCAGACCGCCTGCAGGTGTACGCCCGAGAGGGTGATCAGGACGCCGATCATCAGGGCGGTCGTGCCGGTCGAGAGAACCCGTTGCGGCGTCCATGCGCGGAACACGAAGACCGAGGCGGTGGCGCTCAGCATCAGCGTTGCGACGACCGTACCGCCCACGAAGGGCGAGGTGATTCCGGTCGCAACCGCAACCAGCGTCGGCATCAGCGACAGATAAAAGCCCCCGAGCGCCCAGCCGGCGACATTGACCGGCGTGACCTTGAGAAGCGTAGTGCGGGCCCGCTGCGGCACGCTGATATGCGGACGCATGGCGGCGAGCGCGCCCGGCCGTCCGGTGATGGTCTCCGGCATGAAGGCAAGCGCGATGATGCCTGCCACTGTCACCATGAAAAGAAGCGCGTAGATGAGGTGCGTTGGCGCGGGTGCGAAGGCGACGAGCGTGCCGCCGGCAAGCGTGCCGACCATCAGGCCGAGAAAGGCGGTGATACTGTTGAGCGTCGAGCCTCTGCGCTTGTCGGTATCGAGGATCGTCGCCCCGAAGGTCGGGAAAGCGATGCCGGTTGCGAAACCCTGGACGATACGGCCAACAAGCAGCATCGTGCCGGATTCAGCCACCATGAAGACGATCAGTGCCGCAGCGTTGAAGATCAGTGCCAGCAGGATCAGCGGGCGGCGCCCGAGATAGTCGGAAAGCCCGCCGACGGTCAGAAGTGCCGCGAGTAGCGCGAAGGAGTAGGAACCGAAGATCAGGGTGATCATCGCCGGCGAGAGATGAAAGAGCTCCTGGTAGAGATGGTAGAGCGGCGTCGGCGCGCTGCTGGTCGCGGAGATCAGGACCGCGCCGAGGAAACTGTAGACCGTCATCCGCAGTGCGGATGGCGAAGGGGAGGCGGAAAGGATATTGCTCATGGTGTTTCACCTTAATGCAATTTTTTAGCGTTAGCCGCATGTAGTTGCATTCCTGGCTTAATGCAATATCTTTGCGTTAAGAGATTTGATGCTTCCGGCAACGCGCCGGCAAGGAGAACAGAATGGCAAGGGAAATGGTGCGCCAGGGTGGGCGCAGTGCCCGCATACAGTCGGAAGTGCACCGCACCGTTCAGGATCTGCTGAAGACCATGGATCGCGGCGAGATCACCGTGCCGATGATTGCGGAAAAGTCCGGCGTGACGCCATCGACCATCTATCGCCGCTGGGGCGATCTATCGGAACTCCTGGCGGATGTCGCGGTGGCGCGCATGCGGCCGGTTGCCGACCCGGAAGACACCGGCGCGATGGAAAGCGACCTCGAAGCCTTCATTCTCCAGTATGCGGAGGAAATGTCGTCCAAGGTCGGACGCTCGATGCTGGCGGACGTGCTGAGCAGTATGGAAGGCGACGCGGCGGGCCGCTGCTGCCAGTTTACCTATGATCATCTGGAGACGTTGCGCGGGCGTGCCCTGACCCGCGGCGAGAGCGCCTTCGACGTGGGCGAGGCGATCGACGCCATAGTCGCGCCGATCATCTACCACATCCTGTTCGGCGATCGCGAACTGACGCCCGACTATTGCCGGTCGCTGGTTTCCCGCTTTCTGGAAAAATGCGCCGGCGTTTAAAGCCGGCGCCTTCGGCTCAGCCTTTCAGCATCCGCTCGACGATGTCGCGCACGTCGGTCGAAAGCGTCGCAGTCTGTTCGATCGTGGTCAGCGCCGCATGGGCATGCTCGGCGCGCTGCGGCTCCAGCGACCGCCACGAGCGCATCGAGGTCAGGATGCGGGCGGCAAGCTGCGGATTGCGCGGGTCGATCGCCAGGATCTGCTCGGCCAGGAACCGGTAACCTTCGCCGTCGGCGCGGTTGAAGCCGGTCGGATTGCCGAAGGCAAACGTGCCGATCAGCGAACGCACCCGGTTCGGATTGGTGGCGATGAAGCGCGGATTGTCCATCAGCGCCTTGACGCGGGCAAGCGCGCCCGCACCGGGAATGGTCGCCTGGGTCGAGAACCACTTGTCGATCACCAGAGCATTGCCGTCGAAGCGTGTGAGGAACGTGTCGAGCGCCTTTGCTGTTTCCGGTGCATCCGGGAAGCGGTGCGCAAGCACCGCCAGCGCCTGGACGAGATCGGTCATGTTGTCGGCGGATGCGAAGGCTTCGGCCGCACGGGCCGGCGTTCCTTCCGCATAGGTGAGGTAGGAAAGTGCCGTGTTGCGCAGCGAGCGCTTGCCCGCACTTGCCGCATCCGGCGTAAAGGCGCCTTTGACCTTCATATCCTCGAACAGGCGCAGGAAGGTCCTGGTTCCGGCCTTGGCAATTTCCGAAAGAATGGCGTTGCGGCCCGCGTGGATCGCATCCGGATCATTGTTGCCGCCGAGTTCGCGGGCGATGTCGGCCTCGCTCGGCAGTGTCAGCGCCTGGGCGCGGAAGGCGGGTTCCAAAGTCTCGTCGCCGGCGGCTTCGAGAAGGGCGGCGACGAAAGCCGGATCGCAGGTGATGGCCTTGCCCTCGCGGGCGTCGCGCGCCGCCTGCATCAGGTTCGGCAGCGCAAGATCGGTCAGCGCCTGCCAGCGGGCGAAGAGGTCGCTGTCATGGCGGGCGATATGGGCGAGATCGGCCGTCGTCTGGTCGAGATGCAGGTTGATCGGCGCAGAGAACGACCGGTTGAGCGAGAGCACCGGACGGGAGGAAATGCCCGAGAAGGTGAAGGTCTGCCGGCGCTCCGTGAGATGCAGCACGTCGCCGGTGACTTCGCCGCCCGCGACCTTGGTCGGCACTGCTGCCGAGCCGTTATCGAGGATCAGCGCGAAGGAGAGCGGGATATGCATCGGCTCCTTGGCGGTCTGGCCGGGGGTTGCCGGGATCATCTGCTCCAGCGACAGCTTGAAGGTGCCGCTTGCCTGGTCGTAGTCGCTCGACACGGTGACGAGAGGCGTGCCGGCCTGGTGGTACCAGAGCGAGAACTGCGTCAGGTCGCGGCCGCTCGCATCCTCGAACGACTTGACGAAATCCTCGACCGTCGCGGCCTGCCCGTCATGGCGCTCGAAATAGATATCCATGCCCGCCTTGAAATCGTCGCGGCCGAGCAGCGTGGCGATCATGCGGGTGACTTCCGAACCCTTTTCGTAGACGGTCGTCGTGTAGAAATTGTTGATCTCGCGGTATTTGGTCGGACGTACCGGATGCGCGAGCGGACCTGCGTCTTCCGGGAACTGCTCCGATTTCAGGTGCCGAACCTCGGCGATGCGCTTCACCGCGCGCGAACGCTGGTCGGCGGAAAACTCGTGGTCGCGATAGACCGTCAGGCCTTCCTTCAGGCAGAGCTGGAACCAGTCGCGGCAGGTGATGCGGTTGCCGGTCCAGTTGTGGAAATATTCGTGGGCGATGATCGCCTCGATATTCGCGTAATCCTGGTCGGTCGCGATTTCCGGGTCGGCGAGCACGTATTTGTCGTTGAAGACGTTGAGGCCCTTGTTCTCCATGGCCCCCATGTTGAAGTCCGAGACGGCGACGATCATGAAGATGTCGAGGTCGTATTCGCGGCCGAACCGCTCCTCGTCCCACTTCATCGAGCGCTTCAGCGCGTCCATGGCATAGGCGGCGCGGGCTTCCTTGCCGTGCTCCACATAGATCTTCAGCGCGACTTCACGCTCCGACATGGTGATGAACTTGTCTTCGACCACGCCGAGATCGCCGGCGACCAGCGCGAACAGGTAGCTAGGCTTCGGATGCGGGTCGAACCACGCGGCAAACGCGCGGCCCTCGTCGTAACCCGCGCCGCCGAGGAAATTGCCGTTCGACAGCATGACCGGGTTGGCGGCCTTGTCGCCGATAATGGTGATCGTATAGGGCGCCAGCACGTCCGGCCGGTCCGGGAAATAGGTGATGCGGCGGAAGCCTTCCGCCTCGCACTGGGTGCAGTAGACGCCGTTGGTCCGATAGAGGCCCATCAGCTGGGTGTTGGCTTCCGGATTGATGAAGGTGGTGATGGTGATTTCGAAGGGCTGCTCGGCCGGCAGGTCGCGGATCGTCAGGCTCTCCGGCGTCGCATCATACTGCGCCGCGGGCACCTCGTTCTGGTCGAGCAGCAGCCCGGACAGCGTCAGCTCGTCGCCGTCCAGCACAAGCGGCACAGACGGATCGATGCCTTCGCGCCGGTGGAAGATCAGCCGCGCATCAACCTTCGTATTGGTAGGGTCGAGCTCGAAGGTCAGATCGACGCGTTCCAGGACGAAGTCGGTGGGGCGGTAATCTGCCAGATGAACGATCTGGCCCGTATCTGTTCGCATGTTGCTTCCTGAACCGGCTCTTCAAATTGGTATCGGGAGCTTCGCAGCACTCCCGGATTGGCACATACCCGTCGCCGCGCGGATAATTACACGCAATGCTAAACGATTGTTGAAACTTTGGCTAAAATAAAGCCTGATTTCATTCCGGTATATGTCGCGTAATCTTTCATTGGGTCACGGATATTGATCGACCTATCATCAGTTTTGATCCCCTTCACGGCACTTTTCCGTTACTTTGCCGCCAAACTGAATCTCCCCAGATCGTCTCCCCAAAACGTCCTGTCAGTGCGGACCGGATTTCCGCCAAAATCCCCATGAGTTGTTGATGGCCGCCGATGCCCTGAATCCCCTGCGCGGGATCATGTTCAAAGTCACCTCCGTGGTGGTCTTCGTGATGATGCAGACCTGTATCAAGTCGGCAGGTCCCGATATCCCGGCGGGGCAGATCACCTTCTACCGTTCCGCCTTCGCGCTTGTGCCGATCATGGTTTATCTCGCCTTCCAGGGCGAGTTGCGCGGCGCCTTCCACACGAACAGCCTGACCGGCCATGTGAAACGGGGCTTCCTCGGCATTCTCTCCATGGTTTTCGGCTTTTACGGCCTGGTGCACCTGCCGATGCCGGATGCGATCGCGATCGGTTATTCCTCGCCGCTCCTGGCGGTCGTCTTTGCCGCGATCTTTCTGAAGGAGACGGTGCGCATCTACCGCTGGAGCGCGGTCATGGTCGGTATGGTCGGGGTGGTGATCATCTCCTGGCCGAAGCTCACCATGTTCGAACAGGGCGGCATGGGCTCGGAGCAGGCGATGGGTGCAGCCGCCGTCATCCTCTCTGCGGTGCTGGCCGGCTTTGCGATGATCCAGACGCGCCAGCTCGTGCGCACCGAGAAGACGGCGACGATCGTGCTCTATTTCTCGCTGTCGGGCGCGCTGTTTTCACTGCTCAGCCTGCCCTTCGGCTGGGCTGAGTTGACGATGCCTGAGAAGCTTTTCCTGATCGGTTCCGGATTCTGCGGCGGCATCGGCCAGATTTTGCTGACCGAAAGCTATCGCAACGCGGATGTCTCGACGGTCGCGCCGTTCGAATACACCTCGATCCTTCTCGGGATCTGCATCGCCTATGTTCTGTTCGGGGATGTGCCGACGGCGACCATGCTGGTCGGGACGGCGATCACGGTATCGGCGGGGATTTTCATCATCTACCGCGAGCATCAACTGGGGCTCGAGCGGAAGGCGGCGCGCAAGGCTTCGCCGCCCGGGGCTTGACCCCGGGACTTGAGAACCGGATGCTTAAAGCGGAATGGCCGCGGTGACCGGGTTGGTCGCTTCGGCAGAGGCACGGACGGCACCGGCGCGGCTGTATTCGCGCGAGGCGTTCACGGCGGCGCCGATGTGAGAAAAGTTCTCACGCAGTGTGCGGATCGGATGGAGGATGGCCGTCATGGCTGATGCTTCCTTGCGTCGCTGGATCAACGTTCGCGGAAATCGGCAAAGACCGAAGCCGGACGAGTGACGCCCACCGGACGCGCCATGGCGCGGGAGGTAAGCTGCTCGTTCGTCGCGGAGCCGAAATGGTGATAACCCTTCGTTGAGCGCGGCGACAGGCCGGCGATGCGAAGAGTTTCGAAACCCGAATGGATCGGGCGGAAGCGGGTCGTCATTGGCCTTGGTTCCTTAAACCTAGAATTCCTCCCAAGACACGTTGCCAATATTGCAATGCAACATCGATTCTGCAATGCAGCAAAACGCCGCGCTGCCATGCGTTGCTTGCATGGCATTCTTCATATTTCCGTAACTTTGGGTAAATTGTTGAGAAATCTGCCTGAAATGGCGGCAGTCAGTGCCCGGGAAAACGCATTTTGAACATCAAAAGGTCCTGCCAGGCCAGCGCCTTGTTGGCGGGTGCGGCGAGCAGTTCCTGCGGATGCAGCGTGGCGATCGCCGACACAGCGATTCCTCCGAAGGAGAGGTCGCGCCATTCGCCGCGCATCGAATGGATCGTGCCATTGCCGCCGAAGAAGAAACGGGCCGGAAAATTGCCGAGCAGCAGCAGCAGTTTCGGTTCGGCAAGCGCCACCTGGCGTTCCAGGAACGGCCGGCAGATATCCATCTCCGCCTGCGACGGCATGCGGTTGCCCGGCGGCCGCCACGGTATGACGTTGGTGAGCAGAACGGCGTCGCGGGCAAGGCCGATCGCGCCGAGCATGCGGTCGAGCAATTGTCCCTGCCGGCCTGAGAAGGGAATGCCGTCGCGGTCGTCGTCCGCATTCGGCATCGGGCCGATCACCATGATGCCGGAAGCTGGGTTGCCGCTCGCAAACACCGTGTTGCGCGCGCCGTTCTTCAGGTTGCAGCCGTTGAAGGCTTCGAGTGCGGTCTTGAGTTCGTCGAGCGAACGGGCGCTTTCGGCCGCAAACCGTGCCGAGGCGACCGCCTGTTCGTCGGGCACCGATACGGGCGCGGAGGCAGGTGGAGGTGCTGAAGCGCGCGCCGTCGGAGCTGTGCGTTTCGGCGTTGCCGCCGCTGCCTGGGAGTTCGGCGCCTGCTCATAGTTCGTCGGCTGCTGCTGCCGGGCAGACGCGGGCGCTCTGGCATCGGCCTGCGCCGCCTTCTGGGCCGCAAACTGCGCGAACCGGTCCACCGGCTCATCCTCGACAAGCCACTCCACGCCCGCATCCGCATAGAAATGCAGAAGGGCGGCGAGTTCTGGCGCGTCCATGTCTTTGGCGAAGTTCATCTGATTCACACTACAGCATGTCGCAGCGAAGAGGGAACCGGTTTTGGGGCAATGAGGAGGGGGGAATTGTGGCAATGCGACGCGGTAGTCTTAACCCTCCCCCTTGTGGGGAGGGTGGCCGGCAGGCGGGAGGGGTCTTTCTTACTGTGAACAAAAGCTCCCCTCCCCAACCCCTCCCCACAAGGGGGAGGGGCTCCACGCGACGTCGTGCATTCCCAAAGGGAGCTTTGTTTCTTGCCCGTTTCCCCTCAAGCCGCCCATTGCGCGACATTGTCGCTCTCGCCGATCAGCGCCAGGCCGTGGGCGATCGACAGCAGTTCGCCGCCGGTCTCGATCTTGCCGGCATCGAATCTCTGCGTGAAGATCCGCCGCACGGCCGGTACGAAGGATGTGCCGCCGGTCAGGAACACCTTGTCGATCTCGGCAGGCGCCGTGCCGGTCTTTTCCAGCACCTCGTCGAGCGCACCCTCGATGCGGCCGAGGTCTTCCGCGATCCAGCCTTCGAAATCGGAACGCTTCACCATTTTGCGGCCCGCCTTGCCGAGGGGGGCGAAATTGAATTCCGCTTCTTCCGCGCCCGACAGCGCCATCTTGGTCGCCGAGATCGCCTGATAGAGCGGGTAACCCTCGTCATGGTCGACGAGGTCGATGAACAGTTCGAGCTTGTCCGGCTCCAGCGCCGAGCGCACCAGCGATTTCAGGTCGGTGAACTCGCGGCTGGTCTTGAAGATCGACAGCTGATTCCAGCGGCCGAAATTGACGTAATAGCCGGCCGGCACGTCGAGCACCTTGTCGAAACTCTTAAACTTGCTGCCCTTGCCGATTTCCGGCGCCACCAGGTTGTCGATCATCCGGTAGTCGAAATGGTCACCGGCGACGCCGACGCCCGAATGGCCGATCGGGGTGGCTGTCAGCTTGCCGGCCTTGGTTTCGAAACGGATCAGCGAATAGTCGGTCGTGCCGCCGCCGAAGTCGGCGACGAGGACGGTGGCATCGCTCCTCAGCGTCTGGGCGAAGTAATAGGCGGCCGCCACCGGTTCGTAGACATAGTGGATTTCCGGAAAGCCGAGCCGGGTCAGCGCCTCGTTGTAGCGCTCGGTCGCAAGCCTGGCATCCGGATTGGCGCCGGCGAAATGCACCGGCCGTCCGGCGATCACCCGCGACACGTCGGTCGGCCAGTTGTCCTCCGCATAGATCTTCAGGCGCTTCAGGAAGATCTCCATCAGGTCCTCGAAGACATGTCGGCGGGCAAAGACGAGCGTACCCTGGAACAGCGCACTTGCCGCAAACGTCTTGATCGACTGGAGAAAACGACAATCGCCTGGATTGTCGATGAACTGGCGGATCGCCGCCTGTCCGGCCTCGACCTTCAGCGCCTGCGCCCCCATCACCGGGTCCTTCATGAAGGACAGCGCCGTGCGCATCGAATCGCTTTCGCCGGCGCTGCTGGAGAAGCGCATCGAATGCGTCGTGCTGCCGCCGTCCGCCAGTGCCAGAACCGTATTGGTCGTGCCGAAATCAAGCCCGAGCGCCCGTGCCATCGCCGTGCTCCTTTTATCCATCGAAAGTCATTGAACCGAAGCCCCCGGCAAATGCGCTGGCAGGCTCCGAATGCGAAAAGGGCGCTTCTGGCGCCCCGGAATTTTTGAGAGGGCGGGTGATCGCACAAGGCAGGCGGGATGGCAAGGGGGAAGCCTTGCCTTGGGCGGCGGTTGTGAGGCGGGCAAGATTTCGCGCTTCCGCTTGGAGCCGGCGCGTTCTAATGTCCCGGCTTCAGGGGGATTCATGAGTCAGCAGCTTATCAATCAATATCTTGCCGAGATCGATCGGCTGCGGAAGTTTTCCGGCCTTTCCAACGAACAGATCATCCGCCCGGCCTTCCGCCGCCTGCTGGACTCCTGGGCGTCGTCCGACAAGCTCGTCTTCCTGGAGGAATATCCGGTCCAGACTACTCTGAAGACGACCGTCTATCCGGACGGCACCGTCCTTCACGATATTCGCGTCCCCCTCGGCTACTGGGAGGCCAAGGACACCAAGGACGATCTCGACGAGGAGATCCGCAAGAAGCTCGCCAAGGGCTATCCGCAGGACAATATCGTCTTTGAGAATTCCGAAACGGCGGTGCTGATCCAGAACCGCCAGGAAGTCACCCGCGCCTCGATGACGGATACGGCGAGCCTGTCGCGACTGGTCTCGCTGTTCTTTTCCTACGAGCGGCCGGAAATTGCCGAGTTCCGCAAGGCCGTTGCGCGTTTCAAGGCCGACCTGCCGACGGTTCTCGATGCGCTGCGCGCACGGATCGACACCGCCTATGGCGACAATGCCGCCTTCCGGGCCGAGGCGGCCCGTTTCCTGAAAACCTGCCAGGAAACGATCAATCCGACGCTCGGCGAGGCGGATGTCCGGGAAATGCTGATCCAGCACATCCTGACCGAGGAAATCTTCACCCATATCTTCAACGAGGGCGATTTCCACCACGAGAACAACATCGCCAAGGAACTCTATGCGCTCGAAGGGAAATTCTTCACCGGCGCGGTGAAGCGCGACACGCTGAAGGGGCTGGAGCCCTATTATGCGGCGATCCGGGCGAATGCGGCGCAGATCAACAGCCATTCGGAAAAGCAGACCTTCCTGAAGCTGATCTACGAGAATTTCTACAAGGTCTACGATCCGAAGAAGGCCGACCGCCTCGGCGTCGTCTACACGCCGAACGAGATCGTCAAGTTCATGATCGAGGGGGCCGACTGGCTCTGCGAAAAACATTTCGGCAAGAACCTGATCGACGAACATGTCGAGATCCTCGATCCGGCGACAGGCACCGGCACGTTCATCTGCGAACTTCTCGAAAGCTTTCGCGGCGACCCGAAGAAGCTCGCCCACAAATACAAGAACGAACTGCATGCCAACGAAGTGGCGATCCTGCCCTATTACGTCGCCAACCTGAATATCGAGGCGACCTATGCGGCGATTACCGGCCAGTTTGCCGAATATCCGAACCTCTGCTTCGTCGACACGCTGGACAATGTCGGCGGGCTGGGCATCCGCTCCGGCCACCAGCACGAACTTTTCGGCGCCATGTCGGAGGAGAACGTCGCCCGCGTGAAGCGACAGAACGCCCGCAAGATTTCGGTGATCATCGGCAACCCGCCTTATAATGCAAACCAGGCAAACGAGAACGACAACAACAAGAACCGCGACTACAAGCGGGTCGATGAGCTGATCAAGTCGAGCTATATCCGGCTTTCGACGGCGCAGAAGACCAAGGTCTACGACATGTACGCCCGCTTCTTCCGGTGGGCATCCGATCGCATGCACGATGACGGGGTGCTGGCCTTCATCACCAACCGAAGCTTCATCGAAAGCCGAACCTTCGACGGTTTCCGCAAGGCGGTGGAACAGGAATTCAACGAGATCTATGTCGTCGATCTCGGCGGCGACGTGCGCGCCAATCCCAAGCTCTCGGGTACCAGGCACAATGTCTTCGGCATCCAGACCGGCGTCGCCATCTCCTTCATGGTGAAGCGCCGCAGGCAGAAGGGCTGCAAGATCTTCTACGCCCGGCGGCCGGAATTCGACACGGCGGCGGACAAGCTGGCGTTTCTGGGATCGTCGAAGCTATCGGGAATCGGGTTTGAGCGGATTGCGCCGGATAAGCAGGCGAACTGGGTGAATCTGTCGGAAAACCAGTGGGACGAGTTAATCCCGGTCGCCGACAAGAAGACAAAGGCGGCGAAGTCGAGCGGGCAGGAGAGGGCGGTTTTCAAACTCACTTCCCAAAGTATGAAAACGAATAGAGACGATTGGGTATACGATTTTTCCCAACAGTTTCTGACGACAAAGGTCGTCTACTTCTTGGAGCAGTTTTCGCGCGCGCGCCAAAAAATTCTCGAACGGAAAAGCGTACGGGACGAAGATCTGGGTACAGAAATTAAGTGGACAAGGAAAATCAAGCGCCTTCTTAGGGCCGCGGTCGATGTCAAGTTCTCCAAGATCGATATAGCATATGTAGAGTTCAGGCCGTTTGTTCGTGTGTTTGGATATCGAAATTCTCACCTCAATGAGGATCAATATCAGACATCGCAAATATTCGATGCGGCGTCGGAGGCGGCATATATTGCCATCAATCGAAACGGGCTTCCATACAACATCCTCGCTGGCAAAAAAATACCAGACTATCACTATACCGGCGACTCTGAGCTCCTCCCCCTCTACCGCTACACCTCCACCGGCGAGCGCGTCGACAACATCACCGACTGGGGCCTGAAACAGTTCCGCGAGCACTACGGCAAGGGCGAAAAGATCGGCAAGCAAGACATCTTCCACTATGTCTACGCCGTCCTGCACGATCCCGTCTATCGCGAAAAATACGCGCTCAACCTGAAGCGCGAATTCCCGCGCATTCCCTTCTATCCCGATTTTTGGACCTGGGCCGGCTGGGGCAAGCGGCTGATGGAACTGCATATCGGCTACGAGACCGTCGAGCCCTGGCCGCTGCAACGCCTCGATACCGCCGACGAAAAGGCCCGCGCGGCCGGCGTCTCGCCGAAAACCGTCCTCAAGGCCGACAAGGATGCCGGCATCATCCGGCTCGACGGGGAAACGACGCTCTCGGGCATTCCGCCCGAGGTCTGGACCTACCGGCTCGGCAATCGCTCCGGGCTCGAATGGATCCTCGATCAGTACAAGGAAAAGACCCCGAAGGACCCGACGATCCGCGAAAAATTCAACACCTATCGTTTTGCCGACTACAAGGAAAAGGTCGTCGACCTGCTGATGCGCGTCACCCGCGTCTCGGTCGAGACCGTGGCGATCACCGAGGCGATGAAATCCGCGCGGCGGGCGGCGGAGGCGGCCTAGATTTTTGCCCGAGTCTCCGCCGCCTGCTGCGTCAGCCAGTTCCTGAACATTTCCATGGCCGGCGTCACGGTGCGGGATTTGAGCCGGGTCAGCCAGTAGCTGCCCTTGGAAATGGTGATCGGGAAGGGCTGTTCGATCATGCCGGAGGCAAGCTGGCGGGAGAACATCAGGGGAGGGGCGAGCGCCACGCCGGCCCCTTGCATCGCTGCCTCGACCATCAGCACGGAGCTGTCGAACACCAGGCCGCGGATTTGCGGCGGGGCGACATGGGCGGCCTCGAACCAGCTTGGCCATTCGTCGGCGCGATAGGAGCGCAGCAGCACCTGGTGCGCGACGTCCTCCGGAGTTCTGAGCTGCCTTGCGACCGGCGGCACGCAGAGGACGGACAGCGGTGTCTCGAACAACGCTTCCGCCTCGATATCGTGCCAGGCGCCGTTGCCGAACTTGATCGTGTAGTCGAGCCCTTCGGCGGCAATATCGACGCGGTTGTTGTTGGTTGAGAGCCGCAGGTCGATGAACGGATATTTTTCCCGGAAATCGACAAGCCGCGGCAGCAGCCAGCCGACCGCCAGCGTGCCGACCGCGCCGAGCTTCACCACCTCGCGCACATGCCCGCCCTCGAACCGCTCCAGCATGTCCGCCATCCGGTCGAAACTCTCCTGTAGCGCCGGCAGCAGAGCCAATCCTTCCTCGGTGATCATCAGTCCGCGCGGCAGGCGCCGGAACAGGGCCACGCCGAGCCGCTGTTCGAGCAGTTTCACCTGATGGCTGATGGCCGCCTGGGTGACGTTGAGCTCGATCGCCGCCCGGGTGAAGGAGAGGTGGCGCGCGGCCGCCTCGAAGGCGCGCAGCGCGTTCAGCGGCAAATATGGTCGAACCATGGCCATGCCCTAGTTTGATTCATGTCTGCCCGCAGATATCATCGTTTGATCAGGGCTCGCAAGCCGACCTAAAAAGGCCGCGTCACCCCATTTGGAGCACCGCCATGGCTTTCAGAAATTCTTTTCTTCTCGCCTTTTCTCTCGGAATTACCGCGACTTTTCTCGATTGCACCTTCGCTGGTGCCGCCGATCCGATCCGCTGCACCGTCATCATCGACGAGGACAGCGGCGATGCGCTCTACCGCCAGGGCACCTGCGACCAGGGTTTTTATCCGCAATCCACCTTCAAACTGCCTTTGGCCATGATGGGCTACGATGCCGGCATCCTCGCCGATGCCCAGAACCCGCGCTGGAAGTACCAGGCGAAGTTCGGTGGCCCGGAGCGAGTGAAGAAGGATGTCGATCCGCTGATCTGGGAGAAGGAATCGATCGTCTGGTATTCGCAGGAAATCGCCCGCAAGCTCGGCAAGCCCAAGTTCGCGGACTACATCCAGCGCTTCGGCTACGGCAACCGCGATATCTCCGGCGGCCCGGGCAATACCGACGGCCTGACTGAATCCTGGCTGATGTCGTCGCTGAAGATTTCGGCCGACCAGCAGGTCCAGTTCCTGCGCCGTTTCCTGAACGGCGGCCTGCCGGTCTCCGAACATGCGGTCGATATGACGCTGGCGATCGTGCCGCATTTCCAGGCCGGCGACGGCTGGGACATCCAGGGCAAGACCGGTTCCGGCTGGCTGCGCGACAAGGCTGGCAAGGTGGATTACGACCGCCCGCTCGGCTGGTTCGTCGGCTGGGCGATGAAGGACGAGCGGCGCGTCATCTTCGCAAAGCTGCTGGTCGATACCAAGCGGTATCCGAAAGAGCCGATCAGCTTCGTGGTACGGGATTCTCTGATCAAGGATTTTCCGAAACTGGCCGAAGGGTTCTGAATTTCCGGCCGCCTGCCTGAAGCTGAAAGCGGCCGGGCGACCCCCAAGCCCGACCGCCCAGCGCGTACGCAACACTGCGCTGCGCCACTTATAAGAAGCTTTAGCAGCGGCTAATGCAAACGGAGTCGTCTGTTCAGGTTATTGGTTAAGGTTACCTTGCAGGGCGCTGCATCATTCTCGGACGGCTGTTCCATTTTTCACTGTGTTTTCCTGTAGATGATGATCAGAACGCACCATTCCGAGACGATCAATCCGATCTATCTGGCAGGCGGGATTTCTCCCGCCGCCGCAGATCGAGCGCCAAGGCGAGGGGCTCATTCCGCCGCAATCGCGGTCGGGATATCGTCATCGTCGTTTGCCTCGTGCAAGTCCTCCGCCTTGCGGCGGCCGAGCCGGCCGAGGAAGCGGCCGAACCGGTCCATTTCCACGAAGATGACGGGCGTGATGAACAGCGTCAGCGCCTGGGAAACGATCAGCCCGCCGACCACCGCGACACCGAGCGGCTGGCGAAGCTCGGATGAGGCGCCGGTGCCGAGCGCGATCGGCAGGGCGCCGAGCAGGGCACAGAAGGTCGTCATCATGATCGGCCGGAAACGCCGCACGCAGGCCTCGTGGATCGCTGCCGCCGCCGTCTCTCCCTTGGTGCGCATCGTCTCCACCGCCACGTCGATCATCATGATCGCATTCTTCTTGACGATGCCGATCAGCATCAAGAGCCCGATCAGCGCGATGATCGACAGGTCGAAGCCGAACAGTTTCAGCGCCAGCAGCGCCCCGAAGGCCGCCGCCGGCAGGCCCGACAGGATGGTCAGCGGGTGGATGAAACTCTCGTAGAGCACACCGAGCACCACATAGATGGTCAGCACCGCGGCGAGGATCAGCAGCGGCGTATTGCCCTGGCTCTGCTGAAAGATCTGCGCCGTGCCGCCGTATGAGGTGAACACGTCGTTCGGCATCTGCAGGTTCGCCTTGATCTGGTCGATGGCCGCCGTCGCATCCGAGAGCGACACCCCGGCCGGCAGGTTGAACGACACCGTCGTCGAAACCAGCTGACCGGTCTGGTTGATGGTGACCGGCGCCGTCTGGCGCACGATCGTCGCGAAGTTCGAGAGCGGCACCAGCGAGCCATTCGACGACATCACCCTGACGCCTTGCAGCATCTGGTCGTTCCATTGCTGCGTATTGTCGAACTCGGTGATCACATCGTAGCTGTCGCCGGTCGACTGGATTTCCGCCGCCGTATACCCGCCGAAGGCCATCTGCAGCGTCTTGCGCAGCTCGTCGTCGGTGATCCCGAACGAGGCGGCTTTTTCCGGATCGACCTTGATATTGGCTTCGATCGCGTCGTTCTGGGCGTCCGAGGTGACGTCGGTGAAATGCGCCCGGTCGGCCCGCATCGCGGTCTGGATCTTGTCCGACCACTCGCTGGTCTGCGAGGCGTTCAGTGCCTGCACCACGAGCTGGTACTGGCTGGCCGTGGCGCGGCCGCCGAAGCGCAGGCTCTGCTGCGGGGTGATGAAGGTCTTCATGCCCGCGAACTTGGAGGTCGCCTGCCGCAGTTCCCGCAGCGTCTGGTCGAGCGGCGGGCGCTCACCGCGATCCTTCAGTTCCACCCAGATCGTGCCGTTGTTGAGCGAGCTGCGGCCATTGCTGCCGACGATCGAGGTGACGTGCTTGACCGCGGGATTCTTCTGCACGGCAGCGGCCACCTGGGCCTGCAGGTCGCGCATCGCCGGATAGGAAATGTCCTCGCGGGCACGGGTGGAGATCGTCAGGCGGCCGATATCCTCCTGCGGGAAGAAGCTCGACGGCAGCGTCCGGAACAGATAGGCCGAGGCACCGACCGAGGCGAGGAAGACGAGCAGGATGATTGCCCGGTTCCTGAGGCACCAGCCGACGGCCCGGTCATAACCCTTCAGCGTGCGGCTGAAGCCGGCGTCGAAGATGCGCACCATCAGGCCCGGGTGATGTTCGGCGCCGGAGAGACGCGAGCCGAGCATCGGCGTCACCGTCAGCGAGACGATAGCCGAAGCGACGATCGCGAGCGCCACCACCATGCCGAACTCGTTGAACAGCCGCCCGACCACCCCGCCCATCAACAGGATGGGGATGAACACGGCGATCAGCGATACCGACATCGAGATGATCGTCGAACTGACTTCGCCGGCCCCCTGTAGCGCCGCCTGCATCGGCGCCATGCCGTCCTCGACATGCCGCATGATGTTTTCCAGCATGACGATCGCATCATCCACCACCAGCCCGACCGCAAGCGTCAGCCCGAGCAGCGAGATGTTGTCGATGCTGTAGCCGAGCACATACATGGCGCCGAACGTGGTGATCAGCGACAGCGGCACGGCAAGTCCCGGAACGAGGGTGGCGGTGATCCGGCCGAGGAAAAGATAGATGACCAGCACGACAAGCCCGATCGTCAGCATCAGCGTGAACTGCACGTCCGAGATCGAGGAACGGATCGCCGTCGAGGAATCGTTCATGACCGCGATCGACACCGAGGCCGGCAGCTCGGCGGACAGTCCGGGCAGTTTTGCGCGCACCGAATCGACGACATCGACCGTATTGGCATCCGGTTGCCGCTGGATGGCGAGGATGATCGACTGGTTGCCGTCATACCAGCTGCCCGCATCGAGATTAGCGACGCTGTCCTGGACATTGGCGATATCGCCGAGATGCACCGGCGCGCCGTTCGGGCTGGCGATCACCAGCGAACGGAACTGGTCGGCATTGGTGCGCTGCGTATCGGCATTGATGGTCAGCCTCTGGCTGTTGTTTTCCAGCGAGCCAACCGGCGCCTGGCTGTTGGCGTTGGCGATCGCATTGGTGACGTTGTCGACGCCGAGATTGCGGGCCTGCAGCTTGTTGGGATCGACTTCGACCCTGACCGCATAGGTCTGGGCGCCGAAGATCGAGACTTCCGCGACGCCGGGCAGGGTCGAGAGCGAGGGAGACAACACGTCCTCGGCGATCTCGTCGATCTTGCTGCGCGGCATCGTATCGCTGCGGATCGACAGGAGCAGCACCGGCGCATCGGCCGGGTTGGTCTTGCGGTAGCTCGGCGGTGTCGTCATGTTGTCCGGCAGTTGCCGGCTCGCATGCGAGATCGCCGCCTGCACGTCGGCCGCCGCCGCGTCGATATCGCGGTTGAGGTCGAACTGCAGCACGATCGACGTGTTGCCGAGCGAGTTGGTGGCGCTGATCTCGCTGATGCCGGGGATGGTCTCGAACTGCTTGATCAGCGGAGTCGAGACCGCAGTCGCCATTGTCTGCGGCGAGGCGCCGGTCAGCTGCGCGGAAACGTTGATGGTCGGAAAGTCGACCTGCGGCAGGGCGGCGACCGGTAGGATCTGGTAACCGGCAAGGCCGGCGAGGACGGCGCCGATAGCAAGCAGCGTGGTGGCGACCGGGCGGCGGATGCAGAATTGCGGGATCATTGCGCTGCCCCCACTTCGACCGGCTGGCCATTGCCCTTGTCATTGCTCCTGGCGTCGGCCGTCTTCTGGCCGTTGCCGAACTGCTCGACGACGGTGGCGCCATCGACAAGCTGAACCTGGCCTTCGACCACCACATGCGCACCTTCGGTGAGCCCGCTGGCGATCGCCGTGTTCGGGCCATTGGAGCGCCCCATCGTGACCGGCGTCACATGCACTCGTTTGTCGTCGCCGACCGCATAGACGAACGGGCTGTCGACGCCGGGATTGACGGCTACCGTCGGCACCACGACGTCCTTGTCGTCGCTCTCGAAATGTACGGTGACATTCAGCGATTGCCCCGGCCAGAGCGTCCCGGATGGATTGTCGAACCGGGCCTTGGCAAGGATCGTGCCCGAAGCTGGATCGACACTGTTGTCGAAGAAACTCAAGCTTCCCTTGGCCGAGGTGCCGCCGCCTTGCGGCACGGCATCGACCGCAACCGCATTCGCCGGCGTCCCCTGCTTGAGCTGGCCGAGATAGGCCTCGGGAAGGTGGAATTTCACATAGATCGGATCGTATTTGGCGATCGTCACCACCGCCGAGCCGGCGCTGAGATAGGCGCCGGTGCTGATGCCGATATCGCCGAGCCGTCCGTCGAAGGGCGCGCGGATGTCGGTATGGTCCAGATCGACCTGATCGGATGCAATCGCCGCATTGTCGCTCTGCACGGTGGCGGCCGCGGTATCCTGCGCCGCCTTCGCCTGGTCAACGGCCTGCTGGGTGCCGGCATTGCCGTGCAGCAGGTCGTTGGCGCGAGAAAGAGCCGTCTGGGCCTGGGTCAGCGTCGCCTGGTCGCGAACGAGAAGTGCCTTGTCCTTGTCTAAAGCGGCTTTGGCAGTGCGGTCGTCGAGCTTGGCGATCAGGTCGCCGGTCTTGACGAAGGCGCCGTCGGTTGCCGCGATGCTGACGACGGCGCCCGGCTGCTGGGCGGCGATCGTCGTGTTCTCGTCCGCATCGGCCGCCCCGGAGGCGGTGACGTCCATCGGAAGCGGGGCCCGGGTGGCTGCGACCGTCTTGACCGCAGGCGGCGGTCCGCCCGCGCCGCGCCGCCGTTGCGCGCCCGGCTGCTGGCTGTCGCCGGTATCGGCGGATGCCTGCTGGATGAAGGATGAAAGGAAGGGAAGCCGATCGCGGAACTCCCAGCCCGCAACGCCGGCAACGACAAGAACGCCGGCAAAAATCCAGATCTTCTTCATGAGGTAACCGCTCGCCTATGGTTGTGCCAATGGTATCGCTCCATCGAACCGCCCATATTGCGGCGCAAAAAAGACAGGTTTTGCACGACCGGCTCACTAACCGGTGAAGGCGAATTAAATGTTTGTAATGAAGGGCTTAGATGAACAGGAGTTAATCTTTTTCACCTTTTGGCTGCGCAGTACAGGCGCCCCTACCGGAGCTAGCGGACAAACCGACGGGCGCCCCAGATGACGGCCATGCCGACGATCGCGAGGCCGGCGCCTCGGACGATCCAGGGCGTCTGGTTGATCATGAAACTGCTGGCAGGATAGGGGAAGGCGCCGCTGCCCTGGCCGATCCAGATCAGGCCGAGCACGACCATCAGGACGCCGATGATCGAAAGCGCAAGTCGAGTAAATTTCATGGGAGAATCTCCGAGGGCAGGGTCTGGAGATCATAGGCCTGGGCGGGGTCTCCCGCGAGACGCATTCGCGTGATGTCGGATTGTCCGGGAGCGTTTCCGGTCAGACGTCTTCGTAATAGGTTGCGATCAGCGAACGTGGCGCCGGTTCCTCGCCGTCGGCCAGGAAGAAACTGCCGGCGATGCGGCTCGAAGGCGACAGGCTGTCGAGGAGATTGCGGACCACGACGTCATCCACGGCCTCAAGGCTTCGCGCATGCATGATTCCCGGTCGGCCGGAAATCGCCGAAGTCTCGGCGGCGTGCCGGGTCGCAGCTTCCCAGGAACCTGCATAGGTCGCCACCTGTCCGGCCGCAAGTGTCGCCGAGATCGAGGCCGCCGAGGACACTGCGGAAGGCGCCGCGGCGTGAGGCACGGCGGAGGGTACACTGGGCGGGGTAGCCTCGGTCGCCCCCGAAACACTTTCGATCATGCCGGCGATCCTTTAATTTTGGGGGGCCGGCTTGCCTCGTAACCCAGGCGAATTGAGATACCGCCAACAGCGGCACCTCAATTCGATTTAATGTTTAACGACCTGGACTTAACCCTCTTGCCAAAACCTCAGATCGAGCGCGAAGCGCCACCGTCGACCCGGAGCATCGTGCCGGTGACATAGCTTGCCGGGACCGAGCAGAGAAACGCACCGGCTGCCGCGAATTCCTCGACCTTGCCAAGCCGGCCGGCCGGGATGGTCTTCAGCGAGGCGGAGCGGATTTCCTCTACCGACTTGCCGGTGCGCTTGGCATTGGCGCCGTCGAGTTCGTCGATACGGTCGGTATGGATGCGGCCGGGAAGCAGCATGTTGCAGGTAATGCCGAAACCCGCGACTTCCGTGGCCATCGTCTTGCTCCAGCCGACCAGCGCCGAGCGTAACGTGTTGGAAAGCGCCAGATTGGCGATCGGCTCGAAGACGCCGGAGGAGGCGACGGTCAGGATGCGGCCGAAACCCTGTTCCTTCATCTGCGGCAGGAAGGCGTTGGTGAGCGTGATGACGCGCAGCACCATCGACTGGAAGAAGATGTCGAGCTTGTCGGCGGTCATGTCTTCTGCCGTGCCCGGCGTCGGGCCGCCGGTATTGTTGACCAGGATGTCGATGCCGCCGAGCTTGTCCTTGACGGCGGTCTTCATCGCCTCGACGAAATTGTCGTCGGCGAGATCGCCCCACACCCAGTCGGCTTTGCCCTTGCCTTCGGCATTGATCGCCTTGCAGTTTTCCGCCAGCCGGTCGCCGGAGCGGCCGACGAGCAGAACATGTGCGCCTTCGCTCGCAAGCGCCTTGGCAATGCCGAGGCCGAGGCCGCGCGACGAGGCGAGCACGAGAGCGCGTTTGCCGGTGAGACCCAAATCCATGATGTTGTTCCTTCCCCAATTCCTGTCATCGGTTGTCGGATCTTTATAAGGAGCGGCAAAGGGCGGCGAAAGGCCGATCTTGCTTTCTTCGGTTCGGTGCCTATAACTGACGTGTACGTAAACGTAATATGAGAAAAGCGAAACGCCATTTGCGCGAATGACAAGGCGGAGGACGTTTTCCCGCCTCGACAAGCCGGGACGCTTTTGTCAAACAGGTTGCCTGAATAAAGCCGGAAGGGGCCGGCGAGCGGAGTTGGATATGAGCGAGCAAGAACTGCCAGAACGCGAGAGCATGGAATTCGACGTGGTGATCGTCGGCGCTGGTCCTGCGGGGCTTTCGGCGGCGATCCGCCTGAAACAGGTCAATCCGGACCTGACGGTCGTCGTGCTCGAAAAGGGTTCGGAAGTCGGCGCCCACATCCTGTCCGGCGCGGTGGTCGATCCTTCCGGCATCGACGCGCTGCTGCCCGGTTGGCGGGAAGAGGCAGGCCACCCGTTCAAGCAGCCGGTCACTGCCGATCACTTCCTGTTCCTGGGGCCTGCCGGCTCGATCCGGCTTCCGAACTTCATGATGCCGCCGCTGATGAACAATCACGGCAACTATATCGTATCGCTCGGAAACGTCTGTCGCTGGCTCGCCGAAAAGGCGGAAGCCTTGGGCGTCGAGATCTATCCGGGTTTTGCCGCCACCGAAGTTCTCTATGACGAGAAGGGCGCGGTCAAGGGCGTGGCGACCGGCGACATGGGCGTCGAGAAGGACGGCAAGCCCGGCCCGGCTTTCACGCGCGGCATGGAACTACACGGCAAATACGTGCTGATCGGCGAGGGCGTGCGCGGTTCGCTCGCCAAGCAGTTGATTGCCAAATTCGATCTCCAGAAAGATCGCGAGCCCCAGAAATACGGCATCGGCCTCAAGGAACTCTGGCAGGTGAAGCCGGAAAACCACCGCCCGGGCCTGGTGCAGCATTCTTTTGGCTGGCCGCTCGACATGAAGACCGGCGGTGGTTCCTTCCTTTATCACCTGGAAGACAATCTGGTCGCCGTCGGCTTCGTCGTGCACTTGAACTACAAGAACCCCTATCTCTACCCGTTCGAGGAGTTCCAGCGTTTCAAGACCCACCAGGCGATCCGAGGAACATTCGAGGGCGCCAAGCGCCTCTCCTACGGCGCCCGCGCCATCACCGAGGGCGGTTACCAGTCGGTGCCGAAACTGACCTTCCCGGGCGGCGCGCTGATCGGCTGTTCCGCCGGTCTCGTCAACGTGCCGCGCATCAAGGGCAGCCACAATGCGGTCCTGTCCGGCATTCTCGCCGCCGACAACATTGCAAGAGCGATCGGGAGCGGCCGCGCCAATGACGAGGTGGTCGAGATCGAAAACGAGTGGCGCTCGACCGCCATCGGCAAGGACCTGAAACGGGTGCGCAACGTCAAGCCGCTGTGGTCGAAACTCGGCACCGGCCTCGGCATCGCGCTCGGCGGTCTCGACATGTGGACCAACCAGTTGTTCGGCTTCTCCTTGTTCGGCACGCTGAAGCACGGCAAGACCGACGCGCAGAGCCTCGAACCGGCAGCCCGGCATAAAAAGATCGACTACCCGAAGCCGGATGGCGTGTTGACCTTCGACCGCCTGTCCTCGGTGTTTCTGTCCAACACCAACCACGAGGAGGACCAGCCGGTCCATCTGCAGGTGAAGGACATGGACCTGCAGAAGCGCTCTGAACTCGAAATCTATGGCGGTCCCTCGACGCGCTATTGTCCGGCCGGCGTCTACGAATGGGTCGAGAAGGATGGCGAACAGGTCTACGTCATCAACGCCCAGAACTGCGTCCACTGCAAGACCTGCGACATCAAGGATCCCAACCAGAACATCAACTGGGTCCCCCCGCAGGGCGGCGAAGGGCCGGTCTATCCGAATATGTGAGGCTGTTTAAGGCTCGTATCCGATGTCGAGCGCTGTCGCGATCCGTGCGAGGCGCTTGTCGCGGGTTAACAGTCGTGCACCTTCCTGCAACTTGGTTGAAGCCAATAGATGTGCGTCGACATAGCCGATGCCGCTTCCCATGAGCGAGTGCTGTCTAATGAGCAAGGGAACCTCAGGGTCGCTTGCCACTACGGCTTGAGGCAATTCTGAGAGGGACTGCAGAACAAGATCGTAGCGTGGCATCGGGCCGAGAGCCACTTCTCCGATGACGAAGGGATGCACGAGAATCTGCTTTCGTTTCAGAAGAAATTCAACAGCTTCCTCCCGCTTTCGACGATGATCATTCCAGATCGAAGTGTCGAGTAGGATCACTCCGATTTATCCCAATCTGATCCTCCCCATGTCCCGTCAAGGTTCCACCGCCGCTTGGCGGGGCCTCCAAATCGGGTGCGCTTCCCCCCAGCGCAATAAGGCGACGCGCAGCTTCTTCCTGAATCAGCCGCGTCAAGGCCTCCTTCAAAAGGAGGGATCACTCCTTGATGCCAGTGACTTCCTGAGCTCTGGCGAGCAATTTATCATCAATCGTTACCGTCGTGCGCATGGCCTATCTCCTGCTGCATCAAATGATGCGTATCTCAATGCGAGCGTCGTGCGTGGCATCTCTACATCAGCACCCTTCTGACGCGTTCGTGATGACTGCCGCAATCGCCCGTTTAGCACTTCATTAACCATAATATTCTTAAATTCGGCGTCATCTTCTCGACGCACCAAGGACACATTCATGTCGATTTCCCGTCGCGGCTTTCTTGGCGGTCTGCCGCTTCTGCTTGCCGGTTGCGCTTCCACCATCAACGAGCAGACGAATTACGCAGCACTGCCGAACGAACAGTTTCCGCTGAAGACCGTACCGGTCGAGAACATCAAGCCGGAGCTGCGCCGCACCGAAGTCGCCTATGTCACCCCGTATGCCGTCGGCACCGTCGTCGTCGATACGCCGGCCCGCCGCGCCTATTACATCCTGGGCAACGGCCGTGCGATCCGCTACGGCGTCGGCGTCGGCCGTGCGGGCCTGGCGCTTGCCGGCAATGCCTATGTCGGCCGCAAGGCGGAATGGCCGACCTGGACCCCGACCGCAAACATGCAGCGGCGCGAGGAGCGTTACCGGAAGCTCGCGGGCGGCATGCCCGGTGGCCCGAACAATCCGCTCGGCGCCCGCGCCATGTATCTCTATCGCGGCGGCGGCGACACGCATTTCCGCATCCACGGCACCAACCAGCCGGAATCGATCGGGCTTGCCATGTCGAGCGGCTGTATCCGCATGATGAACCATGACGTCATCGATCTCTACAGCCGCGTCAATGTCGGCGCCAAGGTCGTCGTCATTCAGGCCTGATCCACCGCCAGGCCGTTAAGAAAGCCCGCCGTTTCAGCCACGGCGGGCTTTCTTTGTTTCAGCTCGCGGCCACGGCGGTCAGAAGCCCGAGAGCACGAGCTTGCCCTTGGTGCGATTGGTCTCGATCATCGCATGCGCCGTCTTCAGGTTGGCGGCATTGATCGGCCCAAGCGTTTCGGCAAGCGTCGTCCGGATCTTGCCCGCATCGACCAGTTCGGCGACGTGGTTCAGCAGCTTGTGCTGCTCGATCATGTCGGCGGTCTGGAAGATGGCGCGGGCGAACATCATTTCCCAATGCACCGACAGGGCCTTGCCCTTGAAGGCGCGCAGGTCCATCGGCTCCTTCGGGTCGTCGATCAACGCCAGGCGGCCCTGCGGCGCGATCAGCTCCAGGATGTCCTTGAGATGCGTTTCCGTATGGGTCGTGGAGAACACGAAGGCGGGCGCGCCGATCGCCATCTGGGCGAGCTGCGGTGCCATCGGCTTCGAATGGTCGAGCACGTGATGGGCGCCGAGTTCCTTGATCCACGCTTGCGTCTCCGGCCGCGAGCCGGTGCCGATGACCGTTACGTCCGACAGTTCGCGCAGGAGCTGGATGGCGATCGAGCCGACCCCGCCGGCGCCGCCGATGACCAGCACCGCGTTCCAGGCGCCAGCCACCTTGTCCTGCACCTTCATGCGATGGAACAGCGCCTCATAGGCGGTGATCGCCGTCAGCGGCAGGGCGGCGGCTTCCTCGAAGCTCAAGGTTTTCGGCTTGAAGCCGACGATGCGCTCGTCAACCAGATGGAATTCCGCATTGGTGCCCGGCCGGTTGATCACGCCGGCATAATAGACCTCGTCGCCGGGCTTGAAGAGTTTGACGCCAGGGCCGACGGCCTTGACCACGCCCGAGGCATCGTAACCGAGGATCCGGTGCTGGCCGGGTTCGACGGCAGCCAAGCGGCGCACCTTGGTGTCGACCGGATTGACCGAGACCGCCTTAATCTCGACGAGCAGGTCGCGGCCCGCCGCCTCCGGCATGGGCAGCTCGATATCGATCAGCGAGGTTTCGGCGGTGATGGGCTGGGGCGTATTGAAGCCGATGGCACGCATGGAACGTCTCCTTGGTTTGTGTCCTGTTGTCCGGAAACTAGATGGCGCCTATGTTCGGCGAGCGCAAGAATGCACATTTTTGGCCTATAGTACCGAAAAGTATACCGTGAAAGGACGCCGACCATGTCGAAACCCCGTGCCAAGCTGACCGACAATTTCCCCGGATGCCCGGTCGAGACGACGCTGAGTTTCCTCGACGGAAAATGGAAGGGCGTGATCCTCTATCATCTGCTGGAAGACGGCACCCTGCGCTTCAACGAGCTGCGCCGCCGCATTCCGTCGGTCACCCAGCGCATGTTGACCAAGCAGCTCAGGGAGCTGGAAGAGGCGGGGCTGTTGACGCGCACCATATTCCCGGTCGTGCCGCCGCGTGTCGATTATGCGCTGACCCCGATTGGTCTGAGCCTCGAACCGGTCATCACGGCCCTCCGCATCTGGGGCAAGACTCATTTCGTCTGCGAGAATGGCAGAAGATACATGATGATGCCGGAGGAAAAGGCGGCGTCGAAGGCAGCTTAGCCGGTAAAGTGCGGCACATCCGTATGTTTGCCATAGGAAAGGCCAGCGCGTGCGGCCCCCTCATCCGGCCCTTCGGGCCACCTTCTCCCCGCTGGGAAGAAGAGGGAAGTCGCCGCGACGGTTCTATTCTCCTCTCCCCTCGGGGAGAGGTCCGCCGAGCAAAGCGGAGGCGGGTGAGGGGGCTGCAGGCTCTCAGGTCGCCGTAATCTTCCTATCAAGTGCCGCAGATACCGCAAACACCCCAAACCCCAGCAGCGACAGCACCGCCCCGACATAACCGGTCGCGGCAAAACCCCAGCCCCAGGCAATCACCAGACCGCCGAGCCAGGCGCCGAGCGCGTTGGCGATGTTGAAGGCAGAGTGGTTGGATGCGGCGGCGAGCGTCTGCGCGTCGGCGGCGACGTCCATCAGCCGCGTCTGTAAAGCGGGGCCAGCGGCGAACCCGCAGCCGATCAGGAATACGCAGAGGCAAAGCACCAGCGGATATTCGGCCCACAGCCCGAAAGCGCCCATGACGATGACGTTGAACACCATTACGCCGCCGATCGTGCCCTTCAGCGACAGGTCGGCCAGCCGCGAGCCGACGATATTGCCGACATTCATGCCGATGCCGAACAGCGTGAGCACGATCGCCACCATGCTGACCGACATGCCGGCCGTCACCGTCGTGGTCGAGGCGATATAACTGAACACCGAGAACATGCCGCCGAAGCCGACCGCGGCGATGCCGAGCGTCAGCCATACCTGGGCGCGGCCGAAGGCGCTGAGTTCGCGCCAGATGCTGGCGCCTTCATGCACCGCGTCGCGCGGCTGGAAATACCAGAGCAGCGCCACGGTGACGACGCCGATGCCGCCGACCAGGAAGAAGGCGGCCCGCCAATTGAGCATCTGGCCCATGAAGGTGGCGATCGGCGTGCCGACCAAGGTCGCGACGGTGAGGCCAAGCATCACCCGGCCGACGGCGCGGGCACGCTTGTTGGGCGGCACCATCGAGGCAGCCACGAGAGCCGCGACGCCGAAATAGGCGCCATGCGGCAGGCCGGTGATGAATCGCAGTGCGGTAAAGCTCCAGAAGTCCGGTGCCATGGCACTCGAAATATTGCCCAGCGCGAACACCGTCATCAGGATCAGCAGCAGCGACCGCCGCGTCATCCGGGCAGCGGCGACCGCGATGATCGGGGCACCGATGACGACGCCGAGCGCATAGGCGCTGATCACGTAGCCTGCCATCGGAATGCTGACTTGGTAGGTGGAGGCGACATCCGGCAAGAGGCCCATGATCGCGAATTCGCCGGTGCCGATGCCGAAGCCGCCGACCGCAAGTGCGATCTCGATCAGGATGATGGCGAGCCGCGAAAGAGCGGGAGCACTATCAAAGTCTTGAGCTTCCGAACGGTCCCGTGCGGATTGAAAATCGGCGGCAGTATCGGTCATAACATTGAATCTGCTGGAAAAAGATGCGGGTAGGATGTGAGAGACATCCACCCGCTCTGGAGGTGAGCGGGTCATCGAAATGACCGAACTTCAGGCTAACATGGCATTGTGCGTCGCGGTAGTATCCGCCATTTATTCAGACGTGCCCTCACGGGATTGTGAGTTTTTTCCTGCAGCGATTGCGCACTTGTTGATAAAGCTCCCGGTCGCAACCATTTGTCTGATGGGCCGTTGTCCCGCGCCAAATCCGCTCCTCTGCAAGCGAGATCCAATGAACCTGTTTGCCGTCTTCAACCGCGATGGCGGTACCTTCCGAACCACCGATATGGACGCCTATTGCGCTCGAGCAGCCGAGACGTTCAAGGCGGCCGGTCACGAGATCGAATGCCATGTGGTGTCCGGCAAGGACGTGGTTTCGACCATGGAAAAGGCGGCCTCGACGCCCGGCGTCGAAGGGCTGATCGCCGGTGGCGGGGACGGAACGATCTCTGCGGCCGCAGGCATCGCCTGGAAAAGCGGCCTGACGCTCGGCGTCGTGCCGGCCGGCACCATGAACCTCTTCGCCCGCTCGCTGAGACTGCCGCTCGATATCTGGCAGGTGCTGGATGCGCTGGCCGACGGTACGCCGGAAAACATCGACATCGCCAGCGCCAACGGCCATAGCTTCGTGCACCAGTTTTCTGCCGGCCTGCACGCCCGCATGGTGCGCTATCGCAATTCGATGACCTTCGCCTCACGGCTGGGCAAGATACGCGCGAGCACGCGGGCGGCGATCGGCGTCATGTTCAATCCGCCGGAATTCGAGGTGGAGTTCAACGCCGGCGGCAAGATCGGGCACCGCAAGGTCTCGGCGATTTCCGTCTCCAACAACGAATTCGGCCGCGATCCGCTGATGTTCGCCGACAGCCTGACCGGCGGCCATCTCGGCTTCTATGTCGCCGATCCACTGACGCCGGCGGGCGTGGCGCGGCTGACGTTCGATATCATGCGCGGCCGGCTGAAGGAAAACGCCGCCGTCACGGCGATGACGGTGACCGAACTGGAATTGCACTTCCCCCGCGAGCGCCACGATATCCGCTGCGTCATCGACGGGGAACTGCTGCCCATGGATCGCGACGTGCTCCTGAAGATCCATGCGGGCGAGCTGACCGTGCTGGTCAACCGGCCGCAGGAGCGTGTGACACAGGAACGGGACGGCAGCGGGATTTGAGCGAGTTCGGCGCGGTATCCGAACCGCTCGCTCTGCCGCCTCGTCAGATGGATGAAACGACCCGATTTCGCCCGAGCGATTTTGCTTCGTAAAGGTTTACATCGGCGGCTCTGAGGCATTCATGAGGGTCGAAGCCCGGAGCACAGTGGATAGCTCCGATGCTGGCCGACACCGGAACGCTCGATCGCAAGGCGGAGCGCACATCCAGTCCTTCGATGAGTTCACGGATGTCCTTGCACCACCTCAACATCTCGTCGACGGTCAGGCCACCCTGAAAGAGAGCGAACTCTTCGCCTCCGAGGCGGCCCGCTATATTGAGTTGCCCGTCATACGTGGCAAGTATCTTTCCAGTGCGGCGAAGGACCTCGTCACCGGTTGCATGACCGTGGCGATCGTTGATCGATTTGAAGTGGTCGAGATCCAGGAAAACAAGGGCTCCGGTTAGACCCTCCCTGCTGAAGGTCTGCAGTTCCTCCATGAAGGCGCTGCGGTTCAACAGCCCAGTCAGGCCGTCCCGGCGGGACTGCCAGTGAAGTTCCTCGTAGGCGGCGGCCAGTTTCGCGAGTGCGTCAGAGGCCACGGCTTCCGCACGTCGAATTCGTTCGGTCTGGCTGAAAAGCACGGCCGAGGCGGGAATGGAGATAGCAAGCGGGCAAACGATGGTCATCACCAGGCCGGCACCGGCGACTTCCCCGCCCAGCATCGGAACGAAGGTAAACGATAGAGCCAGAGATGCAAGCAGGGACAAAAGTCCGGCAAAGAGTGACTTGGCGATAACAATATGCATCGATTTTGCCGCAAGACTTCAAATATCAAGCTTCCTTAGCCCCCATGAATTTAAGATAGGTTGAAACATTCGCTTAAACATCGATCCTGTGCAGCCAATGGGCTGGTCAACCAACCGCGGGAACAGGACGGTAGCGGCATCCGGGCGAGTTCGGGCCTGCAGTACAACCTCTTGCATCCGCTCGTTCATATCTCGTTAAGTGGGGACTACTAGATTTCAACCACTGATAGAATTACTGGTTGGTCTGGCCATGAAGCGCCCGACAGATTGCGGCAATGCCCATCAAGGGTGGTGCGTCGCGGGCGAGGGCCGGCATGACTTCCATCTCCGCTGTTCAACCTGGGGCCTTGCTGATCCTTCAGCAGGTGAACGCCCAGCCTGCCGAAAATGAGGAAGACAAGACCGAGGAAAAGAAGGCCGATCTTGTCCAGGTGGCGAACGGCATTACCGGCGAGCCGGCCAAGGAGACGATGCGGGCGGCATTTGCAGTGAATGCGGCCTTCATCGACGTGGATGAGAAGAGCCAGCTGGTTTCCGATGCCATCGCGTTCATCGGCTCCGATAAGTTCAAGATCAGCGACCCGATTGCAAAACTGATGCTGAAAGGTCTGCTTTCCGAAAAGGGCTGGCAGTTCATGCAACTGGCGAACCAGCAGTATGAGGTGCATGGCGGCCTCACGCGTGAAAGCCTGTTCGCGCTTACCATTCCGCAGATGATCGCCAAGAACCGCGAGCTGTTCACGGATGACGAAATCGAGGTCGGCATCAAGTTCAAGGATGGAGGCGGCGTTGTTGTCTTCATCCCCGACAGCGAGGGCAACAGCACCTATCGCGATCTGATCAAGGCGATAGCGGAGGAGGAGACGGTGGCCCTTGTCACCGGCAACAAGGAAGGGCTGTTTCAGCTCTATGAGGAACTCGGCAGGTTCTCCGCGGCGATGACCAAGGCCTTCGACTACAAGGAGGACGAGGGATCGCCGATGCTGATCGATATCGACGATCTGGCGAGCGCTCCCTGGATACCGAAGCCGCCTAAATCCTAAATCCGCGGCAGGTAGGTCTGGTAGTCGAAATCCGAGACCGTGCGCAGGTAGGTGATCGCCTCCTTGCGCTTCGTATCGCCATAGAGCTTCTGATAGCGCGCGCCAAAAACGTCGGCGATGAAGGGCGAGGCGGAAAACTCCTCGACCGCCGTCAGGAAATCGTGCGTCAGCTTTTTCGTGCCGGCCGCCGGTTCCTTGCCGGGTTCGGTTGCAGGGCCCGGATCGAGCGTTTCGTCCAATCCTAAAAGCATGCCGCCGAGGATGGCGGTCAACAGCAGATACGGATTGACGTCGGCGCCGGCGACGCGGTGCTCGATGCGGGCGGCAGGCCCCTGGGCATCCGGAATGCGCACGGCAGTCCCCCGATGACCGTAGCCCCAGTCAATATCGACCGGCGCGAAGGAACCCGGCTGGAATCGGCGGTAGGAATTGGCAAACGGCGCGAAGATCAGTTGCGCATCCCGCATCGTCTTCAGCATGCCGGCACAGACGGATTTCAGTCGCACCGGATCGCCGCCCTTGGCATCCAGCACATTGTTGCCGTCGCGGTCGATGATGCTCGCATGCACATGCAGGCCGGAACCCGCATGGTCGGCATAGGGTTTTGCCATGCAGGTGGATTTCAACCCGTGTTTCTTCGCCGCCTGTTCGGCGATGCGCTTCAGGTAGATGCAGTCGTCGGCGGCCGCCAGCGCATCGGCGCGGTGCAGAAGGTTGATCTCGAATTGGCCGGGGCCGAATTCCGCGGTCGTCGCATCGGCCGGTAGGTCTTGCGCCTTCGCCCAGGCCCGCACCGTCTGGAGATAGTCGTCGAGCGCATCGACGGCGCTCATGTCGTAGAGCTGGAAGCCGTTCGGCTCACCGCGATACATGAGGCTCGCGGGCGGCCGCGGCCGGCCCGTCTCGCGCCAGTCATCCTGCACCACGTAGAATTCGAGTTCGGTCGCCACGACCGGTGTCAGGCCGCGTTCGTCGAAGCGCTTGAGAAGGGCTGCGAGGATGGCGCGGGGGTCCATGAAGCTCGGGCTGCCGTCCATCTCGTGCATGGTGGCCAGCACCTGCGTGGAGCCTTCCGGCGCCCAGGGCATCGGCGCGAAGCTGCGCTTGTCCGGAATGCACAGGCCGTCGGGATCGCCGATCGTCATGGAAAGCCCGGTAATCTCGTCATTGTCGTCGCCCCAGATATCCAGCGACTGGGTGGAGGAGGGGAGGCGCACCGTGCCGTCCCAGACCTTCTTTTCAGCCTCGAGCGGGATCTGTTTGCCGCGCAGGTCGCCGTTCATACCCACGAGCAGGATTTCGATGCGGGGCGGTGCAGAATCTGAAGCCATGAGGAATGTCTTTTGACGGGAGTTGCGGAACTCTGTTCGTAACCGATAAGAATTGACGGCACAATCTGAGGCAGAGAAACAGCCATGACCGATATGCCGCCGCTTTCCAATCTCGCCGCCATCGACGCCGCCCATCACCTGCACCCGTTTTCGGACATGAAGCAGTTGAACGCCAAGGGCGCGCGGGTCATCCAGCGCGCGGAAGGCGTTCATATCTTCGACTCGGCGGGCAAGAAATATCTCGATGCCTTTGCCGGCCTCTGGTGCGTCAATGTCGGTTACGGCCGCAAGTCGATCGCCGACGCCGCCTATGCCCAGATGCAGGAACTGCCCTATTACAACACCTTCTTCGGCACCACGACGGCGCCGGCGGCATTGCTCGCCCAGAAGATCGCCTCCCATACCGGCGAAAACCTGAAGCGCGTCTTCTTCACCAATTCCGGCTCGGAAGCGACCGACACCTGGTTCCGCATGGCGCGGGTCTACTGGAAGGCCTTGGGCAAGCCGGAAAAGACCTTGGTCATCGCCCGCAAGAACGCCTATCACGGCTCGACCGTCGCCGGCGCCTCGCTCGGCGGCATGAAGCTGATGCACGAACAGGGCAACCTGCCGATCGAAGGCATCCACCACATCAACCAGCCCTACTGGTATGCCGAGGGCGGTGACCTGACGCCAGCCGAATTCGGCCTGAAGGTCGCCCGCGAGCTGCAGGCGAAGATCGACGAACTCGGCGAGGACCGCGTCGCCGCCTTCGTCGCCGAGCCGATCCAGGGGGCGGGCGGGGTGATCATCCCGCCGGAGACCTACTGGCCGGAAATCGCCCGCATCTGCAAGGCACGCAATATCCTGCTCGTCGCCGACGAGGTGATCTGCGGGTTCGGCCGCCTGGGTACATGGTTCGGCCACCAATATTATGGCTTCGAGCCCGATCTGGCGCCGATCGCCAAGGGCCTGTCCTCCGGTTACCTGCCGATCGGCGGCGTGCTGGTCAGCGACCGCGTCGCCGACGTGATGGTCGAGGAGCTCGGCGATTTCTACCACGGCTTCACCTATTCCGGTCACCCGGTCGCGGCTGCCGCCGCACTCGAAAACATCCGCATCATCGAGGAGGAGGGGCTGGTCGAGCGCGTCCGCGACGATATCGGGCCGTATTTCGCCGCCGCCTGGAAAAGCCTCGAGGACCACGCCGTGGTTGGGCAGGCCGAAAGCATCGGCCTGATCGGCGGCCTGCAGCTTGCAGCGGATAAATCCACCCGCCGGCGTTATGCAAAACCCGATGATATCGGCACGCTGGTGCGCAATCACTGCGTCGAGAACGGCCTCATCCTGCGCGCCACCGGCGACCGTATGCTCGCCTCGCCGGCGCTGACCATCAGCCGTTCGGAAGTGGATGAGGTGATCGACAAGCTAAGAGGCGCGCTGGATCATCTGAAGGATAACGTAAGGGACTGAGTGACCACCACGAGCCAATCTCCTCCCTTGCGGGGGAGATGCCCCGGCAGGGGAAGAGGGGGATGGTTCAGCATATTCTTCGTTACTTGAACTCGCGGCGCCACCCCCCTCTGTCATCTCCGATGACATCTCCCCCGCAAGGGTGGAGAGGGAGCCTGCCGGCAGCTATTTGCCAGGCTCCACCCAGGCATAACCAAACGTGACGTTGTCCCGCCCGCCCGAGAAGAGATAAGGCACTGCCTTGTTCGCCGGTGCCAATCCTTCCGTCACAACCCCATTTGCCTGCAGATAGGGCTTGAGAGCATCGAGCCCTTCATTGCCCCCCTGCCAGACGATCAATCCGGGCTGCCTTCTCTCCGCCTCGCTGAGCCGCGGCGTCTGCCCGAAGCTCTGTAGCAGCACGCGGGCCTGCGGCAGTTCCAGCCGAGCGCTCCCGGCAAGATAGGGATCGTCGGTGATCACATAGGCCGGCCTGGCGCCGGAATGCTCGGCGACGACCTGTTCGATGAACGGGCCAGACGGCAGGTTTTCCTTGGTATAATCGCCGAACATCGGGCCGATGACATTGCCGAGCGCGATATAGACGACGAAACCGAGCGCCAGCACCGCCACCGGAAACAGCATCCTCGGAATGCTGCGGGTCGTATCCGCATTGGCGGCTTCCAGCTTCAGGCAGAGATAGAGCGGCAGCAGAACCAGGAAGGGCGACAGCCATTTTTCGCTAATGCTGGTGGCGCCGAAACCGAGCCCGATCAGCCCGACCGCGATCAGGCAGATAATCAGCGTGCGGCCGATCACCCGCGTCCACTGGTTCGTCGCCTGCCAGGCATCGATGAGCGTGCGCCGGAAGGCGATCAGGAAAAAGGCGAGCACCGGCACCCCGCCGGCCAGAATCGCGACGACAAGCGTGCCGATGCCGGACAGCCGATCGAGGAAGGGGTTGCCGGAAGCATCCTCCCGCATTGCCTTGAGCGTCCCGGCCGTCGCTTCACTTAGGTTTCCGAGCATCCATAGCCCGTGTGGCAGGCAGATCACCGCGACGACGGCAAGCGCCGGGATCAGCCGCCAGTCGAGAATGCGCTTGCGCAGTTCCTGTTCCGGCAGGATGGCGAGGATCGCTGCGATTGGAACGACGACGAAATTATACTTGGCGATCAGCCCGAACCCGACCGCGATGCCGGTCAGCAGGTAGGTGAAGAAGCTTGGCCGCGTCAGTGTCCTGAGGAAGCCGTAGAAGAACAACGCGACCGCAAACAGCGTGGCGATCGCATGCGTCAGGTCCCGTTGCGCCATGACGCTGACCGCCGGCATGGCGATCACCCCGATCATGGCGATGGCAACGAGCCGCTTGTCCTTCAGCAAGACCCGCGCCGCGAGCCCGTAGACCGCGCAGGTAAGGAAGAGCAGCAGGTTCTTGACCAGCGAGATCGCGAAAACCGACGGGCCGATCAGCTGCACGGCCCCGTATTGCAGCCAGTTGTAGAACGGCGGCTGGCGGCCGTAGCCCATCAGCAGGAACTGCGATTGGTATAGCTGTTCCGCCTCGTCGCTTTCGAGCGCCTCCGAGCGCAGCACCCGGAGGATGATCGCGAGCACATAATATGCAGCGATCAGCCAGAGGATGAGGTCGGGACGGCGGGCGAACGCGTCACTGATGCGCCGCATCGCCCTCATAGACTTCCCTGACGATGTAGCTGAGGGCGGTATCTTCCCGATAATAGGTGCGGGCGATCATTTCGGCGATGATGCCGGTGGTGATCATCTGCACCGCCGACAGGAACAGCATGACGCCGATGAGGAACAGCGGCCGCGTGCCGATGTCGTTGCCCATGACGAACTTGTCAACGAACAGGTAAAAGAGGATGAGCGCCGACAGCGCCCCAAGCCCGAGGCCGAGCGAGCCGAAGAAATGCCCCGGCCGCGCCTTGAAGCGCATGAAGAACATCACCGACAGCAGGTCGAGGATGACCCGGAAGGTGCGGGAAATGCCGTATTTCGAAACGCCGTGCTGGCGCGCATGGTGGGTCACCGGCATTTCGCCGATCCGCGAGCTTGGCACGACGCCCGCCACCCAGGCCGGAATGAAGCGGTGCATCTCGCCCATCAGCTTGACCTGCCTGATGACAGAACCGCGATAGATCTTCAGCGAACAGCCATAATCGTGCAGGCGCACGCCGGTGATGCGGCCGATCAGCCGGTTGGCGATGAAGGACGGCACCTTGCGCATCAAGAGACCATCCTGGCGGTTCTTGCGCCAGCCGACCAGGAGGTCGAGTTCGCGCCGCTCCAGCTCGGCCACCATGCCGGGAATGTCCTTGGGGTCGTTCTGCAGGTCGCCGTCGAGCGTCGCGATCAGCCGGCCGACAGCCTGGTTGATGCCGGCCTGCATGGCCGCCGTCTGGCCAAAATTGCGCTGCAGCGCGACGATCTTGAGGTCGAGGCCCGGCTGGTTGAGCGCCTCGCGGGCATTGACGATCGTCGCATCCGTGCTGCCGTCGTCGACGAGGATGAGTTCCCAGCTCGCGGCGTAACCGGCCATCGCCGCGCAGATCCGTTCGATCAGCGGACGCACGCTTTCTTCTTCGTTGAAGAGCGGCACGACGAGGGACAGTTCGATCGGCTCGGCCGTCTCGATGAGGCCCGTCACCGACTCTGCTGTTGTACGCACCTTGCGTTTCTCCTAAACCACGGGCTTGAAACGGCGCGCCCTGACGGCGGCAAAACCCGAAATATCACATGGGGCACCCTACTATATGAAGAATTCTCCGGTTGCCAGCCGGGCGTGGATAATTCGCCACGCGATGACGCTCGGAACGGTGGCGATCATCCTCGTCTATACCACCTTCATTCAATGGGTCTGGGGCTGGCAGAGCGTCGTGTCGCTGTGGAGCGGGGCCGGCTGGGGCTCGGCGGGGATCGCGCTGGCATTGCTGCTCGGCACCTACGTCCTGCGCACCTGGCGTATCTACGACTATTTTCCGGCCGAGACCGGCGGCCATTTCGGCACGTTGCTGAGGCTCGTGCAGGTCCATAACCTCTTGAACATCATGCTGCCCTTCCGCACGGGGGAGGCGAGCTTTCCGTTGCTGATGAAGCGCGAATTCGGCTTGGGCGTTGCGCGCAGTACGGCGGCGCTGTTGGTCATGCGGCTCTTCGACCTGCACGCGCTGCTCGCCGCCGCCGGCACCGGGCTGGCGCTTCAGACAGGAAAAGCCTGGGCCTGGGCATTTTGGCTCGCCTTCCTCATCCTGCCCGCGATTGCCTTCGCGCTGCGAGGCCCGGCCTTCCGCCTGGCGGCCAAGGTCTTGCCGCACAAGGCGAAAAAGCTCCTCGGCGAGGTGGAGGCAGGCCTGCCGCTCGATGCGAAAGCCTTCGCCCGCGCCTGGGGCGCGACGCTGATCAACTGGTTCACCAAGATCGCCGTGCTCGCCTGGGTGCTGAGCCTGCTCGGTGGCCTCTCGATCGCCGCGAGCTTCGGCGGCGCGCTCGGCGGCGAACTCTCTTCGGTTCTTCCCGTGCACGCCCCCGCCGGCGTCGGCACCTATCCCGCCGGCATCACCGCCGGCGCCATCGCCTTCGGCGCCGGCACGGCCGGGTTGCCCCTCGAGGAGCTCGGCCAGGCCGCCGTCAATACGCATCTGCTGGTGATCGTCTCGTCATTGGTGGGGACGGCGCTGTCATTGCTGGTGGCGAGGCCGACAAAGGTCGAGTGATCAGGCAATCTGCAGGCCGAGATGTTCGATCATCGGCAGGTAGTCCTTGTCTTTATGCAAGAGGCTGTGGCGATGTTCGATGCAATAAGTACCGATAATCATATCTATCGTCTTCCGGACCGTGACGCCTCGATCCCGAAGAGTACGGTAATTGGCTGCCGCTTTTACTGCGAGTGACGGAGACAGCATCTGTGCGACGGGAAAGTCGCGGAAGTTTTGTTCGATCCAGCGGGCTTGATGGTAATCGCGAGCACCCTGAAGTACTTCGAGCATGATGATATCGCCGACAAGAACAACGCCCTGGGCTATGAAAGAACGCAATCTATCTGCGACGTCGACATCATCTTTTCGAAATAGCGAAATCCAAACGGAACTGTCCGCGACGATCATCCGCTACCCTTCAGGCCCCAGTCGGCAAACCTTGCCGAATCTTTCCGCATTTCATCGAGATCGCTATCCCAGCCGATGCCTTCGAGGTTATCGACCGCGCGCATCTGCCGGCGAATACGGACCAGATCTCTCAATGCCTGCTCTACTGTCGCCTTCTTTGTCGGCAGGCCAGTCAGTTCCATTGCTTCGGTGATCAGTTCGTCATCAAGTTCGATATTGGTGCGCATAGCCACCTCGTGTGTATGAACTCGGAAAAACATACACCAAGGTGGCTGGCCTTACAACATCACTGAAACGCCGTCTCGTAGAAGCTTCTCAGCTTGCGCGAATGCAGTGTCTCGGTCGGCATGGCCGCGAGTTTCTGCACGGCGCGGATGCCGATCTGCAGGTGTTGGCTGACCTGGGTGCGGTAGAAGGCGGTCGCCATGCCGGGCAGTTTCAGTTCGCCGTGCAGCGGCCGGTCGGAGACGCAGAGCAACGTTCCGTAAGGCACGCGGAAACGGAAACCGTTGGCGGCGATGGTTGCCGACTCCATGTCCAGCGCGATGGCGCGCGACTGGGAGAGGCGCTTCACCGGCCCGCGCTGGTCGCGCAGTTCCCAGTTGCGGTTGTCGATCGTCGCGACCGTGCCGGTGCGCATGATCCGCTTCAGCTCGAAGCCCTGGTAGCCGGTGACTTCCTCGACCGCACTTTCGAGCGCCTGCTGCACTTCTGCAAGCGCCGGGATCGGAATCCACACCGGCAGGTCGTCGTCGAGCACGTGGTCTTCGCGCACATAGGCATGTGCCAGCACATAGTCGCCGAGCCGCTGGCTGTTGCGCAGGCCGGCGCAGTGCCCGACCATCAGCCAGGCATGCGGGCGCAGCACGGCGATGTGGTCGGTGATCGTTTTGGCGTTCGAAGGGCCGACGCCGATATTGACGAGCGTGATGCCCGAATGGCCCTTCTTCTTCAGGTGGTAGGCAGGCATCTGCGGCATGCGCACCACCGCATCGGTTTCCGGCTTGTCGCTGCCCGCAAGCGTGACGATATTGCCGGGCTCCACGAAGGCCGTATAGCCGTCGCCGCCCTTCGCCATCATCTCGCGAGCCCAGGCCGCGAATTCGTCGATATAGAACTGGTAGTTCGTGAACAGCACGAAGTTCTGGAAATGATCGGCGCTGGTCGCCGTATAGTGGCTGAGGCGGGCGAGCGAATAGTCGATGCGCTGGGCGGTGAACGGCGCAAGCGGCGCCGGCTCGCCGGGTACCTGGTCATATTCGCCGTTGGCGATCAGGTCGTCGGTATTGTTGAGATCCGGCGTGTCGAACAGGTCTCGCAACGAGATGTCGGCGAGCGAACTGGTCGCGGACGCCTCCACATGCGCGCCTTCGCCGAAGGCGAAATGCAGCGGGATCGGCGTCGTCGATTCCGAAATCGTCACCGGAACGCTGTGGTTGCGTATCAACAGGCCAAGCTGTTCCTTCAGGTAATGCCGGAACAGTTTTGGCCGGGTGATGGTCGTCGTATAGACGCCGGGCGATGACACATGACCGTAGGAGAGGCGCGAGTCGGCGTGGCCGAAGGAGGTCGTCTCGATGCTGACTTGTGGGTAGCAGGCGCGGTAGCGGCCGGTCACGGCAGCGCCATCGGCAAGCGCGGCGAACGCATCGATCAGGAATTTCGTGTTGCGTTCGTAGAGTTCGGTCAGAGCATCGACCGCCTCGACCGGATTGTCGAAAGCGCGCGGCTCGAAAGGGCTCGGGCTGATGAAGGAAAGCGGGGTCAGGGAAAAGATTCGTGTGTTCATGCGCTATTATAGTGGGAACTCAATAACAATCAAACGACGTCAAGAGGCTGCCGCCGGTTGATCACATGAGTTTTCAAAGCGCCGCGACACAGTTCGGCGTGGCGGGATGATAGCACGGAACCGTAGTGCCCAGATGCACGCGCAGATCGTTGCGCGCCGGAGTGGCCACGAGCGCGCTGAAGACGAATGCGAAAATGGTCATGATCAGCGTTACGATTGTCAGGCGGCGTGCAAGGATGGTCATGGTTCTCTCCCCAAAGCCAATGAAGGCAGAATAAAGGCGGCCGCCTGAATGCGTGCTGAGGGTCAGGTTCATCACCCGTTCAGGGTGGTTAATGCCGGAAGGACCGGAAGGGGCGACGAATCGTCCATGACTGCATCCAGCAAAGTCATCCACGCCCCCGAGGCGTAGGGATCCTAGAGAGCGATGCCGTCATGGAAAAGCCGGCCACGAGGGCCGGCTTCGAAATTGGGTTCTGTCGGTGGAGACGCCATCCCGCGCATTGGCGCGACCGCCCGGGATGCGGTATCTTGAAGCAACTGCTAGTTATGCGGACGCAATGTGCCGTCGTAGTAGTCGCCTTCGTCCTGTCCACCATCGAGGTCGGCATTTCCGCTCGAACCGCGATACATGTAGCCGCTGTTCGGATAGATGCTGCCGGTCGACATGGCATCAACGCCCGGGCCGCGATCCTGGCCGCGATCCTGCTGGATGGTCGGCGGAGAGTGCGGCAGGCCATCGCGGTCCGAATAGACGGCGTTCTGTGCCATGGCGGCACCGGCGAAACCCGCCGAAACGATAAGAGCGGCAATACCGGAAGTCAGATAGGTCTTCATTTTCCTGTCCTTTCCATTGTTCCCATAATGCGAGGCGAATCCACGCCGCCGCAGCGGAGGTACAATCGCTCGGAGCACGGATCGTTCCCGTAAAAATGAAAGGGAATTGCCGCCAATCCTGTCTCCGGATGGAGAAATGGCGGGAATCGTGAAGAAGAGCGGCGCCAGCCGCGGGGAAAATAGCGAATCTCACGAAGAAGAGCATCAACGTGATTGATTCGTGGAAAAGCTTCACTTAATCTTGAACTCGATGGCTGGTTTCAGAGTCCGGCCATTACGCACCGGAAGGACGATTGCGACCCGTCTTTCCAATCGGTGTCTTGAATGAACTGCGAATACCAGCCGCTCGCGCGGCTGGTATTTCATCTCAATCCTGCTTTTTCAGTCTTTCCGATCCCGCACGGGGCACTTGCCTATGCGGCTATCGATGGCGAGCGAACTTCAGAGTTAGTTCGGGCGGTTGACGCCGCTGTAGTAGTCGCCGCTGTCCAGATCGGAAGTACGGTTATCGCGGCCACCGCCATTGTTGAACGGAAGCTTGCCGTCCTGACGATCGATGCTGCCGGTGTTCATGCGATCGATGGACGTGACAGGCCCAGTCTTCTGGGAACCCTGGTAATAGTCGCCTTCAGCAAGTGCTGCACCGGCGAACGAAACCGAAGCGATCAGGGCTGCGGCGAGGGCGGAAGTTATCTTTGTCATTGTCTTATCCCTTTCAGAGTTGCCCGCGGCAGTGAGTTTGCGACCCGGCCTGCGGACATATGTTCGGTATCTTGGATATCAGGCGGTTAGTTCGGACGAACTGCGCCTTCGTAATAGTCGCCGCGGTTCAGGGTGACCGTGCCGTCGAACGACTGGTTCGACTGGGCGGAACCCTTGGCGCGAGCGATCGAACCGGTATAGCCGAAGCTGTCGACGCGAGCGCCATGGACGGACTGGGCCTGCTCGGTGGGCTGCGCACCTTCGTAATAGTCGCCTTCTTCGGCGAGAGCGGCGGTGACGAAGGAGGCCGAAGCGATGAAGGCTGCGGCGATTGCGGAAGTGATCCTGGTCATTGTGGTAGTCCTTTCAGAGTGTTCCGCGGCTTTAAGTTTGCGACCTGGCCTGCGGACGATTGTTTGGGTGTGTTGAGTGAACTGCGATTAGTTCGGGCGGTTTGCGCCTTCATAATAGTCGCCGCGGCCGACCGGAGCCGGAATCTGGTGGGCGTTCTGCTGGTCCTTGGCGATGCTGCCGGTCTGAACATGGTCGACGGTAGCGGAAGCCTTGGAGGCGCCTTCGTAATAATCGCCTTCAGCGAGGGCGACGGAAGCGAAGGAGGCCGAAGCGATGAGGGCAGCGGCGATAGCGGAAGTGATCTTGGTCATTGTGGTAGTCCCTTCAGAGTTGTCCGCGGCTCTTAGTTTGCGACCTGGCCTGCGGATGATTGTTTCGGTGTCTTGAATGAGTTGCGGTTAGTTCGGGCGAACTGCGCCTTCGTAGTAGTCGCCGCGGTTCAGGGTGACCGTGCCGTCGAACGACTGGTTCGACTGGGCGTTGGAGACCGAACCCGTGTAGCCGTAGCTGGCCGAACCCCGGGCCTTCTGGTGTGTTGCCGGGCGCTGCTGGTCGACGACGGCGGAAGTCTTGGAGACGCCTTCGTAATAGTCGCCTTCAGCAAGGGCAGCGGTGGCGAAGGAAGCCGAAGCGATGAGGGCAGCGGCGATAGCGGAAGTGATCCTGGTCATTGTGGTAGTCCTTTCAGAGTGTTCCGCGGCTTTAAGTTTGCGACCTGGCCTGCGGACGATTGTTTCGGTATCTTGAATGAGCTGCGATTAGTTCGGGCGGTTTGCGCCTTCGTAGTAGTCGCCGCGGTCGACCGAAGCCTGGATCTGGTTCTGTTGATCCTGAGCAATGCTGCCGGTCTGAACATGATCGACGGTAGCGGAGGCCTTGGAGGCGCCTTCATAATAGTCGCCTTCAGCGAGGGCGACGGAAGCGAACGAGGCCGAAGCGATGAGGGCTGCGGCGATTGCGGAAGTGATCTTGGTCATTGTCTTTATCCTTGGGTTATGTTCGGCTCGGTCTTGGGTCGAACCGGAGTGAATTTCTGTTTGCGATGCTGATATCGGACCGATCGGTTCGATCCGAAAGCCCTCGTTTCGGCGACTGCTGTCAACGAAACGTTGACAACGAAAATCGCCGCTCAGAAATACCCGTAAAAAGTGCTGAGCATGCTAATTTTTTGGAAAATGCCACAAATAAACCGATTAAGTTACGATTTGGTAAGATAAAAAATAAGCGAAAACAGACAGATATCTAGGGAATAGGGGTTCTGCACCCTCGGCGTGTGGATTTTCAGGTGTCGTGGCTTTTTTACGGCTTTTTTATGGCATGAAACGTGTTCAAGGGGTATGCAAGCTTTTCACAAAACTGTGACATGGGAAATTCCGCGAAATTCCGCGGTCAAAGTCGATGCCGTTTCCGTGATCAGATTGCCTTTTCTTGATGCGGCGCAGCAAAAGATTCAGGCGGCCCTTGACGGGTAGAAGCGAAAAATGGCCGTGCCGTTGCCGGCGCGACCATCTCTGCACTTCTTTATATGGGACGATATTTGGGTAATCGGCTTAGAGGCGCGTCCACGTCTGCGATTTGCAGAGGATAGCTAGAACGCAGCCCTTCATCTTGAGCGAATTGCCGCTGACCGAGCCGGACCCGCTATAGGTCTTGTCTTCCGCCGGGTCGGTGATCTCGCCGCTATATTCGCCGTCCTTGCCGGAGAGCTTGCCGATCTGTTTGCCGGAATGTTTGCCGGTCTTCAGCGTCACGCAATAGGCGGTGCCGCATTTGCCGATCACCGCGGTCTCGCCGCTGGCGGTCTTCCAATTGCCTTCGATCGCCTCGGCGGCCTGGGCTCCGGTCGCGGCAAGTGTCAGCATGGCAGCAAGCATCAGTCTGTGCATCATGATAGGTTCCTCCTTCGCTTCCGCCGCCGAGCCTTCGCAGCAACAAACGGCGCGGTTTCCTCCAGTTCGCATTCCTCCGCACGAACTCGCGCCGAAATTTATCTTACGCACACGTAAAGGTAAATATCGGATTGGCTGAAAGCGGCGGAATTTCCGCGCTCGGGGAGGGCACTTTTTCCACAGGCCGGAGACGAATTGGCCGATGCGACCCGGATTCGTGGTTAGCGATCAGTTTAAATCCTTTTCTAAACTTTTCGTAAAAATCTCCGCAAAATCCTTAAAATGCAAGGCATCCCATGTTTAACAAAAACTCAAGTTTACGAAGCGTTTGAACTTTGTTTTCGTTGAATTAATCATGCTTTTTAGGCGTCTTTTGGAAGGTTGGGCGCATAGTGAAGTCATCAAACGAGCGGAAAAAACCGCCGGCCGGAAGGATCAAAACAGCCGCTTGAAGACGGTGATCCGGACGGAGCCCGAAAGGGCAAAAACAGGGCAGACGACGAACAACAGGCTTTAACAGGGATCAAACCGATGGCACGCTTTGAAATGAACAATTCCGGAATGGCCACCATGGGTGGCGAAACCCGCGCCGACACTTTCTGCGAAATGGGCCTGATGTATGCGACCGGCCGTGGTTGCGACGTCGATCTCGTTTCCGCTCACAAATGGCTCAACATCGCCGCGATCAAGGGCTCCGACCGCGCCGCCGAACTGCGCGCCGACCTCGCCCAGACGATGAGCAAGATGCAGCTGGCTGAGGCACTCCGCGCCGCTCGCGAATGGATGACCATGCACTGAGCCCCTTTTGAAGGAGCGCTATGGGCGACGAATTGACCGGCCCCGCAAGAGGGCCGGCGGGAGAACAATCCAAAAGACTTCAACCCAAAAATGGGATCGGGAGACAAGGCTGTCGGGTCCGGACGGGGCCTGGCGCCTGAAATTGAGACCGCGACCGGCAGGAACAAGGCCGGCGCGGTCATTTTCCTATAGGCCTAAAGGCCCTTCAGCACCTTCGGCAGCGCTTCTTCGAAGAGCGCCATGTCCGATTCCGGCCCCGTGCTCACGCGGATGCAGCGGTTGAGCGGCGCCACACCCGGCATGCGGATGAAAACGCCGTGCTCCATCAGCCCATCGACGATCGAACGCGCATAGGCGCCGTCGCGACCGCAATCGATCGCCACGAAATTGGTCGCCGAGACGAGCGGCTTCAGCCCGTTGGCTTCAGCGATCGCTGCGATCCGCTCCCGCGAGGCCTTGATCTGCCCGATCACCTCGGCGAGGTAGGCCTGGTCTTTCAGCGCCGCGAGCGCCGAAGCGACGCCGATCCGGTTCATGCCGAAATGATTGCGGATCTTGTCGAAGGCCTCGGCCGTACCGGGCGTCGAGATCGCATACCCCACTCGCGAACCGGCCATGCCGTAAGCCTTCGAGAAGGTCCGGGTGCGGATGATGTTCGGCCGGTCGATCAGCGCGGCAATATCGGGCGTCGCGCCGGCCGGGCCGGTTTCGCAATAGGCCTCGTCGAGAATCATCAGGCAGGTTTCCGGCAGCGCCCTGGCAAACGCGGTGATGCTGTCAGCATCCCACCAGCTTCCCATCGGATTGTCCGGATTGGCGAAATAGACAAGCGGCGCGTTTTCGCGGCGGACGGCTTCCATCAGCCCGTCGAGGTGTTCCCGATCGTCGACGTAAGGCACCGTCACCAGCCGGCCGCCATGGCCGGCCACATGGAAGTTGAACGTCGGATAGGCGCCAAACGAGGTGACGACCGGCATGCCCGGCTCGATCACCATCCGCACGATCAGCCCGAGCAGGCTGTCTATGCCTTCGCCCACGGCTATGTTGTCGGACTGACAGCCCAGATGCGCGGCGAGCGCCTGCTTGAGCTCGAAATTTTCCGGATCCGCATATTTCCAGGTGCTTGCGGCCGCGGCGCTGATCGCCTCGATGACGGAAGGCGCCGGGCCGAAGCCGTTTTCATTGGCGCCGATACGGGCTTTCACCATGAGGCCGCGATTGCGCTCGATAGCCTCGGGACCGACGAAGGGGACGCTGGCGGGAAGGGCGCTGATCAGCGGTGTAAAGCGCGAGAATGCAGGCATGGACTTCAGTTCCGGTTCTCTAAAACCGGCACACAATAAGGTCGATTCACCGGCATGCAAGTCTGCTTGAGGCCGATTAGGCTTCATCGCCGCTAAATCTTTTCGCCTCCCGTTTGAAAAGCGCGTCGAGCCTTTCGATGACCTGACGTACCTCCGGCCGATGCCGGTCGTCGTCGTTGGCGACGATCCACATCGTCTGGGTAAGCTCGGCGATGATGCCGCCCTCTCGCACCAGGCCGGGGACGGAATCGCCAATGAAGCACGGCAGCACGCCGCGCCCGTTGCCGCGGGCAATCAGCCTCGGCAGGATATCCGGCGAATTGGTCCAGGTGCGAATGTCGGCTTCGTGATGCTGGAACACCCATTTGTCGGCAGGCGAATGGGAGCTGTCGGTGCCCAGCGAAACCCAGGGGATGTTCTCGTCTTCGGCAAGGCCGCTCGCCCTATATATAGAGTGTGCAACCGCGACCGATCGGCGGATCGCCACATTGCCTGATTCCGGCCTCCGGGCGACGATCCCGATATCCGCCTCGCGATAGGTGAAATCGACGCCCTTGTGCAACGACTTGCAGCAGAGCCGGAACCGGTCATGCTTGCTCCTGATCTCCGGCGTGTGCTCGCCGATGTAACCGGAAAGCCAGGCATCGGCACCGATCGAGACGATCGGCATGGCAAACGCCTGCGCGTTCCAGTCGGCGATGCTGTCGGCGGTCCTTTGCATGGCCCGGACGTGTTCGAGCAGCGTTTCGCCATCCGGCGCCAGCCGGTAGCCCTGCTGGCTGCGCACGAACAGGGTCCGCCCGGTTGCCCGTTCGAGCGCCAGCATTCGCCGGCCGATCGTCGGAGCACTGAGGCCCGTGCGGGCGGCGGCGCCGCTCAAGCCTCCCTCGCTCGCCACATGCAGGAACAGTTTGAGATCGTCCCAGCCCGCATCCGTCATCTGAGGCACCTTAGGGTTTCACCGGTGATTTTCCCATCGTTCACGGATGAAAAACGGCTTTTGCCGGCGCGTCTACAAGCCGGAGCCGCAAACCACTAGCTCGACGGCATCACATCATAGATGGAGTGGCCGCCATGTTTCTCAACCAAGTGAGATTTTGGGAGCAAGTGAATGGGAAGAAGCGCTGCCGGAGCGGGCGGCGGGATCCGATGGCCGATCCTCTGGAGGGCGCCGAGTGGCGAGGGCTGCTGTGGAGCGTGCCGTTTCTGTCGTGGTTGACGGGTGGTCGCGACAGGCGGCGGGCGAAGAAGGCCCTCAGGCCGCGAGACTATCTGCAGGTCAATGACTCGTCTCGAAACTCAGCCGGATCACGTGATGCAGGAATTCCGCATCGATCAGCATGTTGAAGCCGACCGTGACCCTTTCCTCCTCGCGACGGATCAGCGTGCAGCCGATATCGTCATGGATGCCGAGGATCTCGAGGAAGAAATTGTTGGGCACCGGCAGGTTCGGGCTGACCTCGAGTTCCGCGCCGTACAGCGAGATGCTGCGGATCAGGCAGCGGAAGCTCGTCTTGGTGCTGAGATGATGACCGACGAAGATGATCTTGCCGGGACGATCGATCGAAAACTTCTCGAAAGCCTGGTCGCGTGAGCCGTGTGTTCTTGGGTCCTGGTCCATGATCAAGGGCATGACACCCTCCTGTTTCATTCCTACCATGTGACTATATTCCTCCTGCGCTGACACATTCTGAAACGGAATGATAAAATTCGACGGATAGGCAGGGATATCGCCGAAAAAACCGGAATTTGATCGCTGACGAGGCGGCTTTTCCTTGGCGGATGGAACAGCTGCGAACTCAAAGCGCGTAATCGGGCATGTCGCGTTGTTGACGGACCGGTGTCGCGGGGATACCCCTTTCGATCGGATCAATGGTGCTATCTCAAGGGAAACCATGATCGGTATGGGGAGCGAAACGTGACGGGCAGGTTGGTTATCATCGGTGGCGGGCAGGCGGGTTTTGCGCTGGCTGCGAAACTCCGGGCCTTGAAGGATGCACGGCCGATTACGATCATCGGTTCGGAAGACGTGATCCCCTACCAGCGCCCGCCGCTCTCCAAGAAGTATCTGCTCGGAGAAATGGAATTCGACCGGCTGACCTTCCGGCCTGAAAGCTGGTTTGCCGAACACGATGTCGAGCTTCTGCTCTCGACCTATGTCGAGGAGATCGACCGCGAGGCAAAGACCGTGCGCATGCAGGACGGCGCGGTCATCGAATACGACACTCTGGCGCTCGCCACCGGCTCGACGCCGCGCACGCTGCCGGCAAGCGTCGGCGGCGATCTCGACGGCGTCTTCACCGTGCGCGACAAGCGCGATGCCGACCTGCTCGCCGGCGAAATGAAGCCGGGCCGGCGGCTCCTTATTATAGGGGGCGGTTATATCGGCCTCGAAGCGGCGGCCGTTGCCCGCCATCTCGGCCTCGAAGTGACGCTGATCGAAATGGCCGATCGCATCCTTCAGCGGGTTGCTGCAAAGGAAACTGCCGACGTGATGCGCGCCATCCACGACAGCCACGGCGTGGTTATCCGCGAAAAGACCGGCCTGCACCGGCTGATCGGTGGAGGTGGCCCGGAAGGCAATCACGTGCGCGCCGCCGAGCTGTCCGACGGCAGCACGATCGATGTCGATTTCGTCATCGTCGGTATCGGCGTGAAACCGAACGACGAGTTGGCGCAGCAATGCGGCCTCGACGTCGGCAACGGCGTCATCGTCGATGAGTTCGCCCGCACTTCCGATCCCTCGATCTTCGCCATGGGCGACTGCGCCATGCTGCCCTGGAAGGGCAAGCGTATCCGTCTCGAATCGGTACAGAACGCCGTCGATCAGGCGGAAGCAGCCGCAGCGGTGCTCGCCGGCGGCACCACGCCTTATGACGCAAAGCCGTGGTTCTGGTCTGACCAGTACGACGTGAAGCTGCAGATCGCCGGCTTCAACCTCGGTTATGACGAGACCCTGGTGCGCAAGGGCGCCCGCGAGGGCAGCCTGTCGATCTGGTATTTCCGCGAGGGACGGTTCATCGCCGTCGACGCGATCAACGACGCCAAGGCTTATGTGAGCGGCAAGAAGCTGCTCGAAACCGGCATCGAACCAGACCGCGCCATCCTTGCCGATCCCGCCGCCGACCTGAAACAGCTCCTCGCCTGAAGGGAAACGCCATGCCGGCGCCGAAGAATCACTTCAAGGCCGCGCTCAAGGCCCGCCTGCCGCAGATCGGCCTCTGGCTGAACATGGGCGAGGCACTGACCGCCGAGATCGCCGGCAATGCCGGTTTCGACTGGCTGGTGATCGACGGCGAACACGGGCCGAACGACCTGCGGAGCATTCTGGCGCAATTGCAGGCGCTTGCCACCTCTCCCTCGGAAGTGGTCGTGCGCCCGCCGATCGGCGAGACGTGGGTCATCAAGCAGATGCTCGATATCGGCGCCCGCACGCTGCTCGTGCCGATGGTCGATTCGGCCGAGCAGGCGAGGGAGCTCGTCCGCGCCGTCCGTTATCCGCCCCGCGGAGTGCGCGGCGTCGGTGCCGCCGTTGCCCGCGCCTCCGGCTTCAACGCCATCCCCGACTATGCCGAGACCGCCGCCGACGAGATCTGCCTGATCGTCCAGGCCGAGACCATGGCCTCGATCCGCGACCTGGAGAACATTGCAGCCGTGGATGGCATCGACGGCGTCTTCATCGGCCCGGCCGATCTTTCGGCCGACATGGGTTATCTCGGCCGCATGGAGGCCCCGGAGGTCCAGGAGGTGATCGAGAAGGCGATCGGCACGATCGTGAAGTCCGGCAAGGCGGCCGGCATCCTCACCTTCAGCGAATCCCTGAACCGCCATTATCTCGATCTCGGCGCGAGCTTCGTGGCGGTCGGCGCCGATGTCACCGAATTTTCCGGCGCGCTGCGATCGTTGGCCGGCCGTTACGGCCGCGGTGGCGGGATCGGCAAGCAGCGTTCGGGCTACTGAGAATCACCAAAGCTGCAAGAATGGAATCGCTTGTTGCGATTCGCGTGTCATTGCCGATGGAATCGCATGACATTTCCATAAAAGACCTTGCCATCGATATCGTTTCCCAATAATCAGGCCCGACCGGAGAGGTGGCCGAGTGGTCGAAGGCGCTCCCCTGCTAAGGGAGTATACCCGAGAGGGTATCGTGGGTTCGAATCCCATCTTCTCCGCCATTCCTGGCTCCAAAGCGCCCGCCCCAATCCTGTATACGGCCCCCTTCTGTCAGCTTTCCAGCCCTTTTGGCAGAAAGGAATCGCTGGCGAATCCTGGTCGGCGCCTTGAGTCCTTCAGCCGCGTTTCCGTTGCGCTAAGTGACTGCGGCATAAGCTCTTTCTTAATAAAGCGTAAAATACCACCTAATGCGGCACCCTGCTTTGTGTCCTTTCAGCAACAGACTTATGGGAAGCGGGTACCGGAAGGGCACCCGATTGAAGTTCCAGATTGCATGACCTCCCCCGTCTTGTATTTTCAAATCCAGAAGCGAGGCGGTGGATCGTCCTTCTTCTAGCAATCGACGGGGATGGGGCAGGGAACGCTGTCCTTCAGCAAAAAGAACCCAGACCCATACGAAACTTTGACTGGAGGTCAAAAATGAACATCAAGAGCCTTCTTCTCGGCTCCGCTGCTGCCCTCGCAGCAGTCTCCGGCGCTCAGGCAGCTGACGCCATCGTAGCTGCTGAACCGGAGCCCATGGAATACGTTCGCGTTTGCGACGCTTTCGGCACCGGCTACTTCTACATCCCGGGCACCGAAACCTGCCTCAAGATCGGCGGTTATGTCCGTTTTGAAGCTAACATCGGCCAGGACGAGAACTCGTTCAACGACACCGACTGGGATACCTGGTCGCGCGTTCAGCTCGACTTCACCGCAAAGTCCGACACCGAGCTCGGCACGCTGACCTCGGTTGCTTCGGTTCGTTTCGAGGCCAACCAGGACGTTGCTTACACGTCCAACAGCAGCTCTAACCCGGCCTACATCAACGAAGCCTACATCCAGCTCGGCGGCTTCAAGGTTGGTCGTTACTACAACCCTTGGGATAAGGGTATCAACGGCGAATCCGATTGGAACTCCGGTACCCAGAACACTCGTATGCAGTCTGTCGGCTACTTCTACACGGGTAGCGCCTTCACCGCTGGTGTTCAGGTTGACGAACTGTCGCGTCTTCAGGGTCTTGGTGGCCAGAACGTCGGTATCGAAGCTATCGTAACTGCCAAGTTCGGTGGCGTAGCTTTCGACCTTCTCGGCGCTTATGATCTGGGTGCAGAAGAAGGCGCCGTTCGCGCCCTCATCTCGGCTCCGGTCGGTCCGGGCACCTTCCAGGCTCTCGCCATCTGGTCGAGCGGTCTCGGTGATGCGAACTTCGACAATGCCTACGCCAACCGTGGCGAATGGACCCTGGCGGCTTCTTATGCCTTCAAGGTCGGCGACAAGCTGACCATCACCCCCGGCGGTTCCTACATCTGGAATGCTGCTGACGGCGTTGGCGATTATGGTAACGACGAGGCTTACCGCGTTGGTCTGACGGTCGACTACACGATCGTTCCGGGCTTCACCGCAAAGGTTACCGCGAACTACAACCAGACCCAGACCGATGGTTTGACGTCGCGTGAAAACAAGTTCTGGAACGGTTTCGTTCGTCTCGATCGCACGTTCTAATAATAAAGGAACTCCCCCGGTTATCCGGGGGAGTTCTCTATAAATGGTTGGCCTCTATGCAGGGCCTCCACATGGGGAGTTGATATCGGGGGATAGGGCTGCTTTCGCGGCCTTTACGTGTTTGATCAATTTTTGGTCGGGCGCGAACTAGCATTCAGAGAAATTGACTGGAGGTCAAAAGAATGAACATTAAGAGCCTTCTTCTCGGTTCTGCAGCGGCTCTCGCGGCAGTTTCCGGCGCTCAGGCTGCCGACGCCATCGTCGCTGCTGAACCGGAGCCCATGGAATACGTTCGCGTCTGCGACGCGTTCGGCACTGGTTACTTCTACATCCCGGGCACCGAAACCTGCCTCAAGATCGGCGGTTATGTCCGTTTCGAAGTCGGCTTTGGCGAAGACACGAACGCCTTTAACAACGGCGACTGGGATTCGTACAGCCGCGCTCAGCTCGACTTCACGGCAAAGTCCGACACCGAACTCGGCACGCTGACCTCGGTTGCTTCGGTTCGTTTCGAAGCCAACCAGGACGTTGGTTACACGTCCAACAGCAGCTCACCCAACGGCGCCTATATCAACGAAGCTTATATCCAGCTCGGCGGTTTCCGCGTCGGTCGCTGGTTGAACTGGTGGGATGCAAACGACCTTCCGGGCGAACTCGACAACCTCGGTTCGAACCGTCTGCAGTCGATCTCCTACACCTATACCGGCTCGGCCTTCACGGCGGGCATTCAGGTTGACGAACTGTCGCGTCTTCAGGGCGTTGGTGGCCAGAACGTCGGTATCGAAGCTATCATCCAGGCGGCTATCGGCCCGGCCAAGCTCGAACTGCTCGGCTCTTATGACTTCGGTGCCGAAAACGGTGCTGTCCGTGCAATCGGCTCGGTTGCGGTTGGCCCGGGCACCTTCTACCTCTCCGGCGTTTGGTCGTCGGGTGACAATGCCTACTACGGCGTAACCGATACCGGTGCTGGTGAAGCAGCTGTGGCCGTTGCCTATTCCTTCAAGGCAACCGACAAGCTCGAAATCATTCCGGAAGCCCAGTACATCTGGAATACGGAAGTTGACGCAGACGGCGACTTCTTCGGCGACGATGCCTGGGGCGCTGGCGTAACTGTCAACTACCAGATCGTCGAAAACTTCGCTGCCAAGGTTGCTGTAAACTATCAGGAAATTGGCGACAACGACGGCACGGTACAGGGTATCGTCCGCCTGCAGCGCGACTTCTAATCTGATTTGATCGGATGAAGCTTAGAAGCCCGGCCTCGTGCCGGGCTTTTTGTTTTAAGGAACTTCGGCGGCAACGGGATGGTGGTTCGAAATGAATCCCGGGTGATTTTGGAATTCGGGAGCGGCCGTTCGCGTTCAGCCAGGCGCCGAGGCAGCGAACTACCGCGATGTGAGTTTGTCCATCGCCGGCGAGGCTACGGCAGCCAGTCGCATCCTTTATTCAAAAGAAGAGAAAATCGATCTCGATCAGACCGCAGCCTGATTACTGTCGCCCGAACCTCAGATCCGCCCCGATATCCGCCTTCTGCCCAAGCCTCACCTTGTAGACCTGATAGTTCTCCATCACCCGCTGCACGTAATTGCGGGTTTCGGGGAAGGGGATGCGCTCGATCCAGTCGACCACCTCGTCGAGGGACTTGCCGCGCGGGTCGCCGTAGCGGGTGATCCATTCGGGCACGCGTTTCGGGCCGGCATTATAGGCGATGAAGGTGAGGATGTAGGAGCCGCCGAACGTGTCGATCTGTTCGCCGAGATAATGGGCGCCGAGGGTGGCGTTGTAGCCCGCATCCGTGGTCAGCCTTGCTGCCGCGTAGGTGAGGCCGTGCCGCTTGGCGACGCCCTGCGCCGTGCCGGGCAGGATCTGCAACAGGCCGCGGGCGTTGGCGGGTGAAACCGCGCCCGGGTTGAAGGCGCTTTCCTGGCGGGCGATCGCATAGGCGAGCGCCTTGCCGGAACCGGCGATATCGGCACCGGCTGGAATGACGCCGATCGGGAAGGCAAGTGCGGCCACGTCGATGCCGCGGCTGAAGGCGGTCTTGCCGATCTGTAGCGACAGGGCGTGATTGTCTTCCGATTCGGCTCGGGCTGCGAGGATCGAGAGTTCCCCAGGGCTGGTCATCTCTTCGGCCAGCGCGCGATAAAGCACCGCGGCGCGTTTGCCATGGCCGGCATCTTCGAGCCTTGCGATCGCCCGGACGGCTTCGCGGTTTTCGAAATTCTGGCGGTCGGCTCCGCTCGGCGTCGGATAGGTGACGTCGAGCGACTTGAGGTCGAGCCGTGCGGCGGCAAGCTGGCCGTAGAACGTACTGGAGAAATGCGCCGCCTTGGCGAAGAACTCCTTGGCGCTGCCCGGTCCGCCGTCTTCCGCCGCGCGGCCGAGCCAGTAGAGGGCGCGCGACGCCGAAAGCGGCTTGTTCGAGGTATCGAGGATCTTGCGGAAATGTTTCTCGGCGGTTGCCGGTTCATGCAGCGCCCGCAGCGCATACCAGCCGGCGTGGAATTCCGCATCGACGATATCGGTGGAGGAGGCGGCGACATAGTTGGCCGCGGTCCGGTAGGCGAGCTTGAACTCGCCCTGGTCGGCAAGCCCGCGCGCCACGATGCGCCGCTCGTTCCACCATTCGCTCGTGTTGACAAGTTTTGCCGCCTCGCGCGGCGCCTTTTCGAGCAGGTCCGCCGCCTCGCGGTATTTGTCCTGCCGCCGAAGATATTCGACGCGGGCGAAGAGATAACCGGCATCCTCCTTCAGGGAGCCATCGATGCCGTTCAGCAGTGCCTCGGCATTCCGGGCATTGCTGATGACGGCGGTCCACGCCTTGTAGAGAGATTGCGCCTTGCCGAGATCGCCGAAACGCTTGGCCTGCGCCGCACGCCCCTTGTACATCAGGAAGTCCATCCGCGCCTTGTGGTCGGCGGTCGAAAAGAGCGTGGGGAATTCGGCAAGGATCCGGTCTTCGGTCGGCTTATCGAGCGTCTCGGTCTGCCAGATCTGCCGCAGCGGACGGGCAGCCTCCGCCTGTCTGGCCGAGGCGACCAGCGCGCGGGCCAGGATGATCGTGCCCTCGGTGGTTTCCGGCCGGGTTGAGCCGAAGGCGGCGAGCACCGTCGGGGCGGGCGGATTTTCACGATAAAGCGCGCGTTCGGAATTGGCGCGCAGGCCCTTCAGACCCGGCCAGCCCTTGAGTTCCGTCTGGGCCGCGGCGATCTCACCCGACGGCACGCCCGGCGCCCCGGATGTGGCGATCGCCCAGGTGAGGATATGCCGGTCGAGCGAGCCTTCGGCGAGACCGTTGCGTGTGGCAAGGGCGGCGGCGATGTCATTGCCGGCAAGCGCGTCGAGCCCGGCTTTCAGCTCGGGCGCCACCACCAGAGGACTGGTCCTCGGGATCGTTCCGGTCACGTCCGGCACAGGCATCGCGGCGGGCATGGTGATCGCGACCGGGTTTTCGGGCTTCATATAGGGAAGGGGGGCCACGCTCTCGGGCAGCGATGCCGCAAACGCATTCATGCTCGCAGCGCCGAGCCCCAGTGCTGCGAGGATCAGAACAGGCCTGTACATCCGGTAACTCGCGAAAATGGTCGTCCCCTTATTAGCCGCCAGCCACGTTAACGAAAGCTTACCACGTTTATGAAAATGCGCGGTTTCTTATATGAGATTCCATATGAAATCCCTGGCACTTGCGCTTGTCGCCGCTTTCCCGCCGCTTTATGGTGCGCGACCTGAAAGGCTTTCGGGAAGAAGATCGGCTGCGTCGCTGCCCGTCCAAAATTGTCGAGAGCCCTCATAGTCACGGATTGCGGCAGCAGAATGAACGCTGTCGATTGGGAGTTTTGCATGTTCAAGGGATCGATGCCCGCGCTGGTCACCCCGTTCACTGCCGATGGTGCAGTGGACGAGCAGGCTTTTGCCGCGCATGTGGATTGGCAGATCAGCGAAGGCAGCAGCGGTGTGGTGCCGGTCGGCACCACCGGTGAATCGCCGACGCTGAGCCATGACGAGCACAGGCGCGTCGTGGAACTCTGTATCGAAGTGGCGAAAAAGCGGGTTCCCGTTATCGCCGGCGCCGGCTCCAACAATACGCGCGAAGCCGTCGAGCTTGCCGTGCACGCGGAAAAGGCCGGCGCCGATGCCGTCCTCGTCGTCACGCCCTATTACAATAAGCCGACCCAGAAAGGCCTGATCGCGCATTTCTCGGCGATCGCGCAAGCGACGAAACTGCCGATCATCATCTACAACATCCCGCCGCGTTCGGTCATCGACATGTCGCCGGAAACGATGGGTGCACTCGTCAAGGCGCACCGGAACATCGTCGGCGTCAAGGATGCGACCGGCAAGATCGAGCGCGTCTCGGAACAGCGCATCACCTGCGGCAAGGATTTCGTCCAACTCTCGGGTGAGGACGCGTCGGCGCTCGGCTTTAACGCCCACGGCGGCGTCGGTTGCATCTCGGTGACGGCCAACGTCGCGCCGCGCCTCTGCGCGGAATTCCAGGCGGCGACGCTTGCCGGCGACTATGCCAAGGCGCTCGAATACCAGGATCGCCTGATGCCGCTGCACAAGGCGATCTTCCTGGAACCCGGCCTCTGCGGGGCCAAATACGGCCTCAACAGGATCCGCGGCATGAACCGCACGGTCCGCTCGCCGCTGGTCTCGACGCTGGAGCCGGCAACCGAGGCGGCGATCGATTCCGCTCTGCGCCATGCCGGCCTGTTGAACTGAGGCGCATCCGCGCTCGCCGCTTCACTTTCGGCATTGGCCGCATTACATAGACAAGTAACCCCGCTCATAGCCCATGGGCGGGGATTTGTTTTCGGATAAAGGGCGGAACGGAATACACCCATGGCCCCCAAAGGCAGCCAGCGCACGGTCAACAAGATTGTCGCGGAGAACCGCAAGGCCCGCTACAACTATGAAATCATGGATACCTATGAGGCCGGCCTGGTCCTGACCGGGACCGAGGTCAAGTCTTTGCGCGAAGGCAAGGCCAACATTGCCGAATCCTACGCCTCCGACGAGGGCAACGAAATCTGGCTGATCAATTCGCATCTGCCGGAATACCTGCAGGCCAACCGCTTCAATCACGAACCGCGCCGCCGCCGCAAGCTCCTGCTGTCGAAGCGCGAGATCAACCGTCTGCGCGCCGGCATCAACCGCGAAGGCATGACCCTGGTGCCGCTGAAGATCTATTTCAACGAAAAGGGCCGCGCCAAGCTCGAGCTCGCGCTCGCCAAGGGCAAGAAGCTGCACGACAAGCGCGAGACCGAGAAGGAACGCGACTGGAACCGCCAGAAGTCGCGGCTGTTGAAGTCGAACTGAACGACCGCGCAGCTCCCTCCGAAGCCGTTTTGCCCTAATCGCCCGTGAACTTCCGTGCCTCCCAGCCGTTAAGGGAGGCACCGGGGGAGTTCTCGTGCGGAAGACAAGCTATCCGAATATCATCATCGATGCGATCACGCGGCGGCGGATCATCGAACTCCGCTACAAGGGCGTAAAGCGCAGGGTCCGGCCGCATATCCTCGGTTATGTCGGCGAGGGCGCGCTCGCCCTCAGCGCCTGGCAGATTGCCGGAACGGGTTCCGGATGGCGCCTGTTTCATGTCGATGAGATCAGCGATTTGGCCCAGACCGAGGCGGGCTTCAGCAGCCCCGCGCGCGGATATAACCCTAACGATCCCGCTTTTTCGCGCATCATCGAACAGCTGTGAAATGTCGCCCCAGGAACAAAATCCGCACCATCCCGTTGCGTACGTCTTGGAAGCAAGCGGGCAACGGGGCAACGGGGCAATGATGCGAAAGAAAATCCTGACCTATGGCATGCTGGTGATCGGCTTCGGGGCCGCCGGCTATTTGCTCTATCACACCTTTCGCGAATACTCGCTCTCCGACATCGTCGAATCCGTCCGGGCTATCCCCACTTTCAACCTCCTGATGGCGCTCCTTTTCGCCTTCGGTTCCTATCTCTGCCTCTCGGGCTTCGATTGGGCCGGCGTGCGATATGTGAGGAACGACCTCGCCTATCCGAAGATCGGCCTTGCCTCCTTCATCGCGCTGTCGATCGGCCAGAGCGTCGGTCTTTCCGGCTTGAGCAGCGGCGCGCTGCGCTACCGCTATTATGCCCATTGGGGCATGAGCACCGAGGATGTGGCGAAGATCGTGCTGCTGTCGGGCGTCACGGTCGGTATCGGCATGGCGATGCTGTCGGGCATCGTCATGGTCCTCAACCCGAAGGATGCCGCCTCGGTGCTGGGCCTGGGCGAGGCGGTGATCGTCGCCATCGGTTTTGCCTGCCTTGCCGCAACAGCCGGTTACCTGGCGCTCGCGGCCTTCGTCCGCACCCCGCTGAAGATCCGTTCATGGACCTTCGAAATGCCGGTGCTGAAGATCGCCATTGCTCAAGTGGTGATCGGTACGATCAATTTCGCGCTGGTCTCCGCCTGCCTGCGCGAAGTCATGGCCGCCACGGCGGATGTCAGCTACCTCAAGGCCGCAACCGCCTTCGTGCTCGCCAACCTGGCGATATTGATCACCCATGCGCCGGGCGGACTCGGCGTCCTGGAAGCCACCGTCCGCCACGTCATGGGGGACCAGGCCTCCATCGGCTCGCTGGTCGCCTTCCGGGTGATCTACTTCTTCATCCCGTTCTTCATCGGCTTACCTTTGTCGCTGATCGTCGAGGCGATCTTTCGGGCCAGGAAGGCCAGGCAGCAGTCTCATTCCGCGCTTGAGTTCACCGAACCTGCATCCGTGTGAAGTTTCGGGGTATCACGGGCACGACACGTCGGCCGCGCCTCGCGCCAGACACTCCCTAACCCTTCCGCACCACCATCCGCCGCTCGTGCTCCAGCAGCCAGCGCTTGCGCCACAGCCCGCCGCCGTAACCGGTGAGGCTGCCGTCGGCGCCGATCAGGCGGTGGCAGGGGATGACGATGGCGAGCTGGTTGGCGCCGTTGGCGCCCGCCACCGCGCGGGTGGAGGAGGGCAGGTTGAGCCCGGAGGCGACCGCTCCATAGGTCGTCGACACCCCGGCGGGGATCGCCCGCAGCGCCTCCCAGACCTGCCGCTGGAAGGGGGACCCGTGCCCCGCCAGCCGCGTTTTGAACCCACGGTCCTCGCCGGCGAAATAGGCCTTCAGCTCCGCCTCGATCTGATCGATCGGCGGATGGCGTCCCATGACGATGCCGCTGCCTGTGAATTTCTGCAGTTTCGTGATTTCCGCCGGCAGCGCCTTGCGCTCGGCGAATTCGAGCAGGTGCAGGCAGTGCTGGTCGGCGATCGCCATCATCGGCCCGATCGGCGTTTCGATCCAGTCGGCCCTGAGCAGGATCTTGGTCCGCAGGCTGGCAGGCGCCGCCCCGAACAGCTTGGTCACCGCACTGCGGAAGCCGCTGCCGGATTCGTAGCCCGCATCGAGCTGCGCGTCGAGAACGCTCGCCCCTTCCTTCAGCGTTTCGGCCGCCTTGCCCATCCGCCTGAGCCGCGCGATTTCGAGGAAGCTCATGCCGAACTGACGCTTGAAGGCACGCCGTGCAGTGGAGGGGTCGATGCCGAGCGACACGACATCCCCCTCGCTCCAGCGGCGGAAAGGCTCGGTATCGAGCGCTGAAAGCAACCGCGTCACCATCGGATCCGCCTCGCCGAGTTTCAGCATTGGCCGGCAGCGGCTGCACGGTCGAAAGCCCGCTTCCAGGCATTCGGCGATCGTCTCGAAGAAACTGGTATTCTCGCGCTTGGGCTTGCGGGCCGGGCAGGTGAGGCGGCAGAAAATGCCGGTCGTCTTGACCGCCGCCCAGGCAAAACCTTCATAGGAGGCGTCGCGGGCGACCAGGGCATCATAAAGGGCATCGTCGGAGGGGCGTTCGAAAAGCATGAACCTTTTCTAGCCCAGAACGAAAAAAGGCGCCGCCGAAAAACGGGCGCCTATTCTTCTTTTTGATATTGCGAATGCCGGGTGATCAGAGATCGGTGGTTTCGGTCGGTTCCGCCGGACGTACCGGACGTTCGGACGGGTCTCGGCCGACTTCGGCCTTGAGCGACACGAGGTCGATGAAATGGTCGGCCTGGCGGCGCAGGTCGTCTGCGATCATCGGCGGCTGGGTCGCCATGGTCGAAACCACGGAGACCTTGCGGCCCCTGCGCTGCAGCGCTTCCACCAGCGTGGTAAAGTCACCATCGCCGGAAAACAGGACTAGATGGTCGACGGTCTCAGACTGTTCCATGGCATCGATAGCAAGCTCGATGTCCATGTTGCCCTTGATCTTGCGGCGGCCCATCGAGTCGGTGAATTCCTTGGCGGGTTTGGTGACCACCTTGTACCCGTTGTAGTCGAGCCAGTCGATCAGCGGGCGGATCGAAGAATATTCCTGATCCTCGATCAGGGCCGTGTAGTAATAGGCGCGTAGAAGATAACCGCGCTTCTGAAACGCCTTGAGCAATTTCCGGTAATCGATGTCGAAACCGAGGCTTTTCGAAGCAGCGTAAAGATTTGCGCCGTCTATGAAGAGAGCAATCTTCTCCCTTGGGTCAAACATGTGGTCTCCATCCCCTTTTCTTATGAACCTGCTTTGCAGGTGGAGACCTGGTCAATATAAGCCGAACCAAATCTCCGGAATAATCCACTACATTACGAACTATTCATATAACTGTCATTTATGGCACGATTCACAATAATCCAAGCAGCTTGAGGTTGAATTTCGCGGGCGCCCCCAGAAGACGCTGCGCCGCTTGTCAAAAGTCAATTATCAGGAAAAACTTGAATTTGCCGCGCAATGGCTGTATCGGGCGTATCAATTCCGGAAATCACCGATCAAAGGACAGGCAATGGCCCGTGTCACAGTAGAAGATTGCATTGACAAAGTCGACAACAGGTTCGAACTGGTCCTGCTCGCGAGCCATCGCGCCCGCCAGATCTCGCAGGGCGCTTCGATCACCATCGATCGCGACAATGACAAAAATCCTGTCGTCGCCCTTCGTGAAATCGCCGATGAGACGCTTTCCCCGGACGACCTCAAGGAAGACCTCATCCATTCGCTGCAGAAGCATGTCGAAGTCGACGAGCCCGAGCCCGATCCGGCTTCGCTGATCGCTGCCGGCGGCGTGTCCGTCGCTTCGGATCGCGACGAGGAAGACGACGCTCCGGAAGCCGTTACCTTCGACCAGATGTCGGAAGAGGAACTGCTCGCCGGTATCGAAGGCCTCGTGCCGCCGGAAAAGAGCGACGATTACTAAGCGAAACATTCGCTTAGCAAGTTTTCGTTCATTCTCTCGCCCTAATCTGCTTGAATGTTTTATGATGGCTGCGCCAATCTTCACGGTTGGCGCGCCATTTTCTTTTCGTCCGGTGCCCACTCGCAGGCACTGAAGCGGTATCGAGGACATTTTTCAGGATGATGCGGCAATACGAGCTCGTGGAGCGGGTTCAGAAATACAAGCCCGAAGCCAACGAAGCTCTGCTCAACAAGGCCTATGTCTACGCCATGCAGAAGCATGGCCAGCAGAAACGCGCCAGCGGCGACCCCTATATTTCCCATCCGCTCGAAGTTGCCGCCATCCTCACTGACATGCATCTCGACGAGTCGACGATTGCGGTGGCTCTTCTCCACGATACGATCGAGGACACGACCGCCACCCGCGCCGAGATCGACGAACTGTTTGGCGAGGATATCGGCCGGCTGGTCGAAGGCCTCACCAAGCTGAAACGCCTCGACCTCGTCTCCAAGAAGGCCAAGCAGGCCGAGAACCTGCGCAAGCTGCTGCTCGCCATTTCCGACGACGTGCGCGTCCTGCTCGTCAAGCTCGCCGACCGCCTGCACAACATGCGCACGCTGGAGCACATGAAGGCCGAGCAGAAGGCGCGCATTTCCGAAGAGACGATGGATATCTATGCGCCGCTTGCCGGCCGCATGGGCATGCAGGACATGCGCGACGAGCTGGAGGAACTGTCCTTCCGCTACATGAACCCGGAGGCCTACGAGACTGTCACCCAGAGGCTTGCCGATCTCGAAGCCCGCAACGAGGGCCTGATCAAGAAGATCGAGGACGAGTTGCGTGAACTGCTGATCGCCAACGGTCTCAAGGACGCCTTCGTCAAGGGGCGCCAGAAGAAGCCCTATTCGGTGTTCCGCAAGATGCAGTCGAAGTCGCTCTCCTTCGAGCAGCTTTCGGACGTCTACGGCTTCCGCATCGTCGTCGGCGACATTCCGTCCTGTTACCGGGCGCTCGGCATTGTCCATACGCGGTGGCGCGTCGTGCCCGGCCGCTTCAAGGATTATATCTCGAACCCGAAGCAGAACGATTACCGCTCGATCCACACGACCATCGTCGGCCCCTCGCGCCAGCGCATCGAGCTGCAGATCCGCACCCAGCTGATGCAGGAGATCGCCGAATACGGGATCGCCGCGCACGCGCTCTACAAGGACGGCCGAGGGGCGGTGAAGGGCGGGGAACTGCTGCCGAAGGAATCCAACGCCTATTCCTGGCTGCGGCATACGATCGAATCGCTGGCCGAAGGCGACAATCCGGAAGAGTTCCTGGAACACACCAAGCTGGAACTGTTCCAGGACCAGGTCTTCTGCTTCACGCCGAAGGGCAAGCTGATCGCCCTGCCGCGCGGCGCCACTCCGATCGATTTCGCCTATGCGGTTCATACCACGATCGGCAACACCACCGTCGGCGCCAAGATCAACGGCCGCATCATGCCGCTCGTCACCCGCCTCAACAACGGCGACGAGGTGGAGATCATCCGCTCAGGCGTGCAGGTGCCGCCTGCCGCCTGGGAAGAGATCGTCGTGACAGGCAAGGCGCGTTCGGCGATCCGCCGTGCCACCCGCATGGCGATCCGTAAGCAATATGCCGGCCTCGGCCACCGCATCCTGGAGCGCACCTTCGAGCGCGCCGGCAAGGTCTTTGCCCGCGATACGCTCAAACCCGCGCTGCCGCGTCTGGCGCACAAGGATGTCGAGGATGCGATCGCCGCCGTCGGGCGCGGCGAACTTTCCTCGCTCGACGTGCTGCGCGCCGTCTTCCCGGATTACAAGGACGAACGCGTCACCGTGAAGCCGGCCTCCGATGACGGCTGGTTCAACATGCGCAGCGCCTCGGGCATGATCTTCAAGCTGCCGAACCAGCGGCGTGTCTCGCCGGAGGAGCTCGAGGCAGGTCCCGATCCGCTGCCGATCCGCGGCCTCTCCGGCAATCTCCAGGTGCGGTTCGCGCCGAGCGGTGCCGTGCCCGGCGACCGCATCGTCGGCATCATGGAAAAGGACACGGGCATCACCATCTACCCGATCCAGGCTTCCGCCTTGCAGCGCTTCGACGACCAGCCGGAACGCTGGATCGACGTGCGTTGGGATCTCGACGAAGCCAACAAATCGCGCTTCCTCGCCCGCATCGAGGTCAACACGCTGAACGAGCCGGGAACGCTTGCGACCGTCACCCAGACGATCGCCCATCTCGACATCAACATCCGAACGCTCACCATGGGCAGCAACCGCGCCGCCGATTTCTCCGAGATCACCATGGAAGTCGAGGTCTGGGACCTGCGCCAGCTGAATCAGTTGTTGAGCCAGATGAAGGACCTGGATTGCGTGGCCAATGTGAAGCGGGTGTATGACTGAGGGATCGTTTGAAAGCGGGGCCGAAATTTAGAGGTGCCCGCGATTCAAGCCTCTGATGTGGAAAACAGCGAACCGGGCGTCGGTGGATGTCGGTGTTGATGTGTCTGGAACGTCCTTTGTTTGACGAGGCGAACGCCTTGTAGATTGACCCGACACATAGGAGATCGGAATCATGGCGCTGAAGCGGATGGACAACGTCGGAATCGTCGTCGAAGACCTCGCAGAGACGATTGATTTCTTTCGCGAACTCGGCCTTGAGCTTGAAGGGCGGGCGACGATCGAAGGAGAATGGGCCGGGCGCGTCACCGGACTGGGCAATCAGCATGTCGAGATTGCCATGATGCGCACGCCGGATGGCCACAGCCGGCTCGAGCTCTCCCGCTTCCTCACGCCGCCCGTCGTCGAAGATCACCGGAACGCCCCGGTCAATGCGCTCGGCTACCTCCGCGTCATGTTTACCGTGGACGATATCGACCAGACGCTCGAAAGGCTCCTCGCACGCGGCGCGCAGCTCGTCGGCGAAGTCGTCGACTATCAAGACGTGTATCGGCTCTGCTACATCCGCGGGCCTGGAGGGCTTCTCATCGGACTGGCCCAGGAGCTCGGCTGAGATCAGCCCTGCACCGTTTCCGCCTGGCTCACCACCGTTGCCGCCTCGCTGGCATCCCGCACGAAGGCGCCTTGAGCGCGCAAGGTCGACTGCAGCTCGGCGATATCCACATCCCGCGGCGTCACCCCACGATTGGCCGCAATACCCGCCGCGGCACCCGCCGCCTGGCCCGTCAGCCAGCACTGCGGGATCTCGCGCATGAAACCGTGGCTGTTCGCATCGCAGGAGATGTGGCGCCCGGCGGCCAGCAGTCCGTTCAGCCTGGCCGGCACGAGCGCCCCGTAAGACACCGACAGAACCGGGAATTTGGGCGAGACCGAAGGGCTGACGCCGATTTCGTCGGGCTGGATCGTACCGCTTGCCCACTGGCTGCGCTCGATCCGGCCGGCCCCCGCCAGCCGCCGTGTGTGCCGGACGCCGAGCTGCGGCGCGCTGAGCAGCATATAGGCGTCCTTGAATCCGGGGGCATGCCTTCTGAAGAATTCGCAATGCGACTGCATGAAGCGGTGCGAGCGGATTTCGACCTCGGTCATGTCGTCGACGTTGAGCGCGGAAAGGCCCGATTGCCGAGGCCCGAGGAACAGTGCGATGTCGTTGCGCCAGGAGACATATGGTGTCTGGAAGAACCCGAGTGTTTCGCGCCCGAGCGTGTTGAAGTCCGCGAAGGCCTGCTCTTCGGTTCCCCGGAATGTCAGCCATGTCTCCATGTCGACGCCACCCAGCATGAACCCGGTATTCATCGAATGATGCACGTCGCCTTCCTCTATATCGGCCTCGAAACTCGCTCCCGCACGGGCAAAAACGTCGCCGTCGCCGGTGCAATCCACCACGACCTTGGCCATAATCCCCTGGCGGCCTTCCTTGCTTTCGAAGATGACGCCCTGAACCGCGCCGTCTTCCACCACCGGCGTCGCCGCCCAGGAATGGAAGACGATCCTGACGCCAGCCTCGATCAGCATTTCCTGCGAGGTCAGCTTCAGCCGTTCGGGATCGATGGTCGGCGCCCAGGTGACGATGCCGTGGAAGGCGGAGGTGCGCAGCCGCCAGTATTTCGCCAGGTCCGCGTCCTGCACGCCCCAGAGGCTCCGGTCCGGCCCGGCGACGGCTTCGGGCGGCAGGCGGCCGAGAACCTCCTCGGCAAATCCGCGGATGACCTGCCGTCCCTCCCAGTCGGTCATCCGGTCGATCCAGATCACCACGCCTCCGGTGGAAAGCCCGCCGAGATGATTGTAGCGTTCCAGCACCACGACCTCCGCGCCGGTTCGCGCAGCGGCGAGTGCCGCGGCGGTTCCGGATGGTCCTCCGCCCACAACGAGCACGTCGCAGCGATGATAGACCGGAATGTCGCGCGCCTCTTCCCTGAGGACGCCCTCGCCGTTGCGGCGGGGGAAGACATATTGCCCTGATTCAAAGATGTCGGAGCTCAGGAAGCGGTTCTCGTTCTGGCGTATCTCCTTCACCGATACGTTGCGATCATTCATGGCATCCTCCTCATTTCCGCCGGCAGTCGCGCCCGACGAGCCCGAGGGGGGATTTAGCCAAGGAAAAGGCTGCTCGGAAAGACACCAATCCGCCGATAGAGCTTTCTCGATTTGGGCTAGGATCGGTCCCGTCGCGCGAGCAAAACGGCCGGGCGGTGGCTTCGAATCCCGAGCCGGCCGCGGTCAGCCGGCCGATGATGCGGCGGTAAACACAGCCAGCTGTGCGTCGAAAGCCCGCTTGTATGCGGGTCGCTCTTCGCCGCGGGCGACATAGGCGGAGAGGTTCGGATAATCGTCCAGCATATCCGATGACGCTTTCAACCGGAGCAGCACCGACACCATAAGAAGATCGCCGGCGCTGAACGCACCATCGAGCCAGTCGGCGTCTCCAAGGCGGCGGGAAAGATCGGCCAGCCGTTTCCGGATGCTGTCGTCGAGCGCACGCAGACGCTTTTCGTACCAGGGCTCGTCGCGTTCGAGGATTCTGGCGAGGCTGCGGTCGAAGATCGGCGGTTCCACGGTGTTGAGCGCGGCAAACATCCATGCGATCGCGCGCGCCCGGGCATTCGCATCGTCCGGCAGCAGGCCTCCGTGCCGTTCCGCGATATGGAGCACGATCGCTCCCGACTCGAACAGCGCGAGATCGCCTTCTTCATAGGTCGGAATCTGCCCGAAAGGCTGAAGTGCCAGATGCGCGGGCTCCTTCATCGACTTGAACGAAACAAGACGGACGTCGTAAGGCTGTCCCGCTTCTTCGAGCGCCCAGCGAACGCGCATGTCACGCGCCAGCCCTCTGCCACGGTCCGGCGACCGTTCGAAGGCGGTAATAGTAATGGTCATCGTCGTCCTCCATGGCTTGTTCGTCTTGAAGACGACCGGCTAAACGCGATTCCGACATCCGTGTTCGAAACAATACCTGCCGTCATATCAAATACCGCTCAAAGGCGCACGTTCCCTCTGTTCTGGAGTGTCGGCTTCTCCGCATGCTGGAACTCTGGAACTCAGACGATCGCCCATTTCCTGCGCATCCCCATTAACCCGACATGCTTCCCGCGCATGGCTGCCCGGCGGTTGCGGCGTTGGTAAAGCATGACGCCACGTCTTATGTTGTTGCAGTGCAATATTAGAAGGAAAGAAGACATCATGTTTGACTCAGTACGCAAGTTCGCCCGCGCTTTCCGCGTTCCCACCACCCAGGACCGTGAAGTCGCTTACCTGAACGAAGCAAACGACCGGATCGACCTCGAATACCGCATGCGCCAGATCGACCGCGGCATGTTCCGCAAGTCGGGTTTCTAAGCGACACGCTTCGACCAGCCACCCGTTCGCGCGGAAAATTGCCGCGCGGCAGTTGCAGGTCTTCGCGTGCCGCCTCGATGCGGTCGAAGACCCGATCACCTCCGCGAAAACCCTGTCTCATGCGAGACGGGCCAATTTTCGCCATCATCTTCGGCTTGGGCTAGGGCCTGTTCGATCGAAGATTCCCGCAGCCCACGGATGAATATCCCGCTGCAGAACCAGATGCGCACCCATGCCGTTTCGCCGCCGTACACCGCTTGCATTTCGTGAAAGACTGCGCCGTGCCGTCCTGCCTCCCAAGGGCTTTCGCCGCGTCCTCGAATATTATCGCCTGAAAGTGATGCGCATCGGCGGTTCGCCGCATGCGGTCGCGGCAGGGCTTGCGATCGGCGTGGTCAGCGCCTGGACGCCGTTTCTCGGCCTCCACATCCTGTTTGCGATCCCGCTCGCCTATCTGTTCGGCGGCAGCATGATCGCCGCGGCGCTCGGCACCACCTTTGCCAATCCGATTACCTGTCCGATCATCTGGCCGCTCACCTGGAAGATCGGCGAGACGATGCTTGGCAACGAAGCTGCCGGCCATGACAGTCTCGATCTCGGCAGGTTGTTTCACCACCTCGATGTCTCGCAGCTCTGGCGGCCGATCCTGGAGCCGATGCTGATCGGCTCCCTGCCGCCGGGCATCCTGTGCGGCCTGGTTTTCTATGCCGTCACGTATCTGGGCGTGCGCAGTTTCCGCAACCGGCGCCTGGAACGCTTGACGGCGCGGGCCGGAGCCCTCAAGTCAGTATAAAACTGACGAGAACCGGCCGGGCGCCGCAGGGGAGATTTCATGATCATCGGCATGGGCAGTGACCTCATCGATATTAGACGCGTGGAGAAATCCATCGAACGGTTCGGCGAGCGTTTCACCCATCGCTGCTTCACTGAGATCGAACGGGCGAAATCCGATCGCCGCCAGAACCGCGCCGCCTCCTATGCAAAGCGTTTCGCCGCCAAGGAGGCGTGCTCCAAGGCGCTCGGCACCGGCATCGCCCACGGCGTGTTCTGGAAGGACATGGGCGTCGTCAACCTGCCCGGCGGGAGACCGACCATGGTGCTGACCAATGGCGCCGCCGAACGTCTCGCGAGCATGATGCCGGCAGGCCACGAAGCGGTTATTCACATCACCATCACCGACGAATACCCTTATGCACAGGCCTTTGTGGTGATCGAAGCCCGTCCTCAGGCCTAATCGACCATTGCCGCCGCTTTGCGAAGGGTTTAGAGAACGCAAAACCGCTGGCAACAGCCGCGCCGAACAGAAAGACGTCAAACGTGTCCGACAAAGCCGAGACCAAGTCGCAGAACAGCCTCTGGGAAAACATCAAGGTCATCATCCAGGCTCTTCTGCTGGCAATGGTGATCCGCACCGTGCTGTTCCAGCCTTTCACCATCCCGTCCGGTTCGATGATGCCGTCCCTGCTCGTCGGCGACTATATCTTCGTCAACAAGTTCGCCTACGGTTATTCGAAATATTCGCTGCCGTTCTCGCCCGACCTGTTCTCCGGCCGTATCCTGGAATTCAACGAACCCAAGCGCGGCGACGTCATCGTCTTCCGCCTGCCGAGCCATCCGGATATCGACTATATCAAGCGCCTGATCGGCCTGCCGGGCGACCGCGTCCAGGTCACCAATGGCGTGCTGTTCCTCAACGGCAAGCCGGTTCCCAAACAGGGCGACGGCACCTTCACCTCCGATTACAGCCTCGATCCGGGCACCGACGTGCCGGTCTTCCGCGAAACGCTCGATAACGGCGTCACCTATGACACGCTCGACCATTCGCCGGTTTCGCGCGGCGACAACACCCAGGAATTCGTCGTTCCGGCCGGCCACTATTTCTTCATGGGCGACAACCGCGACAACTCGCTCGACAGCCGTTTCGACGTCGGTTACGTGCCCGCCGAAAACCTGGTGGGCCGCGCCAGCGTCATCTTCTTCTCGCTCGGCAACGACACCTCGTTCCGCGAGATCTGGAAGTGGCCGACCAACATGCGCTGGGATCGGATTTTCAAGGTCGTTCGGTGATGAAGTCAAAGACGCTATCGGCGGAGGAACGCGGCCAGCTTGAAAAAGCCATAGGTCATGAATTCGCCGACAAGCAATGGCTCGACCGGGCGCTCACCCATGCGAGCACCGGGTCGGCCAAGAGTGCCAATTACGAACGGCTGGAGTTCCTCGGCGACCGCGTGCTCGGCCTCTGTGTCGCCGAACTGCTGTTCAAGACGTTCCGCACTGCCGCCGAAGGCGAGCTTTCCGTGCGTCTGAACCAGCTTGTCAGCGCCGATAGCTGCGCTCTTGTGGCCGACGAACTGGAGCTGCACCGCTTCATCCGCACCGGCGCCGACGTCAAGAAGCTGACTGGCAAGCGGATGATGAACGTGCGTGCCGACGTGGTCGAAAGCCTGATCGCCGCGCTCTATCTCGATGGCGGGCTGGAAGCCGCCCGCGGCTTCATCCTCAAGTATTGGGAAGGCCGCGCCACCCGCGCCGACGGCGCGCGGCGCGATGCCAAGACCGAGCTGCAGGAATGGGCGCATGCGAAATTCGGTCTGACGCCCGCCTACAGGGTCGACGAACGCTCTGGACCGGATCATGATCCACGCTTCACGGTGACGGTCGACGTTCCGGGCGTGGCGCCGGAGACCGGCGTGGACCGCTCCAAGCGCGCCGCCGAACAGGTGGCCGCCACAAAGATGCTCGAACGCGAAGGCGTGTGGCAGAAACCATCTGCCGAACAATGAATTGGACACTATGACCGAAAACGACAACATCCCCGGTGACGAGAACGAAGCTGGTCACACCCCAGCTGGTGCGACCCATTCCGGCTTCGTGGCGCTGATCGGCCCGACCAATGCCGGCAAGTCGACGCTTCTGAACCGGCTCGTCGGCGCCAAGGTGTCGATCGTCAGCCACAAGGTGCAGACGACGCGCGCCATCGTGCGCGGCATCGCCATCCACAACAACGCCCAGATCGTCTTCATGGATACGCCCGGTATCTTCAAGCCGCGCCGCCGGCTCGACCGCGCCATGGTGACGTCGGCCTGGGGCGGCGCCAAGGATGCCGACCTGATCCTTCTCCTGATCGACAGCGAACGCGGCATCCGCGGCGACGCCGAGGCGATCCTCGAGGGCCTCAAGGAGGTCCACCAGCCGAAGATCCTGGTCTTGAACAAGATCGACCGCGTCCGCCACGAGGACCTGCTGAAGCTTGCAGCCGCCGCCAACGAAGCCGTGCCGTTCGAGCGCACCTTCATGGTATCCGCCACGACAGGCTCCGGCTGCGACGACCTGATGGACTATCTGTCCGCGACGCTGCCGGAAGGCCCCTGGTATTACCCCGAGGACCAGATCTCCGACCTGCCGATGCGCCAGCTCGCCGCCGAGATCACCCGCGAAAAACTCTTCCTGCGCCTCCACCAGGAACTCCCCTACGCGAGCCATGTCGAGACGGAGAAGTGGGAGGAGCGCAAGGACGGTTCGGTGCGCATCGAACAGGTCATCTACGTGGAGCGCGACAGCCAGAAGAAGATCGCGCTTGGCAAGAACGGTGACGCCATCAAGGCGATCTCCACCGCCTCGCGCAAGGAACTCTCAGAGATTCTCGAACAGCCTGTCCACCTCTTCCTGTTCGTCAAGGTTCGCGAGAACTGGGGCGACGATCCGGAACGGTTCCGCGAAATGGGACTGGAATTTCCGAAGTCCTGAGCAATGCCATATCCGTCTACGCCGCCGCATGGCGGCGTCAAGTCCTCGGGCATCACCTGCGGACGAGGTAGATAGCTAGCGGTTTTTATCCATCATTATAACGACTTGCTAACGTAGAGCCGACGATCCAAATTTATCGACAAAGTGGCACGGAGAGTCATGAATGTCGGACGTCGGATCGGGAGAGGAAGACACGGGCTCGGATGATCCGAACTCTCTCGGCTTCTACAGTTGGGTCGTGCCGGAAAACAAGGTGTATGGCGATCAGGTGATCGCCGACATATTCGGCGTTTCCGAGGAGGAATTGGCTGCCGGCGCCCCCATCGAGAGGGTCATCCGCTACATCAACGAGGGCGACAAGCAACGGGTCGCAAAGGCGATCCACGATGCGATCGTCAGCGGTGACGCATACCGGGAAAACTACCGCCTCACCCATCCGGACGGCCGCCGGATCGACGTCATCGCGAATGGTCGTTGCCTGCGCGATGCAGAGGGCGTTCCATACATCTATTCCGGCACGGTCACGATCCAGTCCGCGGCTGCGGCGGTTGCCGCGACCGATCCGCTGGAGCGCCATTGCCGCGCCGCTCTCTGGCTCGCCACCAAACGCCGCCAGATGCTCGCCGCACGTTATCTCACCTCGGCGCTCAACGTGCTCGGCAAATAGGCTTGCGCGTCATTTCTGCCGGTCCATCAGCGCCCTGACCTCCTGGTAGCGACGGCGGTTGTCCTGGTCCTGTTCGTTCGGTCCGTAGCAGGTGTCGGAAATGCAGAAGCGCTGCAGGCGGAAGGGCGGCTGCCCCTTGTCGAACTCGCATTCGATCTGGTTGGAGAAGTCGGTCGGCTTGGCATCCTCGCGGGTGGAATAGGTCAGCCGTGCGCCAGGCGGATCCAGTTCGGGGAAGGACTGGACGATCCCCGTCTTGATCGACGGCACCAGCAGGAAGTTTTTGGCGACCGTGATGCAGGCCTGCTCGAGCTGCTGCGACTGCGCGGCGGCAGGCGAGGGGAGGAGGGTGGCGGGCGAGGCGGCCAGAAGGGCGGCGGCGAAGAGGGCGTATTTCATGAAGGCTCCCCAGGGATGGCGTGATGTGGGTCGTATTGGCATCGCGAATTTTCGCACAGGAATCCAAATGGAGGCCATTTTGTTCCAGGCAAGCCCATAGCCACCTGCATCTTTGCCGCAGCTGGGCGAAAGCAGAAACCGATTCAGTCCGAAGGACTTATGCTCTATTGTTGAATCGGCTCGGGAAGGAGCTTTATTCGATACATGCAGTGGCAAGACGAAGCGATCATCATAGGCGTCAAGCGCCACGGCGAGACGAGCGTCATCGCCGAACTGATGACCCGTGACCGCGGAAGGCATCTGGGCCTCGTCCGCTCCGGCCGGTCGCGGGCGATGCAGCCGGTCCTGCAGGCCGGAAACCGGGTCGAGGCCGTCTGGCGCGCGAGGCTCGACGAACATCTCGGCGAGTTCAAGCTGGAGCCGGTCCGCCTGCGCGCCGCCAAGCTGATGGAGACCGCGACCGCCGTCTACGGCGTCCAGGCCATGGGCGCGCTGCTGCGCCTGCTTCCCGAGCGCGACCCGCATCCGCATCTCTTCGATGCGCTGGACATCATCCTCGATGCCTTCGACGACCCCTCCGATGCCGGCGAGCTTTTCGTGCGTTTCGAGCTCGCGGTGCTGAACGACCTCGGTTTCGGCCTCGACCTCACCGAATGCGCGGCGACCGGCGGACGGGAAAACCTCGTCTACGTCTCGCCGAAAAGCGGCCGCGCCGTGTCCCGGGAGGCGGGCAGGCCCTATGCCGACCGAATGCTTGCCCTGCCGGGTTTCCTGAGCGAAGGCACGGCATCCGCCGCCGACCGCGACAGCATGGCGGAGGCCTTCCGGCTCACCGGTTATTTCCTGCATCGCCACGTCTACGAACCGCGTGGCCTGACGGAAAACGCCGCCCGCGACGGTTTCGTTCAGGCGGCGCTGAAGGCGCTTTCGAAGGATACGGAACGCCAGGCGGGCTGAGGCCCGGCCCAGGCGTCCTCGTCACTCCGCCGGCTGCGGCTGCAATATCCCGCGATCGACCGGCTTTTCCTGGATTGGCCAATGCACGACGGCGGCAAAGATGCCGAGCGCCACGCCGAGCCACCAGACCGGATCGTAGGAGCCGAAACGGTCGTAGAGATAACCACCCATCCACACGCCGAGGAACGAGCCCACCTGGTGCGACAGGAAAACGAGACCGCCCAGCAGCCCGAGATGGCGCGTGCCGAACATGATGGCGACGAGCCCATTGGTCGGCGGCACGGTGGAAAGCCAGAGCAGCCCCATGACGATTGCGAACACGATCACCGAGACCGGCGTCTGCGGCAGGATGAGGAAGGCCGTCACGGCGATCGACCGGGCGATATAGATATAGGCGAGGAAATAGGGCTTCGAATAACGCTGGCCGATAAAGCCCGCGGCGAGCGAGCCGATGATGTTGAAGAAGCCGATCAGCGCCATGGCGATCACCGCGTAAGCGGGCGCGATGCCGATATCGCCGAGATAGGCCGGGAAATGCGCGGTGATGAAGGCAACCTGGAAGCCACAGACGAAGAACCCGGAGGTGAGGAGCAGGTAGCTCTGATGACCGAATGCTTCCTTCAGGGCCGCACCTACCGATTGCTGGAACTGGCTGTGCGACTGGCTTCCCGAGCTGGCATTGCCGCGCAACGGAAAGGCGAGCAGCGGCACGATCAGCATCAGTACCGACAGATAGACCAGACTGTCGGACCAGCCGAAATTGCTGATCAGCGCCTGGCTCAACGGCGCAAACAGGAACATGCCGGCAGAGCCCGCGGCGGTGCCGATGCCGAACGCCATCGAACGCTGCTCCGGCGTCACGTTGCGGGCAAAGGCGGAAAGGATGACGCTGAAGGAGCCGGCGGCGATCGCCAGGCCGATCAGCACGCCGCCGCCGATATGCAGCCAGACCGGCGCGCTGGCATTGGCCATCATGATGAGGCCGGCGGCATAAAGCACGCCGGACATGGTGAGCACGCGGCCTGTGCCGTATTTGTCGGCAAGCGCCCCGAACAATGGTTGCCCGAGCCCCCAGGCAAGGTTCTGGATCGCCATGGCGAGCCCGAAGGTGGACCGGTCCCAGCCGGTATCGGCGAGCATCGGAAGCTGGAAGAAGCCCATGGCCGAGCGCGGACCGAAGGTCAGCATGGCAATCAGGGCGCCGGCGCCGATGATCAGCCAGGGCATGGAAACGGGCCTCGGCGCGGATGGCGATGCGGACGTGGGCATGCAATTCCTCCTCGAAAATCAGGAGCAGAACATACCGCGTGCGCTGCTGTTCTTAAAACAACTTTTGCTCAATCAATCCATCACCGGGATTGATGTGCCGTGGATTTGCGAATGCCGTGCAGTTTGCGATGGGCAGGGCGTTGCAGACGAGGGAAGAGGGCGCGGCAGCTTAACCCTCCCCCTTGTGGGGAGGGTGGCCGGCAGGCGGGAGGGATCTTGATGCGGAGCGAAGACCCCTCCCCACAAGGGGAGGGGCTCCACGCCCCTTACGGCGTCCCCGGCGGATCGATCGCCGGCGGGGCCGTGCGCCCGAGCCGGGCCTCGCGCCAAATGGTAAAAATGCCGGCGCCGATGACGATCGCGACGCCGAGGATCATGTTGGCGGTCATCACCTCGCCGAACACGAAGACGCCGATCAGGCAGACCAGCACCGACTGGATATAGGACATCGGCTGCACGACCACCGCATCGAGCAGGTTGAAGGCGCGGATCAAGAGGTAATGCCCGCTTATGCCGGTCATGCAGAGCACCAGCATCCACAGCCAGTCGGTGGACGTGACCTGTGTCCAGTAGAACGGGCCGACGAGGGTGATCGTCACCGCGCCCACGACGCCGGTATAGAAAAAGGCGGTGTCGGAGGTGTCGGTGCGGCTGGCAAGCCGGGTCATGACGGAATAGAGCCCGAACATCAGCGTTGCGACCATCGGGATGACGATCCGGGCGTCGAACGTGGCGTTGAGCGGGTTGACGATCAGAAGGATGCCGATAAAGCCGACGCCGATCGCCGTCCACCGCCGCCAACCGACCTTTTCGCCGAGAAACGGCACCGAAAGACAGGCGACCACCAGCGGCGTCGCCGCAAACATCGTATGGCTGGCCGCGAGCCCGACATGCGAGAAGGAGAAGATCGAGATGACGATCTGCACCGCCAGCAGCGCGCCGCGGGCAATCTGCAGCCATGGCCGGCGGGCGCTTGCCGCAACCTTCACCCCGCCGGCCGAGCGGCTGGCCAGCGCAAACGCAAAGCCCGCGAACGCCCAGTAGCGGATCATGGTGATGAAGATCGGCGGATAGGCGCTGCCCAGATGTTTGGAAATTCCGTCCTGCATCGAAAAGATCGTCACCGCCGCGATGGCGCAGATGAGGCCGGTGGACCGAGGGGTCATGAAGGCAGTCTCTTTCGACAAACCGCCCGAAAACCCGGCCGGCGCATGAGGATCAGGCAGCGTATGGTGATGACCCCGTTGTGACCGTTCGGCAAGGGGCCGGACAACCTGCTTTTGCGAATAGCTGCCATGCGTGAGGTGGGGGAGTGGGGTGGGTTGGGCCGTGGTGTCCGCTTTGCGCTATCAACGTACATGAGAAGTGCTGCAAAACCACTTATACACACCTGTCTTCTTTGCCCTATAGCGATGATGCGGCTCTCGGCCTTCGCAACACTTTTTGGTAGAGTAGTCCCTTCTGTCTTTCCAGCCGGTGTGGTGTAAATGTCCGTTGCCAGTGTCCGAACCGCGATCAGAGAATTTTTAGCCTCGCCCAAAGCCGAAGTTCTTTGCATCAGAGGTCACTGGGGTACAGGCAAGACCCACAACTGGAAAACCATAGCAAAGGCGCAGCGTAGCGTAAGCGGCGGGGTTGCACTGAACAGCTATGCCTATGTGTCCCTGTTCGGAGTCAATTCGATCACCGAACTCAAATCGCAGATCCTCCAGAACACGGTAACGAAGGCACAGATCGGCGACGTCCCGAGCATGGAGACTGCTGGAAGCGTCGCTTCAACCGTCGAAACTGCCACGAAGAAGGGATTTCTCGGACTGGTCTCCGGAATTTTGGGAAACCGCGCTGAAGCGGTGGTGTCTGCCTTGGGCCTGCTTATCAGCAAGCAGATCATCTGCATCGACGACCTTGAACGGAAGGGCGAAAAGCTGAGCAGCAGTGACGTACTTGGCTATATCTCGAACTTGAAGGAAGAGCGTGGTTGCAAAGTCGTCATCCTCCTTAATGATGAAGCGTTGAAGGGGGCGGACAAGCTCCAGTTCGCTACATATCTGGAAAAGGTCGTGGACCGGAACCTGTTATTTGCCCCGACGGCAGAAGAAAGCGCAGCGATAGCTATTCCCCAGACTGACGATATCGCGAATATCGTTAGGCAACGGTGCATTCAGCTTGGTATCGACAACATCCGCGTCATCGGTAAGATCTATGGCGCCGTCCAACAGATCCTGCCGCTGCTGTCAGCCTTCTCGAAAGAGACGGTGGAAGCCATAGCGGCGGCGATGGTCGTAATGGGTTGGGTGCACCATCAGCCTTCCAGTGCACCCCCGATAGAATTCCTGAAGGGCTTTGGCAGCCGGATGTGGGGTCGAGATGAGCAAAAGCTGACACCGGAAGAAGAGGCTTGGGACACGTTGCTAAGCAAGTTCGGTTTCAGTCATCTGGATGAGTTGGACGTGGAGCTTTATCGCGGCATTACCAATGGGTATTTCACGCAGGAGAACATCGACGCACATGCCTCGGAATTTCATCGGAGGGTCTTGAAAGACCAGGCTCTGGAGCGTCATCGCCAAGCATGGCAGGCGTACCACTATTCCTTCCGGAACGGCATGGAGGTTGTGACCGAGATTGCGGATTCTTTCATCCGAGAGGTGGAGTTCCTGTCGGCGGATAACATGCATGGAGTCGTAAGCTTACTGCGCGAGCTTTCCCTAACGGAAAAGATCGCTCCAATCATCGATGCGTTCATTGCCACGCATAAGAACGATCCGGGCGCGATGGAGCCGGAGCGGATCTACATCCATGACGGGACACTTGACTCGGAGATTGCTGACCGCCTGAACGAGGCGCGGGAAAAACAACGGCCAAATAGGCCGATCGAGGACATTTTTTCCTCACCAAATGACCTTTATGACCGGCGGGTAGTCACCGAATTGCTGGAATTTCCGGTTGATGAGTACAAACGCATTCTATGCACCTATGAGGGCGACAAGCTGGCCGGAATCCTACGCGGCCTGCACTCCTATTCGCGTATCAGCAACCCCTCCGAGGACATGATGGAAGTCACTCGGCGATATCACGATGCGATGACGCAGGTAGCCTTGGATTCCGACCTAAACCGTCACCGAGTATCCCGGCGAGGCGTCAAACTTCAGGAGCCCTCAATATCAAAGGCTGATCTGTCGTCGGACGTTTAGCTATAGACACAAGATTGTTGCCCAAGGCGACCACGCCTCGTAGTGATCCTGCTAGTCCCATGACTTTCGGCTGCCATGTTTAAGATGAGGGCTAAGGGCCGAAAGCGGACGAAGGCTCTTCTAACCCCAGCCAACGTCGCAGCGCCCCTGCCTCAACCTCACCTCTCCACCAACAACCCCGAAACCAGCGTCAGAAACACCTCCACCGCCTTTTTCGACACCGTGTCCGGGTCTTCCGCATTGGCAATCCAGAGTGCGGCGCTCAGCGTCGCGCCGTTGACGAGGCGGGCGGTGGCTTCGGCGTCGACGGGGCGGATCGTGCCCTTGTCGATCAGTTTCTGCAGGCTTGCGGTCGTGGCGCGGATGCAGGCGCTCTGGTTCGGCCATTGCGACGGGTCGCCAAGCACCGCGGGGCCGTCGAGCAGCATGATGCGCTGGATCTCCGGCTCCAGGGACATCTCGATAAAGGCGACGCATTCGTCGACGAAAGCCTGCCAAGGCGTCTCGGCCCTTGATGAGATGGCGCTGAGCCGGTCGGACATTTCCGCGTCCATCTGCATGATCACCGCCATCAGCAGGCCCTTCTTGTCGCCGAAATGGTGGTAGAGCGCCCCGCGCGTCAGCCCGGCGCCGGCGGTGAAATCATCCATCGAGGCTTCGGCATAACCTTGTGTCGCAAAGGCGTGCCGTGCGGCGGCGATCAGCTTGGCCTTCGTTTCGGCGATCATTTCCTTGCGCGGCTTTGCCGCAGCCCGCGGCGTCGTGCCGGAAGCCATCCTTGGGACGATCTTGTCTGCCATCTTCTCTGCCATGCGGACTCCGAATTATTCGCATACGCGTCGTATGTTAATTGACATACGAAACGTATGCGACTATCTAGCTCACATACGCAGCGTATGTAAGTCCTCATTCAAAATAACCCAAGGAGCAGGTTATGCCCAATCCCTATCGCGAAATATTCGCAAGGCCGGGTACGAAAGGTTTTTCCGCCGCTGCTTTCGTGGCGCGGCTGCCGCTGCCGATGACGACGATCGGCCTCGTCGCCATGCTGTCCCAGACGCATGGCGAATATTGGCTGGCCGGCGCGGTCTCGGCCACGTTCGCGCTCGCCAACGCCTTCATCTCCCCGCAGGTGTCGCGCTGGGTGGATGCGAAGGGTCAGTCGGCGGTGCTGGTGCCGACCACGTTCGTCACCTTTTTTGCGCTGATCGGTCTTGCCGCCGCCGCCTGGATGCGCTGGCCGATCTGGACGCTGTTTGCCTTCGCCCTCGTCGCCGGGCTGATGCCGAGCATGATGGCGCTGGTGCGCGCCCGCTGGTCGGAGATCTATCGCGACCGACCGGAACTGCATACCGCCTTCGCCTTCGAATCCGTCATCGACGAGCTCGTTTATATTTGCGGCCCGGTCTTCGGTATCGGCCTCAGCGTCGCGCTCTTCCCGGAAGCCGGCGTGCTCGCCTCGGCCGCTTTCCTGGCGGTCGGCACGACGCTGTTCGTGGTCCAGAAATCCACGGAACCGAAGGTCGATCCGCATCGGATGAAAGGCGGCGGCTCGGTCATGCGGCGGCTCGCCATGTGGTTCCTGGTCGTCGTCTTCGCCGGCATGGGCGTCATCTTCGGCACGGCGGAAGTCTCGGTCGTCGCTTTCTCGGAAGCGCTGGGCAACAAGGGGGCCGCCAGCTACATCCTGTCGGCCTATGCCGCCGGTTCCTTTGTGGTCGGCATCGTCTTCGGCGCCATCAAGTTCAAGTCGTCGCTCGCCCGCCGGCTGCTCTTGGCCAGCCTGGTGGCCGCCGTCACCACCCTGCCCATGCCCTTCGTCGGCAGTCTCTGGGGCCTGACGGCGGTGATCTTCCTCGCAGGTGCCGCGATCTCGCCGACCTTCATTTCCGGCATGACGCTGATCGAGCGCATCGTCCCGTCGTCGCAGGTCACGGAAGGCATCACCTATGCCATGACAGGCATGAGCATCGGCTTTGCCGCCGGCTCGTCGCTCGCCGGCTGGACTATCGATGCGTACGGCGCCTCCAACGGCTTCTGGGTCGCGGTGGCCGGCGGCGCGCTGGCGCTGTCCACGATGCTCGCCGGCTATGGGTTGCTGAGCCGGCCGGATCGGCAGGTGGTGGCGGGTGGCGTGGCGCTCAATCCCGCCGAGTGATGGGAGGGGCCGCCCCGGGCGGCCCTTCAACTTTCCGGGGGCAGGCGCTCGAAATAATAGCGTTCCATTTCGGGCACGTAACGCACCACCTGAAAGCCCGTCTTTTCCAGCAGTCGCCGCGAGGCGGCATTTTCCGGCCGGGCAAAGGCCCCGACCTTCGGCAGTTTCAGCACTTCGTCGGCTTCATGCATCGCTGCCGCCGTCAGCTCGTGGCCAAATCCCTTGCCCCAGCTATCGGGGTGAAAATAGTAACCGAGCTCGACGCCCCAGCCCGGATCGAAGGGATCGTCGTAAAGTCCGCCCCAGCCGATGATCCGGCCACTCTCCTTCAGCTCGACAGTCCAAGGTGCGTAACCATCCCGGCGCCGCCGCCATTCGTGCACCGCCACCCGCCGCCGGCATTCCCTCGGTGAGCCGTCCACATGGGTGAACCGCATCGCGTTCGGGTCGCCGAGGAATTCGAACAGGGCAGGGACGTCGGCAAGCTTGGGGCGCCTGAGGATGAGCCGGTCGGTGACGATCATCGATGGGAACCGCTCAAGCCCGCCGCTTGATCGCCCAGGCCTCCGGCCGCTCGGCAACCACCGTCGCCCCGTCGCCGATCTTGATCCGCCCGGTGCCGCGCGGCACGGCGTTCCAGCCGAACAGCGGGCCGGGCACGCGCCGGTCGGCGGACATGCGGATGCGGCCCATGGCGGGGATCGGGTCCGGCACGTCGCGCGAGCCGGTCTGCTGGTCCTGGGTGGTCATGATGCAGCGGGCGCAAGGCTTGACGAAATCGAAACGGATGCCGGCGATCTCGATGCCGGTCCAGCCGTCCTCCGCCCAGGCCTCGTCGTGGTCTAGCACGATGTTCGGCCGGAACCGCTCCATGCCGACCGAACCTTCACCCTTCGCCGCCATGTCCGCATTGAGCGCGGCGAGCGACCCCGTCGTCGTCACCAGCACCTGGTAGCCGTCGGCAAAGGTCACGGGCGAATCCTCGCCCGCCCATTCCGGGCTCGCGACGCGCAGGGCCTGTTCGTCGAAGAACACCAGCCGGATATTCCGCCCGAGCCATTCCGACAGCACCGCATTGGCCGCATCGTCGGCAAGTGCTGCGTTGACGCTCGATTTCCACACCACCGTTTCCATGCGCCGGTCGGCCGGCGGCCGGGCGACGTTGATCTCGCCTTGCCCTTCCATCACGAAGCGCACGGCATCGGTTTCCGGGTAGACCTCGAGCCTGGCGAGAGACTGCAATTCCCGCTGGGTGATGAACATGCCGGTCGGATCGACGACCATCATCTCCCGGTCGCCGGGAATGCCTGATGCCGCGATCTCCGCTTGGGCGAGCGCGATGCCGCGGCCGCTTTTCAGCGGATAGAAATTGAGTTCGCTGATCCGCATGGGAAGTCTCCTTCAAATCTCGTCGATGAAAAGCTCGAGGACCTGTTTCAGCCGCGCATGCCGCTCGGTGGCAAGCGCGCGGCCCGCGGCCGTCTGGAAGCCGTCGGCGAGCTTGAACAGTTTCACCTCGAAATGGTCGATCGCAAACGCCTTGTCGTCGAGCGGCCGATGTCTGGCGAGCGGATCGGCCGGGTCGTAGAGGCCGGAGCCCATCCGCCCGGCGATATAGAAGCAGCGCGCCGCGCCCACCATGCCGATCGCATCCAGCCGGTCGGCATCCTGCAATATCTTTGCCTCCAGCGTCTCGGGCGTGATGTTGGCCGAAAAACTGTGCGCCGTCACCGCATGCGCGACGGCGGAGATATCCGTCTTGCTCCAGCCGAGATCGGCCAGGATCGCCGCAGCCTTCTCCGCCGCCAGCCGCGAGGCCTGCGTCCTGAGCGGCGAGTTCTTCTCCACAGAGACGCAATCGTGCAGCAGCACGGCGGCGGCCAGCACCCGCCCGTCGCCGCCTTCCCGGGCATGGATGCGCATCGCATTGCGGAAGACGCGGAGAATATGGGCGATGTCGTGCGAGCCGTCGTCACCCTCGGTTGCATGCGGGATCAGGGTTTCGGCAAGCGCCTCGAAAGGCGAAAAGGCAACGCTGAGTAAGGTGATCACGCGGCAGGTTCCTGGGAATCGGTGGCGGCGGGTTCACCGCCCTTGTTCACCAGAATGCGCTGGTAGAAAAGCCCGATCCCGATCAGCACCGCACCGAGCCCGATGAACGACAGCGCCCGAAGAATCCCTTCGAGGTTCGACATGTCGACCAGGAACACTTTCACCACCGCGACCAGAACCAGCCCGGCGGAGGCGAGCCGCAGGCTCTTGGCGTCGAGCTTCGAGCCGATCGCCAGCAGCAACACGCCGATCAGCAGCCAGACCACCGAATAGGTATAGGTCTCGGCCGCCAAAAATCCCTTCCAGTCGGCGATGTTTTCGCCCTGCCAGAAGCGGCGCACCGAAAGCGTCGCCCACAGGAAGCCGAGCACGGCGCCGGCCAGCGCCAGCATGATCACGTAGGGCATCGGCCGCCGCCCGCGGGCGTAATAGGCGACGAGCGCATAGGCGAGGCCGGGCAGGAGATAACCGAGCAGCAGCAGGTTGAAGAAAGGCCAGGGGCCGGTGTTTTCGCCGCTGAAATAGGGGTTGAGCGCAAACACGTGCAGCGACAGCGCATTGATCGTCGCGAGCACGCCGGCGATCATCGAACCCCAGCGGAACACCGGGCTCGGCGACTTGAGGTCGAGCGTCATCAATATGCCGGAGAAGCCGACCGTCAGCAGCGTGTAGATCGACTGTTCGCCGAGCGTCGGCACCCGATCGTCGAGCACGCCGCCGTTCATGGCGTGGCGCACCAGCACCGCCACTGTCATCAGCGAGGCGAGCGAGGCGAGCGCCTGCATCAGGTTGCGGATGCGGAAATCGGCCGAGTCCTTCAGCAGATAGGCCGTCACGATCGCCAGCAGCGTCGGAATGCCGTAACCCGGCAGCAGCGCGTTGAAGAACGGCGTGGTGCCAAGACTGTTCTGGCCGATCAGCGTCGGCTCCCAGGCGATCCGCCCGAACACGATCAGGATCGCCGCCGCCATCATCCAGGGCAGCGCCGGCCAGGGCCGCGCCCGCATGCCGAGCACATAGGCAAAGCCCAGCACGGCGAGGAGAACGGTGGTGACGATGCCGTTGGTCAGCGCATGCAGCGCAAACGTGAACCCGGCAAACGAGCCGGCAACAAGCAGATTGGCCGCCCAGTCGATACGCCCATCCGTCTCGTTGCGGTCGCGGAACAACCATTCGGCACCGGCCAGAAGTACGAGGCCGAGACCGACCCCGTAAAGCCCATGGGTCCAGTCGCGCCCGAGATTGCCGAAATTGAGGAAGCTGATCGTCGCCAGCGCCACCGGCACGCCCGACATCAGCACGCTCCAGACCATCGCGAATTCCGGTTCGGTCTTACGGAAGCGCCTGAGAAAAGCAAAGCCGAGCAGCGTGAAGACCGCCCCGAGCAGCAGGCTGACGGCGATTTCCGTCGTATAGGTGACGACCGGCAGCGGTTCGTTGCCGACCGGCTGCGGCACATAGGTGTCGAGCAGCGAAATCGCCACGACGGCGAGGCTCAGCACCGCTCCGCCGGCCGCGATCATCGCCGGCCAGACGGTGTAGGCCCGGCTGGCCCCGAGTGCCGCGAGCGCCGCGATCACCGCCGCGGCGGCGAAATACGGATCGATGCCGCCCACCGGGTTGGTCGCCAGCATGGCGAGCGCCGGCAGCACCGACATGATCGCCACCGACAGTGTGATGGTCAGCGGCTGGCGCCCGAGCATTCCGCCCCAGCCGGTCTTGACCACCCGGTCCCTGCCATAGACTGCACCCGGCCAGAAGAAACCGGTGCCGGCGATCATCACGATCAGCGTCAGCGCCGGCGGCAGTGTATCGAACTCGTCCGCGCCGATCGCATAGGCGACCACCCACAGCCCGATGCCGATATTGGCGAGCATCGGTACGATCGTCCATTTGCGGAAGCGCGAAGCGGCGTTGACCGCGACCCAGGTGAGGCCGAGGAAGAGGAACAGCGCATTGGCGTTCGGCTCATCGCTGGCGACGAGGCCGGGCGTCAGCAGCGAGGCGAGCAGGCCGAGCCCTGCCAGCGCCTGCCCGTGCAGCAGCGACAGCGCGATCGTCGCGAAGGATACGAGCGCCAGCAGGATGAAGGCCGGCGTCGCGCCGATGAATTCATAGACGCCGTAGGCCGCATAGATCGCCCCGAGCAGCGTCACCGCACCCGCCGCCGTCAGCGCGCCGGGGATCATCGCATTGCTGAACCGGTCGGACACCTGCGGCATCGCCCGGCGCCGCACGATCTCGCCACCGGCCATCAGGAGGAGGCCGAACAGGCAGGCGAGCACGAGGCGCGCACCCGGTCCGAGCAGCCCGGCCTCGATCGAAGCGCGCACCAGAAAGATGCCGCCGAAGGCGAGCGCCACGCCGCCGACCCAGACCGGCCAGCGGGCGCCGAGATAGCTTTCGAGGTTTTCTTTGGTCTTCGGCCTTGCTGGCGTCGGTGCCGTCGTCGTGACGGCGGAGGGAGCCTCCTCTATGGCAGCAACGTCCGCGGCCGTGGTGCTCGCCGCGATCGTCTCCTCCGGCAAGGCCTGTTCCGCGACCGGCTCGGCCTGGGTCAACGGTTCTGTTCGAACCGCAGGTTCCTCGGTCACTGCCTCGGTGGCGATGACAGCCGCCGCAGCGGGAGCGGGCGCAGAAGCGGCTATAGGTGCGGCACTGGAAACCGGCTGTGTGGCAAGTAGCCCGGCCTTGATCGCCTCCAGCTCCTTTTCGAGCGCGCTCACCCGGGCCGAGGTCTTGCGATTGAGACCCACCACAAGGATCACCAGCAGCAGAAGGAAGATTTCGATCATCGGCACGCTCGCGGGTGAAGAGTTCGGTCAAGCGGTTATACAATTGCCGGGCGAGGGAAGGGAAGAGCCGTGTTCCACAACCCCCTCCAATTGGAAGCCTTGGAAACCATTGGTGTTTTTCGGAAGTCCCCTAGGGGCTGTAGTGACCTGGGTTTTGGTTACGCCGTGGTCCGGGCGGGATGGCCGGCATTGGTCTGCGCTTCGGCACCGGCCCAGCACGCTGTTTGCCTCGTTTTCCTTCTCGACGGCGCCGCTGCCGCATTCCTGTGCTGGACGAGGACATGGTTCGCCGCTCCGCTAACGCGCTGAATGATATGGAAAAGCAATTTCAGGGCTCGCGCGTGACGTGCACTTCTCAATCGCTTCCGCTCAAAACTTCGGCAGAGTCCTGAGCGCCAAAAAGGCGCTTTGATTACATAATGAGCAAAATAAAAGTATGATTGTTTTGTGTGCAGTTTCGACTTGCGCGGCACCGGAATAAACGCTTGGATACAGTCTATCCGCACAAAAAACTCCAGGGGGACGACCTTTCATGATCTCGCGCAGACTGCTTTCAAAACTATCGGCCGTCGCGGCGCTGGCGCTTGCTGCCGGCTTTTCCATGCCCGCCGGCCAGGCCGTGGCGCAAACCGCGGTCAAGTTCACGCTCGACTGGAAGTTCGAAGGCCCGGCCGCCGGCTTCCTGCTCGCCCAGGACAAGGGTTACTTCAAGGCCGAAGGCCTCGACGTCACCATCGACACCGGCAACGGCTCGGTCGAGGCGATCCCGCGTGTCGCGACCGGCGCCTACCAGATGGGTTTCGGCGACATCAATTCGCTGATCAAGTTCCTCGACGAGGATCCGAACCAGAAGATCAGGGCTGCGATGATGATCTACGAGCGCCCGACCTTTGCGGTCGTCGGCCGCAAGTCGCTCGGCATCACCACCGATCCGAAGTCGCTGGAAGGCAAGAAGCTCGGCGCGCCTCCTCCGGATGGTGCCTTCGCCCAGTGGAAGGCTTTCAAGCAAGTCGCGAAGATCGACGATTCCAAGATCACGATCGAATCGATCGGCTTCCCGGTCCGCGAGCCCATGCTCGCCCAGGGCAAGGTCGACGCGGTCTTCGGTTTCGCCTTCTCGGTCATCCTCAACTTGAAAGCCCAAGGTATCAAGGATGACGACATCGCCACCATCCTGATGGCCGAACACGGCCTCAACCTCTATGGCAACGCGGTGCTGATCAACACCGATTTCGCCGCCAAGAACCCGGCTGCCGTCAAGGGCTTCCTGAAGGCGCTCGCCAAGGGCTTTGCCGATGCCGTCGCCAAGCCGGAAGAAGGCGTTGCCGCCGTCTTGAAGCGCAACGAGACGCTCAACAAGGATATCGAGCTCGAGCGCCTGAAGATGGCGAACTCGATGAACATCAGGACCCCTTACGTGGTCGCCAACGGCTTCGGCGGCATCGACCCGGCGCGGCTCACTGCCTCCATCGACACGCTGAAAGTCTCCATGGGCCTCAAGGGCAACGTCAAGGCCGACCAGGTTTTTGACGCCAGCTTCCTGCCGGCCAAGGAACAGCGGATGCTGCCCTGATTGGATATATCTTCTCCCCTCGGGGAGAAGATGCCCGATAGGGCAGATGAGGGGGAGGAGCGTAGCGACGCCTTGAGCGAACAGCGAAAGGCGGAATCTGCGGCAACCGCCCCCTCATCCGACCCTTCGGGCCACCTCTCCCCGCTGGGGAGAAGAGGAAACAAGCCGCCAGCAACGGAGACCAAATGCCCCACCTCGTTACCATCGACAATGTCGACATGCGCTATGGCGGCGTGGCCGGCACGCTTGCCGTCTCCGGCCTCACCATGAAAGTCGGCAAGGGCGAGTTCGCGGCCGTCGTCGGCCCGTCGGGCTGCGGCAAGTCGACCCTGATGAAACTGGTCACCGGCCTGCACATCCCGCAGAGCGGCGTAGTCATCGTGGCGGATAAACAGGTGACCAAGCCGGTCTCGATCGTCGGCATGGCCTTCCAGAACCCGACCATGCTGCCCTGGCGCACCACGCTCGACAACATCCTCCTGCCGCTCGAGATCGTCGAAAGACACCGCCACCGCCTGCGGGCCAACAAACGAGAATATGTCGAAAAGGCCGAGCACCTGCTTGAAACTGTCGGTCTCAAGGGCTTCGGCTCGAAATTCCCCTGGCAGCTGTCCGGCGGCATGCAGCAGCGCGCCAATCTCTGCCGGGCGCTGATCCACGAACCCGAACTCCTGATGCTCGACGAACCTTTTGGCGCGCTCGATGCCTTTACCCGAGAGGAACTGTGGTGCGTCATCCGCGACCTGCATGCCGCGCAAGGCGTCACCATCATCCTCGTCACTCACGACCTGCGCGAGGCGACGTTTCTTGCCGACCGGATCTTCGTGATGAGCGCCCGTCCCGGCAAGGTGCTGAAGGAACACACCGTGCCCTTCGCGCGGCCCCGCGATCTGGAAGTCATGTACGAAAAGGCCTTCAACGACATGGTGCATGAACTGCATGGCGAAATCGCCAGCGCGAGGGTTGTCGCATGAGTGTGCTGACCGAAAACACCGTGACGCCCGCCAAGCCGCTTGCCCATCACATCAACTGGGTGAAACTCGCCCCCTGGCTTTACACGATCGGCCTGTTCGTTCTCTGGGAACTGCTGGTCATCGTGCTACAGACACCGCCCACCATCCTCCCGGCGCCGTCGCGCGTCTTTCAGGCGATCGTCCAATACTGGTCGCCGATTTGGAAGAACTCGCTGCAGACGCTTTATACGACCACCGTCGGTTTCGCGATCGCCGTCGTCGCGGGCCTGGCGATCGGCCTCTTCATCGGCTGGTCGAAGGCGATCTATGCCGGGCTCTATCCGCTGATGATCGGCTTCAACGCCATCCCCAAGGTGGCGCTCGTGCCGATCCTGGTCATCTGGTTCGGCATCGGCGCAGTCCCCGCCATCCTCACCGCCTTCCTGATCTCCTTCTTCCCGATCGTCGTCAATGTCGCGACAGGCCTTGCCACCATCGAGCCGGAAACCGAGGACGTGCTGCGCGCGCTCGGCGCGAAGAAGCTGGACATCATGCTGAAGGTCGGCATCCCGCGCTCCATGCCCTATTTCTTCGGCTCGCTGAAGGTGGCGATCACGCTCGCCTTCGTCGGCTCGGTCGTCTCCGAAACCGTCGCCTCCAATTACGGCCTCGGCAACATGATGAGCTCCGCCCAGAGCCAGTTCAACGTGCCCCTTGTCTTCGCCGGCCTCTTGATGCTCGCCGTCGAGGGCATCGCCATGTATGCGCTGATGGCCTGGATCGAGATGCGCATGACCGGCTGGGCACACCGCTCCTCCATGTCGCAGTGACGCTTTGTGTCAATAAAGGCCATTTGACCTTTACATAAAGACCAAATGAACTACATTTGGTTTCGACGCAAAGGAGCTTCTGATGGCGGTCACGGCAAGGAAAGAACAGGCGGAACAGCTGACGGCGGTTGCGCTGAAGGCGTTCGGCAATGTCGTCGCCGAATGGGGCGTGCCGGTGAACGAGGCGGCAGCACTCGCCGACATGTCGGAAAGCACCTGGAAACGTGCCCGAAAACCCGGTTATTCCGGTGGCCTCACCAAGGACCAGATGCTGCGCCTCAGCGCCGTGATCGGTATCTTCAAGGCTTTAAAACTCTATTTCAGCGATCCGATCGCCACCAGGTGGATGACGCTTCCGAACGAGGGACCGCTGTTTCGCGGCGCCCGGCCTATCGATACGCTGATCGACGAGGGGCTGCCGCAATTCCTGGCAGTCCGAAACTACCTGGATGCTCTGCGGGGCGGCGCGTGATCGTCACGCCGGTCAGCGACCGGGCCCTGGTGCGGCTGATCCCGGCGACCTACCACAAGCCGCCGAGCCTGCGCGGCCTGGTGGATAGCGACGAGGAACTGGCGATCCTCGCCGAGATCGAGGGCATGACCAGCGCCCGCCTTGCCGCCGAGCGCGGATTGAACCTCTATCTCGACCGCCGCGAGCTCGCCTGGAAACGCCGCAAGCACGACCTGCAGGTCTATGGCAACACGCATATCAACGCGGCCTTCACCTACACGCGAAAAGGCGGAAACCGCTTCAACGACGAGACCCGCGGCGCCTGGTACTGCAGCTGGGACACGATGACCTCGCTCGCCGAGGTCGCCTTCCACAAGACGCGGGAACTGAGGTTCATCGGCCTCTTCGAGGAGACCGCGCGTTATGTGGAGCTGCTGGCGGATTTTATCGGCGAGTATCCCGACATCACCGACGAGAGAGACCACCCGGCGCTCGATCCAGATCCGGCGATCGGTTACCCTCAAGGGCAGGCGCTGGCCGAAAAACTGAGGCGCGACGGCCACGACGGCCTGATCTATCCATCGGTGCGCCACGATGAGGGCCGCTGCCTCGTCGCCTTCGAACCGACGGCGATCCGCAACGTCCGCCCCGGCGCCTCCTGGGACATCGTCTGGTCGGGCAGCGAGGAATACGACCTCAAGGCCGTGTGACGCCGACCGCCGAATCGTTTTTCGTAATAATTTGGGCATCGGGGCCGGCTTCCTCGTGAAAAGCCGGCCCCGATGCATCCTTTCCTTCAGGTCCGCTGCGTGACCGGTTCGTCCGCACCGTGAGGAGCCGGAGGTCCGCTCTCACCGGAAACGTCGCGGGTTTCTACCTGAGGGTCTGGAATCTGTTCCGGCCGTCCGTCGTCGGGGAATTTGTCGCCCGGGAATTTGTCGAACGCGAGCTTGACGTCCCGGGTCAGGTCGCGGCCCGTTTCCCACCAGTCGCTGCTTTTCGTCCAGTAGCGCAATGTCAGCTTGGCGCTGCCGGCATCGAATTCGGCCACGTAGACGGTCGGCGCCGGATCCTTCAGCACCCGCCTGTCGCCGCTGGCGATCGCCATCAGTTTCGCCTGGGTCCGACCGATATCGCGGTCGGTGCCGATGCTGACCGAAATCTCGTTACGGCGCGTCTTCAGCCGGCTGTAATTGGTGATCGGCACGTTCCACAACGTCGAGTTCGGCGCCAGCCGGTAGACGCCGTCGGCAGTCCGAAGTTCGGTCGCAAACAGCCCGACATCGACGATCGTGCCGGTGACGCTGCCCGTCTCGATGCTCTCGCCGACCCGGAATGGTCTGAGTACCAGCAGCATGATGCCAGCCGCGATGTTCTGCAGCGTGCCCTGCAGCGCAAGGCCCACCGCAAGGCCGATCGCGCCCAGCGCCGCGAGCACCGAAGCCGTCTGCACCCCGAACTGGCCGAGCACCATCACGACGACGATGACGAGAATGGCGTAACGGATGATGTTGGAGAAGAATTGCGACAGCGTCGCGTCGATGCCGTGGATGCGCGACAGGCCGCGATAGGCCCAGCGGCTGATCAGGCCGGCGGCCATCCAGCCGAGGATGAGGAGAACGATCGCGCCGACGGCGGAGAAGGAATATTGCACCCCCAGCGCGCTCAACTGAGCGAGCGCCGCCCTGGTCGCCACAACGAATTCCGACGCCTGGTCCATCCGGCGGTCTGCTCCTTCTTCGGTTTCGCCGTTAATTGGCGCAGCAGGCCGCGAGGTCAAGGGAAAAATGGAGGTTTCCCGCCTCCAGCTAAACAATTAGGAAAATTCAACTTTCAGGTTCAAGGCGATATTTTTAGCGGGAGGATGAAGGACGCCCGGCCATCGGTCTCGGCGCCGCGGCCTATTCCCTTGATAGCAGCGATCAGCCGCCCATTGCGGTCGAGCAGCCGGTCGCCGATCTCGATCAGCCGCGTATTCGGCGTCGCATGCGGCGCGACGCTGCGCAGCCTCGCAGCCAGCGCGAAATCGTCTTCCTCGGGGTGCAGCGAGAGCGCGGCGATCACCGCCGCCGCAGGCGAGCGGGAGACGCCCATCCAGCAGTGGATGACGATCGGCGCCGACTGGTCCCAGTCGCGCACGAAGGCGATCAGGCTTTCCACATGCGCCTCGCTGGGCGCGATCAGGTCGCCGGTGCCGGCAAAACCGATATCGTTCATCGCCAGCTTCAGGTGACGGTCGGCGGAAATCACGCCCGGCCGATGAAAGTCCTGTTTTTCGGCGATCAGGCTCACCATTTCGCGCGCCTTGTGCCGGACGGCGGTTTCGGCGATGGCGGCGAGAGGGCAGACGACGATCGCGGTCATGGCGCCTTGCCCGCGCGTTCGGCCTCGATCGCATGGAATCGGTCGAGAAAAAGCCGTTGCGCGTTAGGCGCCGGCATAGGCTGGATCGGCAGCATGTCGACGGTGATACCGCGCGGCTGGCCGAAGAATTTTCGCGCCTCGGTCACCGAGAAACCGGCAAGTTCCGTGGCCTCGAAAAAGGCGGCGATCGTATCGGCCTTCTTGATCAGCGCCTTGAGTTCGCGGCTCGGATGCGGCGGCAGGCCGAAGCGCAGGTGGATCGCCGCCTCCAGCCGCTGCTCGACCGCCTTGTAGCCACCGCCGACCACCGATTTGAACGGCGAGATCATGTCGCCGATCACATATTCCGGCGCGTCGTGCAGCATGGTCATCTGCAACGCATCGGCCGTGCAGGCCTCGTTGCAACGGCGGAAGATTTCTTCCACCACCAGGCAGTGCTGCGCGACCGAAAACGCATGGTCGCCGCGCGTCTGGCCGTTCCAGCGGGCGACGCGGGCAAGCCCGTGGGCGATGTCGTTGATTTCGACGTCGAGCGGCGAGGGGTCGAGCAGGTCGAGCCGCCGTCCCGACAGCATCCGTTGCCAGGCGCGTGGCGCCGTCACTGCTGGGCTCACGTCTCGGCCTCTTCAGCCTCGACCGGGAAGGAGAGCCCGCTCCAGGCGGGAAGCGTCAGGCTGACGGTGACATCGCCCGCGGAAAGCGGTACCCCATGCGCCAAGGCGTCGCCAACGCGGTCGATGCGCACGATCGCCAGCCCCTTGTTTCCGGAGGCCGATCCGAGGGTACCGACCGGCTTGCCGCCGGCCAAGATCTCGGTGCCGGAAGCGGGCAGGGCGGCCTCGCCCGAGACGATCGCCACCCGCCGCCGCGCCGTGCCGCGATGCTGCATGCGGGAAACGACTTCCTGGCCAACATAGCAGCCCTTGCGGAAGGAAAGGCCTTGCGTCTGGTCGAGCAGCACGTCATGCGGAAAGGCGTCCTGCAGCGCATAGTCATGGCCCGACATGGGGATGCCGGCTTCGATGCGCAGCGAGTGATAGGCCGCTTCCGGCCCGTCACCCAGCTTGCCGGGCGCACGGGTCAGCGCGATGCCCGCCTTGGCAAAGGCTGCATCCTTCACAGTGCCCTTGTCCGCATCCTCGCCCCAGAACACAGTAACACCGCCTTCCGGGCCGGCAGCGATGTCGACCGCGGCGCGCAGCTTGTACATGGTCAGCCGGCGCATCAGCGCCTCGCGCTGGGCCGTCTCGGCCTCGATGAAAAAACCGTCGCTCTCGCGCCAGACCAGAAAATCGAACAGGATCTTGCCCTGCGGCGTCAACAGCGCCCCCGGCCGGGCTTCGCCTTCAGGCAGCCCATCGATGTCGGTGGTGATCAGCCCCTGCAGGAAATCCTGGGCATCCTTGCCGGTGAGGCGGATCAGGCTTCGCGAGGGAAGGAAGGCGGCGGGCATGGTGAAGATATCCGGTTGTTCTGAGACTGAGAGTTAGTTCTTCGCGACGGCGGCGGCAAGCCATGCCGTCCGGTTGGATGATAAAGTTCATGGGTGATGAGGGGGGTAGCAACGGTTCGGCAAATGCGGTGGCGGAAGAATATGCTGAGAGGTTCCCCCCTGCCGGGCATCTCCCCCTCAAGGGGGGATTGTGCTGCGCCGTCCTGCCCGCCATCGATGCGGGGCCAATCTCGTCGAAGGCTGGTAATTGGAGAGAAATGGGAAAAACGCCCGGCCGGTTGGTTCGCTCGACCGGGCGGAAGTATGGAAGTCAGTTATTTGTGGCGTGGATGATGATCTTTCCCAAAGATACCTTTGGTGCATCTACGCCAATGTGCGCCGCGTTTTTTGCAATCCAATCCCTGGCCATGCTGACACTCTCATCGATGCCTGCCTTGTCCTGGCACACGGTCATCGATAGCCCCCCGTCACTTTCAGTGCTTTGAGCCAAGGTGTAGCTCACAAATCCTTTTGTTGAGCGCAGAAGCTTCTCGATCTCTGCCTTGCGCTCTTCCAGGAGTGAAAACAGCTCTTTTGAGCCCTTGCCTGTGTAAGTCCTTACGACGACGTCCATAATGGGTTCCCTCATCTGGCGAAGGCGTTCACTATGCGAACGAAGGCGTTCACTCTGTGAACGCGCGTTGTGGCGAGCATCGATCCAAGCCGACGGCTCCGGTCCTGCCGACCAACATGCTGGTATCCCCTTTTATACTTCATTCGCAGATCGACCACGAGCTAAAGTTGGCGCGGTCATCGTGAAGCCGTGCGTTGTTTGCAGTGGACCGTGAGTTGCTGTGGGTAGCATTGCTGCATAACGCGGGAGATGTCACCGAAGGTGACAGGGGTAGCAAGTGCGACAAATGCGGCGATAGCGGTTACGATCCCGCTTCAATCGCCGCCGGAGAAGAATTTCCATTTGCCGTCCGGGCTGATGCCGGCGCGGAAGAAGTTGTAGTTGCCGTTCTCTTCCATGCCGGCGAGATCGCCTGCCGTCACGATGCGCAACAGGTCGACCCGTTCGGGCGGCGTCAGCGTTGAAAGCTGCTTTCCCGCGAAATAGGGCCAGACATAGGCCTCATCCGGCGTGCCGACGTCGAAATGTGCAGCGCCGGTGGACAGGATGTCGAGCAGGATGGCGAGGATTTCCTGGCCATCCGCATCGCCTGAAAAACTCTTCAGCGTTTCGATCGGATCTTCGAATTCGCCGTTCATCACCTGCGTCTGGGTCGTTCCGGTTCCCATCAGGGCGCGCAGGCGGGTGACATCGCCGGAGGCCGCGGCCTCGACGAGCTGCTCGCGCATGTGCTTGACCGGCGCCGGCAGCTTGGTCATGTCGCGAATGATTTCCGCCGGTTTATCGTCGGCGGGCGCGGTTTTGGCGGCGTTGGGGTCCGCCGGGGGAGCGGTTGTCTTGGTGTCGCCGGCCTGTGCCGAGCGATTGATCGCAGGACCCGGCTGCGGCAGTGTCGTGCCTTCGAAGGCCTGGAGGATCGCCCGGCTCTGGGCCTGTTCCGGCTGGCTAGGCTCGTCGCCCGGGCGCAGCTCGGGCAGCGCAAGAGCCTGACCACCGACCGCCGCAGCAAGCACGGTTGCCGCCGAAAGGCGGATGATCAATTGGGCTATCGTCGTTTCCGCCGCATTCCGCACGGGAAACCTCTATCGTTTATTGAACAGTGCGCTCGGGGGAGAATTCGCCGGCGAGCATGCGGCTCTTGAGCGAATCGAGCATGGCCTCAGCGCCTATTTCCCCATGAATGCGGATGGTTTCCCGCATGGCAAGTACCAGAGCTGCGTCGGCGATGATTTCCGGCTCGATACCGTCGGCACGGCCGTCTGCCCATGCCTCACTCTGATATTCCAAGGCAGCCTGCATCTTCTCATGCACAATCATGTCGTCGATGTCGTTGCGGCCTGTCTGCATTCTGTCGTCCTCGGTGCCCGTTTAATTACTAGCCCGTTAAAAACTTTATCAGCCTTTTATCAAAACGACACGGCCTCCTGCCAAAAGAGGTAAATAATCCTCTAATTTCCGAAGCGTGCGGCGATTTCTGTCGCAAGTGTTGCGCCTTCGATACGATAACGCTCCTCGGCGGTCCTTGCCGCATCGGTGCAGGACGTATGCACGGATGCAAACGACCGATACCCCCGGTTGAAGGCCGCCGTCAACCTCTCGCGGCGTTTCGGTTCGGTGCCGGTATCGGCATCCAGCAACTGCTGCATCGAGGCCCGCCATTCGGAGGTCGGTGCGCCGCAGAGCGTGCGCAGATACTGGATGGAGCCGAGCACTTCGGCGAGGCGCGTCAGCTGCACGTCATAGGGCGCCGGCTTTTCCTCGACCGGCGGGGGAGGCGGTGGCGCCGTCGGCTGCTGTTTCGCCGGCTGGGCGGCAAGCGGCCCCGCAGCCAGCAATGCCGTCAGGATTGCCAGCAGCGTCAGGCAGCCAAGGCGCGGAATGAGCTTCATGAACGGATCTCGAAAGGGCGCGATTGCATGTGTCTTAGCGGGCATTGATCTCCGCCGCCAGCCTCTCGGCGCATTCGAGCACGCTTGCCGGCACGGCCAGGCCACGGATCTCCTCGACCGTATACCAGCCGGCATCGGCCGCATCGTCGGCGGCGATCGCCTGGGCCTCGGGATCGGCCTCCACACGGAAAACGGACAGGAAGAAGTGTCGCCTGTCCTCCTTTTCGCTCTTCAGGTCGTAGGTTGCGAAGAGAACGGGGTTGCGCACCGGAATGCCGGTCTCTTCCAAAAATTCCCGCACCGCCGTCTGGTCCGGCGTCTCGCCGGGTTCCGCCCGCCCGCCCGGAAACGCGAACAGATCCATCGACGGCGGGTTCACGCGCCGAATCAGCAGAAACCGGCCATCGCGTTCGAGAATGGCGGAGGACGCGGCTTGGGGGGCGGGGGGCATGTTAGGCCTTTCGCTGCGTCTTACGCTGCACTCAACGTCGGAATCTTGCTGACGTCCACCTCGCGTTCCGCGTGCCAGGCGTCATGGGCGGCCTGCATGCGCAGCCAGATCGCCGCGCCATCGCCGAACATCTTGCCGAGTCGGGCCGCGACATTCGGCGAGACGGGCTTGCGCTCGCGCAGGATGTCGTAGAGCTGCTGGCGGGAAATGCCTAAAAGCTCAGCGATCTCCACCTTCGTCTTGCCGGTCGCCGGGATGATCTCCTCAAGCAGTGCGCCGGGATGCGACGGGCAACGCTGGATCGGCCTTTTTACTTCATATTCCGCCATCGATCTCATCCCCAAAGTCTGTCGCCCTCAATGATATTGCTCGAAATCGACACGGGCGGCGTCCTTGCCGTCGAATTCGAATGTGATGCACCATGGCCCGTTGACGTGGACAGTATAGCGGGTCGGATCAAAGCCGTGCAGGGCGTGAAAATCAAACCCCGGCAGGTTCATATCCTCCGGTCGCTCGGCCGCTTCGAGACGGTCCAGCCGCACTAGGATCCGCTTGTGCATCTTTGCGTCGATTTTACCCGTCTTGCCGGTCTCGAACAGGGTGGCCAGAGCCTTGTTCCTGAAGGATTTGATCATACGACATGTAAGTATATCGCTTACACGCCGTCAAGATGTGTAAGCAGATAATTTACATGGTCGCCTCACGCCCTACGTCGGGGAGAGATCGTGCAGATTTCGGTTTCCATTGTTCAGGTCATATGAAAACCTGGCCGGTATGACACTTCCTTCAAGCCTACATCTCCCATGAAAACCTACACCCTCTACTTCCTCGCCGCCCTTGCCGAGATTGCCGGTTGTTTCGCCTTCTGGGCGTGGCTCAGGCTGGAAAAACCGGTCTGGTGGCTGGTGCCGGGCATGGCGTCGCTGCTCGTTTTCGCCTGGGTTCTGGCGCTGGTGCCGAGCGAGGCGGCGGGGCGCACCTATGCAGCCTATGGCGCGATCTATATCCTCGCCTCGATCCTCTGGCTCTGGGCCATCGAAGCCCGGGTGCCGGACCGATGGGATATTCTCGGCGTCACGGTGTGCCTGATCGGTGGGGCGATCATCCTGTTCGGCCCCAGGAGCGCATGACATCAACGCCTGATCGGCGCTTGACCCTTGGAAAGCCCGATGCCACATAGTCCGCATGTGCGGACGCTACGCCCTGACGGCGACCCCCAAGGATATTTCGGAGTTCTTCAGCCTGGCGGATCTCGACGATTTCCCGGCGCGCTACAATATCGCCCCGACCCAGCCGATCCTCGTCGTCATGTCCTCTGAAAAGCGCGAGCCGGGCAGCAACCTACCGGAGCGCCGCGCCTTCCTGGCCCGCTGGGGGCTGATTCCCGGATGGGTGAAGGACATGAAGGAGTTTCCGCTGCTGATCAACGCGCGCTCCGAGACGGCGATCGGCAAAGCCTCCTTCCGCGCCGCCATGCGCCACCGCCGTATCCTCATTCCCGCCACCGGCTTTTACGAATGGCGCCGCCCACCGAAGGAAAGCGGCGTCAAGCCGCAAGCCTACTGGATCCGTCCGAAGCGCGGCGGCGTCATCGCCTTTGCCGGCCTGATGGAGACCTGGTCCTCGGCGGACGGTTCCGAAGTCGATACCGCCGCGATCATGACGACGGCGGCCAACGGCGGCATCCGGCACATCCACGACCGCATGCCGGTCGTCATCGAGCCGGAGGACTTTTCCCGCTGGCTCGACTGCAAGACGCAGGAACCGCGCGAGGTGGCCGACCTGATGCGGCCGGTGCAGGAGGATTTCTTCGAGGCGCTGCCGGTCTCCGACCTGGTCAACAAGGTCGCCAATATGGGGCCCGACCTGCAGAAACCGGTCGCCGTTGCCCAGCCGGAAGAGGAGCCGCCGAAGAAGCCGAAACCCGATTCGACCCAGATGTCGCTTTTCTGACCCCTCGGCTTTCTTCCTTTAAACGGACAATTCCATGAACCTGCTTTCCGCCGGCCTTTCCGGCCTCGCACTCGGTGCCTCGCTGATCATTGCCATCGGCGCCCAGAACGCCTTCATCCTACGCCAGGGGCTGATCCGTGCCCATGTCTTCATCCTCTGCCTGATCTGTGCCCTGTCGGATGCGACGCTGATCGCCGCCGGCGTCGGCGGGCTCGGCACGGTCGTCTCGCAATCCCCGGTGCTGATCTCGGTGGTGACGCTGGGCGGCGCGGTGTTTCTCGGGGTCTACGCCTTCATGGCCTTCCGCCGGGCGGTCAAGCCGGCTGCGATGGTGGCGGGTGCGCCGGAACCGATGGGGCTGAAGGCGGCGGTTCTGACCTGCCTTGCCTTCACCTTTCTCAATCCGCATGTCTATCTGGATACGGTCGTGCTGCTCGGCAGCTTGTCAGCGGCCTTCGAAGGGGCGGAACGGCTGGCCTATGGCGCCGGTGCGGCGATTGCCTCGTTTGTCTGGTTCTTCGGGCTCGGTTACGGCGCGCGGTTTCTGGCGCCGCTTTTTGCCAGACCCGCCGCCTGGCGGGTGCTGGATGTCGTCATCGGCATCGTCATGGGCCTTCTCGCGCTGGGGCTTCTCTGGAGCTTTCTCAGCGGTGAATGAAGCCGGTCAGCCGACTGATCAGCCTGCAGGAGTAAGCTTCGGCTTGCGGTTCAGCATCAGGGCGGCGGCAACCACGGCCTTCAAGCCCAGCGGACGGTAGGGCGTCGTCATTTCCGGTTTGGATTCAATCTTCTTTTCGGTGCTCATGGCTGTCTCCTCAACACGCGAATCTCTTGTTTGCATTTTGCGATCGCGGCTTTTCCCATAAAAGCGGGCGGAATCGTGGCCGACAAGCCGGTACCGCCGCCAGGCATTCGTAGAACTGTCATCTTGCGGGAAACTGTTGCGCGGAAGTTGCAACTTACCAAGTGCGCCTGCCCTCAGACGTTCGCACTGTCATCCTCGATTGTAATCGTGCCGTAGCGCCGGTGCCAGGCGCGGGCGCTGAACGGCAGGACGAGGAGATAACCGACGACGGTAATCGACAGCACTTCCCAGGTATAGCTCATCAGCAGCGCCACATAGAGCACCACGCCGAGCATGATCGGCAGCATCATGTCGCGGCGGATCCGGCTCGACTTGCCGGACCAGACGGGCAGGCGGGACACCAGCAGGTAGCCGATCAGTACCGTATAGGCGACGCTGGCATAAACGAAGACCGGCGTGGCCTCGAGCCCGAGGAAGCCGAGATAGACCGGCAGCAGCACCAGCATGGCGCCCATCGGCGCCGGCACGCCGACGAAGAACTCCGATTGCCAGTCGGCCTTGATGTTGCGGTCTTCCATCACGTTGAAACGGGCAAGCCTAAGGCCGGCGGCAATCGCATAGAGCAGGGCGGCGATCCAGCCCATCGAATGCGCCTGGTCGAGCAGGAAGGCGTAGGAGACCAGCGCCGGCGCGACGCCGAAATTGATGATGTCGGCCAGCGAATCCATCTGCACGCCGAATTTCGACGTGGCCTTCAGGAGCCGTGCCACGCGTCCGTCGATGCCGTCCAGAAAGGCGGCCAGCAGCACCATGGCGACCGCAAGTTCGTAACGTCCCTCGAAGGCGAGCCTTATCCCGGTCAGGCCCGCGCAGATGGCAAGCACGGTGATGAGGTTCGGCACCAGCAGCCGGAGCGGGATTTCGCGCAGGCGAGGCCCGCGGGCCTCATCGTTGGGGCGATGTGGTTCCCGGTGAAGCTCATTCGGGGAAGAGGGGGGCGAGGGCGGTGAAGCTGGCGTCTCCATGAGGCTTGGCCTTCCCTTACGTGCGGCGGCTGATGGTCGGCCCCTTGGTCGAGCCGAATTCCGCAAGCACGGTTTCGCCGCCGATGGCGAGCTGGCCGACCGAAACTCGCGCCTGGCCGCCCGCCGGCACGAAGACGTCGAGCCGCGAGCCGAAGCGGATCAGGCCGAATCGTTCGCCGGCATTGACCGGTTCGCTCGGCTTCACCCAGCAGACGATGCGCCGCGCCACCAGGCCGGCGATCTGCACAACGCCGACCTTGCCGTGGCGGGTTTCGATGACGAGGCCGTTGCGCTCGTTGTCTTCGGAGGCCTTGTCGAGTTCGGCATTGACGAACTGGCCGGGACGATACTCGATGCGCGACACCTGGCCACGCACCGGCGAGCGGTTGATGTGGCAGTCGAACACGTTCATGAACACCGAGATGCGCAGCATAGGCTCCGAGCCGAGCTGCAGCTCGGTGGGCGGCACGACCATGGCGACATGGCTGATGCGGCCGTCGGCCGGGCTGAGGACGAGATCGTCATCCTGCGGCACCGCCCGTTCCGGATCGCGGAAGAAATAGGCGCACCACAGGGTCAGCACCAGGCCGATCCAGAACAGCGGTTCGGCGATATAGCCGAGCACCAGCGAGGCGATGAAGAACGCGGCGACGAAGATGTAACCTTCCTTGTGGATCGGCACGAGCGTGTTGCGGATGGTGTCGAAGAGGTTGATCAACGTTTTCTCCCGTATGGTCAGGGTCATCTGACTACAGCGAAACCGTTTTTGCGGCAATGCGGTTCCGTTGGGATGAACCCGCCACGCGGACACGCTGCACAAAAATGCCGCCGTTACCCCCGTGTGGCCTGCAGATACGCGGCATATTCGCTCGGCGGGCAGCCCACGCGCTGACTGAAGGCGGTGCTGAAGGCGCTGGCCGACCGGTAACCGACGGTCTCGGCCACCTCCTCCAGCGTATTGCCGCCGCGCAGCAGCACGTCCTTTGCCAGCGCCATGCGCCAGCCGAGCAGATATTCGACCGGCGCGACCCCGACCGCCTCGGAAAAACGCCGCGCGAAGACGGAGCGGGACATGCCGACACGCCTTGCCAGTTCCCCGACCGTCCAGCCGCGGGCGACATCGGCATGGATATGCCCGAGCGCCTCAGCGAGCTGCGGATCGGCAAGGCCGCCGAGCAGGCCGGCATGCGGCGACCAGGCGGCCTCGCGTCGCAAGGTCTCGATCAGCATGACTTCGATCAGGCGGCAGAGCACCGCATCGCGTCCGGGCCGGCTTTCGGCCGCTTCCTCCAGGATGATCGACACAAGCGCCCGCAATCGCGTGGCCGTCCGCTCGATAGCCGGCACATGCACGAGTCGCGGCAAAAGCCCGATCAGCAGGTCGGCATTGGCCGGATCGCACTGGATAAGGCCGCCGAGGACCCTGGTGACCGGTCCCGGTCCTTCGCCACCCACTCGTATTTCGCCATCCACCATGTGGCGGGCCTTGAAGGCGTCGTCAGACAGTTCCGTCCGTCCATCCGCCTCGCTGAGGAAGGAGTCCGAGAACGGTTTTGCCGAGAGGATATAGTCTCCCTCCCGCAGCGAGACAGGCCCGGTATCGTCCGTCCTGAACCAGCAGGTGCCCTCGGTGACGAAGTAGAAGGTCGGCCCCGGCTGTTCCGGCACGCGCACGCCCCATCGCCCCGTGGCCGACATGCTGCCGAGCAGGACGGTAGCGGGGCGAAGCAGCCTGATGACATCGGCAAGGGCATCCATCGGGACGATCCATAATGAATATCGGAGTTTCCATTATAGAGTGATCTGGCAGTTGCGTCTATTGAAGGCGCCTCGACCCATTGGAGACAGACCCATGACCAAGACCATTCTCATCACCGGCTGCTCATCGGGCCTTGGCAAGATGACCGCCCGCCATTTCGCCTCCAAGGGCTGGAACGTCGTCGCGACGATGCGCAGGCCGGAGCCGGAACTCGCCGATCAATATCCCGCCCGCATTCTGGTTGCCGCCCTCGACGTCGCCGATCCGACGAGCATCGAGGCCGCCATCCAGGCTGGCATCGACCGCTTCGGCGGCCTTGACGCGGTCGTCAACAATGCAGGCATCACCATGGTCTCGATCTTCGAGGCGACCCCGGCCGATGCTGTCCGCCACATCTTCGAAACCAATGTCTTCGGCATGATGAACGTCATCAGGGCGGCCGTGCCGCATCTGCGCCGGCGTGGCGGCGGTTCGGTCGTCAATGTCGGTTCTGGCGTCGGCATCGCGGCCATGCCGCTGCTGTCGCTCTACACCGCCTCCAAGCAGGCCGTCGAAGGCCTTTCCGAATCGCTTTCCTACGAACTGTCCTCGCAGAACATCTCGGTGCGGCTGATCCAGCCCGGCGCGATGCGCAGCACCAATTTCACCGCCACCGGCATGGCCGCCTCGCAGGCAGCACCGGTGCCGGAAAGCTACAAGCACTATTTCGATCACATGCTGCAGTCGATGATCAACTATCCCTTCGCCTCGACGGAGGAGCAGTCGGTGGTCGAGGCGATCTACGCCGCCGCCATCGACCCGACGGACCGTCTGCGCTACCAGGTCGGCCCGGATGTGGAGGAATATGCCCGCCTGCGCTGGTCGACCTCGGAAGTCGAATATCGCGCCGGCATGCAGCGGTTGACCGGGCATAGCGCCTGGCAGGCAAAGGAGGAATGATCGCAGACGAAAAGGACCGGCGCGAGCCGGCCCCTCGTCATCGTGACTGGCGACATGTCACCGCCACCCCAGCCCCGGCGCGACGTGCTTCAATATGCTCTCGAGCACATGCGCGTTGTATTCAACGCCGAGCTGGTTCGGCACCGTCAGGAGCAGCGTATCGGCCTCGGCGATCGCCTCGTCGGCTTTCAGCTGGTCGATCAGCCTGTCCGGCTCGGCGGCATAGGAGCGGCCGAAGATCGCCTGGGTCTGCGGATCGATATTGCCGATCTGGTCCTGGCTTTCGGCGCTGCCGCCGAAATAGGCGCGGTCCGTGTCGTTCATCAGCGCGAAGATGCTGCGGCTGACGGAGACGCGCGGTTCATGGGCGTGGCCGGCTTCCTTCCAGGCCTCCCGGTAGATGCGGATCTGCTCGGCCTGCTGGATGTGGAACGGCTTGCCGCTCTCGTCGGTCTTCAGCGTCGAACTCTGCAGGTGCATGCCGAGCTTGGCGGCCCAGACGGCGGTTGCGTTGGAGCTTGAACCCCACCAGATGCGGTCGCGCAGGCCCGCCGAGTGCGGCTCCAGGCGCAGCATGCCGGGCGGGTTCGGAAACATCGGCCGCGGATTGGGCTTGGCGAAACCTTCGCCGCGCAAAACGTCGAAGAACACTTCCGCATGACGCCGGCCCATATCTGCATCGGTCTCGCCTTCCGCCGGCTGGTAACCGAAATAGCGGAACCCGTCGGTCACCTGTTCCGGCGAACCGCGGCTGATGCCGAGCTGCAGACGTCCGCCGGAAATCAGGTCGGCAGCGCCGGCGTCTTCGACCATGTAGAGCGGGTTTTCATAACGCATGTCGATGACGGCGGTACCGATCTCGATCTTCTTGGTGCGGGCGCCGACGGCCGAAAGCAGCGGGAAGGGCGAGGCGAGCTGCCGCGCGAAATGGTGGACGCGGAAATAGGCGCCGTCGGCGCCGAGTTCTTCGGCCGCCACAGCGAGATCAATGGATTGCAGGAGGACATCGGATGCCGACCGCGCCTGCGACTGCGGCGAGGGGGTCCAGTGCCCGAAGGAAAGAAAGCCGATCTTTTTCATGACGTTGCCATCCGGTTTTCGTGTGTCTGAAGTTGCACCTTAGATGGCACGCAAACCGGCCGATTGACAGCGGCCGTCTTGTGAACAGTGCGTGTTCTTATCGCGCTGCCTGAGGATCGACCCAGCCCATCCAGGTGGTGAAGGCGAGCAATGGCGAGCCGAAGAAGATCAGCACCAGCATATAGGCGATGGCAATGCTGCCGAGGACGAGCATGCGGGGAGTGAGGTATCTCTTCACGTCAAACCTTGTCCTGTCTGTTTCATTCCGCTGCCGGAACACCGCGCATGACGACACCGAGGTCGTCCTCCTCGCGCACCTTGCGCAGCTGTTCTTCGGCCTGCACAGCCTCGCGCTGGCGGTTCCACATCGAGGCGTAGAGACCGTTCTGTTCGAGCAACGCATTGTGTGTGCCGCGTTCGGCGATCTGCCCGTCGCGCAGCACGATGATCTCGTCGGCGCCGATCACGGTCGAAAGCCGGTGGGCGATCACCAGCGTCGTGCGGTTCCTGGAGACCACGTCGAGCGCCGACTGGATCTCGTGTTCGGTCGTGGTGTCGAGCGCCGAGGTCGCCTCGTCGAGGATCAGGATCGGCGGGGCCTTGAGGACGGTGCGGGCGATTGCCACGCGCTGCTTTTCGCCGCCCGAAAGCTTCAGGCCCCGCTCGCCGACCTTGGTGCCGAAACCGTCCGGCAGGGCGCTGATGAAATGGCCGATCTGCGCCACATCGGCGGCGGCAAGCACCTCTTCCTCGCTGGCAGAAGGCCTGCCATAGCGGATGTTGTAGGCGATCGTATCGTTGAACAGCACCGTATCCTGCGGCACCATGCCGATCGCCGCACGCAGCGAATGCTGCGTCAGGTCGCGCACGTCCTGCCCGTCGATGGTGATCGAGCCGTCCTGGACGTCGTAGAACCGGTAGAGCAGGCGGGAAATCGTCGACTTGCCGGCGCCGGAAGGACCGACGATCGCCACCGTCTTGCCGGCCGGCACGTCGAAGGAAACGCCCTTCAGGATCGGCCGGGCCGGATCATAGGAAAAATGCACGTCCTTGAAGGCGATCGACCCTTGGCCGATATCGAGCGGCCTGGCATCCGGCCGGTCGACGACCTCGGGCTGCACTTCGAGCAGTTCGAACATCTGCTCGATATCGGTCAGCCCCTGGCGGATTTCGCGGTAGACGAAGCCGATGAAGTTGAGCGGCACGGAAAGCTGCAAGAGCAGCGCGTTGACGAACACGAAATCGCCGATCGTCTGCTCGCCGCGCTGCACGGCAAGCGCCGACATCACCATCATGACCGTCGTGCCGAGGCCGAAGATGACGCCCTGGCCGAAGTTGAGCCAGCCGAGCGAGGTCCACACGTCGGTCGCGGCCTTTTCATAGCGCGCCATGGACGCGTCGAAGCGCTTGGCCTCCATCTCCTCGTTGCCGAAATATTTGACCGTCTCGAAATTGAGGAGCGAATCGATCGCCTTGGTATTGGCATCGGTGTCGCTGTCGTTCATCGAGCGGCGGATGGAGATACGCCAGTCGCTGGCCTTGACCGTGAACCAGATATAGAGCGCCACCGTGACGGCGGTGACGAGAACGTACCAGAAGCCGTAGCTGACCCAGAAGATCACCGCCGTCAGCAGGAATTCGAGCAACGTCGGCACGGTGTTGAGGATGGTGAACCGGACGATCGTTTCGATGCCCTTGGTGCCGCGCTCGATGATCCGCGACAGGCCTCCGGTCTTGCGTTCCAGGTGAAAGCGCAAGGAGAGCTGGTGCATGTGCACGAAGGTGCGGTAGGCGAGCTGGCGCACCGCATATTGCCCGACCGAGGCGAACAGCGCGTCGCGCAGCTGGTTCAAGCCCACCTGCAGGATGCGGGTGAAATTGAGCGCGATGACCAGGACCACGGCACCGAGGAGGAAGGCCGGCAGGATGCCTGCCATGTCCAGCTTGCCGTTCAGCGCATCCGTCGCCCACTTGAAGAAATAGGGCACCGTCAAGAGCACGAACTTGGCGAGGAAGAGATAGAAGGTCGCCCAGATGACCCGGGCCTTCAGATCGGCGCGCCCTTCCGGCCACATATAGGGCCACAGGTTGACGAGCGTGCCGAGCGGATTGCTGGCATCCGCCGAAATGGTCTTCTTGTTATTCGCCATCAATGTCTCCGGAGCGGGCGCGTCTAAACGCCTCCCGCACATAAGGTCCGGGGAAGAATGTTGCAATGACGGTTTCGTGAAACTTCAGGACCGGCCGGGCGATGCGAGGCGAAGGCGGGATGTCTCCGGCCACTGCCGGTCGCGATCACTTGGTATCGGTGGACGAGGCAGTGACGGTTCCGGCTGCCGGCTTGGTGGTCGCCGCCGACGCGGCCCAGGAAATGTAGTAATAGGCCTCGCCGACCATGCCGAAATAGGAGCTCGCGCCGGTCGCCTTCTCGATATAGCTGCCGTCGGCGTTGCGCACGAACTTGCCGCTTTCGTCCCGCGTCAGGCGGTCCTTCAGGAACTGTGTCCAGTCGGATTTGTCGACAGAGGTGACGCCGGCCGAAGTCTGTTTGCCGTCGGTAATGTCCCAGGCGGTGATCTGGTCGCCGGCGACCGCGTCGGTCATCTTCAGCGTGCCGGCCTCCAGTGCCTTCTGCATTGCCTCGGCCATCGCCTTGCTGGCGGGGCTAGCCTTCAGTGCGTCCAGCTTCTCCTGGAGCGCCTTCATGAACGCCTTGCTGGACATGTCGCCGACCGATCCGTCGTCGTCGGCATCCGGGGCATTGCCATTTAGGGTCTGTTGCAGCGAGGCGATCAGCGCCGCGATCTTGTCGTCCTCATAGTCGTCGCCACCGCCGCTGGAAAACAGCATGTCGGCAAGCGACGAGGAGGACGAACCGGACGCCGAGTTGCCGGGCGTCCTGTTTTCGGAGACATCCTTGAATGCATTGAGGGCCGTCTGAGAGGACCAAATCCGAATGGAATTAATGCTGGAAACCATTTTCTTCTCCTGTCCGCGCGGCATGGATCAGAGTCGGAGATAATATGCGAGCACGCCGCCTGACCACCGCGGTATTCCTCCGAACCTGCGCGAAGCTGGCCGAACCGGAGCCGGCGCGGCAATGGCCGCCCAAGGGTCCTTTGGGCAGGGGAATTGATATGGCAGCGGTGGTTGGGCTGGATGCGTTTTTCACGGGACGGGGAAATCGTCCCGGTTTCTTGGCAGGGGAGATGCTCACGAAGAGTCTTCCGCACCGCCGACGCGGCGCGGCTGGATTCCTGTGACGAGCACAGGAATGAGGGTGGTTGGGAAGCTGCGGCAGTCCCAAGCGACGTCCCGAATAGGCCGGGGAGGGATATTGGTACCCCAGCCCCTTACGACCGGCGCTGGATCATCCGCTGGCGATGGAGTTCTTCCGCGTCCGGCAGGGCCTCGCCCGGCACGCCGAAAATCTGGCCGGGCTGGATGACGTCGGGGTTGCGGATCTGGTCCTCGTTGGCGAGGTAGATCGTCGTGTAGCGCACACCCTGGCCGTAGACGCGGCGGGAGATTTGCCAGAGCGTGTCGCCGCGGCGGATGATCACCGAGTTGCGTTCGCTCTGGGTCAGCGGCTCCTGATGGATGGTGCGGGTGCCGCTGGCGTCGGTAACCGTCATCGGGGCGGCTGTGGTGGCCGGAATGCCGTGCAGTTCGCGGGCGATGACCGGGCCGACGGCGCGGGCGATCATTTCGCCGATCCGCTTCAGGCCGGCGCCGACGCTTGCGACATCCTTGGGAAGCGCGTCGAGCGCGGCACCTGCCGCGGACGCGTTCTGGACGGTGGTTTCGGCAAGCACCCGGGCGGAGGCGGCCGCCTCGGCCGGCAGGCGGTATTCGGAGAGCGATTTCAGGGCGATCGAGGTGGCGGAGCGGGCGGCGGCCATCTGTTCCGCGGAGGGTACGCGGCCGTTGTCGTAAAGCCCGCGCAGCAGGTTGAAGGCGCGTACCGTCTCGTTACGCAGCTTGTCGAAGGCACCGCTGTCGGCCGCCGACATGCCGTTATTGGCGGCCTGCGGCGCCGCGACGGCCGCGACCTGATCGCCGGCCGGGCGGTTGAAGGGCACTTCGACCCGTACCAGAGGCTGGCCGCCGGCCCCGAGCACCTCGACGCCGATCCGGTGGTCGCCGACTGCGAGGTCGATCGCCCCTTCGATCACGAAACTGCCGTCCTGGCCCGCCTGGGCGGTGCCGATCGGCCGGCCATCGGCCTGGCCGCGCAGCAAGGTGCCGGCCTTCGTGTTGCCGGCGACGAAGATCTTGTTGCCCTCGATTTCGACAGCCGTGATGCGCAGTTCAGGTGCAGCGGATGTCGCCGTCGGAGAGGCGGGCGTCGAGACCGGTATGCTTGGCGCGGAAGAGGCGAGATTGGAGGAGCCGGACGGCGGTGCCGGCAGGGCGGTAACGGAGGGAGTGGCAGACGGCGCGGCCGAGGGGGCGGCAAGCGCGGGGCTGGTGGGGGCCGGATTGCCAGCGGGCGAAGTGGCCGCGGCCTGGGCGGCCGGCTGCGCGGCACTCGCGCCAGGGAGAGTTGCGGCGTCCGGGGTCGGCGTGGCGATCAGGCGGCTTGCCTTGCCGGGCTTGGTGACCATGGCGAGCAGCTTGCCGTTCTTGTCGGCGGGCACCGAGACGGTCGCCGTTTCTTCCGACACGGTGGTCTTGCCGTCCTTGCCGATCGCCTTGAGCACGAGCTGGTGGTCGCCGGGCGGCAGCGGTTTTTCGAGGATGGCGGCAAAATCGCCGCTCGGGCCGACATCGACCTTGGCGACGATCGCGGCGCCATCGGTGACCTCAAGCTTGGAATTGGGGGCGGCGCGGCCGGCGATCACGGTCGAACCGTCCGGCTCGACGCGCAGCACGTCGAAGGAGGGCGGTGTCATCGCCGCGGTCGTCTGGCCTGCTGCGGAAGACGCGGCGGGCTCACCCGTCTGCGGCGCCGTGGCAGCGGCCTGGTCGGCCGGCTTTGCGGCATCGGGCGCCCTGGCCGTCGGCTGCGGTTCCGTCACCGCGTCCTTGACGGCATTGCCTGCGGCATTGATCGCGTCGCCGATCGGCTTGGAATCCTTGTTTATCGCAGGCATCACCAGGAACACCATCAGCAGCGATGCGATAGCCAATACGATCAGAGCCAGCCAGCCGGCGCGGTTTTTCATCATCAATGCCTCTCCCGACAGCTATGGCCGTCGCATATCCGGATTAACCTTTTCCTCCCGCCTTCACAAGCTTTTCACACGATAAACCCTTGCTCTTCCGGGCATTTCCCGTCAATTTTGACGACCGGGGCTTGGTTTGGCCCTCCCTTTGAAATGCCTTACGGAGAAAACTGTGCCGATTCGATCCATCTGCGTTTACTGCGGCTCGCAGCCGGGACGCGATCCCGCCTATATTGCAGCCGGCCGTGCGCTCGGAAAATCCATCGCCGCCCATGGGCTTCGGCTTGTCTATGGCGGAGGCACCAAGGGCATCATGGGTGCGGTCGCGGCCGGCGTTCTGTCGAACGGTGGTCAGGTCACCGGCATCATTCCCGAATTCCTGGTCGATATGGAGGCCACGCGCCATTCGCTCGGCCAGCTCAACGAGCTGATTGTGACCGAGGACATGCATGCGCGCAAGCACAAGATGTTCGAGCGCGCTGACGCTTTCGTGACCCTGCCGGGCGGCATCGGCACGCTGGAGGAGATCGTCGAGATCATGACCTGGGCGCAGCTCGGACGGCATGAGAAGCCGATGGTGTTCGCCAATATCGGCGGCTTCTGGGATCCGATGCTGGACCTCATCACCCATATGCGCGAGCAGGGTTTTATCCACCGCGCGCATCTCGTCCAGCCGCTGGTCATCGCCGATGTCGAGGAGATCGTCCCGGCGATCCTCGAACAGGGCGAGGACCGCCCGCCGTCCGGTGGCGAAGACGCGGTGATTTCAAGGCTTTGAGAGCAGGCGCTTAACTTCTAGTCGACGATGAAGAGCCGGGCTCCGGCCGATGTCGACGAGCGGTGAGGCTCGGCATCATCCGCCACCTGATAACTCATGCCGGGCTTCAGCACGAAGACCCGGCCGTCGGCGAGTTCCGTCGTCAGCTCGCCTTCGAGGCAGAGCAGGATATGGCCTTTGACGCACCAGTGGTCGGCGAGATAGCCCGGGGTATATTCGACCATCCGCACCCTGATCCCGCCGAAATGGCATGTCTGCCAGGTCGCCAGTCCCGTATCGCCCTTATGCTCGGTCTTCGGCACGGCGCTCCAGTCGGTGGTGCCGAAGGGTATATCGCTGATTTTCATGGGAATGCTCCGGGAAAGGCCTATCGGCCGCGGGCTTGTTTCAGAAGAGACCAGGTATAGATCGCCAGCGCCGTCCAGATCAGCACAAAGGCGCCGAGCTTGACGGGGCTGAGCGGCTCGTGGAAGGCGAAGACCGCGATCAGGAAGATCATCGTCGGCGCGATATACTGCATGATGCCGATGGTCGAGAGCTTCAGGAGTTTTGCACCGTTGGCGTAGATCATCAGCGGCCCGGCGGTGACGACCCCGGCGATCACCAGGATGAATGTGTCCCAGCCGGTCGAATTGAGGAGATGACCCTGGCCGGTCGATTCCAGCCAGATCACATAGGGGAGGCAGGGAATGCTGATCAGAAGCACTTCCAGGAAGAAACCCTGGTTCGGACCGATCGGCAGGGTTTTCCGGAAGAGCGCATAGAAACCCCAGGTGACGGTAAGCGCCAGCGAAACCCACGGCAATCCGCCCGCATCATAGGTGAGGATCGCCACAGCCACCACCACGAGGCCGATCGCCGCGAGCTGAACCGGCGCCAGCCGCTCCTTCAGCAGGACGGCCGCGAGAAAGATGCTGAACAGCGGATTGATGAAATAACCGAGCGCCGCATCGAGCGCCCGGCCGGCGGCGACCGCCCACACATAGATGCCCCAGTTCGCCATGATGATCAGGGCGGTGAGGCATGCCATCGCCAGCATGCGCGGGTTCTGCACCGCCACCTTGAGATCGCCGGTGCGGCGCAGGATCAACAGAACGATCCCGGCGACCGGCACCGACCAGATCGCCCGGTGCGCCAGCACTTCGAGCGAAGGAATATGGGCAACCGCCTTCAGATAAAACGGCAGGAAACCCCAGAGGAAATAGGCCGTCAGCCCGAAGGCGAAGCCGCGCGGCGTATCTTCGTTCTTCACTATCGTCGCCGGAGCGGTATCGGTGGCCATGCAGGTGTTTCCGGTATGTTGTTTTTGTTATCCTCCGTTTAAACGAATGGGTTGAGCCGGACCAATTCATTTCATTGAAGGACCGATCGTTTGTCGCGATTCCGTCGGCCTGGTTTGCGATAGTGGTTGCCGGTCAGAACGGAGGAATTGGATGGATTTCGAAAGCCAGCCGTTGCACCGGCAGATCTATGCCCGCCAGATCCTGGCCAAGGCTGGCGTTGGGGCCAACCACCGGCTGCTTGCCGCTTTCGCCACGGTGCCGCGCGAACAGTTCGTCGGCCCGCCGCCCTGGGTCTATAACGACTTCCGCAATTACCGCGAGCTCGCCTCCACCGATCCGCTGGTGCTCTACCAGGATGTGCTGGTCGGGCTGGACACGGCGCGCGGCGTCAACAACGGCATGCCTTCGCTGCATGCGGGAGGCCTCCACGCGCTCGGCATCCGCGACGGCGAGACGGTCGCCCATCTCGGCGCCGGGACAGGATATTACACGGCGATCATCGCCGAGTTGGTCGGGCCGTCGGGGCGGGTGATCGCCGTCGAATACGACGAGGCGCTCGCGGAAAAGGCGCGGCAGAACCTGGCGGGTTACGCCAATGTCGAACTCGTCCGCGGCGACGCGACCGAATGGCCGAATGAGGATGCGGATGTGATCTACGCCAATTTCGCCCTCGACCACCCGCCGCCTGCCTGGATCGACAATCTGGCCGTCTCGGGGCGGGCGCTCTTCCCGCTCGGCTACCCGGCGCTCGAGAACGGCCGGCGAGGCGGCTTTACCGGCCGGGCAGGCTTCCTGATGATCGACCGGCGGGCAAAGGGCTTCGGCGCCAAATTCCTGCAGCCGGTCTCCTTCGTCTGGGCGGAAGGCCAGCAGCCACCTCCGCCCGGCCGCCACGAGGGGTTGGCGGAAGCCTTCCGCTTGCGCCGCGGCTATCAGGTTCGCAGCCTGCGCTGGCATCGGCCGCCGCAAGAGGGCGAGTGGTACGGCGAGGAGGATTGGGGGCTGTCGTTCGAGGAGGTGGGAGGGGAGTAGTCCGTTCTGTCTCAAGACGAAATGTATGGCCAGCAGGCGCCAGTCGCGAATATCGCAATGGGTTGAAAATTCCGCATCCCTGGGCTTGATTGTTTTAGGGCAACTGTCCTAAAGAAAATTAGGACAGTTGCCCTAATCGTACAAGGCCGTTGCTTTGCACGCGGGCAACAGTGAATAGGGTTGCCACATTGAAGGGCATGGACACACGGAATCAGATCGCCAGCGCTGCTGATCGCCTCTTTTACGAGCGCGGGTACGACGTCACGTCATTTGCCGATATTGCCGAATGCGTGGGCTTGTCGCGCGGCAATTTTTACTACCATTTCAAGACGAAGGATGAAATTCTGAGCGCGGTGATCGCCCTTCGTATCGCCAATACGCGGAGGATGCTGGACGCATGGGAGGCTGAAAGCGAGACGCCTGCCGAGCGCATCCGAAGCTTTATCAATATCCTCATCGTCAACCGAACGAAGATCATGGCGTATGGCTGCCCGGTCGGATCGCTCTGCAACGAACTCGCCAAACTCGATCATGTTGCCAAAACAGACGCCGCCGCGCTTTTCACCCTGTTCCAGGAGTGGCTCGCTCGCCAGTTCTGCGCTCTCGGCAGGGAAACCGATGCCGATGCGCTCTCCCTCCATCTCCTGATGCGAAGCCAAGGTGTATCGACGCTTGCTACGGCGTTCCGCGACGAAACCTTCATCCGCCGCGAAGTGGACGCCATGCACACGTGGTTGGAGGCGCATATTTCCGAGCGGTCGCCTCCCGCTCAATCCGTTTCATCACAAACCGTCTGAAGGAAGGCCGATGTTCATCGTCACTCTCAAGTTTGCCGACAAGGCAAAGGCACCGCAACTCATGGAAGGACACAACGCCTGGATCAGAAAGGGCTTTGATGACGGTGTTTTCCTGCTGGTCGGCAGCCTCCAACCGAATGCAGGCGGAACCGTGTTGGTCCACAACACCACACGCGCGGATCTCGAAATACGCGTGACGGACGATCCTTTCGTTGCCGAAGGCGTTGTCAGCGCTGAAATTCAGGAAATCGTGCCTGGCCGAGTCGATGACCGGCTTGCATTCCTGAAGGCCTGAACGCCCCGGTCGCCATCATCTCGGATGCGTCGTCGATTGTCTCCGACCCGAATCTCTGATCAATCACGCGAAACGAAAGTCGGCGGAGGCGGATGTCATGGCGGAGCAGAACCAGGTCGAGGTTTCCGGGCGGCAGATCGGCCGCGCGGACGTGCTTGGCTTGACGACCGCCGGAAGCGTGGTGGTCCTGGACGGCTGCATTCTGGAAGAGGCGGACCTGTCGGGGCTCGATCTTCAGCGCTGGGAATTCAGGAACTGCAGGATGACGAATGTCAATCTGCGGGCCGCGGATCTCGAAGGGGCCAAGTTCGAGGGATGCCGGGGACCGTTCGCCAATTTTTCAGGTGCGAACCTCGCGGAGGCGGAATTCCGGAACTGCGACTTCAACAACGCCGCCTTCCTGGAAGCCAAAATGAACGACACCCGGTTCGTCGGCTGCAAGCTGACGGGCGCCAATCTGACGCGGATTGCCTCGCTCGGCCTGTCCTTCAAGGAGACCATCCTGGCGCAGGCGAGGCTTCCCGCACTGTCGTTCCGGAGATCCCGGATCGAGCGGGTCGATTTCGGCATGGCCGATCTGTCGAAATGCGATTTTCGCGACGTCGTGTTCGACGGCTGCAGCCTGCGCGACACGGGGCTCGTCGATGCGAGGTTCGAAGGGGCCGATCTGCGTGGCGCGGACCTCGGCGGGCTGAAGCTGATCGACGCCAGGAAGTTCAAGGGTGCCACGATCTCGCGGCAGCAGGCCGGAGATATCCTGGCGGAACTGGGACTGAAGGTCCAATAGCCGGGTGCGGCATCCTCAGTCTCCGGTTCTTCCAGTCGCCTTACAGGTGAGAAGGGTTAGACGGCCACCCGTCGTGCTTCCTTGTCGGCCGACTTGCGGTCTGCGCCGTGCTTTTCGATGATAGCCTTCGCATCCTCAACCGAAATGCGATGCTTCTTGGCAAAGGGGATGGGCTGGTAAGCCTGGTCCGGGGTGTTTGTTTTTTTATCAGACATGGACGTCTCCGATCTCGATGCTCCGACAGGATGCCGAAGCCTCTTGGATGAATGAAATAGTGAGGGAGTTGGTTGTCAGGCGCTGCTGCGTCATTACCGCGAGCGGCCGCCTCAATATGCCGTCTATATGGTACGAAAGCCCCTGAAATACAATGGCCCGGATCGGGGCCACGGGATTCGGGGCCGCCTGCTACCTTCTGCGAGGACGGTATTCGCGCGCGAAACCTTCAGTATTTCTTCTTGCGGACGATCTTGTTGCCCTTTGGACCGCTCAGCACCGGCGTTCTGTCGCGGTTTTCCGCAAGCAGGCTGCGCCAGCGTTCCAGGCGGTCGGCGGCAAGTTCGCCGCTGGCGACGGCTGCCTGCACGGCGCAGCCCGGTTCGTGGGCGTGCGTGCAATCGCGAAACCGGCAATTCGGCGCCAGATCGGTGATTTCGGCAAACAGCGTATCGATGCCGTCGGTGACGTCGCTGACATAGAGCGTCCGAATACCCGGCGTATCGATCACCCAGCCGCCGCCGGCAATCGCATGCAGCGAGCGTGCCGTCGTGGTGTGACGGCCCTTTGCATCACGTTCGCGAATGCTTCCGGTCTTCTGCATCGTGTCGGACTGAGGTCCGGCGAGCGTATTGACCAGCGTCGACTTTCCGACGCCGGAGGAGCCGACCAGGGCGACGGTCTGCCCGACACCGCACCAGGGTTTCAGCAAAGAAACCGCATCGTCGGACCGCGCATTCAGGACGATCACCGGCAGATCGCGCTGCAGCGCCCTGGCCTGCTGCTCGAAGGGGCCGGCGTCTTCGACCGTGTCGGCCTTGGTCAGCACGATCACCGGGTTGGTGCCTGCCTGGTTGGCCATGATCAGGTAGCGTTCCAGCCGTCCCGGGTTGAAATCCGCATTGCACGAGGTGACGATGAAAAGCGTATCGACATTAGCCGCGGCAAGCTGCTGGCCGTGCCCGCCTTCGGCACGCCGTTGAAACACGGTTTTCCGGTCGAGCCGGCGCACGAGCATGCCCGTCAGCGGATCGGCGAGAACCCAGTCGCCCACCGCAAACTCCGCAGTATTGCTATTGAGCGGAAGCTCGATCCCGACCGGCCCCCCTGCATCGATCGCATCGACGCGCGCCCGGTGAACCGAGGCAATCCGCCGGGGCAGCAGTTCCGCTTCGCCCGGCTCGACCTGAGCTGCAAAGAAATCGGACCAGCCAAGCCGTTCAAGCGATGAGGGCGGGTTGGATCCGGTCAAGGTGTGGTTCGAAAATTCAGGGACGCCGTCATGGGCAGGCTTTCCGCAGGTTGAGATCGCGTTCTCTCGGGGAAGAGCCGCAGATCGGGTGCAAAGGGGCCGGTTCCTGGTTCGACCAAAACTCTGCCCATTCGTCGTGACATCGGAGCATTAAACCAGCATGCCGCCGAAGTCGAGGAAACGATCGACCCGCAGCGTTTACAAGCCTCACTCCGCCGCGATCTTGCCCGCCAGCTGCCGGTTCTTCATCAGCTTGTAGATGACCGAATCCATCAGCGCCTGGAATGACGCGTCGATGATGTTCTCCGAGACGCCGACTGTCCACCAGCGCACGCCGGTGCTGTCGATCGATTCGATCAGAACGCGGGTGATCGCCTCGGTGCCGCCGTTGAGGATACGCACCTTGAAGTCGGCGAGCACCAGGTCATCGATCTCGTGCTGGTATTTGCCGAAGTCCTTGCGCAGCGCCCGGTCTAGCGCGTTGACCGGGCCGTCGCCCTCGGCGACCGACATCAGCGTCTGGCCGTCGACGACCAGTGTGACCACCGCCTCGGAGACGATCTTGATGCGGCCATGCGAATCGAACCGGCGCTCGACCATCACCCGGAAACCCTCCACCGAGAAGAATTCCGGAATGGTGCCGAGCGTGCGGCGGGCGAGCAGTTCGAAGCTCGCATCCGCTCCCTCATAGGCATAACCGGTCGCCTCGCGTTCCTTGACGATCGAGATCAGCTGGTCGAGCTTCGGGTCGTCCTTGCCGACCTCGATGCCGCGGCGCTTCAGCGCGTTGATGAAGTTCGACTTGCCGCCCTGGTCGGACACCATCACCTTGCGCAGGTTGCCGACGCTTTCCGGCGTCACGTGTTCGTAGGTGCGCGGGTCTTTCAGAAGCGCCGAGGCGTGGATGCCGGCCTTGGTGGCGAAGGCCGACGCCCCGACGTAAGGCGCCTGGTGGTTCGGCGAGCGGTTGAGCAGTTCGTCGAAGGCGTGGCTGAGGCGGGTGAGCCCGGTCAGCCGCTCCGCGTCGATCGCCGTCTCGAACCGGCTGCAGTAAGCGTCCTTCAAGGCAAGCGTCGCGATGATCGTGACGAGGTTGGCATTGCCGCAGCGCTCGCCGATACCGTTCAGCGTCCCCTGGATCTGCCGACAGCCCGCCTCGATCGCGGCGAGCGAATTGGCGACCGCCTGGCCGGTATCGTCATGGGCATGAATGCCGAGCGAGGTGCCGGGAATGCCGGACGCGATCACCGCCTCGACGATGGCGCGGATCTCGCCCGGCTGGGTGCCACCATTGGTGTCGCAGAGCACCACCCAGCGCGCACCCGCTTCATAGGCCGTCCTGGCGCAGGCAAGGGCATATTCGGGATTGGCCTTGTAGCCGTCGAAGAAATGCTCGCAATCGACCAGCGCTTCCTTTCCCGCGCCGCGAGCCGCCTCGACGCTGTCGCGGATCGATTCCAGGTTCTCCTCGTTCGAACAGCCGAGCGCGACCCGCACGTGATAATCCCAGCTTTTCGCGACGAAACAGGTCGCGTCGCCTTTTGCCTGCAGCAGCACGGCCAGGCCCGGATCGTTCGAGGCGGACATGCCGGCCCGCTTGGTCATGCCGAAGGCGACAAATTTCGATTTCACCGTGCGCTTCTGGGAGAAGAAGGCGGTGTCAGTGGGGTTGGCGCCGGGATAACCGCCCTCGACATAGTCGAGGCCGAATTCGTCCAAAAGGTTGGAGATGGCGATCTTGTCCTCGACGGAAAAATCGACGCCGGGGGTTTGTTGCCCGTCGCGCAGCGTGGTGTCGAAGAGATAGATGCGTTCGCGTGTCATGGGTGCTCCTCCTGGAGCGGTGTTTCTAATTCTCGGCCCGTCATCCTCGGGCTTGACCCGAGGACCCAAGGCCAAGCTCACGGGTTTAATGGAGGCGACCCGCCGACCGAAGAGATGGAGCCTCGGGTCAAGCCCGAGGATGACGGAAGTAGGGTTTTAGACCTTCCCCGCAAACCGGTCCGTCGCGCGGATCAGCTGGTCGGTGATGCCGGGTTCCGAGACCGCATGCCCCGCGCCTTCGATGATGTGGAAATCCGCGTCCGTCCAGACTTTCGAAAGCTGCCAGGCATATCTCAGCGGGCAGGGCATGTCGTAACGGCCGTGCACGATGACGCCCGGAATGCCCTTGAGCTTGGTGGCATCGCGCAGAAGCTGCCCGTCTTCCAGCCAGCCGGCATTCATGAAGAAGTGGTTTTCGATGCGCGAGAACGCGAGCGCGAAATGGTCGTCGTCGTGGTCCGACGCCAGTTCGGGGCTCGGCAGAAGCGTGATGGTCGAGCCTTCCCAGACGCTCCAGGCCTTGGCGCAGCGAATCTGTTCGGCCTTGTCGGTGCCGGTGAGGCGGCGGTGATAGGCGGCCATCATCTCGTGGCGCTCGGCTTCGGGAATAGGGGCGATGAAGGCTTCCCACTTGTCCGGGAACATTTCCGACACGCCGAACTGGTAGTACCAGTCGAGCTCAGGCCTGGTCAGCGTATAGATGCCGCGCACCAGAAGTTCGCTCACCCGTTCGGGATGGGTTTCCGCATAGGCGAGCGCCAGGGTCGAGCCCCAGGAACCGCCGAAGACCTGCCATTTGTCGACGCCGACCATTTCGCGCAGCCGCTCGATATCGGAGACCAGATGCCAGGTCGTGTTGGCCTCGAGGCTTGCATGCGGGGTGGAGCGACCGCAGCCGCGCTGGTCGAACAGCAGCACGTCGTAGAGATCAGGATCGAACAGCCGGCGCTGGTTCGGGTTGCAGCCGCCGCCGGGGCCGCCATGCAGGAACACGGCCGGCTTGGCGCCCGGCTTGCCGACCCGCTCCCAGTAGATCACATGGCCGTCGCCGACATCGAGCGTTCCGGTCTGATAGGGCTCGATTTCGGGATACAGCGTGCGCAGAACTTCGGTCACAGATGCAGCCCTTTCGCCGGCCAGTTTTCGGTGTCGTGATCGGGATGCTGGAAGGAGATGATCTGCTCCTGCTGAACGGCGTCCTCGCCGCTGTCGCGGACCGGCTGGTCGAAGATCGTCGTCACCCACGGGATATGCGAGGCGTAGTTCACCTGGATCTTCGGGGCGAGGTCGCTGCGGTCGTCGAAGGCGCCGATCGCCAGTTCCAGCCCGCCGGGATAACGATAGGTGAGCGGCGTGCCGCAATCCGCGCAGAAACCGCGGTCGATATTGACCGAGGACTGGAAATATTTGGGCTCGCCGCGGGTCCATTCGACGCCGTCCTTCGGCGCAGAGACCAGCGGCCCGAAAAAGCCGCCGAAGGCCTTCTGGCACATGCGGCAATGGCAGATCGAGGCGCGGCCGAGTTCTCCGTGGATCCGGAAGCGCACGGCGCCGCACTGGCAGCCGCCTGTTCTAAGGGTTTCGCTCATCGCTTGTTCTCCGGTGGCTGGTTTTCTGGGTGCTCGTTCTCTGGAGGCCAGATTTCGGTGTCGTGGTCGGGATGCTGGTAGGAGACGATATCGGCCAGGAAGGGGGCGGTGTCGATATCGTCCATCGTGTGGCGCGCCGGCAATTCGGAAAGCCGGTCGACGAAGGGAAGCTTGCCCTCGACGCCGAACTGCACGACCGGCGGCAGCAGGGCCGGGTCGTCGAAGCTGCCGGCGGAGATCGCGATCCCGTCCGCCGCCTCGTAGGTCATTGGCGTCCCGCAATTCCCGCAGAAACCGCGTCGGACATGGTTCGACGACTGGAAATACTTCAGTTCGCCGCGCGTCCAGGTAAGCTTCGCCTCGCCGGTCGCCACCAGCGGCGCGTAATAGGCGCCGAAGGCCTTCTGGCACATGCGGCAATGGCAGACCGAGGAATCGAACGGCTCGCCTTCAAGCCGGAAGCGGATCGCGCCGCACTGGCAGCCGCCGGTTCGGATGGCATCGCTCATGAATGACCCTCCGCGTGTCGATTGCTTGGAGGCCAGACCTCGGTGTCGTGGTCCGGGTGCTGGTTGCTGCTGGCCGAGACAGTCTTTTCCTGTTCCTCGGTCATGTCCATGGCGATATCGTGCTGCAGGCGGTCGAGCTCGCCGAACCAGAACATCTTGTGGGCAAGATTGGTCTGCAGTTCCGGCTTGACCGATTGCGGATCGTCGAGCGAACCGAGCGTGATGCTCATATGATCGCTCGACCCGTCGTAAAACAGCGGCGTGCCGCATTTTTCGCAGAAGCCGCGCCGCACGGTTTCCGACGACTGGAACCAGGCGGGCTCACCGCGCGTCAGCGAAAAATTCTCGTACATCACCCCGCCGAGCGGCATGAAATAATTCCCCGCCGCCTTTTGGCACATGCGGCAATGGCACAGATGCGGAAACCCGAGCTCCCCCTCCGCGCGGTATCTCACAGCGCCGCACTGGCAGCCGCCGGTGTGGATCTGGGTCATCTTCAAGCCTCCCCGACGGTTTTCAGGACATGGAGACAGGCGGCGGCGCAGGGTGCCGCACCCCCCTCTGTCCTGCCGGACATCTCCCCCTCAAGGGGGGAGATCGGATGGTAGCGATGCCTCGCGCTCAATCCAAGCGTGAGTTTGCCGTGGCGGTGTGAAGTATCCTCGAGATTGCGGCGCCCGCGGCGATCGATGGCCGGGGAGGTGGATGCGGCTTGCCGATCTCCCCCCTTGAGGGGGAGATGCCCGGCAGGGCAGAGGGGGGTATGCCGCGCCCGCAGCGCCATCCTATTGCCTGAGTTCCAAAACCATCACGCACCCTCCGGTGAATGACACACCGCCTCGATATTGTTGCCGTCGGGGTCGAAGACGAAGGCGCCGTAATAGTTCGGGTGGTAGTGCGTGCGCAGGCCGGGCGGGCCGTTGTCGGTTCCGCCGGCGGCGATCGCGGCTTGGTAGAAGGCATCCACCTCGGAACGGTTGCGGGCGGTGAAGGCGATATGTTGCGAATGGCCGGCCACTGGTTCGGCCTCGTGCAGCCAGTAGACCGGCCGTTCCTGCCCGTAGCCGCCGACCTTGACGCCGCCGGTATATTCGGCCGGCACCATGTAGAGCAGCGAGGCGCCAAGCGGCGCGAAGGCTGCGTCGTAAAATGCCTTGGCCCGGTCGAAATCCGCGACCTTGATGCCCATGTGATCGATCATCGCCTTGCTCCTCCGCGTTGTTCCAGGAGGTGAAGCTTACCGCTTCACCTCCCAGGTCGTCACCCTCTCGCCCGTCGCCGGGTCCTTGCCGTCCTTCAGCTGGATGCCCTTGTCCGACAGTTCGTTGCGGATCTTGTCGGCTTCGGCGAAATTCTTCGCCTTCAGCATTTCGAGACGCAGGGCGACCAGCGCGTCGACGGCGGACGCCAGTGCCTCGTCGACCTCGGTTTTCTCAGGCAGTACGCCGAGAAACGCGGCGCTGGCGGCAAACACCGCAAGTGCCTCCGGGTCGCCGTGGGCGTCCTGCGCCAGGGCGTGCAGCGCCTGAACGGCGGCGACCGTGTTGAGGTCGTCGGCAAGCGCGTTGATCACGGTATCGCAGGGAACCACGCCGGAGGCTTCCGCCGCCGGCCACTTGGCGAGAAGGCGTTCTGCCTCTTCCAGCCGCTTCACCGAAAAGTCGATCGGCTCGCGGTAGTGGGTCATCAGCATGGCAAGCCTCAGCACCTCGCCCGGCCACTGGCGGCCACCGAATTTTTCGGTGTGCAGCAGGTCGTAGATGGTGATGAAATTGCCCTCGGACTTCGACATCTTGCGGCCCTCGACCTGCACGAAGCCGTTATGCATCCAGACATTCGCCATCACTTCCGTGCCATGGGCGCAGCGCGACTGGGCGATCTCGTTCTCATGGTGCGGGAAGATCAGGTCCAGCCCGCCGCCATGGATGTCGAACTCCTCGCCGAGATAACGCCGGCTCATCGCCGAGCACTCGATATGCCAGCCCGGCCGGCCGCGGCCCCAAGGGCTTTCCCAGCCGGGTTCGTTGTGGGAGGAGAGTTTCCACAACACGAAATCGGCCGAGTTTTTCTTGTGCGCATCGACGGCGACGCGGGCGCCCGCCTGCTGCTCGTCGAGCGGGCGCTTGGAAAGCTGGCCGTAATCCGCCATCGACTTGGTGTCGAACAGCACTTCGCCCTTTGCGACATAGGCATGGCCGTTGCCGATCAGCTTCTCGATGATCTCGATCATCTCGGCAATCGTGTCGGTGGCGCGCGGCTCGACGGTCGGCTCCAGGTTGCCCAGCAGGGCAATGTCCTCGTGATACTGCGTCTCGGTCTTTTCCGTGACGAGACGGATCGCCTCGTTGAGCGGCAGGCCGGGATGGTCGCGCAGCGCCCGCGCGTTGATCTTGTCGTCGACGTCGGTGATGTTGCGGGCATAGGTGACGTGAGCTTCGCCATAGACATGGCGAAGCAGCCGGAACAGCACATCGAAGACGATGGCCGGTCGGGCATTGCCGATATGGGCATAGTCATAGACCGTCGGGCCGCAGACATACATGCGTACGTTCTGGGGATCGATCGGCGCGAACGCCGTCTTTTCACGGGTCAGCGTATTGTAGAACCTGAGCGGAATGCTCATCGAAAAATCTCCCGACAACAAGGTGCCGGCCGGACCGGGTCGTTTGTCTTCAAGGCTTTTCGAGAGACGAAAACGGCCGGGCCAGCGCGAACGCTAGCGGATAATGATCCCACAAATGGAAATCGCCGTTTTCATGGAAGTGTTTATGGCGCGGGCAAGCCATTTGGTCAAGTGGGCTTTACCCGCGCCGGACCTCCGAAATCGGCCCTATGCCGTCTTGGCGCCGATGCCGTTCCTGGCGACCGTGAACAGGAAGATCAGCATCGAGATGGCGGTGAGGATCGAGCCGATCGCGGCCAGCGCCTCGCCGCCCGAGGACACCGCCATCGCGATGCCCGGTACGAGACAGAGGACGCCGAGAACCGCAAAGCCGAGATGGACCTTCGACAGCAGGGTGTCGGCCGCTGAGGGCGTCACGGTGTAATAGAGGCCGAAAATCCCCATCGTCGTCCAGCCGACCAGGTTCAGATGCGCATGCGCCGGCGCCATCAGATGGTCGCCGGAGATTGCCATCTGAATGCCCCAGAACATGCCGGCGGTGACACAGAGCACGGCTGCGCCGAAGAAATAGAAAGCGATGTTTCTCATCAGATTGTCCCCCGAAATATGAAGTTCCTGCGCCCTATCGCAGGACGCCCAGTATAGCGGAAAATCCGATTTTCATACATGGGGGTATCTCCCGGGCTGCCGTTGATGCGCCACCGGGATCAAAACATGGGCTTCGCACGTTGATGGGCACGAATTCCACCAATCGGATGGATACCGAAATGGCCAGCCAGGATAGACATCACAACGTTTTCGAAATGTTCTCGAGCGCCATCTCCTCCTGGTCTGGAAAACCGGTCACGTTCGTTGCGGCCGTCGTGTTGATCGTCATCTGGGGCGTCACCGGGCCGTTCTTCGGATTCTCGGAAACCTGGCAGCTGGTGGTCAATACTGGCACGACGATCATCACCTTCTTGATGGTCTTTGTTCTTCAAAATTCCCAGAACAGGGATGGCGAGGCGGTCCAGGCGAAGCTTGACGAACTGATCCTGTCCAGCCAGGCCGCCAACGAGTTTATCGGCATTGAAAAACTGGACGAGAAACAGCTTCGCAAGCTCAGCGAAAGTCTGCAGCGCCGTGCCAAGGCGCTGGATCAGGAGGCAGAGGGCACCTGAGGCGGCCGCCTCAGCGTCCTTTGTCGGTGGGGGGATTGCCGTTGTCGAGCAGGGCCTGGGCGATGGATTTGCGCCGTGCGTCGTCGGTCATGGCGGAGCTGATCAGCCGCATCGCCTCCATGACGGCAGCGTCGCCATGCTCGCGGTGAAGGCGGGCCATCGCCGCGGCGACCAGATTGGCGGTTGCCGTCGCCTGTTCTCTCTGCTCGTCGGTAAGGTGCGGTTGCAATGTCGAACGCAAGCCTCATGCCTTGGTGGATTGCTTCTATTCCGGTGCGCGAAAATCCACGAACTTGTTGTCGCGCACGACGAAGAGGCGGCCGGTGTCCTGGAGGTCGGGGGAGGCGAGGAAGAGGATCTTTTCGGCGATTTCCGAGGGATGCGGCAGGGTTTCCGGGTCTTCGCCGGGCACCGCCTGGGCGCGCATCGCCGTGCGCGTGGCGCCGGGATTGACGATGTTGACCTTGAGCGGCGTGTGCTCGGTCTCGGCGGCCCAGATGCGGGCCATGTTCTCGACCGCAGCCTTTGAGATCGAATAGGCGCCCCAGAAGGCCGGCGCCTTGGAGGCGACGCCCGACGACATGATGATCGCCCGGCCGGCATCGGATTTGGTCAGGAGCGGCTCGACCGAGCGGATCAGCCGCCAGGTGGCGGTGACATTGGTCAGCATCACCTTGTCGAACACCTTTGCCTCGATATGGCCGAGCGGCGAGATGACGCCGAGGATGCCGGCATTGGCAACCAGGATGTCGAGCTTGCCCCAGCGCTCGAAGATCGAGGCGCCGAGCTTGTCGACGGCCTGCATATCAGTGATGTCGAAGGGAACCAGCGTGGCGGTGCCGCCGGCCGCCTTGATCGCGTCGTCGAGATCTTCCAGGCCGCCGACGGTGCGCGCGGTGGCAATCACATGCGCGCCGGCTTTTGCGAGCGCCAGCGCCGTGAAATATCCGATGCCCCGCGACGCGCCGGTCACCAGCGCGATCCTGCCCTTCAGATCGATAGTCATGATTTTCCGCCCTCAAAATGCGATGCGCACGCCGATATCTCTGCGGAGGAGGCGGCTGCTTCTTTGCACCAGCCCGGCCTCAATCTCCCTCATCCCTGTGCTTGTCACAGGGATCCAGTGCGCGCAAGTCCTTGCGCGGGAGGGGGTCGTCATTCGGAGAGCCGCGCCAATAAGCGTCGAGCCAGCCAGCCCCCCTCTGCCCTGCCGGGCATCTCCCCCACAGGTGGGGAGATTACAAGCGGCACGATCCCCGCCTACAAAGCACTGCTGCGAAGGGTGTGACGCTCAATGCAGGGCCGTGAGCAGGCTCCCAGCCGATCTCCCCACCTGTGGGGGAGATGCCCGGCAGGGCAGAGGGGCGAGCTTGCTCGACCTTTGATTTCAGCTTCGGGAGAAGCTCGCGTCAGCCGTTGCTGGCCAGTACCGAAACCTTGCGGCCCATCGTCTCGCCGTCCTTGTCGAGCAGGCGGGTGGGATAGTCGCCCGTGAAATAATGGTCGGTGAATTGCGGGCGGGCGTTGTTGCGGTCTTCGCCGCCGACGGCGCGGTAGAGGCCGTTGATCGACAGGAATTCCAGCGAATCCGCGCCGATATAGCGGCACATGGCTTCCAGGCTGTCGTACTGGTTGGCGAGCAGCTTGTCGCGATCCGGCGTGTCGATGCCGTAGAAGTCCGGATAGAAGATCATCGGGCTGGCGACGCGCAGATGCACTTCCTTGGCGCCGGCATCGCGGATCATCCGGACGATCTTCAGCGACGTGGTACCGCGCACCACCGAATCATCGACCAGCACGACGCGCTTGCCCTCGATCATCGCCCGGTTGGCGGAATGCTTGAGCTTGACGCCGAAGGCGCGGATCTGCTGGGTCGGCTCGATGAAGGTGCGCCCGACATAGTGGTTGCGGATGATGCCGTATTCGAACGGAATACCGCTTTCCTGTGCGTAACCGAGCGCGGCCGGCGTGCCGCCATCCGGCACCGGCACGACGACGTCGGCCTCGACCGGGGCTTCCTTGGCGAGGTTGATGCCCATGTTCTTGCGGGCGACATAGACGCTACGGCCGCCGACGACGGAATCGGGACGGGCGAAATAGACATATTCGAACAGGCAGAGCCGTTCGGTCTGGCCGTTGCCGGCCTTGCGGGCGTCGATCGAGATAGAGCCGTCCGGCTGGATTTCGCAGATGATGACTTCGCCGTTCTCCACGTCGCGGACGAACTTGGCGCCGATGATGTCGAGCGCGCAGGTTTCAGACGCGAAGATCGGCTTGCCGTCGAGTTCGCCCATGACCAGCGGGCGGATGCCGGTGGGGTCGCGGGCGGCGATCAGCTTGGTGCGGGTGACGGCGAGCATCGAATAGCCACCCTCCATCTGCCGGATCGCATCGATGAACCGGTCCGCGGTCGACGAATAGCGGGAGCGGGCAATGAGGTGCAGGACGACCTCGGTATCGGACGTCGACTGACAGATGGCGCCCCCGGCGATCAACTGCCGGCGCAGGGTCAGGCCGTTGGTGAAATTGCCGTTATGGGCAACCGCGATGCCGCCGACTTCCAGTTCGGCAAACAGCGGCTGGACGTTGCGCAGCGCCACTTCGCCGGTGGTCGAATAACGGTTGTGGCCAATCGCGATATTGCCGGGCAGTCGGGCGAGCGTAACGGGATCGGTATAATGGTCTCCGACGAGGCCCATGCGGCGTTCCGAATGGAAGCGCAATCCGTCGAACGAGACGATGCCGGCTGCCTCCTGGCCGCGATGCTGCAGGGCGTGCAGCCCGAGCGCCGTCAGCGTCGCGGCCTCGGGATGGCCGAGAATGCCGAACACGCCGCATTCTTCATGCAGCGTATCGCCATCCCATTCATTGACGCTGTCTTCGGCGAACGTCTCGGAAACCGGCTGATTCATCTTGGCCCCTTATCCCTTTGGACAACCTGTCCCTGTCGGAAAAATGGAAAGGCCGGCCGGGAAGAACCTCCCCGGAAACCAGCCTGTTTTTCACTTGAATGCGAATGATACCACAAATGGTGACGTTTTGCGCTGCATCAAGCGCAAGATCGCGTCAATTATTTGTCGCAGGCGCGTCGTCTGCCGTCGGTTGATCCTGAGCCGGGGCGCCATCGGTTGGTGTGGCCTCGCGGCCGAGGATGCGAGCGCGGATCTGCGGCTCGATATCGGCGGGCAGCACGGCTTCGAGGCGGGCGACCAGCGTATCGAGGAACGGCTTTGATTTCGCCTGCGTCACCCAGGTCGGCTGGGCGTTGGCCGCCACCAGCCAGTTCCAGAATGCGACGGCGACGACGAGCAGCAGGATGCCGCGGGCAGCGCCGAACAGGAAGCCGAGCGTGCGGTCGAGCGCACCGATGCGGCTGTCGATGATGAAATCGGCGATCCGCGTGGTGATGAACGAGATGACGATCAACGCGATGATGAAGATGGCGCCGGCGGAAGCTGCGATCGCGATGCGCTCGTCACTGAGGTGAGGCTTCACATAGGGCAGAACCAGCGGGTAGAGGTAATAAGCGGCGGCGACTGAACCCGCCCAGCTTGCGATCGACAGCACCTCTCGCGAAAAACCGCGAACCATGGCGAGCACGGCGGAAAACAGCGTCACACCGATGACGATACCGTCGAAAATCGTGATGGGCATATATGATCTACTCCAGACTTGCCGACTTCAAGACTTGCCGGCTTCAAGCCCGGCGCCCCGCCTTACCGCAGCCGTCATACATCAGCGGGCTTGTTAACGGAAGATCAATCATCTTCCGGCGTTTGCCTCAGCTTGGAAGCGGAACCGGCGATGCGTGACACAAGGTCCGGCAGGTCCTCGATCGTCACCCAGCGTCCATTCGCGCCTTTCGGCACCTCCGCGGACGTGGCCGGCAGCATCGCTCCTGCAAAACCAAGTTTCTCAGCTTCCTTAAGGCGTTGGGCGGTCTGCGAAACCGGCCGCACCGCCCCCGAGAGGCTGATTTCGCCGAAATAGACGCAATCGGCCGGCAGGGCAAGACCGGCCAGCGACGACACCAGCGCGGAAGCGACCGCAAGGTCTGCCGCAGGCTCGGTGATCCGGTAACCGCCGGCGACGTTGAGATAGACGTCGTGCTGTCCGAGCTTGACGCCGCAATGGGCCTCCAGGACCGCGAGAATCATCGACAGGCGCGACGAATCCCATCCGACCACGGCGCGGCGCGGGGTGCCGAGCGAGGTCGGCGCGACCAGCGCCTGCACCTCGACCAGAACGGGTCGCGTGCCCTCCATGCCGGCAAAGACGGCGGCCCCCGGCGATTTCGAATTGCGCTCGCCGAGGAAAAGTTCGGACGGATTGGTGACCTCGCGAAGCCCCTTGTCGGACATTTCGAAGACGCCGATCTCGTCGGTCGGTCCAAACCGGTTCTTGACGGTACGCAGGATGCGATAGTGGTGGCCGCGGTCCCCCTCGAAATAGAGGACTGCATCGACCATGTGCTCGACGACGCGCGGGCCGGCGATCTGGCCTTCCTTGGTGACGTGGCCAACGAGAACCATGGCGGCGCCCGTCTGCTTGGCGAACCGGATCATCGCCTGCACGCCGGTGCGCACCTGGGTGACGGTGCCCGGCGCCGAATCGGCCGTGTCGCTCCACAGCGTCTGGATCGAATCGATAATGACGAGGTCGGGACGCTTGCCTTCGCCGATCGTGGCGAGAATGTCCTCGACATTGGTCTCGGCGGCGAGCAGTACCTCTGTATTGGCGGCATCGAGGCGCTGGGCACGCAGCCGCACCTGCGCCACCGCCTCTTCGCCTGAGACATAGATGATCCGGTGGCTGCGGCGGGAAAGCGCGGCCGCCGCCTGCATCAGCAGCGTCGACTTGCCGATGCCCGGATCGCCGCCGACGAGCACCGCCGAACCGCGTACGAACCCGCCCCCGGTCGCCCGGTCGAGTTCGGAAATGCCGGTGAAGATCCGCGGCGCTTCCTCGGTCTCCCCCGACAGCGTGGTGAGCGCCACGGCACGGCCCTTCTTCGGCACCTTGCCGGGGCCTCCGCCAATGCCGCCCATCATGTCGTCTTCAATGATGGTGTTCCACTCGCCGCAACCGTCACACTTGCCGGCCCAGCGGTTATGCACCGTGCCGCAGTTCTGGCACACGAATTGGGTTTTGGATTTTGCCATGGGAAATTTCAGGTTTCGCTTGTCGTGAAATCGTCGGGGGCGACGTTCTGGTGGCCGTGCAGGACGCGGAGAATGCGCACCGTCTTCTCGTCCGTACGGAAGTAGATGCATCTTCGGCGGTAGGGGAGAGCCTTCAATCCCGGTGACAGTTCATCACGGGGAACGCCCGGAAAGCCGCTCAACGCGATCCATTCCATCTTTCGTACAAGGTCGCGGACAAAGTGGGACGCCGCGACCGGATCGTGGCTGGCGATATAAAGGAAGATATTGAGGAGATCCTGATCGGCGAGAGGAGAGTAGATCAGCTCTTTCGGTTTAATAGCCGCATCCCCCGCTCGATGACGGAATCAGCCAGGGCATCGGCGGTGGTGAACGTGAGATACTCCCCCCGTTCGAACTGAGCGTCCGCCTCGGCAATCATTTGCTGCAGCAGTTCTGTTTCGCTCCCAAGCCGCTGCAATCCGGCGGCGATGACTTCGTCGGCATCCTTGTAGGCCCCGGTTTTGACCTGTTGGTCAATGAAGGCCTTGTGCTGTTCGCTGAGATGGATCTCGGTCATTTCGATCTCCTTTTGTTCTCGTATAGCACGAGGGATTTCCGCTTCCAAGAGGCAAGCGGATGCCGATCAGTCGTCGGGATAAAGATAACGCCGCTCATAGCGCAGACCGAGGCTGGTCAGCAGTTCGTAGCCGATCGTGCCGGCGTTACGGGCAACGTCGTCGACGGCTATGTTCGGGCCGAACAGTTCGACATAGTCGCCGGCCTGGATCTCCGATGTCGGGATGTCGGTGACGTCGAAGATCGTCAGGTCCATGGTGATGCGGCCGATGACCGGAACCTTGCGGCCGGCGACGAAGCCGAAGCCGCCCTGGGCGACCGTCTGGCGCAGCGGCACGCCGGAGCCGGAGAGTGCTCGGCTGTAGCCGTCCGCATAGCCCGCGGACACGATCGCCAGCCGGCTGTCGCGGGAGAGCTGGTAGGTTCCGCCATAGCTCACCGTCTCCCCCTTCTTTCCGTCGCGGATCTGGATGATGCGGGCTTCCGCCTTGACGACCGGCTTCATCGGGTTCTGCACGCCGACCACCGCCTCGCCGCCGTAAAGCGCGATACCGGGACGGGTGAGATCGAAATGATAGTCCGGGCCTAAAAAGATACCGGCGGAGGCCGAGAGGCTTGTTTCGATGCCTTCGAAAGCCTCCGCGACCTTCTGGAAAGCTGAAAGCTGTTTCCGGTTGAGGGGCGAGGAGGGCGTGTCGCCGCTGTGGAGATGCGACAGTACCAGCACCGGCGAGAAGCTTGCCGGCCGCGACACGTCGTCGGCAAAGGCGATGGCATCCTCAAGCGGAAGGCCGAGCCGATTGAAGCCGGTATCCACCTGCAGCGCACAGGGGTGGTCGCCATATTCCGATGTCACCGACATCCAGAAGGCGAGTTGTTCTTCCGAGGCCAGAACCGGCACCAGGTCATGTTCGAAGAACATCGCCTCCTGGCCAGGCCAGATGCCGGAGAGAACATAGATGCGCGCATCGGGCGCATAGGCACGCAGCGTCACGCCTTCCCGCGCCACGGCGACGAAGAAATCGCGGGCGCCGGCCTCGTAAAGCGTGATGCCGCAATCCTCGAGCCCGAGCCCGTAGGCATCGGCCTTGACGACGGCCGCCGCCCGCGCCGTTCCCGAACGCCGCGCCATCTCCCGCCAATTGTCGGCAAGCGCACCCAGATCGACCGTCAGCCGGACGGGCGCGATATCGAAATCGTCGGGATAGGAAAGCTCACTGTCGAAATCGGTCATGTCGGCTCGTAAGGCAGGAGGACGGTTGCAACGATCCTACCGGTTTCGAAGGCAGGAAAAAGACCACGTCCGCAAAATCCTTCGCGCTGCACAATCTTTTAGGCCGTCGGGAAGTCAGGCAACGCTGCGCAGATCGAAATCGGCATGCGAGAGTTCATAGGGAAGAACGGCGCGGCATGTCTCTTCTCCCCAGCGGGGAGAAGGTGGCGGCAGCCGGATGAGGGGGCAGCCACAATAGGTCGAGTTTGCCGCAAGTCCCCCCTCATCTGCCCTTCGGGCATCTTCTCCCCGCCGGGAGAAGAGAGAATGCGCCCGCCCCATCAATGCTCTTCGTATTGCGTAAAGCTCGGGTCGGCCAAATCGGCGAAGCGGGTGTATTCCGACTGGAAGGCGAGCTTGACGGTGCCGGTCGGTCCGTGGCGCTGCTTGGCGATGATCACGTCCGCCGTGCCCTTGACCTTGTCCATCAGCACTTCCCATTCGGGATATTTCGGGTCGGCGATATCGCGGGGTTCCATGTTCTTGACGTAATATTCCTCGCGGAACACGAAGAGCACCACGTCGGCGTCCTGCTCGATCGAGCCCGATTCGCGAAGGTCGGAGAGCTGCGGACGTTTGTCGTCGCGGCTTTCCACCTGGCGCGAGAGCTGCGACAGCGCGATGATCGGCACGTTCAGTTCTTTGCCGAGCGCTTTCAGGCCGGTGGTGATCTGGGTGATTTCCTGGACGCGGTTCTCGCCGGATTTGCCCGAGCCGGTCATCAGCTGGATATAGTCGACCACCAGGCAGTCGAGGCCGCGCTGGCGCTTCAGGCGGCGGGCGCGGGCGGAAAGCTGGGCGATCGAGATACCGCCGGTCTGGTCGATGAAAAGAGGCACCTTTTGCATCATCTGGCTGCAGGCGACGAGCTTTTCGAAATCCGCCTCGGTGATGTCGCCGCGGCGGATCTTCGAGGACGAGACTTCCGTCTGCTCGGAAATGATACGGGTGGCGAGCTGTTCGGCCGACATTTCGAGCGAGTAGAAGCCGACGACGCCGCCGTTCTTGGCCTTGAACGAACCGTCCGGCTGGACTTCAGGCTCGTAGGAGGCGGCGATATTATAGGCGATGTTGGTGGCAAGCGAAGTCTTGCCCATGCCGGGGCGTCCCGCAAGCACGATCAAGTCGGAACGCTGCAGCCCGCCCATCTTGCTGTCGAGCGACATGATGCCGGTCGAGATGCCGGAGAGATGGCCGTCGCGCTCGAATGCCTGGCCGGCCATGTCGATGGCAAGCGCCACCGCATCGTTGAACGACTGGAAACCGCCGTCATAGCGGCCGTTTTCTGCGAGCTCGAACAGCCGGCGCTCGGTATCCTCGATCTGCGTCTGCGGCGGCATGTCGAGTGGCGCGTCGAAGGCGATGTTGACCATGTCCTCGCCGATGGTGATCAGCGCGCGGCGCAGCGCCAGGTCGTAGATCGCCCGGCCGTAGTCTTCCGCGTTGATGATCGACACGGCTTCGGAGGCAAGGCGCGCGAGATACTGCGCCACCGTCAGGTCGCCGACCTTGTCGTCGGCGGGCAGGAAGGTCTTGATCGTCACCGGGTTGGCGGTCTTGCCCATGCGGATGATATCGCCGGCAACCTCGAAGATCTTTCGGTGCAGCGGCTCGTAGAGATGGACGGGCTTCAGGAAGTCGGAGACGCGGTAATAGGCGTCGTTATTGACCAGGATCGCGCCGAGAAGCGCCTGTTCGGCCTCGATATTGTTCGGGGCTTCGCGGTAATGCGGCTCTGCCGGCTGGATGTTGGCGAGCTTGCGTACTGCGTCGTTCATGGTCTTTTCCGTTCTGTCCTGCTGCCAAGCCGTCGGTTCTAACGGGTTGCGAGGCGTCCTGAAATGATTCAGTTCGCTACACACAGTGATTCACAGGCTGCTTACAAAATTACGGAAAACGGCACGAATCCGTTTGACTGTGGCAATCGGCGAATCGTTGGCGCGAAGCTTCATCCTACACGCTGAACATAGACAAAAAAACGCCCGGACCTTGTCAGCCCGGGCGCTCTTTGAAACGTCTTCGGAAAGACGACGATTATTCGTCGTCGCCGACGCCGTCGGCTTCCGGATCGAAGAAGTCTTCCGGACGCAGGGCATCTTCGTCGACGCCGTAAATGGCGTCGGCCGAGGTGAGGCTTTCGCCCTGGGACTGGCGTTCAGCTTCTTCCGCCGAGCGGGCGACGTTCAGCTGAACCGAAACTTCGACTTCCGCATGCAGGTGCAGGGAGACCTTGTGCAGGCCGATTTCCTTGATCGGCGTGTTGAGGTCGACCTGGTTGCGGCCGATGGTGAAGCCTTCGGCAGCCAGCGCATCGACGATGTCGCGGGCAGCGACCGAGCCGTAGAGCTGGCCGGTTTCGCCGGCGGCGCGCACGACCACGAAGGACTTGCCGTCGAGAACTTCGGCGACCTTGGCGGCTTCGCCCTTGCGCTCGAGGTTACGGGCTTCGAGTGTGGCGCGCTCGGCTTCGAAACGCTTCTTGTTGGCTTCGTTGGAACGCAGAGCCTTGCCGAGCGGCAGGAGGTAGTTACGGGCAAAGCCGTCGCGGACCTTGACGGTTTCGCCCATCTGGCCGAGCTTCGGTACGCGTTCAAGCAGAATGACTTGCATGGTTAGGTTTCCTTTCGATCAGTCAATCTTGTTGTCGGTGGTTTTGTTATCGGGGCTCGCGCCGCCCTTCAGCGGGGTCAGCGCGATCGTCCGCCTGGTGTCGGAGAGCCCCAGGATGAGGATCGCGATCGCCGGCAGGACAAGTACGGAAGAGAGGTAGCAGAGGACGAGGGCCGGGATGCGCCAGTCCTTGCCGAGGCTGCGGAAGTGCAAGGAGGCGAAACCCGCCATCAGGAAGCCGGCGCCGAACGTGCCGCAGATGGTGGCGCCGATCATCGCCGGCACGCCGCCGAGGAAGGCGAGCACGATGCCGCCAAGGAAGATGAAGATCGCGTGCCGGTTCATCCGGAGTGCCGAGGGCATATCCTCGCGCGGACGCAAGGCGCGGCCGGAGCGCGAGACGATGCGCACGGCGATGTAGAAGGCGGCAAACAGTAGCGTTACCCAGACGCCGCCCTGGACGAGCGGCAGCATCAGCACCAAGAGCGCCTTTGTCTGCGCCATGCCCGCCGGTTCCGGCGTGAAGGCGGGTTCCTGGGCCTGCAGGGCGGCGGTCATCGCATCGACCATCTGGTCGGTAAGTTCCGGGCCGTAGCCGATCGCAACTCCGAGCGCGATGACGGCGATTGTCACGAGGCCGCACAGATGCAGGAGGATATCCGAGATCGGGTACCAGGCCATCAGGTTGTCCGGGCCGCCGAGTTCGGAAGCGGGGCGCGCCAGGTTGGCGAGATGCGACAGCCAGCCCGCCGGGATCAGCGTGAACACCGCCATGGCGACCGCAAACATCGGCGAGACGAGGATGGCGCCGAGAACAGCGGCGGTCACGATGCCGATGACGGCGGCGCGATTGCCCCAGCCGAGACCGGCGATGAAGATCGGAAGCGAGGAGGCGGCGTAAAGCAAGGACGCAAAAGACAGCTGTGCATTCGCACCCAGCACGAGCAGGGTGGCGGCTATGCCGGCAAGAATGCCGGTGGGCAGCACTGTCTGTATCTTGGTCGTCACGGTCTCGCTGTCCTGCTTTTTGAAGCAGTTAGGGGACAAGTCCTGAATCGATCTCTCAGGCGCTTCATCCCCAACATGGGGTTTTAGAGGTTCCGATCCGCGCCCATCGCGAAAGGGATAGACCCGCTGACTCTTAATCAGCGGGTCCGGTATTCGGAAATTACGCTACGACGTAGGGCAGCAGGCCGAGGAAGCGGGCGCGCTTGATCGCCTGGGCGAGTTCGCGCTGCTTCTTCTGGGAAACGGCCGTGATGCGCGAGGGAACGATCTTGCCGCGCTCGGAAATGTAGCGCTGCAGGAGGCGTACGTCCTTGTAGTCAATCTTCGGCGCATTGGCGCCCGAGAACGGGCAGGTCTTGCGGCGGCGATGGAACGGACGGCGTGCCTGGGAGGAAGAGGATGATACGTCAGCCATGATTTTTCTCCTTAGCCTCTATTACGCACGGTCTTCGCGCGGACGGCGCTCGAAGCCGCCTTCACGCGGACCACGGTCCGGACGGTCGCCGAAGCCGCCTTCGCGGCGCGGCGGGCGGTCGCCGAATTCGCGGCGCGGGCCACGGTCGTCGCCATCGCGGCGCGGACGGTCGTCACGGTCGCGCTTCTGCATCATTGCCGACGGACCTTCTTCATGCTTCTCGACGGCGATCGTCATGTAGCGAAGAACGTCTTCGTTGATGCGCATCTGGCGTTCCATCTCGTGCACGGCCGGAGCCGGTGCATCGATGTCCATCAGCGCGTAGTGAGCCTTGCGGTTCTTGTTGATGCGGTAGGTGAGGGACTTGAGGCCCCAGTTTTCAATGCGCCCGACTTTGCCGCCGTTAGCTTCGATGACGCCCTTGTACTGTTCGACGAGGGCATCAACCTGCTGAGCGGACATATCCTGCCGGGCAAGGAATACGTGTTCGTAAAGAGCCATGTAAGCTTTGCCTTTTCTTGCGGTTGTCTACCCGGACCTCGGCGGCTAAGCCTCAACGACTGCTCCTGAACGGGCGAACCCAGGCAAGAAAAGTGTTGTATCGAGACGGTCGAGAGCGGAGACACGGGAGGCTTGGACCCTGTGGTCCCTGCGGCTTGCCTTGCGGCGAACCTGCCCTCCGTTCAGCCACCAGCCAGAAGACCGGGTGTTGCGAACAGCGCGCTTATACGGATTTTTGGCGAGATGGCAAGGGGCTCATCGAATGCATTCAACGAGCGCTGCCTAAGCCCGGCCCGCCTGCGATCGTCCGTGAAGCGCGGATCAACCGATCTTGAGGATGGTCTGCCCTTTGTCGAAGGTGAAGCCATAGGACAGCCCACCGTTCTTCAGCGTCTTTTCGTCGAGCGTCACCGTGATCTTGTCGTCGGAGCCCTTGATGGAGGCTGTCAGCACATTGTCCTTGATCGAAATGCTGACATCCTTCTCGAAATAACCGTCGAAGCGCAGCGAGATCGGCCCATCCGTGGCGACCGTGTCCTGGCCGCCATTCTTGCCGAACGTGTATTCGACGACGCCCTTGCCGGCCGGTTTGCCGGTCTGGTGGATGGTAACGGTGTCATTGCCTGCGCCGCCCGAGGCAAAGATGCGGCGTCCTTCGAGATAGAGCGTATCGTCGCCTTCGCCGCCGTCGATGCCGGTCATCGTCTCGGCCGAGATCCGGATACTGTCGGCACCGTCGCCGCCCGAAATCTCCATCGCCAGCTTTCCTGCAAGCTGGATGTCGTCCTTGCCGCCGCCGCCGCTTATGGCACGCAAAAGGGTGGCCTTTGCCTCGATCTTGTCGGCGCCATCGCCAGCCTCGACGCCGGAGACGGAAGCTGTCTTGATCTTCAACGTATCGTCACCGGCGCCGCTATCGACATTGTAGACGGCGCGGCCGGTCATCGTCAGGCTGTCGTCGCCTTCGCTGCCGGATGCGTGGGTGATATAGCCGAGGCTTTCGCTAACATTCACCTCGGACGTGTCGTCTGCCTTGCCGAGCGCCAGGATTTCGACGATCCGCGCCAGCGCCCGCTGCGCCGGCCCCTGCGTGTCTGGCTCGATGCCGCCCGCGCTGCCCGAAGTGAAACCCTGGGCGCTGCTGGAAGAGGAACTCGCCGAAATGGACGAACCGGAAAACAGCAACGAGGCATAAGCGCCTGCATTGGAGTTCCGATAGAACGAGTTGGTGATGTTGGTGATGGCTCTGTCCTCCGGCATGCAGCACTGAGGCCGCAGGTCCCGTCTTTCACATGCCGCCATCATGCCGGACATTGATTGAGAACAGCTTATAGCAGAGCAGGGTAGCGAGACAGCGGCATCGCTTTGCGCGGTAAGCGTTTGGTAAAGAAAAAGGGATGCTTTGCGGCCGCAGAGCATCCCTCGATCGGGTCATGGGACGCGAGATCAGAGCGGCATAGGATACTGTCGGTGGACTCTGGCGATATCAGCGAACACCTCGTCCGACAATGTCAGGTCGGCGGCGGCCAGGTCGTGCTTCAGCTGGGCCATCGACGTCGCGCCGATGATGGCTGCGGCCATGAAGGGGCGCGACAGGCAGAAGGCGAGCGCCATCTGGGCGAGGTCGAGGCCGTGCTTTTCGGCGACCTCGATATAGGCCTTTACGGCCGGCTCCTGATAGGGTGTCAGGCGGCCGCCGAGATCGGTGTTGATCGTCGCGCGCGAGCCTTCCGGCCTTGCGCCGTTCTGGTACTTGCCGGTGAGGAGACCGGCGGCGAGCGGCGAATAGGCCATCAGCCCGACATCCTCGTGATGGGCGACCTCGGCGAGGTCGAGATCGAAGTGCCGGTAGAGGAGATTGTATTCGTTCTGCAGCGAGGCGATGCGCGGCAGGGCCTTCTTCTCCGACAGGCGGAGATATTTCATCGCGCCCCAGGCGCTTTCGTTGGACAGGCCGACGGCGCGCAGCTTGCCGTCCTTCACCAGCTCGCCGAGCGTTTCGAGGATTTCGGCGATCTCGGCCGCCGCCTTGTCGCGGTCCTGCTGCGAAACGTCGAAGGTCCAGGAATTGCGGAAATGGAATGTGCCCCGGTTCGGCCAGTGGATCTGGTAGAGATCGAGATAATCGGTCTGCAGGCGCTTGAGGCTGGCATCGACCGCCTGGCGGATGGTGGCGGCCTCGATGTCGCGCCCATCGCGGATATGCGGACGGCCGCTGCCGGCGATCTTGGTGGCGAGGACCAGGTCCTTGCGCTTGGCCGCGTTCTTCTTCAGCCACGTGCCGATATATTCCTCGGTGCGGCCATAGGTGGCGGGACTGACCGGCGTGGTCGGATAGAGTTCGGCGGTGTCGAAGAAGTTGACGCCGTTCTCGAACGCGTAGTCCATCTGCTCATGGGCTTCGGCTTGCGAATTCTGGGTGCCCCAGGTCATCGTGCCAAGGCAGATTTCCGACACGGAGAGGTCCGTGCGCCCAAGTTTCTTGTATTTCATGCCGACAGATCCCGTCCTCAAAAAGTCGGCGGCACTCTAAGCGTGATTTGACGAAGCGCAAGGGGACAACAGGCCGGAAAAGGGCCCGAAAACCGCGCCGCCCTTGACTCTCCGGGCCGGAATGTGAATGGAGAGGGCAAAACATAAGGGAAGGAAATCATCCCCATGAGCACCATCGCATTCACGTTCCCCGGCCAGGGCAGCCAGGCTGTCGGCATGGGCAAGGATCTGGCGGAAGCCTTTCCGGAAGCTCGCGCCGTCTTCGATGAAGTTGACGAGGCGCTCGGCCAGAAGCTCTCCGACATCATGTGGAACGGTCCGGAAGAGACGCTGACGCTGACGGCCAATGCGCAGCCGGCGCTGATGGCCGTCTCTGTCGCGGCGATCCGGGTCATGGAAGCGCGCGGCCTCAAGCTCGCCGACAAGGTGGCCTTCGTCGCCGGCCATTCGCTTGGCGAATACTCTGCTCTTTGCGCCGCCGGCACCTTCTCGCTCGCCGATACGGCACGGCTGCTGCGCATCCGTGGCGATGCGATGCAGTCGGCGGTTCCAGTCGGGCAGGGCGCCATGGCGGCGATCATCGGGCTTGAGCACGGTGATGTCGATGCCATCTGCGCTGCCGCGCGCGATGCCGGCGTCTGCCAGATCGCCAACGACAATGGCGGCGGCCAACTGGTCATCTCCGGCTCCAAGGCGGCGGTCGAGAAGGCAGCGGGGCTTGCGACCGAAAAGGGCGCCAAGCGCGCCATCATGCTGCCGGTCTCCGCACCCTTTCACAGCGACCTGATGGCGCCGGCCGCTGACGCCATGCGCCACGCACTCGACAAGGTGGAAAAGAACAACCCGGTCGTGCCGGTCGTCGCAAACGTGCGCGCCGTGCCGGTCTACGATGCCGAGGAGATCGCCACACTGCTGGTCACCCAGGTGACCGGCCAGGTGCGTTGGCGCGAGACGGTGGAATGGTTCGGCGCCAATGGCGTGACGACCCTCTACGAGATCGGCTCGGGAAAAGTGCTGACCGGGCTTGCCCGCCGCATCGACAAGAATATCTCCGGCATTGCCGTCAACACGCCGGCTGATATCGACGCCGCGCTCACAGCCATCCTCGGCTGATAATAGGATCGAAGGGATAGGATCATGTTTGATTTGACCGGCCGCAAGGCATTGGTGACGGGCGCAACCGGCGGGCTCGGCGAAGAGATCGCCCGAATGCTCCACAAGCAGGGTGCCACAGTCGGCCTGCACGGCACGCGCGTCGAGAAGCTCGAGGCGCTCGCTGCCGAACTCGGCGATCGGGTCAAGATCTTCCCGGCCAACCTCTCGGACCGCGCCGAGGTCAAGGCGCTCGGCGAAAAGGCCGAGGCCGAGCTCGAAGGCGTCGACATCCTCGTCAACAATGCCGGCATCACCAAGGACGGCCTGTTCGTGCGGATGAGCGATGAGGACTGGGATGCTGTGCTCGAAGTCAACCTGACGGCAGTCTTCCGCCTGACCCGCGAACTCACCCACCCGATGATGCGCCGCCGTTACGGCCGCATCATCAACATCACCTCCGTGGTCGGCGTCACCGGCAATCCGGGCCAGACCAACTACTGCGCCTCCAAGGCCGGCATGATCGGTTTTTCCAAATCGCTGGCGCAGGAAATCGCCACCCGCAACGTGACGGTCAACTGCGTCGCGCCGGGCTTCATCGACAGTGCGATGACCGGCAAGCTCAATGACAAGCAGAAAGAGGCGATCCTCGGTGCCATCCCGATGAAGCGCATGGGTGCCGGGTCGGACATCGCGTCTGCGGTTCTTTATCTCGCCTCCAGCGAGGCTGGCTACGTCACCGGCCAGACCCTGCATGTCAACGGCGGCATGGCGATGATCTGATTGAGTGCCGCCGTCAGGAAAACACCTTACAATCGGTTGTTGGCGGCTGTGCAATGGAACAAATTCTGGCTTTGCTGAACACGGAAACCATGTTAAGCGGGCCATGACTGTGAATGGTCACCCTGAAATGCAGGCCGTCATATTGCGTGAGTGCAATAGGATCGGAACCTGAAAAGGGGAGAACGGGTTTGCCCGCATCGGCGCTGAACAAGCGGCGGTCGCAGGTTTTTAACAGGGTGCGGATGCCAATCGGGCATTCGATAAAGACAAAGGTCGAGGAAACCGACATGAGCGATATCGCAGAACGCGTTAAGAAAATTGTTATTGACCACCTCGGCGTCGATGCCGACAAAGTCGTCGAAGGCGCAAGCTTCATCGACGATCTCGGTGCGGACTCGCTCGACACCGTCGAACTGGTCATGGCTTTCGAGGAAGAATTCGGCGTTGAAATCCCTGACGACGCTGCAGATTCCATCCTGACCGTCGGCGACGCTGTGAAGTTCATCGAGAAGGCCCAGGCCTGATCAACCCGACATAGTGGGGATGACGCCGCAAGGCAGGTCCCGAAAACGGCCCGCTTGTTCGGGCCGTTTCAGCAATTGGGGCTTGGCCCTGCAAATCGACAAAAAACTATAGGGTAGGGCACTGGCGATGAGACGGGTCGTTATCACCGGTACCGGCATGGTATCTCCTCTCGGATGCGGAACGGAAGTCAGCTGGTCGCGCTTGCTGGCCGGCGAAAATTCCGCCCGCGTCGTCACTGAATTCGAGGTCGAAGACCTTCCCGCAAAGATCGCCTGCCGCATCCCTGTCGGCGACGGTTCCGATGGCACGTTCAACGTCGACCAGTGGATGGAGCCGAAGGAACAGCGCAAGGTCGATCCCTTCATCATCTACGGCATGGCCGCCGCCGACATGGCGCTCGAAGATGCCGGCTGGCATCCGAAGACCGACGAGGACCAGATCGCCACCGGCGTGCTGATCGGCTCGGGCATCGGTGGCCTCGAAGGCATTGTCGAGGCGGGCTACACGCTGCGCGACAAGGGCCCGCGCCGTATTTCGCCCTTCTTCATTCCCGGCCGGCTGATCAATCTCGTCTCCGGCCAGGTGTCGATCCGCCACAAGCTCCGTGGCCCCAACCACGCGGTCGTCACGGCCTGTTCCACCGGTGCCCACGCAATTGGCGACGCGGCCCGGATGATCGCCTTCGGCGATGCCGAGGTGATGGTCGCAGGCGGTGCGGAATCGCCGATCTGCCGCATTGCGCTCGCCGGTTTCGCCGCCTGCAAGGCGCTGTCCACGCAGCACAACGACGATCCGCAGAAGGCCTCGCGCCCCTATGACCGCGACCGCGACGGTTTCGTCATGGGCGAGGGCGCCGGCATCGTGGTTCTGGAAGAATTGGAGCATGCCAAGGCGCGCGGCGCCAAGATCTACGCGGAGGTGGTCGGCTACGGCATGTCCGGCGACGCCTACCACATCACCGCGCCTTCGGAAGACGGTGACGGTGCGTTCCGCTGCATGACCGCGGCGCTGAAGCGCGCGGGTATCTCGGCTTCAGACATCGACTACATCAACGCCCACGGCACCTCGACCATGGCCGACACGATCGAGCTCGGCGCGGTCGAGCGCCTGGTTGGCAATGCCGCTTCGAAGATCTCCATGTCGTCGACCAAGTCGGCGATCGGCCATCTTCTCGGCGCGGCCGGTGCGGTCGAGGCGATCTTCTCGGCGCTCGCCATCCGCGACAATATCGCGCCGCCGACGCTCAACCTCGACAATCCCGATGTCGAGACGGCGATCGACCTCGTGCCGCACAAGGCGCGCAAGCGCGAGATCAACGTCGCGTTGTCGAACTCCTTCGGCTTCGGCGGCACCAACGCATCTCTCGTGCTGCGCCGCTACGAGGCCTGATCTTTCGAGGCCCCATTTCCGGGGCGCCGATTGTTTCGGGTACTGAAACACATGCCGGCTGGACTCGCGAGCCGGCTCGTATCATCTTCTGGACCTGTTTTTCGCCGCATTGGTTGGCCAAACAGCGGGTTTCAAGTCTTTGAGTCTGTAGGGGGCGTTAACCCCGGGGGGCGCGGTTGAACGATACGAATCATGTCAGTGAATTGCCGCCCGGCAATGGCAGAGGGCCGATTATTCCGAAATCGCCGAACGAGGCCCTGAAGCCCGAACGCGTCCCGGAACCGCCCCGTCGTTCCAAGAAGGCGCGCAGCCAGGTCGTCATCTTCCTGAATTTCGTGATGACCATGGTCGTGGTTCTCTGCGTGATCGGGGTGGCCGGCTTCTACTACATGATCTCGGCCTTCCAGCAGCCAGGCCCGCTCGAAGCCAATACCCATTTCATGGTCCGCCCTGGCAACGGGCTTTCGGAAATCGCCACCAATCTTGAGCGTAACGGTATTATCGCCGATGCACGCATCTTCCGCTACGTGACGGCGACCTACCTGCGCAAGGGCGACACGCTGAAGGCCGGCGAATATGAAATCAAGGCGCGCGCCTCCATGAAGGACATCATGGGCATCCTGGAATCGGGCAAGTCGATCCTCTATTCGGTCGTCATGCCGGAAGGCCTGACGGTGCGCCAGATGATGCTGCGGCTTGCCGAGGATACGGTGCTCGAAGGCGACCTGCCGTCCGAACTGCCGTCCGAGGGAAGCTTGAGGCCCGATACCTACAAGTTCTCGCGCGGCAGCAAGCGCGCCGACATCATTCAGCAGATGCGGGTTGCGCAGCAGAAGATGGTGGACCAGATCTGGGAGCGCCGCGACCCGGACCTGCCGATCAAGACCAAGGAAGAATTCGTCGTGCTCGCCTCGATCGTCGAGAAGGAGACCGGCAAGGAAGACGAGCGCGCCCATGTGGCCTCCGTCTTCATCAACCGGCTGCAACGCGGCATGCGCCTGCAATCGGACCCGACGATCGTCTACGGCATCTTCGGCGGCGAGGGAAAACCCTCCGACCGGCCGATCTTCAAGTCGGACCTTGCCAAGCCGACACCCTATAACACCTACCAGATCAAGGGCCTGCCGCCGACGCCGATCGCCAATCCCGGCCGTGCGGCGCTCGAAGCCGTTGCCAATCCCTGGCGGACCAAGGATCTCTATTTCGTGGCCGACGGCACCGGCGGGCATGTGTTCGCCGCGACACTCGAGGAACACAATGCCAATGTCCGCCGTTGGCGTAGAATGGAATCCGAGCGCGCCGCCAACCCGGAAGTGGTGGACGGCCAGCCGGATGGCGACGAAGCGGAAAAGCCGCCGAAGAGCAACTGACCGCTTCCTTGAAGCATGATCTGGAGACACCGATGACATTGCAGTCCATGACCGGTTTTGCCCGCAGCGAAGGCACGAGCGGGCGCAACCGTTATGCATGGGAACTGCGCTCGGTGAACGGAAAAGGCCTCGATATGAGGCTGCGTCTGCCGCCGGGTCTCGAACGGCTGGAGCCGGACGTCCGCCGGCTGATCTCGGAAAAGTTTTCGCGCGGCAACCTGCAGGCGACCCTTACCCTCACCGTTGCCGAGACCAAGGTGGAAGCGGTGCTGAACCGCGATGCGCTGGCAGCCGTGCTGGCGCTGCGTGCAGAACTCGGAGATCTCGTCGATCCTTCGCCGCTGAGGCTTGATACGCTGATGGGCATTCGCGGCCTGGTCGACATCCGCGAGGCGGAAGAGGACGAGGAGACGGTCGCCGCCCGTGACGCCGCGATCCTCGCCAGCCTCGACGAGGCGATCGGCCATCTGCAGCGGATGCGCGAAGGCGAGGGGACGGCGCTGGCCGTCGTGCTCAGGAGCCAAGTCGCCCGCATCGGCGAACTTACCGGGATCGTCGAGGCCGATCCTTCCCGCACGCCGGAGGAGATCGCCCGCAAGCTCTCCTTCCAGCTCGCCGCCCTTCTCCAGGAGGCGCCGACGCTCGACCGCGACCGGCTGCATGCGGAAGCGGCCCTGCTCGCCACCAAGGCCGACCTGCGTGAAGAGATCGACCGGCTGAAGGCGCATGTTGCAGCCGCGGGCGAGCTTATAGCCAAGGGCGGTCCGGTTGGCCGCCGGCTCGATTTCCTTGCACAGGAATTTAACCGGGAATCGAATACTATCTGTTCGAAGTCCAATTCGGCTGCCGTCACGTCCGCCGGCATCGAGTTGAAAGTCGTCATCGACCAGTTCCGTGAACAGGTCCAGAATCTGGAGTAAGACATGAGCCCGGCCCCATCGTCTCAGGGCAAGCCGTCCCCGGCCGTGAAGATCGCCCGGCGCGGATTGATGCTGGTTCTCTCCTCGCCGTCGGGCGCCGGCAAGTCGACGATCGCCCGCAATCTTCTGGATGCGGATCGCAGCCTCGAAATCTCGATCAGCGTCACTACGCGGGCGAAGCGCCCGAGCGAGATCGCGGATAAGCATTATCATTTCATCACCGTGCCGCAGTTCGAGAAGATGCGCGATGCCGGCGACCTGCTGGAATGGGCCGAGGTGCACGGCAATTTCTACGGCACGCCGCGCGAGCCGGTGGAACAGGCGATGAGCGAAGGCCGCGACATGCTGTTCGACATCGACTGGCAGGGCGCCCGCCAGCTGCAGGAAAAGATGGCGGCCGACGTCGTCTCTATCTTCGTTCTGCCGCCGACGATGACCGAGTTGCAGTCGCGCCTGCACCGCCGCGCCGAGGACTCCGAAGAGGTGATCCGCACGCGGCTCCTGAACTCGCGCGCCGAGATCGAGCACTGGCGGGAATACGACTACGTCATCGTCAACGACGACCTCGACGAGGCTTTCGGCCACGTGAGCTGCATCGTCAACGCCGAACGCATCCGCCGCGACCGCCGCCATGGGTTGTTCGATTTTGTGAGCGAATTGCTGACGGAGGAGCCGAAGCTGTAGGGGGTAGGGGCTCGTGATGGGCTTGCCCGCTGCCGGGAATTTAGCGGTTCAATGTCAGAATTTGCGGTTTTGCGCCTGAATGCGAACTATGAAGGGCACGCTCCGCGCCAGTTGTAGCCACGATGTGACCAAACGCCGACTATCACGTCGCGTTCGGAGAGATCAGGTTTCATTCCTTCGAGCGAAAATTCGTTCGACAATTGCTGCATGTCGCTCGTCATTCAATGCACTTAGCATATGGCCAGTGATAAGTTCGTCTTGAAAGGACTGTTCGAACGGCATGGTCAGAATCATCTGTTTGGGGCTTTCGCCCAGGGCTACACCCTTAAAACGCCAATGGACGGTATCATCGATCTCATCTTCAATGCGGATGATCAGGCCATCCATGTAGAACCTAAAAGTGCCGATTTCCCGTTCGGTACCATCCGCATCGGGAAACCGATTAAACTGCTTTATGGGAGTTTGGTTGTGCCAGCCTCCACGGGTCCTCAACTGAACTAAGTGGATAGGAAAGTGCTCGAATGGAGTCGCGCTATCAGACAGCAGCATATCGGTCAAAAGTTGCAGACGCCCGAGTGGAAGCTTCACGGTTGTAAAACCAGGCAATTCTGTCATCGCCGCTCGCCACAACAAGCTGAGGCAAAATAGGCGCATCCGTTCGGGATTTGAGAACGCTACCTGTCTCATGCCCCATTGATCATCTATCCGATCGCTTTCCATCGGGCAAAGAACCTCGGAGTCGGCCCAAGAGCTCCAAATAAGTTTTTCGCGACGCAATTCAGAAATTGCGAATGCGTCGAGTCGCTCGAAGATATCTTCTCCCTTTCTCGTGACTATTGTCTTGTCAAACCAACTATCAAAGCGTGCAGTTGGTAGCCGCCCCTCGCCTCCTTCGACCCGTACCTCACTCCGCTCTGGTGGTGAAGTAAGAGCTTTCGGGAGGAGGTGGCATTTAACAAAAGTACCTTTAGTACCAGTGAGTTTGCAAACACCGAACGTCATTTTCAAACCAAGAATAGACTTGCTAACACGAGGACCGAATCGCAACAGCCCGCTGGCGAAACCTATCGTCCTTTAAGTCGAGCTTCAACTTTTGCTCAAGCTCCTGAGTAAGGCCACACGTGGCAAGGGAACGGGCGATGGCGCTGGGGCCAGAGCGGTCACCGCAGCCTCTCAAAGGCAGTTCGCCAATCTCACAAATTCTTCCACCGACAGCGTTTCCGCCCGCCTCGCCGGGTCAATGCCCGCTTTCACCAATAGCGCCTCGCCGCCGAGCGATTTGACGCTCTGGCGCAGCATCTTGCGGCGCTGGCCGAAGGCGGCGTGGGTGACGCGTTCGAGTTTGCCGACGTCGCAGGGCAGGGGATTGGCACGCGGCGTCAGGTGAACGACCGTCGAGGTCACTTTCGGCGGCGGCGAGAATGCCTGCGGCGGCACGTCGAAGACCATGTGGGCATCGGTGCGCCAGCCGGCGAGCACGCCGAGGCGGCCGTAATGGTCGTCCTCCTCGTCGGCGACGATCCTTTGTCCGACTTCCTTCTGGAACATCAGCGTCAGGCTTTCCCAGAATGGCGGCCATCGATCGGGCGAAGGCAGCAGCCAGTTGATGAGCAGCTGGGTGCCGACATTGTAGGGCAGGTTGGCGATGATCTTGACCGGGCCTTCAGGGGCGAGCGCCGCAAAGTCGGTCTTCAGCGCGTCGCCTTCGATCACTTCCAGGCGGTCGGGATAGTGGTCGCCGATTTCGGCGAGTGCCGGCAGGCAGCGGCTGTCCCGTTCGACGGCGATCACCTTTTTGGCGCCGAGCGACAGAATGGCACGGGTCAGGCCGCCGGGGCCGGGGCCGACCTCGAAAACCGTTGCATCACCAAGCGGCCCTGCACTGCGGGCGATCTTCTGGGTGAGGTTGAGGTCGAGGAGGAAATTCTGGCCGAGCGCCTTTTTGGCGTCGAGCCCGTGACGCTGGATCACGTCCCGCAGCGGCGGCAAGCCATCCAGAGTGGCCATCAGGCGGCTTTCGACTTGGATGCGAGATTGCCGGCGAGCTTGATCGCCTCGACGAGGCTGGTTTCGCGGGCCACACCCTGGCCTGCGATACCGAATGCAGTGCCATGGTCCGGCGAGGTGCGGATGAAGGGCAGGCCGAGCGTAACGTTGACGGAGGTGTCGAAGCCGAGCGCCTTGGCGGGTATCAGCGCCTGGTCGTGATACATGCAGACCGCCACGTCGTAACGGGCGCGCGCCTCGTCGTGGAACATCGTGTCGGCCGGCAGCGGCCCGAACACATGCAGGCCCTCGGCCCGCAGCTTGAAGATCGCCGGATGGATGACGTCCTGGTCCTCGCGGCCGATCGCCCCGTCCTCGCCCGCATGCGGGTTGAGGCCGGCAACCGCAAGCCGCGGCCTGTCGATGCCGAAGCGGGTCTTGAGATCGTGATGGGCGATGCGGCAGGTCTCGGCGATCAGCTCCTCAGTGAGGGCTGCCGGAACGTCCTTGATCGGGATATGGATGGTGACCGGGATGGCCCGGAGTTTCGGCCCCGCCAGCATCATCACCGGCAGGACTTTTTTTCCAGTGGCGCGCTCGGCAAGGTTTGCCAGGAATTCCGTGTGGCCGGGAAAACCGAAGCCGGCCTGGTAGAGAATGGATTTGGCGATCGGATTGGTGACCGTGCCAGCGGCCTTGCCTGCAAGCGAGAGCGAAACGGCGGTCTCGATCGCCTGGATCGTCCCCTTGGCGGTCGCCACATGCGGCTCGCCGGCGGCGATTTCCGCACCGGCGGCAATCGGCAGCACCGGCAGGGCGTCCGCGAAGATCGACATCGCGCTTTCGCCATCCGCCTCCCGGATTGGCACGTCGAGGCCAAGCATCACGGCCCGTGCCTTGAGCACGGCCGGATCGCCGAGGAAGAGGAAGGGCGGCAGGTCATATGCCTGGCGCGAGGCCCAGGCGACAAGCGTGATATCGGGGCCGATGCCGGCAGGATCGCCCTGGGTCAACGCAAGCGGACGGTCGAGAGGCATTACGGCTCCGAAAATGACTTAAGTGTCGCGATCAGCGATATTCTTAGCGATACTCGATCTGGGCCTTGCTGCGCAGGTCGTCGAGATATTTCTTGTCGTTGGGGTCTGGAGCGCCCTTTTTCTCCTTGCCGAGATCCTCGGCTCGGAAGACGACTTCGGCTGCGAGATCGTCCGACACCTGGCGCTGTTTGCAGATGGCCAGGAACTCGACGCCGCGCTCGGTGACACGGGTGCCCGTCGTGCCGCCCTCGGTCGTCTTCTCGATCAGCGGCTTCCAATCGGCCGGCAGTTCGGGCGCAAGGACCCGGCCGAGGTCGCGGATCGACACGTCCAGCATGGTCGCGGCGAAATCCTTCGATTGCTCGCAGCCCGGGAATTTGGAGCGCGCGGCGTTCGCTTCCTTCTGGCGCTTGGCGAGAATGGCGTTGCGCTTGGCAGGCGGCACGACGAAGATCACCTGCTGCAGGAAATATTCGGTCGTGACCGGCTTTTCCTTGTTCTCCATCATGCGCGTGACGAGTTCCTGGCTCGACATGCGACCGCGCGAACCGCCGTAGCGGGCGTTGACCAGTCGCGGCCAGCTCATCTGTACGGCGATGTAATTCTTGAAATGCTCGACGCCGACGCCGGCTTTGTCGAGGATCTGGCTCATCTGTGCCACGCTCAGCTTGTTGCCGGCGGAAAACCGCTCGAAGGCCTTGTCGACGTCCTCGGTGCTGACCGACATCTTCACGCGGGAAATTTCCTGGCGCTTCAGGGCTTCTTCCACCAGCGCCTCACGCGCCGTCTTGGCATCGGCCTTCTGGCGCTGAAGGCGCAGGAAGGCGACGCGCCTGCTGACGTCGGTGCTGGTGATCGCCGTCCTGTTGACGACGGCTGCGACTTCGCTTGCGGCCTGAGCCTGCTGCACGGCGGGCTGCATGACGACCGAGGCGGCCAAAGCGGCCGCGGCCAGCACCAGCTTGCGCGTTGCGGTCATTGCGAACATGATACCAATCCCTTTTCCCGCCCCGGTGGGCACTTGAGCCCGACCGGCCTCGCATTCCATACTCTATTCGCGACCGCTTGCACAATTCTTGCGGCGAAACGATGACGGTCAGCCGATAGGACGAGCCGCTACGTCAGTAGCGGTAGTCCTGATCGAAACCCTCGGTCGAGCCGACGCTGATATCGCCGAGCGTGCGGAAGCTCAGGCGTGCGCTGACGGTCCAGTCGTTGGCGGCCGTGTCCGACGGCTTGTCCGAATAGGCAACCGTAAAGATCGTGCATTCGTCCGCATAGCTGATGCCGATGCCGCGCCGGATCAGTTCCTTGTCCGTGAGATCCCAGGTCGCCGTGCCGGCAAGCGCCCAGTTTTCGTTGATCCGGAAGCTCATCGAGTGCTTCAGCACGTCTCTTGCGTCGTCCGAACCGTATTCCGGCTGAGCATCGACCTGCGTGTAGACCAGCGTGCCGCTCACCCGCGGCGTCGTGTAGGAAAGCGAGGCATCGGTGCGCTTGATCGCGAGCGTCTTCTCGTCGAAGCGGGCGTTTGCCCCGATCGTGAAGCCCTGCGGCAGATCGACGGCCGCCATCGCGACATAATCGGACCGGCGCGTTTCGAGACCGGAATTGGCGCCTGCCTGAACCAGGTCCTCGGTCGCGAACGAGTTCTGGCCGGCGATCTGGTAGGACTGGCCGACAATGCTGCGCACGCCGATGCCATTGGCGAAGGTGCCGGTATAACGCAGGCCGACATTGGCGCGCGTGCCGCCTTCGACACGGTCGAAGCCCGAGAACTTGTCGCGCTCGAACAGGCTGGTGGCGTCGAAGACGAAGCTCTGTGCATCCTCGTTCGGCAATCCGCCGGCCATCTGCTCATCGGGGCGCGCGAAGATCTGCGCGATCGGCTCGATGATATGGCTGCTGTTTTCGGTGGTCAGCAGGATCGGATACCGGGCTTCAAGACCGGCCGTGAGCATGTAACGGCCGTTGGCGCCTTCGGTCTCCATGTCACCGAAATAGGCCCCCGGCGTGCCGGAACCGGTATGGCGGATGCCGTCGCCGCGGGCGGCGAGGATCGGCGTCAGCAGCAGGCCGTCGAGCGTATTGAAGGTGCGCTTCCATTCGGCTTCCACGGTCAAGCGGCTGTAGCTGCCTTCAAGACCCGGGAAACGATTGGTCGTGCCCTCCCTGTACCAGTCGTCTTCGCGACGGGACAGGTTGGTAATGTTGGAGGTGACCGAAAGCTCGCCGCCGAGGATCGGTTCCGGCGCGTAGTAGGTGTAGTCGAGCGAGGGGTAGACGATCGCCTGCTTCTGTTCCGCCGTGTTGCTGTAGGTGTCGTCCTGGATGTTGAAATAATAGTTGTGCAGGTCGAAGTGGTTCCGCGTCCCCAGCCCGGTAAGATAGACGTCGTTGGTGAACGTGCCGCCGCCGACGCCCGTCAGCTTGTAGGTCCGCGAAAAATTGTTGTCGCTCTGGGTCATGACGTTCCAGCCGAACGTCCAGCGCGGATTGATCTTGAACTCGCCCTTGGAGGCGGCCATGAGGCGGTTATTCGCAGCCCGGTCGCTGGTATTCGGATCGAAGGCTTCCGGATCGTTCTGGTGGATCCCGGCGAAGCGGAACGTGTGTTCGCCCGTCTCGAACTTGTTACGGATCTCGCCCTGAAGCAGCAGCCCCTGATTTGAGTAATAGGTAGGGCTGAGCGTCGCATCCATGCTCGGCGAGAACACGTGATAGTAGGGCACGGTCACGCCGAAGCCGAGGTTGTCGCTCGCACTGTATTGCGGGAACAGAAGGCCCGACTTGCGCTCGACCGTTTCGTCCGGCACCTCGATCGCAAAAGGCAGGCGACCGATCGGCAGTCCGAACAGTTCGAACTGGGCGTTCTCAAGCCGAATCGTATGGGTCTGGCCATTGCGGACCACCCGTTGCGCCTTGACCTGCCAGAGCGGAGCCTTGCCCGGCGTCTGGGTGCAGGGAAGGCAGGCGGTGTAGACGGTATTGTTCAGCACCATCAGGTCGCCAGGCTGGCGCTCGGCGCTCTCCGCGGCAAGGCGGGTATTGTCGGTGGTCTCGACGCGGAGCGCGTTGATGAAACCTTCACCGAAGCTGTCGGTGACGTCCAGCTGTTCGGCATAGACGCGGCTGCCGCCCGGCTCGATCAGCTCGATATTGCCGGTCGCCATGACGCGGCCGCTCTTCTGGTCGTACTGGACGCGCTGCGCCACCATCTTGTAGCGGTTGTAATAGATCTGCACGCCACCGGTCGCGGTGACCACTTCGGCGTCCTGATTATAGACGAGCTCATTGGCGCGCAGCAGCATCTTGGCGCCGTCCGCTGCCTGAGGCACCAGACCCTGCGCTTGCACAACCGTTGCGGATACGCCGAATACGCATACAGACACACCTGTCAGCAGGGCGGCGGCGAGCCGTCTTATATGTTTGCGGTCACTTACCGCCACTAGCCATCCTCCTGATGAAGCAGAATTGTCGTCCCCAGTGCCGTCGCGACGATCACTGGAATCCAGACCGCCACGAAAGGAGGAATTGCCCCGCTGCTCCCGAATGCCTTCACAAGCACCGTGACGACATAAAGCACGAAGCCAGAAACTATTCCACCCAGAATCACGGAGCGCGACTGGGCGAACCGACTGAATTTTAATGAGACTGTTGCAGCAATGAGAGTCATGGCCACAAGCAGGATCGGCAGAGAGAGAAGCGAGTGGTACTGCGTCTCGAGCGCCTTTGTGGGAATGCCGAAAGATTTGCTGACCTCGATTTTTCTGGAAAGATCAAAAAACGCAACAGTATCAGGCTGCGCCAGGCTCTCCTGGATATATTCCCGCTTCAAGTTGGTGCGAACCTGTGCTGTCTCGCGACGCACCGGAATTTCGCCCGGCCGGTTTTCCAAAACCTCGTTAAGCAGCCAGTAACCATCTTCCAATTTTGCCGTCTTGGCATCCTGCCGCAGGATCACACGGCCATCCTTGTCGAACTGGAAAGCCACCACGTCGACAAGCAGCGTTCCCTTCTCCTGATAGCTCTTGGCGCCGATGACCGTATCGTCGTCGCCGCTGATCTGGCGGATCCAGGGAATGAAGGTGGAGGCCCGGGAGCGGTTGCTCGCTTCGCGCCAGCTGGCCTCCATGGAAGCGGATTCGCGCTGGCCCCAGGCGGCGAGCGGATTGATTACAAGCAAGGTGGCTAGCCCGATCAGAAACGCTCCGATGACGAAGGGCGAGATGAACTGCCAAACGGAGATGCCTGCGGCACGTGTCACCACCAACTCGTAACGGCGGTTGAGAGCGATGAGCACCGTCATCCCGATGAACAGGCTGAGCGTCGGGATGGTCTGCTGCAGGATCAGCGGTACGCGCATTGCGGTCATCGCCAGCCCGGCCGACACAGTGTAGCCGCTGAAGCCCGACATGCGGCGGCTGGTTTCGCTGAAGTCGGCGAGGAAGATGATGGCGCCGACGCCGAGCAGGAACCAGAGCGCTGTGATGATATAACGACGGAAGAAATACCGGCCGAGCGTGGTGAAGATCATGCCGTGCCTCCGTCCGAAGTCCGCGAGGCTGGCATGCGCCGCTGCAGGCTGCTGCCCAGGCGCGACATGCCGCGAGCGATGAAGCGCGGCGCCGAGAACTGCCGGTTGGTGGCAAGCATGAAGATCGAGATCAGCGAGAAGACGATCGGCACCGCGTAGGGGAGCGGGATGTAGAGCGGATGGCGTTCGACCATGTTGGTGGCCGAGAACCCGAGCCAGCGCACGCCGAAGGCGAGGAACAGCGCAAACACCATTGGGTGGACCCGGGTCTGCCGGTGAGAGCGGGTGCTGCCGGCAATGACCAGCGAAATCAGCGCGAAGGTGATCGGGAAAAGCCAGTCGGACAAGCGCCTGTGCAGTTCCGACCGGTAGGCATCCGGCGACTTCTGATAGAGCGGGTCGTTCGGATCCGGGTTCAGCAGGAAGGCGAGGCTGCGGTCGGACGAATATTGCGGCAGCCCGCCTTCCGCCTTCGCCATCGCCGACAAATCGAAGGCATAGGAGACGAACTTGATGATCGAGATGCGCCCGTCGGCGGATTTACGATGGACTTCGCCGTCACGCATGGTGAGCGACGTGCCGCTTTCGTCGATCGATCCCTCGCGGGCGTAATAGATGAGATCGAAATTCGGGTCGCGATAATCGACGACGAACAGGCCCTTGAGCACCCGGCCGGAATGGCGCTCCGAAATCTGCACGTAGAGACCCGGCTCGATACTGCGGAAGGTCTTTTCCTCGATGACGGAGGAGAGGAGGTCGGCGTAGGCGGCGGCAACCATCTGGCGGGCCGCGACGCGAGACGGCGGCTCGACGAAATTGGTCACCAGGAAGGAGAACATGCTGAGCGCAATGCCGAGCATCAGCACCGGCCGGTAGATGATGTTGCGCGATGCGCCGGCCGCGTCGATGACCGGCAGTTCCGAATCGTTATTCATCGCCGTCAGCGTCTGGGTGATGCCGATGACGAGCGCGAAGGGCAGCACGACGGGGATGATGGTCGGCAGGATATAGGTGGCAAGAGTCGCGAACGAGCCCATCGACTGGCCGGTATCGGTGACCAGGTTGATGCGTCCTAGCACCTGGATGGTCCAGATGATGGTGAGCACCGGCAGCAGCGTCACCAGGAACATCTGGAAAATCCGGCGCAATATGTAGACTTCGAGAAGCTTCATTCCGGCCTAGATACCTTGCACAACGTCACCCGGGGAGTGGTGACAGCTAGTTACCCCGAGATGACGGTCGCGCCTATCTAAGCGATTGGTATCAGCATTGCGACAGGGCTCGCGTCACAAATTTGTTTGCGAATTCCGTTTTCTTCTTCGCTGTGACATTTCGAAACACGCAGCGACGCCCGCATAGACCACCAGCGACGACAACCAGCCGAGCGTCACGTCCGAAAAGTAATGGCCGCCGAAGGAGGTCCTGAGCGCCGGCGAGATCAGCGAGATGGCGATCAGCGGGGGCCCGAGCACCGGACGCAGCGGTTTCGGCAGCAAAACGATCAGGCAGGCCAGCCATCCGGCGCCCGCCGCCTCGCCGGAAATGAAGGAACAGTTGCCGACGCAGGCACCGCCGAAATCGCCGGCCGGCGTGAACACGTCCTTGCCGCCGAAAAAGTCGGTCTCGTAGGGGCGGGGCCGGTTGGAGACCTGCTTCAGGATCAGGTTGACCAGCACATAGGGGCCGATCAGGAAGGAAACCAGGGCGATGGAATAATCCCGCGTCTTGCGGGGGCTGTAGGTCGTGCCATGGTGCTGCAGGTTGGCGATCAGCCGATAGAGGATCCAGATCGCAACCAGCGCCGGCAGGTAGAAGAGGATGCGCCGGATCAGGACGAACAGGGTTTCGGTACCATAGGGGAAGCTGCCGCAGACCCGGCCCTGTTCGATGGCGTTGCCGCAGTTGGCCTGGGCGAAGAAGGCGCGCGCCACCGCAAGGTCGATCTGGGGCACCAGGTAGAAGACCGCCAGCAGCACCCACCAGAGTGCCATCAGCACGATGAACCATCCCTTCGGCCTGGCGAAGAATCGTCGCATGGCGGCAAGCCATTCGGAAACGGTTTGGGAAGGCGAGGTCATGCGAACTGATCCGTTGGTCGTCGGGCGGCGCGACCCTAGAGCATGGCGCGCCGGATTTGAACAGGGCCGGCTGCCGATAGAAGGGAATGTCCGCTCCTGAAATCAGGCTTTTTGACGCGTCGGAGAAGGGGCAGCGAACCGGTTGACGCGGTTGTGACATCTCGCCCTTGCGCTTCAAGCCGAAACGGCGATGATCGCCGCGTTGTTTACGAAAGCCTCCTGGAGTCGCAATGTCCGTGAAATTCGATATCTCCTTCGCCAAGTCCGCCAAGATCGACGGTGGCCTTGCCATCCAGCTCAAGCTTGCCGGCGACGGGCCGGCGGCAGGTGCTGCCGATGCCGACCCCGCCGGCATCGTGCCCCGGGCGGCGGAGATCGCGAAGTTTTCCGGCAAGCCGATGTCGACGCTGGACCTCATTGCGCCGCAAGGATCGCCGGCCGACCGGCTGGTCGTGCTGGGGCTGGGCAAGGCCGAGAGCCTGACCGCCTACGACTGGCTGAAGGCGGGCGGCATCGCTGCGTCCACGGTCAAGTCGATGACCAAGGTGGCGATCTTTGCGGATGTGCCTGGCCTTGCAGTCGGCGCGGCCGAATTGGCCGGCTTCGCGCTCGGCATGCTGCTGCGGGCCTATAGTTTCGACACCTACAAGACCAAGAAGGGCGACGACGAGGAAAAGGAGCCGAAAACGGTGAAGGTGACGATCGTCACCGCCGAGCATGCGGCCGCCAAGAAGGCCTTTGCCGAATCCGAAGCGATTGCCGGCGGCGTGCTTTTGGCCCGCGAGCTCGTCAACCTGCCGCCGAACGTGCTCGGGCCGGTCGAGTTCGCGGATCGGGCGAAGGAGCTCGAAAAACTCGGCGTCGAGGTGGAAATCCTTACCGAAAAGGACATGAAGAAGCTCGGCATGGGCGCGCTTCTCGGCGTGGCGCAGGGGTCGGTGCGGCCGCCGCGGCTCGCCATCATGCAATGGAAGGGCGGCAAGCCTAAGGATGCGCCGGTCGCCTTCATCGGCAAGGGCGTCGTTTTCGACACCGGCGGCATTTCCATCAAGCCGGGTGCGGGCATGGAGGACATGAAGGGCGACATGGGCGGCGCGGCCGCCGTCATCGGGCTCATGCATACGCTTGGCGCCCGCAAGGCCAAGGTCAACGCGATCGGCATTCTCGGCCTCGTCGAGAACATGCCGGACGGCAATGCCCAGCGGCCGGGTGACATCGTCACCACCATGTCGGGCCAGACGATCGAGATCATCAACACCGATGCGGAAGGCCGCCTCGTGCTTGCCGATGCGCTTCACTATTGCAACGATCGCTTCAAGCCGCGTTTCATGATCAATCTCGCCACCCTGACCGGTGCGATTCTGGTGGCGCTTGGCAATCTCCAGGCAGGCCTGTTTTCCAACGACGACACGCTTGCCGGCCAATTGACCGGCGTCGGCCAGGTGACAGGCGAGCGTCTGTGGCGCATGCCGCTCGGCAAGGACTACGACAAGCTGATCGATTCGAAATTCGCCGACATGAAGAATACCGGCGGCCGCAATGCAGGGTCGATCACCGCGGCGCAGCTGCTGAAGCGCTTCGTCGGCGAGACGCCCTGGGCGCATCTCGACATTGCCGGCACGGCGATGAATTCGCCGTCGAACGAGATCAACCAGTCCTGGGGATCGGGTTACGGCGTGCGGCTGCTGGACGAACTCGTGCGGGCGCACTACGAGAGCTGATGACTGAGGTTCTCTTTTACCATCTGACCGAATCCAAGCTGGAAGACGCGCTGCCGGCGCTCCTTGAAAAGAGCGTCGAGCGCGGCTGGAAGGTGGCGGTGCAGACGAGCGGGGATGTGCGTCGGGATTTTCTCGACGCGCATCTCTGGACCTTTCGCGAGGACAGTTTCCTGCCGCATGGCACCGATGCCTCGCCGATGGCCGAGGCGCAGCCGGTGCTGCTGACGTCGGCTGCCGAAAACGGCAATGGTGCGACGGTTCGTTTTCTGGTGGACGGTGCCGAGCCGCCGCCGATTGCAGATTATGACCGGATCGTCTTTATGTTCGACGGCTACGATACCGTCCAGGTCGACAATGCCCGCGCCCAGTGGAAGAAGCTGAAGGGCGAGGGGCATGCGCTGACCTATTGGCAGCAGTCGGAAGAGGGGCGCTGGGTCAAGAAAGCCTGACCCTGCGCGTTCTTGCCCCTCAGTTCAGCCAGGCCATCATCATCGACGAATTGTTGTGGCGCAGGCGAACCACCTTGTAGCCTTCGGCGCTCAACTGCGTCAGCAGAGCCGGCAGCATGGCCGCGGTGCGGGCATGGATGTCGTGCAGCAGGATGATGCCCTTGCCGTTGGCGCGCAGCGAATTCATCGTTCGTGTCGCGACGGCGGCGGGAGAAACGCCGAAATAGTCCTTGGAATCGATCTGCACGTCCAGCACGACCATGCCGTTCGAGCCGACCCACTGGCGCAGACGGCTTGTATCGGCGAGGTAGGGGAAGCGGAAGAAGCCGGCATCCTCGTGGGTGACGCTGGTCACCGCATCCCGCCCCTTTTCGATCTCGGCGATGGCCGCATCGAAGGAAAGGTGCTGCAGGTCGGCATGGCGATAGGTATGGCTGCCGATCGTGTGGCCGGCATTGACGACCTTGCGAGCGATCTCCGGATGGGCCTTGGCCATCTGCCCGACCATCAGGAAGGTCGCCTTGACGTCGTATTCGTCGAGGATGGAGAGGATCTTCTCGGTCTTCTTCGGCATCGGGCCGTCGTCGAAGGTCAGCACGACCTCCTTGTTGGCGAGCTTCAGGTCGGACAGCGACGAGACGGTGAGGGTGCGGCCGGAAAGGCTGCCAGGATTGTTGAAACGCCCCCAGGCGACCGGCGTCAGCGCCACCGGCGAATCCGCCTCGGCCTTCTTGGCCGGCTTGGTTGAGGAGAGCGCCTTGGCGGGCGCAAATGAAGTGGCAAGCGAGCCGCTCTCGGTCTGGCTGCGACCGGCGCAGGAGGAAAGAAGGCACGCGACGGCAGCGGCGACGCAAAGGACGCGGACGGACATGGGGAGGACTCGGCTAAAAAGTGACTAAGGAGTTGAAGCGAAGTCACATTCGCCGATTATGGTTAATGGCTGGTTATGAGGATGGCTTCGACCGGAAAACTTTGATGACCGGAAGGTCGGTTCTGTGGACGTCTATGAGCCGCTGCGTTTCCGCTGGATAAGCTGATCGAGTACGAAGCCGTCGATATCGGTCTTGATCTGCATCCACATCGGAAGATGGTCCGAAAGTTGGTAGGTGAATTGCGCCTTGTCCAGATCCGGAAACAGAGGCTTATGGTCTTCGCAATAAAAGTCGAGAACGCCGCCAGCATTGGCGAAATTTTCCGGTATGCGCGGCGAATGGAGAATCTGGTCGTATCGTTTGTCGCGAGCGAGATTGCTGCCGAACTCATCGGCAATGAGGGCGGCGGGCAGTTTCAATCCGCGTGAGGTCAGCGCCTTGAACATTGGGTCGTTGCGATTCGGGATATTGAAATCGCCCATGACAATGATGTCCTTGTCCTCGCCGTTCGGCTCGTTCATCTTGGCGTAGATCCAGTTGGCCAAACCTTGGATTTCTTCCTGTCGCTTGCTGTTGTCGTCCCCCCAGCGCACGTGTGTCGTAAAGGCGAGAAAGTCGAAATTGCCTGATTTGAACGAGGCCACATAGGGCGCGCGCCACCAGCTGGTTTCCGGAAGATATTCCTTCCCGCGTTTTTTCCTGGGAGGACTGGCCTCGGCGGCCAGTCCGTTGAAGGTGACCGCACGCTGATCATAAACGTAGCAGACCCGCTCACGATTCCCGCCAAAATCAAGAATTGCGTCAGAATAGATCGCGTCCCAGTACGGCCCGAGGATCGGCAGGATCTGTTGCAGGTCAGCGAGATTGTCACGCAGTTCGACGATCGCAACGAGGTCGAACTGTCCGATAATCTCAGCGATATAGTGGAGAGCGGCTTTGGTACGCCGCTTCTTGCCGAATTCGCGGATGTTCCAGGTTGCTATATTCAAAGTTTCATCGAGCTTCGAGGCCGGTATCTTGGCCTTCTCGATGCGACCCTGCAACGTCTTTAGACCCTGCGCTATCTCCAAGGAAACATTGCCGTGAAACACTGAAGCCCCCAACCGTTCACGAGATGAGGCTATCAAGGGTTGCGTATTCGTGCAATGCACCTTTCTACGGCGTGCTTACCCCGCCATCGCCTCTTCGTATTCCGACGACAGCATCAGCCATTCCTCTTCGGCGGCGGAGAGCTTTGCGGCGGCTTCGCCGCGTTCCTTGGCCTTCTGTGCCGCCTTGGCGGGCGTTTTTTCGTAGAGGGCGGGGTCCGCAAGTTCTTTATCAAGAGCCTTGATCAGTTTCTCCAGCTTGGCGGTTACAGCCTCGATTTCGTTGATCTTTTTCTTGAGCGGCGCGAGCGATGCGCGCTTTTCGGCATTCGCCTTGCGCTGGTCCGCCTTCGAGGACAGATCTTCGGTCAGCTCAACTTTTTCGTCTTTTTTTTTGCCGGAGCTGACAATCAGGTTGCGGTATTCCTCCATGTCGCCTTCGAAATTCGACACGGTGCCGTTGTTGACCAGCCACAGCCGGTCGACGGTGGCCTCGATCAGGTGACGATCATGGCTGATCAGGATGACGGCGCCTTCGTAGTCGTTGAGCGCCTCGATGAGCGCCCGGCGGCTGTCGATGTCGAGATGGTTGGTCGGTTCGTCGAGGATCAGGAGGTTGGGCGCGTGGAAGGCGGCAAGGCCCATCAGCAGTCGCGCCTTTTCGCCGCCTGACAGGTCTTTTGCCGCCGTCGCCATCTTTTCCGTCGCAAGCCCCATCTGCGCCACGCGGGCGCGAACCTTGGCCTCGGGCGCATCCGGCATAAGCCGGCGCACGTGGGCAACGGGCGAATCCGCCGGCACGAGATCGTCGAGCTGGTGCTGGGCGAAGAAACCGATCTTCAGGTTGGGCGCGAGGCGGATATCGCCGCTCTCCGCCTTGAGGCGGCTGGCGATGAACTTGGCGAAGGTCGACTTGCCGTTGCCGTTCGAACCGAGCAGGGCGATGCGGTCGTCATTGTCGATGCGCAGCGTGATGTTCTTGAGGATCGGCTTGCCCGGTTCGTAACCGACGGCGGCACTCTGGATCGCAACGATCGGCGAGGCTGGCTGTTTTTCCGGCTCCGGAAAGGTGATCGGCTGCACGTGATCCTCGATCACCGCAGCGACCGTACCCATGCGCTCCAGCGCCTTGACGCGGCTCTGCGCCTGCCGGGCCTTGGTGGCCTTGGCCTTGAAGCGGTCGATGAAGCTCTGCAGGTGCTTGCGGGCCGCCTCGTTCTTGGCCTTGGCCTTGGTCTGCAATTCGTCGGCCTCGGCCTTCTGCCGCTCGAACTGGTCGTAGCCGCCGCGGTAGAAGGTCAGCTTCTTCTGGTCGAGATGCACGATGGCATTGACCGCGTTGTTGAGGAGGTCGCGGTCATGGCTGATGATGATGACGGTATGCGGATAACGCCGGATATAATCCTCCAGCCACAACGTGCCTTCGAGATCGAGATAGTTGGTCGGTTCGTCGAGCAGCAGCAGGTCGGGCTCGGCAAACAGGACGGAGGCGAGCGCCACGCGCATCCGCCAGCCACCCGAAAACGACGAGGCAGGGCGGGACTGCGCTTCCTGGGAGAAGCCGAGACCGGCGAGAATACTGGCCGCGCGCGCCTCTGCCGAATGCGCGTCGATATCGACGAGCCGCATCTGGATGTCGGCGATGCGATGCGGGTCGGTTGCCGTTTCAGCCTCGGCCAGCAGCGCGGCACGCTCCTTGTCGGCGGAAAGCACGATCTCGATCAGCGAATCCTCGGTACCCGGTGCCTCCTGCGCCACCTGGCCGAGACGCGCGTTTTTCGGATAGGAGACCGAACCGGTTTCCGAGCCGAGCTCACCGGTGATGACCTTGAACAGCGTGGATTTGCCTGCGCCGTTGCGGCCGACGAGCCCAGCCTTGGTGCCCGCAGGAAGCGTCACGCTGGCATTGTCGAGGAGGAGGCGCCCGGCGATGCGTGCTGAAAGTTCGGAAATGGTGATCATGGCCGGGGTTTTGGCCGAAACCCGGTTTTTTGGCAAGGGCGCCGATGAAAGGGCGCCAATGAATCGGCATCTCGCTGTTCCGAGGGAAACAGAAGGCGATTGCGCGCTCTGGTAGACGATTGCGGCGGCACTGCCGTCAGGCGTGCGTGGTCACGCTGAATTTCAATCGGGAGAGCGAATGCCATGAGAATGAGAAGATGGACGTGGTCGATGCTGCTGTCGGCATCCGCCCTGATGATGCCGTTCAGCGCGGGTGCGGTGGAGTTTACGTGCTGGAACCCGGGCGGCGCGGGTCTGGTGGCGGGGGCCGCCGAATACTGGACGCCGGAGAGAATTGCCAATGCAATTCCGTTTGGTGAGACGATCCCTCCGGGCGAGGGCGGTTTTCCTGGGCAACTGCGTAACCTCAAGGATTCCGAGGCCGAGCGCGCGCCGATCGATGAGGTGCCTTATAAATTCGGAGGCAAGCTGCTTTTTACGCTGGGTGGTATTGGTTACCAGGCCAGCGCCCAGTTTGTCGCGGACGACAGAATAGTCATGGGTGCCGCTCATTCTGCCTGGGGGAACGGAAACCAGGCCACCAATATCCGGTTCTATCAGGGCTATGCAGGCGGTGGCGGAACTCTTTACCATATCGACAGGGTGGCGGTGCTGTTGCGCTGGACCGAGGTGGCAGGTAATCCCCCGAGCTTAGCGCGGTCGCAGTTCGACTATTCGGTGATGCGGACCACCGCAGCTTCCGCAGTCGGAAAATATGAACTCGGGATAGCCGGCGCCGGGGTGGGCGAGGATGTGACGATCACCGGTTACCCTTCGCGGCTTGACGGCGGCGCGTATATGTACCGGGAAACGGCCCGTATCGCGGCGCAGGCCGGCACCGCCTACGACGCCCGTCCGCATCCCATGTATGGCGGTGGTGCCAGCGGCGGGGCGTGGTTCGTCACCGCCGACAATGTCCACAAGGCGGTCAGCGTTGTCTCCAGCGGTGCACCCGACGGAGTCTATGGTCCGAGTTTCACGCAGGACACCGCCGACTTGGTCACGATAGTCAAGAATGGCTGCCCGTGAGCCGCAGGATCCGGACCGGCGGGTCGAACATCGGCCCGGCGCCGCAGAGGCATCCGCGTCGTTCAGGCCGCCGGGTCTGAATGACGCGAGATGATCTGCAACGATCTCTTGTTGAAGATGACGATTCGGTGCTGTCGCACGCCGATCAGCCGCTCGCTCTTCCATGCTTGTAGCTGCGCATTGATGCGTGGCCGGCTGGCATTGATCAGCTGGCCCATACGGCTCTGTGATATCGGTTTTTCGATGAGGATGCCGTCGCTGGTCGATCGTCCGTGGGATGCACCGAGATTGAGCAGAAGACGCGCAAGGCGAGTCTCCAGCGGGTAAAGCGCCATTCCTTCCGCAAACATGATGGTGTGATGGAGCTTCCGGGCGATCGTTCGCATGAGGTATGAAGATACCTGCGGGATTGCCGAGAGTTCGTTGAATGTCTTCCGGTCGATTTCCAGCAGCCGTGTCGCGCCACAGATCGCCGCATTCGAGGAATGCCGGTAGTTGAGGGCGAACTCGATCTCGCCGACTGCGTCTCCCGGTTGAAGTTCTGAAAAAATCACTTCGTTGCCCTCCTCGGATATAAAATAAAGATAAATGCCGCCGGAGAGTATAATGTAAAGAGTATCGCATGCATCTCCATTCATAAATAGTGTTCTTTTGTCTCTATATGTATTTATATTTATCCGGTTCGCGAACGATGAAATTACATGGTCATCGGCGGCGCTGAAAAGCTCCATTTTTCTGATCTCGTCTGAGATCGTCAAATTCTTTGTTGTTTTCATCTGCTCATGACCACCCTGAGATCGGAAACTTGGTTGCCGTCGGTGGGATTGATATTTAGCGACAATGCAAATCAGGGTTGTTACCTATGTGACATATTTTGCGATTTAAATATCCTAGGTTGTGTTGGTGCAAGCGGCACTCAGAGACGCTGGTGCTCGCAAGCATAGACGCCGTCACCGCGTGGTGTGGTCGCGGCAAACCCAAAGAGGAGAGGTATTATGACCATTTATATGGGCCAGAACGCGATCAAGGCCTTCAGCGCGCAGGCTGCGGGCCAGCCCTACAGCCTCACGGTTTTGAACGAGAATGCGAAATGGCAGCAGTTTGCCCTGTTCCAGACGATCCCCCAGGTCATCGGGCCGTCGGTCGATCCGCTGTCGCTTGCCTGGATGGTCGGCGGCGCCGCGGCTGGCAGCCCCGACCAGCCGAGCACGTCGTCGTTCAACTGGACGATCGACTACTCCCTGACGGTCGGCTACATCCAGCAGCTGGGTTCCGCGGGCTCGCCGCGTTCCTTCCAGACCGCAAGCTCGGTCGGCGTCATGATCGACAGCCAGAATACGGTGCCGGTGACCTATCAGGGGCCGTTCCCCTACGGCGCCCCCGGTTTCCCGGAGGGTCCCTCCGACGGCGTCAAGGGTCTCATCGTCGCCAAGGCGGACGGCACCATTCCGGCCGTCCCGGTGCAGGCCAGCAAGAGCGTCTACGTCAATGTCGGCATCGCCATGGCCCGCAAGCCGACCATCGCCGTCCAGCTCGAGCCCAACCTCGTCTATCAGTTCACTCCGAAACCGAGATACTACATTCTCGCCGGCTCTTTCGTCGAAGGCCAGGTTATCGACACGGCCACCTCTTCGTCGGCCTATGAGGTGAGCTTTACCGGCGTCACGGATGTCTCCGTGCGGTTCACGCAGCAGAACCAGTTCATGCCCGCATAACGCCTCCGGCTGCCCGCCGTCGGCTTTTCAACAGGATTCGGGTGGTCGGACGCGTTACCCCAGCCGGCAACCGGTCCTCGTTCACAAACTGGAGGCCGCGGGGAACCGCGGCCTTCTGGGCTGGGAGATATACCGTCCTAGGACGCCCGTTTCGTCGCACCGCCGTGAAGTGCGACGATCAGGCGTGGGTTGGCCTTGGCTGCTTCAAGCGCCGTACCGGCCTGGAGGCGGAGTTCCTGCGGTGAGAAGGCGTCGGCGGTGAGCGCCGCCCCGACCGAGAGACCGATTCCGTTCGTGCCGTCGGAGGCGGCAAAGACGAGATTGTCGGTGATCGAGGCGTGCAGCCGTTCGGCGATCGGCTGCACGCTGTCGCGGCTGACGTCGCGGAAGACGAAGGCGAAATCGCCCTTGCCGATGCGCGCCAGGAAATCGTTCTTCTTGATTGCCTTGCGGAAGATCGAGGCGGCCTTCTTGACGATCCGGTTGACAGCCGGTTCGCCGTAGGTGCGGGCGAGGTGCGGCAGGTCGGGGATCGTCACCAGGAACAGCGCGGTATCGTGGCTGTCGGCATCGACGCCGTAAAGCGCCTCCAGCCGTTCGGCGAGAGCGGCATGGTTCGGCAGCGAGGTCAGCCGGTCGCGCAGCGTCACCGAACGGGCGGCGGATGCCTCGCGTTCGGCCTTGACGAGACGATCGGCACCGGCGCGAAGAATGGCTTCCAGTTCGGTTTCGGCGACCACGGCATCGGAAAGCGAGACGCTCAGGTATTCGATCTCGGCCAGAATATCCTCAGGTCCCGCATTGCTGTCCTGTCGCAGGCTGCGGGCGACGGTTTCCAGCACACGGCTGAAGCCCTTTTTCTGGGTGACGCCGCTGGCCATCTTGTCCTGGAGCTCCAGCAGCAGTTTTATCTCCTGATCGCGCCCCCTGACGGGCATGAGCGCGACGAAAGCCGAGAGCTGATGGCGCAGTCCCATCTCGTCGAGCACCGTCTGGGAAGGGCCGGGCGGGAGCGCCAGCACTTCGCGCGAAAGGGCGGGGTCGGCGCCGAGCAGCGCCTCGTGGAAGAGCTCGTAATTGCGCGGCAGGCCGCTCACGTCCAGCTTTGCCATGAGCTGGACGACAGCCTGCAGGCCGCGATCCTGTGCCGTTCTGCTCGCTTCGCCCGCCATCTCTCGTCCCCGCAGGTTGATCCGTTTGTTCGATAGTGCGACAAGTCATGCGGGACCGGCTTTTAACATTTGCTGAAAAGGGCGGAATTGTCGGTAGTCACGGTTAAGGGATCGTCGAGACAATCGATCGAATGCGATCCATGAAATTTCCTGATTGGATTCAAAAGAGAATTTGCTTTCAATATCACCAGCCGACCATCCGGATCAGGAGCCTGCCATGACCCGTATTCTCTATTCGCTCTGCGGCACCGACGAGAGCCGCCCGTTTTCGCCGCATTGCTGGAAAGTCGTGCAGGCGCTCGCCCACAAGGGCCTCGATTTCATCGAGAAGCCGACGCCGTTTACCGAGATCCCCAGCCTCGAAGGCGGGTTTTCGAAGACGGTGCCGATCCTCAGGGACGGCAACGAGCTGATCCGTGACAGTTTCGAGATCGCGCTTTATCTGGAGGAGGCCTATCCGGACCGGCCGACGCTGTTCGGTGGACCGGCCGGCAAGGCGCTCGCCCGTTTCGTCGAGGGTTTTTCCCAGATGGTGGTCCATACGGCGATCACCAAGATCGCCGTCAAGAACATTCATGACATGCTCGGCGAGACGGATCAGGTCTATTTCCGCACCAGCCGTGAGGCCCGGCTCGGCAGGACGCTGGAAGAGATGGAAGCGAGCCGCCAGGCCGAGATCGACGGCTTTGCGCCAAAACTGGAGCCGATCCGCCACGCCTTGAAATATCATGACTTTATTGGCGGCGACGGCCCGCTTTTCGTCGATTACATCCTGTTCGGCGCGCTGCAATGGATGCGCATCACCGCCGGCGCCAAGGTGTTTTCCGATAACGATCCGGTCGGGCTGTGGTTCGAACGCTGCCTCGACCTGCATAATGGCGTCGGGCGCAGTGTGACAGCGGCGTGAAATTGCCGGAACCCCCTTGTTTCCAGTGAAAGGGGCGGGTAAAGACCCCGCACTTTCCCCCTTATTCACGGGCCACAGGAAACGAAGGATAGAACAATGGCGATTGAACGCACGTTTTCGATGATCAAGCCGGATGCCACCAAGCGCAACCTCACGGGCGCCATCACCAAGGTGTTTGAAGACAATGGCCTGCGCGTCATCGCTTCCAAGCGCGTCTGGATGAGCAAGCGCGAAGCCGAAGGCTTCTACGCCGTTCACAAGGAACGCCCGTTCTTCGGCGAACTCGTCGAAGGCATGACCTCAGGCCCGACCATCGTCCAGGTTCTGGAAGGCGAAAACGCCATCCTGAAGAACCGCGAGATCATGGGCGCCACCAACCCGGCAAACGCCGACGAAGGCACCATCCGCAAGACCTTCGCTCTCTCGATCGGCGAGAACTCGGTTCACGGTTCCGACGCTCCGGAAACCGCCGCCCAGGAAATCGCCTACTGGTTCTCCGAAACCGAGATCGTCGGCTGATTTAAGCCCGTCTCGACGGAAGACTTGATAAAACCGGGGTATTGGCCCCGGTTTTTTCGTTTTTGGATATTCGGCTGGCATCTACCGCCTCACGCCGGACAGTCGGCATCGTGGCCATAGTCCACCGTCCCGTCCGGCTTGAAAACCTCTGGGTTGGGTTCATAACCGGCTCCGAGCACCAGCGGCTTGCTGGGAAGCACCGATTGATCGACGTCGGAGACGAGCTGGGTCCTCAATTCCTGCAATGTGCCGCCGCTCGCATCCACCAGCCTGATGTCGACGAAATACGGCTTGTCCTTGCGCACGCACCGGACATTGGGGCTCTGCAGTGTGATCTTGTTCCAGGCGGGGAAGATTTTTTCATTGATGACGATCGGATCGCCACCGGCGGGGTCGTCGAATTTGGCGATCACCACGGTTCCCTCGGGGATCGGGCCGGTCTTGTTCAGCGTCACGAGATAGGTGGCGCTGGCGACCCGGTAATTGAACACGAAGATATGCCCGCTCACTTCGACCAGTTTTTCCGCCTCGCGCTGGCAGGCTGAAAGGGCAAACACTGCAAGGCTGAAAACCACAAGCCGTCGGATCATGACACGGCCTCCTTCTTCCTGCGATGATAATGGCGGTTGGCCTTGACGCGGTTGCCGCACACCGCCATGTCGCACCAGGTGCGGCTGCGGTTTTTGCTGCGGTCTATGAACAGCCAGCCGCAATTGCCGCAGATCTTCATCCGCGAGATCTCTTCGTCGGCAAGCAGCCTGAGCGCCGAATGGGCGGTGGCCGCCTCCAGTGAATTCCTTTCCGCACGGCGCAGGATGGCCGCCGTCGCTTCGAGGAAATCGGCAAGCAATGCCTGTGCATCGTCGCCCAGCACCCGGGCGCGAAAATAGCGGTCTATGGCTTCACGCAGCGCAATGAACGGCGTGTGGTTGTCGGGCTCCACAGGTGCGAGATCGCCGAACAGCGCCCGTTCGGCGGAGAATTTCTCGGCCGCCTTCGGAAAGGCATCCATCTGTTGCGGCTCGGCGAACCGGTCGATGCTGCGTGTCGGGTCGAAGCGCAGGATAACGCTGTTGGCGACATCCAGCGCCAGCGCGCCTCCGGCAAAACGATGCGGGGTCCAGGAAAAGCTCATGGCAATATTATAACTGGTAAACTGCCATTGACCAGTTATATTCGTTGCCGCTATCGGAGTGCCCATGGCCTATCTGCTGCAGCAACTGGCGAATGCGTTTCCGCTGGCGGCGCTTTATGCGACGCTCGCCTTCGGATATTCGATTGCCTTTGCGGTGACCCGGAGGGCCGACATCACCTACGGGGCGATCTTCGCCTTTTCCGGCCATCTCTACCTGCTCTTTGCCCATTTCGGCTGGAACCAGTTGTGGCTTGTCCTGCCGGCGGCTCTGGCTTTGGGCGCTGCGGCGGGTATCGTTGGCGGCATCGGGGCAGGGGTGACGATCGGGCAGCTGGTGATGCGGCCGCTTGCAAAGATCTCGCCGAATGCGGTGATCGTCGCATCGCTCGGCGTTCTGATGGTGCTGATGGAAGGCGCCCGGATCGCCGCCGATACCCGCGAACTCTGGCTGCCGCCGTTTCTCAACGACGCGATCGTCTTCTGGCAAGCAGACGGCTTTCCGGTGGCGCTGACGCTGATCCAACTCCTCAACATCGCCATCATGCTGGCGGCCATCGGAGCGGGCTATCTGGTGCTGGCGTACACCCATTGGGGCCGCATGTGGCGGGCGGTTTCCGACGATCCGCTCGCGGCGGAACTCTCCGGCACTAATTCCGCGCGGGTCTTCGTCGTGGCTTATGCGGCGGCGGCGCTCTACGCCTCGATCTGCGGCGTGCTCGCCACTTCCCATTACGGCACGATGGATTTTGGCGCAGGCCTGCTTTTCGGTCTGAAAGTCGTGCTGATCGCAGCCGCCGGCGGCTATTCCAACCCGCTGCGCTCGGCGGCAGGGGCTGCCGTGATCGGCTTTGCCGAAACGCTCTGGAGCGGCTACGGCCCGATCGTCTGGCGCGACCTTTTCGTGGTCGCTGCCCTGGTAATGGTGCTGGTGATGAGCCGGCGGGAGCGGGTAGTGCCTTAGATGCGCCTGCTATCACGGCCATCCCGGATTTCGCCAGGACTAGACTTGCAGAGCTGAATTAGCTAACTTAGCCAAACTAGCTAAGGAATTTCCCATGCAATTCACTGTCCATGCCGCCAAGACGAACCTGTCAAAGCTCATCGAGCTGGCGAAAGCTGGCGAGGAAGTCGTGATCGCAAAAGGAAAAACACCGGTTGCGAGGATCGTTCCGATTGCGCAGAAGAGTTTCACGATCGGCTTACTGAAGGGCAAGATCGAAAGGGGCGGCCCCGATTTCTTCGAACCGATGGCCGAAGATGAGCTCGAACTCTGGGAAGGCAAGGTTTGAGCGCGATATTGCTCGATACCCATGCCTGGGCCTGGTCGTTGACCGGCGATGAGCGGCTATCGGAAAAGGCTGTGGCGGCAATCCTGGACGCGGACAGCGTGTTTGTAAGTCCTATCAGCTTTTTCGAGATCGGCCAGAAGGTGCGGATTGGCAAATGGCCTCAGATGGCTCCTTACGTCGATGATCTGCCGGCATTGCTAGAAGAGCAGGGCGGTCGGGCGGCGGCGCTAACACCGCAGATATGTCTGCAGGCCGCCGTGATGCCCTGGGATCACCGCGATCCGTTCGATCGGCTTCTTGCAGTAGGCGCGTTGCAGGCTTCCATTCCGCTTATATCCGCCGACGAGATCTTCGACACGCTTCCAGGCCTGACCCGCCTGTGGTGACGGGCCAGGTATCTCCACGGTGAGCTCTACCGCCATTTGTCCCGCGCGGTGTCGTCCGCATCCTTGGCGGCGACCCAGTCGCCTTGCTGGCCGTCGGCGGCATGTTCCTTCTTCCAGAACGGGGCCGAGGTCTTCAAGAAATCCATGACGAAATTGGCGCCGTCGAAAGCCGCCTGCCGGTGAGGGGCGGCGGCGATGACCAGCACGATGTTTTCACCGGGCATGATCTTGCCAAAGCGGTGGATGGCGGTGAGGCCGATGAGCGAGAAACGCTCGATCGCCAGTTCGCCGATACGAAACATCTCCGCTTCCGCCATGCCCGGATAGTGTTCGAGTTCCAGCGCCGACAATGCACCCTGTTCGTCGCGGCACAGGCCCGTGAAGGTGACGACGGCGCCGATATTCTTGCGGTCGGCGGTCAGTGCCGTGACTTCGGCCTGCAGGTCGAAGTCGGTGGATTGGACGCGGATGGTGGGAGCGGTCATCTGAATGTCTCACCGTAGGCTGTGATGCCTGACCAGAATACTCCCTCATTCCTGTGCTTGTCACAGGAATCCAGCCCCGGCGCGCCTGCGCCGTGAACGAACGTTTTCACAGGGGCGGGTTTTCTGCGCCCAAGGACTTGGGCGCGCTGGATTCCTGTGACAAGCACAGGAATGAGGGAGCGCGTGGTTCGCTCCTTCATCCCAATCACCCTCCGGTCATCGGCGGAAAGATGCCGATCTCGCGGGCGCCGGCGATCGGCTCGTCGTGTTCGGCGTGTTCCTGGTTGATGGCGACGCGGATGACGTCAGGGAACTGCAGCGCGTTCTCGTATTCCTCGCCGAGTGTTGCCAGATGCGCGAGCAAATCATTGACCGTGACGACGCTTGCCGGCAGGTCGAGGTCTTCCTCGGATTTGCCGATCCGTTCGCGCACCCAGGCGAAATAGACGAGTTTGACGGTCATTCTTCGTCCACCAGGTGTTTGACGCCGGCCTTGAAGTAGTCGTAGCCGGTGTAGAAGGTCAGGAACGCGGCGAGCCAGAGAAGCACGATGCCCATCTGGGTGGTGTAGGGCAAGATCTTGTCGCCGGCAGGCCCGGCAAGCAGGAAGGCGATCGACACCATCTGGATCGTCGTCTTCCATTTGGCGATGCGGGTCACCGGCACGGAGACCTTCAGCGCAGCCAGATATTCGCGCAGGCCTGACACCAGGATTTCGCGGCAGAGGATGGTGATTGCCGCCCAGAGCGACCAGCCGGCGATCGTCTGGTCGGCGGCGAGCAACAGCAGCACTGCGGCGACCAGCAGCTTGTCGGCGATCGGATCGAGCATGCGGCCGATATTCGACGTCTGGTTCCAGATGCGGGCGAGATAACCGTCGAGATAGTCGGTGATCGAGGCGACGGCGAAGAGAATAAGCGCCGTCCAGCGTGCCACGTCCGAGCTTTCAAGCTGTCCCTCGATGAAGAAGCAGCCGACGATGATCGGAACTGCCACGATGCGCGCATAGGTCAGAAGATTGGGAATATTGTACGCGCGCGACGCCATGGGGAGCCTTCCGGATGTTTGCTCCTAGTTGATGTGTTGAGGTCGAAGCGTCAACAGGGTTTCGCGGCTTTTTTGCAGCCGATTGCGCCGGACGGGTTCGGGTGGCTGATCGGCGGCGAATAATTCCTCATCCCGCCCGGTTTTCGTGGAAATGGTTGTAGATCTGCTTGGCAACGGCCTCCGAAATTCCCTCGACCGCCATGAGGTCGGTCAGGCCCGCCCGCGACACCGCCTTCGCCGTGCCGAAATGCTGGAGCAGCTTGCGCTTGCGCCCGGGTCCGATGCCGGAAATCTCGTCGAGCGGGTTCTTGACCATCTCCTTCTTGCGCCGCGCCCGGTGCGAGCCGATCGCGAAACGATGCGCCTCGTCGCGCATGCGCTGGATGAAATAGAGCACCGGATCGCGCGGCGGCAGCGAGAAGTCGGATCGCCCGTCGGCGAAGAACCGCTCGCGGCCGGCATCGCGGTCGACGCCCTTGGCGACGCCGATCGCGGTCACCACGTCGCGGATGCCGAGTTCATCCAGGATAGCACGAACGGCCGTCATCTGGCCCTGGCCGCCGTCGATCAGGATCACGTCCGGCCAGGCGGGGAAGGCGGCGTCGGCCGCGTCCTCGGCGCTGGCGCCGGCGGCGGTGCGGTCCGGAATGCCTTCTTCCTTGATGAGACGGCTGAAGCGGCGGGTCATTACCTCGCGCATCATGCCAAAGTCGTCGCCGGGGGTGATGTCGGTCGATTTGATGTTGAACTTGCGGTACTGGCTCTTCACGAAACCTTCCGGCCCCGCCACGACCATGCCGCCGACCGCATTGGTGCCCATGATATGCGAGTTGTCGTAGATCTCGATGCGGCGCGGCACGAAGGAAAGGCCGAAGGTTTCCGCGAGCCCCTGCAAGAGGCGGCCCTGCGACGAGGTTTCGGCAAGCCGGCGGCCATGCGCCTCGCGGGCGTTCGCAAGCACATGGTCGGTCAGGTCCTTCTTCTCGCCGCGCTGGGGCACCGAGATCGTCACCTTGTGGCCGGCCTTTTCGCAAAAGGCGAGCGCCAGCAGGTCCTGCTCCTCGACGGTTTCCGACAGCAGGATCTGCTTCGGCACCGGCTTGTCATCGTAGAACTGGGCGAGGAAGGCATTGAGCACTTCCGCGCCCGAGAGTTGCGGATCGGCCTTCGGGAAATAGGCGCGGTTGCCCCAGTTCTGGCCGGTCCTGAAGAAGAACACCTGGATGCAGAAGAGGCCGCCCTCGCTGTAGATGGCGAAGACGTCCGCCTCCTCGACACCGGCCGGGTTGATGCCCTGGTGGCTCTGGACGTGGGAAAGTGCCGCCAGCCGGTCGCGATAGATCGCCGCGCGCTCGAAATCCAGGTCCTCGGAGGCTTCCGCCATCTGATGGGCGATCGCCGACTTGACGTTTTGGCTCCTGCCGGAAAGGAAGTCCTTGGCCTCGCCGACCAGTTCCGCATAACCCTCGTCGCTGATCTCATGGGTGCAGGGCCCCGAACAGCGCTTGATCTGAAAGAGCAGGCAGGGGCGGGTGCGGGTCTCGAACACGCTGTCGGTGCAGGTGCGCAGCAGGAAGGCTCGCTGCAGCGAGTTGATGGTGCGGCCGACGGCGGCAGCCGAAGCGAACGGGCCGAAATAATCGCCTTTGCGGGCGCGTGCGCCGCGATGCTTGAAGATCGCCGGAGCCCGGTGGTCGCCGGTGATCATGATATAGGGGAAGGACTTGTCGTCGCGCAGCAGCACGTTGAAGCGCGGCCGCAAGCGCTTGATGAGGTTGGCTTCGAGCAGCAGGGCTTCGGTTTCCGTCCGCGTCGTGACGAATTCCATATGGGTGGTTTCGCGCACCATCTTGGCGAGGCGGTTGGAATGGACGCGGCCCTGCGCATAATTGCCGACGCGCTTCTTGAGGCTGCGCGCCTTGCCGACATAAAGCACGTCCTGCGCATCGTTGAACATGCGGTAGACGCCCGGCGCATTCGGCAGGTGCTTGACGAATTCGGCGATCAGGTCGGCGCCCTTCAGCCCCGTCTCGTTCTTCCAGCCCTCGTTCCAATCGATCGACGCAGCGGGGCCTTGGCTCGGTTCTGCCACGACCACATCATCGTCGTCTTCTTCCGTCTCGTCATAGAGAACGCCGCCGTCGGGCAGCTTCGTTCCGTTCATTCCATAGTCTCCGCCGGATATCGACATCCGGCCATCACCGATTCGAACCATGCGCCCATGACATGTGCCGGCGAGCGGCAGCTTGTCAAAATATTGCGCTGAAGCAGCCCGATTCCCTGCACGAAGGCCGCTGCCGGAGAAATAGTGTGTCGAGGCGGATTTTGAAAGCGCTGGCGAGAATTCCGCCCTGTGCTCTTGACGAGGGCCGAAATGGCCGTTCCCGTGGTGGAATATTTAAGGCAGAAATCCGGCGGCAGGCGCTGTCGACTCCCGCCGCCCACCTGCGAAGAGGGGGAAATACGTCCGTGTTTCTGCTCAGATTTCGGTTTCTACAAGCGGCTGATCCGGTTTTGCTGCGAATACAAATGGAACTTGGCGACCGTCGGCGGCGGCGGCTCATGTCGGTATGTGTATTGACTGAGTTGTTCTTCCGTATTAAGAAGTAATTTATGAATGTAAAAATATTTATATTCCAAATAAGTATTGATTAAGGTTAATCAATCGTGTGTTGCGATACAGCAACATCAAATTTTGGCCTTCTGCGCGCCACAATCAATTCACATTTCGGCTCTTTCTATTCCTCAATTGACCTCCACATTCCGTTTCAGCGGGCAGGGAACAAATGTGTCGCCAACCATGTTGTCGCGGCGAATTCCCGGCGCAGCAGTAAAAGGAGAAAATGTATGCGTACTCTCATCGCAACTCTGATGGCCTCGGCAGCCAGCTTCATCGCCATCTCTGCGGCCAATGCCGCTGATGCCGTCGAACAAATTCCGCAGGCCCCGGTTGCAGTCGAAGAGCCGGCCCCGGCCGCCAGCTGGCAGGGTTTCTATCTCGGTGGTTACGGTCAGTATGACTGGGGTCGCTTCGGTAGCGGCGACCGTGACGGCCAGTTCGGCGGCGGTGCCTATACGGGCTACAACTTCCAGAGCGGTTCGATCGTCTACGGTGTCGAAGCAGACGTCGGTTATAACGGCACGAAGAGCACCACGGATGATGGCTTTGAAGGCAAGGCCGGCTGGAACGGCTCTGTTCGCGGCCGCGTCGGCTACGACCTCAACCCCTTCCTGATCTACGGTACGGCCGGTGTCGCCCTGCAGGACAACGAACTGCGCGACGCGACTTCGTCCGACAACAAGACCGCCGTCGGTTACACGGTCGGTGCCGGTGCCGAAGCCTTCGTCACCAACAACATCACCGCTCGTGTCGAATACCGTTACACGGACTACGGTTCGGACAGCTACTCGCTCGATTCCGGTTCGGTTTCGAAGGGCTTCGACGACCACAGCGTCAAGGTTGGTATCGGCGTGAAGTTCTAATTTCGATAGCCTTAACAGGCTGGGGAAAGCCCGGGCTTCGGTCCGGGCTTTTTTTGTTTCAGGCTGCCGATTTCATGGCGGTGTAGGAGGCGAAGCGCTTGGTGAAGACATCCGGCCAGGAGGCAAGCTCCGGCCGGCCCTCGGCCCATTGGCCGTTGAAGCGCAGGTCGAGGTAACCGATCAATGCGGCCAGCGCGAAATGGCCGCCATGCAGCTTCTTGCCCGTTTTCGGCAGGTTGTTTTCCAGGTAGTCGAGGCCGCGCACCACCTTGCTCCACTGCTTGTCGATCCAGGGCTGGTGGACCTTGCTTTCTTCGCGCGAGCGGCGTTCGTAGACGATCGCCAGCAGGCAATCCATGATGCCGTCGCAGAGCGCTTCCAGCACTTCGGCCTCGGTGCGCTTGACGTCCTTCTTCGGATAGAGCTTGCCGCCCGACTGGCGGTCGAGCCAGTGCATGATCGCGACGCTGTCGTAGATCGGCGGCTCGCCCTTGCGGATCAGAACCGGGATCTTGCCCAGCGGGTTGTTGTCGATGAGTTCCGGCGGGGCGGCGTTGGTATCGGTCTTCACCTCGGTGATCTCTATGCCAAGATGGCGCGCCGCCATGCGCACCTTGGCGGAATAGGGCGAGGCCGGGGAATAAAGCAGCTTCATGGTCGTGTCCTTCTCGATAAATGTCAGCGTGCGGGCGGCAGGGTGATCTGGCTGATCCGGCAGCCGTCACGGTCGACCTCGGCGCAATCGCGGAATTGCAGGTCCTTGCTGAGGCAGATGCGCACTTCCTCCAGCTGCCGGCCCTCGCAGCTCGTCGAAATGCCGCGGCGGCTCATGCCCGGATTGGCGGCAAGAAATTTCTCTTCGATCTGGTCGGCCGACAGCGTCACGGCTGCATCGCCGCGGGACAGGTCGGCGGGCAGTTTGACCCGCGAAAATGCGTCGCGGAGCTTGCCGAAATAATCACGCTGGCTGAGCCCGGTGCAGCTTCCGTGCTTGCGCCACTGATGGCCGATCAGGCCCATCGACGGCATGATGTCGAAGAGCGGTTGGCCGAGCGATTGCGGCACGCGGCCCGGTTCCTTCGTTTCGCAGAAATCCGGATAGCCCTTTTCGTATTGCGGCCACAGCCCGTGGACGATGAAGCGGAAGTCCTTGTCCGTGCTGCATTGCTGGTCGTTCTTGCCGCCTCTCTGGCCCCCGCTTTGGGAAGCGCAGAAGGTCGGCGACCAGGAAAGCGACAGGACGTAGAAATCGAACTGCCCCGCATAATCCGGGCGGCGCTCCTGGGCGGATGCCGCGGACGCAAAAAACGCGAGAAAAAGGAAAGCGATAAATCGGTTGGTCATCGGCCGGCCCCCTGCAATGCGCGGCACCATGGGCGGGAAGGCCCGCCCGGTCAAGACTCCGAATCGAGGTCGTTGTCGGCGGTTTCGCCGGTCAGCCAGAAGGCCCGTTGCGAGGCGAAACGATCCTGCGCCAGAATGGTTTTCAAGACCGGCAGGAACGCGTGCAACTCGTCCTTCAGCGTGAAGGGTGGGTTGACGATGATGAGGCCGGAGCCTGAGAGCCCGGACGTCTCGCGGTCGCTTCGAACGGTCAATTCGGCACACAGCATCTTCGGGATTTCCAGCGCCTTCAACTCGTCATGGAAGGCCCTGAGCGGTGCGCCCTTCTTGATCGGATACCAGAGGCAGAAGGTGCCGCCCTGAAAGCGGCGCCAGCCGGTCGACAGGCCCTTCACCAGCCGCTTGTATTCGCCTTCTTCCTCGAAAGGCGGATCGACGAGCACGATTCCGCGCTTTTCCTTCGGCGGCAGATGGGCGCCGAGCGCCAGCCAGCCGTCGAGTTCGGTGGCGCGCACCTGGAAATCGCCTTCGAACAGATTGTGCAGCCGGTTGAAATCCTCCGGATGCAGTTCCATCGCCGACAACCGGTCCTGCGGGCGAAACAGCATGCGGGCAAGTTTCGGCGAGCCCGGATAGAGTTTCAACGGGCCGGTGGGGTTCAATTCCCTGACGGCCGTCAGATAGGGCTCCAGCAAGTCCGCGACCTTTGCCGGCAGTTCCGCTTCCATCAGCCGGCCGATGCCGTCGCGCCATTCGCCGGTCTTTTGCGCCTCCTCGGAGGACAGGTCATAGAGCCCGATGCCGGCATGGGTATCCAGCACACGAAACGCCTTGTCCTTGTTCTGGGCATAGCGGATCAACCGCGCCAGGACCGCGTGTTTGAGGACATCGGCGAAATTGCCCGCGTGATAGATATGCCGGTAGTTCATCGTTGCTGGTGTCTCGCTTGAATTAAATTGATGCGCTGCAAATCACGCTTTTTGCGGGCGTCAGCTTGCAATATAGAAAAGCCATGAACGTTGCGACCCCGATTACCGCGAAAACCCCAATCGCCCCAGAAAAGTCCGGCCACAATTCCGTCGGACACTCCGTCTGTCCGCACGACTGTCCGTCGGCTTGTGCGCTGGACATAGATCTCACCGCCGACGGCCGTATCGGCCGCGTGCGGGGTGCCGCCGACAACAGCTATACGGCCGGCGTCATCTGCGCCAAGGTCGCCCGCTATACCGAACGGCTCTACCATGCCGGCCGGCTGATGCACCCGAAGCGCCGGGTCGGCGCCAAGGGCGAGGGGCGCTGGCAGGAGATTTCCTGGGAGGCCGCCCTCGACGAGATCGCCGATGCCTTCGTCAAGGCCGAGGCGAAACACGGGTCCGAGGCGGTCTGGCCCTATTTCTATGCCGGCACGATGGGGCAGGTGCAGCGCGATTCGATCGAGCGGCTGCGGCATGCCAAGAAGTATTCCGGCTTCTTCGGGACGATCTGCACCAACATGGCCTGGACCGGCTACGTGATGGGCACCGGCGCGCTTCGCGGCCCGGATCCGCGCGAGATGGCGAAATCCGATTGCGTGGTGATCTGGGGCACCAATGCCGTCTCCACCCAGGTCAACGTCATGACGCATGCGGTCAAGGCCCGCAAGGAACGCGGCGCCAAGATCGTCGTCATCGACATCTACGACAACCCGACCATGAAACAGGCGGACATGGCGCTGACGGTGCGCCCCGGCACCGATGCGGCACTTGCCTGCGCCGTGATGCACATCGCCTTTCGTGACGGCTATGCCGACCGGGCCTATATGGCGAAATATGCCGACGATCCCGCGGGGCTCGAAGCGCATCTGAAGGCGAAGACGCCGGAATGGGCCTCCGCCATTACCGGTCTGTCGGTCGAAGAGATCGAGACCTTCGCCCGCCTCGTCGGTACGACCCAAAAGACCTTCTTCCGGCTGGGCTACGGTTTTGCCCGCCAGCGCAACGGCACGGTCGCCATGCACGCGGCGCTGTCGATCGCCACCGTACTCGGCGCCTGGCAATACGAGGGCGGCGGCGCCTTCCACAACAATGGCGAGATTTTCCGGCTCAACAAGTCGGAACTGATGGGCACGGCCTATGCCGACCCGGATATCCGCCAGCTCGACCAGTCGCAGATCGGCCGGGTGCTGACCGGCGATGCGGAAGCGCTACGCCACGGCGGGCCGGTGACGGCGCTGTTGATCCAGAACACCAACCCGATGAACGTCGCGCCGGAACAGCGCCTCGTCCGCCAGGGTTTTTTGCGGAGCGACCTGTTCGTGGCCGTGCACGAGCAGTTCATGACCGACACGGCCGAGGTCGCCGATATCGTGCTGCCGGCCACCATGTTCGTCGAGCATGACGACCTCTACCGCGCAGGTGGGCAGCAGCATATCCTGCTCGGGCCGAAGCTGGTCGAGCCGCCATCGACGGTACGCACCAATCTCTTCGTCGTCGAGGAGCTGGCAAAACGCCTCGGCGTCGATCATTTCCCCGGTTTTGGCCTCGACGAACGCCAGCATATCGACCGCATCCTGAAAGCCAGCCATTGGGGAAGCTACGAGGATCTGGCGCGCGAAAAATGGATCGACGCGCAGCCGGATTTCGAAACCGCGCATTACATCAAGGGCTTCGGTTATCCAGACGGCAAATTCCGCTTTCGTCCGGACTGGTCGAACGGGCCGTCGCCGGACAAGCCGCCGAAAAACGTCGGGCCGCTGGGACCGATCGCCGAACTGCCGGTGTTCCCCGACCAGGTCGACGTCATCGAGGTGACCGACGAGGCCCATCCATTCCGGCTGGCGACTTCGCCGGCCCGCAGCTTCCTCAATTCGTCCTTTACCGAGACAAAGAGTTCCTACGAGCGGGAAGGGCGGCCGGAAGTCATGGTCGAGCCGACCGATGCCGCACGTCTCGGCATCGTCGATGGCGATATCGTCCGGCTCGGAAACGCGCGCGGCGAAATCCGTCTGCATGCGAAACTCGTGGTCGGTGCCCGGCCGGGCGTGCTGATCGCCGAGGGCCTGTGGCCGAACCACAAACATCTCGACGGCGAGGGCATCAACGTGTTGACCGGCGCCGATGCCGTGGCGCCCTATGGCGGCGCCGCCTTCCACGACAACAAGGTATGGCTTCGCAAGGAACTGGCATGACCGAGGGGAATGATCGGGTGAAGATCGCCAGCGAAAAGACGCTGTCCGACGGTTGGACGCGGCTTTCGAACTACGAGCTCGATTACACCGATCGCAGCGGCGAGACGCATCGCCTGCACCGGGAGATCTACCATAAGTCCGAAGCCGCCTGCATCCTTCTCCACGATGCCAGGCGCGACACGGTCGTGCTGGTGAAGCAGTTTCGCCTGCCCGCCTATCTCTCCGGCAAGCCGGCATGGATTGTCGAGGTACCCGCCGGACTGCTTGACGAGGACCATCCGGAGGATGCGATCCGGCGCGAAGCGATGGAGGAAACCGGCTACCGCTTGAGAGATGTGCGGTTTCTCTTCAAGGCGTTCATGTCGCCCGGGGCGATTACCGAGCTTGTGCATTTCTTCCATGCGCCGATCGACCTCTCCGACCGTGTCAATGGTGGCGGCGGTCTGGCCGAGGAGCACGAGGATATCGAGGTGCTGGAACTGCCACTCGGCGAGGCGGTGGCGATGATCAGCTCCGGCGAGATCATCGATGCCAAGACGATCATGCTGCTGCAATGGGCGGTGATCAATCGGGCATCGCTCACAGCCTGACGGCGGGAGCGATAAAATTATCTGCTCGCCTGTTGTTTCAGCCGCCGTTTGATTGTGACTTGACCTGGTGCCGCGCCGATTTCACATGAATGTCACGAATGGCGGCTAAGCGCTGCCTCTTGATAATCATCCTTATATGGTCAGGAGAAAGCCATGTGGCTCGGCAATTTCACCCTCGTTCTGCCGAACGAGGTAGTGAACTCAGGTTCTGTGCGGATTGAAGATGGCATGATCGCTGAGATCCGCCCGGAGCCGGTACCGGACGCCTTGATCGACGGCGGCGGGCGGCTGCTGATGCCGGGCTTCGTCGATCTGCATGGCGACATGATCGAGCGAGAGATCGCGCCGCGGCCGAACGCCCAGATGCCGATCGATTTCGGCATCCATGAGCTCGACAAGAAGCTGGCCGCGGCCGGCGTCACCACGGCCTATGCCGCCGTTTCCTTCGCCACCGAAAGCGTCTACGGCCATGTCCGCTCGCTGGAGACGACCTCGGCCATCATCGAAGGCATCAATCGCCTGCGCGGCAACCTGCTGATCGATCACCGCGTCCATGCGCGCTACGAGATCACCAATATTGGCGCTGCCCCGACGCTGGAGCGGCTGCTGAGGGCCGACGAGATCGACATGGTCTCCTTGACCGACCACACGCCGGGCCAGGGCCAGTACAACAATATCGCCGCCTATGTCGCGAGCATCTCTGAACGCCGGGCGATCTCCGAGGAAATGGCGGCCGAGATTGTTCAGAAGCGCATTGCCATGCGCGACAATCCGGAGATCGAGGTGAAGCTGAAGGAAATCGTTTCGCTGTCCTTGCAACACGGCCTGTCGCTCGCCTCCCATGACGACGACAGCGTCGAGAAGGTGGCCGAGATGTTCGATCTCGGCGTCACGATCAGCGAGTTTCCGGTGACGCTGCCGGCCGCCGAAGAAGCCCGCCGCCGCGGGCTCTGGACGCTGATGGGCGCGCCGAACGCACTGCGCGGCCAGTCCATGTCCGGCAATCTGAGCGCCCAAGACGCCGCCAAGGCCGGCCTGCTGACGGTAATTGCCGCCGATTACCACCCTGCCGCCTTTGTGCCCGGCGTCTTCAAGCTGGCGGACGTGTCCGAAGGCGGCCTGCCGGCGGCCGTCGCCATGGCGACCGGCAATGCCGCCCGTTCCGCCGGCCTGACCGACCGCGGCGAGATCGCCATCGGCCAGCGCGCCGACCTGGTCGTGGTGGAAAAGGGCGATGTGCACCGCATCCGCGCCACCTTCCGCGCCGGCCGCTTCGTCTACAGCGACGGCACGCTGCATCCGCTCCGGGCGCTGGCGGCGTAAAGCTAAGCCAGCAGCGGTACGCCGTCCTGTGCCGCTGCGTCGATCAACTGGCGGTCCAGCGTTGCCAGCGGCAATTTCGTCTCGACGGCCAGCGCGAAATAGGCGGCGTCATAAGCGGTCAGCTTGTGGCGTTCCGCCAAGGTCGAGGATGACGTCCGTCGCCTGGCGACGGACGTGTCACGATGTTGAGTTGACGCAACAGGCCGATGCCCTCGCGGACTGCCGCAAAATCGATGCACTTGCGTCTTCGTGCCATCATGAGGACGTTGCGCACCTCATGCCAGAGAACATCCGGAGCGATGGCGTTCGCGGTTTGTAGCTTCTCGAAGGCGGCCACGACCACCGGCGAATTTTCATCGGGCAAAACCCAGCTGCATACGACCGACGCGTCGACGACGAAATCAGCCATCAGCGTCTGCCGATTGCCTTCCATTCGGCGATTTCTTCCTGGGTGATCTTTGGCATCCTCGCCCGAAAGGCGAGTATATCCTCGATCGCCTTCTTGCGCCGCTCGTTGTCACCGATAGCGACCGGAGCAATTCTTGCAACGGGAACGTCACCGCGCGCGAGGATGATCTCTTCGCCGGCTTCCACCTTTGCCAGCAGTTCGGCAAGACTAGTGTCGCTGATATTCACCGTGATCGTCATGTCCGCGCTCCCGTAGACCGGCAGCAATGATGATCGCAGTTGCCGTTGCAGTCAATTACGGCAACTCGGGCGAGATCAGCCTGGCCTCGCCGGCCGCTGAAAGGCCCTCGAAGACTGCTTTGCCACTCTCCATCCGCACCTTGCCTTCCGCCAGCAGCCTCAGCGCCAGCGGATAGAGCTTGTGCTCGACGGTCAGCACGCGGGCGGCCAAGGTTTCGGCGGTGTCGTCGGCAAGCACCGGGACGGCGCCCTGGGCAAGGATCGGGCCTTCGTCCATGCCTTCGGTGACGAAATGCACCGTGCAGCCGGCGATCTTCACGCCGGCTTCGATGGCGCGTTCATGGGTGTGGAGGCCCGGGAAGAGCGGCAGCAGGGCAGGGTGGATGTTGAGGATGCGGCCTTCGTAGCGGCTGATGAATTCGGCGGAGAAAAGCCGCATGTAGCCGGCGAGGCAGAGAATGTCGGGCTGGACCTCCTCGAGTGCTGCAAGGATCGCCGCCTCGTGTTCGGGCTTGCCGGAAAAAACCTTGCGCTCGAAGACGAAGGTTTTGATGCCGCGCGCCTGCGCCTTCTCGATGCCGCCGGCCGCCGGTTTGTCGGAGAACACCGCGACGATTTCGGCAGGAAAATCCGGCGCGGCGCAGGCTTCGGCGAGCGCCAGCATGTTGGAGCCCCCGCCGGAGATGAACACGGCGACGCGCTTCTTGCGCGCCGTTTCTGCCGCGGATGTGCTCATAGGCCGAGCGTGCCCTGGTAGATCACGCCGGCGCCGCCTTCGGGACGTTCGACCATACGGCCGAGCGGCACGACGATCTCGCCTTCATTGGTCAGGATGTTGACGACCGCCTGGGCGTTTTCCGGCGCGACCACGACGATCATGCCGATGCCGCAGTTGAAGGTGCGCAGCATTTCCTTCGCCTCGACGCCGCCGGTTTTGGCGAGCCACGAGAAGACGGGCGGCACGGGAATGCTGTCAAGATCGACTTCGGCCGCCAGGTGTTTCGGCAGCACGCGGGGAATGTTTTCCGGAAAACCGCCGCCGGTAATGTGGGCGAGGGCCTTCAGCGCGCCCGTCTCGCGGATCGCCTTCAGGAGCGGCTTTACGTAGATGCGGGTGGGCGTCAGAAGCGCCTCACCCAGAGTCATGCCCTCACGGAAGGGGGCGGGTGCGTCCCATGCCAGGCCCGAAAGCGTCACGATCTTGCGGACCAGCGAGAAGCCGTTGGAATGGACGCCCGACGAGGTGAGGCCGAGGATGACGTCGCCGGACGCGATGTCGCCGACCGGCAGCAGTTGGCCGCGTTCGGCGGCACCGACCGCAAAGCCGGCCAGATCGTAGTCGCCGTCGGAATACATGCCGGGCATTTCGGCGGTCTCGCCGCCGATCAGCGCGCAGCCCGCTTCGCGGCAGCCGGCGGCAATGCCGGAGACGATTGCCGCGCCCTGGTCCGGATCGAGCTTGCCGGTCGCGAAATAGTCGAGGAACAGCAGCGGCTCGGCGCCCTGGACCACCAGATCGTTGACGCACATGGCGACGAGGTCGATGCCGACCGTGTCGTGGAAATCGGCGTCGATGGCGATCTTCAGCTTGGTGCCGACGCCGTCGTTTGCGGCAACCAGGATCGGATCGGTGAAACCTGCGGCCTTCAGATCGAAGAGGCCGCCGAAGCCACCAATCTCGCCGTCGGCGCCGGGGCGGCGGGTGGAGCGCACCGCCGGCTTGATCTTCTCGACCATGAGGTTGCCCGCGTCGATATCAACACCGGCATCGCTATAGGTGAGACCGTTCTTGCCCGCCTCGCTCATCGTTCATCTCCAATGATCGTTGTAGCGGCCCGCAATTGCACGACATGGCGCCGGATGCAAGCGTTGGACGCGGTTTTGAAGGCTTTTCACAGGTCTTGCTGCACCGCTTCCAAACCCTTGACCTGGGTTGCGGGCTTCCCTATCCCTTTTTTGCCCGGGCAATTCAGAGGAAGCGGCGATGGCATATCATATCAGCGGCGCGAGCCTGAAGCGCTACGTCTTCTTCTGGGTCGGCGTTCTCATTGTCTTCGTGGTGTTTCTCTGGTTCTTCCGCTCCATTCTCCTGCCTTTCGTGGCAGGCATGGCTCTCGCCTATTTCCTCGATCCGGTGGCCGACTGGCTGGAACGGCGAGGCCTGAGCCGGCTGATGGCGACGGTGGTGATCCTTGTCTGTTTCGTGCTGGTCTTCGCGCTGTCGTTGATGCTGGTGATCCCGATCATCATCAACCAGTTCACCGAGTTCGCGGCCGCCCTGCCGGGCTATATTTCCCAGTTGCAGCAGATCATATCGAGCCCGGAAAGCTCGTTCCTGCCGCATTGGATCAGCGCCCAGATCGAGACGGTCAAGCAGAATTTCTCCGAAGTGCTGAGCCAGGGTGCCGGTTTCGTCGGTTCGCTGCTCACCCAGATCTGGAATTCCGGCAAGGCGATCATCGACGTCGTGTCGCTTCTGATCGTCACCCCCGTCGTCGCCTTCTATATCCTGCTCGACTGGGACCGCATGGTTGCCAAGGTGGATAGCTGGGTGCCGCGCGACCAGGTGGCGACGGTCCGCGAGATTGCCCGGGAAATGGATGAATCGGTCGCCGGTTTCATTCGCGGCCAGGGCTCGCTCTGCCTCATTCTCGGCATCTTCTATGCGGTCGGCCTGTCTGTGGTCGGGCTCAATTTCGGGCTTCTGATCGGGTTCGTCGCCGGCATGATCAGCTTCATTCCCTATATCGGTTCGCTGATCGGCCTGGTGCTCTCTGTCGGCGTGGCGCTGGTGCAGTTCTGGCCGGATTATCCGTGGATCCTCACCGTCGCCGGCGTCTTCTTCGTCGGCCAGTTCATCGAGGGCAATATTCTTCAGCCGAAGCTGGTCGGCGAAAGCGTCGGCCTGCACCCGGTCTGGCTGATGTTCGCGCTGTTCGCCTTCGGCGCGATATTCGGCTTCGTCGGCCTGCTGATCGCCGTGCCGGCGGCCGCAGTCGTCGGCGTGCTTGTCCGCTTCGTGCTGTCGCGGTATCTTGACAGCGACATCTATTACGGCCGGGCGGCCGTTCTTCCTTGGCAAGAAGCCGAGCCGCCGCAGGTGCTGGAGCATGCCGGAAACGGTGCAGAGGTAAACGCCCCGAATGATCCTCACGCGCCGGATGATTCTCAAGCGAATGCCTCTCAGAAGAGCATTTGAAAGACCAATGACCGAGACGAGCGAGCGCGAGCGGCGCAGGCAAGAGCAGTTGCCGCTGCAATTCACCCATGATGCGGCGAGAACCCGGGATGATCTCCTGGTGTCCGAACGGCTGGCTGCGGCGGTGGCGATCGTCGACGAATGGCCGGCCTGGCCGTCGCCGGTCGTCGTGCTGGCAGGCCCGGTGGGGTCGGGAAAATCGCACCTGGCGCATATCTGGCGGGAAAAGGCGGGTGCTGCCGACATCCATCCTCTCACCGGTTCGAATGCCGCGACGGTTGCCGCGGCAGGTCCGGTCCTATTCGAGGATGCCGAACGCCGCGGTTTCGACGAGACCGAACTCTTCCACGTCATCAACAGCGTGCGCGAGAACGGCCATAGCCTTTTGATGACCTCGCGCCTCTGGCCGGTTTCGTGGGGCGTCACCCTGCCGGACCTCAAATCCCGGCTGAAGGCCGCGACGGTCGTGGAGATCGGTGAGCCCGATGAGGACCTGCTGGCGCAGGTGATCGTAAAACTGTTCGCCGACCGCCAGCTTTATATCGACGACAAGCTGGTTGGCTACATCGTCAACCGGATGGAGCGGTCGCTCGGTGCGGCGCAGACGATCGTCGAGCGGCTGGACCGCCTGGCGCTGGCGCGGGGCACGCGCATCACCCGACCGCTCGCGGCCGAAGTGCTGAATGATTTTGGGAATTCCGGAACCGGCGCCGGTTCTGACGATTGACTGTGACAGTTCCCTCGTCAAACTGTAAGCAGCCCTTAGGGTTAGCATGGCCAAGGGTCAGCATGGGATGGATGAGATGGATTCGATCACGACTGAGACGCGCGAGCCCGGCCTGGAGGCGGCTAATACCGACCTCGACCTGATGACCAGTCCGGACCGGTTCATCAATCGTGAATTTTCCTGGCTGCAGTTCAACCGCCGCGTTCTCGAGGAAACGCTGAACACCGCCCATCCGCTTCTGGAGCGGGTCCGCTTCCTGTCGATCTCGGCCGCCAATCTCGACGAATTTTTCATGGTGCGCGTCGCCGGCCTCGAAGGCCAGGTGCGGCAGGGCATCGTCATCCGCTCACCCGACGGCAAGACGCCGGCCGAACAGCTCGACAATATCCTGCAGGAGATCGACAACCTGCAGATGGAGCAGCAGGCCTCGCTCGCCGTGCTGCAGCAATATCTCGCCAAGGAAGACATCCTGATCGTCAGGCCGGCAGCGCTCTCGGCCGAGGATCGCGCCTGGCTGTCGAACTCGTTCGACGACGAGCTTTTCCCGGTCCTGACGCCGCTGTCGATCGACCCGGCCCACCCGTTCCCGTTCATCCCCAATCTCGGCTTCTCGATGGGCCTGCAGCTGCACAGCAAGCACGGCAAGGAGCCTATGACGGGCTTGCTTCGCCTGCCGACCACGCTCGACCGCTTCATCCGCCTGCCGGACCTCAACACCGCGATCCGTTACATCACGCTGGAAGATGTGGTCGGCATGTTCACCGACCGGCTCTTCCCCGGTTATGAGGTGAAGGGCGCCGGCACGTTCCGCATCATCCGTGACAGCGATATCGAAGTCGAGGAAGAGGCCGAAGATCTGGTGCGCTTCTTCGAGACGGCGCTGAAACGCCGCCGCCGCGGCAAGGTCATCCGCATCGAGACCGATTCGGAAATGCCGGCGTCGCTGCGCCAGTTCGTGGTGCAGGAACTCGGTGTGCCGGACAATCGCGTCGCGGTGCTGCCGGGCCTCCTGGCGCTCAACACCATGTCGGAAATCACCAAGGCGCCGCGCGACGACCTGCGCTTCGAGACTTACAATGCCCGATTTCCCGAACGGGTCCGCGAACACGCCGGCGACTGCCTCGCCGCCATCCGCGAAAAGGACATGGTGGTCCATCATCCGTACGAATCCTTTGACGTGGTTGTGCAGTTCCTTCTGCAGGCGGCGCGCGACCCGGACGTGCTCGCCATCAAGCAGACGCTCTACCGCACCTCGAACGACAGCCCGATCGTCCGGGCGCTGATCGACGCGGCCGAGGCCGGCAAGTCGGTGACGGCGCTGGTCGAGCTCAAGGCCCGATTCGACGAAGAGGCGAATATCCGCTGGGCGCGCGACCTGGAGCGCGCCGGGGTGCAGGTGGTCTTCGGTTTCATCGAACTGAAGACGCATGCCAAGATGTCGATGGTGGTGCGCCGCGAGGACGGCAAGCTCAGGACCTATTGCCATCTCGGCACCGGCAACTATCACCCGATCACCGCCAAGATCTATACGGATCTGTCCTTCTTCACCTGCAACCCGAAGATCGCCCACGACATGGCGAACATCTTCAACTTCATCACCGGTTACGGCGAGCCGGCCGAAAGCATGAAGCTGGCGGTCTCGCCCTATACGCTTCGGCCGCGCATCCTGCGCCATATCGAGGAAGAGATCTGCCATGCCCAGGAAGGCAAGCCGGCGGCGATCTGGATGAAGATGAATTCGCTGGTCGATCCGGAAATCATCGACGCGCTCTATCGCGCCAGCCGCGCCGGCGTCGAGATCGACCTCGTGGTGCGCGGCATCTGCTGCCTGCGTCCGCGGGTGGCCGGCCTCTCCGACAATATCCGCGTCAAGTCGATCGTCGGCCGCTTCCTGGAACACAGCCGCATCTTCTGCTTCGGCAACGGTTTCGGCCTGCCGTCCGACAAGGCGCTGGTCTATATCGGTTCGGCCGACATGATGCCGCGCAACCTCGATCGCCGCGTCGAAACGCTGGTGCCGCTTCTCAATCCGACTGTGCATGAGCAAGTGCTTTCACAGATCATGCTGGGCAACCTGATTGACAACCAGCAGAGCTACGAGATATTGGCCGACGGCACGTCGCGGCGCATGGAAGTGCGCAAGGGCGAGGAACCTTTTAACGCGCAGCACTATTTCATGACCAATCCGAGCCTCTCGGGGCGCGGTGAAGCCCTGAAGTCGAGTGCTCCGAAACTTATCGCCGGCCTGGTGTCCGGACGCAAGAAATAGGCAATATGGTACGATCAGAAGCCCAGGGGCGCCTTCCGGGGATCGCTCCTGTCTCCGTCATCGACATCGGCTCGAACTCCGTCCGCGTCGTCATCTACGAAGGCCTTTCCCGCGCGCCGACCGTCCTCTTCAACGAGAAGGTGCTGTGCGGCCTCGGCAAGGGATTGGGTTCGAACGGCCGCATGGACGACGAGGGCGTGGCGCGCGCACTGTTGTCTCTGAAGCGCTTTCGGGCGCTCTCCAGTCAGGCCCAGGCAACCGAAGTCTACGTGCTGGCGACCGCAGCCGCCCGCGAAGCGTCGAACGGGCCGGATTTCATCGCCCAGGCGGAAAAGATCCTCGGCCAGGAGGTCCAGCTTCTGTCCGGCGAGGAAGAGGCGCGGTATTCGGCGCTCGGCGTCATCAGCGGGTTTCATGATCCCGATGGCATTGCCGGCGACCTCGGCGGCGGCTCGCTGGAGCTGATCGATATCAAGGGCACGGAATTCGGCAAGGGCATCACCCTGCCGCTGGGTGGCCTGCGGCTGTCGGAATCCTCCGGCAATTCGCTCTCCAAGGCACGCACCTTCGCCCGCAAGCAGGTGAACACGGCGCGGTTCCTGGAGAACGGCGCGGGCCGCACCTTCTATGCCGTCGGCGGCACCTGGCGCAACATCGCCAAGCTGCACATGGAAATAAGCAAGTATCCGCTGCACATGATGCAGGGCTACGAGCTGTCTCTCGATGATATGCAGAAATTCCTCGACGAGGTGATCGCCGCCAAGGACAGCAAGGATCCCGCCTGGCAGGCCGTTTCCAAGAGCCGCCGTTCGCTGCTGCCCTTCGGCGCCATCGCCATGCAGGAAGTCCTGGCGGTGATGAAGCCCGCCAGGGTGAGCTTTTCGGCGCAGGGCGTCCGCGAAGGTTATCTCTATTCGCTGCTTTCCGACGAAGAGAAGGCGGGCGATCCGCTGCTGGTCGCTGCCGACCAGCTCGCCATCCTGCGCGCCCGGTCGCCCGAACACGCCCGCGAGCTCGCCGACTGGACCGGCCGCATGGTGCCTGCTTTCGGGATCGTCGAGACGGAGGAGGAAAGCCGCTATCGCCAGGCCGCCTGCCTGCTCGCCGATATCAGCTGGCGGGCCCATCCGGATTATCGCGGCCTGCAGGCGCTGAACCTGATCGCCCACTCCTCCTTCGTCGGCATCACCCATGCCGGCCGCGCCTATCTGGCGCTCGCCAACTACTACCGTTTCGAAGGACTGCACGACGACGGCGCGACCGGTCCGCTGGCGACGATCGCCACGCCACGCCTGCTCGACCTTGCAAAACTGCTCGGCGGGCTGCTCCGGGTCGTCTACCTGTTCTCGGCCTCGATGCCGGGCCTCGTCCACAACCTGACCTTCCGCCCGTCCTCCGAGCCGGACCTCGACCTCGAATTCGTGGTGCCCTCCGCCTACCGCGATTTTGCTGGGGAGCGGCTGGACGGGCGTTTGCAGCAGCTGGCGAGGCTGACAGGCAAACGGCTGGCGTTCCGGTTCGAGTAGGGCGGGCTCGCGGGAGAGGGCAGGAGAGCGGCTGCCTCGCGGCAGGGCATCAGAAATTGTCAGGTTGCGTCCAACAGTATTTTCTCGTGTATGCTCGCGAACTGACATTACCCGTTTAATCGGCTGAGCAAGATTCGATGTCTCTGAATGCGCGCCCTCGTGAGATCGGCTTTGTCCTGTTTACCGGACTGACGCAGCTCGATTTGACTGGGCCTTGGGAAGTTCTGACGCGGCTGCCCGATACCCGTTGCCATTTGGTGGCTGACGGTCACGCTCCCGTTCGAAGTGCGAGCGGACTGAGTATTGTCCCAAGCATGCCGCTTGAAGCATGCGGTCAGCTCGACATCGTGGTTGTTCCGGGCGGGCCCGGTCATCTGGATGCGATGCAGGACGAACGCCTTCTCTCGTTTCTAAAGCGTCAGGAGCCAGGCTGCCAGTTCCTGATGGCGGCCTGCACGGGTACGCTGGTGCTTGCTGCCGCCGGTCTGCTTCAGGGCTACGAGTGCACCACTCACTGGACGGCGCTGCATCGGCTCTCAGCTTTCGGAGCAATTCCCGTAAACCGGCGGGTCGTATTTGACCGGACGCGGGCCACCGGTGGCGGCGTGACGGCAGGTATCGATCTTGGCTTGGTCATGGCCGCCAAACTGGCAGGTGAAGAGGTAGCGCGGAAAATCCAGTTGATGATGGAATATGCGCCTGAACCTCCATTCGCCGGATCGCCCATGACCGCCGACCCTGCGACAGTGAAGGCGTTGGAAGCACCTTCGGATATCGCAGATCAGATAAGAGCCATCGATGCCGACGCGATATCCAGACTTAGGGGAGAATCTCGGCCCGCATAGCGGTCGCGGACCTGAGCGCCCGGCGTTCACCGGACGCTCTTTGCTTTTGGGACGTCTGCTGCTTACTTGGCAGACAGGAATTCACCCACTTCGAGCACGCTGAACTCGTTGTTGTCGGCCTTGTCGACGGCGCGGCCTGCCGAGAAGGGCAGGTTGTTGTCGTTGCCGATGATGATGCGGGTGGCGTCGATGACGTCGACGTTCTCGATCGTCACGAACGGCATGTCGTAGACGCCGGCGACACTGCCGGCCTTCTTCTTGTTGTCCGGGTCCTGGATGTTCATCAGGTCGATATAGCCGATCTTGCGGACCGCCTTGCCGGAATTGGCGTCGGTCATTTCGATCTTGTAGACGCGCTTGTGCTTGGCAGGCGCGTTGAAGCAGGTCGGCTCGGGTTTTGCCGGGTCGGCGCAGGGCTTGTCGGCGGTGCCGGCGCCGTTGTCTCGCTCGATGACGAGAGCGGTGGTCGCGTCGATCATGTTGAAGTCGCCGATCGCCTCGCCGCCCTTGGAGAGCGGGTAGAGCCAGGAGCGGCCGGTCCATTTCTTGGAGGCGATGTCGAACTCGATGACGCGCAGCGCAGTCAGCCCCTCTGCGTCTTCGACCTTGCCGTCCTCCTTGTAGAGCGGGCCTTCGAGCAGGCCGTAGAGCTTGGCCCCGTCCTTGGACATTGCAAGGCCTTCATAACCGCCGGAACGCTTCACGTTGAAGACCGGTGCCTTGGCGATCGGGTTCGCCTGCAGCTGGACGAGCGGGCTGTCGGGAGACGTGACCGGCTTGCCGTCGACCGTGGTAGCGACGACGTCGGTCAGCCGACCCTGCATGTCGACCTTGATCAGGTAGGGGCCGAATTCGTCGCCGAGCCAGAAGCCGTCGGCAACCGGCTGGATCGATTCGATGTCGAAATCGGCGCCGGTGAGGTAACGGGTTTCCGAAGCTTCCGTGACGATCGGGAACGGCGCGATCTTGTTCGGGTCGGAGAGGAAGACATTCTTGACGACTTCGGCCTTGTTGGCGGCCCAGTCGAATTTCATCTGGTGCAGGAACAGCATGGCGTCGGAGGAATTGGTCTTGCCGCCGAAACCGTTGTCCGACAGCGTCCAGAAGGTGCCGTCAGCCATTGTCTTAATGCCGGAGAAACCCTGCACCGGCTGGCCGTCGAGCGGCAGCTTGACGTCTGTCACGCGGGCGCCGTCCTTGCCCGGCAGGGTGCCGAGGGCTTCCGTGCGCTTGCGGTCGGCGGTGGTGAACTTGCCGGAGGTCTTGAGGAACGCCGGCGCGTCGGCCGGAGCCGGAACGACCGTGTTGGCGGGCAGGATCGCCTGGCCGGTGAGCTTGGCCGGGAAAACCTTGTCGTCAGCAGAAGCGGGGCCACCGATCAGCGCAGCGAGCGCGCCAATCACTACGGGGGTAGCGAGCAGAAATTTGGTCATGGGGTCACCTGTTGGTTGGCGTGTCAAAGACGCCAACCGGTTAAGGCGAGTGCGTGACGGGGAGGTGATGGATGATTGACGCTTCGATGAAGCTTTGATGACTGAAATTTTACAGGCGCATGGAGGCTTTACGCGCTTCTGCGAAGCGCCATCCAGCGGCCCGGCGTCATGCCGAACGTCTTCTTGAAATGCCGGGTGAAATGCGCCTGGTCGGCAAAGCCCGTATCGGCCGCGATCTCCGCCAGGCTGCCGCCTTGTGACAGCAGGACTTTCGCCCGGTCGAGCCGGCGCATGACGAGATAGCGGTGCGGGCTGGTTCCCAGAAGCTTGCGGAATTGCCTGGCGGTCGTATAGCGATCGAAACCGCTGACTTCCTCCAGTTCCTCCGAAGAAACCGTCCGGTCAGCGTTCGCCTGCAGGTAATCGCGGCAGCGCAGAACCGCCTGCTGCGCGCGCGCCGTGCCCGCCGCACCGCCCTTGCCGTCCGCGTGGCGCCAGAGGTATGTCGCCATGCGGGCGATCAGGTCGTCAAGCAGCAGGTCCTGCGGCTCGGCTTCGAGATCGTCCAGAGCTTCGGCAAGACACTGCCGGAATTCCGCATCCGCTATGATGGGATCCGGCACGAAGGGCAGACCGCGCGAACCGCCGGCCGCCTCGATCAGCCGCTCCGGCGGCAGGTAGAGCATTCGGTAGCGCAGGCCGGCATCGGTGCCGGCCGCCCCGTCATGCACCTCGTCCGGATGCAGCACGATGACATTGCCGGGCAGGCTGGCGCGGGCGGCACCGCGATACTGGAAAGTCTGGACGCCGGAAAGCGTCACGCCGAGTGCGTAGGTATCGTGGCGATGGGGCTCGAAACCGTTGCCGTGGAAGCGAGCCTCGATCCGCTCGATGCCGCGCGACGAGGGCGCCTGGACGATGCCATCAGGCGCGCCCCTTGCGCTGTCGTCAGGCGCGCCTCTTGCGCTGCCTTCGGCCGTGGCTCCCGAGTTGCACGAACGTTCAAGACCCGGGGCACCGGCCGCCGTTATCCCGTCAGTTCCCGCATAACCTTCCACGGAGTTGTTTTTCATGTTCGATACCAAGATCGCGATCGTGCTTCGCGATGACCTCGCCCCCTGGCAGGAGCTCAACGTGACCGCCTTCCTGACAAGCGGCATCATCGCGCAAAATCCCGCGATCATCGGTGAACCATATCGGGATGCGGCGGGTCATGTCTACAATCCGATGAGCATCCAGCCGATCGTGGTGCTGACCGCCGACCGGGAGACGCTGCGCACCATCCACCGTCGCTCGCTGGAACGGGAGGTGACGATATCGGCCTATGTCGAGGAGATGTTCTCGACTGGTCATGACGCGGCCAACCGCGAGGTCTTCGCGCAGTTTGCGCCGGAGGATGCGAAACTGGTCGGCATCGCGCTCAGGGCCGAAAAGAAGATCGCCGACAAGATTACCAAAGGCTCGAAAATGCATAAGTGACTGCGAAGAACATATTCTTCGGAATGATCCAGAGCGCGGCGATCGGCGTGGCCGAGGCCAAGATATAAGTGGCGATGCTGAGGAGCAGGTAGTTGATCCAGGCAGCCGATCGCGGGGATCCTAGACCCACCAGCGCCACGATCAGGTTGGCGGCGCATAGGGTCCGGGTGATGGGGCGGACCCAGGGCAGGGGGAAGGCACCCAGTCCAGCTGATTCCATAATAACGACAAGCAGCAGCGACAGCAGGATGACGATCGCAACCAGCACGCGGGAAGAGGGAAACCTCATCGTGCCGTCCATCCTTCCGGCGCCAAGGTAGAGAAACCCGCCCGCCGGCACTCGCCCATATGGCCCCCGGCGATATGGGGTCGGGGTCTTGTCACAAAATCCCGGCCGGTTTCCGGGAGGAGGGATTGGGACATGGGCTGGGCTCGCGTTGAAAAGCTTTTGATCCGGCGGTATCGTGGATGAATGAATGGATCGGGCGGGGGCTATGATGAATGCTATCACCATCAATCTGTCCGATGAACTGATGCGGTTGCTCAAAGCGCGCGCCGACAAGAACGGGCGAAGCGTCGAGGCCGAAATAGAGCAGATTTTAACTGACGTCTTGCTGCCAGATCTGCAAGCTGCGCAAAGCCCCGGGCAGCCGGCATAAATTCAACGCTGGCTGATTGTTTCACTGCGGCGTGGAAGCTCTAAAGCTCCACTGCCTCGACCTTCTTGTTGACGAAGCGCAGGGCCACGCCGCCACTGATCAGTTTCAAGGCCGTTTCGCCGAACAGGTCGCGGCGCCAGCCGGAAAGGGCACCGACATTGGCGGCCTCACCCTCGGCGGCGATCTTTTCGAGATCGTCGGTGTTGGCGATGATCTTGGCGGCGACGCCCTGCTTGTCGGAGATCAGCTTCAGGAGAACCTTCAGCAGCTCGACGGCGGCGGCGGTGCCTTCCGGGACATGCACATGTTTCGGCGCATGCGGCATCTCGGTCTTCGGCAGGGCAAGTGCTGCATTGACCGCTTCGATGATCGCGGTGCCGGAGGCGGAGCGTTCCCAGCCCTTCGGGATGGTGCGCAGCCGCGACATGGCTTCCACGTCCTTCGGCTGCTGCTGGGCGATCTCGTAGATCGCGTCGTCCTTCAGCACGCGGGAACGCGGCACGTTGCGGCTGCGCGCTTCGCGCTCGCGCCAGGCGGCGACGAATTTCAGGACGGCGAGTTCGGTCGGCTTGCGCAGCCGCGACTTGAGGCGCTGCCAGGCGTCGTCCGGATGCAGATCATAGGTGCCGGGCGATTCCAGCACGGCCATTTCCTCGGTCAGCCACAGGGCGCGGCCTTCGCGCTCGAGCTGGGCCTTGAGAAAGAGATAGACGTCGCGCAGGTGGGTGACGTCGGCCAGCGCATATTCGAGCTGCTTGTCGGAAAGCGGCCGGCGGCTCCAGTCGGTGAAGCGCGACGACTTGTCGATATGGACGTCCTTGATGCGGCTGACGAGCTGGTCGTAGGAGACCGAATCCCCGAAGCCGCAGACCATGGCGGCGACCTGGGTGTCGAAGATCGGATGCGGCACCAGATTGCCGAGATGGTGGATGATTTCGATGTCCTGTCGGGCGGCGTGAAACACCTTGGTGACGGCGGGATTGGCCATCAGCTCAAAGAAGGGTTTCAGGCTCAGCCCCTTGGCGAGGGGATCGACAAGCACCTCCACCGTCGGGCTTGCCATCTGGATGAGGCACAGCTCAGGCCAGAAGGTCGTTTCCCTGAGGAATTCGGTGTCGATGGTGATGAAGTCCGATTGGGCCAGCTGGATGCAGGCTTCTTCGAGTGCAGCGGTCGTTTGGATCATCGTTTCATTCACGTGAGGGTGATCAACCTTCCTTCTCCTTCCGGCCGCATATGTCAATACGCAACGGTGTTTAAGCGTTACTCGCGCTCGTCTTTATCGGGCGGGCCGGCGAGCCGGTTGAAATAGGCCGATGTCCGAAGCAGCGAGCGGAAGCGCCAGGAACGTTCCGAAGGAGGCACGGAGGGACGCGCCTGCATGCGCCTCAGCGTGAAGATCATGAAGCCCAGGAAGATGAACGAGGTATAGGCGAAGAAGGCCCGAGGGCCGAAATATTGCAGCAGGATCGAGGCGAGCAGCGGCCCGATCGTCGCGCCGACCGACCAGTAGAACAGCAGGCCGGCCGAAACCAGCGCATGCTCGCCAGGCTTGGCATAATCGTTCCCATGCGCCGAGCACAGCGAATAGAGCGGCATCGAGAAGGCGCCGAACAGGAAGACGCTGACGATATTGGCGGTCTCGTTGGTACCCGCCCCGAAGGAGAGGTAGGCGCCTGTTATGATCGAGCCGATCGTCGTCCACAGGATGACACGGCGCCGGTCGAGCCGGTCTGAATAGAGGCCGAGCGGATATTGCAGCACCACGCCACCGATGATGCCGGCGCTCATGAAGGTGGCGATCGAGGTGATGCTCATGCCGATCTCTGCCGCATAGATCGGCCCGATATTGCGGAAGGCTGCCATCGACAGGCCGACCGAGATGACGCCCACCACCGCGAGCGGCGAGATCCGCCAGACGGCCTTGAGGTCGAAGGCGATTGCCTGCGGCGGCGCGGGGCTGGATTTGTCGGCGATCGAGATCGGCACCAGCGACAGGATCAGCGCGATTGTGATGATGTTGAAGATGAACGGGCCTTCGATGCCGACGGTCGGGATGATGTATTGCGCCACCGTCACTGAGCCGAGATCGACGAAACGGTAGATGGAGAGCGTGCGCGCCCGGTTGGCATTGGTGACCTTGGCGTTGATCCAGCTCTCGACCGTCGCAAACAGGCTGGCGACGGCAATGCCCGTCACGAAGCGCATCGCGAACCAGAAGGTCGGGTCGACGATCATCGACATGCCGATCGAAGCGGACGCCGTCACCGCGGCCATCGCCGAGAAGGTGCGGATATGGCCGATCTGGCGCAAAAGCCGTGTCACGTACATGCAGCCGAGGGCAAACCCGATGCTGTAGCCCGCGCCGATCATGCCGATCGTCGAGGGCGAAAAGCCCTCAGCCGAGCCGCGCAGTGCGATATAGGTGCCCTGCAACCCGTTGCCGCCGATCAGGATGCCTGCGGTGACGAGGAGGGGGATCAACGGACGGATATGGCTCATGGGTGCCGGGGGAAGAGAATCGCTGTCGGAGATGACAATGCGTTTCTATCGCGTCAGCGCTGTCCAATACAGTCATAAACGACCTTGCCCGGCCCTCTCGCGCGGGAGTTTGTGCTTGGATGCAGAAGCCCCGCGGTCGGGGCTTCTGCCAAGGTGGTGCTAACCCTGTTGGCCAAGCTTGGGCAGGATGAGATCGTCGACGCCATAGGTGTGGAACTCGAACGTGGAGACTTCGTCGAGCTTGCGGAACTTTTCGCGGAAGACCGGATCGGAGAAGAAATCGTCGACGTTGCCGGCATCGCGGATGGCTTCGATATTCACCACGGTCTTGCCGTCCGTGCTTTTGGCGAGGTTGCTCCAGAGGAAGCCTTCCTTCCGTTCCGCGACGTAGTGAACGACATCCTGAATGATGCGGAAGGCTTCTTCCTGCTTGCCGGGATGAGCGTGGATGACGTTGACGATGAAAGTGGTCGGTTTCGGCGTTGCAGAGAAGCCGGCGGTAAGAATCGTATCCATCTTTTAGGTCCTTTCGGTCGGGAGGCGGTCTGAGCCGCGCCGCAACTGGATACTGGCGTGATGATGACGGATAAATAATCCGATATTCGTAACAGTGCGGATATAAGTTCCGTAATTGGAGTGGTGATGGACAGGTTGGGAACACTCGGCATCTTCGTTCAGGCGGCGGAGGGTGGCAGCTTTGTCGCCGCCGCGCGGCGGCTCGGGATATCGAGTTCCGCCGTGGGCAAGGCGGTGGCGAGGCTGGAGCAGGAGATGGGCGTGCGCCTCTTCCACCGTTCCACGCGCAGCATGACGCTGACGGAGGAGGGCAGTTATTTTCTGGATACGTGCCGGCGTATCCTGTCGGAACTGGATGTAGCGCAATCGGAGCTGTCGCGGTTGCGCGCCGCCCCTCGCGGCATGCTGCGCGTCAGCCTACCGCTGGTTGGCATGCTCCTGATGCCGACCATCTCGGCCTTCATGCGCGCCTATCCCGAAATCACCATGGATCTCGACTTTACCGATCGCCTGGTGGACGTGATCGAAGAGGGGTTCGACGCGGTCATCCGCACCGGCGAAGTCCGGGACACACGTTTGATGAGCCGCAAGCTCGGCTCGTTCCGTCATCGGATCGTCGCCTCGCCCGGCTATCTCCGGGCATGCGGTCGGCCTGCGGTGCCGCCGGACCTTCTGGATCACAAATGCTTGCACCATCGTTATCCCAGCACCGGAAAGCTCGAACCCTGGCCGCTCGCCATTGAAGATGGCGGTGCGCGCTTGGTCTTGCCGGTCTCCGTCACCGCCAGCACGCTTGAACCGATCATCCATCTTGCCGAGGAGGGTTTCGGCATAGCCTGCCTTCCTCCCTTCGTCATCGGGCCGCAGCTCGGGGACGGGCGCCTGATCACCTTGCTGGACGACCATGTCGTCCAGACGGGAACCTTCCGCGTGCTTTGGCCCACGGGCCGTTTTCTGTCGCCGAAAATCCGCGCCTTTGTGGATTTTATGGCGGATAATCTGGTTGTGGACGCCGCCGCGGCTGCGCCGCTCACGGCAGGCTCCGCCGCCAAGCCTTGACAAATGGGGCGGGCCATGCGCTTGTCCCGCCGATTTTCCATAAAGCCGGCAGGCCGTGCTTCGCACGCCGAAAGACCGCAAAACACAACCGTCCAGGATACCGAAATGCACCGTTACCGCAGCCATACCTGTGCCGCCCTCAAGAAGTCCGACGTCGGATCGACCGTCCGCCTGTCCGGCTGGGTGCATCGCGTGCGAGATCACGGCGGCGTGCTGTTCATCGACCTGCGCGACCATTACGGCATGACCCAGGTCGTCGCCGATCCGGACAGCCCGGCCTTCAAGACCGCCGAGATCGTCCGCGGCGAGTGGGTTATCCGCATCGACGGCCTCGTCAAGGCCCGCTCGGAAGAGACCGTCAACAAGGGCATGGCGACCGGCGAGATCGAACTCTATGCCCAGGAGATCGAAGTGCTCTCCGCGGCCAAGGAATTGCCGCTGCCGGTGTTCGGCGAGCCGGACTATCCGGAAGACGTGCGCCTGAAATACCGCTTCCTCGACCTGCGCCGCGAAACCCTGCACCGGAACATCGTCAAGCGCACCCAGATCATTTCCGACATGCGCCGCCGCATGGGCGAGATCGGTTTCGCCGAATATTCGACGCCGATCCTGACCGCGTCGTCGCCGGAAGGCGCGCGCGACTTCCTGGTGCCGAGCCGCATCCATGAAGGCAAGTTCTTCGCCCTGCCGCAGGCGCCGCAGCAGTACAAGCAGCTGCTGATGGTGGCCGGCTTCGACCGCTATTTCCAGATCGCCCCCTGCTTCCGCGATGAAGACCCGCGCGCCGACCGCCTGCCGGGCGAGTTCTACCAGCTCGACCTCGAAATGAGCTTCGTCACCCAGGAAGACGTCTGGAACACGATGGGTCCTGTGATGACCGGCGTGTTCGAGCAGTTCGCCGAAGGCAAGCCGGTCACCAAGGACTGGCCGCGCATCCCCTATGACGTGGCGATCCGCAAATATGGTTCCGACAAGCCGGACCTGCGCAACCCCATCGAGATGCAGGCCGTCACCGAACATTTCGCCGGCTCCGGCTTCAAGGTGTTTGCGGGCATGATCGCTTCGAACCCGAAGGTCGAAGTCTGGGCGATCCCGGCCAAGACCGGCGGTAGCCGCGCCTTCTGCGACCGCATGAACGCCTGGGCGCAGTCGACCGGCCAGCCGGGCCTCGGCTACATCTTCTGGCGCAAGGAAGGCGACAAGCTCGAAGGCGCCGGCCCGCTCGCCAAGAACATCGGCGAGGAGCGCACCGAGGCGATCCGCACCCAGCTCGGCCTCGATGACGGCGACGCCTGCTTCTTCGTCGCCGGCGACCCGGCCAAGTTCTACAAGTTCGCAGGCGAAGCCCGCACCCGCGCCGGCGAGGAACTGAACCTCGTCGACCGCGACCGTTTCGAAATGTGCTGGATCGTCGACTTCCCGTTCTACGAATGGAGCGAGGAAGAAAAGAAGATCGATTTCGCCCACAACCCCTTCTCCATGCCGCAGGGCGGCATCGAGGCGCTGGAAAACCAGGATCCGCTGACGATCAAGGCCTACCAGTATGACGCGGTGTGCAACGGCTTCGAAATCGCTTCGGGCTCGATCCGCAACCAGTCGCCGGAACTGATGGTCAAGGCCTTCGAAAAAGTCGGCCTCAGCCAGGCGGATGTCGAGGACCGGTTCGGCGGCATGTACCGTGCCTTCCAGTACGGCGCGCCTCCGCATGGCGGCGCTGCCTTCGGCATCGACCGTATCGTCATGCTGCTCGTCGGCGCCAAGAACCTGCGCGAAGTGACGCTGTTCCCGATGAACCAGCAGGCGCAGGACTTGCTTATGGGCGCCCCGTCGCCGGCAACGCCCCAGCAGCTGCGCGAACTGGCGATCCGGGTGATGCCGACGCCGAAGAAGGACTGAGCGTTTCGGACGCTGAACTGAAAAAGCCCGGCCAAGCGCCGGGCTTTTTGATTCAATCTCCGAGCTCGACTTTGTACATTATGCGGCGAAGCGGACCGCTCCGATGGCATCGGAGAAGGGAAAATCTGTTTCTCGTACCATGCTGCGGAAGCGATGTAGACGGCAACTCCGCCCGATCGCAGACAGCAGCGGCATCGTTCGATCATCGCTCGATAAGGCGACAACTCCATGCCCCGCTGACTGACACATGGTTTATGTGACAACACCTGGATGCGCAGTAATTCTGCGCCGTGGCGTGGGCCGCTGGTCAAGTTTCGAGCATGGGCGTATAATCTCCACACGTGCAGGTTCGGTCCGATGGCGCCGTTCTTCACGCGGATATCCGTTGTGATCGTTGTTGTCTGTGACAAGAAATGGAGAGGAATTGTTATGGCGCATTTTCACGTGATCGCGGGAGGCAACAGGAAGGCTGCCTATCCCACTGTGCGGCGCATCAATGTGGCCGATGTCTTCACCTCGCTGCGTCAGGGGTTGGATGATTTCTGGACCAAGCCGTCGCACTACGTCTTTCTCTGCCTGATCTACCCTGTGGCCGGCGTGGTCCTCGCCTATTGGACATCCGGTGCCAATGCGCTGCCGCTGCTGTTTCCGCTGATGTCAGGCTTTGCCCTGGTCGGTCCGATAGCGGCGCTGGGTCTTTATGAAATCAGTCGCCGGCGGGAGCTCGGCCTTGACACCTCCTGGCAGCATGCGCTCGAAATCCGGCATTCCCCGGCGGTCCCGGCAATCCTTGCCATCGGCCTTATGCTGGCGGTGATTTTTATCCTGTGGCTTCTGACGGCGCAGTCGCTCTATGTCAGCCTGTTCGGGCCGGAACGGCCGGAATCGCTGATGACTTTCTTCAACGAGGTATTCTCGACGAGCAGGGGTTGGCAGCTGATCCTTTACGGCAATGCCGTCGGCTTCCTCTTCGCTCTGGCCGTGCTTTGCACCACAGTCATTGCATTTCCGCTGCTTCTTGATCGTGACACCGGTGCGGCGACAGCGGTCTACACCTCGATGAAAGCCTTCGCGGTCAATCCCATGGAATTCATACTCTGGGGTCTCATCGTGGCGGTGCTTCTGTTCGCCGGTTTTGCGATGTTCTTTGCCGGTTTGGCTATCGTGATCCCCGTACTTGGCCACGCGACCTGGCATCTGTATCGCAAGGTCGTTGAACCGGAAGCCGGCTTGGGGAAGTAGCAGCGGTCGGTACGCCGGAAACCGGATTCGGCACTGCCCGTCAGGGAGCAGTGCCGAAGAAGGTGAGTCGGGTGAAGATCGTATAGTCGGCTTCCGATACCATCAGCGCGACGAAAACCAGCACCAGCAGCGGCGGCAGCAGGATGGCGTAGACGAGCGCCAGCCGTTCCCAGGCCATGTGCATGAAGACGGCAACGATCAGCCCGGCTTTCAGCATCATGAACAGCAGGATCAGCGTCCACCTGAGATAACCCTGGAGGCCGAGATAATCGACCATGTAGGAAAAGGCGCTGAGCACGAAGAGCAGGCCCCAGACGAAGAGGTAGAGCCGGATCGGATGCTGCTGTCCGGTTTGGAGCTGCTGTCCAGCTTGGATGTGTGCATGCGCCGTTGTCTCGTTCATGACGACCTCACCACAGGTAGAAGAATGCGAAGATGAAGACCCAGACCAGATCGACGAAGTGCCAGTAGAGGCCCATGATCTCGACGGCCTCGTAGCGGCCTCTCCGGCTGGTGAAGAAGCCGCGCCGTTCCTCATCGAAATCGCCCCGCCAGACCTTGCGGGCGACGATGAGGAGGAAGATGACGCCGATCGTGACATGGGTGCCGTGAAAGCCGGTGATCATGAAGAAGGTCGATCCGAACTGTGCAGCTCCCCAGGGGTTTTCCCAGGGGCGCACGCCTTCGGTGATCAGCTTCGTCCACTCGAAGGCCTGCATGCCGACGAAGCATGCCCCGAGAAGCGCCGTCAGCATCATCAGCATCGCGGTCCTGTGGCGTTCGCGGCGATAGCCGAAATTGACCGCCATCGCCATGGTGCCGCTGCTCGAGATCAGCACGAAGGTCATGATTGCGATCAGGATCAGCGGCACGTCCTGGCCGCCGATATGCAGCGCGAAGACCTCGCTCGGATTGGGCCAGGCGACCGGCGTCGACATGCGGGCGGTCATGTAGGCGATCAGGAAACAACCGAAGACGAAGGTGTCGCTGAGTAGAAAGATCCACATCATCGCCTTGCCCCAGGAGGCGGTCTTGAAGGCGCGCTGATCCGAGCTGAAATCGGCAGCGACTCCACGCAGGCCCGCTGGCCTGAGGTCCGGCTCGCCATGTGTCCCGATAGTCTGTGCCATCTGCAAATCTCCTGGTTGAGCTCCCTTGGTTCGGCCCCTAGGTCAGCAATGTGCGGCAGAGATCGACGAAATCATTCGCCCACCCGGCAAAGAGCGTAAAGAGCAGGAGCCAGACGGCGAGCATGAAATGCGAATAGATGGCGGATAGATCGATGCTGAGGCGCAGCCTGTCCGGCTGAACGTCACGCGCGAATGCCCTGACCGTCGTGTGAGCGAGCACGGCGAGCCCGCCGAGGATATGAAGGCCGTGCAGGCCGGTGAGCATATAGAAGAAGCTGTTGGCGGGATTATCGGCCAGCACGTAGCCGGCCGCCGTCAGTTCCCGCCATGCCTGGACCTGTCCGACGAGAAAGAGGACGGCTAGGGCAAAGGCGGCGGAAAGCACCGGCCGCAGGCCTTCCATGCGGCCGTGCTCCGCTTCTCTTCTCGCCCATTGCAACGCGACACTGCTTAAGGCGAGTGCTGCGGTATTGACCCAGAGCAGCCGGGGAACGGGTGTGGCCCACCAGTCCGCCGACGCCATGCGCATGAAATAGGCGCTGACGGCAAGGCTGAAGAGTGCGCCGACGACGCCGAGAAACACGAAGAGGCCGATTTTTACCGCCGGCACGGGCGGCTGTTGCCGATCGGCGCCGTGATGATCCGGCAGCTGCACGGACCCGGTTTCGAGCCAGGGTTTCGAGGTCAGCCGCTGTCCGGCCAGCCACCAGACGATGATGGCGCCGATGACGGCAAGGAAGATCAGCGTGACGTTCATGCCGGAACCTCCCGTGTGACGCTGCCGCTTGCCGGCACTGTCTGCGGAATGAAGTCCTCGGCCGCTCCCGGCACGCTGTAGTCATAGGCCCAGCGGTAGACCACCGGCAGTTCCTTGCCCCAGTTGCCGTGGGCGGGCGGCGTCTGTGGCGTCTGCCATTCCAGCGTCGTTGCCCGCCATGGATTGCCGCCCGCCTCTTTTCCTCGGAAAAGACTCCAGACCAGGTTGAACAGGAAAACCATCTGCGCGGCCCCGACGATCAGCGCCATGACCGTTATGAAGATGTTCAGCGTATGGGCCGAAGGCGGAACGAAGGCCGTCTCTCCCATCTCGAAGTAGCGGCGCGGCACGCCCAGCAGGCCGAGGTAATGCATCGGGAAGAAGATCGCATAGGTGCCGAGGAAGGTGATCCAGAAGTGGATCTGGCCGAGCGTCTCGTTCAGCATGCGTCCCGTCACCTTCGGATACCAGTGACAGATCGCCCCGAAGATGACGAGGATCGGCGCTACCCCCATGACCATGTGGAAATGCGCGACGACGAACATCGTGTCCGACAGTGGCACGTCGACGACGACATTGCCGAGGAACAGGCCCGTCAGGCCGCCGTTGACGAAGGTGACGATGAAGGCGAGCGCAAAGAGCATCGGCAGCGTCAGGTGGATGTCGCCGCGCCACAGCGTCAGCACCCAGTTGTAGACCTTGATCGCCGTTGGTACGGCGATGATCAACGTCGTGGTGGCGAAGAAGAAGCCGAAGGCCGGGTTCATGCCGCTGACATACATGTGGTGCGCCCAGACGATGAAGCTGAGCGCGCCGATGATGACGATCGCCCAGACCATCATGCGGTAGCCGAAAATGTTCTTGCGCGCATGCGTGCTGATCAGGTCCGAGACGATTCCGAAGGCCGGCAGCGCGACGATATAGACCTCCGGATGCCCGAAGAACCAGAACAGGTGCTGGAACAGGATCGGGCTGCCGCCGCCATGCTGCAGCTGCTCGCCCATTTCGACGATGGCAGGCATGAAGAAGCTCGTGCCGAGCAGGCGGTCGAACAGCATCATGACGCAGGCGACGAACAGGGCAGGGAAGGCGAGCAGCGCCATCACGGTGGCGGTGAAGATGCCCCAGACGGTGAGCGGCATGCGCATCAGCGTCATGCCGCGCGCGCGTCCCTGCAGCACGGTCACCACATAGTTCAGGCCCCCCATGGTAAAGCCGATGATGAAGACGATCAGTGAGGTGAGCATGAGGAGGATGCCCCAGTCCTTGCCGCCCGGCGTGCCTGACAGAACGGCCTGCGGGGGATAGAGCGTCCAGCCGGCCCCTGTCGGGCCGCCGGGGGCGAAAAAGCCCGCGGCCAGGATCAGGACGGCCAGCAGATAGATCCAGTAGCTCAGCATGTTCGCATAGGGGAACACCATGTCTCGCGCGCCGACCATCAGTGGAATGAGGTAATTGCCGAAGCCGCCGAGGAACAGCGCGGTCAGCAGATAGATCACCATGATCATGCCGTGCATGGTGATGAACTGATAATAGTGGTCGGCATCGATGAAGGCGAAATAACCGGGAAAGGCAAGCTGCAGCCGCATCAGCCAGGAGAGCACAAGGGCCACAAGGCCGATCGCAATGGCGGTCAGCGAATATTGCACGGCGATGATCTTGGCATCCTGGCTGAACACATATTTCGTCCACCAGCTTTTCGGATGATAAAGCTCGACATCCTCGACTTCGGCGGAGGGGATGGCGCCTGCACTTCCGGATGGAATCTCGACCATGATGTCTCTTCCCTTTCCCCGTCGGTTCAGTTTGCCGGCGGCGGCTCTCCCGATGACGCCATAAGCTGGGTGAATGTCTGCTGCTGCCCGAGCCAGGTCTGATAGTCCGCATCCTCTTCGACCACGACGGTCCCGCGCATCTGCCCATGGCCGACGCCGCAGAGCTCGGCACAGAGAATCTCGAAACTTCCCGTCCGCGTCGGCGTGAGCCAGAAATAGGTGATCATGCCGGGGATCATGTCCATCTTGGCGCGGAATTCCGGCACGTAGAAATCGTGGAGGACATCGACGGAGCGCAGCAATATGCGCACCGGCTTGCCGATCGGCAGATGCAACTCGCCGCCCTCGATGATCACGTCGTCGAGGCCGTTTGCGTCGTTCTTGTTCAGGCCGAGCGGATTGTCGGGGCTCACGTCGCGCGTCTCCGCGCGGCCGAGCTTTCCGTCCGCGCCCGGCAGGCGGAAGTTCCACAGCCACTGCTGGCTGACGACCTCGACCGGCACGGCATCGTCAGGCACCGTAATGAACTGGTTCCACACCACCAGGCCGGGCGCCAGCATCGCCGCGACACCGACCGCCGTTCCCCCCGCCAGCAGCACCTCCAGCCTGCGGTTCTCCGGCTCATAGGCTGCGCGGTTGCCGGGCCTGTGCCGGAAGCGGAAGACGCAATAGGCCATGAACGAAACCACCGCCACGAAGACGATGCCGGTGATCCAGAAGGTGATGACAAGCGTGCTGTCGATATAGTTCCAGTTGGAGGCGATCGGCGTCCACCACCACGGGCTCAGCACATGGAACAGCACGGAGCCGACAACAATCAAGACGAGAATCAGCACAACAGCCATTTCCGCCCCTCCCTGAGCAGGTCGACCGTGAAACCGCGTTCCGCAAAAATACCGGATTTACTATCGCACGAATGGAAAAGATCGGCAATTACTGCAATTTAGGCATGCCCATCCCGGCCGCCTCTCGGCCGGTCATTGGGAATATTGCTTGAGATAGGCGATGAGATTGGTGATCTCCTGCTCGTCCTTCACGCCGACGAAGGCCATCTTGGTGCCCTTCACCTTCGCTTTTGGATTGTGCAGATAGTCGCGCAGTGTCGCCTCGTCCCAGACGAGGCCGCCGTCTCCGGCCTCTTTCATCCCGGTCGAATAGGCGAAATTGGGATGGGTTCCGGCCTTTCGGCCAAACAGCTTGTTCAGCGACGGGCCGACCTTGTTCGTATCGGAATCGACGACATGACAGGTCGCACATTTCTTGAAAATGGTGGCGCCCGCCGTCGCGTCACCTTCCTGAGCTCGGGCATCAAACGACGAAACGGCGACGATGGACGCGCCGATCAACAGAACAACACGATAGGTCATGGCAAACCTCATCCTCCTCAAGGTTGCCCAATCGCCGCATCATCCACCGTCATCTTCGCGTGGATATGTTTGCGGTCACTAAAAGAGTAGTCCTTCGAGGTGGCAAGTCAACCGGGGCCAAGATCAGCCCGCATGGTTTTGTGGAGCCAGGACATTTATCGACAGTGCCCGTCAGACCCGGACATTCATAAAATTCCACCAAGTCGGCTCACACGCATGACACAGGCAATTTGCTTCGCCGCATAATGTACAAAGTCGAACTGAGGATGCCCGCCTTAAAGGTCGGCGGCGACAGCCTTTTTCAGGTCGAGCGTGAACTGGCCCCACATACCTTCGAGCGTGGTATTGGTCAGGCCCACCAGCGTGATCTTCCTTGCCGGATCGATAAACCAATGGTGGCCGTAAGCGCCGCCCCATTGCAGCGAGCCGGGGGAAACCGGCAGGCCTGCCTTTGCCGGATCGCGCACGATCGCCCAGCCGAAACCGAAGCCGAAGCCCGGCCGTGCCGGTTCGAGAAGATCGCCGATCTGGTTGGTCATCATCGCCTTGACGGTCTTTTCCGAAAGCAGCGGAGCGCCGCCCTTGCGGATGGTCTCTAGCACGGTGAACACGTCGGACGCGGTCCCTGCCATACCGCCGCCGCCGGAGTGGAAGGAGTCCGGGTTGAAGATCCGGTCCGGCACGAACGTTACCGAGCCATCGAGGGCTCGCACCCTTTCCGTCTCGCCCATCCGCTTCGGTTCCGGCGAACCGTCGGCGTAAGGTGCCGCAAGCCGGCTGCGGTCGGTGACGGTGAAGCCGGTATCGGAAAGGCCGAGCGGCCGCATCACCAGCTCGGTAACCGCCTCGCCGAGGCGTTTGCCGGTTTCCTTCTCGATGACACCGCCGATGACGTCCATGGAGACGGAATATTGCCAGCCGGTGCCGGGGGCAAAGAGCAGCGGCACGGAAGCGATGCGCCGCAGGTTCTTCGCGAGCGAGAGGCCCGGCTGATCGAGGCCGTCGGAAACGCCGGCCCGGACATAGGGACCATCTTCCAGGTGGAAACCATAGCTCAGGCCGGACGTGTGGGTGAGGAGATGGCGGATCAGGATCGCCGGTTCTGAGCCGTCTTCGAGGCGCGGCCGGAAATCCGGCAGCCATTTCGTCACCGGATCGTCGAGGCCGATGCGGCCCTGTTCGATCAGCCGCATGGCGGCGATGGTGACGATCGGCTTGGTTATCGAGGCGAGGCGAAAGATCGTGTTCTCGCTGGCTTTCAGGCCCGCTTCCCGGTCCGCCAATCCTGCGGCGCGGCGGTAGACGATTTCGCCATCCCTGGCGACCATCACGACGGTGCCGACGAGCCGTTTTGCCGCGAGGGCATCATCGATCGCCGCGTCGATCGTGGGGCAGGATATCCGGGTCGATGGCTGGATTGGCAAATTCATCGGGCAAAACCTCCGCTAAAAACACGGCTATCTAGGGTCGCCTCGGAGAGGGACGATCCTGTGAGCGATAAAAAACATCTGCCTATAGCCTGGTTGCCGGTCCCTGCCTCGTCACCGCAATGGTGTCGCTCGTGCCTGCCTGGGGGCGTCAGGATGCCGTTCCGACGTCCCGTGCGTCAAGCGAATAGGGGAACCATATCCGCGCGCTTGTGTTGTTAGAACAGCAGAAGCACAGGGAGAAAAAGATATGCGCAAGACCCTACTGGCCGCATCGGCGGTCCTGGTCGCCCTCTCGGGCGCGGCTTACGCCCAGACGACGATCGTCACCCAGGATCCGGTCACCACCAATTCGACGGTCGTCCTGCCCGGCGAAGTCCGCACCTACGTCATGGAGCAGAGCGTTCCATCAATCTCCTACGAGGGAGAGATCGCTGTCGGCGCCGCCCTGCCGGAGACGGTAGAGGTGCGCAGGGTCGAGGGTTACGACGACTACGCCTACACTGTAGTCAACGATCGACGCGTCATCGTAAATCCGCAGACCCGAACCGTCATCCAGGTTCTGGAATAATTTCATCCGGCTCTTTTCGAGCAACAAGAACCCGGCGAGCGATCGCCGGGTTTTCTGTTCGTGATATTGCGCCGCAGCATCCGACCCTCTATGGTTTGCCATCACAAGGACTCGGGTGTGACTCCCGAGTGGCTCTTCCGGCCGCCGATCCGCCGGACAACGCAAAGCATCAGCCTCATTTACGTCTGGTCACACCTGGATAATCCTCCCGGCGGATGCGATTTTTTTGCGAACTTTTTCTCATGAACAGAATTTCAGCTTACCGCCGCGAATGGTTTTCCAATATTCGCGGCGACGTTCTCTCCGGCATCGTCGTGGCGCTGGCGCTCATCCCGGAAGCCGTCGGCTTTTCGGTCATCGCTGGCGTCGATCCCAAGGTCGGCCTGTTTGCCTCCGTGGCAATCGCCTGCGTAACCGCGCTGACCGGCGGCCGCCCGGCAATGATCTCAGCCGCGACAGCAGCGACGGCCGTGCTGATGAGCCCGCTGGTTCGCGACTACGGCATCCAGTATCTGTTTGCAGCGACGATCCTGATGGGGCTGCTGCAGATCCTCGCCGGCTTCCTGAAGCTCGGGCGGCTGATGCGTTTCGTGTCGCGCTCGGTGATGACCGGTTTCGTCAATTCGCTGGCGATCCTGATCTTCGTCGCCCAGATCCCGCAGCTCATCAACGTTCCGAACGTGACTTATGTGCTGATCGCTGTGGCGCTTGCGGTCATTTACCTGTTCCCCTACGTGACGAAGGTGATCCCGTCGCCGCTGGTCGCAATCATCGTGGTGACGGTCGTGGCACTCGTCTTCGGCATTAATGTCCACACGGTCGCCGATCTCGGGGAAATGCCAACCGCGCTGCCTGCCTTCGGCTGGCCGCAGGTGCCGCTGACCTTCGAGACCCTGCAGATCATCTTTCCCTATTCGGTCGCGCTTGCGGCCGTCGGCCTCCTGGAATCCCTGCTGACGGCCCAGATCATCGATGACATGACGGATACGACAAGCAGCAAGAGCCGGGAGTGTTTCGGCCAGGGCTCGGGCAATATCGTCGCTGCGCTGTTCGGCGGCATGGGCGGCTGCGCCATGATCGGCCAGTCGGTGATCAACGTCACGTCGGGTGGGCGAGGGCGGCTTTCGACCTTCGTCGCTGGCGCTTTTCTGCTGGTGCTGCTGCTCGTGCTCGACGAGGTGCTGCGGGTGGTGCCGGTGGCCGCACTCGTGGCGGTGATGATCATGGTGTCGATCGGCACATTTTCCTGGAAGTCCGTCGTCGATATCAAGCGCCATCCCGGAACTTCGTCGATCGTCATGCTGGCGACCGTCGCAACGGTTCTTGCCACCCAGGACCTGTCGAAGGGCGTCCTTGTCGGCGTCCTGCTTTCAGGCATTTTCTTCGCCGGCAAGGTCGCCCGGCTCTTCCGCGTCCGTTCCGAGCTTTCTTCGGACGGCGAGGTTCGGACCTACCATGTGGAAGGGCAGATCTTCTTTGCCTCCGCCGAAAACCTGCTCAAGTCCTTCGACTTCGAGGAGCCTGTCGCAATGGTAATGATCGACGTCGGCGGCGCGCATCTGTGGGATATTTCCGCGGTCGGCGCGCTGGACGATGTCGTCCTCAAGTTCCGCCGCAGAGGCGTGGGCGTGACTGTGCGCGGCGCCAACGAGGCGAGTGCCGGCATGATCGATCGCTTCGCGCTGCATGACAAGGATCATGTCTCGATGGCAAATTCGTCAGCCCACTAAGGACAAGCCCCGGCAATTGCTTGCCGGGGCTTTCTGATTCAAGTCTTCGAGACCTCAGTCGTTGGCGGTGACCTTGACGCCGAGGACCTTCGGCAGCGTGTTCGGAGCGCCCATCGCGGCGCCCATGATCATCGGGAAGGGGACGGCATCGGCCGGTTCCGCGGTGATCGTGAAGCTGCCGGGCTTGTCGAGATAGGTGTTGACCGCGGCGCTCACCATGTTCTGCAGTTCCGGCACGTTGTATTGCGCCAGCATCATCGGCGTCATGCCCTTCAGCATCTGCGCCATGGCTTCGCCCGTGGTGCCCTGGCTCTTGCCGGCATAGTCGAGCGCCTTCTTGGTGATGCCGGCATCCTCGAAGCGGATCTCGGCGCTGTTGAAGGTGAGGCGCTGCATCAGGCCGAGCATCGCAAGGCCGGCTGCCTGCTGGGCTTCTTCCTTGTTCGGATTGGCTTCCATCGCCTTGGCAGTCTCGTTCGCCGCCTTGATGAAGTCGAGCGTATAGCCCGACATGCTGAAGGCGAGGTTTAATTTGCCGACCTTGGCAAAATCGAGAGCGTATTCATCGATATCGAGTGTGCCGTCCTCGAGGGTCCAGGCGCCGGACATGGCAACCTTGCCGTCAAGCGAGGTGATGCCGAGCTGCTGCAGAGTGTCCTTGGCCTGCGCATCTTCGACGAGGCTGAGGTCGCTCTTGATGCCGTTGACCTGGAGGTCGAAGCCGACGGAGGAATTGTCGTCCGCGACCTCGGTGGTGACGTTCGCCTCGTCGACCGTAAAGGCCGGTTTGCCGTCAACGGTGGCCGTTATCTTGCCGACATGGGCTTCGTCATAGAGCAGGATCGCATCGAGGCCGTCGCCGGTCGCGTTGGCCGGCACGGTGAGGCCGCTGATCGAGATATCGGAAGCGGTGAAGGTAGTCTTGTCCTCCGTGACGTTGATATTGTCGAACGTGACTTTCCCGACCGTATAGCCGCCGTTATCCTCTTCGACGCCCTCGAACTTGACGGTGCCGAGCGGCAGGCTCTGCTTGCCGGCTTCGACCAGTAACTTGGCATTGGTGAGGGTGACGTCCGAGCCGTTGACGGTTGCCTTTTCCGCCGAGAAACCGGAGCCGCCCTGGATCGAAACCGCGCTGTTGATCTTGGCGACGAGATCGTTGCCGTCGAGCGCAAACGCCGGGCCGGCGAACGTCGAAAGCGCTGCGCCGGCGAGCAGAAGCCGGGTCTTGGTGGAGTATTGCATCGGAGTTCCTCCTGGCGGGGCACGGGCCTGCCCGCGATTGTTTAGGGTTGTCGGTAGTTCGGTGTACTTGTTCGCGGCACCTTATAGGCAAGCCGGGTAAAAGGTTTATGGATGTGTTCCACATTCCTTTCGTCAAAATTGCGGCTGACGATAAAGGGTAAATCAAACACTGATTTCAGCTTGGGAAAAGCCTTCATCCACAGGCTGTCGCCGGTAGTTTCTTGCCGAGAATCGGGCTTTCCGCTAGTCAAGGCCCATGGGAAAAAATCTGACACCACCCGGCGGCGACGGCGGCGACAATATCCTGCCGGTCGATCTGAAAGCAGCGCTCGAAGAGCGTTATCTCGCCTATGCGCTTTCCACCATCATGCACCGCGCGCTGCCGGACGTGCGCGACGGCCTGAAACCCGTCCACCGCCGCATCGTCTACGCGATGAGCGAGATGGGCCTGCGCCCCAACGCCGCCTTCCGCAAATGCGCAAAGATCGTCGGCGAGGTGATGGGTAATTTCCATCCGCACGGCGACCAGTCGATCTATGACGCGCTGGCGCGCCTCGCGCAAGATTTCTCGCAGCGTTATCCGCTCGTCAACGGCCAGGGCAATTTTGGCAATATCGACGGCGATAGCCCCGCCGCGATGCGTTATACCGAGAGCAAGATGACGGCGGTTTCCGAACTGCTGCTCGAAGGCATCGACCAGGACGCGGTGGATTTCCGCGACACCTACGACGAATCGAATTCCGAACCGGTCGTGCTTCCCGGCGCCTTCCCGAACCTGCTCGCCAACGGCACCTCCGGCATCGCGGTCGGCATGGCGACGTCGATCCCGCCGCACAACGTTCATGAGTTGTGCGATGCGGCACTGCACCTGATCAAGCATCCGACGGCATCAGTCGAAGACCTGATGGCGGATCCGGCCGAGCCGGCCAAGGGCGGTATCGAAGGCCCCGATCTTCCGACCGGCGGCATCATCATCGACAGCCGGGAATCGATCGTCGAGGCTTACAAGACCGGTCGCGGCGGTTTCCGCGTCCGTGCCCGCTGGGTGATCGAGGATCTCGGTCGCGGCGGTTACCAGATCGTCGTCACCGAAATTCCGTTCCAGGTGCAGAAGTCTCGCCTGATCGAAAAGATCGCCGAGCTGCTGCTCGCCCGCAAGCTGCCGCTGCTCGAAGACGTGCGCGACGAATCGGCCGAAGACGTGCGCGTCGTGCTGGTGCCGAAGAGCCGCACGGTGGATGCGACGCTGCTGATGGAATCGCTGTTCAAGCTGTCCGAGCTGGAAACCCGCCTGCCGCTCAACATGAACGTGCTCTCGATGGGCCGCGTGCCCAAGGTGATGGCGCTCAATGAAGTGCTGCTGGAATGGCTGGCGCACCGCCGCGAGGTGCTGGTCCGCCGCTCGCGCTTCCGGCTGGCGGCGATCGACAGGCGCCTGGAAATCCTCGGCGGCCTCTTGATCGCCTACCTCAATATCGACGAGGTGATCCGCATCATCCGCGAGGAGGACGAGCCGAAGCCTGTCATGATGGAGCGCTGGTCGCTCACCGACATTCAGGTCGAGGCGATCCTCAACATGCGGCTACGCGCCTTGCGCAAGCTCGAAGAATTCGAGATCCGCACCGAGCATGAGAACCTTACCAAGGAGAAGGCGGATATCGAATCGCTGCTCGCCTCCGAGGACAAGCAATGGCGGGTGATCGAGCACGAGATCCAGGACGTCCGCAAGAATTTCGCCAAGGGCCGGGGCAAGCCCTATGCGCGCCTGACGACTTTCGCCGATGCGCCGGATGCCGATATCGACGCGATCAACCAGGCGATGATCGAGAAGGAGCCGATCACCGTCGTCGTTTCCCAGAAGGGCTGGATTCGCGCGCTGAAGGGCCACATCTCGGATACCTCGACGCTCACCTTCAAGGAAGGCGACGGGCCCAAGATCGCGTTCACGGCGCAGACGACGGACAAGCTGCTGCTCGTCACCACGGGCGGCAAGGTTTATACGCTCGGTGCCGACAAGCTGCCGGGCGGCCGCGGCCATGGGGAGCCGATCCGCATCATCGTCGACATGGAGAACGACCAGGACATCCTGACCGCCTTCGTCCACGATCCGCAACGCAAGCTGATCATCGCCTCGACGGCCGGCAACGGCTTCGTCGTTGCTGAAAGCGAGATGATCGCCAATACCCGCAAGGGCAAGCAGATCATGAACGTCGCGATGCCCGACGAGACGAAGCTGGTCGTACCGGTGTCGGGCGACCACGTCGCGGTCGTCGGCGAGAACCGCAAGCTGCTGGTCTTCCCGCTGGCCCAGCTGCCGGAAATGACCCGCGGCAAGGGCGTGCGCCTGCAGCGCTACAAGGACGGCGGCATTTCGGACATCCGCTGCTTCACCATGGCCGACGGCCTTTCCTGGGAAGACAGCGCCGGCCGCTCCTTCACCCGCAACAAGGACGAACTGCTGGAATGGATCGCCGACCGCGCCACCGCCGGCCGCGCCGTTCCGAAGGGCTTTCCGCGGAGTGGGAAGTTTGCGGGGTGATCAGGGGAGGGGAACGGTGAGATCGCGCAGGAAGCGTGTCGCACCTTCTTCATCGATCTCGCCTGCTGCAACTGCGAGTACGAATTTATAAAGAATGGTCTCATCAGTTTCGATGAGATAACCGTTATCCATGAGAAACACACCCGCGGCGACGATGGCGATCCGTTTATTGCCATCGACAAAGGCGTGATTCATGGCTAGGCCGAAAAGATACGCGGCGGCCAGTTCGATTAGGTCATTGCAACCATAGGCAACCTTGTTGAGGGGGCGCATCAAAGCAGATTCCAAGGCACTTGCGTCACGCAAGCCGTAAGAGCCGCCGAATTTTTCGATCTGCCTTCGATGCAGATGCTCGACAACCGGCCGCGACAGGAAATTGAACGGCATTATTCAGCCAATTTCTTGAGCGCGACCTTGTATTTATCCATGAAGCGTTCTGCGTGCTCGAGCTGACGTGCAAAATCGTCGTCGATCGGTTTCAGAACCAGCTGCCCTGCTTCTTCGGCCAAATTCACATTGTCTCCCGCCTTCAGGCCCATGCGGTCCAGAATTTCCTTCGGGATGATGATTCCTTCGGAATTGCCGATTTTACGAATGGCGACGTTCATAGCTCAATCCTGATGTTGCAACGTTGTTATAACATGGACGCCGCTTTTTGAATAGCTGAAACTCACGCCGCCTTGGCCCGCATCCGCTCCGCCCGCCGCATCTGCCACGCGGAATAACCGATCAGCGCCAGCACGAGGATCGAGCCGCCGAGCAGGGTACGGGCGGAAGGGACTTCGGTAAAAATCAGCCAGACCCAGATCGGTGCGAGGATGGTTTCGAGCAGGTAGAACATGCCGACTTCGGGGCCGGAGAGATATTTCGGGCCGGTCGCCAGGCACCAGAAGGCGAGCGGCATCATGATCGCGCCGTCGAACACCACCCAGATGGGGTCCGCGACCGAAAAGCCGCCCGTGCCGGCAAGGGCGGATGCGCCGACGAAGGAAAGTCCGATCGTTGCCGGAATGATGGTCGCGACCAGCGGCACGAAGCCCATGTCGATACGCGCTACCCGGCTGAATGTGATTGCTAAAGCCAGCAGGAACGAGGCCGTTGCCGCCAGGATATCGCCGAGGAGATGGCCGCCCGTAAGGCCGCCCGAGACGATCAGGCCGACGCCGAAAAACATCACCAGCATGGTGACGAGCGTAGAAGGTGAGGGGCGCTCCTTCAGGACCAGCCAGCCGAGAATGGCGGCGCACATCGGCGTGAAGGCGACGATGAAGACGACATTGGCAGTCGCCGTGTTGAAGACGGCGCCGAGGAAGGCGATCGTCGAAATGCCGTAACAGAAGCCTGCGGCAAGGCCCGCCTTGCCGGGGATCAGCACCGGGCGGCTGGTGCCGAAGCGGCGGACGAGCAGCCACAGGACGATAGCGGCGACAAAGGTCGCCGTGCTCCGCAGCGCCACCGTCGACCACATCTCGCCATGCCCGAGACGCACGAGCGGCACGTCGAAGGAGAGCGCAAGGCCGCCGATAGCGGTGAGCACGAGGCCCTTTTTATGATCATTCATGGGGATGATTTCAGATGTCCGTGGCGGGATCGAAGATTTCCCAGCCGCGCGGGGTCAGGTGTTCCTGGGGCAGGAAGCGGGTCTTGTAGCCCATCTTCGCCGAACCTTTCACCCAATAACCGAGATAGACGTGCGGTAGGCCGAGCGTCCTGGTACGGGCGATATGGTCGAGGATCATGAACGTGCCGAGCGAGCGCTTTTCATACTCGGGATTGAAGAAGGAATAGACCATCGACAGGCCGTCGCTCATCATGTCGGTGAGCGCAACGGCAAGCAGTTCGCCCTTCGGCTCGGCGCTGATGCCGGAGCCAGGCTCGCGGCGGCGGTACTCGATGATCCGGGTGTTGACATGCGTGTCCTCGACCATGATCGCATAATCGAGCGCCGACATGTCCGACATGCCGCCCCGCTGATGGCGGTCGTCGAGATAGCGGCGGAAGAGCGAGAACTGTTCGGTCGAGGGCTGCGCGGGGTAGACCGTGGCGATCACGTCGCGATTGGTGGCGAGAACCCGTTTCATCGAGCGCACGGGCTCGAATTCGTGAGCGAGGATGCGCACGGAAATGCACGCGCGGCATGATTCGCAGGCCGGCCGATAGGCGATGTTCTGCGAACGGCGGAAACCGCCCTGGGTCAGTAGGTCGTTCATCTCGGCGGCGCGAGAGCCCACCAGGTGAGTGAAGACCTTTCGCTCCATTTCACCCGAGAGATAGGGACAAACTGCCGGGGCCGTCAGGTAGAACTGCGGTGAGGGCGTTGCCTGGGTGTTCATTGCGTCGTGGCAGTCCGGTCTCTATGATCGTAAATGTCATACCATGGCGCATAAAAGTAAAACGTCAACCACATGCTGCGACGCGCAGCCGGCTTGTACCATAAACTTTTGGCCAGTAGCGTGATCGTCACGAGGTGCGCACGACGACCGTGCCGAGCAACAGGTCGTGCACGAGGCGCGAACGCTCGATGAACAAACCTGCGAGCAGGATGAGCGGCGTCAGCACCGAATTGATGATCCAGAAGATCACCGTATGGGCCATGGCGGTGAGGAAATCCATCCGCCGACCGTCGAGCCGCACCATGGCGAGCCCCATGGCGCGCATGCCGGGCGAGGCCTGGGCCGCGCCGCCGAGCGTCATCCCGAAATAGAGAAGCGCGACGATCACGAACAGGACCGGATAGAGCATGAAGCCGAGGCCGAGCGTGATGATGCCGAGGAAGAACACGACAACCGCGGCCGGAATACACAGCAGGAGCACGATCACGTAGTCGATGATGAAGGCGAACACCCGGCGCGAAAGAACGCCGCTATAGGCGCGCCAATCGTCCGGTGCGGCATAAGTCGGGTTCGGGTCGAGGCTCATCGTTCAACATCTCCTGTTTCTCGCACATTGATATGGGAAGAAACCGCCTCGGCAACAAGACTTATCCGTTTTTCGCCAGCTTCTTCGCCACGTCCATCGCAAAATAGGAGAGAATGCCATCGCAGCCGGCGCGTTTGAAGCAGAGCAGCGTTTCCATCATGATCCGGTCGCCGTCGATCCAGCCGTTCATCGCCGCGGCCTTGATCTGGGTGTATTCGCCGGAGACCTGGTAGGCGAAGACGGGCAGGCCGAACGCCTCCTTGATGCGCCAGCAGATGTCGAGATAGGCGATGCCGGGCTTGACCATCAGCATGTCGGCGCCTTCCTCGACGTCGAGAGCCGCGTCGCGGAGAGCTTCGGTGCCGTTGGCCGGCGAGATGTAATAGCTGTTCTTGTCGCCCTTCAAGAGGCCGCTGGTGTTGATTGCCTCGCGATAGGGGCCGTAGAAGCCGGACGAGAATTTCGTCGCATAGGACATGATGCCGACATCCTGGTGGCCGGCGGCGTCGAGCCCGCGGCGGATGGCGCCGATACGACCGTCCATCATTTCCGACGGCGCGATGATGTCGGCGCCGGCATCGGCCTGCATGACGGCGGCGCGGACGATCTGGTCGACCGTCTCGTCGTTGACGATGATACCGTCGCGCAGGATCCCGTCATGGCCGTGGCTGGTGAACGGATCGAGCGCCACGTCGGTGATGATGCCGATATTCGGCACGGCCTTCTTGAAGGCGGCAGTCGCCTGGTTGATCAGGTTGTTGGCGACGAGGCTGTTGGAGCCGGTCTCGTCGCGCAACTCTATCTCTATGTCCGGGAAGGTGGCGATCGCCGGAATGCCGAGATCGGCCGCCTCCTTCACCGCCTCGACCGCCTTGTCGACGCTCATCCGGTTGACGCCCGGCATGGCGGCGATCGGATCGACGATGCCGGTGCCGGGCACGATGAAGATCGGCCAGATCAGGTCGTCCACCGTCAGCCGGTTCTCCTGCACGAGCCGGCGCGTCCAGTCGGCCTTGCGGTTGCGCCGCATACGGCGATGGCCGGTGATCTCGTCGACCAGATGCGTCTTGTCCATGGGGCTGCGTCTCCAACTTCTCTTCCGGTGTGCGCGTCATTATCATGCAGCACGCCATTTGCGAATGGGAACGATCGCCGCAGTTGAGTGCGGGGCTAGGCAGTGGACCCAGACGGTCTATTTCTTTTGATTGCCCGCAAAAGCGGCCGTCAAGCCAAGGCCGATATAGACGAAACCACTAACCCAGCGTTCAGCCTTGAGATAGACGGGACTACGCTTTAGCCAGTTGCCGGCCGTGCCGGCAGCAAGCGCATAGGCACCGTCCGTCAGAATGCCAATCGCTGTGAAGAGAATCCCGAGAAAAACGATCTGCATTACCACATGGCCACGGTCGACCTCAACGAACTGTGGCAGGAAGGCCAGAAAGAACAGCGCGGTCTTCGGATTGAGGAGGTTGACTATAAAGCCCTCACAAAAGAGCCGCATACGGCTGCGCGTCGGTAAACCGCTCTCGATGTCGGGAATGTCCGACGGGCCGAAGAGCTTCTTGAGGCCAAGCCAAATCAGGTAGGCCGCGCCGGCATACTTCACTATGCTGAAGGCGAGCGCAGACGATGCCAGGAGCGCCGACAACCCCACAGCGGCGGCGGCGACATGAACCAGTGTGGCCGTGTGGATGCCAAGGATTGAAACGAGGCCGGCAGAGCGGCCCTGCTCGACCGAGCGCGCGAAGATGTAAAGGACTGCTGGTCCCGGTACGAGAAGCAGCACGAGCGTGGCGCTGACGAACAGGCTGAGATTCGTTGCGCTGGGAATTGCCAAATCCATGATTGTCTTGCTCCGTCTCCTATTACGGTAACGATAGCATTGGGCTGCGCCCAAGGGGAGATAAACTTGCGGTGTCCAAGCTGAAGCATTTCCGCGACGTTCCCACCCGATATGACAAGCCCGCCGCCAACTTCCTCGCTATGGTCTCGCCTCAATGAGGCTTGGGCACCTAGATCCAGAGATCGTTCCGAGCGGTACGTTCGCCGCCCTCGTTGCCGGTGTTCAAAACGCCACGCGGCTCGATAACCATCATCTTCACTTCCTTTTCGGCGAACGGCTTGTGCTGCACGCCCTTCGGCACGACGAACATTTCGCCCGGGCCGATGTGAACGCTGCCATCGCGGAAGTCGATCCGTAACTGGCCTTCGATGACGATGAAGGCTTCATCCGTTTCCGGATGATCGTGCCATATGAAATCGCCTTCAATGCGGACGAGCTTGAACTGGTAGTCGTTCATTTCGGCGACGACGCGCTGCTGCCAGAGATCGGGTATCCGGGCCAGCTTCTCGGCGAGGTTTATCGGCGTATGTGAAAAGTTCCGATCGGTCATGTCGTCTCCTTTGATTGGAGGCAAGACCCTATCAGGACGAGCCACGGGGCTCTTGAACGATCGTGCAGGCGAGAGGCCGGTACTGGCGGTCGGCGGCCGTGGCGGCTAGTGTAGTCCCATGGAACCCGATTCACTCACGGTGCCGAAGCGCACGCTGACCGAAATTCTCTACGTGGTCTTCCTCAGGCTGGTCGCGGTCGCCTGTTTCTGGTTCGGCCTGCAATATTGGGCGATGCTGGTCGGCTATTCGCTGAAGGGTATGGCCCGCTTCGATCTGTTGTCACTTCCCTGGAAGGTGGCGGCGTCTTCGCTTGCCGTGCTGTTTCCGGTCGCCTCGCTCGGCCTCTGGCTCACCGTGTCCTGGGGCCCCGTGCTCTGGGCGATTGCCGCAATCTCGCAAGTGTCGATGTATATCGTCTGGCCGGAGATCTTCGGACACAACCGTCTCGTTCCCCTCATGCACGGCCTCGTCGCCGCGCTTTACGTCGTATTTCGGCTCTCCTTATGGATCGAGGCGCGTCGCAAGGCGGAGCGGGTAAGGATTGATTCACCCTGAAATTAAAGCTTTGACGGCCGGATTTGACCGAAAATTCCATGCTAAGTCATTGATTTATTTTAAATCTGCGTGGTGGCGGTTCCAGTCGGTGACGTGTCGAAGGAATTCAACGGAACGCGTTAAGCACTTGTTAAGCCTATGTTTTAAGTCGAATTTTATGCGTATTGGATAGTGTCTGTCTCAAGGCGGGAAGAAACAAACACCGCCAAACAAAACAGGATGAGGCAGTCATGATGAACACGAAACTGAAGCCGCAGGCGGCACCGGCAGTAGCAGATCCGCATGAAGACACCATTCGCGCCCTCTACATGGAGTCGCTGCATCTGGTCGAGCGCCTGCACCGCCGCCTTCTCGATGTGATCAAGGACGAGTTCGACCGCCAGGGTCGCGACGACGTCAACGCCGTCCAGGCGCTCCTGCTGTTCAACATCGGCAATTCGGAACTGACGGCCGGCGAACTGCGCTCCCGCGGTTACTACCTCGGCTCCAACGTCTCCTACAACGTCAAGAAGCTGGTCGATCTCGGCTTCATCAACCACCAGCGCTCGCGCATCGACCGCCGCTCGGTCCGTATCAGCCTGACGCCGGAAGGCCAGGAGATCGCCGAGGCCGTCGGCAAGCTCTACGAACGCCATATCGGCTCGATCGAAAAGGTCGGCGGCATCGGCGAGGGCGAGTTCTCCCAGATGAACAAGCTGCTCCAGCGCCTCGACCGCTTCTGGAACGACCAGATCCTTTACCGCCTTTGATCCACCGGGGGCTTGCGAAACACTCCATTACCTCCAGTCATGCGGTGCTACGCAAAAGCGTAACGGGGTGTCGAAAGACGCACCGTTACGCTCGTTTGCGCGCCGGCTGGGTAGCCGCCTCTGGCGGATAGGGGTTATCGCTGGGCCAGCAGGGCGCGGCCGGCGTTTCTGATGGTGAGTGCCGGAGTCCGCCATCTGCGCAATCAAACCGGCGGACATCGCCGCTGCGAGTGTCTCTGTATAGTCTTCGCCCTGGAGGCCGTGCTTTTTGCAGTAATTCTGGACGGCTCCCCGTGTGGAGGTCGGCGAGACGCCAAACTTGTTGTTCTGGAAAGCATTGACAATAATTTGGTACTTTTCGTCCAGGGTCACGGTAGCTCTCCAATGGGTGATGTACGGGGTGCCTACCAGTATGGAGCCCGGGTAGATAGACAAATTCTGCCATGAGCGTCGGAAATACGTTCCGATACATCCGTTTGCGCCAGGATATCTGCCTATCAGGATATCTGCCTATAAGGTCGCCGCCACAACCCGGCGAATTTCAGTTGTCATGCCCGCAAACATCGAGGAGAGGTCGAGCCAGCCGTCAGGTCTGCGGCCCGTCACCTTTTCCGGCCACCCGCAGACGCCGTCCTGTTCGACATAGCCGACGCATTGTGGTGCGGTCTCATCGCGAAAATGCAGGACGACCAGCTTTCCAGGCTCAAGCGCTTCGATCGGGTACCAGTTCAAATCTCAAATTCCTCATGAATGAGGGATAATTTTTAGCCAGCCCGCTTGCCCCAGGCTTACGGCCTTTGCATTCGGCAAGGGGGCGATGCCCAAGCGGCCTGGCCGGTTTTTATCGAAGGGCGGATCTCAACCGACCATCTCGCACGTCCCGGGATCGCTTGCGGTCCGCGGTGTGGCCTATATGCCGCGTGAAAAAATCACGTGCCAACACGGCTTTGTGACGCGCAAGTACCTGACACGAATTGGCCATATTGCTATGGGACCGGCTGGATGCAACGGGCCGGCGGGAATTCGCGCTTTCATAACATTGCGATGACGACGAAGCCCTTTGCGGCTGCGCTAACTTTTTGCGCGTTCTTAACCATATCCCTGTAGGCGTCGTTGATGCTGCTCGGGACCAGATGGGTACTATGATGTCGAAGAAAATCGGATCTGAAGCTCTTTCCCGCCGTGCCTTGCTTCGCACGGCCGTCTCTGCCGGTGCTGCCGCACTTGCAGCGCCCGCATTCGCCCAGACGGCGATGGATGATCTGATCAATGCGCCGCGCCGCGGCACCTGGGACGACCAGTTCGACGCCAAGGCTGCATCCAGAACCGCGGTCAACGTCGTCTCCAACAATCCGGTGCTCGGCGCCGGCGGACCGGCGAACATCCAGCAGGCGATCATAGATTACCAGCAGATCGTCTCCAACGGCGGCTGGCCCGAGGTCAATCCCGGCCAGCAGCGCCTGCGCCTCGGCGTCGTCGATCCTTCCGTCCAGCAGTTGCGCCAGCGCCTGATGATTTCAGGCGACCTGCCGCGCGAAGCGGGCATGTCCTCCTCGTTCGATAGCTATGTCGATGGCGCGGTGAAGCGTTTTCAGGCCCGTCACGGCCTGCCAGCCGACGGCGTGATGGGCGAGTTCACCGTCAAGGCGATGAACATATCGGCCGACGTGCGCCTGCGCCAACTGGGCACCAACCTGGTGCGCCTGCAGTCCATGTCCGGCGATCTCGGCCCCCGCTATGTGATGGTGAACATTCCGGCCGCCTATATCGAGGCGGTGGAAAACGACCGCGTGGCGCTGCGCACCAATGCCGTTGTCGGGCGCATCGACCGTCCGACGCATGCCATCAATTCGAAGATCTACGAGGTTATCCTCAATCCCTATTGGACCGCGCCGCGCTCGATCGTCGAGAAGGACATCGTGCCGCTGATGCGCAAGGACCCGACCTATCTGACGCGCAACAACATCCGCCTGATCGACGGCAAGGGCAACGAGGTTGCGCCGGAAACGGTCGACTGGTTCGCGCCGAAGGCGCCGAACTTCATGTTCCGGCAGGACCCCGGCAAGATCAACGCCATGGCCTCGACGAAGATCAATTTCCACAATCCGAACAACGAATACATGCACGACACGCCCCAGCAGGGCCTGTTCAACAAGCTGATGCGTTTCGAATCCTCGGGCTGCATGCGCGTCCAGAACGTCCGCGACCTCATCAGTTGGCTTCTGCGCGACACGACCGGCTGGTCCCGCCAGGAGATCGAACGGGTGATCTCGACGCGTCAGAACACCCCGATCAAGCTGACCCAGGAAGTCCCGGTCTATATCGTCTATATCACCGCCTGGTCGGCGAAGGACCGCGTCGTGCAGTTCCGCGACGACATCTACGAGCGTGACGGCAACCAGGAACTGGCACTGCAGACGACCACCGGCATCGAAAAGCCGGCCGGCGCCGCCGACGACGATCTGCTGCCGCAATAAGACCGGCCTCATCTTCCGTTTACGGGAAGCCGCATCCGCCAGGGGTGCGGCTTTTTCGTTTCTAGGGGCATCTCCGCGTCTTCCGGCGAGCAAATGTCGTTCCCCGTATTGCTCTGGGGAAGGCGTAAGGCTAAGACGCGACATTGCAATGCCCACCCCTTTGAGGAGCCTCGCACATGTCGAACACCGACGTCTTCTTCTCCCGCCCGCTGGCTGAATCCGATCCGGAAATCTTTGGCGCGATCGAGAAGGAACTGGGTCGCCAGCGCCACGAAATCGAGCTGATCGCATCGGAGAACATCGTCTCCCGCGCCGTGCTTGAGGCGCAGGGTTCGATCATGACCAACAAATATGCGGAAGGTTATCCGGGCAAGCGTTATTACGGCGGTTGCCAGTTCGTCGATATCGCCGAAGAACTCGCCATCGAGCGCGCCAAGAAGCTGTTCGGCGTCGATTTCGTCAACGTCCAGCCGAATTCCGGTTCCCAGATGAACCAGGCGGTGTTCCTGGCGCTGTTGCAGCCGGGCGACACGTTCATGGGTCTCGACCTGAACTCCGGGGGGCATCTCACCCACGGTTCGCCGGTCAACATGTCGGGCAAATGGTTCAACGTCGTGTCCTACGGCGTGCGCGAAGGCGACAACCTGCTCGACATGGACGAGGTGCAGCGCAAGGCCGAAGAACACAAGCCGAAGCTGATCATCGCCGGCGGCACCGCCTATTCCCGCATCTGGGACTGGAAGCGTTTCCGGGAGATTGCCGATTCGGTCGGCGCCTATCTGATGGTCGACATGGCCCATATCGCCGGCCTCGTCGCCGGCGGCCAGCATCCGTCGCCGTTCCCGCATTGCCATGTCGCCACCACGACCACCCACAAGTCGCTGCGCGGCCCGCGCGGCGGCGTCATCCTCACCAATGACGAGGAACTGGCAAAGAAGTTCAATTCGGCGGTCTTCCCGGGCCTCCAGGGCGGCCCGCTGATGCACATCATCGCCGCCAAGGCGGTCGCCTTCGGCGAGGCGCTGCAGCCGGACTTCAAGGACTACGCCGCCCAGATCGTCAAGAATGCCAAGGCGCTGTCCGAAACGCTGATGGCCGGCGGCCTCGACATCGTTTCCGGCGGCACCGACAACCACCTGATGCTGGTCGACCTGCGCAAGAAGAACGCTACCGGCAAGCGCGCCGAGGCGGCCCTCGGCCGCGGTTACATCACCACCAACAAGAACGGCATCCCCTTCGATCCGGAAAAGCCCTTCGTCACCTCGGGCATCCGCCTCGGCACCCCGGCCGGCACGACGCGCGGCTTCAAGGAGGCGGAATTCAGGGAAATCGGCAATCTCATCATCGAGGTTCTCGACGGACTGAAGGTCGCCAATTCCGACGAAGGCAATGCGACGGTGGAAGCCGGCGTGCGCGAGAAGGTCGTGGCGCTCACCGGCCGCTTCCCCATGTATCCCTACATGTGATTCTTGGGTCGCCGCTTGGGCGATCCCCTATTGGCAAGCCTAAGGAGAGGCGATGCGCTGCCCCTATTGCGGTTCGGAAGACACGCAGGTCAAGGATAGTCGTCCGGCGGAGGATTACACCTCCATCCGCCGGCGGCGTATCTGCCCGGATTGCGGCGGCCGCTTCACCACTTTCGAGCGCGTCCAGCTTCGCGAACTGATGGTCACCAAGAAGACCGGCCGCAAGGTGCCGTTCGACCGCAACAAGCTGGTGCGGTCCTTCCAGATCGCGCTACGCAAGCGGCCGGTCGACAACGACCGCATCGAGCGGGCGGTGTCGGGCATCGTGCGCCGGCTCGAAAGCTCCGGCGAGAACGAGATCTCGTCGGAAGAAATCGGCCTGCAGGTGCTGGAAGCCCTGAAGAGCCTCGATGACGTTGCCTTCGTGCGCTACGCTTCCGTCTATCGCGATTTCTCCCATGCGGAGGACTTCGAAAAGGTGATCCAGGAGATCAACGCCAAGATCGCCCGCGATCCCGGCATCGAGCCGTAGCCATGACGAGCGCTGCCGAAGACCGGTGGTTCATGGCGTCGGCGCTGCGTCTGTCGCGTCTTCATACCGGTCAGACAGGCACCAATCCTTCGGTCGGCTGCGTCATCGTCAGGGACGGCGAGGTCGTCGGCTCCGCCGTCACCGCGCCCGGCGGCCGGCCGCATGCGGAAACCCAGGCGCTCGATGTCGCCGGCGAAAAGGCGAGGGGAGCGACGGCCTACGTCACGCTCGAACCCTGCTCGCATTACGGCCGCACGCCGCCTTGCGCCAATGCGCTGGTCGAAGCCGGCGTCGCCCGCGTCGTAATCTCATTGACCGATCCAGATCCGCGCGTTTCCGGCCGCGGGATTGCGATCCTGCGCGATGCCGGGATCGTCGTCGAGACGGGGCTGATGGAGGAGGAGGGGCGCCGCGCGCTCGCCGCCTACCTCACCCGCCAGACGAAGGGCCGGCCGCATGTGACTCTGAAGCTTGCGGTTTCCGCCGACGGGATGCTTGGACGGCGGGGTGAAGAAGTTTCGATCACCGGACCCGAGGCGCGGGCGGAAGTGCACCGGCTGCGGGCCGAGGCGGATGCGATTCTCGTCGGCATCGGCACGGCGCTGTCGGATGATCCGGAGCTGACGGTGCGCATTCCCGGACTGGAGAAACGCTCTCCGATCCGCATCGTGCTCGACCGGCATTTGCAATTGCCGTTGACGTCCAAGCTGGTGCGGACGGCGCGGGACGTGCCGGTGATTGTGGTGGCTGCGCCGGGTTCAGCCTTGCCGGTTGAGACTGCGGCGGCACCCCCCTCTGCCCTGCCGGGCATCTCCCCCACAAGGGGGGAGATTGAATCGCGGCGGGCTCATTTGGCCAATTCGGGCTCCGAACCCGTTTCTGCAGCGCCATCGGCGAGTGTGGGGCAGGGCGGCTCATCCCCGATCTCCCCACCCGTTGGGGAGATGCCCGGCAGGGCAGAGGGGGGCGATCTGGCTCCGAGGCTAGTAGGTGATCTGGCCTCGAAGATCGCCGCGCTCCAAGCTGCCGGCGTCGAGATCATGGACGCCACCGAACTCGATATCCTGCTGGCGATTCTTGCGGTTCGCGGCATCTCCTCGCTTCTGGTCGAAGGCGGCGCGAGCGCCGCAAGAGCTTTCCTCGACGCAAACCTCGTAGACCGCATCCTCCTTTTCCAGGGCACCGGCATTGTCGGCGAAGGCGGACTTGAATCGCCCTTGACGCCATCCGATATGCCGCCAGGGTTCAAGCTCGTGGGCGAGAATACCTTCGGCCCCGACCGCTGTTTTGAATACGAAAGAGGTTTCTGATGTTCACCGGAATTGTCACCGATGTCGGCACGGTCGCGGCAACGACACCGATGGACGAGGGCGTCAAGCTCAGGATCGCCACCAACTACGACCCGAAGACCATCGACATGGGGGCTTCGATTTCCCATGGCGGCGTCTGCCTGACGGTCACCAGGCTGCCGGACGCGGGCAGCAACGAGCGCTGGTTTGAGGTCGAGGCCTGGGAAGAGGCGCTGCGGCTGACGACGATCGCCGCCTGGACCGAGGGCACGCGGGTTAATCTGGAGCGGGCGCTGAAGATCGGCGACGAGCTCGGCGGCCATATCGTCTCCGGCCATGTGGATGGCAAGGCTGAAATTCTCGGCATCGAACATGAAGGCGAGGCGGTCCGCATCCGTCTTCGCGCGCCGGAAGCGCTTGCCCGCTTCGTCGCACCGAAAGGCTCGGTCGCTCTGGACGGCACGTCGCTGACGGTCAACGCAGTCGAGGGCACCGATTTCGACGTGCTGCTGATCCGCCATACGCTCGCCGTCACCACCTGGGGCGACCGCAACGCGGGCGATTTCGTCAATTTCGAAGTCGATACGATGGCGCGTTACGCGGCACGGCTCGCGGAATTCCCGGCGAAAGGTTGACGGCTCGCCCGGCGATCAGTTTTCGCGAGCCAGCACCACGATCGGGCCGTGGTAATCGGCGCGAGCGAACTCGCGGAAGCCGAGTTTTGCCGCCACCCTGAGCGAGGCGGCATTCTCCGGGCTGATGATGCAGGTCATCCGGCGGTCTGGGAAATGGGCTTCGCCCCAGGAGATCATCGCATCCACCGCTTCGGTGGCATAACCGCGGCCGTGGACGGACGGGATGAGTGCCCAGCCCGTCTCCAGCGTCCCTTCGATCGAGGGTTGAAACTCCCGGCGCATGTCCTGGAAACCCGCTTCGCCGAGAAAACGGCCGGTGGCCTTTTCTTCGATCGCCAGGAAGCCGAAACCCATGAGATGCCACATGCCGGTGACGCGCAGCATACGGCTCCAGCTGTTCTCGCGGGACGAGGGGATACCGGATATGTAGCGAACCACGTCCGGGTCGGCCCAGAATTCCGTATAGGTCTCGAACTCCTCCAGCCGGTGAGGGCGCAGGATCAGTCGGTCGGTTTCGAGAGTCGGAATGGTGGTCATGGCGGGCTCCATGGTCCGGTGTTGGCACTGATCTTTATCGTCGCTTGCCCAGCTATTCCCGATTCGCATCGCTGCGTTCAGCGAAAATTGCTTGCCATTCCCCTCAGAGCGTGTTTTGACCGCCACCTGCCCGAGACCCATATGACTATCGGCCCGCCTTGAGGCGATATCGATCTCATGCTGGGCCGATTTGAACAAAGGTGAATCATGTCACGCGAAACCGCTCCACACCTCCTCGTCGTCGAGGCGCGTTTCTACGACGATATGTCCGATGCGCTGCTCGAAGGCGCGACCCATGCGCTGAAGGCGGCCGGGGCGACCTATGACGTGGTCACCGTTCCCGGTGCCCTCGAAATCCCGCCGGCGATTGCCATGGCACTCGATGCGGCGGAAGAGGGCGGCACCGACTATGACGGATTCGTCGCGCTCGGTATGGTCATTCGTGGCGAGACCTATCACTTCGATATCGTCTCGAACGAATCCTCCCGTGCCCTGATGGACCTCGCCGTGTCGGAATCGCTTGCGATCGGCAACGGCATCCTCACCTGCGAGAATGACGAACAGGCCTGGGCGCGCGCCCGCCGTTCGGACAAGGACAAGGGCGGTTTTGCCGCCCGCGCTGCGCTGACCATGATCGCGCTGCGTGAAAAGATGAACGGCGGTTGATTTGATGGCCAAGGAAGGCGAACACCCGGTCAAGCCGGCCAATCAGCGCGGCGCAGCCCGCCTGGCGGCCGTGCAGGCGCTCTACCAGATGGATGTCGGCGGGACCGGCGTGCTGGAAGTCGTGGCCGAATATGAGGCCCATCGCCTCGGTCAGGAACTCGACGGCGACACCTACCTGAAGGCCGACGCCTCATGGTTCCGCTCGATCGTTGCCGGCGTCGTGCGCGACCAGGTCAAGATCGACCCGCTGATCCGCGCCTCGCTGCAGGAAGACTGGCCGCTGTCGCGTCTCGATTCGACGCTGCGGGCTATCCTGCGTGCCGGTACGTTCGAGATTCTCGAACGCAAGGACGTGCCTGTCGCCGTGATCGTTACCGAATATGTCGAGATCGCTCACGCCTTCTTCGGAGAGGAAGAGCCGCGCATCGTCAACGCCGTCCTCGACCGCATCGCCAAGCAGGTACGCGGCGAAACCAAGAAATAACAGGTCAACGGCAAGACAGGGTGGGGGCAGCATGGACGGCGCGGTAGACGGTCTTCAGACACAGATGAGCACCGCCCGGCGCAGTGTCGCTCTGCTTGCCGGCGCTCAGGCCGTCCTCGGTTCGGCGCCGCCTCTGGTGTTCGCGCTCGGCGGTCTCGTCGGCTACCAGCTGCTGGGTGATGACAAGTCGCTGGCGACCGCTCCGCTGACCGGCTTCAATATAGGCATGGCGGCAGGCGCCGTCGCGGTTGCCGTCGCCTCCCGGTTCCTCGGCCGCAAGGCGAGCTTCATGCTGGGCGCGGTCCTCGGAGCGGCTGGGGCCGCCACCGCGGCGATCGCGCTGTTCCATTCGAGCTTCTGGCTTTTTGCGGTCGGCCTGCTGTTGATCGGCCTCTGCAATGGCTTCACCCAGAAGATCCGTTTCGCCGCAGCAGATGCGTCGCCATCGTTCTACAAGCCGAAGGCGATCTCCTGGATACTCGCGGCCGGCATAGTTTCGGCGGTCCTCGGGCCGCAGCTTGCGATCTGGACCAAGGACCTGCTGTCGCCCGTGCTGTTCGCCGGTGCGTTCGTCGCCGTCATTCCGCTTTATCTCATCGCCCTGTTGATGCTGGCGCCGCTGAAACTGCCACAGATGAGCGGCGGTCACGCGTCTTCGGCGCCGGCACGGTCACTGGGCGAGATCGTCGTCACCCAGCGGTTCCTGACGGGCATGATCTGCGGCATCTCCTCCTACGCGCTGATGACCTTCATGATGACCGGCGCGCCGCTTGCGATGGTGATCGGCTGCGGGTTCCCTTCGGAAATGGCCACGCTCGGCATCCAGTGGCACGTGCTCGCCATGTTCGCGCCGAGCTTTTTCACCGGCATGCTGATTTCACGCTTCGGCGTCGAGAAGATCGTCGCGGCCGGGCTGCTGATCCTGATGGGCTGTGCCGTGATCGCCCATATGGGCATCGAGCTCTGGAATTTCTGGGGCGCGCTGGTGCTGCTCGGCATCGGCTGGAATTTCGCCTTCATCGGCTCGACTGCCATTGTCGCCTCCAGCTATCGCCCGCATGAGGCGGACAAGGTGCAGGGTTTTCACGACATCATCCTGTTCACCACGGTGGCGCTGTCCTCCTTCTCCTCGGGCAAGGTGTTCACTGCCTACGGTTGGTCCTTCATGAACCTGATCATCTGGCCGGTCACGATCGTCTGCCTCGGCCTGGTGCTGGCGCTGATGTTCAAGCGCTCTTCCGTGAAATCCGCTTAGAGTCTTGTCCCTTCGGGCTTGACGCCAATTCATCTCCACCGCAATCTCCCGTCCGCGCAGGCGATCCCGGATTCCTTGGGAGGGGAGCGGTCGGCTGCGCGGGAATGCGCACTATGGAGTATTGCGGCGGTCTTGCTCATCTCGTGGATGTGTGCCGCTGCAGGGGTGCACGGCCGGAGGGTATGGACCACCCGGCGCTAAGGGAGAGGAAAAGCGAATGACTGTAATTATGGGTGTGATCGTGTGCGGGTTGCTATCGATCATCTATGCCGCCTGGGCGACGCGTTCCGTGCTGGCTGCCGATCAGGGCAGTATCCGCATGCAGGAGATCGCCGGATATATCCGTGAAGGCGCACAGGCCTATCTGGCGCGCCAATACATGACCATTGCAATCGTCGGCGTCGTCGTAACGATCCTGGCCTGGGTATTGCTGTCCGGCACCGCTGCGATCGGCTTCGTCATCGGTGCCGTACTCTCGGGCGCCGCCGGGTTCATCGGCATGCACGTCTCGGTCCGCGCCAACGTACGCACCGCCCAGGCTTCTTCCCAAAGCCTCGCGGCCGGTCTCGACATCGCTTTCAAATCCGGCGCCATCACCGGCATGCTGGTGGCAGGCCTCGCTCTCCTCGGCGTCTCGATTTATTATTGGATTCTGACGGCCGGTCTCGGCCATCCGAGCGGCTCGCGTGAAGTCATCGACGCGCTCGTCTCGCTCGGCTTCGGCGCGTCGCTGATCTCGATCTTCGCCCGTCTCGGCGGCGGCATCTTCACCAAGGGTGCGGACGTCGGCGGCGATCTCGTCGGCAAGGTCGAAGCCGGCATTCCGGAAGACGATCCGCGCAACCCGGCGACGATCGCCGATAACGTCGGCGACAATGTCGGCGATTGCGCCGGCATGGCGGCCGACCTCTTCGAAACCTATGCGGTCTCCGTCGTCGCCACCATGGTGCTTGCGGCGATCTTCTTCGCCGGCGCGCCGATCCTCGCGACCGTCATGGTCTATCCGCTGGCGATCTGCGGCGCCTGCATCATCACCTCGATCATCGGCACCTTCTTCGTCAAGCTCGGCTCCAACGGCTCGATCATGGGCGCGCTCTACAAGGGCCTGATCGTCACCGGCCTCCTGTCGATCCTCGGTCTTGGCGCGGCGACTTCGCTGACCATCGGCTGGGGCACGATCGGCACTGTCGCCGGCAAGCCGATCACCGGCACGGCTCTGTTCATCTGCGGCCTGCTCGGCCTCGTGGTGACGGCGCTGATCGTCGTCATCACCGAATACTACACGGGCACCAACAAGCGCCCGGTGAATTCGATCGCCCAGGCCTCGGTGACCGGCCACGGCACCAACGTCATCCAGGGCCTCGCGGTCTCTCTGGAATCCACCGCCCTTCCGGCGATCGTCATCGTCGGCGGCATCATCGCCACCTACCAGTTCGCCGGCCTGTTCGGCACCGGCATCGCCGTCACCACCATGCTCGGCCTTGCCGGCATGATCGTCGCACTCGATGCCTTCGGCCCGGTGACCGACAATGCCGGCGGCATCGCCGAAATGGCGCACCTGCCGCCGGAAGTGCGCAAGTCGACCGATGCGCTCGACGCGGTCGGCAACACCACCAAGGCCGTCACCAAGGGTTATGCGATCGGTTCTGCCGGCCTCGGCGCGCTGGTTCTGTTCGCCGCCTATTCCAACGATCTCAAATATTTCGCGGCAAACAGTGCCCAGTATCCGTATTTCAACGGCGTCGGCGAAATCGATTTCGACCTCTCCAACCCTTACGTCGTCGCCGGCCTGATCTTCGGGGGCCTTATCCCATACCTGTTCGGCGGCATCGCGATGACCGCCGTCGGCCGCGCCGCGGGCTCCATCGTCGAGGAAGTGCGCAAGCAGTTCCGCGAAAAGCCCGGCATCATGGCGGGGACCGAAAAGCCGGATTATGGCCGCGCCGTCGACATCCTGACCCGGGCTGCTATCCGCGAGATGATCGTTCCGTCGCTGCTGCCGGTTCTGGCCCCGATCGTCGTCTATTTCGGCGTCCTGCTGATCTCCGGCGGTGACAAGGCTTCCGCCTTTGCGGCCCTCGGCGCATCGCTGCTCGGCGTCATCGTCAATGGCCTGTTCGTGGCGATCTCCATGACCTCGGGCGGCGGCGCCTGGGACAATGCCAAGAAGAGCTTCGAGGACGGTTTCGTTGACAAGGACGGCACCCGCCACATGAAGGGGTCCGAAGCCCACAAGGCGTCGGTCACCGGCGATACCGTCGGCGACCCCTACAAGGATACGGCAGGCCCTGCCGTCAACCCGGCGATCAAGATCACCAATATCGTGGCGCTTCTGCTGCTGGCGGTGCTTGCCGGCTGATCTCTGAACCAGGCCAAACAAAAAGCCCGCGGGGAGCGATCCCCGCGGGCTTTTGTATTTCGTGTCCTGTGCTTACCTGCCGAAGTTCGACAGAATGCTGCGGGCTGCTGCCCCGCCGGCACTGGAACCGCCGGTAAGCAGTTGCTGCAGGAAGGTGAGGTCGCGGCCGCCGGTCGGCGTCGTGCGCGAGATCGTGTCGAACACCTTGCCGTCCTGCATCGTATAGTTGGCGCGGCGGGCGACGACACCGTCCTTGTCGAAATAGATGGCGAGCACCGTCTGATCGACGATCTTCGGCTTCATGAAGGCCGCAGCGCGCGTGCGTTTCTGCGAAATGTAATAGAACACCTCGGTATCGAAGGTCGCCGTCGTCGAGGGCGTACCCATCGTCAGCAGCACCTGCTCGCGGCTCGACCCGACCGGAATGAGCTCCAGCGACTTCTGGTCGACCACATAGCCGTTATACATGGTGTCGCCGATCTGCATGGACGTGCAACCCGAAACGGTGATGGATGCGACGACCATTGCCATCGCGGTTTTACTCAAGAATGTCATCTCGTATCCGAAAACCCGCTTGTTCAACGGCATCCCCCAAACTCAACCTGCCCCTGCTGACCCTACCATTGTGGCTATTCAGGGACATAGGACCCGATCCCGGCCTGGATGTTAAGGCCGCGAACATCCCACCCCGTTCGCTGATCCGGCGGAACGGCATTGCAATTCGTGCCTGCTTCGGTAAACCAGCTTTCGTTTCCATGCAACATGGCCAGTGGCAGGCCAGGGCGTTCCTGGAGGCAAATAACGGGAATTCAGATGATCTTCGGCCTTTTCAAGAAGAAAAACCAGAACCAGGCGATCGTTGACCGCCAGTATTCGACCTTGACGTCGTTGGCGCGCGTTCCGTTCTTCTACAGCGATCTGGACGTGCCGGACACGGTCATGGGTCGTTTCGAGATGCTTTCGATCGTGATGATCCTGTTCTTCAGGCGAACGGCGAAATCCGATTCGAGCGGTCAGGAACTGGCCCAGGAGATCGTCGACGCGTTTTTTCAGGATATCGACCATTCGATCCGCGAACTCGGCATTGGCGACCAGAGCGTGCCGAAGCGCATGAAAAAACTGGCCGGCATGTTCTACGGCCGAGTGGAAACCTATGCCGCTGCTCTCGAAGCCAAGGACACCGAGGCGCTTGCCGCAGCCCTTAGCCGGAATATCTATCCCAAGACGGAGGATGCGCCGGGGATGCGGGGGCTTGCGGACTGGATGATTGTTGCGGAGACGGCGCTCGCCGGCATTTCCGAAGATGAGATTTCTCGCGGCCACGCGGTTCTGCCCCTGCCGGCCCCGCTGCCGCGAGAAGAGTGAGGTTTGATGAAGAACGATAGTGGCGCAGGCGAAAAGCCTCCCTTTTCCTATCCCGTCAAGGTCGGGAATATTTCCGCCAATGCGGTGACCGTGAAGCTCGAAGCCGATGCGCGCGAACTCGAGGGTTTGGCAAAGCTGTGGCAGGTCGTTTCGGTCGGTTCGCTGAAGGCGGAGCTGCAGATCGCCCGGTGGAAGAAGGACGGCGTGCGCCTCAAGGGGCGCGTCGAGGCCGATATCGTCCAGTCCTCGGTCGTCACGCTCGAGCCGGTCGCATCGAAGATAAACGAAGAGTTCGAGCAGATCTTCGTGCCTGAAGGATCGAAGCTCGCGCGGATTGTCACCAGCGATACCGCGGAGATGGTGATCGATCCCGATGGTCCCGATCTTCCCGAAATGTTTGTCGGCGACACGATCGATGTCGGCGAAGTGGTGGCCGAATTCGCAGCCCTTGCGATCGATGCCTATCCGCGCGAACCGGGCGCCGAGTTTGCCGATCACCTGGAAGGCGATGCGGATGAAAAGTCCGGACGCACCAATCCCTTTGCCGTCCTTAAGGACTGGAAAAAGGATTGAGGACGGGTTGTAAGCGACAGCAAAAACTATATTTTGGCCACGAATTCGCCGACACGGCCCCGCATGAGGAGCGAAAGGCCGTTGGAGACGTGAGAACTGGCGCATGACCGACAAGGGTGGTGCGTTCGGCGAAGATAAGGATCAGGGACGCGTGATCAGAATTTCTATCGATGCCATGGGCGGCGATTTTGGTCCCGAGGTCGTCATTGCCGGTGCCGCCAAGGCATTGGAACGCCACCCGGATGTGACCTTCCTCATCTACGGCCTGAAGGCCCAGTGTGAGCCGGTTCTGGCGAGATATCCGAAGCTGCGGGATAAGTCCGTCTTCCACGAATGCGAACTCGCCGTCAGCATGGAGGAGAAGCCGAGTGCAGCACTTCGCCGCGGCCGCTATATCTCCACCATGTGGCGGTCGATCGAGGCGGTGAAGCTCGGCGAGGCGGAGGTCGTGGTTTCCGCCGGCAATACCGGCGCCCTGATGGCGATGGCGAAGTTCTGTCTACGCACCATGGCCAATATCGAACGCCCGGCGATCGCCGGCATCTGGCCGACCTTGAAGGGTGAAAGCATCGTTCTCGATGTCGGCGCGACGATCGGTGCCGACGCCCAGCAACTTCTCGATTTTGCGATCATGGGCGGCGCCATGGCGCGCTCGCTTTTCGAGGTGGACCGGCCGACCGTCGGGCTTCTGAACGTCGGCGTCGAAGAGGTGAAAGGCCAGGAAGAGGTCAAGGAGGCCGGGCGGCTGATCCGCGAGGCCAACCTGCCGACCATCGCCTATCACGGTTTCGTCGAGGGTGACGACATCGGCAAGGGCACCGTCGATGTGGTGGTGACCGAAGGCTTTACCGGAAATATCGCGCTGAAGGCGGCGGAGGGCACGGCCCGGCAGATCGCCACGCTTCTGCGCGAATCGATGTCGCGCACGCTGCTGGCCAGGATCGGCTACCTTCTCGCCAAGCCGGCCTTTGACAGGCTGCGCGAGAAGATGGATCCGAACAAGGTCAATGGCGGCGTGTTCCTGGGCTTGAACGGCATCGTCATCAAGAGCCATGGTAGTGCCAATCCCGACGGTTTTGCTGCCGCGATCGATGTCGGCTATGACATGGCACGCAATGATCTCAACGCCAAGATCCGGCAGGATCTGGCAATTTACCATGCGCGCCGCCAGCCGCCGGCTGGCCCCGAAGCGGCATGACGACAGGATGTGAGTTAAGAATGATCCGTTCAGTGGTTCGCGGTTACGGGGCAGCGCTCCCCAAGCGGGTAGTGACCAATCGCGAGTTGGAAGACATCGTCGAGACCTCCGATGAATGGATCGTGCAGCGCACGGGCATTCGTCAGCGCTATATTGCCGGAGAAGGTGAGACGACCGCTTCCCTCGGCGAGCAGGCGGCGCGTGCGGCGCTCGAGAATGCCGGATTGACGCCGGGTGACATCGATCTGGTGCTGGTCGCGACCTCGACACCCGACAACACCTTTCCGGCGACCGCCGTCAATATCCAGAACCGGCTGGGCATGACCCATGGCTACGCCTTCGACCTGCAGGCCGTCTGCACCGGTTTCGTCTATGCGATGGCGACCGCCGACCTGCATATTCGCGGCGGCATGGCAAAGCGCGTGCTGGTCATCGGCGCCGAGACCTTCTCCCGCATTCTCGACTGGAAGGACCGCACCACCTGCGTGCTGTTCGGCGACGGCGCAGGCGCGCTGGTGCTCGAAGCGGCGGAAGGCGAGGGGACGATCGCCGATCGCGGCGTGCTGACCGCGCATCTGCGTTCCGACGGTTCCCACAAGGACAAGCTCTACGTCGATGGCGGCCCGTCCTCGACGGGCACGGTGGGGCACCTGCGCATGGAGGGCCGCGAGGTCTTCAAACATGCGGTCGGCATGATCACCGACGTGATCGACAGCGCGTTCGCGGCGACCGGCACGACGGCGGACGATCTCGACTGGCTGGTGCCGCACCAGGCCAATCGCCGCATCATCGACGGGTCGGCGAAGAAACTCGGCATTCCTTTGGAAAAGGTCGTCGTGACGGTCGATCTGCATGGTAATACCTCGGCTGCATCGATTCCTTTGGCACTTTCGGTTGCCGCCTCCGACGGGCGCATCAAGAAGGGTGATCTGGTGATGCTCGAAGCCATGGGCGGCGGTTTTACGTGGGGCGCATTGCTGGTCCGCTGGTAGGGCGGCAACGATCGGCCGAAACGTAAATAAGCGATTGAGCACAGGCGCTTGACCCTCGCGCTCAAGCAAAATACTCTCTATCGGCTTTGATAAGATCAATTTCGAAAATTGGGCGGGGATCATGGCCGGCAAGACAGTAACACGCGCGGATCTGGCGGAATCGGTTTTCCGCAAGGTCGGGCTTTCGCGGACGGAATCGGCCGAGCTCGTCGAGACGGTCATAGACGAAATTTGCAATGCGATCGTCAGGGGCGAGGTGGTCAAGCTTTCCTCCTTCGCGACCTTCCAGGTGCGCTCCAAGAACGAGCGCATCGGCCGCAATCCGAAGACCGGCGAGGAAGTGCCGATCTCTCCGCGTCGGGTCATGACGTTCAAGGCCTCCAACGTACTGAAGAGCCGTATCCTCAAGGCGCACACGGCGCGAAAGGCGAAACTGAAGCCCGCAAGCCCGGTTGCCTGAAGCCGCCACCTTTTCCGCAATCCTGTGAACATGCTTGAATCTCCCGGCTTAAACCGTTGAGATATGTCCGATTCGGCGCATAATCCGCGCATGTATCGGAGGCTATGAGTCTGCCCTTGGGGCATGGGCAGCCTGCCGTTTGGAGTATGAACTTTGGAGAAGAGCCCGGACGCCTTTCGTACGATCAGCGAGGTCGCCGACGACCTCGACCTGCCGCAGCATGTGCTGCGCTTCTGGGAAACGCGGTTCCCGCAGATCCGGCCGATGAAGCGCGGCGGCGGGCGTCGTTATTATCGTCCCGAAGACGTCGATCTCCTGAAGGGCATCCGGCACCTGCTCTACGATCACGGTTACACCATAAAAGGCGTGCAGAAGCTTCTGAAGACGAACGGCAACAAGTTCGTCTCTGCGATTGCATCAGGCGATCTCGCCACGATGGAAGCGATCATGGCGGCAAACAGCGAAAAGCAGGCCGAGCCGAAGATCAGTACGGCCGAAGAGGACCAGATCGTCGGTCGCCCGAAGGTAAAGCCGAGCGGCCGCTTTTTCGGGTTCGGCGCCTCCCATGAGGACGACATGGAAGTGTCGATCGGCAAGTCCAGCGTCGGCAAGGAAGACCGTGCCTTGCTGCAGGAAGCGCTCTTCGACCTTTTGGAATGCAAGCGCCTCTTGGATCAGGTTCGCTAACTCAACATACAGCAACGTTAAGCAAAATTTACCATTCACCTCTGGTTCAGGAGAAATGGAGGATCATTTCTTCATGAGGAAAATCAGAGGAGGTGAATTATGAAAAAAAAGCTCGCCGTCGTCGTTTTGTCCCTGATCACGGCTTTTAGTGGCGTTGCTCCCGCCCAGGCGTTTCCGTCGATCGGTGCTCCGCGCATCGAGAGATCTCAGGATATCCAGCAGGTGCAGTACTGGCGCGACCGTGACCGCTGGGAAGGGCGTCGTTATTACCGCGACCGCTACTACGGCGACCGTTACTACCGCCGCCACCGCCGGGGCCCGGATGCCGGTGCGATCATCGGCGGGCTTGCGCTCGGCGCGATCATCGGCGGAGCGCTGGCACAGCCGCGCTATGAGCGGAGATACGCACCGCGCTATTACCCGCCCCGGCGCTATATAAGCCGTGGTAATGCGCACGTGAACTGGTGCTATGCACGCTACCGGTCCTACAGGGCCTATGACAATACGTTCCAGCCCTATTACGGCCCGCGCCAGCGGTGCTATTCGCCCTACTGATATCCGTTGAGCCGGATGAAAACCTTAAGCCCGCCCTGCCCATCCGGTGGGGCGGGTAAATTGCGTCGGGAAGTCCCGGTTCTCGGAAAAGGCTTTTGATCTGACTGAGATTTCAAGGGGATTTAATTGGTCGGGGCGGCCGGATTTGAACCGACGACCCCTTGACCCCCAGTCAAGTGCGCTACCGGGCTGCGCTACGCCCCGACCTGCTCAATGAGCATGTTTTCCCTAGTCGCTCCGCTTTCCCGGCGCAAGCTCAAAATCCCTTGATCGGAAGAAAAAGAGGATGGTCGGCACAAGAATGTGCGGGTGAACATAAAAGCCGCGTCCCGAATTCGGGCGCGGCTTTCGAAGTCGGTTGCGCGATCAGCCTCGGCGGCAGGTCAGATTTCCGGGCAGCCGCGGCGGTTGGCGAAGGTGATGCGATCCGGCCCGTTGCGCGTGAAGCCCTCCACGGTGATGCTGCGGCTCGTCACACGGACGACCTGGGCGTCACGAAAACCTTCGTCGCGGGCTGCGGCACGGGCTTCACCGGGGCTGCAGCCGCGACGATCATAATCACGGTCCCGGTCGCGGATCATCGGCCGCACGCCATCTGGTCCGACGCGCAGCTGGATATCCTGTGCGGAAGCGGGAACGGAGAAGGCGCCGATGGCGCCCAACGAAAGGGCAACGGCAAGCCCGGTATTCGAAATCAGTCTGATCATGGTTATCCTCCTTATGCCCAGCGGTCCAAACCGCCGGGGTGCGAATTGGTTCATGTAAGACCAACTGGAAGAGGATGATAAAGGTTCCTGCGAGGGGAGATCTCGCGTGTAAGCCGAGGCAACACATGCTCTCGACTTCTGCATGGAAGCTGGGCAAAAAGTCGAACGGGATATCGAAGGGACGCCTAGCGGAAACGCGGCGCGCGGCTTGCATTCATCAGCAGTTCCTGCTGGGACGCAAACGGCCCGAGAAGCTTCAGCAGGCGGGTTTCCTCGCCACGGTCAAGGCGATAGCGCTTGGCGAATTCGGCAACGCTCCAGACTTTCTTCAAGCCTTTACTGTCGATCTCGTCGAGATTCATATGCGTGGTCATAAGTATCCCCTTTCTTGCTTATTTGAAACTAAACTCACTCGGTGAATTTTGTTCCGGACAACTCTGAGCTTCTATCGTTAATAATGTATCCTCTAACGAACCCTCACTTCTCTTGGACTTTTATACCATCTTGGCCGATGCTGAGCTCGACGCCCTTTGGCTTCGTTTCTTCGCGATAGACGTAAAAACTAAGCCCGACGACGGCCACGAGCAAAGCGCCGATAACCAGATAGAGATTGTTCGTGCGTGTCATGCATAGCCCCCTGCATATCGTCTGATGGCGGGGAAACGCGTGAGATCTCAAAGAGTTCCCGTGTCGCAGCGATTTCAGTCGTCGTTGGCGGCGTTGAGGTTCTGGGGGCGGATTCCCTCGTCATGAAACTGCTGTCGTAGCCTCAGCCCCGGCCCGGCGCCTGCATCGTCCTCGCCCGCGCCGAGGAAAAGCACGCCCTTTGATTCAAATATCGAGCGTAGCCGATCGGTGACGGCTGCGTTCGCGAAGACATGCGAGGCCTCGGCTTCTTCGATCACGGATTTGGAAAGCCCGGATGCGGCGGCGAGTTCCTCAACCGTCATTCCTGTCATCGCGCGTGCGGCGCGGAGTTGAGAAACCGTTAGCATAGTAGGAAATCTGGAGCGCCGGGCCTCAAAGTCAAGCGGTCTTGGGCGTCGGCGAAGGGGATCGTCGCTGCGACCGGATGAAGCGGTGTTCCAGCGCAATGCAGCCCCAGACGACGCCGAGCAGGAGGTAGAAATGCCGCCAGTGGTCGGTGTCGATAACGTTGCCGATGATCGCATGGCCCAATATCATTACCCACGCGATCATCAGATAGGCCTGCCACGGGCGTTCACGCAGCATGTAGCGGAGGCCGAACCAGAGCGTCGACCAGATCATGATCTGATAGGTGATCGCACCGAGCCAGCCGTAGGTGGTCAGCGTCTTTAGCCAGATATTGTGCTCGTCCTCGCCGAAGATCTTGCCAAAGGCCATGGGGCCGAGACCAAGCGGCCGTTCCATGGCCATCAGGAAACCGATCTTGTGGCGCTCGAAGCGGCCAAGGCGCGCGCCGTCATAGTCCTGCACCAGCTTGGCGCGGTTCGTGAACAGGTCGGAGATCTGCGGGAACTGCAGCGCGATTGCCAGCGCCAGGACGAGGAAGATCGCAGCCCCTCCCGCGATCGCCAGGATCTTGAACCGGAAGACGGTCGTGCGCTCCTTGAGCAGCATGACGATGACGAGCGCGATACCGGCGAACACCAGCAGGCCCCAGGCGGCGCGCGAGAAGGAGAGGAAGATGCCGAGCGCGAGAATGAGGATGCCGGCGATCAGCAACGGCGCCTTCATCAGCGGTCCGGTCAGCAACCGGTAGAGGAGGTAGAGGAGGGGGGCGACGAGATAGGGGCCGAAGACGTTCGGGTCCTGGAAGGCGCCCATGGCGCGATTGTAGCGGGTGAACACATGCGAGCCCGGAAAGGCGTTGAAATAGCCGAGAACGCCAAGCAGCGAGGTGATGATCGCCGCCGCCACCCAGGCCTTGAAGATCAGGTTCAGGCGCCGGTGGTCGTTCTCGATGATCGCCGCATAAAAGACCGAGCTCAGCGCCAGGAAGGTGGAGACGGCGAAATACATCGGCGCCTCGCTCATGTCCTTCATGACGAACATGGAGAACAGGCCGCTCATGTTGAACGTCAGCAGCATCACGAGAAGCGGCGCGACGGTGCGCGATATCTTCAGGCCGAGCAGGAACCAGATGCCGATCTGGATCACCATGATCAGTTCGTAAGGGGCAGGCTCGGAAATGACGAAGCCGGACAGGAAGACGCCAAAGGCGATCAGGCCGGAACCGGCCAGCTTCACGGCGGCAAGCCGGCCGTCGAAACCCGCCGGGTGGCCGCCTGCGCGGCTATAGTCGAGCGTGCTCAATAGGCGTTGTCCGTGTTGAGCAGCCGGATCGGCGTCAGGAACAGGATCTTCAGGTCGAAGAGCAGCGACCAGTTCTCGATATAGTCGAGGTCATAGGCCGTGCGGGCGCGGATCTTTTCGTCGCTGTCGAGCTCGCCGCGTAAGCCATTGATCTGGGCCCAGCCGGTCACGCCCGGCTTGACCCGGTGGCGGGCAAAATAGCTCTCGACCACGTCGACATATTTGCGCGTACCCGTCTGGGCGAGCACCGCATGCGGGCGGGGGCCGACCAGCGAAAGCTGGCCGCGCAGCACGTTGAACAGCTGCGGCAGTTCGTCGATCGAGGATTTGCGCAGGAAGCGGCCGACCCGGGTGACGCGCGGATCGCCCTTGGTGACGGCCTTGACCGCCGTCTGGTCGCTGAGGTCGGTGTACATCGAACGGAACTTCAGGACGTCGATGATCTCGTTGTTGAAGCCATGGCGCTTCTGGCGAAACAGGATCGGCCCCTTCGATGTCGTCTTCACGGCGATTGCCGCGCCCAGCATGATCGGCCAGGTGAGGAGGAGGCCGACCACCGAAAAGACGATGTCGAAGACACGCTTGGCGACCGAATCCCAGTCGCGGATTGGCTTGTCGAAAATGTCGAACATCGGCACCGCGCCCACATGCGAATAGGAGCGGGGGCGGAAGCGGAGCCTGTTCGCGTGGGCGGCCAGCCGGATATCGACCGGCAGAACCCAGAGTTTGCGCAGCAGCTGCAGGATGCGGGCCTCGGCGGTTGCCGGCAGCGCGATGATCAGCATGTCGATGCGGGCGAGGCGGGCGAATTCGATGAGTTCCGCGAAGGTCCCGAGCTTCGGGTAACCCGCGACCACGGTCGGAGAACGCTCGCTGTTGCGGTCGTCGAAGATGCCGCAGATGCGGATGTCGTTGTCGGGCTGCTGTTCGAGCTGGCGGACGAGCTGCTTGGCCGGTTCGCCGCCGCCGACGATGATGGCGCGGCGTTCCATCACGCCATTGCGGCCCCAGTGGCGGATGGCAAAGGCCGTGAGCTGCCGTTCGAGGAACAGGAAAGAGGCGCCGGTGACCAACCAGGCGAAAAGGCCGGCAAGCGGGTAGGGCTTGGGTTCGACGAGATAGAGGGTCGATGCGGTCAGCAGGAAACCGATAGTCCAGCCGACGAAAACCCGCCTAGCGGTGCGCGAGGCGCCGCGCAGCGACGGGATCTGGTAGGTGTCGGCCACCTGCAGAAGCAGCACTGTGAGTGTCGAGCCCCAGGCGATGAGGGCGAAGCGGGCGAAAAAGCCGGTGAGATCGATCGGCGCGAAAAGCGCCCCGACGCCAAGTCCGATGGCAAGCATCGCCAGGAGCTCGAACAACCGGAACAGGCCGATCAGCATCGTCGGCGAATAGCTGTCGTTGCGGAACTGCTCGGCGATCTGGCGGGCAAACGGATTGAGCACGGTGGCGTTCGCCGGATCGTGCTTTTCGTCGGCTGCGCGGAGCTCCGAAACCTTCTTGCGAAGGCTTTCGACATCGAACTGCTCGGACTTGTTCGGCTGGTTCATGGACCGATCCCTTTGGCCTTCCACGCCCGGCGGCGCTGGAAGCCCCGGTGATGCTGGAAGCAATGGGAAACGCTTAGCAAAAAGAGGTGAAGGAAGCCTTTAGCCGCGGCCCGGATCGGGCTTCGAACCTGTCAGGTCTTGATACAGGCCGAGCATCGCGCGGGCCATGACCGAAGCGGAAAACACCGCCTTGAAGGCTTCAGGTTTGGGCATCACGGCATCCTGCCAGCCGGGCGTCGTGACTGCCTCCGTCATGACGCGGGCCAGATCCCCGGCGTCGCCGGGAAGGGCAAGCGCTGCGCTGGTTTCGCCGAGCACTTCCGGAATGCCGCCGACTCGGGAGGCGATCACCGGCTTGCCGGCCGCCAGCGCCTCAAGCACGATATAGGGCATCGCTTCGGCACGGGAGGGGACGACGACGATCTTCGCCATGGCGAACGCGTCACGCGCCGGCATGGCGGGCCTCATCTGGATACGGCGGCCAAGCCCGCGCTCGGCCATCATCGCCTCGTAGCGGTCGCGATCCGGGCCGTCGCCGACCATCAGGGCTGAAAGCGGATGACCGACCGCCCTTTCGGTGCGGGCGAAGGCGTCGATGAAGACATCCGGCCCCTTCAGGTCGCGCAGCATGCCGATATAGAGAAAATGCGGTGCCGCCGGGTCGGTGGCGACCGTCTCGAACTCGGCATCCTTGATGCCGTTGTAGATGACGCGCGATACCTTGCGCGGCTTGCCGACCTTGGCCTCGTAGGTGCGCCGCTCATAGTCGCAGACGAAGACGAGCGCGTCGCCGAAATGTTCCTGGAAACGTTCCAGCCGCAGCACGGCCTGGCCGGAAAGGCTCGACCGGTTGAAATGCAGGCTGCCGCCATGCGGCGAATAGAGGCGGGCTACGCGATACCTGTTGACCCGCAGGGCTGAGCCGATCAGCCGGGCAATGGCGCCACCCTTGGCGCCGTGCCCGTGCAAGATGTCCGGCTGCAAGCTCTTGATATGTTTGTAACTCCTGTAGATGGCGGCGAAATCGGAAGGAGCGATGGCGCGGCGCATCGGAATGCGGGTGAGGCCGAGCGAAAGCAGCGGCCGGATGCTGTCGAAGAGGCGGTCCTCATGGGCTCCGCCGGTCGAGCTGTCGCACAGGATGCCGACCTCATGGCCGGCAGCCCGATGCTCCTCGACGAGGTCGCGCACGTGGCGAAAAATCCCGCCGACGGGCGACCTGAAGCAGTGGAGTATCCGCAGGGGAGCGCCTTCCGCCATGGACCGGTCAGAACAGCCGCTCGCGGACGTAGATCGTGTCGCCGGCAAGCACCGTGGAAGAGATGACGGTGCGGCCGGTGATCACCTGGCCGTTGATCTTGCGGGTGACGTCGACATCGCGCTGGTTGCCGCGGGAGGTGAAGCCGCCGGCGATCGCGATCGCGTTCTGGGCGGTCATCCCCGGCACATAGGAATATTGCCCCGGCCGGCCGACTTCGCCCATGACGAAGACGGGACGATAGCGGTCGATCTCGGCGGTAACGTCCGGATCGCGCAGATAACCCTGCTTCAGGCGCGACGCGATCGAGCCTTCGAGCGCCGGCAGCGTCTGGCCACGAGCTGCCACCTGGCCGATCAGCGGGAAGGCGATATAACCGGCCTGGTCGACCGTATAGGTATTGGTGAGGCCGGGCTGCTCAAAGACGCTGACGCGCAGCCGGTCGCCGCTATCCAGCCTGTACGGCTGAATGGTTGCCTGCTGGAAGCTTTTCGGAGCGGGCGCGTAGCTCGAGCAGCCGGCAAGCGCCGTCGCAGCGAGGGCTAACGCCAGCACCTGTTTGGCCATCACGCGTTTGAAGGGGGCGAAGGACATTTCCGCGGTCGAGGCTCCGGCTGTTCATACCATCTGTCCCCGTTATCGATCCGTTAGGGTTAATGCCCGGTAAAGAGGCCGGGAATTTGGGGATTTTCTTCGAGGTGCTGCCACTGTACTTGGCCATTAACCCTCGCGTTACCATGATCCTTTACTGTTCGCCGAAACCGGATCAGTTGGAGCGTATCATGTCAGGCGTAAACGGTGGCAATCAGGACGTGGATATCGACCTCGGGCGGGTCATCTCGGCGGTCTGGGAACGCAAGGGCAGGATCTTGGGCGCGACGATCGTCGCAGCCGCGATCGCACTGGTCGGAACGAGCCTGATGAAGCCCAGCTACAAGGGCGAGACGCGGCTGCTGATCGAATCCCGCTCGCCGAACCTCTCGGGAGGGGACGCGGCCGCACAGGCCAACGACCCGCTGCTGGACTCGCTCAACATCACCAGCCAGGCACAGCTGCTGCAATCGACCGATCTCATCAAGCGGGTCGCCCGCGACCTCAACCTCGCCAAGCTCAAGGAATTCGATCCGGCTGCGCAGTCCTTCCTGCCTGATCCGCTGGTTCTGATCGGCCTGAAACAGGATCCGATGAAGCTCGATCCGGAAGACCGGGTCATCCAGGAATTCCGCGACAAGCTGAATGTCTACGCGGTCGAGAATTCGCGCGTCATCGCCATCGAGTTCTCCTCGCGCGATCCGAAGCTTGCCGCCGACATCCCGAACAGGATGGCCGAGGTCTATCTCCAGCTCCAGAGCGGTGCCAAGCTCGACACGCATTCCGAGACCGCCAAATGGCTACAGCCGGAAATTGCCAGCCTGACCCGGAAGGTCCAGGAGGCCGAAAAGAAGGTGGCGGATTACCGCTCCTCCAACGGCCTGTTCCAGACCACCGAGACCAACAGCTTCTCGACCCAGCAGCTTAACGACATCTCGACCGAACTTGCCCGTATCCGCGGCGAGCGGGCCAATGCCGAGGCGCGCGCCGAAAACGTTCGGACGGCGCTGAAGGCCGGCCGCGCTTCCGACACGCTGAGCGATGTCGTCGGTTCGCAGGTCATCCAGCGGCTGAAGGAAGCGGAAGCCAACCTACAGGCGCAGATCTCCGACTCCGCGACCTCGCTGCTCGAAGGTCATCCGCGGCTGAAAGGCCTGCGCGGCCAGCTTTCCGGCATCCGTCAGCAGATCGAAAGCGAGACCAAGAAGATCCTCGCGAGCCTGGAAAACGAAGCCGAGATGTCGCGCATCCGCGAGCGCCAATTGATGGGCCAGCTCAACGGGTTGAAGGCGGATTCCGCCAAGGCGGGCGAAGAGGAAGTCGGCCTGCGCGCGCTGGAACGCGAGGCCGCCGCCCAGCGCCAGCTGCTCGAAACCTATCTCGCCCGTTACCGCGAGGCGAGCTCCCGCCTCGAGGGCAATTCGAGCCCGGCCGATGCACGCGTCGTCTCGAAAGCCGTCGAACCGTCGGAACCCTATTTCCCGAAGATCATCCCGATCGTCATCGTCGTCTCGCTCGCGACTTTCATTTTTGGCTGCCTGATCGTCATCGTCATCGAGCTCTTCTCCGGCCGCGCGCTGCGACCGTCGGGTGTTCGTGATGTCGAGGATGACATCATGGTGGAACCTGCCGCATCCGCTCCAGCCACAGCCGCTCCGCTGCCGGTCCATCAGATGCAGGCCGAGGCCGCCCGTTTCGACCGGCCGGAACCGGCTCGCGAAAATCCGAAGCACGCTGCAGCACTCGCCTATGCCAAGATCGCCGAACAGTCGCTCTCGGAGAAGGAAGGCGAGGCAGAGGAAGCCGCAACGGAGGTCGATGACCGAGGCTTCACCATCGGCTCCGTCGCGCATTACCTGCAGCGCCACGATGTGCCTGTCGCGGTCGCCATTTCACCAGGCGGTGACGAGGGCTCGACCGCGACCGTCATGCTTGCCCGCGAGATTGCCGAGAGCGGCCGCACCATCGTGCTCGTCGACATGACCGGTTCTGCCACTCCGACGCAGATGATGGCGGAAAATCCGAAACTGCCCGGCATTACCGACCTCCTCTGCGGCGAAACCGCCTTCGGCGACGCGATCCATCCGGACCGGCTTTCCGACGCGCATATCATCCCGCACGGCGCCTCGGACCCGGCGCGTGCGATGCGCGGCGTCGATCGCCTGTCGATGATCATCGATGCGCTGGCGGATGCCTATGACCTGGTGCTGATCGAATGCGGTCCGGCCGAGATTGCCGGCATCTCCCGCCTGACCCGCAACGCGATGGCAGAAATTATCCTGTCGGTTCCGGGCTTCAAGGATGAGGAGGTCGCCGAACTGGTGACGGATTTCGAGGCGGCCGGTTACGGCAACCTGCTGGTCATGGCGCAGACCGCCGACCGGCATTCGCCACGCCCCGGCAAACGCCGCGCTGCCTGATTATTCGGCTGACGGTTCTGCGTCGGAGGCGGGAGCTTCCGACGCCTTCGGGCACCGGCGGGACCGCCAGCGTTGCACCATCGCATAGAGATGCGGACTGCGCTTGACTGCCGCCTTCCCTTTGGTCACTCCGACCAGGAGCGGCCGCATCACCGAACCTTTCCAGGTCAGCGGTATCAGCATATCGTACTGAACCGTTTCCTGGGTGCACCAATTGCGTTTGTAGGGCTGGTCGCCGACGCCGAAATCGAACACCGAGGCGCCCTCGCGGCAGGATTGCTCGATCATCAGCCAGAACAGCAATTCGCCGGGGCTCGCCTCCGGGCAGACCGTCTCGTCGATCGAGCTGAACTGGCAGATGACATGATCGCCTTTGCGCGACAGGCCGGCGATCGCCGCGATATGCCCGTCATGCTCGCCGCGCAACCGGATGGCATGCAGCATCAGCGGCGTGTCGGTTCCGTTGACCGGAACATCCATGAGGCGGTGGAAGAAATCCTGGATGCCGGGCAATTGAAAGACGTCAGGCAGTCCGAACAGTCTCAGCCGTTCGCCTTTCTGGCGGAAGAAGATGTCGAGCAGGGCGTGTTTTTCGGCGGGATCGGTCGGGGTGAAATGGTCATAACCGCCGATCGCCTCGATCTTGCGGCTCTGCGAGCGGAACTTCTTGCGGCGGCTTTTCGCATTGAGCTGCGCCAGCGTCGCCTCGAAATTTGGAAAGAGCGGCAGCTGGAAGGAATGGTTCTGGTTCTCGATCGAAGCGAACGCGGACAGCGGATGTCGCATGCCCCGCCAGACGAGCGGGATATTGTCGAGGACGACCAAGTCCGCTTTGTCGGAGAGGGCGAGCCTTAGGCTATAGCCGAAGTTCTGAAGTTCTTCCGCATCGGGTGCGGCGAGTTCGGCATCGAAGAGGCCTGTATTGACGTTGTTGAACCGGTGCCCAAGCAGGCGGGCGATCCGGGCGCGGCGTTCCTGGATGATTTCCAGCGGCAGGATGAAAAGCGTGCGACCATCGACGACGCCTTGAACGATCACGAGTTCGCTTTGATGCGCCTGGGCCCAGGCGAAACACCACTCGAAACCCTGATGCAAGGAGTTCTTGGCCAGGCTTTCGAGGCGCCGCCATTCCGCTTCCACGGAGCGTAGATCGTTGCTCAAAACGAGGGTGAGGTCGCAGAACCGGATTGTCGGATCACTGGTTCCGGGAAAGCTCTCTTCCTCGGTCTGCTCTTCGTTTTGGATTTTCCGCTGCTGCATGGCCTCGCCCGCTCATCCCGTTTGGCCGGCAAGATAGAGGGAGCGCACCAAAAATCGGTTTACCGCCGGGCTTGAGCCCCGCGAAACCGTTGCCGCTGGTTAACCGCCGGTAAAACCGTTCAAGGTTTCGGCCGTGGCCCGGCCATCCATTTGATGATCAGCATGGCTGGCAGGATCCAGAGGAGGCCGCTGATCAGGAAGTAGAGGAAATGCACCCACCAGGGCGCGGTGCCAAGCAGCAGCGTCGCGAAGGTCGTCGCGGCAAGCGCATAGAAGATCACCAGGATGATGATCAGGATGGTGCCGATGAAACTTCTCAAACGCGGGACCAAGACGTCTTCTCCTATCCGCGACCGCATGCCGCAAAGCGCCGGGGCTTGTTTTGCATGGGTTGATGGGGCAAAGCAACGCGAAATGCTTGATGGATGCTTGCCATGTGCCGCGTCCTTTTGGCTTGAGCGACAGGAGCATACCCATGTCGGCAACCGATGCTGTGATCATCGATGTCCTGAACCATACCAGGCGCCGCAAGCGCGACCGCAAGGCCGTGCGCATCTGGCTCGGCGTCGTCGTTTTTACGCTGTTCTGTCTGGTCCTGGTCGGCGGCGCGACGCGGCTTACCGACTCCGGCCTGTCGATCACCGAATGGAAGCCGATCCACGGCGTTATCCCGCCGCTGTCGGCTGCGGAATGGGACGAGGAGTTCCGCCTTTACCAGCGCATTCCGCAATATCAGGAAATCAACAAGGACATGACCGTCCAGGAATTCAAGTCGATCTTCTGGTGGGAATGGGCGCACCGGTTCCTGGCCCGCTCGATCGGCCTGGTCTTCGCCCTGCCGCTGATCTTCTTCTGGCTCACCGGCCGTATCGAAAAGCGCCTGCGCGGTCCGCTCGTCGGCCTTTTGGCGCTCGGCGGCTTCCAGGGTTTCATCGGCTGGTGGATGGTGTCTTCCGGCCTCACCAAACTGGTCAGCGTCTCGCAATACCGGCTCGCCACGCATCTGGTCATCGCCTGTCTGATCTTCGCCGCCTGTATCTGGATCATGCGCGGGCTGGCGCCGCACAGCCGTGACCTTCCGCCGACGGCAAGATCCAAATGGGCGGCTGGCGGCATCGCCTTCCTGGTCCTCTTCCAGATCTATCTTGGCGCCCTGGTGGCCGGGCTCGATGCCGGCCTTTCCTATAACACCTGGCCGCTGATGGACGGTGCTCTGGTCCCCGGCGATCTCTTCGTCCAGCAGCCTTGGTGGATCAATCTGTTCGAGAACCCGAAGACGGTGCAGTTCGTGCACCGCTGCGGCGCCTATGTTCTGTGGGCCGCTACTCTCGCGCACATGATCGTTTCTCTCCGGCTGGCCCCCGGCTCGACCCATGCCCGCCGTTCCGTCCTGCTGTTCGGTCTGGTGACGCTACAGGCCGTCATCGGTATCTCGACGCTCGTCATGCAGGTGCCGCTCGATCTGGCGCTGACGCACCAGGCCGCCGCGCTGGTCGTGCTCGGCTTCGCCGTCGCCCACTGGCGCGCCTTCGTCGGCGAATATCCGCCGGAAACCGCGATCGTCACAGGCGGCTGATGCCCGAGTGGAGTGAAAACCTTCGGAAGGCGGGCGGATCGATTTCCGTCCGCTTTTTTTCTGCGAAAAATCTGCGGCCCGATGTCGGCGACAGTGTCCTTCGCCCGTCCTCGAGACATAGTTCAAAGGCTTCGGCCAAGGAGAGGGTAGGGTTATGGCAAGGACAATCGCAATTCTCGTCGCAAGGCTGATCTTCGGCGGCCTGTTCGTCATGGCGACGACGTTCAAGTTTCTCGACATGCAGGCGACGGCCGTCTTCATCTCAGGCGCCGGATTTCCGTTTCCGCTGTTTCTCGCCTGGATCGCGGCGATCTTCGAGGTGGGGCTGGCTCTCGCATTCCTGACCGGCGCCTTTTTCTCCGAAGCGGCGCTACTTGCCGGCGCCTACGTCATCTTCCTGGCCTTCGCCTTCCATGGCCCGAGCCATTGGCAAGCCAACCAGGCGGAGTTCGGCTTCTTCGTCGACCACTTCACCTTCCTCGCCGGCCTGCTCTTCGCCGCCGTGCATGGCCCCGGCGAGAAACTCGCCGTCCATCTGGGTTTGAAGCGGACGCTCGCTTAGGCCTGTTGCCGCACACGTTGGACCGCGGCGGCGACGGCAAGCTCGTCGTCGCGGTCTTTCGCATTGCCGTCCTCTTCATGCCAGGCGGCCGACAGGCAGCCATAGGCGAAGGCGTATTTAAGGATGGTGCGGACGTCGCGGCCAAGCGTTTCGGCAAATACGCCGGCCATGGAGGCAATGCGTTCTTCATTCCGGGTGAGGTCGAAGCGGTCGAGCGGATTGGAAAACATGTTGGCGACATCGAGCGCGGCATCGCCGATGAGGCCAGCCGGATCGATGATCAGCCAGCCACGCGGGCCAAGCATGATGTTTTCGTGATGCAGGTCGCCATGCAGCGGCTTGATGTCCCGCTGATCGGCGATCAGCGTCTCCGCCAATTCCGCCGCCGCGATGAACGGGCTGGCAACACCGTCGCGGTGGTCTGCCTCGGCCTTCTCGAACAGGCTTTTGAAATAGCGGGAAAGCGGCATCAGGCTTGCGGGCGGAGCCATGTCGGACGCCCGATGATACTCCGCGAGGACCTCGGCGGCGATCCGGGTTGCGTGCTCGTCGCCATGGGTTTCCATATGATCGCGCAGCGTCATCGTGCCTGCGTGTTCCATCAGCAGGAGGTTGCCGGAACGCGCGATCAGCCGAATGCAGCCGACGCCATCCCGCCAGGCCATGAAATCGGCCCCGCGAAGACTGTCTTCCAATGCCCTGGGTTTCAGCACTTTGACGATATCGATCTCGCCGCCGGCACGCGTCACTTCATGGACGGTGCCGACGACCGTATCGGCGATCTGTCTGGCGGTTTCGATCCGCCAATCGCCAGGAAAGGAAAAGCTTCCCGCCATCAGGCCGAAAGCATCAGGTCCATGTTCTGGACGGCGGCACCCGAGGCACCCTTGCCGAGATTGTCGAGCAAGGCCACAAGATTGACATGCGCGCCGCCCGGCGTGCCGAACACGAAAAGCTTCATCGTGTCGGTATCGACCAGCTCTTCCGCATCGACGCGGGCAAGCGCCTTGCTCTCTTCGAGCGGCACGACGGTGACGATGTCCTGGCCGGCATAGTGCTCGACCAGCACCTTGTGGATGCCTTCGATCGTCGTGCCTTCCTGGAGATCTTCGAGGAAGAGCGGCACCTGCACGATCATGCCTTGTGCGAAGCGGCCGACCGACGGCGAGAAGAGGGGCGCGCGGTCGAGCTGGCCGTGGATCTTCATCTCCGGCACGTGCTTGTGCTTGAGTGGCAGGCCGTAGAGAAAATTGTTGGCCGAGATGGCGTCTTCTCTGGACGAGTCTTCCATCTGCGCGATCATCTGCTTGCCGCCGCCCGTATAGCCGGAAACGGCATTGACCGTGACCGGATAACCGTCGGGCAGGATGCCGGCGGCGCGCAGCGGCCGGATGAGGCCGATCGCGCCGGTCGGATAGCAGCCCGGATTGGCGACGTGCCGGGAGGCCTTGATCTTGTCGGCCTGCGTCTTGTCCATTTCCGCAAAGCCATAGGCCCAGGACGGATCGACGCGGAAGGCGGTCGAGGTGTCGATAACCCGCACCCTGTTGTTGCCGGCAAGCATTTTCACGGCTTCCCGCGACGCATCATCGGGCAGGCAGAGGATGGCGATATCGGCGCTGTTCAGGAGATCCTCGCGCATGGCGGCATTGCGCCGCTCCGCTTCCGGGATCGACAGCAATTCGACGTCGCGGCGGCCGGCCATGCGGGTGCGGATCTGCAGTCCCGTGGTGCCGTGTTCGCCATCGATGAAGATTTTCGCTGTCATGGTCATTGTCCTGTTAGATCAGTGCCTTGGATTGGATGCCGGATTCAGTTTACCAGCAAGTTGATTCAGAAAATTAACGGGCCGCGCGTCGTTCGGCGCGCAGGCCGAGCATATACATCGCAACGGTCGCTCCCGCAATGGCGGTGATATCCGCATGGTCATAGGCCGGCGCCACTTCGACGACATCGGCGCCGCGGATATCGAGGGGTCCAAGCTGGCGCAGGACCGAGAGGATTTTCGCGCTCGAAGGCCCGCCGGCGACCGGCGTGCCGGTACCCGGTGCGAAGGCCGGGTCGAGGCAGTCGATGTCGAAGGTGAGATAGGTCGGCGTCTGCCCCACATGATCGAGGATCGTTTTGGCAATCCCGGCCGAGGTCATCTCGTAGACCTCATGGCCGTAGAGCAGGCGGATGCCAAAATCCTCCGGCGCATGGGTGCGGATACCGACCTGGATCGACCGGGCGGGATCGATGATGCCGGCCCGCACCGCCCGCGCGACGAAGGAGCCGTGGTCGATGCGTCCCTCGTCGTCGAGCCACGTGTCCTGATGGGCGTCGAACTGCACCAGCGCCATCGGCCCGTGCTTGGCGGCATGCGCTTTGAGCAGCGGCCAGGTGACATAGTGGTCGCCCCCGAGTGTCAGCAGAAACGCACCGCCGTCGAGGATGACATTCGCCTGGGCCTCGATCGCATCAGGCGTTTTCTGATGGTTGCCGTAGTCGATGAGGCAGTCACCGTAGTCGATGACGGCCATCTCGGCAAAGAGATCGCGTTGGAACGGATATTGCGGATCATTGTCGAAGATCGCCGACGCCCGCCGGATCGCCTGCGGCCCGAACCGGGCGCCCGGCCGGTTGGAGGTCGCGGCATCGAAGGGAATGCCCCAGACGACAGCATCGACACCCGCCAGATCCTTGGTGAAGCGGCGGCGCATGAACGACAGGGCCCCGGCAAAGGTCGGGTCCGAGGCGGCCGAGTTCAGGCTTTTTGCAGTGAAGGCATGGTCGATCGACTTTTCTGCCATGGCGTCCCCCCCATAATCAGGTGGCGGGACGTTGGACAATAAGGCCCGACAAGGCAAGCCGTAGGGAGTAAAATTCCCCCGCTCAGGAGGCCTTGGCTTCGAACGCGGGCGGAAAATCCCCCAGTGCCTTGGCTTGCCCGATGCGCGCACCGATATCCTCCTCGATGATCGATTCCAGCTGCGCAAAACTGTCGATGACGTAGTAGATCGGCTGGACGATATCGATGCGGTAGGGGGTTCTGAGCACCGTCATCAGGTCGAAGGGCCGGAATTCGGCTTCCTTGCCTTCCATAGCAGCCCGTGTCTCGTTGGGAGAGGAAACAATGCCGGCGCCGAAGCAGCGGCGTCCCTGCGGCGTGTCGATCAGGCCGAACTCGACCGTGAACCAGAATATCCGGAACAGGTGCCAGGAATATTCTCGGCCGAGCCCCACGGCTTTTTCGCCGAAGCGGCGCACGAAATTGGCATAGCTCTGGTTGGTCAGGAGAGGGCAGTGGCCAAAGACCTCGTGAAAAATGTCCGGTTCCTCGATATAGTCGATGTGCTCGCGGCGGCGGATGAAGGTCGCCAGCGGAAACTTACCCTGCGACAGCAGTTCGTAGAAGCGCGATGGCGGAATGAGCGCCGGCACGCCCTCCACGCCGAAGCCGGTGGTCTCGTTCAGGCGCCGGTCGATATCGCGAAGCTGGGGCACCTTGTCCGGTTTCAGTCCGAGCGCTTTGACGCCCTCCAGATATTCCCGGCAGGCCTTGTCGGCCAGCAGCGTCATCTGGCGCTGATAGAGCTCGTTCCAGATCCGGTCTTCTTCGCTCGTGTAGTGATAGACGCCGTCCGCATCCGGCAGGTTTGCCGTATAGGTGCTTTGCTTGGTCATCAGCGACCTCCCGTTCGGTGATGGAATAAGCCGGGTGCTCCAGCCGCCGGCTGTCGGATCACCATTATATCTCCGAAAGCGCGGGTAATCATTTCAGCTTTGCCGAAGTGAGCGTAAATAATGGGAGGATATTTCGGGAGGGGAGATCATCATGAAAGAAAACCTGCAAGCCGCCCGCAAGCTTCTGCAGCTTGTACAGGCAGGCGACGGTGCATCGCTCGCCGAACTGGCGGAGAAGGCGGGCATGTCGCAGAGCACCGCATGGCGCAAGATCCAGGAATTGGAGGCCGAGGGCGTCATTCGAAAGCGGGTTGCGCTTCTCGATCCGGCAAAGCTCGACCTCAAGCTCTGCATCGTCGCCCATGTGACGCTCGAGGACCACCACGAGGAGGCGATCGAGGCCTTTGCGGCGGTCGTGCGCGACCGGCCGGAGATCATGGAGTGTTACGCGCTGTCGGGAACCTTCGATTATATGCTGAAGATCCGGGCGCGCGATGTCGAAGCCTACGAGGCGTTTATGACCCGCCACCTGATGCGCAACCCGCATGTGCGCAACGTGGTGTCCAGCTTCGTCCTGCGCGAACTGAAATCGACCACCGAGCTGCCGATTTGAAAAATGCCCGCAAACGAAAAAGGCGGAGCCGAAGCCCCGCCTTTTGAAGGTCCGTAATCCGGAAGCGATTAACGCTTGGAGAACTGGAAGGAGCGGCGGGCCTTGGCCTTGCCGTACTTCTTACGCTCGACCACGCGGCTGTCGCGGGTCAGGAAGCCACCCTTCTTGAGCACGCCGCGAAGGCCCGGCTCGAAGTAGGTGAGGGCCTTGGAGACGCCGTGACGAACGGCGCCGGCCTGGCCGGAGAGACCACCACCGGTGACGGTCGCAACGATGTCGAACTGGCCGGTGCGGGCAGCGGCGATAACCGGCTGCTGCAGGATCATCTGCAGGACGGGACGGGCGAAGTAGGTAGAGAAGTCACGGCCGTTGATCGTGATCTTGCCGGTGCCGGCCTTGACCCAGACGCGGGCGACGGCGTTCTTGCGCTTGCCGGTCGCGTAGGAGCGACCGAGGCTGTCGACCTTGCGGACATAGACCGGAGCGGCAGCTTCGGAAGCCGGCGCGAGGTCCTTCAGGGAGGAAAGATCGGCCATTATCAGGCGCTCCTTACGTTCTTGCTGTTCAGCGATGCCACGTCGAGAGCGACCGGCTGCTGTGCTTCATGGGGATGGTTGGAACCGGCGTAGACGCGCAGGTTCTTCATCTGGCGACGGCCGAGCGGACCACGGGGAACCATGCGCTCGACAGCCTTCTCGATGACGCGCTCCGGGAAGCGGCCTTCGATGATCTGGCGCGCAGTGCGCTCCTTGATGCCACCCGGGTAACCGGTGTGCCAGTAATAGGTCTTGTCGGAATATTTCTTGCCGGTGAGGACGCACTTTTCCGCATTGATGATGATGACGTTGTCGCCATCATCGACGTGCGGGGTGAAGGTGGCCTTGTGCTTGCCGCGCAGACGGTTGGCAACGATGGTGGCGAGGCGACCGACAACGAGGCCTTCGGCATCGATGATCACCCACTTCTTCACCACCTCTGCAGGCTTCTGAACGAAGGTTGACATGTTTTCAGCTCTTTCATCTAGAACCCGTGACACTCGAAAGGTTCGAGTGCAGGGCGTTTCTTGTTGCTTGGATTGCCTTGGCCGAGGCCGGCAAAAAGAAAGCGGGCCGAGAGGGTCCGCGATCTGGGGCGGCTTATACCGAGGGAGACCGAAAGCGTCAAGGTGACGATTTTGCCGGGCTGAAAAATAGATCAAGTAAAATCAATGGCTTATCGATGTGGTTCCGTGATACCACATTTTTCGAGCAAAATCGAAGGCTGGTTATGCCAAATTGCTGGCCCAGCCCGTCGCGGCAGTCAAACCAGACGTTCGGCCGCTGTCTTTTTGTCTCTTCTAATGGGAAAGAAAACCCATCATATACCCGCAAGCCGGAATTCGGCCCGGCGGCAAATCCGGCTTGGGAACGGCTGTCGGAAGCCCGGGAAAACCTGTCGAGATGGCAGGGTGAGTTGCCCACCCATCGTGCTTATTGCTCGTTCTATATATATCAGTGGTTGTGTTGACGAAAAGATGGCGAGTAAGAGCCGAATTGGCGAGGTCGATACCTTTTTTGAAAGTTTTATGCGGATTCCGCCGCCGCGGATAGTTGTCACGTGCTCACATTTCAACAGCATGCGCAATCAGGAGGGAAACTGACAAATGTTCAGAGAAATAAGTTTGCCTCAGCAAAATCTAGTAGCGCTTTCTAATTCAACCATAAGATGGTGCTAATATGTGCGGGTACAAAGAGGGAGTATAATCTGAACATTCGAAGAACATCAGCATGCTGAGCATTCTCGATTTTTTCACTCAAGAAGCCGCCTAAAATCTCAGGCAGCCTGCCTGGAGAGGAAAACAATCTTCCGGATCGGGTCTTCTTTTGCAGGCCCGAACGGGACAGCTCGGCGTGTCGGCCGTCGGTACCGTCACCCGGTCAGCGAACTCATGGCCGTCGCAGTAGCCGCTGTCGATGACATAGCGGTCGTAGAGTGTCATCCGCGCCTTGTTGCGGGAGGGATAACGCAGGATCACCGCGCCCTCCCGGCCGATCGCCCGCTGCACGGCGGCGCAGGACATGCCGGTGGAATTGTAGCGCGATATCGCTGCGGCCGGCTCGCTCGAGAGGAGGGTGCCGGAGGCCATGATCGCAAGACAGCCGAGAATTTTTTTCATGATCCTCATCCCTTTTGACGAGATACGGACTTACATAGCGCAGAAGCACCGCGCCGCCAGAGGCGCACTATTGCGGGAGCCGCCGTCATGAACCATGACCATTACGACAATGCCTATATCGCCGACATCCTGAAGGGCACCAAGACGATCGCGCTTCTCGGCGCCTCCCCGAATGCCGACAGGCCAAGCAACCGGGTCATGGGGTTCCTGCTCTCCAAGGGCTATACGGTGTTTCCGGTCAATCCCGGCCAGGCCGGCAAGCAGATCCTGGGGCAGACGGTCTACAGGACGCTTGCGGACGTGCCGCAGCCGGTCGACATGGTCGACGTTTTTCGCGCCGCTGAATATCTGGACAGTGTCGTGGACGAGGCGATAGGGCTCGAAACCAGGCCGAAGGTGATCTGGGGCCAGCTCAGCGTGCGTGACGACAAGGCCGCCAAAAAGGCGGAAGCCGCCGGCGTCAAAGTCGTCATGGACCGCTGCCCGGCGATCGAGTATCCCCGCCTGGTTGCCTGAGACGTCCACCTAAGCCGGTGTTATTTAGCGAGCAGTTCCGGTCGGCTGCGCATATCGTCGAGCAGCTCGGCATTGCCGCAATAGCTTGCGAAGTCGGCGGCGGCGCGGCCGTCGGCAAGTTCGCGCCGACAGCGGGTCTTCTCGCCGCAATGGACACAGGTGACGTGCATGTCTCGGAATTCCGCCGGATCCTCCAGTCTGGCTTCCTCCGGATCGATGTTGAGCAGCTTCATCAGCGCCAGCATCTCGTCGGCCGCATGCGGGCCTTTGGCGATCAGTTCGCGCAGTTCCTGCTCCGACAAGGCGTTGTCCTGCGCCAACAGCTTGACGGTCTCGTCGTCGAGGCTGGCGAGAAGCTTCGCCTCGTTGATCGCCGCCCATGTGGCGGAACACCAGCGCTTCAGCCTGCCGGTAAGATTTTCCGGGGTAGGGATCGTGTTGCCCATTGTGAACTCCTCTCTATTTCCTGGGAGGATAGGTTCCGGGGAACGATATACCTTGATCGTGATCAACCGCCGGGGTCTGTTGCAGCGCTATCAAAGCGAGCGCCATTTCAAGGGGAGGGACTAAAATGCCGAAACTCAATCCGGGGTTTTCGACGCTGGCCGTGCATGCGGGGGCGCAGCCCGACCCGACGACCGGGGCGCGGGCGACGCCGATCTACCAGACCACGTCCTTCGTCTTCAACGACGCGGACCACGCCGCCGCGCTTTTCGGCCTGCAGCAATTCGGCAATATCTACACCCGCATCATGAATCCGACCCAGGCAGTGCTGGAGGAACGGGTGGCGGCCCTCGAAGGGGGGACCGCGGCGCTCGCGGTCGCCTCCGGCCATGCGGCGCAGATGCTGACATTCCACACGATCATGCAGCCGGGCGACAATTTCATCGCGGCGCGAAAGCTCTATGGCGGCTCGATCAACCAGTTCGGCAATGCGTTCAGGAACTTCGACTGGCAGGTGCGCTGGGCCGATACCGACGATCCGGCGAGCTTCGAGGCCGGCATCGACGAGCGCACCCGCGCGATCTTCATCGAGAGCCTCGCCAATCCCGCCGGCACGTTCGTGGATATCGCGGCGATCGCCGAGGTGGCGCAGCGGCGCGGCATTCCGCTGATCGTCGACAACACGATGGCGAGCCCCTATCTCGTCCGGCCGCTCGAACACGGTGCCGACATCGTCATCCATTCGCTGACCAAGTTCATGGGCGGCCACGGCAATTCCATGGGCGGCGTGATCGTCGACGGGGGCACGTTCAACTGGTCGAAATCGGGAAACTATCCGATGCTCTCGGAGCCGCGCCCGGAATATGGCGGCATCGTCCTCTACCAGGCTTTCGGCAATATCGGCTTTGCCATCGCCTGCCGCGTGCTTGGCCTGCGCGACATCGGCCCGGCGATCTCGCCCTTCAACGCCTTCATGATCCTGACCGGCATCGAGACGCTGCCGCTCAGGATGCAGAAACATTCCGACAATGCCGCGGCCGTCGCCAAATGGCTGAAGGTGCATCCGAAGGTCGCCTGGGTCAGCTATTCCGGCCTGGAAGACGATCCCAACCACGCCCTGCAGAGGCGGTATTCGCCGAAGGGCGCCGGCTCGGTCTTCACCTTCGGCGTTACCGGCGGTTACGAGGCGGGCAAGACGCTGGTCGAAAGCTTGCAGCTTTTCTCCCACCTCGCCAATATCGGCGACACCCGCTCGCTGGTCATCCATCCGGCCTCGACGACGCACCGGCAGCTGAGCGAAGAACAGCAGATCGCCGCCGGCGCCGGACCGGACGTGGTGCGCCTGTCGGTCGGTATCGAGGATGCCGCCGATATCATCGCCGACCTCGACCAGGCCTTGTCGAAGATCTGAGGGAGGATCTTGGCGTCAGGCGCCAAAACCGCCGTCGATGGTCTGAAGGGAGCCGGTGACGAAACCGGCTTCCGGCCCGGCGAGATAAGCGGCAAGACCGGCGATCTCGCCCGGCTGGCCATGGCGCTTGATGGCCATGAAACCGTGCATGAAGTCGCTCATCGGGCCGTCTTCCGGGTTCATGTCGGTGGAGGTCGGGCCGGGCTGGATGACGTTGACGGTGATGTTGCGGTCGCCGAAATCACGGGCGAGACCGCGCGCCATGCCCTGCATTGCCGACTTGGTCAGCGCATAGGCAGCGCCGCCGGCAAACGGCATGCGGTCGCCGTTGACCGAGCCGATGATGATGATCCGGCTGCCGTCTGGCATGCTGCGGGCGGCTTCAACCGCCGCATGGTAGGGTGCCCGGACATTGACGTCGATCATCCGATCGACCGCGTCGGCGTCGAGTTCCAGCGGGTTGCCGAGCGCCAGCGTGCCGGCACTGATGACCAGAATGTCCAGCGGGCCGGCCTCACGCACCGTGCCGATCACGGCCGTGCGGTCTGCCGCATCCGACCGGACGGCCTTGGCGCCGGTCTCGACGGCAAGAGCGTCTGCGGCATCCTTGGAACCTGCATAAGTGAACGTCACGTCGGCGCCGTCATCGGCAAAGCGGCGGACGATTGCAGCACCGATGCCGCGGCTGCCGCCCAGCACCAGCACTTTCTTTCCATGGAAGTCGGTCATTGTCGTGTCTCCTTGATTGAGGCTTGATTTAATATAGTGAGCGCTACATAATTCGAACGGGCAATGCAGTCAAGGATTTTGTAATGGACACTACAAAAAAGAACTTGTCGCGCGGCCGGCCCCGCGCTTTCGACAAGGAGGAGGCGCTGGCAAAGGCCCAGGCGCTGTTCCACGCGAAGGGATACGACGCGTTGAGCGTCGCCGATCTCACCGAGGCGATCGGCATCAATCCGCCGAGTTTTTATGCCGCCTTCGGCAGCAAGGCGGAACTCTACGGCGCTGTCTTGAAACGCTATGAGGAAAGGAAGGGCCTGGATGTTCCGAGCGCCTTGGCAGCGGAAAAGCCACTCGACGAGGGTGTGGCCGCGCTGCTGAGGCAGGCCGCCGACAACTACGGCAGCGGTGACGCGCCGGGCTGCATGGTGATCGAGGGAGCAAGAGGCACGGTTGACCCGCAGGCCTCCGACCAGGCCCGGCGCATGCTGGACATGAGCCGCAAGGTCATCCACGCCGCAATCGCAGGCCGTGAACCCCAGCGTGCCGAACTCATCACCGACTACATCATGATGGCGATGTCCGGCCTCTCGGCAAGCGCCCGCAACGGCGTGCCGACAGATCGCCTGCGCGCACTGGCCGCAATCGCCTCCAATCAGCTTTCCCGTCATTTGAAGGAGATCGGACAATGAGCGCCTGGATCAAATTCGACCTCTCCACCATCGCGCCGGAAGAAGGCGCCCCGGCATCGGACCGGCTGGTCTCCGGTACCCCGACATTCCGCACCTGGAGTTTCGAGGAAGCCGAAGGCGGGCTCTATGCCGGCATCTGGGAAGCGACGCCCGGCAAGTGGCGGATCGTCTACGAGGAGTGGGAATATTTCCACATCCTCTCCGGCCATTCGATCGTGACCGAAGAGGGTGGCGAGGCGGTCCGGTTGAAGACCGGCGACAGCATGATCCTCAGACCGGGGTTCAAGGGAACCTGGGAAGTCGTTGAAACGACTCGCAAGGATTACGTGATCAGGGTTTGAGGATCAGGCGTCTTCATTCCCATTGAAGGCCTTCGCGAATTCGCCTGAGGAAATGAACGCCAGCGTCCGCCGCAATTCCTCTGATTTGTCCTTGCCGAACGCCTTGTCGAAACGGTCCTGGGCCACCTGCCAGCGGGTGGTAAGGTCGAGCTGCGTCGCCGCGCCTGTGTCCGTCAGGCGGACGCGCTTGGCGCGGCGGTCCTGGGCATCGGGCACCAGTTCCACCAGCCCGTCGCGGATCAGCGGCTTCAGCGTATGGCCGAGCGCCGAGAGGTCCATGACCATCGCGTCGGCGAGGTTTTTCAGTGTCGGCTCATCGGATCCGGCGATCTGCGACATCAGCGAGAACTGCGTTCCCTTGAGGCCAGTATCACCCATCGCATCCTCGTAGAGCTGGCCGAGCTGCCGCGACGCGCGGCGCACCGCACTGTTGCTGCAATGAAGCCAGATGCCGTCCTCGATCTGCCCTTGCTTGTCCTGCTTGTTTTTGCCCGTCATGTCTTGTTCCGATCCTGTCGCGGGACAATGCCCGCTTTTGTCTGGCCCTTCCACTCCGATGAAAAATTTGCGCTCGCCCCTTGCAGCTTCAAATCGTGCCTTTCATATATAGTGGCATATACCAGCAAATTCCAGGTGCCGGAATACCGGCCAGAATCCCAGTCGAAACCAAAGGAGATGGACCATGACCAACAATTCGAAACTCGGAACCGCACTCGTGACCGGCGCATCGTCGGGCATCGGCGCGACCTATGCGGAAAAGCTCGCCAAGCGCGGCTATGATCTCGTCCTCGTCGCCCGCGACGCGGATCGCCTGAAGGCGCTTGCCGGCCGGCTGGCGAGCGAACATGGCGTCAGGGCGGATGTGCTGCGCGCCGATCTCAGCCAGCGCGCCGACGTGCTCATCGTCGACAAGCGCCTGCGCGAGGACGGCTCGATCACGCTCTTCGTCAACAATGCCGGCATCGGCCCGAAAGGCCCGTTGCTGAAGGCCGATTCGGATTATCTCGACCAGATGGTCGATCTCAACGTCACCGCCGCCAACCGTCTCGCTGTCGCGGCAGCCCAGGCCTTTGCCGCCCGGGGTAAGGGCGCTATCGTCAACATCGCCTCCGCCGTCGCACTCGCCGCGGAATTCTTCAGCGGCACCTATGCCGCCAGCAAGGCCTTCGTGCTTGCTCTGACGGAAGCCCTTGCTTCCGAGCTGAAGGACACCGGGGTCACGATCCAGGCAGTCCTGCCCGGTTATACCCGCACCGAAATCTTCGATCGCGTCGGCGGCTCGATGGATAGTCTCGACCCGAACTCCGTCATGGAAGTCGGCGACCTTGTCGACGCGGCGCTTGTGGGTCTCGACCGCGGCGAACTTGTCACCATGCCGTCGCTTGCCGATACGCAGCTTTATGAGACCTACACGACCGCCCGCGGCGGGCTGCGCCCCTATCTGTCGCTCAACAAACCGGCGACCCGTTACGGCGTTTCCGTCGGGGTCTGATTGCGAAGTGCGGCTGCGGCACCGTCCGCAGCCGAACGCCGGGAACAGTTCAAAGGCCCGGGCTTGCCCGTTCCCAGGCCAGGTCCAGCCGCTCCAGCCCGTGGAAATGGTAGACGTCCTTTACCACCGGTGTCTGGGCGATCCGCATCCCGGGCAGCCGCCGGAAGAGAATCGGCAGCACGGTGTTGAGTTCCAGCCTTGCGAGCGGCGCGCCGATGCAGAAATGGATGCCGGCGCCGAAGGAGAGGTTTGGCGCTTCCTGCCGCTCGGGCCTGAAGGCCAGCGGATCGGAGAATTTCTTCGGATCGAGATTGGCGGCGGCAAGGATGAGGCTCACTTTGTCGCCGCGCTTGAAATCGAGCCCGTCGATCTGGACATCCTCGAGCGCCCAGCGCTGGAAGATGTGCACCGGCGCACAGATGCGCAGCGTCTCCTCGACCGTCCGCTCGGTCGCCGCCTCGTCGCGGAAAAGGTCTGCCGGCGGAAGGCCGCTCTCCAGGATCACCCGCACCGAATTGCCGATCTGGTGCACCGTCGCCTCGTGGCCGGCATTGAGCAGCACGATGGTGGTCGAGACCAGCTCGTCGTCCGTGAGATACTGGCCCTTATGCTCCGTATGGATCATGTGGGTGAGGAGATCTTCGCGCGGCTGCCGGCGGCGCTCGGCGATCAGGCTCTTGACGTATTCCGCGAATTCCTTAGCCGCGCGGTTGGCAGCATGTTCGTCGTCCTCGGTCCGCTTGAACATGTACATGCCGACATAGGCATGTGACCATTTGAGAAGCTGCGGCCCCATCTCGTCCGGGATGCCGATCATCCGGGCGATCATCGTCACCGGGATGATGTCGGCGAAGGAGGAAAGCAGTTCCGTTTCGCCTTGGGCCTCGAACCCGTCGATCAGCCTTTCGGCAAGTTCTGCGATCTCCGGCCGGAGCCTTTCGATATGCCGCGAGACAAAAGCGCGGTTGACGAGCGTGCGAAGCCGGGTGTGCTCAGGCGGCTCGAGCTCCAGCAGCGAATACCGCTCGGCGAGATCGAAGTTTTCGAGATGCGGCAGGGGTTCGGGAAGCCCGAGTTCCTCGCGGCTGGCGATATGCAGGACCTGGCGTCCGAACCGCCGGTCGCGCAACAGCCCGCTCACATGGTCGTAGCCGGTGAAGAACCATTGCCGCTGTTCTTCCCAATAGAACGTCGGACATTGCTCGTGGAGGAGGGCGTAGACGCGGTTCGGGTCGCTGTAGAAAGCCGGGTTGCGGCCGTCCAGCGAGACGCGGCGGGTGTCGGGATCGATGCGGAGAAAATCGGGCAGAATGCTCATGTCCGGAGACCTAGCGAATTTCAGCGGGTGGGGAAAGTGGGCCGAATTGACACTATTCAGGATTGTGCGCATGGTCGGTGATGCACGGCGTGCCGCGGCCTTGGGGGAGGGGAATAGATGAAGCTATCGTCTCGCGAATACAAGCTGACGCTGTACGCGCAGGCGTTTGCCGGCGACGAAGCCGCCTGCCGTTCGAAGGCCGCGGATTTCTGGACGGACACGGTCAATCGGCTTGGCGAAGCCGGGATCGGCGCAAGCGGCAAGTTGAATCTGCTAGAGCCGGACAAGCAGCGAAACGTGTTTTTCCTCGATACGCCTGACCAGGTCCTCTACGAGCGCTCTGACCTCGTTTTCCGGTTGCGACGGCCGGTCGCCTCGAAAGGTGATTGGGATGCGACGCTGAAATTCCGCCATGGGGACCGTCTGCTTGCCGGAGCGCAGGCGTTCCGGCTGCGCGAGGGGCGCGGACGGGGTAAGTTCGAAGAGGACGTCAAGGCGGTTCCGCGATCCGGAATGCCGGGCTTCTGGGCGCTGTTCAGCCGCTCCGTCGAGGCCGGGGTCGGCCCTCGGAAAAAACTCCAGACCGTTGGCGCCTGCCTTGCTCCTTTCGAGAAACTCGACGGCGCGTCGCTGCCGCCGCTGAAGGAAGAGGTTGAGACCGTTTCGGGCCTGAAAGTGATCGAGCACGTCTTCGAGGATGGCTGGCTGGGCTTCTCGAAAAAGGTGAAAGCCGAATGCGCGTTGATCCTCTGGTGGAAGGAAGACGAGGCGCTGGAGCCGATCGCCGCCGAATTCAGCTTTCGTTTTCCCCTCGATGACGGCGAGGCGGATGCCAAGGTGGTCCGCAACGCCTGGACGGCGATGGCCGTGCTCAGCGGTTCGCTGTTCGTCGATCCGAAAGGCAGGACGAAGACGGCACTCGTTTACGGCGCCGATTGATCACTCACCAACTGCCACGCCCTCGCGGCGCGGGTCGGCGCTGCCCGCAAGTCCGTTCGCGGTGATCTCGATCGCATGCAGGCCGGAATTCATTTCGCCCGGCTTCACCTCGTAACCCAGCGCCTTCAATGGCTCGGCAAGCTTTTCGGCCTCGGTGCCGGCCTCGATCTCGTAAGGTCCGAACCGGTTGATGAAATGCGGCTGGGCGACGATCTGCTCCACCGGCATGCCCCAGTCGATATAGGCGATCAGAGCCTGCGCCACATAGCCGATGATCTGGCTGCCGCCCGGCGAGCCGATCGCGAGCAGCGGCTTGCCGTCCTTCATCACGATCGTCGGCGCCATCGAGGAACGCGGCCGCTTGCCCGGCTCGACGCGGTTGGCGACGGGCAGGTTGCCGTCATGGGTCTTGAAGGAGAAGTCGGTGAGTTCGTTGTTGAGCAGGAAACCGTTGGTCATCAGCCGCGAACCGAAACCGCTTTCGATCGTCGTGGTCATCGACACGACATTGCCCTGCCTGTCGACGATGACGAAATGGCTGGTGGAAGGCATCTCGATCGCCGCGTCGCGGCCGAACAGCAGTGCATGGTCCCATTCCGGCTCGCCGGCCTTCACCTGGTCGGAGACAAGAGCTTTGGTGCCGTCGAGCAGGGTGGCGCGCTTGCCGAGATAGTCCTTCTTCAACAGGCCCTTGATCGGCAAGGGCTGGAAATCCGGGTCGGCGAGATACCTTTCGCGGTCTGCAAAGGCAAGGCGCTGCGCGTCGCCGATGATCCGCCAGCTGTCGGCGTTGCGGGGGCCGAGGCCCTTGATGTCGAAATTCTCGATCAGCCCAAGCATCTGGCCGACCGCGACCGCGCCGGAGGAGGGCGGCCCCATGCCGCAGACGTCGAGCGCCCGGTAGGCGGCGCAGACCGGCTCGCGTTCCTTGATGCGGTAATTGGCGAGGTCAGCGAGCGACAGGACGCCGGGATTGCCGGGTGCCTCGCGCACCGTCCTGACGATCGCCTCGGCGATCGGCCCTTTGTAGAAGGCATCCGCGCCGCCGGTCGCAATCGCCTTCAGCGTCTCCGCATAGGCTGGGTTCCTGAGCACCGTGCCGGCCTTCAGCGGCGCGCCCGATGCGTCGTAGAAGTAGCCCCGCGGACCGTCGTATTTCTTCAGCCGCTCACCTTCGGCGGCGATCAGCGAAGCCAGACGGGGAGAGACCTGGAAGCCGTCGGCGGCAAGCTTCTCCGCCCGTTCGAACAGGCTCGCCCAGTCGGCCTTGCCGTAGCGCTTATGGACTTCGGAGAGGAGACGAACGGTACCTGGCGTGCCGACCGAACGGCCGCCGACCACCGCATCCATGAATTTCAGCGGTTGGCCCTGCGCATCGAGGAAGAGTTTTGGCGTTGCCTCCATCGGCGCCGTCTCGCGGCCGTCGAACGTGCTGAGCTTGCCGGTGGCAGCATCGTAATAAACGAGGAAGGAGCCGCCGCCGAGACCGGAACTCTGCGGCTCGACAAGGCCGAGCACGGTCTGCACGGCGATCAGCGCGTCGACCGCATTGCCGCCGCTGGCGATCACGTCGCGCCCGGCTTCGGCCGCCAGCGGATTGGCTGCGGCGACCATGAAGTTTTTCGCCTCGACGCGTTTGGCCGAGGTGAACCCGGTCGCGCGTTCCGGGGCAACCGTGTCGGACGCCTGCTGCGCCAGCGTCGCACCGGCCGAGAACATCACGCCCGAAAGCGCCGAAGAAAGAACAATGCCGATGAAAAGTCGCGCCCGCATGATGCACCCTCCGCGGTTATCCCTGCGGACGAATGTGGGTTTCAGGATGGCGAGGACAAGAGGACGTCAGCGCTTGCCAAGCGACGCCAGGCGTTTGAGGGCTGCAACCTGATGGCTGGCACGTACGTCGCTTGGTGCCTCGTCCTCACCCTGTCGGTCGACGGCCGGAACGACCGAGGCTTCGGTGCCGGTATCGATCGCCGTGCGATCGCGACCGCAGTCCTTTGCGATATAGAGCGCCCGGTCGGCAGCGCTGAGTAGGAGGTCGAGGTCGGCGGTTTCGGCTGGTGCGAGCGCGATGCCGGCACTGACGGTGACCGTGATACTATGCTCGCCCGTGACGATGGTCTGGCGTTTGAGCGTCAGGCGGATCGCCTCGGCGATGCTCGCGGCCTCGATCATGTCGCCGACGCGCAGGATGGAGGCGAATTCCTCTCCGCCCATGCGTCCGAAGAAGCCGCGGCCACGCAGCGACGTCTGGCCGACCTGCGAAAAGGCGATCAGCACCGAATCGCCTGCCTGATGGCCGCAACGGTCGTTGATCTGCTTGAAGTTGTCGAGGTCGAAATGCAGGAGCGCGATCAACGGCTTCTCCGCGTTATCGAGCTTCTTCAAGGCATGGAACTGGTCGATCAGGCCGCGCCGGTTGAGAACGCCGGTCAAGGGGTCGGTGACGGCAAGCGTCTTGAGTTTGTCCTCCGACCGCTCGGTCAGCAGCTTTGCACCGGTCATGATGCTGGCGATGAAACAGATTGCCGCCGGGAAGAGCAGCCAGGGGGATTGCGGCGCCGTGCCAAACGATTTCGCCTCACCGGTGACCGCCAGAACGGCCACTATGCCGTTCGCGCAAAATTGTATGGCGAGGAATGCCGACAGCACCCGTCGCGTTACCTTCGACGCGCCGTCGTTGCTCAGAAGGATATAGATCATGATTGCATGGCCGACCATGGTCGCGCCGTTGTGAAGGGCCACCCGGTGGGCGAAGTTCTCGCGTATCGGATAAAGGAACATGCCGGCCACCCAAAGAAGTGCCGGGATGGCGATGTAGGCTTCAACGGGCTTCCGGTCGAACTGCAGGAGGCCGGCGATCCACAGGCCGACACCGGCGAGTACCAGCGTATTGGCGATCTGGATGGAGATGAAATCGGGGATATCGCCGCGCAACGTGACCAGCACGACACCGATGCCGTGCAGCGCAAAACCGCTGCCCCAGCTCAAATAGAAGCGGTCCCGCTCGTAATACCAGCGTGAGCACAGGAGGACGGCGAGCGTCAGCGCTTCGGCCGCCCAGATCATCAGGCCTGTTAAAATATCCACCCGAAACTCCCATACTCGATGTCGAGCGCGGCAAGAATGCCATGCAGTCTTTAAGACGACGTTGCACGGATCGCAGAAAATCCGGCGCCCGGAGCGGTCGCGGCGGAATTTTCGAGACGGTATTCACGCCTGCTTTACCCTGATCGCGCAAAAACCTGTGCCATCAGGCAAAACGGCGCGCCAGCCGGCTGTGGCCGAGCAAGAATCGTAATAGCGGTCAGCCTCGCGCATCCCCGGGCAGTTAAGGATATCGGATGCTCCGTCTTGAAGTACCGGGCGTTGACACTCTATGTAGGGATGACCCATTCCATTTGATTCCGGAGCGCCTATCCGCCTTCGGCAAGTGCTTGACAAAGGACGGACATGAGAAATCCAGTTGATACCGCAATGGCCTTGGTGCCGATGGTCGTCGAACAGACCAATCGCGGTGAGCGCTCCTACGACATTTATTCGCGTCTTCTGAAAGAGCGCATCATCTTCCTGACGGGGCCTGTCGAAGACTATATGGCGTCACTGATCTGCGCCCAGCTTCTTTTCCTCGAAGCGGAAAACCCCAAGAAGGAAATCGCCCTCTACATCAATTCGCCCGGCGGCGTCGTGACCGCCGGCATGGCGATCTACGATACGATGCAGTTCATCAAGCCGGCGGTTTCGACGCTCTGCATCGGCCAGGCCGCTTCCATGGGCTCGCTGCTCCTGTGCGCCGGCGAGAAGGGCATGCGCTTTGCGACCCCGAACTCGCGCATCATGGTGCACCAGCCCTCCGGCGGCTTCCAGGGCCAGGCGTCCGATATCGAGCGTCATGCTCGTGACATATTGAAGATGAAAAGGCGTCTTAACGAGGTCTACGTGAAGCATACGGGCCGCACGTTGGAGGAAGTCGAAAAGACCCTCGACCGCGACCACTTCATGACGGCCGACGAAGCCCAGGATTGGGGCGTCATCGACAAGATCCTGACATCGCGTCAGGAAATGGAAGGTGGCTCCGCAGACTGAGTCTGATGGCGCGACCCGTGCGCCTCACCCCGATGTGAGCAAAAAGGGGTTTCAAGTCGCACGGAAAGCGCTATTAGTACTTATTAATGCTGTGTTGAACTTTTGTGACATAGCATTCGTTTCTTAGGGGTTTCGTTGCCGCTGATCCGGCATGATGTGCGCAGGATCGGTAGAGTACCCTTAAGGCAAGGCAGGCGCGCAAGGCCCGTCGGGCGCGCGCCGGCAAGCGGTAGAGTGGACCGCGCCCGTTTTGACGTGAGTGCGGAGTGCTGGAAGGAAAGTGATATGAGCAAAGTCAGCGGCAGCAACGGCGGCGACTCCAAGAATACCCTATATTGCTCTTTCTGCGGAAAGAGCCAGCACGAAGTCCGGAAGCTGATCGCCGGACCGACCGTATTCATCTGCGATGAATGCGTCGAGCTGTGCATGGACATCATCCGCGAAGAGAACAAGACCTCGATGGTCAAGTCCCGCGACGGCGTGCCCACGCCTCAGGACATCATCAAGGTCCTCGACGAATACGTCATCGGCCAGAAGCAGGCCAAGCGCATCCTGTCGGTCGCGGTGCATAACCATTACAAGCGCCTGGCGCACGCCTCCAAGGGCGGCGACGTCGAACTTGCGAAGTCGAACATCATGCTGGTCGGCCCGACCGGTTGCGGCAAGACCTATCTTGCCCAGACGCTCGCCCGCATCATCGACGTTCCCTTCACGATGGCCGATGCCACGACGCTGACCGAAGCCGGCTATGTCGGCGAGGACGTCGAAAACATCATCCTGAAGCTCCTGCAGGCTGCGGATTACAATGTCGAACGCGCCCAGCGCGGCATCGTCTACATCGACGAAGTCGACAAGATTTCCCGCAAGTCCGACAACCCGTCGATCACCCGCGACGTGTCGGGCGAGGGCGTGCAGCAGGCGCTTCTGAAGATCATGGAAGGCACGGTTGCCTCGGTCCCGCCGCAGGGCGGCCGCAAGCATCCGCAGCAGGAATTCCTGCAGGTCGACACGACGAACATCCTGTTCATCTGCGGCGGCGCCTTTGCAGGTCTCGACAAGATCATCTCGGCCCGCGGCGAAAAGACCTCGATCGGCTTCGGCGCCTCCGTCAAGTCGGCGGAAGACCGTCGTGTCGGCGAAGTGCTGCGCGAACTGGAGCCGGAAGATCTGGTCAAGTTCGGCCTCATTCCGGAATTCATCGGCCGTCTGCCGGTTCTGGCGACCCTCGAAGACCTCGACGAGGACGCGCTGATCCAGATCCTGTCCGAGCCGAAGAATGCGCTGATCAAGCAGTACCAGCGCCTGTTCGAGATGGAAGACGTCGATCTGACCTTCCACGAGGATGCGCTGCGCGAGATCGCCAAGCGGGCGATCACCCGCAAGACCGGCGCCCGCGGCCTGCGCTCGATCATGGAGAAGATCCTTCTCGACACCATGTTCGAACTGCCGACGCTCGAAGGCGTGCGCGAAGTGGTCATCTCGGACGACGTCGTGCGTGGAAACGCCCGGCCGCTCTACATCTATGCCGACCGGCAGGATGAAAAGGCGAACGTTTCGGCGTGATCCGCCCGTTCCGGACGACACCGTGAAGAGGCCCTATCGGGGCCTCTTTTTTATGTTGGTGGATAGCCTTGCTTATTTCGATTTTTCCACCACTTTTGCCTCGCGAAGAATTGCACCATATTCGTCTTGCATTAGAGACGGTGCGGGAAGATCATCGGAGTTTGGACTGCTTCGCCTGCATATGATCGCAGGCGGGCAGTTCCGGTCAGTCGCGTCCCGTGTCCTTTGGCGTTTCGCGTGGCGTAGTGTGCGCACGCTTTGTAATAGCCCTGTCACAATCCCAGCGGCGGCGGCCTTGCAAGGCTTGAAATCAAATTTCGAAAACTCCACTTTGGGCGAGAGTGAAGTGCCCGGGTGATTTGCCCGGGACGTATCCCGGAAACGGGACGATGGAAAGGAAATGAAATGACGAATTCAACGTCTGCAGCACCCGGCGGTGAAACCTATCCGGTCCTGCCGTTGCGCGACATTGTGGTCTTTCCGCATATGATCGTGCCTTTGTTCGTCGGACGGGAGAAGTCTATTCGCGCGCTCGAAGAGGTGATGGGTTCCGACAAGCAGATCATGCTGGTCACCCAGATCAACGCCGGCGACGACGATCCCGAACCCTCGGCAATCTACAAGGTCGGCACCGTCGCCAACGTGCTGCAGCTCCTGAAGCTTCCTGACGGTACCGTCAAGGTTCTGGTCGAGGGCCGCTCGCGCGCCAAGATCGACGGCTATACCGATCGCGAAGAGTTCTACGAAGCGACGGCCAGCGTTCTTGCCGAACCCGACGAGGATGCGGTCGAGGTCGAAGCCCTGTCGCGCTCCGTGGTTTCTGAGTTTGAAAACTACGTGAAGCTCAACAAGAAGATCTCGCCGGAAGTGGTGGGCGCCGCAAGCCAGATCGAGGACTATTCGAAGCTGGCCGATACGGTCGCATCGCATCTGTCGATCAAGATCACCGAAAAGCAGGAAATGCTCGAGACGGTCAGCGTCAAGCTCCGCCTCGAAAAGGCACTCGGCTTCATGGAAGGCGAGATCTCGGTTCTGCAGGTCGAGAAGCGAATCCGCTCGCGTGTAAAACGCCAGATGGAGAAGACCCAGCGCGAGTACTACCTCAACGAACAGATGAAGGCGATCCAGAAGGAGCTCGGCGACGGCGAGGAAGGCCGCGACGAGATGGCCGAACTGGAAGAGCGCATCTCCAAGACCAAACTGTCCAAGGAAGCCAAGGAAAAGGCCGATGCCGAGCTGAAGAAGCTCAAGCAGATGAGCCCGATGTCGGCGGAAGCCACCGTCGTGCGCAACTATCTCGACTGGCTGCTCGGCATTCCGTGGGGCAAGAAGTCGAAGGTCAAGGCCGACCTCAACAATGCCGAGAAGATCCTCGAAGCGGATCACTTCGGCCTCGACAAGGTCAAGGAGCGCATCGTCGAATATCTCGCCGTGCAGGCCCGCGCGACCAAGCTCAAGGGTCCGATCCTCTGCCTCGTCGGCCCTCCGGGCGTCGGCAAGACCTCGCTCGCCCAGTCGATCGCCAAGGCGACCGGCCGCGAATACGTGCGCATGGCGCTCGGCGGCGTCCGTGACGAAGCCGAAATCCGCGGTCACCGCCGCACCTATATCGGCTCGATGCCCGGCAAGGTCATCCAGTCGATGAAGAAGGCCAAGAAGTCCAACCCGCTCTTCCTGCTCGACGAAATCGACAAGATGGGCATGGATTTCCGCGGCGACCCGTCTTCGGCCCTGCTCGAAGTGCTGGATCCGGCGCAGAACTCGACCTTCATGGACCACTACCTGGAAGTGGAATACGACCTGTCCGATGTGATGTTCATCACCACGGCGAACACGCTGAACATCCCGGCGCCGCTGATGGACCGTATGGAAATTATCCGCATCGCCGGTTACACCGAGGATGAGAAGCGCGAGATCGCCAAGCGTCACCTTCTGCCGAAGGCGATCAAGGAACATGCCCTGCAGCCGAACGAATTCTCGGTCACCGACGATGCCCTGATGGCGATCAGCCAGCAGTACACGCGCGAAGCCGGCGTTCGTAGCTACGAGCGCGAGCTGATGAAGCTCGCCCGCAAGGCGGTCACCGAGATCATCAAGGGCAAGACCAAGTCGGTTGCGATCACCGCGGCCAACATTTCCGACTACCTCGGCGTTCCGCGGTTCCGCCATGGCGAAGCCGAGGGCGAGGATCAGGTCGGCGTGGTCACGGGTCTCGCATGGACGGAAGTCGGTGGCGAGTTGCTGACGATCGAAGGCGTGATGATGCCGGGCAAGGGCCGCATGACGGTCACCGGCAACCTCAAGGAAGTCATGAAGGAATCCATCTCGGCGGCGGCGTCCTATGTCCGCAGCAGAGCCGTGGATTTCGGCATCGAACCGCCGCGCTTCGACAAGTCGGACATCCACGTCCACGTTCCCGAAGGAGCGACCCCGAAGGACGGCCCGTCCGCCGGTGTTGGCATGGCAACCGCGATCGTCTCGATCATGACCGGCATTCCTGTCCGCAAGGACGTGGCGATGACGGGCGAGATCACCCTTCGCGGCCGCGTGCTGCCGATCGGCGGCCTCAAGGAAAAACTGCTTGCCGCCCTTCGCGGCAACATCAAGACCGTTCTGATCCCGGAAGAAAACGCCAAGGATCTGGCCGAGATTCCGGACAACGTGAAGAACAACATGGAGATCATTCCGGTTTCCCGCATGGGCGAGGTGATCCGTCACGCGCTCGTCCGTCAGCCGGAAGCGATCGAATGGGATGGCACAGTGGAAACGCCGCTGATCACCACGGTGGAAGGTGTGGACGACGCAGGCGTAACCATAGCGCACTGATCGTTAGCCTTTTGGTTATGCCAAATTGGCACCAGCAATGAAAAAAGCCGGCACAACGCCGGCTTTTTTTGTGAAAAATAACGCGGACCCCTTGTTTTTCAGGCGATTGCGGAGCTTTTGGGTTGCCACGGGCGGGCGCCTGACTATTGTCTGCCCCGATTACATGAGTCGTTCCAAAACCGTTTGAAAGGGGTGGAAACATGAATAAGAATGAGTTGGTATCCGCAGTGGCCGAGAAGGCCGGCCTCTCCAAGGCTGATGCCGCATCCGCTGTAGACGCCGTTTTTGAGACCGTACAGGCTGAACTGAAGAAGGGCGGCGATATCCGTCTTGCCGGTTTCGGCAGCTTCTCCGTTTCCCGTCGCGAAGCGTCCAAGGGTCGTAATCCGTCGACCGGCGCCGAAGTCGACATCCCGGCACGTAACGTGCCGAAGTTCTCGGCCGGCAAGGGCCTGAAGGACGCAGTCAACAGCTAACGCGCTGCCTTCGTGGCACCCTGTTACAGTCTCGCATCTGAAAAGGCCCGGGTTTCCCGGGCCTTTTTTAAGAGCCGCTAATCTCCGCCCGCCACGACCCTGGATGCGAAAACTGTCATCCGCCTGTCACGACTGTGGCTCACAAGCCAACTGTGTTTCATGGACAGGAGGGCTTCCCATGACGTTTTCACTTCGTGCCGCGTTGACCGCAGCACTTCTTGCTTCGGTTGCCGTGCCGGCGAGCGCCGAGCAGGTTTTCAACCGCATCGCATCTTTCCCGGTCGCCGGCAACATGCCTGCCGACAAGGACAAGCTGAGCGCCAGCTCGGCCGAAATCGTCACCGCCAGCGAAGATGGCATGACGCTCATTTATACCGATAGCCCGCTCGGCGCGATCGGCTTCATCGACATCACCGATCCGAAGGCCCCGAAGGCGCTGGGCGCGCTCACCTTCAAGGGCGAGCCGACCTCGGTTGCGTCGGTCGGCAAGAAGGTTCTCGCCGCCGTCAACACCGGCGAAAGCAAGCAGAAGCCGACCGGCATGCTTGCCGTCGTCGATATCGCGACGAAGAAGATCGACCTGACCTGCGATCTCGGCGGCCAGCCGGACTCGATCGCCGTTTCCAAGGACAAGACCTTTGCCGCGATCGCCATCGAGAACGAGCGCGACGAGGACGTCAACGATGGCGCCCTCCCGCAGATGCCGGCCGGCGACCTGGTGATCGTCTCCCTGAAGGACGGCACGGCCGACTGCGCCTCGATCAAGCACGTGACGCTGACCGGCCTCGCCGGTATCGCGCCGGAAGATCCGGAGCCGGAATTCGTCGCTATCAACGACAATGGCGAAATCGCCGTGACAATGCAGGAGAACAACGAGATCGTCATCATCGACGGCAAGACCGGCCAGGTCACCGGCCACTTCTCCGCCGGCAAGGCCGATCTCGAAGGCATCGACAATAAGACCGATGGCCAGCTGTCCTTCACCGGCAAGGCTTCGGCGCTGCGCGAGCCTGACGCCGTCAAGTGGCTCGACAACAACCGTCTGGTCGTCGCCAATGAAGGCGACTGGAAGGGCGGTTCGCGCGGCTTCACCATCTTCGACCGCACCGGCAAGGTTCTCTACGAATCAGGCGCCTCGCTGGAGCGCGCGGTTGCCCGCCTCGGCCATTTCCCGGAAAAGCGCGCGCGCTCGAAGGGTATCGAAGTCGAAGGCATGGAAGCCGCGACCTTCAACGGCCAGAAGTATTTCTTCCTGCTCGCCGAACGCGCCTCGGTTGTCGCCGTCTACAAGGACACCGGTGCCGAACCGCAGCTCATGCAGATCCTGCCCTCGGGCATCTCGCCGGAAGGCGCCGTTGCCATTCCGGGCCGCAATCTCTTCGCCACCGCCAATGAAGTCGATCTCGGCAAAGACGGCGGCGCCCGTTCGCATGTGATGATCTACGCCCTGGAAGAAGGCGTGGCCAACTATCCGAAGCTTGTTTCCAAGGACGTTGACGGCAACGTGCTCGGCTGGGGCGCTCTCTCGGGCCTGGTCGGCGACGCCCAGAAGGACGGCATCCTCTATGCCGTCAGCGACTCGGTCTACACCATGCAGCCGTCGATCTTCACCATCGACACCACCAGGAAGCCCGCTGAAATCACCGGTGTCCTGCGCATCACCCGCGGCGGCCAGCCGGCCCAGAAACTCGATATCGAGGGCATCGCGCTCGACGGCAAGGGCGGTTTCTGGCTGGCCTCGGAAGGCGACTCTGCCAAGTTGACCGGCCATGGCCTCTACAACGTCGATGCCAAGGGCGAGATCAAGGCCGAGATCGGCCTGCCCGCGGACCTGCTCGCCGGCGAGACCCGCTTCGGTTTCGAAGGCGTGACGACGGTTGGGTCAGGTGACGACATGGTTCTGTGGATGGCGATGCAGCGCGAGTGGAAGGACGACCCGAAAGGGACCGTCAAGCTCGTCTCCTACAAGCCGAAGTCGAAGGAATGGGGCGCCGTGCGCTACCCGCTCGACAAGGCCGGGGCAGGCTGGGTTGGCCTTTCGGAAATCACCGCCCATGGCGACTATGTCTACATCATCGAGCGCGACAACCAGATCGGCGATGCCGCGAAGCTGAAGAAGCTCTATCGGGTGGCGATCGCCGACCTGAAGCCGGCCAAGATCGGCACCGAACTGCCGATGGTCAAGAAGCAGGAAGCCTACGATTTCATCCCGGATCTGAAGGCATCGAACGGCTATATCGTCGACAAGCTCGAAGGTTTCACCTTCGACAAGTCCGGCAAGGCCTTCGCCGTCACCGACAACGACGGCGTCGATGACAGCTCCGGCGAGACCTTGTTCTTCCCGGTTGACCTGAAGGGTACGAACTGAGCGTTCACGAATGCCGAATAGGGAAAGGCCGGGGTTCGACCCGGCCTTTTGCGTTTGAAGAGTCCGGAACGCTCTCTTTCCAGGGCGACGACGCCCGGGTGATGGCGTGGCTCTCCCTACCAGCGCTGATGCACGTGCGGGGCAACCAGCCGTGCATAGATTTCCTTGGTCGCGGTCATCACGTCGGCCGACAGTGCGGCAAGGTCGGCCGCCGCCGCATTGCCCCTAGCCTGTGCCTCGTTGCGGGCGCCTGGAATGACGACGGTGACCGCCTCGTTCATCAGGATCCATTTCAACGCAAAGGCCGCCATCGACGCTCCCGCCGGGACCAGCTTGCGGACTTCCTCGACCGCCTCAAGGCCGACTTCGAACGGCACGCCGGCAAAGGTCTCGCCGACATCGAAGGCATCGCCATGCCGGTTGAAGTTGCGATGGTCATCCTTGGCGAATGCGGTATCGCGAGAAATCCTGCCCGACAACAGCCCGCTTGCAAGCGGCACGCGGACGATGACCGCGACGTTCTTGCGCTTCGCTTCCCTGAAGAACAGGTCCGCCGGGCGTTGGCGAAAGATGTTGTAGATGATCTGGATGCTGGTGACGTCGGGGTATTCGATCGCCTTCAACGCTTCCTCGACCTTCTCGACGCTGACCCCATAGTTTTTGATCTTGCCGGCACGGCGAAGATCATCGAGCGCGCCAAACACTTCCGGGCGGTAGAGGACTTCGGTCGGCGGGCAGTGCAGCTGCACGAGGTCGAGGCTGTCGATGCCGAGGTTCTTCAGGCTGCGGTCGATGAACCCTTCGAGATTGGCCTTGGTATAACCGTCCGCGACATGCGGGCTCAGGCGCCGGCCTGCCTTCGTCGCGACCATCGGCCGATCGCCGCCGCGCGATTCCAGGACGCCGGCAATGATCTTTTCCGAGCGCCCGTCACCATAGACGTCGGCGGTGTCGATGAAGGTGACGCCGGCATCGAGCGCCGCTTCCAACGCCTTGGCCCCATCCGCTTCGCTGACATTGCCCCAGGAGCCACCGATCTGCCAGGCGCCGAAGCCGATTTCGCTGACGGTGAAGGATGTGCGTCCGAACGCGTGGTTTCTCATGATGTCCTCTGAATAAGATTGGGCTATCCACAGGCTGCGGAACCCTGAGCTTTCTTCGTGCCCGGCATTTGCCTAAAACACCTGATCAGCTCCGGCAACCGAAACAAGCGATTCGATGACCTCCTTCCAGTTCATGCACGCCGCCGACCTGCATCTCGGCAGTCCCTTCCAGGGGCTGGCGCTGAAGGATGCCGCGCTCGCCGAACTGTTCATCGAGGCGAGCCGCCGGGCCTTTTCCGTGCTGATCGATCAGGCGGTCGAGCGGAAGGTGGATTTCTTCATCGTCGCAGGCGACGTTTATGACGGTGACTGGAAGGACAACAAGATCGGCCTGTTCTTCAACCGCGAGGTGGCGCGGCTGGAGCGCGCCGGCATCCCGGTCTTCCTCTTGAAGGGCAATCACGACGCCGAAAGCGTCATCACCAAAACGATCACGCTGCCGAAGAATGTCAGCGAGTTTCCGGTCAACAAGCCGGGCAGCTTCAGGCTCGATCATCTGAAGGTGGCGCTGCACGGCCAGGGGTTTGCAGAACGTTCCGCGGTTGATAACTTGGCGCTGGCCTATCCGAAGCCCGAAGGGGGTTGGTTCAATATCGGCGTGCTGCACACGTCGCTCACCGGCCGCGAGCCGCATGCGCCCTATGCGCCGTGCTCGGTCGAGGACCTGCGCTCGCGCGGTTACGACTATTGGGCGCTTGGCCATGTGCATGACTTCGAGATCGTCGCCGAGGACCCGCTGGTTGTTTTCCCCGGCAACCTCCAGGGTCGCTCGATCCGCGAGCAGGGGGCGAAGGGCGCGGTATTGGTGACGGTTGAGGACGGCCGTATCACCCATGAGCGGATCATCACCGACAGCGCCCGCTTTGCCGAGCTCGTGGTCGCGGTCGAACCGGACGACAACATCCCGACGATCCTGCGCCGCACCGAGAATGCACTGGAAGATGTCGTCGAGCGGATGGAAGGCCGGCCGCTGGCGCTGCGCATCCGTCTCACGGGCAAAAGCCGCTTCCGCAACGAGGTCATGGCCCGCGCCGAGGATTTTCGCGACGAGGTCCAGGCCGCCTGCCACCGTTCCCACCAGGATATCTGGCTCGAAAAGCTGGAGATGCGGCTCGAACCGGCAATCAACGGGACGAGCGTCGCGACCGACATGCTCGGCCTCGAAGGCCTCATTCCGATGGGCGGCTTCGCCCCGGAACTGCTCGCCGATGCCAACGCCAAGATCGCCGAGATCACCGCCCGCCTGCCGGGCGGCATCGGCGCCGGCGATCTGGCGCTCGGCGATGATGCCGAAGCGCTGCTGGCGGAGGCTCGCGATCTCCTGCTCTCGCGTGCGGCGAGGGCGGGCTGATCCATGCGCTTCAACCGTCTCGATATTCTGCGCTACGGCGCGCTGACCGACCGGACGCTCACCTTCCGCTCGGATGCCAGGCTGCATGTGATCTACGGCCCCAACGAGGCCGGAAAGTCCTCGGCGCTGTCGGCGATCTCCGACCTGCTGTTCGGGTTTCCGACCGCCGCCGAATACAGCTTCCTGCATGACCCGACCGCGCTTCGCGTCGGTGCCGCGATCACCGCCCGTGATGGCCAGACGCTCGAATTCCGCCGCCGCCGTGGCCGCAAGAACACGCTGCTGGCTGCCAGCGAGGCGGAAGAGGCCATGGCCGAGGATGCCCTGGCGCCGTTCCTCGGCACCTTGTCCCGCGATGTGTTCGAACGCGCCTTCGGGCTCGATTCCGCCTCTCTGAGGGCTGGCGGCGAAACGATGCTGAAAAGCGGCGGCGAGATCGGCAGCCTGCTGTTTTCCGCAGCCTCCGGCCTGACGGGGCTTTCGGACCTGCGCAAGTCGCTCGATGCGGAAGCCGACGGCATCTATGCGCCCCGTCGCTCCAAGGACCGGCTGTTTTATCAGGTGCTCGACAGCCATGACGAGGCGCGCAAGGCCGAACGCGACAACGAACTGAAATCCGGCGACTGGAAAAAACTGCTTGGCGAACAGGCCGAGATCGAAGCCGATCTCGCCACGGTGCAGGCCGAGCGGCAGGAAACGAAACGCGCCCTCGATCGCTTGCGGACACTGCTGCGGCTGGAACCGGTGCTGCGGGAGATCGACCGCGAGCGGCAATTGCTCACGCAATACGAGGCGCTGGCTGCGCTGCCGGTTGGTTTCGAGGAGAGGCTGGCAGGGGCTCTGGAGGCGGAGCATAAGAACGCCGAAGCGCTCAGGGCGGCGGAGGCCGAGGTATCGCGTCTGCACGACGAAATCAGCGCCGTGCATGTCGATGAGGCACTGATCGCCGCGGCGCCCAGGATCCTTGCCGCCCATGCGGACAAGGGCGCTTACGTAAACGCGCGCGAAGATATCTCCCGGGTACGCGGCGAAGTGAGCGATTTCGACCAGCGTATCGCCCAGTCGGCCCGCCGACTCGGGTTTGGTAAATTCGAGGAACTTCAGCGCGCCCAGCCCACTGACGCCGATCTCGTACGCTTGCGAAAACTGGTCGAGGAGGGCACTGAACTCGATCGCGGCGTAAAACAGCTTCGCCAGCAGATCGAGGACGCCCAGGATGTCTTGCGGCGGCTCGGAGACCACGGCCCGGATGGCCGCCTGATCGACCCGAAACCTTGGACGGAACAGCTCGCCGCGCTGCGCCCCGATATCAGCGAGCTCTCTGGCATCGAGGCCCTGCAAGTGCGCGTCGCCCGTGCCGAAAGTGATCTTGCCGCCGCGGCCGCGCGCCTGGACCCGCCGGTCAAGGATATCGACCGTCTTCTCTCGGCGCCGCTACCGGACATCGCGACGCTCACGCACCATCGCCGGCTGATCGAAGCGGCCAAGGCGGAGAGTGCTCAGGCGGCCCAGAAACTCGCCGTCATCCGCGATGAAGTCACGGCGATCACCGGCCAGCTTGCGGCGCTCGAAGGGCAGGGGCGGATCGTCTCCCGCGAGGACATCGCAGCGGCAAGAGCCGGCCGCGACGAGAAGATCGATGCGCTCAGGGCAAAGCCGTCGGCCGAAAAACTCAGCGAACTGAAGATCGCCGTGGAGGATGCGGACCGGTTGGCTGATACGGCGCTCGCCGATGCCGAACGTGTCTCGCGCCATGCCCAGCTCACCCTGCGGCAGCGGGAACTGCAACAGGCGCTCGGCGCTGCCGAGATCACTGCCAAGGAAAGCGGCATTGCCGCCGCCGACGCGGTCACCGAATTCGAGGACCTTTTCCACGCAGCCCCGGTTGCGCCGTCCACACCGGAGCGGATGATCGAATGGCGCCGTACCGTCGACGGACTTTCCCTGCTGTCGGGTGCATTGAACGATGCGCGCGACGGGCTGGAGACGCTTCGCCTCAGAGAGGAAAAGCTCAAGCCGGCTTTGCTGGCGCTGGCCGATGCGATTGGTCTCGCCGCCTCCGCACTTCCGCCTCTCGCGCTTGCACGCGGGCTGGAGCGCCGGATCGGGGAACTGACCGAGCGTTGGACCGAAAGCCGGTCGCTGGAAGGCAAACGCCATTCCGCCGAGGAGGCGCTGGAAAAGCTGGAGGAGCGTGAAACCGGTTTGCGCCGGGATATCGAACGCTGGCGCTCCGCATTCTCAAATGCTGCGGTCCTGGCTGGCCTTTCGGAAGACGCGACGACCGAGATGGCTCTCGCGGCGCTGGATGTCTGGCGCACCGTTCCCGATCTCCTCTCCGAACGCGAAAACCGGGACCGCCGCGTAAAGGTCATGGCGCGGGACATGGAGGATTTCGAAGCGGAGGTGAAGGCGCTCGCCGCCGCGGTGGCACCGGATCTGGTCTCGCTGCCTGCCGATGTCGCCGCCGGCATGCTCAACGATCGCGCCATGGGCGCCCGGACTGCCGCCAACCAGCAAGCCACGCTCTCCACGGCGCTCGAGCGCGCGGAGCTTGCCGTGGCCCGGCACGCGGCCGACGCGGAAAGACTTGTGGCGGATCTCCGGGGGCTCGCCTCCGCCGCATCCAAGGATATCGAGGAGGCCGATGGCCTTCTCCGTGACCTTCGAGACCGCAACCGGCTGGAAGCGAGCCTCTCGCAATGCCGCAGCCGCTTTGCCGAACAGGCGGACGGTGCGACCGAGGACGAGGCACGCGCCGCGCTTGTCGGGTTCGACAGGATCGCCGCCGGCCTGGAAATCGAGCGGCTGGATGCCGAGGATGCCCGGCAGGTCGAACGCATGAAGGTGCTCGGCATTGCCCAGGCCGATAGCGAACGCCGCCGCCGTGAGCTGGAAACCGGCATCGGTGCCGAACGCGCCGTCTTCCAGAAGTTCGCTGCCGAGACGGAGGCAAAGGAACTGGCACGGCGCTGGGTAGTGCTGAAGCTCGCCGCCGGCCTTTTGGCGAGCTCTATGGAAGCCTATCGCGAACGCCAGGCCGATCCGGTCATGCAGCGGGCAGGGAAGGTCTTCGCCGATTTGACCGGCGGCCGCTTTTCGCGCCTCGTCCAGGTTTATGACGAGCGCGACGAACTGCAGCTTGCGGTCGAACGGCAAACCGGCGAGCAGGTGAGGCTTGACGGCTTGAGCGAAGGCACAGGCGATCAGCTCTATCTGGCGCTGCGGCTCGCCTTCCTGGAGGATTATTGCAGCCGCAACGAACCGGCGCCGCTGATCCTCGACGACATATTCCAGACCTTCGACGACGAGCGGACCGCGGCCGGCATCCGGACGCTCGCGGCGGCGGGCGAAAAATTCCAGACGGTGCTCTTCACCCACCAGATGAGCCTGGTCGAGACGGCGCGGCGCGAACTGGGGGACGGGCTGGACCTCGTCCAGTTGGAGCGGGCTTAAGAGGCGGATTGCGGCTGAGACAGGCTGCGCAGCGCCAGGCAACCAACCGGCATGCGATAGACCGGCGTCGTCCATCTGTCTGGCGGGGGTGACGGGCGTTCGCCGCAACCGGCCGTCTGGCGGCGCGGCAGGATCAGCAGATTGTAGCGCCGCGCGTCGGTGATCTCCCGGCTGAACGTCATCCGGTAGTTTTCGACGATCGAGCTGAACTCGATGCGTCCCGCCAGTTTCTCGATCAGATAGCTGCGCGTCTCCGGCGTCATCGGCAGGCCGAAACGCTCGGTGGCCCCGATCGCTTCGCTGAGCAGCGCAAGCTCCGTGGTCAGATCCGTCAGGCTGACCTTGATGCGGAAGCTGCTCATGATGTCGGGCTCCGTGCCGCGCGCCTGGATGAACAGCGCAGCCGGTTCCGGCGCATTTCCGAATTCCTCGAAGAACAGGCATTCCCACTCGTCGCCCGAACGGCTGAAGGTCGGCGCTGTGCCTCTGTCGTCCCGCAGCAGGTCGCAGCGCTCCTCGGCCGAAAGCGCCTCGGTCTTCTCAAACACCGCCATCCGCTCGAGGCCCGCCTTGAGAAGCCAGGGCGGATAGTGTCTCGCCGGCGGTAGCGATTTATGCCTGCTGACCCGCAAGGGCGGCGCCGGTGGGGCGGGAAGAAGGTATTGCTCCAACGCGAATTGCCGGACCAGCCGCTTGTAGTTCCGGCCGTTGTTGACGGCGAGCACGGTCGTCGTGAGGGCGGCCAGCACGACCGCAAGGAAAAAGCCGAAAACCAGAACCGCCGGACGCTGCCTGCGGCGGCGATCGGCTGGCGTCTGTCTGTCTGCCTTATCCTCTTCCGGCATGGCTCCGTTCCCGATCGAGGACGGCCCGCGTTCGGCCCCCTCCGCAACATAACATGGGCCAACCTCAAACTGCTCAATCACTATGCGGTAGGCGGAAGCTTATGCCGATCGGACGGCACTGCAAGCCTCTGCTGTGCCGGCGGTATCGGCTTTGGCTCGCCGGGTATTGTCTGTCGTTCAAAGGAACGAGAAGCGTCCGCCGTCGATCTTGAGGACGGTCAGCCTGCCGGAGAAATAGGCGCCCGTGTCGATGCCGATCCGGCCGGGTCCGAAATCCGGTTCCGGCTGCGGCGTATGGCCGTGGATGACGAGAAGCGGCAGCTGCGGCCCGGAGGCAAGAAACGCCTCGCGGATCCAGAGCATGTCCTCCTCGGTCTGCTGTTTGAGCGGAACCCCCGGCCTCAGGCCCGCATGGACGAAGACGAGCTTGCCGATCGTCAGGCTGGCCGGGAGATTGGCGAGGAATTTCCTGTGCGGCACCGGCACGGCTTCCATCAGCAGATCGCCGAACTTGGAGCCGCGCTTCCTGCCCCGCGCGCCGAACTGGTATGGGTCCATGCCGTAGGACAGCAGCGTCTGTTCGCCGCCCATTCCCAGCCATTCGGAATAACGTTCCGGATCGTCCACGAACCTCATGAAGATATCGTCATGATTGCCGCAGAGCGCTATCCGCCTCAGGCCGTACTCGCTCGGCCTGATCAAGTGTTCCAGGACATGGCTCGAAGCCGGCCCCCGATCGACATAGTCGCCGAGCAGGATAACCATGCCGGGACGTCGGTTCTCTTCCATATCGTGAGCGATGCGCGCCTCCGCATCCCGAAGCAGGTCGAGGCAGCCATGCACATCGCCGATCGCATAGATCGGATAGGGGGGCGGGGTCTGACCGAGATCGATCCGGCGGCGGCGAGGCCGGATCGGTCTGGCCGGCCGGCGTCCCCAAAACCAGTCCGTCAACTTTCGCATGCTTACCGCCATCCGCCTGATATGTATGATCCCGCCGCCAATGAGAAGTGGATGCCCCAAGGAGTGTTAACAACGTCCGAAGCGCCGGACTTTTGGAAACGGGTATCGGTAATCGCTGCGCCGCCATCTGTGGGACAATTCCACAGGCGGACAAGGCCGTTCGACAGCGTTGGCAGCGAAGCGTCTGTATTCTGTGGATAATAAATGATTAACCAACCATGTTGTTGATTTGCCACAGCATGCGGATTTTCGATTCGCCCTTGGGTTACCCCTCAGAATCACCGGGTCCCCTCATCGGCTAAACCGATACCATACTTTGGGTTGTATGGCGGGGCGTATGTTTAGTTCCTTGGGTGCTGTTTTAACGCTTGCTACTATTGCGTTTCTGTCCGGCTGCACGGGACTGCCGAGGTCCGGCCCGGATCCGCACGCCGTTGAGGCCAATGCAACCGTGAAGGCTTTTTCCGCCGCCGGCAACAAGGCCGGGATCGACTACGCGCTCGTCGACATCAACAAGGCAGTCCTGGCCCATCTGCCGAAATCGGCAGGGCCTGGCTTGAGCGCCGGTTTCGGCTCTGGCAGCAGTGGTCCGCCGCCACTCACCCTCGGTGTTGGCGATGTCGTTCAGGTCTCCGTCTTCGAGGCGCAGAGCGGCGGCCTATTCATTCCTGCCGATGCCGGCGCCCGCCCGGGCAATTACATCACCCTGCCGAACCAGACGATCGGCCGCGACGGCACATTGAGCATCCCATACGCGGACAAGGTCAAGGCCGCGGGCCGTTCGGTCGATGCCGTGCAGCTCGATATTACCGAGCGGCTGGCCAACCGCGCCATCGAGCCCCAGGTAGTCATCTCGACGGTGACGAGCCGTTCGATGGGGGCGTCGGTGCTTGGCGACGTCAAGCAGGCGAAGAAGATCGAACTCAGCCCCGCCGGCGACCGCATCATCGACGTGATTTCCGAGGCCGGCGGTTTGAGTGTCCCCAAGGAGGAGGCGACGGTGACGCTCCAGCGTCGAGGCCGTAGCGTCACCGTCGCCTACAGGACGCTGAGCGAGCGTCCGCAGGAGAATATCTATGTGCAGCCGGGCGACACGATCTTCGTCGATCGCAATCGCCGGACCTTCTTGGCCTTCGGCCTGACGGGTGAAAGCGGACGTTTTGATTTCGACGATGCCAATCTGTCGCTAGGGGAGGCCTTGGCGAAGGCCGGCGGATTGCTCGATGACAAGGCCGAGCCGCAATCGGTCCTGCTCTACCGCCTCGTGGAGCGCGATCTCCTGCGCAATATCGGCCTCGACGTCAGCCGGTTCAGAACCAGAGACGTGCCGGTGATCTTCCGCGCCAATTTGCGGGACCCGGCCGCATTCTTCGCCGTCCAGCAATTTCCCATGCAGGACAAGGACGTGATCTATGTATCGACGGCCGATGCGGTCGAGCTTGTAAAATTCCTTACAATCCTCAATTCGGTCACCGCCTCCACCCGGGATATCGCGAGTAGTCATGATGCGTGGCGCGACTGACATTCAGGCCGCTTGCGGCCGCCCCGGGTCGGTTCGGAGCCTAGCGCACATCGGTTGGGTGACGCGATGAACCAGCGGCCCGTTTTTCCCGCTCGCCACCAGCGGGAACCTCGCGACGAGGAAGCTCCGGAACTGGACATGGATGGCCTGATCGCCATCGTCCGGCGGCAGTGGCGGGTGGTCGGCCTCTGCGTCGCGGTGTTCCTGGCGCTTGGCATCGGATACCTCCTCACGGCCGTGCCTCGATATACCGCCAGGACCAGCGTGCTGATCGACCGCGGCAACCGGCAGGTCGTCGAGCAATTGTCGACGATCGGCGGGGTCATGGACGACGAGGCGTCGGTCCTCAGCCAGGTCGAGCTACTGCGCTCGGAGACGATAGGCCTGTCGGCGGTCGACAGGCTGAAGCTGCAGGACGATCCGGAATTCATGGGCGGACGCCGAAATCCGCTGCTCGCCGCCGCATCCGAAATACGGTCGATGCTCGATGTTCGGCGATGGCTGCGAGGCGATGGCCCGGTACGCCCCGATGAGAGCGAGGCGCAACGCCGCCAGGCGCTGGTGAGGCTTCTCGACAATATGAAAGTTTCGCGCGTCGGGCGTTCCTATGTCCTGGAAATCGCTTTCACGGCCACATCGCCGGGGCTTGCCGCAGCCGTCGCCGGCGCGATCGCGGATGCCTATCTGACCGACAAGCTGGACGCCAAATACGATGCCACAAGGCGAGCCGGCAACTGGCTGCAGGAGCGCATCGAGGAACTGCGGCAGCGCTCGCTGGAATCCGACCTGGCGGTCCAGAGATTTCGCGCCGAAAACGGCCTCGTTGTTGCCAATGACAAGCTCGTCTCCGACCAGCAGCTTACCGAAATGAACAGCGCCCTGACGGTAGCGCGTGCCGATACGGCCAGAACCCGGGCGCGTTCCGAGCGGATCGAAGCGATCATCGCGAGCGGCGAGAGGGACGCGATCGTCACCGACGCGCTGGACAGTTCCGTGATCAGCTCGTTGCGGGAAAAGTACCTGGAGTCGTCGAAGCGGGAGGCCGAGATATCGAGGCGGCTGGGGCCTGACCATGTCCAGGCGGCCCGCCTTCGACAGGATATGGCGGAATACGACCGGCTGATGTTCGACGAGATCAGGCGGATCGCCAGGAGCTACCAAAGCGAGCTGGAAGTCGCCCGGTCGCGCGAGCGCCAGATCACCCAAGGGGTGCGAAGCGCCACCGATATCAGCGTCGCTGCGGGAGAAACGCAGGTGCAGTTGCGGGAGCTCGAACGGGCCGCCGAAACCTACCGGAACCTCTACCAGACTTTTTTGCAGCGTTATCAGGAAGCGTTGCAGCAGCAGTCTTTCCCCGTCACGGAGGCGCGGATCATTTCCCGTGCCACGCCGCCGTCGGCCGCCAGCGAGCCGCGGCCGTCGCTGGTGCTTGCGCTTTGCCTCGCACTCGGATGCGGCGTCGGCGGAGCGGTCGGGGCATTCCGCGAGTTCCGGGATCGGTTCTTCCGCACCGGCGAACAGGTGAGGGATGTTCTCGGCCTCGAATATCTCGGGTCGGTCCCGCTGGTGGAACCGCAGCCGGGCGGAAGCCCCCCGGCGGAGCCCTTGAAGGGGGAGGTCTGGAGGAAGAACGGGCTATCGGCCTTTGCGACCGCGCATCCGTCTTCCTCCTTTGCAGAAACGTTGCGCAGCGCCCGGATCGCGGCGGACGTCCATATCGACAGGGCCCACAAGGTCATCGGCATCGTCTCGATGCTGCCGGGCGAGGGTAAATCGACGATCGCCATGAATTTCGCCCGGACCCTGGCCGGGAGTGCCCGGACGCTGCTGATCGATGCGGATCTTCGCAATCCGGGTGCCACCAGGACGCTGGGTCCGCATGCGCAAGAGGGGTTGCTCGACGTTCTGCTGGAAGGGCGTGCGCCCGCCTCCGCGATGTTGACCGATCCCGATACCGGCCTGAGATTTCTCCCAGCAGTCGTAAAGCGGCGGACACCCCATTCGTCGGAACTGCTGGCATCGGCAGCGATGGGCAGGCTGCTGGCACAGGTGGCAGTTGAATTCGACTATATCGTTCTCGACCTGCCGCCGCTTGGCCCCGTCGTCGATGCGAGGGCCATCGCGCCACGTGTCGATGGCTTCATCATGGTCGTCGAATGGGGCGGGACATCTCGAAAAGCCGTGAAGGATACCCTGAATGCGGAACCCCAGATCGCCGGCCGTTGCCTCGGCGTAGTCCTCAACAAGGTCGACGCCGCTAGGATGAAGCTTTATGAGGGATATGGTTCCTCGGACTATTATGCATCGCGTTACACGCACTATTACCATGAAGCGCATCCTGACCCGATGCCGGTTTCCACCGGCGCCGCAAGCAGGATGAAAACGGCAAGGGAGAAGCCTGACGACAGCCGATGATCTTTTCTGAAGCGTTTCACTGCAATGTTTGGCATAAGCCCGGGATGCTACGAATCACTGTATGTCTCGGATTCGCCGCATTCCGGGGGACATCACAATGGTGTTCTCAGTGCTTGCGACTGGCACATTGCGCGGATAGACGTGCACGTTTCACTTAAAGACTGACGGGTTCCGTTAGGGGGATATGATGACTGGAAATGTGAAGAGCAACGGCAAGGTAGCATTGATCACCGGGGTAACGGGCCAGGACGGCGCTTACCTTGCGGAACTCTTGCTGTCCAAGGGCTATACTGTCCACGGCATCAAGCGGCGCTCTTCCTCCTTCAACACCAACCGCATCGAGCATCTCTACGAAGATCCGCATGTGGCAGACCCGCGTTTCATCCTGCATTTCGGCGACATGACGGATTCGACCAACCTCATCCGCGTCGTGCAGGAAGCCCAGCCGGACGAAATCTACAACCTGGCCGCCCAGAGCCACGTGCAGGTCTCCTTCGAGACGCCGGAATATACCGCCAATGCCGACGGCACCGGCACGCTGCGCCTGCTCGAGGCGATCAGGCTCCTCGGTCTTTCCAAGAAGACCCGCTTCTACCAGGCCTCGACCTCGGAACTGTACGGCAAGGTCCAGGAAGTGCCGCAGAGCGAGACGACGCCCTTCTATCCGCGTTCGCCCTATGCGGTTGCCAAGCTCTACGCCTATTGGATCGTCGTGAACTATCGCGAGGCCTATGGCCTGCATGCCTCGAACGGCATTCTCTTCAACCACGAGAGCCCGATCCGCGGCGAAACCTTCGTCACCCGCAAGATCACGCGCGCGGCCGCCGCCATCCATCTCGGTCTTCAGGAACGCCTCTTTCTCGGCAATCTCGACGCCAAGCGCGACTGGGGTCATGCCCGCGAATACGTGCGCGGCATGTGGCTGATGACGCAGCAGGACGAGCCGGACGACTATGTGCTCGCGACCGGCGAGACCCATACGGTGCGCTCTTTTGTCGAAAAATCCTTCGCCAAGGTCGGCATGCCGATCGAGTGGCGCGGCGAGGGTGTCGAAGAGAAGGGATATGACACGACATCAGGCGAATGCGTCGTGGCGATCGACCCGCGTTATTTCCGTCCAACGGAAGTCGACCTCCTGATCGGCGACCCCACCAAGGCGCACCGGAAGCTCGGCTGGAAGCATGAGACCAACCTCGATCAGCTGATCGCCGAAATGGTCCGGGAGGACCTGAAGGTGATGGCGCGCAATGTACCGACCTCGGGCGGCAACAAGGGTCTCTCCCATGCCTGAGACGATCTACAGCCTTGCGGGAAAGAAGGTCTATGTCGCGGGGCATCGCGGCATGGTCGGCTCGGCGATCGTCCGCCGTCTGGCCTCGGAGGGCTGCGAGATCCTGACGGCGTCGCGCGGCGATGCCGATCTGACGCGCCAGGCGGAAGTCGAGGCCTGGATGGAGAAGAACCGCCCGGACGCGGTGTTCCTGGCGGCCGCCAAGGTCGGCGGCATCCTTGCCAACGACACCTATCCGGCCGATTTCCTCTACGACAACCTCATCCTCGAGGCGAATATCATCGAGGCCGCCCACAAGGTCGGCGTCGAGAAGCTGATGTTCCTCGGCTCGTCCTGCATCTATCCGAAATTCGCCGACCAGCCGATCGTCGAGGAGTCGCTTTTGACCGGTTCGCTGGAACCGACCAACGAATGGTATGCGATCGCCAAGATCGCCGGCATCAAGCTCTGCCAGGCCTATCGCAAGCAGCACGGCCATGACTTCATCTCGGCCATGCCCACCAACCTTTACGGCCCCGGCGACAATTTCGACCTGAAATCCAGCCATGTGATGCCAGCGCTGATCCGCAAGGCGCATGAGGCCAAGACCGGCCACCTTCCGGACATCACCGTATGGGGCACCGGCACGCCGCGCCGCGAATTCCTGCATGTCGACGATTGCGCCGACGCCTGCGTCCATCTGATGAAGACCTATTCGGCCGAGACCCATGTCAATGTCGGGTCCGGCGAGGACGTGACCATCCTGGAGCTCGCCGAACTGGTGTCCAAGGTCGTCGGTTTCGAGGGGAATATCGTCCATGATCTCACCAAACCCGACGGCACGCCGCGCAAGTTGATGAGTGCCGCCAAGCTGCGGGCGCTCGGCTGGTCACCGAGGATCGGCCTGGAGCAAGGCATAACCGACGCCTACCAAGCGTTCCTCAAGGGCGAGTATCTCGAGCGCAAACGCGGAGATGCTGCCTGATGACAGCAACCGCCCAGCCCCTCAGCGACGAATGCGAACAAACGTTCGACGCCGCACCGGGGCTGGCCACGGCAGCTGCCACATCGCCACGAAAAAGCGTGGTCGTTTATGCGATGAACTACGCGCCCGAAACGGCGGGCGTCGGCAGATATACCGGTGAAATCGCCGAATATCTCGCCGCCGAGGGCATGGACGTCACGGTGGTGACCACCCCGCCGCATTACCCCGGCTGGGCGGTCCAGCCCGGATATCGGAACCGCTATTCCTCGAAGATCGAGGGCCGTATCTCGGTGTTGAGAGCGCCGTTGATGCTGCGGCGGAAGATGAGCGGCATCTGGCGGCTCCTCGCGCCGCTCTCCTTCGCGCTCACCTCGGCGCCTTTGGTCTTCTGGCTAATCCTGCGCCGCCGCCCGGTCACCGTCTTCTGCGTCGAGCCGACGCTGTTTGCCGCTCCTGTCGCGCAGCTTGCCGCCAAATGTGTCGGCGCGCGGACCGTGCTGCATGTTCACGACCTCGAGGTGGATGCCGCATTCGCGGTCGGGCATTTGAGCTCCAGGGCCTGGCTGAAGAGGCTTGGCCACGTTTTCGAGCGCGGCGTGCTTGCCAGGTTCGACCGGCTGGTGACAATCTCCAACCGCATGGCGGAAAGCCTCGTCAGGAAAGGCGTGCCGAACGCAAAACTGTCCGTCGTCCGCAACTGGGTGGATCTTGCGCAGATCCATCCCATGGAAGACGTCAGCCCCTATCGTGCGGAGCTTGGCTTCGGCCGCGACGATTTCGTCGTCCTCTATTCGGGCAGTATCGGTGCCAAGCAGGGCCTGAACGTGCTGCTCGATGCGGCCGAGCGTCTCAAGGACGAGCGGCGCATTCATTTCGTGATCTCCGGCGAGGGGCCGCAAAAGCCGGAACTCGAAGCCCGTTACGGCCATCTCGAGAATCTCCGTTTCCTGGCCTTCCAGCCCTATTCCCGGCTGAACGCGTTCCTCAACATGCCGGATCTGCACGTGCTGCCGCAGGACAGGAATGCCGCCGACCTGACGCTGCCCTCCAAACTGGGCGGCATGCTTGCTTCCGGACGGCCTGTCCTTGTCACCGCCGACCAGGGAACGGAACTTGCGCGGTTCGTCGAGGACGCGGTCTATCTGACGCCGCCGAACGATCCGGAAAACCTGGCGGCCTGTATTGTCCGTGCGATGTCCGAGCGGGACGCATGGCAGCCGCATTCCCAGGATGCTCTCGTGCAGAAACTGTCGAAACGGCCGGCCATCATCGCCATAAGGCAGCTCATCGACAGCGGTGCGCCATGAGGGTCGCCGGTCACGTCCTCGCCTACAACGTTGATCGTTTTCTGCCGCACGTCGTCGAGAACTGTGGCCGTTTCGTCGATAAGATCTTCATCGTCCGCCCCGAGCGTCCCTGGGTCTATCTGCCCGGCTCGCGCGCCACGAGGACAAACCCCACGACCAGGGAAAAGGTGGACGAGGCGATCGCCTTCGCCCGCGCAAAAGGCGCGAGTTGCGAGATCGAGGTGATCTGCAGCGATTTCGAGACCGAGGAGGACAGCCGCAACGACTGCCTCGACCGGGCGATCCGCGAAGGTTACGACTGGCTGGTCATTCAGGATGCCGACGAGTTCTATCCGGATAGCGGCTGGGAAACACTGCTCAAATTCATGGCGGCGGACCGCAGGCATGACCGCATCCTGACCCCATGGCACAATTTCTGGAAAACGCCTGAACTGGTGCTCACCGCCAGCGATGGCTCGATCAGGGACGTGAACGCGGGTTTTGCGATCCGCTGCAAAAGCGGCGTTCGCTTCGATATGGCGCGAAAGACAACCCCGGCTGCGACTATCCTCGTCGATGCGCCCTGCTACCACTACGGTTACGTCATGAGCGATGCCGAGATGTGGGAAAAGATCACCAGCTGGGGCCACGCGCATCAGGTGAATGCGCAAAAATGGTTCCGCCTGAAATGGCTGGGATGGACGCCCGCCCATTCCTACCTCCATCCGGTCACTCCGCTGTTCTGGCCAAAGGCGATCCGCTTTCCCGGCAGGCAGCCCGCCTTCGCCTCTTCTTTCATGAACCCGAGCCAGGAAACCGCGCCGCTCGGTTTTGTCGATTTCCTGGAAAACATGCTTGCCGACCGTGCGACGGACGTCCGCATCGTCGCGCGGAAATTATTGAGAAGGTCAACCGTGTAGCCGTAGGTCGCGTTTTCGATGAGTGTGTCAGTACGGCTAATCTCGGGCTCGATCGCCAATGGGGCGTTCATTGCGGGCAATATCCTGATCCAGGCGATCAGCGTGCCGGTCATGCTCGGCTGGTGGTCCGCGCAGCAATTCGGGCTCTGGATCCTGCTGCAGACGCTCCATTCCCTGTCTGTCGTGTTCGACCTCGGCCATCAGAACTACCTCGGCTACGAGTTCCAACGCCTCGCCACCAGGGATGCCGTCAGGCGCGACTTCGCCTCGTCCATCCCCGTCGCCCTTCTCCTTGGAAGCACACTCCTGTGCTTCTGGACGACTGTCCCGACCTTCGGACTGACCGGTGCAGTGTTCGGAGATTTCGTTCCTGTGGAGCTGGTGGACGAGCTCACAGCCTCGATGATCGTCTATGCGCTCACCTGGCTCGTCACCAGCTCCGTGGGCGGCATCCTCGGGCGGGCGCTCGTCCCCTTCGGCTATTACGCGAGAATGGCGTGGTGGCGGTTTGCGCTGCTGGTCGTCGTCAACCTCGCGATGCTCGCCGCAGTCCTTTCCGGCGGTGACGTCCTCGACGCCGTGGTCCTCTCGTCGGTCGCCAACGTGGCCGTCAATATCGCCATTCATCTCGACTGCTTTCGTCTCTGGCGGCGCGAGGAAATCGGCTTTGCCGTGCCGGATCTGCGCAGGGGTTGGTCCAACCTCGCGAGGAGCCTGATCGTGTCGCTCCGCGAACTGCTCGCAATCGGAAACCAGCAGGGCATCCGGCTGCTGATCGCGCCGCTCGCCGGCGTTGGTCTTCTCGGCGCGTTCACCGCGACCCGGACGCTGTCCAATCTCGCGACACAGGGCATCAATGCGCTTGCAGGTCCGGTCGAGTCCGAGCTCTTGCGTTATCTGAGGGAGGGGGAGGCCGGTGCGGCGGAAGCCGTGGTCACTCTAAGCTGGGTTTTCGTGCTGGTCATCATCAGCCCCGCCTGCCTTCTGCTCCAATGGGTGACACCCAGCCTTTTCCTCTGGTGGACCCGCGGCAACTTCCACCTGGACCCGCTGCTGTTCGGCTCGCTCTGCACCTGCATCATCGTTTACGGTTTCGCCCAGCCGCTGGTTTCGATCGTCCGGGGAACCAATATCCTGCTGCCGCAGGTCGTCGCGAGCGGCATGTCTCTGCTGATCACGGTGATCGGTTGTTATCTGACCTTGAGCCCATGGGGGCTGCCGGGCGCCGGCTTCTCGCTTCTGGCGGCCGAAATCGCCAGTTTCCTGATCTACGCCGCGGCTGCCGGCGTCGTGCTCCGAAAGCTGCGGTTGCGCATACCAATCCATGCCTTCAGAGTATCCGTTTGCGGTGGCCTCTCGGCTATCGCCGGGCTGTTCGCCATGGCGGTCTGGCCTCAATCGGCCGGCTGGGCATCCATTCCGGCCGTGATGGGCTCGCTGCTGGCGGCGTGGATGGCCTATCGGTCCTTGCCAGCCAACATGCGGGCCGCTCTCTCGAGTCATTTTCCAAGCCTCACCCGCAAGCGTGCCGCTCTCGCGGGAGTCGGGCCATGACGGGGAGCGGAGGTCTGGCGGGCGGCGATGCGGTATTCGGCAGGCGCTCGGTACAACGGCAACCTCGCGGCAATTCCCGCTACGTCACCAAAGCCCGCTGGGGCGTGGCGATTGCGGTCCTGCTCTGCACGGCAATCCAGTTGGCCATATCGCCTCTTACGGCCAACATGTTCTGTGCCGTTTCAGCCGGACTGATCGGCATCCTAGTATTTTCCTACTGCACCAAGCCGAGACGGATCGAACGGTGCCCAATCTCGACGCTGATGGTGCTCGGCTTTCAGGTCCATTCGAGCCTGGCCGCCCTGATCGTCCAGACCTTCGCCTGGAAACCGCTCACCTTCAACCTCGAAGCACCGGCAACCACGTTTTCCATCCTGGCACTTCTGCAGTTATGGGTGGTGGCGCTGCACTGGTTCTATACGCAGTCGCGGGTCATGCAGGCGATCACTGTCGCGATTCGTCGGAAAATCGCGACGCCGCTCGGCCTCTATCTCGCCCCAACAAACCGGCAGTTATGGTGGATGGGGCTCATCGGCTCGTTCGCTTCCTGGTACACGCATGCCGACCGATGGGGCGAGGACAATTTCGGCGATATCGCCTTCAAGCTGCTCGCCGGCCTGTCACACTTCTCGGTCGCCCCCTTCCTGATCCCGGTTGCGGGCTACCTCATCGACCCACCGGACCAAAAGCGCTCGGTCAACTGGCTCGTGCTGACAGCCTACTGCGCCCTGGCGCTCTATATCGCGCTGGCGCGCAACAGCCGCGGCGTGTTCGCGGTCAACGTCCTGACCGTGTTGATCTGCCTCTTCGTTGCAATAGTGATCGGGCGCTTCATCCTGACGAGGCGGCGTGTGATCTGGCTCGCGGTCGCCGTCCTGCTCAGCCCCATTCCGGCGGGCATCCTCTCGGATCTTGCGACCGCCATGGTCATTGCCCGTGACGAACGCTCCGACATCTCGTCGCAGGATCTCGTCCTCTCGACCATCGGCACGTATTTCGATCGGGAGGCGCTGCTGTTCCGGCGGGAGATGGAGCGGCTCCTGGCCGAGGGCAGCTATAACGAAATCTACATCGACAACCCGCTTCTGGCGCGCTTCGTGTCCACCAAATACATCGATCGGAACGTCGCGCTCGGACTTTCGCTGTCGCAGACCGGCGAGGGGCTTGCGCGGGAGAACGCCATCAATCAGCTGTTGTTGCTGCTTCCGACGCCGGTTCTCAATCTCTTCGCGCCCGAACTCGATAAATCCGGCAACGCCTTTTCGTCCGGCGATTATTACAACTTTCTGGTCACCGGCGATGAGCTGGGAGGGTACCGCACCGGCTCGTCGATCGCCGACGGCTTCGTTGTTCTCGGCGCGTTTTATGTGGTCGTGTTCGCCATCTTCGCCTTCGCGAATTTCACTATCGGCGACGCGCTCGCGATCCGGATGCGGGACGGACACGTGCTGTTTTCGGCTCTGGCCTGCATCTGCATGGTCCGCTTCTTCATGAACGGTCTCATGGACGAATCCGTCGCGGTCCAGGCCGGCAACCTTGTCCGGGCGCTGCCGCAGACCGTGCTGCTTTATGCGCTGATGTTCTGGCTGACGAGGGGCGTGAAGCTGCGATGAGGCTCCTCTATGTCGGTGCAGAATCGGGGACCAGCCAGCAGCGGGCAGCGGCGTTCCGGCGCATCGGGGTCGATGTTCTGCACCTGTCGCCCTATTCCCACCTGCCGCCCCATTGGGCGCCATGGCTGAACAGGGCAGGCGGCGCCGGCATCGATCGCCTCGTGGCAAACGGGCTCGGCAGACGGATCGCCGGCCGGTGCCTCGATCTCGCCGTGGTGGATTGCGGCGACGTGGTCGGACCGGCCGCCCAGGACGCCATCCGCAAGACGGCACCGATCATCGTCAACTACAACGCCGACAATCCCTATCTGGACCCGTCTCCGGAACGCTTCCGCTGGCGCATCCTTCACCGCGCCCTTCCGCACTACGATCTGGTCGTCGCCGTGCGCCGTGACGGCATCGAGGCGATGATGGCGAGGAGAGGTGCAAGACGGATAGACACGATCTGGCAGTGCGCGGACGAGGTCGTGCACCGCCCTCTCTCGCCGCCGCTGGAGGAGAAAGGCCGCCGGTCGTCCGATGTCGTCTTCGTCGGCACATGGATGCCAGGACGCGGCGCCTTCATGGCGCGGCTGATCGAGAAGGGCGTGCCGCTGACGATCCACGGCCCGCGCTGGAACAGGGCGCCGGAATATAAGCTGCTCAGTCCATTCATCCGCTCCGATTATCTTGAAGGGTCCGACTACACCCTGGCAATTGCCAGCGCCAAAATCGCTCTGGTTCTGCTGAACGGCCAAAATGCCGACCTGCATACGACGCGATCCGCCGAAATCCCCGCCATCGGCACTGCCATGTGCGCTCCCCGCACTCCGCATCATCAACAGCTCTATAAGGAGGGTGAGGAAGCCGTCTTCTTCGACGGAGCGGATGACTGCGCAGAGGCTTGCAAACGGCTTTTGGCGGATGACAGCTGGCGCCAAACGATTGCCGATGCCGGGCACCGGCGGTCGTTCGCGAACGGGACCTACAACGAGGTCCTGGCTCGCCGGATCGTCGAGCAGGTTGCTGGGATAACGCAAGGCGGCGCGCGATGAGGAAGGTGGAGGCCCACAATCGCGGCATTCTGTTCCTGGCCCTGAACACCTATGGCCGGATAGGCGGTATTCAGCGCTTCAATCGAAGAGTTGCCGCTGCCCTGGCGGAGATTTGCGGCGACCGGGGCTGGAAGCGGCCGGTCGTACACATCATGCGCGATGCTAACGCCGACATTCCCGAAGCCACGTCGGCCGCAATCCGCGCCTTTGGCTCTCGGCGCCTGGACTTCATCCTTCACTCCGCTGCCGCTTCCCGTCACTGCCGCATCCTGTTTCTCGGGCATATCAACCTCCTGCCCGTCGGGCTCATCTGCAAGCTGGTCGCTCCGAGAATCAAACTCGTGCTTTTCGTCCATGGCGACGAGGTCTGGAACGACCCTGCCTATCGCCGCATGCGGTTTTATGAACCGCTTATGGCGAGAGCGCTCAATCGCATTGCCTCCGTCAGCGCCTTCACTGCAAACAGGATGCGGAAGGCGTTCACGCTTCCCGCAGAGATGTTCACGCTCTTTCCGAACGCAGTCGACGACATCGACCGGCAGCCCAAAAAGAGCGGTCGCAACATTCTGACGGTCGCTCGGCTGGATCGGCATGACCGAGGCAAGAATATCGACGCCCTGATCAAGGCGGTGGCTCTGCTCAAGCGCCGGAATGTGGAATGCATTCTCCAGGTCGTCGGCGAAGGGCCGCTCAAGCCGGAACTGGCGTCGTTGGCCCGTGAGCTTGCGGTCGAAGACAGGGTCGAATTCCTTGGCCGCGTATCGGATGCGAGCCTGACCGGGATCTACGCCCAAGCCTCTCTTTTCGCGATGCCCTCGTCCAAGGAAGGCTTTGGTATCGTTTTCCTGGAGGCCTGGCTGCACGGCCTGCCGGTGATCTGCGGCACGCAGGATGCCGCGGCGGAGATCATTACCGATGGAGCCGACGGGTTTGCCGTGGACCCTGGGGATATCGAAACGCTTGCCGAGAAAATGGCGATGCTTCTCGCCCAGCCGGACATGGCAGCGGCGATGGGAGAGGCGGGGGCGGAAAAAGTCCGCTCCGGCTATCTCATGGAACATTTCAAGGAAAATCTCGGAAAAATCATCGCGGAGCTGCCATGAGAATCCTCAACATCATTGCGAGCGCCGATCCCGAAACCGGAGGCCCGATCGAAGCGCTGCGGCTGACCGGCCTGCAAATGGCGCGTCTGGGCCATGCGGTGGAAGCCGTCACGCTGGACAAGCCTTCGGCGCCCTATGCGGGAGAGTTTCCCTTTCCCGTTCATGCGTGCGGGCGATGGGCCCGAAGATACGGGTATACGCCGGAATTAGCGCGCTGGATCGCCGCGAACGCCCATCGTTTCGATGCCGCGATCATCCACGGGCTCTGGAACCATGCTTCCGTCGGCGGATGGTCGGCAGTGCGGCGGGCCGGCCTGCCTTATGTCGTCTTCGCCCATGGCATGATGGATCCATGGTTCCGCGAAACCCATCCGTTCAAGCACATTACCAAGCAGGCGTTCTGGCTTGCCTGGCAGGGCAGGGTTCTCCGGGATGCAGCGGCGGTGCTCTTTACCTGCGAAGAAGAGCGCCGCCGGGCGCGCGGCGTTTTCCGGGGGCATGGTTACCCGGAGCGGGTCGTCGCCTTCGGCACGGCCGATCCGCCAGCCGGCGCGGAGAACCAGCTTGCCGCATTCCACCGGCTTTTGCCGGAATTGAAGGACAAACGGTTCCTGCTGTTCCTCAGCCGTTTCCATGCAAAGAAGGGCTGCGATCTTCTTGTTGGAGCCTTCGCGAGGATCGCCGCGCTCCAGCCTGATCTCGACCTGGTGATGGCGGGGCCGGATCAATCCGGGCTGAAGTCGAAACTGCTGGCGCAAGCCGCGAAGGCGGGCATGACCGATCGTGTCCATTGGCCGGGCATGGTGGCAGGCGATGCCAAGTGGGGTGGCTTCCGGGCCGCCGAGGCCTTTGTCCTGCCGTCGCATCAGGAGAACTTCGGCATCGTCGTCGCGGAAGCCATGGCCTGCGCAACGCCGGTCCTGCTGACCGACAAGGTCAATATCTGGCGTGAAGTGAAGGCGAGCGGTGGCGGCCTCGTCGGAACCGACACATCGCAGGGCATCGAAAGCCTGCTCCGGTCCTGGCTCGCTCTCCCCGACGACGCCAAAAGCGCCATGCGCGCCCATGCCCGCGCGGGCTTCGAACGGCATTTCCGCATCGAGGCGGCGGCGCGCGATCTCATCACCATCCTGCACTCCATCTCCGCACGAGGCCTTCATGAAGCCGCTTGACGCGAAGACGTACAATCCGCGGGCGGGAGCCCCGAGCTTCCCGCTGAGACATCGGTTGTTCCGGTTCGCGTGGAACCTCGTCTGGAGCCTTTTCGGCCGCTGGACGCCGGTGCCGCTGTTTGCATGGCGCCGGTTTCTGCTGCGCCGTTTCGGAGCCCGGATCGACCGCACGGCGCGAATCTATCCCGGCGTCGAGGTCTGGTATCCGCCGAACCTTGCCATGAGCGCGTATTCCTGTCTCGGAAGAGGCGTGAACTGTTACTGCATGGATCGCATCGAGCTTGGCACCCACGCCATCGTCTCACAGGGAGCCCATCTCTGCACCGGCACGCATGATGTCGACGATGCGGATTTCCAGCTGGTTACGAAACCCATCGCCGTCGGTGCGAATGCCTGGATCGCGGCGGAAGCGTTTGTCGGGCCGGGCGTTGCCGTCGGGGAGGGGGCCGTGCTCGGCGCGCGCGCCGTCACGTTTCGCCCTCTCGAACCCTGGACGATCTATGCCGGCAATCCAGCGGGAAAATTGCGGCGGCGCTTAGAGAAAGACGCGCCCGCCACCCTCCCGGCGCGGTTGCGCTTGTAACCGGGACAAATCATCGAATGACAAACCTCGCCGTCCTCATCCTCACCTACAACGAAGAGCGCCATATCGCCCGGGCCTTGAAAAGCGTCGCGCCATTCGCGTCCGAGGTCTTCGTCATCGATTGTTTCTCGACCGACGGCACGGTCGAAATCGCCCGGTCGCTCGGCGCAACGGTTCTGAGCAATGCCTGGGTCAATTACTCCAGACAGTTCCAGTGGGGCCTCGACCATGCGCCGATCACCGCCGACTGGGTGATGCGGCTCGATGCGGATGAGGTGATCGAACCCGAACTGGCGGTCGAGATCGCTGAGAAGCTCCCCTCTCTTGCCGCCGATGTCGCAGGCGTCAACCTGAAGAGAAAACACATTTTTCTGGGACGCTGGATTCGCCATGGCGGTCGCTATCCGCTCATCCTCACCCGCATCTGGCGGCGGGGACAGGGGCATGTCGAAGACCGCTGGATGGATGAGCACATCGTCGTGAAGGGACGTACAGTGCTTTTCGATGCGCCGTTTTCGGATCACAATCTCAACGATCTCGGCTTCTTCACGGGCAAGCATAACGGCTATGCGACCCTTGAAGCCGTTGACGTGCTCGGCCGGCGCCATGGCCTGTTTTTGAAACAACCTGCCGGTTCGCAAGCCGTCTCCTCACGTCAGGCCTCCATTAAACGGCGCATCAAAGAGCAGATCTATAACCGGTTTCCGTTTCTGGTCGCTGCGCTCGGTTATTTCCTGTTCCGCTATGTCGGCCAGTTGGGCTTCCTCGATGGCCGCGAAGGGCTGATCTACCATGTCCTGCAAGGTTACTGGTATCGTTTCCTCGTCGGCGCGAAGGTCATGGAATTCGACCGGTCGATCCGCTCGCTGGCAACGCCTGACGAAAAGCGCGCGGCGCTGGCACGATTGACAGGACTGCCGCTCTAAGGCGACAGCCCGTGAAGCACAGCGGTTCAGGCAACCCCTCCGCTTGGAAACGCGGCCCAGAAGAGCGTCGAGCCCGCTCCTTCGGCGGCGACCACCAGCAGGCTTTCGCCGGCATTCAACATATAGCCGGTTTTGCCTGATACCTTGTTGAAGAGTTGTGTGCCGTTGGTATTGACCGCCAGATCCGCCGATCCGGCGTTGACGATATGAAACGGCAATCCTACCAGCGAGGACGTATCCGACGAATTCGTGATCGCGGGCAGCGTGCAGACGAGCGTCGACGAGCCATCGAAGGTGACGAGGCCGGCATCCAGCGGATGGAGCACCGTGTTCTCAGTCTTGAGCGTCGATTTCATTCCCATCCCGAAGCGGGGATAGATGAAGCTGTTGCCGCCCCTGACTTCCAAATCGCCCTGGTTCTCCCAAGCATCGCCACGAATGTTGAACGCCGCCAATCCGCCGCGGGTCTGGTCTGTCCACAGGCCCGACAGCAGTGCTTGACGGCCAATCCCGCGTGCGCCGTGAAACTGGCTGGTGGCCGAGGCCGTATCGAAATCCGTCACCGTCGTATTGCTGCTGTAGAACCGGCTGAAGCCGGCGGCACGCCCGACAATATCGGCATTCTTGTCCCCGGGCACTTCGGAAATGTTGAGGTCGCAGCCCTGCGCGTTCTCGACATAGACACCCGCGCCGGAGCCACCCTCCGCGTCCACGCCGAGAAATCGCGAATTGGAGACGAATGCGCCGTCGTTGCGGGAACTCAGCTCGAAACAGGACATGCCCCAGGACGAGAGGGTCAGCGAGCCGCTGCCGGACGCGGTCAAGGCCGGGGAGGTAAATGCGTTTCCGATCTGGATCGTGTTGCCGCTCACCGACTTGACGACATAGATCCGCCCGGCCGTGATCCCGTAATTGCTGCCTGTGAAGGTGACCGGCATGCGCGGGCGGAACTTGCCGCCGTCCGGAACGGCAATATTCGCCGAGCCGTTCGAGAATGTCGCGTTCACCAGAAGTTCGGTCCGGTTGAAGGCGTTGTTCTGGATGCGGTCGGCATAGATCTCGTTGAGATGCGTGCCGTTGCCGCCCGCTTCGAACACGATGCCCCGGCAGAGCCGGTTGTCCCGGCCATCGGCGGGGATGATGTTGAAGAGCGAATCGAAGCGGCTATTTCCGGGCATCAGTGTCGAGGCCGGCAGCAGGGCGCTGTAGTACTGGCCGTTCTCACACAGATGCGTCCAGATGCGCGAGACATCCGTGTGCATGAAGTTGGCGAGGAACAGGCCCCAGTCGCCGCACTCGCGAATGAAGAGATCGTGGATGGTGGAAAACTGCAGGCCGATATTGTTCACGGCCCCGATGCTGATCGCCCGTGTGAATCCGGTAAAGCCGATATGTTCGCAACGCCAGCCGGTGATGCAGTCGTCGGTGATGTAAGCGGGCGGCGAACCGAGATCGGCATCGTTGGCGGCAAACGCCGGAAACGACCCGTCGCCGGCAAGCACGGTGCCGCCGGCGAAATCCCATCCGCTGTCCGGCACGGTGTCGTTGAGATAGTCGAGCACCGGCTGCACCCCCTGATAACCGATGCCGGAAGCGACCGGGAGCGGCTCCGTCAGCGCAATCACCGCATCCGGCAGCAGAATGGTGCCCCCGCCGCCTGCCGCGACCGCTGCCGCATGCACGGCCCGGATCGCCGCCTCGGTGGCATCGGAAGGAATGTAGAGTTTCGGAATCTGGCGCGATGGCATCGTTCAGTCCTCCGGACCGGTGAGTTGGCTGATCGTGAGTTGATTGTTTTGCGCGTCGGCAAGCGTATTGCCGTCTGCATCCGTCAGGATGAGCCCGTCCTCCTCGGGCGGCTCACCGCCGCCGATGGGAAAGGCGCCGGGGCCTGTCAGGGACAGTCCGAGATCCAGCATCATCCCCTCCCGCCGCGAACGCCGACCAGCCGGCTCCCGCCGATGCGAGCACATCCGGCGCCCGCCGCGTTGATTCCGTGTCTGAAGTGCTGTTTTCCCATTCCGATCTCCTCGGGCTCCGAGCCGCCAGGCGACTATCCGCAGGCGGGCGTTTCAGAACCCGATTTTAGGAACGGGTTGAGGAGCGGGGACGAAATGGCGGAAAAGATTCGATGAATGATCGATGGCACGCGGAAGCGTCCGGTAGTGAAGCGCCTGATATGCCTCACGGATCGGATGTTCTGGGGTGGCCGAAATGGAACGAGCCGTCGCGCTCACGGCAGATGTTCTTCCCCGCGATAGCCAGGAGAATCGAGCGGGACTGCATATGCTCGGCCGAAAACCGGAATGCGCGAGGTTCTGTTTTGGCAAAAAAGCCGAAATGACATGAGAAGAAAATTGGGAATGGTGGGCGATGAGAGACTCGAACTCCCGACATCCTCGGTGTAAACGAGGCGCTCTACCAACTGAGCTAATCGCCCGTTCGCGTTTGCGGAGCCGTGAAGCCCGCCGCGTCGGTGGCCGTGATCTATGCGGATCGCGGAAAAACCGCAAGGCCTTTCATGATGTTTTTTTGAAAATTTTGGGGAAGAGCCGACTGGACGGGGGCGGGGGAGGGGAAAGCGACGGGACGTCATCCTTTTGTCTTGAAACGCGCTTGACACCCGATCCCGAACCTCTTAGTTAGCCGCTCAACCGAGCGATCGAGGTCGCCCGGTGAGGAGGTTTCGACCTCAAGAGAAATGCGCGGGTGTAGCTCAGTTGGTTAGAGTGCCGGCCTGTCACGCCGGAGGTCGCGGGTTCGAGCCCCGTCACTCGCGCCATTCTCTTCTTCGAACAACCCGCTTTTTGCGCTCTTTGCGTAGAGGGCGTGCCGCCAGTCGGCAATATGCGCGGGTGTAGCTCAGTCGGTTAGAGTGCCGGCCTGTCACGCCGGAGGTCGCGGGTTCGAGCCCCGTCACTCGCGCCATTTATCACTCGGAAAACCGTATTCACTGAAAACGATTTGGCTTTCATCGGCCTTCCTGCTCGTCGTCTTTGGCTGTCGCCGTGATACAGCCGCCGGTAATCGTTTGAAATGCTCTATTTTGGCACAGGATGCGACATTCAAAACGCTTGCGCCGCGGCTTCGGCTGCGCTAACCACGGCTTGTTGCAATGCACGTTCGCTTTGCCTGTGCATTGATATTAGGCGTCGTCTCCCGACGCTTCAGGCAAGCTGGGATCGAATACAATGAGTGAACTCCTCACTTCCTATATCCCGATCGCGATTTTCATCGGCATTTCTCTGGTGATCGGCATCGCGCTTCTGGTTGCGCCCTTCGCCGTCGCCTACAAGGCGCCCGATTCGGAAAAGCTGTCGGCCTACGAATGCGGCTTCAACGCCTTCGACGATGCGCGCATGAAGTTCGACATCCGATTCTACCTCGTCTCGATCCTCTTCATCATCTTCGACCTCGAAGTCGCCTTCCTTTTCCCGTGGGCCGTGTCCTTCGGTGAGATTGGCTGGTTCGGCTTCTGGTCGATGATGGTATTCCTCGCCGTTCTGACGATCGGCTTCATCTATGAATGGAAGAAAGGAGCGCTGGAATGGGAGTAGTCGACACCGGCAGCACTCTCGTCGCGCCGCAACCCAAGGGCATTATCGATCCGAATACCGGCAAGCCCATCGGCAGCGACGACGCGTTCTTCGGCGAGATCAACAATGAGCTCGCCGACAAGGGTTTTCTCGTTACCTCCACCGACGAGCTGATCACCTGGGCCCGCACCGGGTCGCTGATGTGGATGACCTTTGGCCTCGCCTGCTGCGCGGTCGAGATGATGCAGCTCTCGATGCCGCGTTACGACGTCGAGCGCTTTGGTTTCGCGCCCCGCGCCTCGCCGCGCCAGTCGGACGTGATGATCGTTGCCGGCACGCTGACCAACAAGATGGCGCCGGCGCTCCGCAAGGTCTATGACCAGATGCCGGAGCCGCGTTACGTCATTTCGATGGGTTCCTGCGCCAATGGCGGCGGTTATTACCACTATTCCTATTCAGTGGTGCGCGGCTGCGATCGCATCGTGCCGATCGACATCTATGTTCCGGGCTGTCCCCCCACGGCGGAGGCACTGCTCTACGGCGTGCTTCTGCTGCAGAAGAAGATCCGGCGGACCGGCACGATCGAGCGCTGAGGGCCACAGGCCAAGGGTAATTGGACAAGATCATGAGTGAAGCCCTGAACGAGCTTTCGACCTACATCCGCGAAGCGCGCCCGTCCCTCGTGGCCGATGCGCAGGTCGCCTATGGCGAGCTGACGTTGACTGCGACGGCGGAAACCTTGCTGCCGCTGCTCGCCTTCCTGCGTGACGATGTGCAGTGCGGGTTCATCAGCTTCATCGATATCTGCGGTGTGGACTATCCGGCGCGCGAAAAGCGTTTCGACGTCGTCTACCATCTCCTGTCGCCCCGCCAGAACCAGCGTATCCGCATCAAGGTCGCGACCGCCGAGGACGAGCCCGTTCCGTCGGCCTGCCCGGTCTATCCCGGCGCCGACTGGTTCGAGCGCGAAGCCTGGGACATGTATGGCATCCTCTTCACCGGCCACCCGGACCTGCGCCGCATCCTGACGGATTACGGTTTCGAGGGCCACCCACTGCGCAAGGATTTCCCGACCACCGGGTTCGTCGAGGTTCGCTATGACGACAACGCCAAGCGCGTCGTCTACGAACCCGTCGAGCTGCGCCAGGAATTCCGCAGTTTCGATTTCTTGAGCCCATGGGAAGGGACGGATTACGTTCTTCCCGGGGATGAAAAGGCGAAAGCTTAAGGATCGGCGCAGTCGCGCCGTCCGTCCGCACTTCTTTCCCGCCCGGTGCGCCGCTCCGCCCGGCATGGAGTAAGCAGAATGACTGAACATAACGTCCGCAATTTCAATATCAATTTCGGACCGCAGCATCCGGCGGCGCATGGCGTGTTGCGCCTCGTCCTGGAACTTGATGGCGAAATCGTCGAGCGTGTCGATCCGCATATCGGCCTGCTTCACCGCGGCACCGAGAAGCTGATCGAGACCAAGACCTATCTGCAGGCGATTCCCTATTTCGACCGCCTCGATTACGTCGCGCCGATGAACCAGGAACATGCGTTCGCGCTTGCCGTCGAAAAGCTCCTGGATATCCAGATCCCGATCCGCGGCCAGCTGATCCGCGTGCTCTATTCGGAAATCGGTCGCATCCTCTCGCATCTCTTGAACGTCACGACGCAGGCCATGGACGTCGGTGCGCTGACGCCGCCGCTCTGGGGTTTCGAAGAGCGCGAAAAGCTGATGGTATTCTACGAGCGCGCCTCCGGCTCTCGCATGCATGCGGCCTATTTCCGTCCGGGCGGTGTCCATCAGGACCTGCCGCCGGAACTGGTCGAGGATATCGGCAAGTGGTGCGATGAGTTCCCGGCAAAGCTCGACGACATCGATGATCTGCTCACCGGCAACCGCATCTTCAAGCAGCGCAACGTCGATATCGGCGTCGTCAAGCTCGAAGACGCCTGGGCCTGGGGCTTTTCCGGCGTCATGGTCCGCGGTTCGGGCGCGGCCTGGGATCTGCGCCGCGCGCAGCCCTACGAGTGCTATTCGGAGATGGAATTCGACATCCCGATCGGCAAGAACGGCGACTGCTACGACCGTTACCTGATCCGCATGATTGAGATGCGCGAATCGGTGAAGATCATGAAGCAGTGCGTCAACCGCCTGCTCGGTGATGCCAGGACCGGCCCGTTCTCGTCTACGGACGGCAAGGTCGTGCCGCCGAAGCGCGGCGAGATGAAGCGGTCGATGGAAGCGCTGATCCATCACTTCAAGCTCTATACCGAAGGGTATCACGTGCCCGCCGGCGAGGTTTACGCGGCGGTTGAAGCCCCGAAGGGCGAATTCGGCGTCTTCCTGGTCGCCGACGGCACCAACAAGCCCTATCGCTGCAAGATCCGCGCGCCGGGTTACGCCCATCTCCAGGCCATGGATTTCATCTGTCGGGGTCACCAGCTGGCTGACGTCTCGGCGGTGCTCGGCTCGATCGATATCGTGTTCGGTGAGGTAGACCGCTGATGCTGCGCGCCGTCGTTTTCGCTGCCGTTATCTCTGCTGCCCCGGTTGCGTTCGCGCAGCAGGCTCAGACGGATGGTGCGATTTCGACGCAAGGCGGCGGATCGAAATCGATGCGCGATCTCCTGTCCGAAGGATATGAGATCAAAACCTCCGTTCCCAGTGGAACAAAGTTCATAGTGTTCATGCAGAAAGACAAGTCTGCCTATGCCTGCGAATTCGTGTCGCTCACGAAATCGCGGTGTGGATCCATAAACTGATAAGGCGTGGAAAAGAATGTCCGTTCGTCGATTAGCCGAAGACCAGGTGCAGCCGGCAATATTCGCCTTCAATGACGAGAATTCCGTCTGGGCCGAGGCAACGATCAGGAAATATCCGGCAGGCCGGCAGCAATCGGCTGTCATCCCGCTTCTGATGCGTGCGCAGGAACAGGATGGCTGGGTGACCCGCGCGGCGATCGAGTTCGTCGCAAACAAGCTCGACATGCCCTATATCCGCGTCCTCGAAGTCGCGACCTTCTACACCCAGTTCCAGCTGAAGCCGGTCGGCACTCGCGCCCATATCCAGGTCTGCGGCACCACCCCCTGCATGCTGCGCGGCGCCGAGGACCTGATGAAGGTCTGTCAGCACAAGATCCATCACGATCCGTTTGCGCTGAACGCCGACGGCACGCTGTCGTGGGAAGAGGTCGAGTGTCAGGGCGCCTGCGTCAACGCGCCGATGGTCATCATCTTCAGGGATGCCTATGAGGACCTGACGCCCGAGCGCCTCGAAGAGATCATCGATGCTTTCGAAGCTGGCAAGGGCCACGAAATCAAGCCAGGCCCGCAGATCGACCGCATCTTCTCGGCCCCCGTGGGCGGTCCGCAGACGTTGAACGACGAGATCAAGCCGGTCCGCACCAATCTCGATCCGCATCCGAGCGCCGAAGAGGCGGCTGCCGCGGCAAGCATTCCTCCGGCCGATGCCGCTCGTCCGAAGGACACGGCGCCGGAGACGGACCCGAAACTGAAGACCCCTGCCACCGCCCCGGCGGCGGCGGCCGCGAATGCCAAGGCCGCAGAGAAGCAGCCCTCGGCGACCGCAAAGAGCAAACCGGCTCCGAAGACGCCCGGCAGTGCAGCGGAAGGCGCGCCGCCGGAACCCGGCGCGGTCTCCGGGGACTTGAAGCCGAAGCGCACACGGCGCAAGACCACGACTGAAGGTGAGTCGTGACATTTGAGAATTTGTGTGCGGCCTTTGAAAAAGGCTGCAATATATCGACTGGCAACCGGCTTAATCGCGACGGACTTGTGGAATAGATCATGTTGAAAGATCAGGATCGCATCTTTACCAATATCTACGGCCTCAAGGACAAGTCCCTGAAAGGCGCGATGAGCCGCGGCCATTGGGACGGCACCAAGGAAATCCTCGAGAAGGGCCGGGACTGGATCATCAACGAGATGAAGGCGTCCGGCCTTCGCGGTCGTGGCGGCGCAGGCTTCCCGACCGGTCTCAAGTGGTCCTTCATGCCGAAGGAGAGCGACGGCCGCCCGCACTACCTCGTGGTCAACGCCGATGAATCCGAGCCCGGCACCTGCAAGGACCGCGACATCATGCGCCACGATCCGCATACGCTGATCGAAGGCTGCGTGATCGCCGGTTTCGCCATGGGCGCGCATACCGCCTACATCTATGTGCGTGGCGAATACATGCGCGAACGCGAAGCGCTGCAGGCGGCGATCGACGAATGTTATGATTTCGGCCTTCTCGGGGGCAACAGCAAGCTCGGCTGGGATTTCGACATCTACCTCCATCACGGCGCCGGCGCCTATATCTGCGGCGAAGAGACCGCGCTGCTCGAAAGCCTCGAAGGCAAGAAGGGCCAGCCGCGCCTGAAGCCGCCGTTCCCGGCAAACATGGGCCTCTACGGCTGCCCGACCACGGTCAACAACGTCGAATCGATCGCGGTTGCCCCGACCATCCTGCGCCGCGGCGCCGGCTGGTTCTCGTCCATGGGCCGCCCGAACAATGTCGGCACCAAGCTGTTCATGCTCTCCGGCCACGTCAACAAGCCGTGCACCGTCGAAGAAGTGATGGGCATCACCTTCCGTGAACTGGTCGACAAGCATGCCGGCGGCATCCGCGGCGGCTGGGACAATCTGCTGGCGGTCATTCCGGGCGGCGCGTCCTGCCCGATCGTGCCGGCCAAGGACATCATGGACTGCCAGATGGATTTCGACGGCCTGCGCGCCGTCGGCTCCTCCTTCGGCACGGCAGGCGCCATCGTCATGGACAAGTCCACCGACGTCATCAAGGCGATCGCCCGCATCTCGGCCTTCTTCAAGCACGAGAGCTGCGGCCAGTGCACGCCGTGCCGCGAAGGCACCGGCTGGATGTGGCGGGTGCTCGAGCGCATGGTCAAGGGCAATGCCCAGAAGCGCGAAATCGACATGCTGTTCCAGGTGACCAAGCAGATCGAAGGCCACACCATCTGTGCGCTCGGCGATGCGGCGGCCTGGCCGGTTCAGGGCCTGATCCGGCATTTTCGTCCGGAGATCGAAGCGCGTATCGACCAGTATACCCGAAACGCGACGGCGCATGGCGCCGTCCTGGAAGCTGCGGAGTAGCCACGTGATCAAGCTGGGCAAAGAGCATGAAGGGGAGGCGACGGATCGTCCGGCGCTCGATCCGGCGCGAATGCCCGATTTTTCCGAGGCGATGAAGCACAATCCGCTGATGGCGAATATGGCGGCCGCGACGGCAGTTGGCTTCGGCATCGCCGCGCAGATGGCCGGAGTCTTCTTGGGTGCGCTGCAGGGCGCGATGGAAGCGGGCAACCGTCAGAAGGCTGCTGAAGAAGCTCCGTCCGCGGCGGCTCCGGTTGAGGCGCCCGCTGTCACGGAAACGCCGGCTCCAGTGCCGGCCCCGACCGCCGCGGCCGCGGTCTCAGAACCCGCGCCGATCGTTGAAAAGCCGAAGGCAAAGCCGGCCGCGCCGGCTCGCAAGGCGACTGTAACAGCGCCCAAGGCCGAATCGGTCAAGAAGCCGGCCGCCAAGGCCAAGGTTGCGACGGCAAAGGCCGTGGCTCCGAAGGCTCCGGCAAAGCCGCTAGTCGAGGCGAAGACGGTAACGGCGCCCAAGGCGAAGGCGGTCAAGGCCAAGGCATCTGCCGGCGGCGATCTGAAACAGATTTCGGGCGTCGGTCCGAAGCTGGTGGAAGTGCTGAACGGATTGGGTGTGACGAGCCTCGCTGAGGTCGCAGCCTGGAGCGAAGCCGATATTGCCCGCTTCGACAAGGAATTGGGGCTCGACGGACGCATCGGCCGCGACGATTGGGTCGGCCAGGCGAAAGCCCTGTTGAAATAAAAGAATATGTCCCCGAGTCGCCTGCCCCCAGGAGACCCAAAGGATGGAACCAAGGACGTAAGTGAGACGATGGTTAAGCTGAAGGTTGACGGCAAAGAGGTCGAAGTTCCGGATCATTTCACGCTGCTGCAGGCATGCGAAGAAGCCGGCGCCGAGGTCCCGCGCTTTTGTTTCCACGAACGTCTTTCGGTTGCCGGCAATTGCCGCATGTGCCTGATCGAAGTGAAGGGCGGACCGCCGAAGCCGGCAGCCTCCTGCGCCATGGGCGTGCGCGACGTGCGCGGCGGCCCGAACGGCGAACTGCCGGAAATCTTCACCAACACGCCAATGGTCAAGAAGGCTCGCGAAGGCGTGATGGAATTCCTGCTGATCAACCACCCGCTGGATTGCCCGATCTGCGACCAGGGCGGTGAATGCGACCTGCAGGACCAGGCAATGGCCTTCGGCATCGACAGTTCCCGCTATACGGAAAACAAGCGTGCCGTCGAAGACAAGTATATCGGCCCGCTGGTCAAGACCGTGATGAACCGCTGCATCCATTGCACGCGCTGCGTCCGCTTCACCACCGAAGTCGGCGGCATTTCCGAACTCGGCCTGATCGGCCGCGGCGAGGATGCCGAGATCACCACCTATCTCGAAAGCGCCATGACCTCGGAGCTGCAGGGCAACGTCATCGACCTTTGCCCGGTCGGCGCACTGACCTCGCGTCCCTTCGCCTTCACCGCCCGTCCATGGGAACTCAACAAGACCGAATCGATCGACGTCATGGACGCCGTCGGCTCGGCGATCCGCGTCGACACCCGCGGTCGCGAGGTGATGCGCATCATGCCGCGCGTCAACGAGCAGGTGAACGAGGAGTGGATCTCCGACAAGACCCGCTTCATCTGGGACGGCCTGAAGACCCAGCGCCTCGATCGCCCCTACGTCCGCAAGGGCGGCCGCCTTCAGGCCGCGTCCTGGGGCGAAGCCTTCGGCGCCATCAGGGCTGCGGTTTCCGGCACCTCTGCCGCAAAGATCGGCGCGATCGCCGGCGATCTGGCTTCGGTCGAGGAAATGTACGCTCTGAAGGAGCTGGTCCGGTCGCTCGGATCGGAAAACCTCGACTGTCGCCAGGACGGGACGGCGCTTGATCCGTCGCTCGGCCGCGCAAGCTACCTCTTCAACCCGACTATCGAGGGCATCGAACAGGCCGGCGCTCTGCTTCTGGTCGGCGCCAACCCACGCCTCGAGGCAGCCGTCCTTAACGCCCGCATCCGCAAGCGCTTCCGCCGCGGCAACTTCCCGATCGGCGTGATCGGCGAAGTCAGCGAACTGCGTTATGTCTACGATTATCTCGGTGCCGGCGCCGAAACGCTGTCCGACCTCGCCTCCGGAGCGAACGGTTTTGCCGACAAGCTGCGCGCTGCCAAAAATCCGATGATCATCGTAGGGCAGGGGGCTCTCGCCCGCCCGGATGGTGCCGCCATCCTCGCCGCCGCCGCCCAGCTTGCCGGGTCGGTCGGCGCATTGACCGACGAGTGGAACGGCTTTGCCGTCCTCCACACCGCCGCTGCCCGCGTCGGCGGCCTCGACCTCGGCTTCGTGCCGGGTGAAAAGGGCGCCAATGCCGCCAAAATGGTCGCCGGCATGGATGTCCTCTTCCTGCTCGGTGCCGACGAACTCGACTTCTCGAAGAAGGGCGCCAAGTTCACCGTCTATATCGGCAGCCACGGCGATGCCGGCGCGCACAATGCCGACGTCATCCTGCCGGGGGCAGCCTATACGGAAAAGTCGGGCACCTGGGTCAACACCGAAGGCCGCGTCCAGATGGGCAACCGTGCCGGCTTCGCGCCGGGCGAGGCCCGCGAAGACTGGGCGATCATCCGCGCGCTCTCCGACGTCCTCGGAAGCAAACTGCCCTTCGATTCGCTGAGCGCCCTGCGCGCGAAACTCTATGCGGACTACCCGCATTTCGCCGCCATCGACGAGATCGCAGCGGGCTCGGTGAACGAAATTGCCGCACTTGGCCAAAAAGCTGCTGCTATGACGAAGTCCGGGTTTGCGTCGCCGATCAAAGACTTCTATTTGACGAACCCGATCGCCCGCGCATCTGCCGTCATGGCGGAATGCTCGGCATTGGCCCGCAACAATTTCCAGGCTGCGGCGGAGTAATTTTGAACATGGATTCGTTCTTTTCCATCTATGTCTGGCCAGGCCTCATCATGGTGGCACAGTCGCTGCTGCTACTGGTTTGCCTGCTCGTCTTCATCGCCTATGTCCTGCTTGCCGACCGCAAGATCTGGGCAGCCGTCCAGCTGCGCCGCGGCCCGAACGTCGTCGGTCCCTTCGGCCTGTTCCAGTCCTTTGCCGACCTTTTGAAGTTCGTCTTCAAGGAGCCGATCATTCCGGCCGGCGCCAACAAGGCCGTCTTCCTGCTCGCACCGCTGGTTGCCGTGCTTCTGGCCCTGTCGACCTGGGCCGTGGTGCCGCTTGCAGATGGATGGGTGATCGCCAACATCAATGTCGGCATCCTCTATATCTTTGCGATCTCCTCGCTCGAAGTCTACGGCATCATCATGGGTGGCTGGGCTTCGAACTCGAAATACCCGTTCCTCGGCGCGCTCCGCTCGGCGGCGCAGATGGTCTCCTACGAAGTCTCGATCGGCTTCGTCATCGTCACCGTGCTGCTCTGTGTCGGGTCGCTTAATCTAACCGACATCGTCAATGCCCAGCATGACGGCCTCGGCACGATGATGGGCCTGCCCGCTTCGTTCCTCGATTGGCACTGGCTGGCGTTGTTCCCGATGTTCGTGGTGTTCTTCATCTCGGCACTCGCCGAAACCAACCGCCCGCCTTTCGATCTTCCCGAGGCGGAATCGGAACTGGTTGCCGGCTTCATGGTCGAATACGGCTCCTCGCCATACATGATGTTCATGCTCGGCGAATACGCGGCCGTCTGCCTGATGTGCGCGCTGACGACCATCCTGTTCCTCGGGGGCTGGCTGCCGCCGGTCGATATCTGGATTCTCAACTGGGTGCCGGGCATCGTCTGGTTCATGCTGAAGTCGATGCTCGTCTTCTTCATGTTCGCCATGGTCAAGGCCTTCGTACCGCGCTACCGCTACGACCAGCTCATGCGCCTCGGCTGGAAGATTTTTCTGCCGCTGTCGCTCGCCATGGTCGTCATCACCGCATTCGTGCTGAAGCTGATGGGATGGGCATGACCATCCACGCTTCCGGCATTATTGGAGAATAAACATGGCAAGTCTCGGCCAGGCCGTGAATTCGCTGTTCCTGAAGGAGTTCGTCGGGGCGTTCTTCCTGTCGATGCGCTACTTCTTCAAGCAGAAGGCGACGATCAACTATCCGTTCGAAAAGGGCCCCGTCTCTCCGCGCTTCCGCGGCGAGCATGCGCTACGCCGTTATCCGAACGGCGAGGAACGCTGCATCGCCTGCAAGCTGTGCGAGGCGATCTGTCCTGCCCAGGCGATCACCATCGAGGCCGGCCCGCGCCGCAACGACGGCACCCGCCGCACGGTGCGTTACGATATCGACATGGTGAAGTGCATCTATTGCGGCTTCTGCCAGGAAGCCTGCCCGGTGGATGCGATCGTCGAAGGCCCGAACTTCGAATTCTCGACCGAGACGCGCGAAGAACTCTATTTCGACAAGGCGCGTCTGCTGGAAAACGGCGACCGCTGGGAGCGTGAAATCGCTCGCAACATCGCAATCGATTCGCCCTACCGCTGAGGCGGGGCGCTTTCCGGTGCCCTCCTGGCGCCGGTGAGATCTGGATGAAATGCCCGGCGCCTATCACAAGGCCGGGTTTCGACGGGTAGGGGCACTCGCCCCGATCCCGGTGAGGGACGAAAAGGCACCACGATGGGTCTGCAGGCAATCTTCTTTTATCTTTTCGCGTTCATCGCGGTGGCGTCGGCGTTCATGGTCATTTCGGCCAAGAACCCGGTGCACTCGGTGCTGTTCCTCATCCTGGTCTTTTTCAACGCAGCCGGCCTCTTCCTGCTGACGGGCGCCGAATTCCTGGCGATGATCCTGCTGGTCGTCTATATCGGCGCGGTGGCGGTCCTCTTCCTCTTCGTCGTGATGATGCTCGATATCGACTTTGCGGAACTGCGCTCGGGTGTGCTGCAATATGCCCCGATCGGCATATTGGTCGGCCTTATCGTGGCTGCGGAACTGGTGGTTGTCGTCGGCGGCAGCGTGCTGACCCCGGGGGCGGCGAAGTCGATCACCATGCCGATCCCAAACCCGGCGAGCCGCACCAATACGGCCGCCCTCGGCGACGTGCTCTATACGAATTACGTCTACTTCTTCCAGATCGCCGGCCTGGTGCTTCTGGTGGCGATGATCGGCGCGATTGTGCTGACGTTGCGTCACCGCACCAACATCAAGCGGCAGGATATTTCCAGGCAGGTTGCCCGCACGCCCGCGACCGCCGTCGAGGTGGTCAAGGTCAAGCCGGGTCAAGGCGTCTGAGGCGGGAAAAAGGATTAAAGCAATGGAAATCGGACTTTCCCATTATCTCACGGTCAGCGCCATCCTCTTCACGCTCGGCGTTTTCGGCATCTTCCTGAACCGCAAGAACGTCATCATCATCCTGATGTCGGTGGAGCTCATCCTGCTCTCGGTCAACCTGAACATGGTGGCCTTCTCCTCCTTCCTGAACGACATCGTCGGCCAGGTCTTCGCATTGTTCATTCTGACCGTGGCGGCCGCTGAAGCGGCCATCGGTCTTGCAATTCTCGTCGTCTTCTACCGCAACCGCGGTTCGATCGCCGTCGAAGACGTCAATATGATGAAGGGCTGATCGGGTCATGATCTACAAGGCAATCGTCTTCCTACCCCTGATCGGCTTCCTGATCGCCGGCCTTTTCGGCCGTTCGATCGGCGCTAAGGCATCCGAATACGTCACCAGCGGCCTGATGATCATCGCGGCCGTGCTCTCCTGGATCGTCTTCTTGCAAGTGGGTCTTGCGCATGGCGAAGCCGGCGAGGTGATCAAGGTCCCGGTGATGCGCTGGATCCAGTCCGGCGGCATCGACGTCGAATGGGCGTTCCGCATCGACACGCTGACGGCGGTCATGTTCGTCGTCGTCAATACCGTCTCGACGCTCGTGCATGTCTATTCGATCGGCTACATGCACCACGACCCGCATCGCCCGCGCTTCTTCGCCTACCTGTCGCTCTTCACCTTCGCGATGCTGATGCTGGTCACGTCGGACAACCTCGCCCAGATGTTCTTCGGCTGGGAAGGCGTAGGCCTGGCGTCCTATCTGCTGATCGGCTTCTGGTACAAGAAGCCCTCGGCCTCGGCTGCCGCGATAAAGGCCTTCATCGTCAACCGCGTCGGCGACTTCGGCTTCGTGCTCGGCATTGCCGGCGTCTTCGTGCTGTTCGGTTCGATCAGCTTCGAGACGATCTTCGCCGCAGCCGCCACCTATCTGCCGGCCGAAGGGTCGCCGGAAGCCGCCCAGGCGATCGTCAACATCTTCGGCATGTCGCTCGACAAGGCCAATGCCGTCACCGTCGTCTGCCTGCTGCTATTCATGGGCGCGATGGGCAAATCGGCGCAATTCCTGCTGCACACCTGGCTGCCGGACGCAATGGAAGGCCCGACCCCGGTTTCGGCGCTCATCCATGCCGCGACCATGGTCACCGCCGGCGTCTTCCTCGTCGCCCGCATGTCGCCGATTTTCGAACTATCGCCCAACGCCCTGCTGGTCGTTACCGTCATCGGCGCGATCACCGCCTTCTTCGCGGCGACCGTCGGCCTCGTCCAGAACGACATCAAACGCGTCATCGCCTATTCGACCTGCTCGCAGCTCGGCTACATGTTCGTGGCGCTCGGCGTCGGAGCCTATGGCGCGGCGATCTTCCATCTCTTCACCCACGCCTTCTTCAAGGCGCTGCTGTTCCTTGGCGCCGGTTCGGTCATCCATGCCGTCGATGGCGAGCAGGACATGCGCTACATGGGCGGCCTTCGCAAACACATCCCGATCACCTTCTGGATGATGACGATCGGTACCCTGGCGCTGACCGGCGTCGGCATTCCGTTCACGCCGATCGGTTTTGCCGGCTTCTTCTCCAAGGACGTGATCATCGAAGCCGCCTATGCCTCGCATTCGCCGGTCTCGGGTTTCGCCTTCACGCTCCTGGTGATCGCCGCATTGTTCACCAGCTTCTATTCCTGGCGCCTTGCCTTCCTCACCTTCTTCGGCAGGCCGCGCGCGTCCGCCGATGTCATGCACCACGTGCATGAATCGCCGAGCGTCATGCTGATCCCGCTCTATCTCCTGGCACTCGGCGCGGTTTTGGCCGGCGTCCTCTTCGAAGGTTACTTCTACGGCGAGGAATATCTCGAATTCTGGAAGGGCGCGCTGTTCACCTCCGAACACAACGAACTGCTGCACGAATTCCATCATGTGCCGGCGCTGGTGGCCCTCAGCCCCTTCATCGCCATGCTGATCGGTTTCGTCACCGCCTGGTACTTCTACATCAAGTCGCCCTCGACGCCCCGTCGTCTGGCCGCTTCGCAGAAGGTCCTCTACGAGTTCCTGCTCAACAAGTGGTATTTCGACGAGCTCTACGACTTCCTCTTCGTCCGCTCCGCCAAGGCGCTCGGCCGGTTCCTGTGGAAGAAGGGTGATGTCGGCGTCATCGATACCTACGGCCCGAACGGCGTTGCCGCCCGCGTGGTCGACGTCACCAACCGGGTAGTCAAGCTGCAGTCCGGTTATCTCTATCATTATGCGTTCGCGATGCTGATCGGCATCGCCGCCCTCGTCACCTGGATGATGCTCGGGAGCTCAATCTAATGACCGACTGGCCAATTCTCTCGACGGTCACCTTTCTGCCGCTGGTCGGCGTGCTGTTGCTGCTTCTGACACGGGAAGACGGCCCCTTCGGGCGCCGCAACATCTTGAACGTCTCGCTGTTCACGACGGTCTTCACCTTCATCGTCTCGCTCTTCATCTGGATCGGCTTCGACAATTCGAATGCCGGCTTCCAGATGGTCGAGAAACATAACTGGCTCGGCACCGGCATCTCCTATCATCTCGGCGTCGACGGCATCTCCATGCTGTTCGTCATCCTGACGACCTTCCTGATGCCCTTCTGCGTGCTCGCCAGCTGGAACACGATCGAAAAGCGTCTCAAGGAATACATGATCGCCTTCCTGCTCCTGGAAGTGGTCATGACCGGCGTCTTCGTCTCGCTCGATGTGGTGCTCTTCTACGTCTTCTTCGAGGCGACCCTCATCCCGATGTTCGTCATCATCGGTGTGTGGGGCGGCAAGGACCGCGTCTACGCGTCGTACAAGTTCTTCCTCTATACGCTGCTTGGCTCGGTGCTGATGATGCTCGCTGTCATGGCCATGTACTGGCAGGCCGGCACGACCGACATGACCGAACTCCTGAAATACGGCTTCCCGGCCGGCATGCAGACCTGGCTCTGGCTCGCCTGCTTTGCGGCCTTCTCGGTCAAGATGCCGATGTGGCCGGTCCATACCTGGCTTCCGGACGCTCACGTTCAGGCCCCGACCGCAGGCTCGGTCATCCTGGCAGGCGTCATGCTGAAGCTCGGCGGCTACGGGATGATCCGCTTCTCGCTCGCCATGTTCCCGATCGCCTCGGAATATTTCGCGCCGCTGGTCTTCTCGCTGTCGGTCATCGCTATCATCTACACCTCGCTGGTGGCGATGATGCAGGACGACATCAAGAAGCTGATCGCCTATTCGTCCGTCGCCCACATGGGCTACGTCACCATGGGCATCTTTGCGGCGAACGTGCAGGGCGTGCAGGGCGCGATCTTCCAGATGCTGTCGCACGGCATCGTCTCCGGCGCACTCTTCCTCTGCGTCGGCGTCGTGTACGACCGGCTCCACACCCGCGAAATCTCGGCCTATGGCGGCCTCGTCAACAACATGCCGAAATACGCCGTCGCCTTCATGATCTTCACCATGGCCAATGTCGGCCTGCCCGGCACGTCCGGCTTTATCGGCGAATTCCTGACGATCATCGGCGTCTTCCGGGTCAACACCTGGGTAGCTCTGTTTGCGGCGACCGGCGTCATCCTCTCGGCCTCCTACGCTCTCTGGCTCTATCGCCGGGTGATCTTCGGGGCGCTCGAAAAGGAAAGCCTTAAAGGCCTGCTCGACCTTTCCGGCCGCGAAAAGCTCATCCTCTATCCGCTGATCGCGGTCACCATCTTCTACGGCTTCTATCCTGCGCCGATCTTCGATGCGACGGCGGCTTCCGTAGACCTCGTGGTGAACAATTATTCCGCAGCCTTGGCAGCAGCGAAAACGCTTGCGCTCAACGCGCACTGAGACGGGACACGACTGGACATGACCGCTGAAATTCTTTCCCTAAGCCTGCAGCTCTCGATGCCGGAGATCATCCTGGCCGTGGGCGCGCTCGCTCTTCTGATGATCGGCGTCTTTTCCGGCGACAAGTCCGCACCGACGGTGACGGGGCTTGCAGTCGCGCTGCTGGCGGTCGCCGGCCTCTGGCTGATCTTCATGCCCGGCGAGGGCGTGGCCTATGGCGGCGCCTTCAAGCTCGACGCCTTCAGCCGCTTCATGAAGGTGCTGGCGCTGATCGGCTCGATCACCGCCATGGTGATGTCCGTCGGGCATGCCAAGTCGGATCAGCTCAACCGTTTCGAGTTCCCGGTCCTGCTGGTGCTCTCGACGCTCGGCATGCTGCTGCTGATCTCTGCGAACGACCTGATCGCCTTCTATCTCGCGCTGGAACTGATGTCGCTGGCGCTCTACGTCATCGCTGCCTTCAATCGGGACAGCCTGCGCTCGACCGAAGCCGGCCTGAAATACTTCGTCCTCGGTGCGCTTTCCTCCGGGATGATGCTCTACGGCATGTCGCTGGTCTACGGCTTCACCGGCAATACCGGCTTTGAGGGCATCGCCAAGGTTCTCTCCGCCGAAACTCGGGGCATGGGCCTCATCTTCGGCATGGTCTTCGTGCTCGCCGGCGCCTGCTTCAAGATCTCCGCCGTACCGTTCCACATGTGGACGCCGGACGTTTATGAAGGCGCCCCGACCCCGGTCACCGCCTTCTTCGCAGCCGGCCCCAAGGTTGCCGCCATGGCGATCCTGGTTCGCATCGTTTCGGATGCCTTCCTGCCGCTCGTGGCCGACTGGCGCCAGATCATCGTCTTCGTCTCGATCGCCTCCATGCTGCTCGGCTCGTTCGCCGCGATCGGCCAGCGCAACATCAAGCGACTGATGGCCTATTCCTCGATTGGCCACATGGGCTACGCGCTCGTCGGCCTCGCAGCCGGCACCGAAACCGGCGTCTCCGGCGTCGTCCTCTATATGACCATCTACATGGTCATGACCTTGGGCACTTTCGCCTGCATCATGGCGATGCGCCGCAAGGAAGGCGGCAATGTCGAGAATGTCGACGATCTCGCCGGCCTCTCCTCCACTAAGCCGTTCATGGCCGTGGTGCTGACCGCGCTGATGTTCTCGATGGCCGGCATTCCGCCGCTCGCGGGCTTCTTCGCCAAGTATTTCGTCTTCGTCGCGGCGATCGAAGCCAAGCTTTATGCGCTGGCGATCATCGGCGTACTTTCCTCCGTCGTCGGCGCCTATTATTACCTGCGCATCGTCAAGCTGATGTGGTTCGATGAAGCGAAGGGCGAGTTCGCCCGCATCTCCGGCGAACTGCGTCTGGTCTTCGGCCTCTCCGGCCTCTTCGTCACGGCCTATGTGCTGATCGGCGGACCGATCGGTACGGCGGCGAGTGCTGCCGCGAAGTCCTTCTTCTGAGAATGCCGGGAGCAAGGGGCCGTTTCTCGCTCGATGCGTTCCGCCACGAGGCGCTCGACGAAGTCGGATCCACCAATAGCGAATGTCTCGCCCGCGCTCGCGCGGGCGATTCCGGTTTGTTGTGGCTGACGGCAAGGCGCCAGGTCTCCGGCCGCGGCCGCCGTGGCAGGGCCTGGACGTCCGAACCCGGCAATCTCTATGCATCCCTGCTGCTGATCGATCCCGCGCCACCGGAGCGCATCGGCTCGTTGCCGCTCGCCGTCGCCGTCGCCGTCCATGCCGCCATCAGATCCGTTCTGCCGCCGGGCGGCGAGCCGCTCGATGTCAAATGGCCGAACGATATCCTGATCGGCCGCAGGAAGACCTGTGGTATTCTGCTGGAAGGCGAGGGGCTGCCGGATGGCCGCCGCGCGCTCGTGATCGGCATCGGCATCAATATCCGCCACATGCCTGACAGTGCGGCTTACGCGGTCACGCGGCTTGCCGACCACGGCGCCAACATCTCGCCGGAGGAGCTTTTCGCGCATCTTTTCAGGGAGATGGCGCAGGTTCTGGAATCCTGGGATGAGGGGCGGGGCACGCCCGAAATCAGCCGGCGCTGGCGCGAGGTCGCCTGCGGCATCGGCGAAAAAATCACCGTGAACCTGCCGGATCGCTCGCTTGTTGGCACATTCGCAGGTATCGATGACAAAGGATTTCTGCTGCTCGATACCGGACTGGGCGCGCTTAAGCCGATCGCCGCCGGTGATGTATTTTTTCAAGGAATGGAATAGACAAAGAAAATGGCAAACCAAGAAGAACTGGTTTTTCTGCCGCTCGGCGGCGTGGGCGAGATCGGCATGAACCTCGCCCTCTACGGCTATGGAACGCCGGAGAAGCGCCAGTGGATCATGGTCGATTGCGGCGTGACCTTTCCGGGGCCTGACCTGCCGGGCGTCGATCTCGTGCTGCCCGACATCCGCTTCCTCGCCAGCCAGCGCAACAACCTCAAGGCGATGATCATCACCCATGCGCATGAGGACCACTACGGCGCGATGAACGACCTCTGGCCGGGCCTCAACGTGCCCGTTTATGCCTCGCCGTTCACCGCCGGCATGCTGGAGGCGAAACGCAATTACGAAGGTTCGCGCGCCGAAATCCCGGTGACGATCTTCAAGGCCGGCGACCGCGTCAATATCGGCCCGTTCGAGATCGAGGCGATCGGCGTCAACCACTCGATCCCCGAGCCGATGTCGCTGGTCATCCGCACGCCGCTCGGCAACGTCGTCCATACCGGCGACTGGAAGATCGACCATGCGCCGTCGCTCGGACCGTTCACCGACGAGGCCCGCTTCCGCAAGATCGGCGACGAGGGCGTGCTGGCACTGATGTGCGACAGCACCAACTCCATGCGCGAGGGCGTTTCGCCCTCCGAGGAGGAAGTCTCCGAAGGCCTGCGCCAGATCATCGAGGCCGCCGAGGGCCGGGTGGCGATCACCACCTTCTCGTCGAATGTCGGCCGCATTCGCTCGATCGCCCAGGCCGCGGACGCAGCCGGCCGCGAAGTGCTGCTGCTCGGTTCGTCGCTGAAGCGCGTCGTCGGCGTCGCCCGCGATATCGGCATCATGGAGGGTTTGAAGCCGTTCATCGCGGAGGACGAATACGGCTATATCCCGCGCGACAAGATCGTGGTGATCCTGACCGGCAGCCAGGGCGAACCGCGCGCAGCGCTTGCCAAGATCGCCCGCGACGAGATGCGCCACGTGGCGCTGACGTCAGGCGATACGGTGGTCTTCTCTTCGCGCACCATTCCCGGCAACGAAAAGGCGATCATCGAGATCAAGAACGGCCTGATCGAGCAGGGCATCAAGATCGTCACCGACAGCGACGCCCTCGTTCACGTCTCCGGCCACCCGCGCCGCAGCGAACTGGTGCAGATGTACGAGTGGACCCGCCCGCAGATCCTCGTGCCCGTTCACGGCGAGGCGGCCCACCTGACGGCGCAGGCCGAGCTCGGCGCATCCGCCGGCATCAAGAGCATCCCGCGCGTCCGCAACGGCGATATCCTGCGCCTCGCGCCCGGCCCGGCCGAAGTCATCGACGAGGCGCCGCATGGCCGCATCTTCAAGGACGGCAAGCTGATCGGCGACTTCGAGGAAATGGGCATCGGCGACCGCCGCAAGCTCTCTTTCGTCGGCCACGTCTCCGTCAACGTCCTGCTCGACGCCCGCTACGACTTCGTGACCGACCCGGACCTCATCGCCTTCGGCCTGCCGGAATTCGACGACGAGGGCGAGGACATGGAGGATACGCTCTATGACGCCGTGCTCGGCGCCGTCGAGAGCATTCCGCGCGCCCGCCGCAAGGATCTCGACATGGTCCGCGAGGCGATCCGCCGCGCGGTCCGCTCCGCCGCCAACGAGGCCTGGGGCAAGAAACCGATCGTGACGGTGTTCGTTACGCGGCTTTGAGGGGCGAGGGCTGCCACTTTTGGAATGAGACGATGCCACGAGTCGATCTCCCCCCTTGAGGGGGAGATGCCCGGCAGAGCAGAGGGGGTAACCTCTCCATACGTTCATCGGCCACCTGATCTGCGCACCGTCGCCACTCCCCTCTGTCACCTTCGGTAACATCTCCCCCTCAAGGGGGGAGATTACCGGGAGCCCACCGCACTGTCTTGCATCGCATCTCCATATGCGGCAGTCCCATAGGCGACGAACCAACACTCGGGAGGACCAAACCATGCTCGGACGCGTAAACCACATCGCCATCGCCGTGCCGGACCTTGCCGCGGCGACCTCGACCTATCGCGATACGCTCGGCGCCCGCGTCTCGCAGGCGCAAGCCTTGCCTGAGCACGGCGTCACCGTGGTCTTCGTCGAGCTCCCCAACACCAAGGTGGAATTGCTCGAGCCGCTTGGGGTCGATTCGCCGATTGCGGCCTTCCTCGAGAAGAACCCGTCCGGCGGCATGCACCATATCTGCTACGAGGTGGACGATATCATCGCTGCGCGTGACGCGCTGAAAGCGGCCGGTGCGCGGGTCCTCGGAGACGGTAGTCCGAAGACTGGAGCCCATGGAAAACCTGTGCTTTTCCTGCATCCGAAGGACTTCAACGGCACCCTGGTCGAGCTCGAACAGGTATGATTCCCACAGCTGTGACATCACGTCAGGGCCTTCAGGTTTGAGCTTGCCTGCCTTTCAGCCTATAAGGGCGCCAATTCTTCGAACCGGAATCGAGTCGAAATCATGCCTCTGTTGACGGTCGCGGCCATCTATTTCATCATCTGGTGGACCGTGCTCTTCATCGTCCTTCCGCTCGGTTATCGCAGCCAGCAGGAAGATGGTGAAGTGACCAGTGGGACCGTGGAAAGCGCCCCGAGCAAGTTTCGCGGCGGCCGCGTCGTGCTTTTGACGACGGTGATCTCGACCCTGCTTTATGCCGGCTACCACGTCGCATCCGTTTATTTCGGCGTCGGCATTGCCGATATTCCCGTTATCGTGCCGACCTTCGACTGAAGCGCTGGAATAAGGCAGGATCATCGGGAGCCTGTCATTTCCCTGTCATGATTTCCGGGCATAGGAGCGGCAGCGAAGACGCTAGCGCCAGCTGTTCTGCCGGCGAGAAAGCAAAAAAAAACAAGGCGGTTAAGCCTTGTTTCTAGTTTCGCGTGATCCTTAACCGTTACCGGGGCTGCGACAAGCGCGCCTAAGATCTGATCCTCCCAAGACTTGACCGCGAAATGGCAAGAATTTGAACTCCTTGCCTCTTTTGTGAGCTGAACCTAGCTCAAAGGATGTGCTTTGTCATCCGCTTTTTTTGTATTTTTGCTACACTTCGATAAAATTTTTCAGTCGACATAAATGTCGCACATTTGCCACGAAATCCCCGTTTTTACCGGGTCTGCAGACGCCGGGCGCGTAATCGTGACATCGTGCGATTCATGCGGGGGCGGGTTCCCTTGGAGCCCCGGAACGGCTATGTACCCTCGCCATATCACTGAAGAAACGGGCGATTCCTGGATTGAGGGATAGGCCCGGCAACCGCGGAAATCTCGATGCGCCTGTCCCGCTATTTTATGCCCATCCTGAAGGAAAACCCCAAGGAAGCGGAAATCGTGTCCCACCGGCTGATGCTGCGTGCCGGCATGGTGCGCCAGCAGAGCCAGGGCATCTATTCCTGGCTGCCGCTCGGCAAGCGCGTGCTCGACAAGGTCAACGCCATTATCCGCGAGGAGCAGAACCGCGCCGGCGCCATCGAGGTGCTGATGCCGACGCTGCAGTCCGCCGAACTCTGGCAGGAAAGCGGCCGTTACGACGCCTATGGCAAGGAAATGCTGCGCATCAAGGACCGCCAGGAGCGGCCGATGCTCTACGGCCCCACCAATGAGGAAATGATCACGGACATCTTCCGGTCCTACGTCAAATCCTACAAGAACCTGCCGCTCAACCTCTACCACATCCAGCTGAAGTTCCGCGACGAGATCCGTCCGCGCTTCGGCACCATGCGCTCGCGCGAATTCCTGATGAAGGACGCCTATTCCTTCGACCTGACGAAGGAAGATGCCGAGCATTCCTATCGCAAGATGTTCACCGCCTATCTGCGCACCTTCTCCAGGCTGGGCCTCAGGGCAATCCCGATGCGCGCCGATACCGGCCCGATTGGCGGCAACCTGTCCCACGAGTTCATCATCCTGGCCGAGACGGGCGAGTCGGAGGTGTTTTCCCACAAGGATTTCGTCAATTTCGACATCCCGAGCACCGATACCAATTTCGATGACGTCGAGGTGATGCAGGCGGTGTTCGACAAGTGGACCTCCGTCTATGCCGCGACCTCGGAAATGCACGACGAGGAAGCGTTCAACGCCATTCCCGAGACCGACCGTCTCTCCGCCCGCGGCATCGAGGTCGGCCATATCTTCTATTTCGGCACCAAATATTCCGAGCCGATGGGCGCCAAGGTGCAGGGACCGGACGGCAAGGAACACCTCGTCCACATGGGTTCCTACGGCATCGGCCCGACACGCCTTGTTCCCGCCATCATCGAAGCATCGCATGACGACAACGGAATCATCTGGCCGGCATCGGTCGCGCCGTTCGACGTCGTGGTGATCAACATGAAGCCCGGCGACGAGGCCTGCGACCGCATCTGCGAAACGCTCTATGGAGGCCTCGAAACGATCGGCAAGGACGTGCTCTACGACGATACGGACGAGCGCGCCGGCACCAAGTTCGCGACCGCCGATCTGATCGGCGTGCCGGTCCAGGTGATTGTCGGACCCCGCTCCGCCGCGTCAGGCGAGGTGGAGGTCAAGGACCGCAAGACCGGCGAGCGCGAAACGCTGACCGTCGAGGCGGCCATGAACAGGCTCGCCGGCCGATAAGCCGGTGAGGCGTATCACGGCGGATGTCCCGCCGATGGCAGGGTGAGGAACGGCATGGCGAGCGTCGCGGCGAATAGTGAAGCGGAAAAGGCGGGCGGTTCGCCTGCGGCCGGTCCTTTCTCGGCCTTCGAGCGGATGGTCGCCTGGCGTTACCTGCGCTCGCGCCGCAAGGAAGCCTTCATCTCGGTCATCGCGGGGTTTTCCTTCATCGGCATCATGCTCGGCGTCGCGACGCTGATCATCGTCATGGCCGTGATGAACGGTTTCCGCACCGAGCTGATCTCGCGCATTCTCGGCATCAACGGCCATATGATCGTCCAGCCGATCGACGGGCCGCTCACCGACTACGCCGAGCTCACCCAGAAATTCGCGGCCGTCCCGGGTGTGCGGATGGCGCTGCCGCTGGTCGAGGGCCAGACGCTGGCATCGGGCCGCGGCGGTGCAGGTTCAGGCGCGCTGGTGCGCGGCGTCCGTCCCGAGGATCTCGAAAAGATCTCCGAAGTCGCCGGCAACGTAAAATCCGGCGATATGGTCGGTTTTGCCTCGGGGCAGGGCGTGCTGGTCGGCTCCAGGCTTGCGGCGCAGCTCGGCCTTTCCGCCGGTGACCAGATTACCCTGATCTCGCCTGAAGGCGACGTGACGCCGATGGGCGTCAATCCACGCGTCAAATCCTATCCGGTCTCCGGCATTTTCGAGATCGGCATGTCGGAATACGACGCGACGATCATCTATATGCCGCTCGAGGAATCGCAGCTCTATTTCAATGCCGAGGGCCTGGTGCAGTCGATCGAGCTGTTCATCGACAATCCCGACAATGTCGATGACCTGCGCCCGAAGATCGAGGCGGCGGCCGGCCGCCAGATCTTCATCACCGACTGGCGGCAGCGCAACCAGACCTTCTTCTCCGCCCTTCAGGTGGAGCGCAACGTCATGTTCATGATCCTGACCCTGATCGTGCTGGTGGCGGCGCTCAACATCATCTCGGGCCTGATCATGCTGGTGAAGGACAAGGGCAGCGATATCGCCATCCTGCGCACCATGGGCGCGGGCGCCGGCGCGATCATGCGCATCTTCTTCATGACCGGGGCGGCGATCGGCCTGGTCGGAACGTTTGCGGGCGTCCTGCTCGGCGTGGTCGTCTGTCTCAACGTCGAATCGATCCGCCAGTTCTTCTCCTGGATCTCGGGCACCATCCTCTTCGATCCGCAGCTCTATTTCCTCAGTCAGCTGCCGGCGGAGATGAGCTTTGGCGAGACCTTCTCGGTGGTCATGATGGCGCTCGTCCTCTCCTTCATCGCCACCATCTTCCCGGCATGGCGGGCCTCCCGGCTCGATCCTGTCCAGGCCCTTCGATACGAATAGGACCGAAATCCTTCATGGCACCCAAAACCGTCTTGCAGCTCTCGGGCGTCGAACGTCACTATGGCCAGGGCGAGACCACGCTTTCGATCCTCAAGGGGGCTGATTTCGACCTGAAGACCGGCGAGATCGTTGCGCTGGTCGCTCCGTCGGGCACCGGCAAATCGACGCTCCTGCATCTCGCCGGCCTGCTCGAACATCCGGACGCCGGGGAGGTCTTTCTCGCCGGGCAGGCCTGCAACGGGCTTCCCGATGCGGAGCGTACCGCGATGCGCCGCAACCAGATCGGTTTCGTCTACCAGTTCCACCATCTCCTGCCGGAGTTTTCCGCCGTCGAGAACATCATGATGCCGCAGCTGATCGCGGGCCTCTCCAAGGCCGAGGCGAAGGAGCGGGCAAGCCAGCTTCTGGACTATATGCGCATCGGCCACCGCGCCGAGCACCGTCCTTCCGAACTGTCCGGTGGCGAGCAGCAGCGCGTGGCGATCGCCCGTGCTGTCGCCAACGCCCCGCGCGTGCTCCTTGCCGACGAACCGACCGGCAATCTCGACCCCAAGACCGCATCCTACGTTTTCGACGCGCTGGAGGCGCTGGTGCGCCAGTCGGGCCTCGCGGCCCTCATCGCCACCCACAACCACGACCTCGCCAGCCGCATGGACCGCCGCGTGACGATCGAGGGCGGCAAGGTCGTGGAGATGTAGCCAAGGCCGGCTTGCGGTTTTGCCCAATGCGCATATAATTTGCGCATGACGCGGAGGAATTCCCATGCCGTCGGCCGTTCGCAGACCTGCCAATCTCTCCCTCGACTCCGGTCTCTTGTCGGAAGCGCGCGAGCTGAACATCAATATCAGCCGCGCCGCCGAGGAGGGCGTTGCCCGTGCAGTCAGAGCCGAAAAGGAACGGCTTTGGAGAATCGAGAATGCCGAGGCAATCAAGGCCGCGAACGAATATGTCGAAAAGCATGGTCTGCCGCTTGCCCGCTTCCGGCAATTTTGATGGCGCGTTTCCAAGTCTATCGAATGGGGACTGATCTGGCGCTGGATGTGCAGACGAACTTGCTGGACGCATTGCACACGCGGGTGGTTGTACCACTGGTGCCTGAAAGGGATGTGAAACGTATCGTCAATCGCCTCAACCCGCGCTTTCAGGTGAACGATACGCCCTATATCATGATGACAGAATTTCTCGCTGCGGTCCCTGTTGGGGAATTGGGCGTCAAGGTGGTGGACGTTTCCGCGCATTCGGATGAAATCGTCGCGGCCACGGACTTTCTGTTCCAAGGCTTCTGATCCGATGTGCTCCCGGGGATAACCTTCGGCGGCTTCGATTGAGAATCAAAAGGCTTGCGCGATAATCCATCCCCCTTCATCCCCGCCCTCCCGGCCCGTGCCTACAATCTCTTCGTTCCGTCACGGATACACCGCAAGGCGTTGCGGCGAGGCGGGACCGGCGCGGACGTCAGGGGCAAGACGCAAAACCTTGGCGTCCGGGTTCGCGGAAAATGGCCTCTCTCCGGCGACGTGGGACGGGTGAGAAGCTGTCGGACCGACTTCTCATATTCGTTCCATCATCGAGCGCCGGGCGTGCCTGTCAGGCATATAGGGTGATGGGGCCGCGCCGTGCGGCGTCCGAGGGCTTTTGAAAAACCCGGATGTGCGGCGCAGGTGGAAGACGATGCCGGGCGGCGGTCATGGCCTGCGGCATCGTGGCCTGGGAGCGTGCATGACGCCCTCTTTCGGAGGGGCACGCAACCGTTCCCACAACCCCCGTCATCGCAGAGGGACCGAAGTCGCGGATAATAACCGCCGACCGGGGCGCTGAGAGGTGTCACCTATTACTTACCTTACGAGACAGCTTTCAGCACCCCGTCCGAACATGGTCATCACCGGATTGGTCACCCAAGTCCGGATGCTCGGCATGCCTTAAACCCCGACGTTAACATCCCGTTTACCAGGAGAGGGAGGATATCGCGATATGTTTGTTTCCGGTCTGTTCTTTTATTGACTCTCAAACAAAATGAGAACAAATTAAAAACATAAGAGAACACGGGAGACGACGATGACTGACCTGCTTCGTGACATTGCCGCATTCGCTTCCATCGCCACTTTCGTGGCAAGCCTCTCCATGATCATGATGGCCATGTGATCCAGGCCCTCGGCCGAAAGCGGTTGAGGGGGGAAATCCGAACTGGACTCTCAAAGCCCTGCGCCGGACAATAGCCTGATTCATGAAATGGTTCCCGCTTCATCAAACGGGTAAGGCGCAGACATGGCAGATACAGCGGACGTAAAATCGGGATCGGAAGAGCTGGGGACCACCCCTCAATTCGTTCACCTTCGCGTCCATTCCGCCTATTCGCTTCTGGAAGGCGCGCTGCCGCTCAAGAAGATCCTCTCGAAGGCGATCGCGGACAATCAGCCCGCGATCGCGATAACCGACACCAACAATCTCTTCGTCGCGCTGGAATTTGCCCAGAAGGCGATTGGTGACGGCCTGCAGCCGATCATCGGCTGCCAGCTTTCGATCGATATGGAAGACCAGTCGGACGAGCGCCGCAACAGCCATCAGCAGCTTGCCAAGCTGCCGGCGATCGTCGTGCTGGCTGCCAATGCCGTCGGTTACGAACGGCTCGTCGATCTCGTCAGCCGCGCCTATCTCGGCGGCGAGGGGCATCAGTCGACCCATATCTGCCGCTCCTGGCTGGAAGAGGGCGGCACCGAGGGGCTGATCGCGCTGACCGGTGCCGGCACCGGTCCGGTCGACACGGTCCTCAAGGAAGGCAATGCCACGCTTGCCGAGGCAAGGCTCTTGAAGCTCAAGGAGATCTTCGGCGATCGGCTTTATGTCGAATTGCAGCGCCATGGCGCCTACGACCGGCGCCACGAGCACAAGATCGTCAGGCTTGCCTACGACCACGACCTGCCGCTGGTCGCGACCAACGAGGCTTTCTTTCCCACCAAGGCCGATTACGATGCCCATGACGCGCTGATGGCGGTTGCCCACAACGCGATCGTCTCGGATGACACCCGCTTCCGCCTGACGCCGGACCATTATCTGAAGAGCCGCGCCGAGATGGCGAAGCTGTTCGCCGACCTTCCTGAGGCGCTCGAAAACACGGTCGAGATCGCCCGCCGCTGCTCCTTCGTGCTGAAGACCCGCAACCCGATCCTGCCGCGCTTCACCGGCGCCACCGACGATCCGGCGGAAGCCGAGCGCGCCGAAGCGGAGGAACTGCGCCGCCAGTCCGTGGAAGGTCTCGAAGAGCGTATCGCGACGCTCGGCATGACGCGCGGTTATACGGAACAGGACTATCGCGACCGGCTGGATTTCGAGCTCAGCGTCATCGAGAAAATGAAGTTCCCGGGCTACTTCCTGATCGTTGCCGACTTCATCAAATGGGCGAAACAGCAGGGCATTCCGGTCGGCCCCGGCCGTGGTTCCGGTGCGGGCTCGCTGGTCGCCTATGCGCTGACCATTACCGACGTCGATCCGCTGCGCTTCTCGCTTCTGTTCGAGCGCTTCCTCAACCCCGACCGCGTCTCGATGCCGGACTTCGACATCGATTTCTGCCAGGATCGCCGCGAAGAGGTGATCCGCTACGTGCAGCAGAAATACGGCCGCGAGCAGGTGGCGCAGATCATCACCTTCGGTTCGCTGCAAGCGCGCGCCGCCTTGCGCGACGTCGGCCGCGTACTCGAAATGCCCTATGGCCAGGTCGACAAGATCTGCAAGCTGGTGCCGAACAACCCGGCCAACCCGACGCCGCTCTCGAAGGCGATCGAGGAGGATCCGAAATTCCAGGAGGAGGCCGACAAGGAGCCGGTCGTCGCCCGCCTCCTCGATATCGCCCAGAAGATCGAAGGCCTCTATCGCCACGCCTCGACCCACGCCGCCGGCATCGTCATCGGCGACCGGCCGCTGTCTAAGCTCGTGCCGATGTATCGCGACCCGCGCTCGGACATGCCGGTCACCCAGTTCAACATGAAATGGGTGGAGCAGGCGGGCCTCGTGAAGTTCGACTTCCTCGGCCTGAAGACGCTGACGGTGCTGAAGACCGCCGTCGATTTCTGCCGCAAGCGCGGCATCGAGATCGATCTCGCCAAGATCCCGCTCGACGACACCAAGACCTACGAAATGCTCTCGCGCGGCGAGACGGTCGGCGTGTTCCAGGTGGAAAGTGCGGGCATGCGCAAGGCGCTGATCGGCATGCGGCCGGACTGCATCGAGGACATTATCGCGCTGGTGGCGCTTTATCGTCCCGGCCCGATGGAAAACATTCCGACCTACAATGCCCGCAAGCACGGCGAGGAGGAGATCGAGTCGATTCATCCGATGATCGACCATCTCCTGAAGGAGACCCAGGGGGTTATCGTCTACCAGGAGCAGGTCATGCAGATCGCCCAGGTGCTCTCGGGCTATTCGCTCGGCGAGGCCGACCTGCTGCGCCGCGCAATGGGCAAGAAGATCAAGGCGGAGATGGACCAGCAGAGCGAACGCTTTGTCTCCGGCGCCATCAAGAACGGCGTCTCCAAGCCACAGGCCAACAACATTTTCGAACTGCTCGCCAAGTTCGCCAATTACGGCTTCAACAAATCGCACGCCGCGGCCTACGCCATCGTCTCCTACCAGACCGCCTTCATGAAGGCGCATTACCCGGTCGAGTTCCTCGCCGCCTCGATGACCTACGATATGTCGAACAGCGAGAAGCTCAACGACTTCCGGCAGGATGCCGGCCGCCTCGGCATCGCGGTCATCCCGCCGTCGGTGCAGACTTCGTTCCGGCAGTTCGAGACCGGCGACAACCGGATCTATTATGCGCTGGCCGCCATCAAGGGCGTTGGCGAGTCGGCGGTCGATCACATCACCGAGGTGCGCGGCGACGTGCCGTTCGTCAGCATCGAGGATTTCTGCCTGCGGATCGATCCCAAACAGGTCAACCGCCGCGTCATGGAAAGCCTGATTTCGGCGGGCGCCTTCGATTGTTTCGGCCGCGACCGTGCGGAACTGATCGGCGGCCTCGACCGCATCATCGGTTATGCCCAGCGTGCGCAAGGGGAGAAGGTCAGCGGCCAGCACGACATGTTCGGCTCGTCCTCCGCCTCCGGGCCGGAAACGCTGATCTTCCCGGCGTTCACGCCATGGATGCCCTCCGAAATGCTGATGCGCGAATACCAGGTGCTCGGCTTCTATCTCTCCGCCCACCCGCTCGATGCCTATGCCAATGTACTCGCCAAGATGCGCGTCCAGAACTTCGCGGATTTTTCGGCGGCCGTGAAACAGGGCGCTACCGCCGGCCGGCTGGCCGGAACGGTGACCGGCAAGCAGGAGCGCAAGACCCGCACCGGCAACAAGATGGGCATCGTCACCTTCTCGGATGCGACTGGCCAGTTCGAGGCGGTGCTGTTTTCGGAAGGGTTGGCGCAATATCGCGACCTGCTGGAGCCCGGCAAGTCGCTGGTCATCACCGTGCAGGCGGAAGAGCGGCCGGAAGGTATCGGCCTGCGCATCCAGACCGCGCAGTCGCTCGAGGAAAAGTCGGTACAGATGCAGAAGGCGCTGCGCGTTTTCGTGCGCGATTCAGGCCCCTTGCGCGCCGTCGCGCGGCACCTTAACGCCCGGGGCGACGGGCTGGTGTCCTTTGTGGTCATCAAGGATGACGGCAAGCGGGAAATCGAGGTGGAGCTGACGGAAAAATACCGCATCTCGCCGGAAATCGCCGCGGCGCTTCGGACAGCGCCGGGCGTTCTGGACGTCGAGCTGGTCTAACTTCAGTAGAGACCGTAGGCGCGGGGCCTTGCCGCCGTCCGCCGCTGGCTGACCGGCTGCGGCCTGGTGATGGAGGCCTGCGCTTCGGCCATCCGCTGCACCGGCTGGGTGACGGTGATGAAATCGGTGCCGTCGCCGGTTTCCTGGCCGATGCCCTGATCGTTGATCGTCAGAGACGATCCGTCGCTGATCAGCGTTTCGATCCGGTCGCGGATGTCGGCCGGGATTTCGATACGGTTTAGAGCCTGTGCCGCGGCGCCCGGCGCGTAAGGATCGTCGGCGACGGTGATCCCGAGCCGCTGTTTCATCGCGGGGCTGAGGCCGTTGGGAACCGTGACGCTGTGCCATTCGGCCGTCTCTTCCTTGCGCTCGACCTTGTCGACGCTGAAGAAATGCGTGCCGAGCGCGATTTCGGGATCCTTGATGCCGACCGGGGCCTCGAACAGCGGTTGGAAATTCTGGCGCACCATGATCTGGCCCATCGGCGGCCGCGGCTTGCCGGCGGTCTCGTAAAGCGAATCCAGGAATTCCGGCGTCACCAGCGCGCCCTTCGGCGACAGGTTTTTCCAGCGCTTGAAGCCGGCAATCGCGCTGCGGGTCATCGGACCGGCAAAGCCGTCGCCGCCGCCGGTGTCGAACCCGAGCTGCTGCAGCAGGATCTGGGCATCCATCAATGTCTCGCGCTCGCCGCGGCGGGTGATGAGGATGCGCAGCGGTGCGACATCCTCTTTCGCGGCAATGGCCGGTTGGGTCGGAGCCGGCCGCGCGTCGGTCGTCGGATGGACGATCGAGGGATTGTTCGGAACGACGTTCATCGCCACTTCGACCGGCTTCTGGCTGCTGCCGATCGACGAGGTTCGCAGTTGGACATCGGAAAGCAGCGGCCCGCTCGGCAGCGGCTTGCGCGGCAGGAACAGGTTGGCGTTCTCGATCAGCTGCGGCACGACCTGCGCATCGGTGATGATCACATGGGCGCCGCGCTCGGTCATCTGGAAGAGCGACTTGGCAAAGGCGCCCGGCATGCGCACGCAGCCATGCGAGGCCGGATAATTCGGCACGCTGTTGGATTCGTGAAGCGCGATGCCCGACCAGGTCAGGCGCTGCATCCACGGCATGGGCGCGTTCGAATAGAGGTTGGATTCGTGATATTTCTGTTTTTCGAGGATCGAAAAGATCCCGCTCGGCGTCGTGTGGCCTTGCTTGCCGGTCGATACCTTCGAGGTCGTGAGGACCGTTTCGCCGTCATAAACGACGAGCGACTGCTTGTCCTTGGAAACGATGATCTGCAGCGTGCGGGCACCTTCCGCAAAAGCCGCATGCGACAACATGGTCGCAGACAAAAGACCTAACCCGAACACCAGGCGACGCAACATGACCGACCCCATACGCAATACATGGACCGGCACATTAGCGTATGAGGTTTAAGGAAGGTTATCCGCGTCGCGAGTAGTTTTAACGTTATGGTTAATAACGGATCACGTTTCATTGATCCCGCCGGCGGCTTCCGAAAGTATATCCGGTCTCGACCGCAGCCTTGCCGAACTTGTCGCGCAGCTTGTCCATCGCCGCTTCCGCGGCCGCCCGGCGGCCGGCCTGGCGGTCGACGAGGTCGGGCGGATCGGCAAGTGTCGGATCGCCGAGATCGGTGACGCCGATGCCCAGCAGGCGGAATTTGGTGCCGTCGGTTTCGCGTTCCATCAGCGACAGGCCGGTCCTGAAAATCCGGTCGGCGAGCTGGGTCGGGTCCTCCAGCCGCTTGTTGCGGGTGCGGCTCTTGAAGTCAGCGGTCTTCAGCTTGAGGACGACGGTCTGCCCGGCGATGCCGTGTTTCTTCAGCCGTGCCGAGACCTTTTCCGAAAGCCGCCGCAGGATCGGTACCAAGTCGTCGTAACGAGATATGTCATCGAAGAAGGTAGTCTCGGCCGAAACGCTCTTCGCGGCGTCGTTGACATGCACTTCGCGATCGTCGATGCCGCGCGAGAGGCGATAGAGCCGCTGGCCCATCGAGCCGTAGCGGCGCATCAGGTCGGCTTCCTGCATGGTCTGGAGCTGGCCGATGGTGCGGATCCCGTCCGCTTCCAGCGTCGCGTTGAACGCCCTGCCGACGCCCCAGATGGTGGTGACGGGCCGGGTCGCCAGGAATTCCAGCGCCTCTTCCTGGCCGATCACCGAAAAACCGCGCGGTTTCTGCAGGTCCGAGGCGACCTTGGCGAGAAACTTGCAATAGGAGAGGCCGACCGAAACGCTGATGCCGATCTCATCCTGCACCCGCTTGGCGAACTTGGCCAGAATTCGCGCCGGTGGGGCATGGTGCAGTCGTTCGGTGCCGGCAAGTTCGAGAAAGGCTTCGTCGATCGACAGCGGCTGAACCAGCGGCGTCAGATCGTGCATCATGGAGCGCACCTGCCGCCCCACGGTCACATATTTCTCCATGTTCGGCGGGATGACCACGGCGTCGGGGCAGAGTTCCAGCGCCTTGAACATCGGCATCGCGGAGCGCACGCCATTGATGCGGGCGATATAACAGGCCGTCGAGACGACGCCGCGCTTGCCGCCGCCGATGATCACGGGCTTGTCGGCGAGTTCCGGGTTGTCGCGTTTTTCGATCGTCGCATAGAAGGCGTCGCAATCGATATGCGCCAGCGTCAGCGCGTAGAGTTCCTTGTGATAGACGAGACGCGGACTGCCGCAGGCGCGGCAACGGCGCACTTCCGCCTTCTGCTCCGCAAGGCAGTCGCGACAGAAGCCGGGCGTCTTGTCAGGCGTGGGCGTCATGGCTGAGAACAAAGATTGAACACTTCGACGTTAAGCCCTAAACTTATGAGTCACAAGGGAGAGCAGGGAGGTCTGGAGTGGATATCGGTCTTCGTTTCGAACCTGTAACGGCAGAGCGCTGGGAGGATTTTGAAATGCTCTTCGGCCCGCAAGGCGCCTTCTATAACTGTTGGTGCGTGGCGCTGCGGCTGCCGCATGCGGTGCGCACGAAAATGCAGCCGCAGGAGCGCAAGGACCATATCCGCGGCCGCATATCCGCCGGTCCGCCGCCCGGCATTCTGGCCTATTCGGAGGGTGAAGCTGTGGCCTGGGTGCAGGTCGGGCCGCGCCACGATGTGCCGCAGTTCAATTCGCCGCGCACGGTCTCGCGTCCGCTGGAGGAGGCAGATGCAACCGATCCCTCGGTCTGGGCGGTCAGCTGTTTTTTCCTGAAACCGAAACTCAGGGGCAAGGGACTGAGCCACCGTCTGCTGTCCGGCGCAGTGGAATATGCTCGGCATATGGGAGCACGTTTCGTCGATGCCTGTCCGATCGATCACGTGAAGCAGTCGAAATCGGTGACGTTGTGCATCGGCTCGACGGCGATCTTCGACGCTGCCGGCTTCGAGGTGATGGAGCGCCGCAAGGACGGACGGCCGCTGATGCGGCTGGAACTTTAGATGTCAGGCGGCTTTGGGCTGGATATGGCGACGGATCAGCTCGGCGGCATGAGCCCAGTCGGTTGCCCGGACGATGCCTTCGTCCGGTTTCGGCGCAAGCAGGTGCAAGGGTGAGTCGGGCATCATGTGGAGGAGGAGGCACTCAGTGACATGATCCCGCACGGAATGAAGATTATGCGCCATGTCGTCGATGAAAACGGAGGGCAGGGGGCGCCCGGCATGCAGGCGCTGCATGATCGGTCCCTTGGGCTCTTCGCTGGCGATCATCGGGAAGGTGAGGCCGATCTGGTCGAGAAGCCGGCGGCGGTGATCCCGGTAGCGCGGCGGCATCGCGGTGAGGAACACGACGTCGGCATCCTTCGACAGCGCGTCGAGCGTCTGGACGACGAAGTCGGTGGGGATTTGCCAGTTCTCCTGCGCCTCGAAGAAAGCCTCGATCAACCGACGCACGTCCGGATGTTCGAGCGCGATCTGGGTCTCTATGGAAACGATATTGCCGGTGAGCCGGAACGAGCGCGGCAAGAGCTCATGACCTTCGCCCCGCAGGAACTCCTGGAAGGGTACAACGAAATGCAGCACCACGTCGTCGACATCGCAGACGACGAGCGGCCGGTCGCCGAGGCGCACATGGGAAAGGTCGAGGATCCCGGTCATCTCAATAGTCGCCGGAATCGAGCCCTGGACCGGAATAATGCTGCCAGGCCGCCGCCACGATCTCGGGCTTTGTACCCGTCGCCTCGCAGAAGGCCAGCAGTGTCGGCTCATGACCCATCAGGAAATCGATCATCCCGGCGAGAAAGCCCGGATCGTTTACCGCATTGCGCAACTGGTTGGGCTGTGCGCCGGAAAGGGCGAGGAACCGGCCCAGCATGTCGGGTTCGTTGGCGAGCCATCCGAGAATGGCGCCCGCCGTCTCTTCAGCCTTGGCTTCGTTGCTTCGAGCATTACCGGGATCGCGCCGCATTGTCCGCCGAGTTACCTCTTTTTCAACTAGTTGGCTTTACCGTGCCTGATAGGCGCTCCGTGGAATCGGCCGTTCCGGGAGCTTATATACTGAAGGCACTCATGCAAGCCGGGATTTAAGGAACGGATCGCCATGCCCAAACGGGTCATGATCGTCGAGGACAACGAGCTGAACATGAAGCTCTTCCGCGACCTGATCGAAGCATCGGGATACGATACCATCCAGACCCGCAATGGTATGGAAGCGCTTGATCTTGCGCGCAAACATCGCCCCGACCTGATTTTGATGGACATCCAGCTGCCCGAGGTTTCGGGCCTGGAAGTCACCAAATGGCTGAAGGAAGACGATGAATTGCACGTCATCCCCGTGATCGCGGTCACCGCCTTTGCCATGAAGGGCGATGAGGAACGCATTCGCCAGGGTGGCTGCGAGGCCTATGTCTCGAAACCCATCTCAGTGCCGAAGTTTATCGAGACAATAAAAACATATCTCGGCGACGCGTGAAAACGGGACGGAACTCATGACGGCGCGGATACTGGTAGTCGACGATATTCCGGCGAATGTGAAGCTGCTCGAAGCCAGGCTTCTCGCCGAATATTTCGACGTCCTGACCGCCGACGACGGCTACAAGGCTCTGGCGATCTGCGACAGCACTCATGTGGACCTCATCCTGCTCGACATCATGATGCCCGGCATCGACGGTTTCGAGGTCTGCGAACGGCTGAAGGCCAATCCGCGTACCGCTCATATTCCGGTCGTCATGGTCACCGCGCTCGACCAGCCTTCCGACCGCGTGCGTGGCCTGAAGGCCGGTGCCGACGATTTCCTGACCAAGCCGGTCAACGACCTGCAGCTCATTTCGCGCGTGAAAAGCCTGGTAAGGCTGAAGACGCTCAGCGACGAACTGCGCATCCGCGCCGACACTGCCAGCAATATCGGGCTGGAAGACATGCTCAAGGGCGCCGACGGCCGTGAAGAGACGGCCCAGGTTCTGCTCGTCGATGGACGCGCAAGCTCGCAGGAACGCATCATCAAGGCCCTGAAGCCGGTCGCCGGCGTCATTGCCATGTCCGATCCGCAGGCAGCACTTTTCGAAGCGGCGGAGAGCCCGGTCGATATGGTGATCGTCAACGCCAATTTCGACGAATATGATCCGCTGAGGCTCTGCTCGCAGCTGCGCTCGCTGGAGCGCACGCGCTTCCTGCCGCTGCTGCTGGTGACCGAAATGGGCGCCGACGATCTGATCGTGCGGGCGCTCGACCTCGGCGTCAACGATTATATCGTCCGGCCGATCGACCCGAACGAGCTCGTGGCCCGCGTGCTCACCCAGATCAAGCGCAAGCGCTACAACGACCGCCTGCGCATGAGCGTGCGCCAGACGATCGAGCTTGCCGTCACCGACGGGCTGACCGGCCTCAACAACCGGCGTTATCTCGACAATCACCTGAAGGTGCTGTTCAACCGGGCTGCCGCACGCTCACGGCCGCTGTCCGTCTGCATCACCGATATCGACCGGTTCAAGTCGGTCAACGACGTCTACGGCCATGATGCCGGCGACGAAGTGCTGAAGGAGTTCGCTGCCCGCGTGCGCTCGACGGTCAGGGGAGCCGATCTTGCCTGCCGTTACGGAGGTGAGGAATTCGTGGTGGTCATGCCCGATACCGACGCTACGTCGGCCGCCACGATTGCCGAACGGCTGCGCAGCATCATCGAGAGCCAGCCTTTCCATCTGAAGGCGGCGGGTATCATGCTCAATATCACCGCCTCGCTCGGCCTCGCCTGCAGCATGCAGGGCGCCGAGACGCCGGAACAGCTCCTGAAGCAGGCCGACCGCGCGCTGTATGAAGCGAAAAACGGCGGGCGCAACCGAGTGGTTGCCGCGGCCGCGTAGAGAATCAGTAAATCCTGAAATTCCCGTCCGCCTTCCCTGACGGCGAAAACACCGAGACAAGGCATCCGGTCCCCAGTTATTTTTGGACGGAACCCAACTTTTTACAGGTGCTAATTAATGGAAGAATTTCATGAACAGCAGTCAGTTAACGGGACTGCTGCAGCGCATTCAAGAAATTTCGAATGTATCGGCGCATTTTCAGGTCTGCCGATAGAGAATAGCTGTTTGAATTGGCTTTGAATTTTTTGCATGGCTGAGAAGATAGACAGCGCTCGCCCAGGATGTGCTTGAAACTTAGAAGGCATTTCTAAGAGCTAGATCGAAGTAAGCATATAAAGCGGCGGGAGTAACTTCGGATTTATGCCAGGAAAACCGGAGAAATATCAGTAGCAGTCGCGGATTTTAACCAACAACAGTGATGGAATCGGTTTGAGATTAAGATTGTGTTGATTTTCTTTTCGTTTTGCGCAATTTTGACCGCGACCAGACAGTGTACCTCAGATGGTACACAGATACCCCATGATGCTCAGGTCCGCCGCATCTCCTGGGTCGTGGGGTCGGTCGACTGGCAGGCATACCAAAGCGGTTCCTCGTGCCGTGATTGCAGGCTGGTCGACCCCCATTTGAAAGCGCCGCTTCCAGTCTCTGGAGCGGCGCTTTTCCGTTTCTACGCAGCCTGTCCCGCTCTGGATCACGCCACCAGGGTGAAGCCCAAAAGAAAAGGCGCCTAGCCCTATCGGCTGGCGCCCTTCGACAAACCCTTAGGTCAAGACTTACTTGATCTTGGTTTCCTTGAACTCGACATGCTTCTTGGCGACCGGGTCGTACTTGGTCTTGGTCATCTTGTCGGTCATCGTGCGGCTGTTCTTCGTGGTGACGTAGAAGAAACCGGTGTCAGCCGTCGACAGCAGCTTGATCTTGATGGTCGTAGCTTTCGCCATGGTGTTCTGCCTCTAAGAAAAAATGAAGCCGCGGACGCGGGTTGGGTCCACGGCAAAATCTGGCGCGAAATTACAAATCGCGCCCGAAAAGTCAACTCCGTTTTGACCGGAAAAGCATCCGGCAGAGGGAAACCAGCACATAGAAGCCGAAGAATCCCGCCAATGCCCAGGCAAAACCGTCATTGCCGGCGATATCGATGGCTGCACCGATGCCCTGCGGACCGGCAACCGTGCCGACCGCATAACAGAAGATGAAGGCTGCGTTGGCGGCGGCAAGGTCGGCGCCGCTGAGTCTCGACCCCAGATGCGCCAAGCCTACCGTATAGAGGCCGGAGACGCAGCCGCCCCAGAAAAACAGGACCACCGCCATCATGATCCAGTTCTGGATCAGGAAGGGCAGTGCCAGCGACCCTGCAACGCCGAGAACGGCCATGGCGGTCAGGAGCGGCCGCCGGTCCCTCAGCTTGTCGGAATAGAGACCGAGCGGGATCTGGAAGGCCATGTTGCCTATCCCCATCACCGTCAGCAGCACGGCGGTCTGGGGTTCGGTCAGTGCGGAACGCAATGCATAGATCGGGAACAGCGACAGTCCGCCCGCCGATACCGCGCCGAAGGCGAACACCGCCGCCGTCGCGGTCGGGACCAGGAAGATATAGTGGAAGAAATGCCGGTCGGGCTTGGTGTCCAGGACAGGGCTTTCATTGCGGGCAATGAAGATCGGGATGATCGCCAGCATGATGATCGCCGCCCCGACCAGGAAGGGCAGGATGCCGTCGCTGCCGAGCGCGGAGAAGAGCAGGGGGCCGATCGCGAAGCCGATGGCGAGCACCGTGGCATAAATGCCGAGAACGAGCCCACGGCGGCGTGGCGGGGCCGCCTCGTTGATCCAGAATTCCGACAGGATGAAAAGCGTCGTCGTGGCGCCGTGGAAGGTGAAGCGCAACGGGAACCACATCCAGAAGGCATCCGCGTAATAGAAGCCGATGGCGCTGATGGCGGCGACGAGTACCGCGAACATCATGGTCCGCGCCACGCCGCAGTCATGGGCTATCTTGGTGGTGATCGGCGCCGCGACCATCGAGGCGATACCGGCCATGGCGGCGTTGAGGCCGATCAGGGTGGAGGAAATTCCGCGCTTTTCAAGAATGATGCTGAGGAGCGGCAGGCCGAGGCCGATGGCGATGCCCACGGCACTGATGGCGGATATGGCGGCGATCAGCGATGGCCAGTGAATCTTTTCGACATGGCCGTTGGCGTCTGTCGTCGGCTGAGCCATTCAATATTCCTTACAGTCGGCTGCGGACGAATCGTCCATGACGCATGAAGTAGAAGGACACCGGGCTTCCAAACGGTAAAGACGGATCGGATGCCATCAGGTTTTTCACGTCCTCCATAACCGCCTGGGTGATGCGCGGGAGTTTCAGACCCGAAAGCTCGGCAATGTCAAGCCAGCGCACGTCCTGAAGTTCGCTTGAGTCGCCTAGGCGCGCCATGTCGAAGAGGGTTTCGTCGGTGAATGCGAGAAAGAAGCGCGTATCGTAGCGCCTGACATTGCCGGGTGGCGTGATGGCGCGGGCGACATAGCGCAGGCGGGAGAGATCGGCGGCGCCGCCTCCCGAAAGCCCGGTCTCCTCATGGAGTTCCCGAAGCGCCGCGAGCGCCAAGGCCCGGGCGCGGGCCGAGGTCATGCGGGCCGTGGTGCCGGCAGCCAGCTTTTCGAAAACGAGCCGGTCGAGATCGGCGCTGAAGGGAAGGGCGTGGTCGCGGGCATCGCGCCGGCCGCCGGGAAACACGTAGACGTCCGGCATGAACACATGTCCGCTGCCGCGCCGGCCCATGAGGACCCGGGGAGCCGCGTCCGAGCGGTCGATCAGGATCAGCGACGCCGCGTCCTTTGGCGTCACGCCGGCAACGCGCGCATGCTTCGGCGCGTCCATAGCGAACGGAGCGTGTTCCTCGGCAGACGATGTCATCCGATCGGTCCGCCCCGACCCGGATCGACTGCCTCATCCTCCTTGCCACCGAAGCCATGCATCTTCAGCGCCCACTGGAAGCCGATGACGCCGCCCTTGATCGGCTGGATGGTCAGAAGCGCCGCGAGTATCGCCAGCGGCACCCAGATGGCGAGATGCACCCATGGCGAGACCCTGAGCGTCATGTCGGTCAGCATGTAGCCGGTCATCAGCACATGGCCGACGACGACGATGACCAGATAGGCCGGCAGGTCGTCGGCGCGGTGATGATGGATTTCCTCGCCGCAGACGGCGCAGGTATCGACCGGTTTCAGGAAGGCCTGGAACAGGCGGCCGGTGCCGCAGGCAGGACAGGTAGAGAGCAAGCCCCGCTTGATGGAACGGCCGAGCGGCCTTTCCGCCTCCTGTGTCCCACCATATCGGACGGTCTGTTCGCCCTGTTTCTGCATTCCTATCTCCTTCGGCCGCTCCGCGGAGGCCGCGTGCCGGGTTGGGTCCGGCCGCGCCGCCCCGATTTATGGAAGGAGCGGATCGCGGTCGGCAATTTCTTGCCCTCGCTCAGCATTTCGAACTGCAGCGCGCCGGCAAGCGGGATGGCCTGCTTCAGCCGCACATCGACCGTATCGCCGATCTGGTAGCCGAGACCGGTCTTCTCTCCGGAAAGCGCCTGGTGCGCCTCGTCGTAGATGAAGTAGTCGTTGCCGAGCGTGGATATAGGGATGAATCCGTCCGCACCATAGGTCGGAAGCGAGACAAATAGTCCCGCCTTGGTGACGCCGGAGACGCGGCCGACGAATTCCTCGCCGATCCGCTCGCTCAAGTGGTGGGCGATCAGCCGGTTGATCGTGTCGCGCTCGGCGGCCATGGCGCGGCGCTCGAAGGTCGAGATCTCGGCGGCGATATCGTCGAGCTGCGCCTCTTCTTCCGGCTTGATGCCGCCTTCGCCCAAGCCGAGCGAGCCGACCAGAGCGCGATGCACGATCAGATCCGCATAACGGCGGATCGGCGAGGTGAAATGTGCGTATTTCATCAGGTTGAGGCCGAAATGGCCGATATTTTCGGGGCTGTAGATCGCCTGGCTCTGGGAGCGCAGCACCATCTCGTTGACCATCACCTGGTGCGCGGTGCCTTCGGCCTTGGCGAGGATGCCGTTGAACGAGTTGGCGCGCATCTGGCCGCCCTTGGCCATCGGGATGCCCAATGTCGCGAGGAATTCCCGCAGTGTCTCCTGCTTGGCGAGCGAGGGCGTGTCGTGGATGCGGTAGATCAGCGCCTGCCGTCTCTTTTCCAGCGTCTCGGCGGCGGCGACGTTCGCCTGGATCATCATTTCCTCGATGAGCTTATGCGCATCGAGCCGTTCCGGCACATGGACCCGGTCGACGGTGCCGTCGGGTTTCAGGATGATCTTGCGCTCTGGCATGTCGAGTTCGAGCGGCTGGCGGCGGTCGCGGCCGCGCTTCATCACCTCATAGGCATGCCAGAGAGGCTTCAGGATCGGGTCGAGCAGTGGCCCGGTCTTGTCGTCCGGCTTGCCGTCGATCGCGGCCTGCGCCTGTTGGTAGGACAGCTTGGCGGCGCTCTTCATCATGATCCGGTGGAAGGTGTGGCCGGCCTTGCGGCCTTCCTTCGAAAACACCATCCGCACCGCAAGTGCGGGCCGGTCCTCGCCTTCGCGCAGCGAGCAGAGGTCGTTGGAGATACGTTCGGGCAGCATCGGCACGACGCGGTCCGGGAAATAGACCGAGTTGCCGCGCTTCAGCGCCTCGCGGTCGAGCGGTGAACCGGTGCGGATATACCAGGAGACGTCGGCGATCGCGACGGTGACGATGACGCCGTCCGGATTGTCGGGCGAGGGATCGAGCTCGGCATAGACCGCGTCGTCATGGTCCTTGGCGTCCGCCGGGTCGATGGTGATCAGCGGCAGCGAGCGCCAGTCCTCGCGCTGCGCCATGGTGGCGGGCTTGGCCGCTTCAGCCTCGTCCATCACCTGTTTCGGGAAGATATGCGGAATGCCGTGCGAATAGACGGCGATCATCGAGATTGCCTTTTCCGAGCCGATCGTGCCGACGATCGACAGGACACGGGCGCGGGGCAGGCCGAAACGCCCGGAACGGACGACTTCCGTCTCGACCAGGTCGCCGTCCTTGGCCTCGCCGATATCGGCGGGCTCGATCACCATTTCCTCGCCACGCCGGTCGATCGGCAGCAGGCGCAGCTCGCCGTCGTCAAGCTTGTGGACGATGCCGAGCGAGGCGCCGCGGCGCTTGTCGATGATCTTGATGACGCGGGCGGTATAGGCAGGACCGGTCCGGTCCTTGTTCGGGAAGATCTTTGCCAGCACCCGGTCGTTGAGCCCGGCGGCAGTCACCCTGCCTTTGCCGCGGCTGTCCGACGACTGGCGGATCAGCACCGCCGGTGCAGCGCCCAGTTCCTCCGGCCATTCGGCCGGGCGGGCGATCAGTTCGCCGTCCTTGTCGCGGGTGGTGATGTCGAGCACGGTGACCGGCGGCAGCGCATCGGGACGGGTCAGCGACTTGCGGCTCTTCTTGAGAAGGCCTTCCTCCTCCAGCGTCCGCAGCAGGTCTTTCAGTTCGACGCGGGTGTCGCCCTTCAGCCCGAAGGCCTTGGCGATCTCCCGCTTCGACCCCTTGTCCGGATTTTCGGCGATGAATTCGAGCAGGACATCACGCGGCGGCACGGCACCGTGGATGATCACCGGCTTCTCCGTTGCGGAAGCGGCGTGACCGCGGGCAACCTTTTCGGGGCGTTTTCCCTGATGTCTCGATCTATCGCGTGGTTCTCTCACGTGCCTGTCTTCTTCGCCTTCGGTGCAACTGCAGTCTTTTTCGCCGGAGCTTTAGCCTTCGCGGCCGTCTTGGCTTTCGGCGCCGCCTTCTTGGTATCGGTGGTTGCCTTGGCGGCGGCCTTCTTCGGCTTTGCCTTGGCCGATGGTGCCTTGCCACCCTTTTCGATGATGAAGGCCATCGCCTGTTCCATCGTCACCGATTGCGGGTCGAGCCCCTTCGGCAGCGTCGCGTTGACCTTGCCCCAGTTGACGTAAGGGCCGTACTTGCCATCGCGCACGGTGATCGAACCGCCGTCCGGATGGTCGCCGAGTTCCTTCAGCGCCGCGGGCGTGCCACGGCCGCGGCCGCCGCCAGCCGCCACCTTGCTCTGCTTTTCGGCGAGCACGGTCACGGCGCGGTTGAGGCCGATCGAGAACACGTCCTCGATGCTTTCCAGATTGGCATAGCTGCCGTCATGGAGCAGGAACGGTCCGTAACGGCCAAGCCCGGCCGAGATCATCTTGGCTGATTCCGGATGTTTGCCGACGTCGCGCGGCAGGTTGATCAGGGCGAGCGCCTTTTCGTGGTCGATATCCTCGGGCTTCCAGCCCTTCGGCAGCGACGAACGCTTGGCTTCCTTGCCTTCGCCGCGCTGGATATAGGGCCCGAACCGGCCCGAACGCAGCGTCAGTTCCTCGCCCGTATGCGGATCGGCGCCGAGCGCCTTCGGTTCGCTGAGGGCATTCGCCTCCGCGTCCGCACCGCCTTCGGAGGAAAGCTGGCGGGTGTAGTTACAGTCCGGATAGTTCGAGCAGCCGACGAAGGCACCGTATTTGCCGAGCTTCAGCGACAGGTTGCCGGTGCCGCAGACCTGGCAGATACGCGGATCGCTGCCGTCTTCCCGCTTCGGGAAAACCAGTGGCGCGAGCGTCTCGTTCAGCGCATCGAGCACGTTGGTGACACGCAGTTCCTTGGTGTCCTCGATCTGGGCGAAGAAATCCTGCCAGAATTCGCGCAGAACCTGCTTCCAGTCGAGCTCGCCGGCAGAAATCTTGTCGAGTTTTTCCTCAAGATCGGCGGTGAAGTCGTATTCCACGTATTTCGTGAAGAAGCTTTCCAGGAACGCCGTCACCAGCCGGCCCTTGGAATGCGGGATCAGCTTGCGCTTGTCCATCGTCACATATTCGCGGTCGCTCAGCGTCTTCAGCGTCGCGGCATAGGTGGACGGCCGACCGATGCCGAGCTCTTCCATCTTCTTGATCAGCGAGGCTTCCGAATAACGCGGCGGCGGCTCGGTGAAGTGCTGGCTGGCATTCACTTTGTTCTTGTCGAGCTTTTCGCGGGCGTTGATCTCGGGCAGGCGACCATCTTCATCGTCGTCCTCGCTCTTTTCGGCATCCTCACGGTTATCCACGTAGGCGCCAAGGAAGCCGTCGAAACGGATCACCGAGCCGACGGCGCGCAGGCCCGCCTTCTCGCCCTTGTAGTCGGCAAGGATCTCGACCGTGGTGCGCTCGATCTCAGCGGACGCCATCTGGCTGGCGATGCCGCGCTTCCAGATCAGCTCATAAAGACGGGCCTGGTCGGCATCGAGATAACGGCGTACCTGGTCCGGCGTGCGGGTGAAATCGGTCGGGCGGATAGCTTCGTGGGCTTCCTGGGCGTTTTTCGCCTTGGTGGAATAGAAGCGCGGCTTTTCCGGCAGGTAACGCTGTCCGAACTGATCGACGATGGCGCTACGGGCAGCGTCGATCGCTTCCGGCGCCATCTGCACGCCGTCGGTACGCATATAGGTAATGAGACCGACCGTCTCGCCGCCGATATCGACGCCTTCATAAAGTTTCTGCGCCACCTGCATGGTGCGCGAGGCGTTGAAGCCGATATTGGAGGAGGCGGCCTGCTGCAGGGTCGAGGTGGTGAAGGGCGGGCCGGGATTGCGCTTGACGGGCTTGGCCTCGACAGTATCGACCACATAGGTCGCGCCGTCGAGAAGCGCCTTCAGGCGGTTGGCGTCCTCGCCGTTCTTGATCGAGCGGCCCTGCAACCGCTTGCCGTCGGCAGACACGAGGCGGGCCTCGAACTCGTCGCCGCGCGGGGTGCGCAGCAGCGCCGACAGGTTCCAGTATTCTTCGGAGACGAAACGCTCGATCTCCGACTCGCGGTCGCAGACGAGGCGCAGCGCAACCGACTGCACGCGGCCGGCGGAGCGGGCGCCTGGCAATTTGCGCCACAGAACCGGCGAAAGGTTGAAGCCGACAAGATAATCGAGGGCTCGGCGGGCGAGATAGGCGTCGACCAGCGGCACGTCGATATCGCGCGGATTGGCCATCGCATCGAGCACCGCCTTCTTGGTGATGGCGTTGAAGACGACGCGTTTGACCGGCTTGTCGCCGATCAGCTTCTTCTTCTTCAGGAGGTCGAGCACGTGCCAGGAAATGGCTTCGCCTTCGCGATCCGGGTCGGTCGCGAGGAACAGGCCGTCCGAGCCTTTCAGGGCGTCGGCGATATCCTTCATGCGCTTCTGGGAGGCGCTATCGACTTCCCACAGCATCTCGAAGTCCTGGTCGGGAAGTACTGAACCGTCCTTGGCCGGAAGATCGCGTACATGGCCGAAAGAGGCGAGAACCTTGTAGCCGGAGCCGAGATACTTGTTGATTGTCTTGGCCTTGGCGGGAGATTCTACGACGACAACATTCATTTTGCTTCTCTGCAATAGAGGCTTGGCCCGGAACCCTTGCGGTCCAGGCGGAAATCTTGACCTCCCGACATGGAGGGCGTTTGCCTCGCGGTCAAGGGGCGTATGCCAAATTATAGGGTACAACGAGATGCAACCTGAAGAAGATTTGCAATTGGTTGCAATCTTAAATAAATGCGATATGGTCCCTCGCATACCTCAAGGTGAATTTATTTGGACCGGTGGCCGACTTTTTTGACAGGATCGAATATGATTTCTCGGAGCGAGACAAACGGCCGGCGCGAGGACGATACCAGGGAAAATATCGCCTATATAAGGCAGATGCTCGGGGAACTCCGGCAGGTCGCCTTGGGAGAGGGAGCCGATATGCTCTGTTATCTCATCGAGATGGCCTATGTGGAGGCGGGGGACGTACAGGCAGGCCGACGTCCCCGCTCAGTCTTCCATCGCGACTCAGGCATCCATCGCGATTGAGACGAGACCGCCGACATGCCGATGCAGCCGGCCGGCGAGATCGAGTTCCAGCAGGATGAGATAAACGGTGGAGGCGGGCAGTCCCGTATGGCGGATGATGTCGTCCACCTCGACCGGCGTCGGCCCCAGCGCCGAAACGATGATCGCCCGGTCGTCATCATTGGGCGGCAGTATCTCGCTGAATTTCTTTGGCTCTTCCACCACCGGACCGTTGAAGAGATCAAGTTGCGAGAGTGGCGCCAGCGCTTCGATTACGTCGGCCGACCCGGTTGTGACGATCGCGCCCTGTTTGAGAAGCCCGTTCGTGCCGTGACAGCGCGGATCGAGCGGCGAGCCGGGAACGGCGAAGACGAGCCGTCCGAAATCGGTCGCCATCCTGGCGGTAATCAGCGAGCCGGAACGCTCCGCCGCCTCCACCACGACGACGCCGAGCGAAATGCCGGATATCAGCCGGTTGCGACGGGGAAAATCCCGTGCGCGGGGCTCCCAGCCGAACGGCATTTCGCTGACGGCAAGGCCTGCACCCTCGGTGATCTCGTCGAGAAGGGGGATGTTTTCCGGCGGGTAGGGCTGGTCGAGACCGCCGGCGAGCACTGCAATCGTTCCGGTCTCAAGGCTGGCGCGGTGGGCTGCGGTATCGATGCCGCGGGCAAGACCTGACGTCACCGTATAACCGGCTCGGCCGCAATCCCTTGCGATCATCGCCGCGAACCTGGCGCCCGATATCGAGGCATTGCGCGATCCGACGACCCCGATTGACGGACGAGTTGCGGCGGAAAGGTCGCCTTTCATGGCAAGAAGCGGTGGCGCGCCTTCGATCTGGCGCAGCGCCGGCGGATAGTCGGGTTCGCCGATGCCGACGAAGCGGGCGCCAAACCGATGGGCCGCTTCGAGTTCGCGTTCGGCTTCCTGCACGCCGGCAATCCGGATCGCCCTCGTCGCTCCGCCGCGAGCAGAGAGTTCGGGCAGCATGGCAAGAGCGTTTTCCGCCGAGCCGCAATGATTGATGAGATCTCGAAACGTGGCGGGGCCGACATTGTCGGAGCGGATCAGCCGCAGCCAGGCGATCCTCTGCCTCTCCGTCAGCGCAATTCCTGTTCGTCTCGCGCTGCCGTCCGGCATTGTTTCCCCCGGTCTATCCCTTTTGGCCGATCCTGCTTTCGGTGCCGGCGATCAGCCGCTTGATATTTTCTTCATGCTTCCACCAGGAGATGGCGGTCATGACCGCCATCACGAGCGCGATCTTCGGTTCGTTTAAGAACCACAGCACAACCGGAATGACAAGGGTTGCAACCAGAGCGGAGAGCGACGAATATTTGCTGATCTTGGCGACGCCGAGCCAGATTGCAGCAAACACCAGCACCATCCAGGGAGCGACGCCGAGCAGCGTGCCGATATAGGTGGCGACACCCTTGCCGCCCTTGAAGCCGAGCCAGACCGGGAAAAGATGGCCCATGAAGGCCGCGAAACCGGCAAGCAGCCCCGCTTCCTTCCCGAAGAAATACCAGGCGACCAGCGCCGCGACGGTGGCCTTCAGCGCGTCGAGCAGCAGGGTGGCTGCGGCAAGCTTCTTGTTGCCGGTGCGCAGCACGTTGGTGGCGCCGATATTGCCCGAGCCGATCGAGCGGATGTCGCCGAGCCCCGCCGCCCGGGTAAGGATCAGGCCGAAGGGAATGGAGCCGAGCAGATAACCGAACGCCAGTGCGGCCAGCGCGATCGGCAGGGTGATCTGCCAGTTGAAGAGTTCATTCACGCCCTTGCTCCCCTTAAAGCGTGTAGACGCACTTGCCGGCCACATACGTCGCGACGGCGCGGCCCGAGAATCGCGCGTCCTCGAACGGCGTGTTCTTCGACTTCGACAAGATCATATCCTTCGACACGATCCAAGGCTCGTCGAGATCGATCAGCGTGATATCGGCCTTGGCGCCGGGCTTCAGCGTGCCGGCATCGAGGCCAAAAATCTGCGCCGGCCGGGTCGACATCGCATCGATCAGCCGCATCAGTGGCACGCGGCCGTCGTGATGCAGGCGAAGGGCGGCGGCGAGCAGCGTTTCCAGTCCGATCGCGCCGTCCTCGGCATCGGCAAACGGCAGGCGCTTGGTGTCGACATCCTGCGGGTCATGCGAGGAGACGATGATATCGATCGTGCCGTCGGCCACCGCATCGGCCATCGCGACACGGTCGTCTTCGGAGCGCAGCGGCGGCGAGAGCTTGAAGAAGGTGCGGTATTCGCCGATGTCGTTCTCGTTGAGGGCCAGATGGTTGATCGAGACGCCGCAGGTGGCGTTGGTCCCGCGGGCACGGGCGACCCGCATCGCTTCGGCCGATTCCGCCACGGAAATCTTGGCCGCATGGTATTTCGCCCGCGTCAGGCCGGCGATCCTCAAGTCCCGTTCAAGCGGGATGATCTCGGCTTCCTTGGGCACGCCCGACAGGCCGAGCCAGCTTGCGAACAGGCCTTCGTTCATCACCCCGTTGCCGAGATATTTTTCGCGCAGTTCCAGAGAAACCACGGCGTCGAATTCGCGGGCATAGGTCATCACCCTGCGCAAGAGCAGCGTGTCGGAAAGCCCGTGCCTGCCGTTGGTGAAGGCGACGGCGCCGGACTGCTGCAGGAGGCCGATCTCCGTCATCTCCTTGCCGGCAAGCCCCTTGGTAAGGGCGGCGGCCGGATGGACGTTGACGACCGCCTTGTCGCGGGCGGTCTTCTGCACGAATTCGACCAGGGCGATGTCATCGAGCACCGGATCTGTGTCGGGCATCATGATGAAGGAGGTGACGCCGCCGGCAGCCGCAGCCCGGCTTGCCGATTCGATCGTCTCGGTATGTTCGGCGCCCGGTTCGCCCACATAGACGCGGGCGTCGACGAGGCCCGGCGTCGCGACGAGGCCCTTGCAGTCCCGGACCGTCGCACCTTCCGGTGCGCCTTGATTTTGAGCGCCCTTGCCTGCCGCGAGAATGCGGCCGTCGGCGCCGATGATGATCGTGCCGGTCTCGTCGAGTTGGCGCGACGGGTCGATGATGCGCAGATTCTTGAGGATTGTCGGGGTCATGCGCGTTCTCCATGGTTCTGGGAGACGAGCAGGGCCTCCATCACGGCCATACGCACCGCGACCCCCATTTCCACCTGTTCCTCGATGACGCTCTGCGGGCCGTCCGCCACTTCGGAGGCGATCTCGACGCCGCGGTTCATCGGACCGGGATGCATGACCAGCGCATCCGGCTTGGCGACTTTAAGCTTTTCGGCGTCGAGCCCGTAGAAGCGGAAATATTCGCGCACCGACGGCACGAAGGCGCCGGCCATGCGCTCGCGCTGCAGGCGCAGCATCATCACCACGTCGGCGTCCTTCAGACCCTCTTCCATCGAATGGAAGACCTCGACGCCCATGTCCCTGATGCCGGAGGGCAGCAGCGTCGAAGGCGCCACGACCCTGACCCGCGCGCCCATGGCGTTGAGAAGAAGTATGTTGGAGCGCGCCACGCGCGAATGCAGTACGTCGCCGCAGATGGCGACGATGATCCGCGACAGCTTGCCCTTGGAGCGGCGAATGGTCAGCGCGTCGAGCAGCGCCTGGGTCGGATGTTCGTGCTGGCCGTCGCCGGCATTGATCACCGAGCAGGCAACCTTTTGCGCCAGAAGCGCGGCGGCACCGGCCGAGGAATGGCGCAGCACCAGCACGTCCGGGCGCATGGCGTTCAGCGTCATCGCCGTATCGATCAGCGTCTCGCCCTTTTTGACCGAGGAATTGCCGACCGACATGTTCATCACGTCGGCGCCGAGGCGTTTGCCGGCGAGCTCGAAGGACGATTGGGTGCGGGTGGAAGCTTCGAAGAACAGGTTGATCTGGGTGAGGCCCCGCAGCGTGGAGGTCTTTTTCTCCCGCTGCCTGGAAATCTTCACGGCCTCGTCGGCCTTGTCGAGAAGAAAGGTGATATCCTGTTCGGTAAGGCCCTTGATGCCAATCAGATGGCGATGAGGGAAGAAGACCATGGACACGTCTCCGCTTGCGTTCGGCGGTCTATAAGGTCTGACGGCAGGAGCCGCAAGCGGGCGAGGGACTTATCTCACTGCTTGTTTGAGAGGATAGCGACAAGAAGGTTTCTTGACGCGGGTGCGGCCTTTTGTTGAGAACGCCCGGATTCCTGATTGGGCGCCGTTCCCAGGCCCGGTAACTTCCGCTAGAACCCGTTTCATGAACCAGATGTCGCGCGCCGAAGAAAAATTTGCCGAACTGAACCAGCCTAAACCCTGGTCGGGCATCAATGCCTACCGATCCGATCCGCTGGTCGTCGACCTGACGAGCACGCTGAACCGCACTATCCGCGAGGAATACGACCAGCTCGGCCGTTACGTCACCTCGCCGGAGGCGCAGGAACTGGCGCGCATGGCGAACGAGAACCCGCCGAAGCTGAAGACCCATGGTCCGCGCGGCGAACGGCTTGATGTCGTCGAGTTCCATCCCGCCTGGCACGCGCTGATGCGTCGTTCGATGCAGACCGGCCTGCATTCCTCCGTCTGGGAAAACATCCCCGAAGCCAAGGGCCACGAGCACAAGGCGCGGGCGACGCGATTCTATCTCTCGGCGCAGCTCGAATGCGGCCATCTCTGCCCGCTGACCATGACCAGCGCCTCGATTGCCGCGCTGATGGCCTCGCCGCGCGTCCAGAAGGAATGGGCGCCAAAGATCCTGTCGCGCAAATACGATTCGACGAATCGTCCGGCCTTGCAGAAGAGCGCGGTGACCCTCGGCATGGGCATGACCGAGAAGCAGGGCGGCACCGACGTGCGCGCCAACCGCTCGACCGCCGAGCGGGTCGGCGAGGGCATCTACCGGCTCTCCGGCCACAAGTGGTTCATGTCGGCGCCGATGAGCGACGGCTTCGTCATGCTGGCCAAGACCGGCGACGGGATCGGTTGTTTTCTTGTGCCGCGGCTGCTGGAGGACGGGTCGGCGAACGGCCTGCAGTTCCAGCGCCTGAAGGACAAGGTCGGCAACCGCTCGAACGCATCCTCCGAAGTCGAATTCACCGATGCCTTCGGCTATCTGCTGGGCGAGCCCGGCGGCGGCATCCGCACCATTCTCGACATGGTCACCCTGACGCGGCTCGATTGCGCGCTGGCATCCGCCGGCATCATGCGCGCGTCGCTCGCCGAAGCGGTTCACCACACCCGCGGCCGCAGCGTGTTCGGCAAGAAGCTCGTCGATCAGCCGCTGATGACGCGTGTCCTGGCCGACATGGCGCTCGATGTCGCCGCGGCGACGGCGCTCAGCTTCCGGCTCGCCGACTCCTTCGATCGGGCGGCCAGCAACCCGGCCGACGCGGCTTTCGCCCGCGTCATGACGCCGGTCATCAAATACTGGAACTGCAAGATCGCGCCTGCGCTGATCTACGAGGCGATGGAGTGCATCGGCGGCAACGGCTATATCGAGGAACGCCCGATCGCCCGGCATTACCGCGAGGCCCCGGTCAACGCGATCTGGGAAGGATCGGGCAATGTGATGGCACTCGACGTGCTCCGGGTGCTGTCGCGTGGGCGGGACCTGTTCAACACGGTGCTCGCCGGTTTCGAACGGGATCTCGGTCCTGCGGGCCGCAAGACGGTCGAGGTTCTGCGCGCCGCGATGGCGCTCTGCGAAACCGACGAAGGTGCTGCCCGGCTTCTCGTAGAGCAGCTTGCACTTGCGGCAGCGGCGTCGGAGCTGGTGCGGCTTGGCGCCGGCAAGATCGCCGATGCCTTCCTGGAAACGCGCCTCGCCGGCGGCTGGCGCTCGACCTACGGCATGCTGGATGCCCGGTTCGACGCGCGCTACATCGTCGACCTGCTTTATCCCGCCGCGACGTAGGCGACCGCCGTCATCACCACCGGAATGGTGAGGAACGAGGCGACGACCTGCAGGGTCGCCGCCGCCGCATACATGTCCGCATCGCCGTTCAACTGTTTTGCCAACAGATAACCGTTCATCGCGGTCGGAACCGCGGCACTCAGTGCCAGAAGCACGAGGGCGCTGCCCTGGATTCCGCACAGCGCGCCGACACCGACTGCGACGATCGGGAAAGCGATCAGCTTCAAAAAGACGGCGAGAAGAGTGATCGGCCTCGGCTTGAGCGCGTCCATGACCCGCAGGCCTGCGCCGACCGTGATCAGGCCGAGGCTGAGCGACGCCTGCGACAACAGGTCGACCGCCACCATCACCGGTTCGTAGATCGGAACGCCGGCAACGTTGACGACGATGCCGAGCGCCGTCGAGAGGATCAGCGGATTGGTACAGACCCTATAGAGAATAGCCCTGTAGTTCCGGTCATGGCCGGAGAACCACAGGAGCACGGTCACATTGATGAAGTTCAGCGGAATGATGATTGCCGCCATCACCAGGCCGACCATGGTCAGCCCCTGCTGGCCGTAGGTCTTGGCGGCGATCGCCAGCGCCATGAACGCGTTCCAGCGCGTCGCCGTCTGAAACAGTGAGGTATAGGCCGGCCCGCCGACGCGCAGGTTCCGCAGCAGAGGCCATGCCAGCAGCAACCCGCCCGACATCACCAGAACAGAAACGATCGCTGCGAAACTGACCGTCAGGTTCTCGGTATTGGAGAAATCAGCCTTGGCCATGGTGGAAAACAGCAGGGCCGGAAACAGCACCCAGTAACTGCACTGTTCGAGCCCGTCCCAGAAATCGGGATTGATGATCGGCGCGCGTTTTAATCCCATGCCGAGGAGAACCAGCAGGAAAATCGGCAGGACGCTTTGGAAGACGATGAGCATGGAGGAGGGCACGTCGGTGGGAGAACAGGATCTCGTTAGTCCTCCCATGCCGATAGTGCAATGCAAGACCCTGCGAATTCAAGTGCTGCGCGCGCAATCCTGTGCATGGGCATCAAGACTGCTTGCGGCGGCTGATCGCCCGGACTATCGCGGTTGATCAAGATTGAAACCGAAACAGGCGAAAAATGCTCCAGATCCCTGAAGTCACAGCGCAAGAAGGTTCGGTCGCGAAAGTGCGCAGCCGCGCCGGCACCGAGCGGGCGATCTTCCTGGCGGCCCGCGCCCTTCTAGCGGAGCAGGGTTTTCAGGGGTTCGGCATCAATGCGGTGGCGCGCCGGGCCGGTTGCGACAAGCAGCTCATCTACCGGTACTACGGCGGCCTCGACGGGCTGATCGAGGCGATCGGCGCCGATCTCGGCACCTGGGTCAGGGATCGCATCCCGGAAGATACCGGCGGCATGTTCCTGCTGACCTATGGCGACCTGATGGAAAAGCTCTCCATCTATTTCATGGAAGCGCTGCGTGACGACCCGCTGGTCTGCAAGATCGTCGCCTGGGAGGTCTCGCAGGACACGCCGCAGGTCCGCCGGTTGTCGGAAGCGCGCACCAAGGCGCTCGGCAAATGGCTCGAAAAGATGCGCGGCTCGTTGACGCCGCCGAAGGGCGTCGATGCCGCGACCACCAATGCGCTGCTGTTTGCAGCCATCCAGCACCTGGTGATATCAGCCGCCGTCAGCGGCCAGTTCGCCGGATTGACGCTCAAGACCGAGAAGGACTGGGACAAGGTCGGCAACGCGCTCCGCCGCCTGGTCCGCGCGATCTACGGCTGACCTTTTCGCCGCAGACGTTCGTCCGTTGCTCGAAGTCAGGGATTGAAGCGATGATCGACGCTCCGTATCTCTTGTAGAGATACGGGAGGGAACGCCATGACGGTGCCAACGCTTTACGAATGGATAGGCGGCTTCGACGCACTCTTGCGTCTCACGACCGAATTTTATCGGCGCGTTCCGACGGATGAACTGCTCGGTCCGGTCTTTTCCGGGATGGACCAGGAACATCCGCAGCACGTCGCCATGTTCATCGCCGAGGTCATTGGCGGACCAAAGCTCTACTCGGAGCAGCGTGGCGGTCATCCGGCGATGGTACGCCATCATCTTGAAAGGCACCTGAACGAGCCGATGCGCCGGCGATGGATCAATATCCTCTTGGATACCTATACGGATCTGGAACTTCCGGCAGACCCGGAGTTCACATCCGCGCTGGTCGGTTATCTCGAATGGGGAACGCGGCTTGCGGTCGCCAATTCGCAGCCCGGAGCCAAGGTTTACGAACATGCGCCGATGCCGCAATGGGGATGGGGCGAAACCGGCGGTCCCTATATTCCGAAGAAACCGAAGTCGCCGGCAGCCTGACCTGCTTTATCCACAGGCGGCCTTGCGAAATTAACCATCTCCCCCGGTTTCCGTTGCGGTAAATCCCTGCGGGCTTAAGTTCGGCGTTAACGCACTGTTAACTACGACGTTCGCCGAGTATCCGCGTATGGGAACTGAAATCCGGAATATAGCATTGCTGATCGTCATGACGACGGTCTTCGCGGCGCTAGCCATGGACATTGCCATCCCTGCCGTGGCCCTGAGCCTTATGGCTCTATCGAGATGGCTTGTGTCTGTGGAACTGTATCCGGTAGAGCCGAGAGGAAGAACTGCATGAAGTGGTTCCTGATTTTGTGGGCCGGTCCGGTCCTGCTGTTGGCCAGCTGGTACGGGCTTTCCTACTACGACATGAGCTTCGGCTTCTTCATGCTGACCCGCCAGACACATGACCTGGTCTTCCAGGTCTACGGCAATATTCTCGGTATCCCGCCGGAAACCATTCCGCCATTGGTGGCGCGCGCCATCGCGTTCGACAGTCTGGTCGTGTTTGCGATTGTCGCCTTCCGCAAGCGCCGCGAGATCGCCGCCTGGTGGGGGAAGCGTCAACTGGCGAAATCCGTCTCCCTGCCGAGCGACGAGAGCCTGTCCAGAGCGCCCTGAAGAATGAAGCTTGCCGCGGCGGAATCGATCCGCTCGGCACGTTTGGCCCGCGACACGTCCATTTCCAGAAGCGCCCGCTCGGCAGCGACCGTCGACAGCCGTTCGTCCCAGTAGACGAAGGGCAGGGCGGTCTTTTCCGACATCGAGCGCACGAAGGCTCGCGTCGCCTGAACGCGCGGCCCGGCCGAGCCGTCCATGTTCGTCGGCAGGCCGATGACGAAGCCCGCCACTTTTTCCTTTTCGGCAAAGGCAAGCAGCACTTCGGCATCCTTGGTGAATTTCACCCGCTTGATGACCGGGCGGGGTGAGGCGAAACGCCGGCCGAGATCCGACATGGCGAGCCCGATCGTCTTGGTGCCGAGGTCGAGGCCGGCAATCGCCTGTCCAGGTTGAAGGGCCTCGGCCAGTTCCTCGATCGTCATCACTGTCATGCGTTCTTCATCCCCGGGATACAATAGGGTGGGCCGGAGAGGGTTCTGTCCCACCCTCTGTCCCACTTCCCTTTAGCCTCATATCGGCTATGTGTCGTTACCATCCCGCATATATTGAAGGAGAGTTTTCCATGAAGATCATCTGGCTCGGCCATTCCGCCTTCCGCATCGAGACCGCCAAGGCCAAGATCCTGATCGACCCCTTCCTGACCTACAATCCGGCCTTTGCCGGCCAGGACATCAAGGCCGCCGCCGAGGGCCTGACCCATATCCTCCTCACCCACGGCCATGGCGACCACATTGGCGATACCGTGCAGATCGCCAAGGAAACCGGTGCCGTCGTTCTCGCCAACTACGACCTCGGCGTCTGGCTGGCCAAGAAGGGCGTCGAGAAGCTCGAAATGGGCAATACCGGCGGCACGATCGGTTTCGAGGGTTTCACCGCCACCTTCACCAATGCCCTGCATTCGTCCGCCTCGCTGACCGAAGACGGCGTTTCGCACTGCCTCGGCAATGCCAACGGCCTGATGCTGCATTTCGACGACGAGCCTTCCGTCCTTCACATGGGCGATACCGACATATTCTCCGACATGGCGCTGATCAACGAGCTGCACCAGCCGGATATCGGCATCGTGCCGATCGGCGACCGTTTCACCATGGGCGGGGCCGTGGCGGCACTGGCCTGCCAGCGCTTCTTCGACTTCAAGCATGCGCTGCCTTGCCATTACGGCCTGCCGGGCGTCGATCAGACGCCGGAAAAGTTCGTCAAGGGCATGGAAGGCTCCCGCACCCGGGTCGAGACACCGGTGCCGGGCGGCAGCCTGACCTTCTAAGTCGCATCCTTTCAGTCGGCGCGCCTTCGCAAATTGAGGCGCGCTCCCTGTTGCGAAGGGCGGGCATGGCCATTATAGCGAAGGGGAAATTTCCCATCGGAGTTATGCCATGTCCGTCGATCTCGCCACCGTCAAGCGCGTCGCGCGCCTTGCCCGCATTGCGGTCACCGAGGAAGATGCCAATCGCATGGTCGGCGAGCTGAACGGCATCATCAATTTCGTCGAGCAGCTTTCCGAAGTCGATGTCTCAGGCGTCGAGCCGATGACCTCGGTCACCCCGATGGACATGCGCAAACGCACCGACAATGTCACCGACGGCGACAAGGCCGACGATATCGTCGCCAACGCGCCTTCTACCGACCATAACTTTTTCCTGGTGCCGAAGGTCGTCGAGTGAGCGCTGGATAGCGCCCCGCCGAACCTCCTCCTTGTTTCGAACCGTTTGAAGAGACCATGACCGAACTCACCAGCCTTACCATTGCCGAAGCCCGCGAAAAGCTCAAAGCCAGGGAATTCACCTCGGTCGAGCTGACTGAGGCCTATCTTTCCGCGATCGATGCCGCCAACTCGGTGTTCAACGCCTATGTGGCCGTGACGCCGGAAAAGGCGCTCGACATGGCAAAGTCCTCCGACGCGCGCCGTGCAAGCGGCCAGGTCGGTGCGCTCGAAGGCATTCCGCTCGGCATCAAGGACCTGTTCGCCACCCGCGACGTCCATACCCAGGCCTGCAGCCACATCCTCGACGGCTTCCTGCCGAAATACGAATCGACCGTCACCCAGAACCTCTGGGATGACGGCGCGGTCATGCTCGGCAAGCTCAACATGGACGAGTTCGCGATGGGCTCCTCCAACGAGACCTCCCATTACGGCCCGGTGATCAACCCGTGGAAGGCGAACGGCTCGAACCAGCAGCTGGTGCCGGGCGGTTCGTCGGGCGGCTCGGCCGCTGCGGTCTCCGCATTCCTCTGCGCTGGTGCTACCGCCACCGATACCGGCGGCTCGATCCGCCAGCCGGCCGCCTTCACCGGCACCGTCGGCATCAAGCCCACCTATGGCCGCTGCTCGCGCTGGGGCACGGTCGCCTTCGCTTCCTCGCTCGATCAGGCCGGTCCGATCGCCCGCGACGTGCGCGACGCGGCGATCATGCTGAAGTCGATGGCATCGGTCGACGCCAAGGACACGACCTCGGTCGACCTGCCGGTGCCGGATTACGAAGCTTCGCTCGGCCAGTCGCTCAAGGGCATGAAGATCGGCATTCCGAAGGAATACCGCGTCGAAGGCATGCCGGAAGAGATCGAGAAGCTCTGGGCCCAGGGCATCGCCTGGCTGAAGGATGCCGGTGCCGAGATCGTTGACATCACCCTGCCGCACACCAAATACGCGCTGCCGGCCTACTATATCGTCGCCCCTGCCGAAGCCTCGTCGAACCTCGCCCGTTACGACGGCGTTCGCTACGGCCTGCGCGTCGACGGCAAGGACATCGTCGACATGTACGAAAAGACCCGCGCCGCCGGTTTCGGCACCGAGGTCAAGCGCCGCATCATGATCGGCACCTATGTTCTGTCGGCCGGTTATTACGACGCCTATTATCTGCAGGCCCAGAAGGTCCGTACGCTCATCAAGCGCGACTTCGAGATCGTCTTTAACGCCGGCGTCGATGCGATCCTGACGCCCGCCACGCCGTCCTCGGCCTTCGGCATCGCCGACGAGGACCTCGCTTCCGATCCGGTCAAGATGTACCTCAACGACATCTTCACGGTGACGGTCAACATGGCCGGCCTGCCGGGCATCGCCGTTCCCGCCGGCCTCGACGCCAAGGGCCTGCCGCTCGGCCTGCAGCTGATCGGCAAGCCGTTCGAGGAAGAAACACTGTTCCGCACCGCCCATGTCATCGAACAGGCCGCCGGCCGGTTCACGCCGGCGAAGTGGTGGTAAGCGGATCATCCGGAAAATGACGTCCGCCGATCATCGGGCGGTCGCCAGGGGGGTGGTTCATGGCTAAGACGGATCTGGCAGGATTGATCGAGGCGTTTGATCGCCTCGCGGCCAATGGTTTCACCATGGGTGCCGACTGGCAGGCGGTGCACGAGATCTGCCAGGCCCATGAAGGCGAGCAGCCCTTTGACTGGGGCCACGCCCTCTGCCACCGCATTGAAGGCGACGACTGGAACGCCGACTACTGGTACCGCCGCGCGGGCAAAAAGCGCTCGGGCTCGATGGCCGACGAGTGGGCTGCGATGCGGGCGGAGATTTCGGCTCAGGCCTGAGGACCGTTCAATCTTCCAATGGAGGATAGAGCTTGCGCTGGTGGACGATCGTCAGGATATCGAGATCGCTTGCCGACAGTATCCGGTAAACAATCGTATAAGGCAGGCCGGAAATGGCGAATTCGCGCGTATCCTCGACACCGCCTTCCCGACCGAGAAGCGGAAAACTCTCGAATATCTCGATAACTTGCCGGATGCGCGATAAGACGCGATCGGCGGCATTTCGGTCGAATTGTGCGATATGGGTATGAATTTCACTGAGGTCCGCGATGGCTTGCGGCGTGAAATTAACGTTCAAAGCCGAAGCGCTCCCAGACTTTTCGCGCTGGGGTCATCTTGGAGCGGTCCTCGGACTGCTTGAGCGCGTGCCGGATTTTTTCTTCCTTCCAGGAATCGTACTGCTCGTCGCTGGCCGCAGCCGCGTGAGGCTCGGTTAGTTCCTTGAAGCTGATTTTTTCCCGTAGATCGCTCATCCCTGTAAAATAACGCGAATAGCGCCAAAGTCCAATCGCATTTGCTCGTCGACGGAAGCCGATCTCCTGGCAATGGAGACCGGCTTTCGTCTTCCTACCGATTATCCTGCTCGGCCCTCACCAGCACCAGTCCTCTTTCGGTAATGCGGTAGGGCCTGCCGCCCTGGGACTTGATCGCCTTCTTCTGCTTGAGCTTGCGGAAGGTGACGAGGTCTAAACCGGAAAAAGCCCAGCCTTCGCGGGTGACGAGTAGCAGCTTTTCGATTTTTCTATTGTCGTCGCGTGTGATCTCGATCCTGCCGCCCTGGGCGAGCAGGTGGAGGATGCGCTGTTCGGCGCGGGAAATATCCATTGTCTTGATGTCCGGAGAAGCGCTCGGAGAGGAGCGCGCAAAAACGTTGCCGGCGTCGCGAAACGCCGGGGCTCTCGTTTTTGTCTGGGCCGGCGCGGCTTAACGCGGGGCCGGCCCCTTAGCGGGTCTCTACGGAGGAGAACATCAAAACTCCATCAATGCGAAATCCGCACTAGGCGGGTTTTCCCCAGCCGTCAAGCACCTGACCGAAACGCCCTAGATGTTGCACTGGTCAAAGCGCAGACTCAGTGTTCTACTGCCATCTCCAACAGGGGAAGCTATGGCCCATATTCGCAATGCGCGTGAGGACGAGGTGGATATCCTGGCGGAAATCGGCTTCCGCTCCTGGGAGAAGGCCATGATTTCGATCGGCGAGATGACCGATATGCGCTCCAGCGCCCGTACTGCCTTCCAGAATTTCACGCGCTCCTCCTGGCTCACCATCACCGTCGTCGAGCAGGCCGGCAACCTTGCCGGCTGGGCGGCGCGCGAAAAGCTCGACGAGCTGATCTCCGACTTCTGGATCGATCCGGCCTTCCAGGGCCACGGCTTCGGCCGGGCGCTTCTCGTCGAGATCGAGGCCGAGATCGTCCACCAGGGGTTCGAGGTCGCCCGTATCGAGACCCACGCCCGCAATGCCGAGGCGGTCGGCTTCTTCGAGAAGCTGGGCTATTCCATCAACTGGCTCTCGACCATCTATTCGCCGAAGATCGACCGGGACGTTCAGTCGGTCGGCCTGTCGAAGCGCCTCGTCGCGGAAGCGCCCGACACTTACGGGCCGAGCTTCTAAATCGCCCCGGCGATGACCGCGACCACCCGCCGCGTCAAGTCCGGAGCAAGCAGCCATGACGCCGCGCCGAGCGTGTGAAGGGTGACTATAATCATCAGCAACGTACGGAAAGGTTCCTTGCGGGTCTTGTGTCGCAGCATCTGCTGTGCGGTTACGGCGCCCAGGCTGCCGCCGACGAAGGCTATACCCAGGAGTGTGCGCTCGCTGATCCGCCATGTGCCATCGAGAGCCGCCTGCTTGTCCCACCAGTAAACGCAGAATGCGAGGACGTTCAGGAGGAGATACAGGATAAACAGCGCGAGTGGGGTTGATGGCTCCATTGCGCGATTTCACCAGAGTCTGGTTAAAGCCGGCTGAACTGTGGTATTCCACAGTGATACCGACGCGCAGCAAGCCTTGCACCTCCGCGCCATTTGCTCTACCTCCAGAAACCCAATCGAGACCATTTCACGAGCATCAGATGACCCTTGTCGACGTCCGCACGCCCGATCCGAAACGCTTCATCCCCGGCGCCACCGGCGATTGGGAAGTCATCATCGGCATGGAGGTGCACGCCCAGGTTCTCTCCAATTCCAAGCTCTTCTCCGGCGCCTCGACCGAGTTCGGCAAGCCGGCCAATTCCAACGTCTCGCTCGTCGATGCGGCCATGCCCGGCATGCTGCCCGTGATCAACGAGGAATGCATCAAGCAGGCGGTCCGCACCGGCCTGGGTCTGAAGGCCGCGATCAACAAGCGCTCGCTGTTCGACCGCAAGAACTATTTCTATCCGGACCTGCCGCAGGGCTACCAGATCTCCCAGTACAAGGACCCGATCGTCGGCGAGGGCAAGATCGTCATCTCGCTCGGTCCGGATCGCCAGGGCCAGTTCGAGGATATCGAGATCGGCATCGAGCGCCTGCATCTCGAACAGGATGCCGGCAAGTCGATGCACGACCAGCATCCGACCATGTCCTATGTGGACTTGAACCGCTCCGGCGTGGCGCTGATGGAGATCGTCTCCAAGCCCGACATGCGCTCCTCCGACGAAGCCAAGGCCTATATGACCAAACTGCGCTCGATCGTGCGTTATCTCGGCACCTGCGACGGCAACATGGACGAAGGCTCGATGCGCGCCGACGTCAACGTCTCGGTGCGCCGTCCGGGCGCCGAATTCGGCACCCGCTGCGAGATCAAGAACGTCAACTCCATCCGCTTCATCGGCCAGGCGATCGAATACGAGGCGCGCCGCCAGATCGGCATTCTCGAGGACGGCGGCTCGATCGACCAGGAAACCCGGCTGTTCGACCCGAACAAGGGTGAAACACGCTCGATGCGCTCCAAGGAAGACGCGCACGACTACCGTTATTTCCCCGACCCGGACCTCTTGCCGCTCGAATTCGACGATGCCTTCATCGCCGAGCTGGAACGGCACCTGCCGGAACTGCCGGACGACAAGAAGGCCCGGTTCGTGCGCGAACTCGGCCTGTCGATCTACGATGCCTCGGTGCTGGTGTCCGAAAAGGCGATCGCCGATTATTTCGAGGCGGTTGCCGAAGGCCGCGACGGCAAGATTGCCGCCAACTGGGTGATCAACGACCTGCTGGGCGCCTTGAACAGAACCGGCAAAGACATTGAAGAGACTCCGGTTTCTCCGGCCCAGCTCGGCGCCATCATCGACCTCATCAAGGCAGAGACGATCTCCGGCAAGATCGCCAAGGACCTGTTCGAGATCGTGCTCAACGAAGGCGGTGACCCGGCCGAAATCGTCGAGAGCCGCGGCATGAAGCAGGTGACCGATACCGGCGCAATCGAGGCCGCTGTCGACGAGATCATCGCCGCCAACCCGGACCAGGTCGCCAAGGTCAAGGCCAAGCCCACGCTCGCCGGCTGGTTCGTCGGCCAGGTGATGAAGTCGACCGGCGGCAAGGCCAATCCGCAGGCCGTCCAGGCGCTCGTCAAGGCCAAGCTCGGGATCGAAGAGGAGTAGGCCCGATGGTCTACTTCGTCCGCACCGCCGGTGAAGCTGACGTCGAGCAGATCCGTGCGCTGCTGGCGGCGACCTTTCACGATACCTATGATCCGTTCTACGGGGCCGACAAGGTCAGGAGAATGGTCGACGGCTGGCATTCTGCTGGCGCCGTCAAGGCGCGCATCCAAAAGCGCGGTGGCGAGTTCCTGGTCGCCGACGACGGCAAGAATATCGGCGGCATCGGTTATGCGGCCATGTATCCGAAAATGGCAAAGACGGCGATGCTGCACCAACTCTACGTCAAGCCGTCCTGCCAGAACGAAGGCATTGGCCGCGATATCTTCGCCGAGCTCGAAACCTGTTTTCCGGATGCCGAGATCATGCGGGTCGAGGTAGCGCTGCCGAATGTGCGCGCGATGTATTTCTACGAGCGGCTTGGGTTTTCCGAGGTCGACCGGATGGAGGAATGGGGCGCTCCCAATTCCGGTCTGCCGGCGATCATCATGGAGAAGCGGCTGGAGTCGCGCTAGATCCTGACCCCGAAGAGGAGCCTGCATGGCCGACATCGTGATCCGCAGGGCGCGGCAAGCCGATCTTCCCGAACTCATCGCCCTGTTTGCGGCGGATAATCTCGGCGGCCATGGCGACACGACCGACGAGGCCGCCTTCGACGACTACCTGCGCGCCTTCAACGTCATCGATGCCTCTCAGAACGAACAGCTTTTCGTCGCCGAGCTGGGAGGCGAGGTGGTCGGCACGTTCCAGATCCTCTTCAATCGCACGCTGACGGGCAGGGGATCGCTGTCGATGATCATCGAGGCGGTGCAGACGCGCGGCGACATGCGCGGCAAGGGCATCGGCGCCCAGATGATCGGACAGGCGATAGAGGAAGCCAGGCGCCGCGATTGCCGCCAGGTCGCACTCACCTCCAATATGGCCCGCACCGATGCGCATCGCTTCTATGAACGGCTCGGTTTCGCCAAAAGCCATTTCGGCTTCAAGATGAAGCTCAAATGACCGTGCGCGACATTTGGAATCACTGGACATCGAAGGCGCCAAGCGGCATAAGCGGATCAACCAATTCGATCGTCATCCTGTTTGCCAAGCCGACGGAACATCCATGAAAAACCTCCTGCTGCAGATCTTCACCTGGTGGAACGGACAGACCATGGGCACCCGGTTCTTCACCTGGCGTTTCGGCAAGAAGGTCGGCGAAGACGAGCTCGGCAATGTCTATTACGAAGGTCCGATGACCTCCTGGGGCAAGCCGAAGCGTTGGGTGATCTACAAGGATTACGCCGAAGCCTCCGCGATTGGCCCCGGCTGGCATGGCTGGATGCACTATCGCACGGATGTCCCGCCGTCCAAGGAAGACTACAAGGCCCGCGAATGGGAAAAGGCGCACAAGGCTAACGGCACCGGCACGCCGCTTGCTTATCGTCCGCAGGGCTCGCTTGCCGCCACCGGCGAACGCCCCCGCGTCACCGGCGACTACGACGCCTGGACGCCTGGCAACTGACACCTGTTTTGGCCACAATCGCACTCTAGGTCTCGACGCCGACGGGATCGCCGGGACGGGAAGCATATGGGATTGATGACGGTTTCTCCACGCAAGCAAATGATCGGCGCGTTGATCGCGCTGGCATCCGTGCTTGCGGCGGATGGTGTATCTGCGGCGCGGCTGAACAACCCGGTCGCGGTCTTTGCCGGCATCGACAAGATCACCGGCCGCATCACCACATTCGACGTCTATGTCAACGAGACCGTCCAATACGGCGCTCTGCAGGTGACGCCAAAGGTCTGTTATTCCCGCGACGAGACGGAAGCCCAGAAGATCGACGGTTTCGTGGAAGTCGACGAGATCACCCTCGACCGCAAGATCCGCCGGATATTCACCGGCTGGATGTTCGCCGACAGCCCCGGCCTCAATGCAGTGGAACATCCGATCTATGACGTCTGGCTGACCGGCTGCAAACAGAAATCCGACGTGCCGCCACCAAAGGCGACCAACTGATTTTCTCTAGAATTTCAGGTGCGGTGAATCGACCGCAACCCTCAGCAGCTTGAGATAGTCGTTCTTGGGGATGTCGATTGCGCCGAACGTCTTCAGATGTTCGGTCGTGAACTGCGTATCGAGCAGGGTAAAGCCGTTTTTCCTAAGCCGTTCCACCAGATGTACGAGGCAGATCTTGGAGGCGTTCGTGCGCCTCGAAAACATGCTCTCGCCGAAGAAGGCCGATCCGAGCGAGACGCCATAGAGACCGCCGACCAGTTCATCGCCCTCGAAGGCCTCGACGCTGTGCGCGTGGCCCATGCGGTGCAATTCGTTGTAGAGCTTGCGGATCGTGGAGTTGATCCAGGTGCTCGGCCGGTCGCCGGCCGGCTCGGCGCAGAAGGCGATCACCCGTTCGAAAGCCGTGTCGAAGCGGATGTCGAGCGGTGTCCTGCGAACCGCCTTGGCGAGACTTTTGGAGAGATGGAAGGCGTCGAGCGGCAGGATGCCGCGCATTTCCGGTTCGACCCAGAAGATTTCCGGGTCATCGGCGGATTCGGCCATCGGGAAAAGGCCGATGGAATAGGCGCGCAACAGGATTTCCGGGGTTATCGCCGGGTAATATCTGCCGCGTCGCCCTGCCATCGATCTCCCTAATGCGTCTTGTCGCCGGCGAGATATTTCTCCAGCCAGTGTATGTCATAATCGCCGTTGGCGATATCCGGATTGTCGACGAGGTCCTGGAAAAGCGGCAGCGTCGTCTTGATGCCGTCCACGACGAACTCGTCCAGCACGCGCCGCAGGCGCATCATGCACTCGACGCGGGTGCGTCCATGCACGATCAGCTTGCCGATCAGGCTGTCGTAATAGGGCGGGATCTTGTAGCCGGCATAGGCGCCCGAATCGACACGCACGCCAAGGCCCCCCGGTGCATGGAAATGCGTGATCGTGCCGGGCGACGGCACGAAGGTGCGCGGGTCCTCGGCATTGATGCGGCATTCGATGGCATGGCCGGAGAACACGATGTCTTCCTGCTTGACGGACAGGCCGCCGCCGGAGGCGACGCGGATCTGTTCGTGGACGAGGTCGATGCCGGTGATCGCTTCGGTGATCGGGTGCTCGACCTGAAGGCGGGTATTCATTTCGATGAAATAGAACTCGCCGTTCTCGTAGAGGAACTCGATCGTGCCGGCGCCGCGGTATTTCAGCTTGCGCATCGCGTCGGCGCAGATCTCGCCGATCTTCATCCGCTGTTCGACATTGAGGGCAGGGGAATTGGCTTCTTCCCAGACCTTCTGGTGCCGCCGCTGCAGCGAGCAGTCGCGCTCGCCCAGATGAATGGCATTGCCTTCGCCGTCGCCGACCACCTGGATTTCGATATGGCGGGGCTTCCCGAGATACTTTTCCATGTAGACGGCGTCATTGCCGAATGCGGCCAGCGCTTCGGAACGGGCGGTCGATACGGCCTCGTCGAGATCGGCCTCGGTCTTGGCGACCTTCATGCCGCGTCCGCCGCCGCCGGCCGTCGCCTTGATCAGTACCGGGAAACCGATCTTGCGGGCGATCTCCATGGCGTTCTCGGGCTTCACTTCGCCATCCGAGCCGGGAACCACGGGAATGCCGAGTTCCTGCGCAGTCTGCTTGGCGGTGATCTTGTCGCCCATGATGCGGATATGGTCGGCGGTCGGGCCGATGAAGGTGATGCCGTGCGCGTCGAGGATATCCGCGAACTTGGCGTTTTCCGACAGGAAGCCGTAGCCCGGATGCACGGCGTCGGCGCCGGTGATTTCGCAGGCGGCGACGATCTGATGGATGTTCAGATAGCTGTCGCGCGACGGCGGCGGGCCGATGCAGACGCTTTCGTCGGCGAGCCGGACGTGCATGGCGTCGGCGTCCGCGGTGGAATGGACCGCGACGGTCGCGATGCCGAGTTCCTTGCAGGCGCGAAGCACGCGAAGCGCGATTTCACCGCGGTTGGCTATGAGGATCTTGGAAATCATGGATGCGCCTTACTCGATGACGACGAGCGGCTGGCCATACTCGACGGGCTGAGCGTCGTTGACCAGGATTTCCGTGACCTTGCCGGAGCGCGGCGACGGGATCTGGTTCATCGTCTTCATGGCCTCGATGATCAGCAGCGTCTGGCCTTCCTTGACGGTGGCACCGACTTCGACGAAGGCGCGCGAACCCGGGGCCGGGGAGAGGTAGATGGTGCCGACCATCGGCGCAGTGACCGCGTTCTTGTTATCCTGGATTGCGGGCGCTGCGACGGCTACGGGCGCTGCAGCCGGGGCATAGGCGGGCGCTGCGACCGGGGCCTGGACATATTGAGTCGTACCAACGCGCGACACACGAATACGCACATCGTCCTGTTCGACTTCGATCTCGGTGAGGTCGGTATCGTTGAGGATGTTCGCGAGGTCGCGGATCAGTCCCTTGTCGATACCGTTCTTCTTGTCAGACATGGCAAACCCTATTGTTCTGTTTATCTTGTCAGGCGGTAATGGTTTTCAAGGCGTGCAGCGCCAGAATGTAGCTCGCGGTGCCAAAACCGCAGATCACGCCCTTTACCGCCGGTGCGATCATCGAATGATGGCGGAATTCCTCCCGCGCGTGGACATTCGAGATATGAAGCTCGATCACCGGCACGGAGATCGCCTTGATGGCGTCGTGCAATGCGATCGAGGTATGAGTATAGGCGCCTGCGTTGATGGCGACGCCGACGGCCTTTTCATTGGCCTCGTGCATCCAGTCGATCAGCACGCCTTCGTGATTGCTCTGGCGGAAATCGACATCGAAGCCGAGTTCCCTGCCGGCAGCGATACAATCCTTCTCGACGTCCTTCAGCGTGGCCGCGCCATAGATGCCCGGCTCGCGCTTGCCCAGCATATTGAGATTGGGGCCATTGAGGACGAAGATCGTCTTGCTCATCACTGATCTATTGTTCCATGCAGAAATTCAGGGGCCACCTATAGACCGCCGACGCGGCAAGGGAAAGCCCCCCGCTGCGCCGAAAGGCCGCAAGTCCACTGCGATGGAACATCTATTGGTCAGGGCTTGCCCTGTCAGCAGGTCGCCTTGCCGCAGGCACGTACGTTTGCGACCTTCTGCTCGATCGCCTCGAGGCCGACAGCGCCGAACACGGCTTCGTCGCCAACCACGTAGGTCGGCGTGCCGGTGATGCCGATCGCATTGGCGAGCCGGTAGGCGTCGCGCACTAGGTCGTCGTTCGGCTGGTCGGCCATGGACTTGCGGATCGCCGCCTCCTTGACGCCGAGCGCACTGGCGACCGCGATGGCCGTCGCTTCCGAGGCGTGAGGCTTGCCGCCGAGCAGTTCGCGGTGGAACTCCGCATATTTCTCAGGCGCGACCAGGCGTACGGCGTTGGCGACCCGGTGGGCGGCGATCGAGTCCGGACCGAGGATCGGGAATTCCTTCAGGATGAAGCGGACGTTCTTGTCCTTGGAAAGGATGCCGTCCATGTCGGAAAGCGCCCGCTTGCAGTAGCCGCAATTGTAATCGAAGAACTCGACGACCGTGACGTCGGCTTTCGGATTGCCCAGCGTGATGTCGCTCGGCGAGGAGAAGATCTCCTGCTTGTTGTCAGCGATGGCCTTTGTCGACTGGTCGACGCGCTGGGTCTGCTGCTTGGCTTCCAACGCGTTCTGGACCTCGACCAGCACCTCGGGGTTCTGGATCAGGTATTGACGGATGAACTCTCCCATTTCCTTCTTCTGCTGGTCGTCCAGGGCGACGGCCGGGGCGGCCGCGGAAAGTGCCAGGGCCAGCATCGAGCCGGCGGCCAATGTCTTGAAAACGGGCGTCTTGAACAGGCGGGTCATCCATATCCTCTTGGGTCGGGCACACGAATCCCGCGCACCATTGTTGCGATTTGTGCCCAAAGTAAGCCAGTCGGGCTTTCCAAAAAACCTCAAAATCATTTCCGCCCGGTTTCCACCTGTTCACAACTGCGTATGAGGCTTGGCCGGCCGGTGGACCCGACGGGGAATGGAGTCTGATTTCAAGGGGCTGGCCGCGTTTTCGGATTCGCTGCTGCAGGACGTTGATGCAGTTTCTCAGTCTGAAGGCGGCGTAAAAACAGAAACGGCCGCGTTTTGCGCGGCCGTTTCATCGATTCTCGTTAGGCTCAGAAGAAGCCGCGGCGTTGCCACCAGCCGGCTTTCTTTGGCTTCGACGGGTCGTTTTCGGCCTCGGGCGCTGCCACCGGGTCGGAACTCTTCACCACCGCCTCGGCTGAGGACGAGATGTTGGACGCGCGGTTGGCGCGGGCCGGCTTCGCTTCGCCGGCATCTGCCTGCTCGGCTGCTGCGGCGGGAGTCTCTTCGACGGGAGTCTGTGCGACCGGAGCTGCCTCGGGGGCCTGCGGCTCTTCGCCGAGTGCTGCCTCGACCTGCTCGACGACGGTTTCCACCGGAGCCGGAGCGGCGACAGTCACCTGAACTTCTTCCGCAGCCGGGACCTCTTCCGCAGCCGATGCGTCGGCCGCAGTCGCCGCCTTGCCACGACGCGAACGGCGCGGCTTGGCTTCCGGCTTGCCGCCAGGTGCCGCTTCAACCGCTGCGAGAGCCGGCACAGCCTCGGCTGCGACCTCTTCAGAGGCTTCCGCTACGGCTGCTGCCGGCACGGCGGCGACGTCTTCGCTGGATGCGTCTTCGTCGGCTGCTTCGCTGTCCTCCGAAGCGCTCAGTTCCTGTCCGTCCTCACCGTTGCGATTGCGACGACCACCGCGCTTGCCGCGGCGACGGCGCTTGCGGCGGTTTTCTTCCGAGTCCGAATCGGCGGCAACCGTTGCGTCGGAAGCTTCGCCGGCTTCGGAAACGTCGTCCTCGCCTTCGTCGCCGTCCTCGTCGCCGTCGGCCATGTCGTCATTGCCGCCCTGGGCGGTCTGGGCGTCACCGCCCTTTTCTCCGCCACGGTTGCGACGACGCCGGCGGCGCTTGCGCTTGCGGCCGTTCGGGTCATCGCCCTGCTGCTGGGTGCGCTCGGCGTTGGCAGCTGCCGGCTGCGCCGGCGCTGCGACCGTCTCATCTTCTTCTTCCTCGTCGGCTTCGATGATGATGTCGTCATCGTCCTCTTCGACGGGGATGGCCGCGAACTGCATCAGGCTTTCGATCTTGACCGGGTTTTCGACCGGCTCGCCGCGATCGATCGCGAAGTGGCTGGAGCCGATGCTGACATCCGATTCGATGAAGATCGAGACGCCGAAGCGGTTCTCGTAATCGACGATGCTGGAACGCTTGTGGTTGAGGAGATAGAGCGCAATCTCCGGCGTGGTGCGCACGGTGATGTCATGCGTGGTGTTCTTGAGCAGATATTCCTCGACGCCGCGCAGCACGTGCAGGGCGACCGACGACTGCGAGCGCACATGGCCGGTGCCGCCGCAATGGGTGCAGATCTGCGTCGTCGATTCGAGAACCGAAGCGCGGATGCGCTGGCGCGACATTTCGAGCAGGCCGAAATGCGAGATGCGGCCGACCTGGATGCGGGCGCGGTCGTTCTTCAGGCAATCCTTCAGCTTCTTCTCGACGGCGCGGTTGTTGCGCTTCTCTTCCATGTCGATGAAGTCGATGACGATCAGGCCGGCAAGGTCGCGCAGGCGAAGCTGGCGGGCGACTTCCTCGGCAGCTTCCAGGTTGGTCTGGAGCGCGGTTTCCTCGATCGAGTGTTCGCGGGTCGAACGGCCGGAGTTGACGTCGATGGCGACGAGAGCTTCCGTCTGGTTCATGATCAGGTAGCCGCCGGACTTCAGCGTCACCTGCGGCTGCAGCATGCGGTCGAGCTGCGCTTCGATGCCGGAGCGGGCAAAGATCGGATGCAGGTCGCGATAGGGCTGGACCACCTTGGCGTGGCTCGGCATCAGCATCTTCATGAAGTCTTTCGCTTCACGATAGCCTTCTTCGCCGGACACGATGATCTCGGAAATGTCCTTGTTGTAGAGGTCGCGGATCGAGCGCTTGATCAGCGAGCCTTCTTCATAGACCAGGCAGGGCGCGGTCGAGTTCAGCGTCAGAGTGCGGACGTTTTCCCAAAGGCGCATCAGGTATTCGAAGTCGCGCTTGACTTCGACGCGGGTGCGGTTGGCACCGGCGGTGCGCAGGATCACGCCCATGCCCTGCGGCACGTCGAGTTCGCGGGCGATCTCCTTCAGGCGCTTGCGGTCCTGCGGCTGGGTGATCTTGCGGGAAATGCCGCCGCCACGCGCCGTGTTCGGCATCAGCACCGAATAACGGCCGGCGAGCGAAAGATAGGTGGTGAGAGCCGCGCCCTTGTTGCCGCGCTCTTCCTTGGCGACCTGCACGAGCAGGATCTGGCGGCGCTTGATGACTTCCTGGATGCGGTACTGCTTGCGCGGCTTGCGCACGACGCGGTCCGGAACTTCTTCCATGGCGTCTTCGGCACCGACCGACTCGATCACTTCCTTCTCGCCGTGATCGTCATCGTCGTCGTCATCGAAATCGTCGTTGCGGCCGCCACGGCGGGCATCGACATCTTCCGAAATCGAATCGGTATCGACCATCGCGGCCATTTCGCCGGGCGTCGAGCCGTCGACGTCATTGTTTTCGGAGGAGGGGGCGCTTTCGCCCTCGGATGCTGCGGCTTCCGCGGCGGGCGCTTCGTCTGCCGGCTTCTTGCGGGCGCGACTGCGGCGCGGCTTGGCCTTCGGCTTTTCGGCCTCTTCAGCAGCGACGGCCTCGGCCGGGCTCGCTTCCGTTGCTTCCGCGCCGGCTTCGCTTAGAGGCTCGGCGGCGGCTGGGGGGGTGGAAATGCCGATATCCGGCTGTTCCTGGTGGGCAAGGTCGACTACCGGATCAGCAGCTTCCGCCTCGGCGATCTTGCGCTGATCCTCGGCTTCCTGCTGCATCAGCGCCTGACGATCGGCAAGCGGGATCTGATAATAGTCGGGATGGATTTCAGCAAAGGCGAGGAAGCCGTGACGGTTTCCGCCGTAGTCGACGAAGGCGGCCTGCAGTGAGGGTTCGACCCTCGTCACCTTCGCCAGATAGATATTGCCGCGTATCTGTTTCTTATGCTGCGATTCGAAATCGAACTCCTCGATCCGGTTACCGCGAACGACAACTACGCGCGTCTCCTCTTCGTGAGACGCGTCGATAAGCATTTTGTCTGCCATTGAAATTCTGCTCCTCGGCGCCGCCGGGGGAGTGCAGAAAAGGCTGCCACAAGGACGGGCCTGTCATGCAATGCGGTCGTTGCGCCGGATAAAGATGTTCCCGCCGGGCGCGTTTGTGACGGCAACCGGAAAGATGACGGGGCGTGTTGCTCCCTCGGTCTCTCCAGGTTCTGAAAATTGTGCCGCGACATCAAAAACCAAACGAGAATGACGATACCATAGGCCCGCATGGGCCCGATGAATGTGCTCCGCATGAGCGGTGGGTGGCGTGCCACCCGGTATTATTCCGGCCACCGCCGGTTGGATCGTGTATCAGGAAAAAGTGTAGCGACGGCGGATGACTGTCGGTCTTCGGCGCCAGGTCCTGAAGAGGCTGGCCAGCCTATCGGCAGACTATCCCGTCAACACTTTAACCCTCACGGGCGTTGTATGGTTTATCTGTCACAATAGCAAGGGAAAAGCCAAGTTTGCCATATTCTCGATGGAATTAGACCCCTTATGGATGGCAGGGAATGGGTGGATGATTCGCATCTTTTGACATGCAAATGCCTTCTAAAACGGGCACTTTGATGCGGGTTGTCCGACAGGCGGCGGGGCTTTGAATGCGAGTGGCGTTTTGAGGGCGGATGTAAAGGCAAGCGCAGCGACAGCCTGCGGCGGAAGCCCGCAGCGTTTTTTTGCGCGAATCGCTTGCGCGGTTCTTCTCTTGTTAGCCTTCGCCGTGACCTTTCCCCTGAGTTCCGCCCGCGCTACGCCCCAACCGCCGCTTCTCGCCTTCAGCGCGCGGGTCGCTGGCGACGAGGCGCGCACCCGGATCGTCATCGAGTTCGAGAAAAAGCCGGAATTCTCCGTCCACTACGTCGCCGCGCCGGAACGGGTGATCGTCGACCTGCCGGCGACCGCTTTCGGTTTTCCCGCCGAGGATCTGTCCGCGCGGGGTCTCTTCAAGGATATCCGCTACGGCACGATGGGCGAGTCGAGCGCCCGTATCGTGCTCACCGCCAAGAGGCCGGTGAAACTGTCGATCGCCGAGGTTCAGTCGAATGACAACGGCAGCTACCGGCTCGTCCTCGATGCGGAAATGGCCTCCAAGGAGGTTTTTGCCGATCTGGTGAAGACCCAGAACTGGGCAATATCGACTGCGGCGGCTCCGGACGCGCTGATGATGACCGAGAAGGACAATGTCTTTACCGTTGCGGTCGATGCCGGGCATGGTGGGATCGATGCCGGCGCGACGGGGGCGGGCACCAAGACGCCGGAGAAGACCATCACGCTTGCGTTCGCCAGGACGCTTGCCGAGCGATTGAAGAAGGTCGAGGGGATCAAGGTCTTCCTGACCCGCGACGACGATACGTTCCTGTCGCTCTCCGAGCGTGTGACGCTTGCCCGCCAGGGCCATGCCGATCTCTTCGTATCCCTGCATGCCGATACGCTCGGCCAGAAGGACATTCGCGGCGCGACCGTCTATACCCTGTCTGACAAGGCCTCCGACCGCATGGCCGAAAATCTTGCCGCGCGCGAAAACCTGTCCGACGAGCTCGCGGGCTACACGCTCCAGAGCGGCCCGCCCGAGGTCGCCGATATCCTGCTCGACCTGACCCGGCGCGAGACCCAGGCGTTTTCGATCGCGCTCGCCACCAATGTCGTCCAGTCCTTCGAAGGGCAGATCGGGCTCATCAACAATCCCCACCGTTATGCGGGCTTCCAGGTTCTGCGCGCGCCGGACATTCCCTCCGTGCTCCTCGAACTTGGCTTCCTGTCCAATGTCGAGGATGAAAAGCTGTTGCTGGATGAGTCGTGGCGCTCGAAGGTGATCGACCGCATGGTCGATGCGATCAGGCGCTATCGGGATCGCGCGGTGGCGAACGGCGGCTGATTCTGGCTGGCGCGCGTGGCGCGGGTGCCACAGGCGCTTGCGAATATGGCGCAGGGGATGCCGGTTACCGGAAATTGCAGATAAGAGCCCTATTTTACTCACATTCGGGCGGTTACTCGATGATTACCAGGCGCAATGGACGAGGGGCAATTGATCCGCTTTCGCCTTGCGCTGGTGCAATCACCGTGCAAAACGCCTCTAACCATGCGATGGTGTGTTTCACGCGCCGAATGAAAGCTGAACGGTAGCTCCGATATGGTAAGATTGATTGGTTATCTCTTTGGTTTGGCCTGCGTCCTGTTTCTGGTCGTGGCTGCCGGCGTGGGTATCTACCTCACCGGGATGACCAAGGACCTGCCGAACTACGAGGTACTTGCCTCCTACGAGCCGCCGGTCGCTACCCGCGTTCATGCCGGCAACGGTGCCCTTATGGCGGAATATGCCCGCGAACGGCGCCTCTTCCTGCCCATTCAGGCGGTGCCGGATCGGGTCAAGGCGGCCTTCCTGTCTGCTGAAGACAAGAATTTCTACAGCCATCCCGGCATCGACATCACAGGTCTTGGGCGAGCCGTCCTCTCGAACCTCCAGAACCTCGGTTCCGGCCGTCGCCCCGAAGGCGCCTCGACGATCACCCAGCAGGTGGCGAAGAACTTCCTTCTCTCTGCCGACCAGACGATCGACCGCAAGGTCAAGGAAGCAATCCTCTCCTTCCGCATCGAGCAGACCTATTCGAAGGACAAGATCCTCGAACTTTATCTGAACGAGATTTTCTTCGGCCTCAACTCCTACGGCATCGCGGGCGCAGCACTCACCTATTTCGACAAGTCGGTGACCGAGCTGACCACGGCCGAGGCCGCCTATCTTGCCGCCCTTCCGAAGGGGCCTGCCAACTACCATCCCTTCCGCCGCGAAAAGGCAGCGCTCGAGCGCCGCAACTGGGTCGTCGACCGCATGGCCGAGAACGGCTACATCACCCAGGCCGATGCCGAGGACGCCAAGAAGCAGCCGCTCGGCGTCAAGCAGCGCCGTACCGGCGCCCATGTCTTCGCATCGGATTATTTCTCGGAAGAAGTGCGACGCCAGATCATCGAGCGTTACGGCGACAAGTCGCTCTACGAAGGCGGTCTTTCGGTGCGCACCTCGCTCGATCCCGACCTTCAGGTCATCGCCCGCAGCGCCCTCCAGAACGGTCTGGTGGAATATGACCAGCGCCGTGGTTTCCATGGACCGATCGCTCAGATCGCCATGACCGGCGCCCTTGGAAGCTCGGACTGGGGACCGGAACTCGCCAAGCAGAAGTCGCTTTCGGACGTGCCGGAATGGAAGCTCGCGGTGGTGATCGAGGTTTCGGCAAAGTCCGCCACGATCGGCCTGCAGCCCTCGACGGATGCGGCCGGCAAGGTCGATGCGGCCCGCGAGACGGGCACGATCAATGCCGACGACATGAAGTGGGCTTATCGGGACTCGACCGATACCCGCAAGCCGGCGAAATCGCCGGACGGCGTGCTGAAGCCGGGCGACGTCGTTTACGTGGAGCCGATCAATCCGCAGGCCAAGACCTACAGGCTGCGCCAGCCGCCGAAGGTCCAGGGCGGCCTCGTCGCGATGGATCCGAACACGGGCCGCGTTCTCGCGATGGCCGGCGGCTTCTCTTATGCGCAATCGGAATTCAACCGCGCCACCCAGGCAATGCGCCAGCCGGGTTCGTCGTTCAAGCCCTTCGTCTACTCGGCCGCGCTCGATAACGGCTATACGCCCGCATCGGTCATTCTCGACGCGCCGATCGAGATCGTCTCGGGCGGTCAGGTCTGGCGGCCGGACAATTACGGCGGCGACTCGGGCGGCCCCTCGACGCTGCGCACCGGCATCGAAAAATCCCGCAACCAGATGACCGTTCGCCTGGCGCAGGACATGGGCATGGAACTGGTTGCCGAATATGCCGAGCGTTTCGGCATCTACGACAAGATGCTGCCGGTTCTCGCCATGTCGCTTGGTTCGGGTGAAACGACCGTCATGCGCATGGTCTCCGCCTACGCGGTCATCGCCAATGGCGGCAAGCAGATCAAGCCGACCGTCATCGACCGCATCCAGGACCGCTACGGCAAGACCATCTTCCGTCACGAGGAACGCGCCTGCGACGGCTGCAACTTCAATGACTGGGCCAACCAGGAAGAACCGAGCATCGTCGACAACCGCGAGCAGGTTCTCGACCCGATGACCGCCTACCAGATCACGTCGATGATGCAGGGCGTCGTCCTGCGCGGCACGGCCGCCGGCAAGATCCCGGTCAAGGACCGCGACGTCGCTGGCAAGACCGGCACCACCAACGATGAAAAGGATGCATGGTTCGTCGGCTTCACGCCGAACCTCGTCGCCGGTCTTTACATCGGCTTCGACACGCCGGCACCGCTCGGCCGTGCGGGCACCGGCAGCGGCCTTGCCGCGCCTATTTTCGGCGAGTTTCTCGCCCAGGCGGCCAAGCTGACGCCGGCCGAGAAGTTCCACGTGCCGGAGGGCATGCAGCTCGTCGCCGTCAACCGCAAGACCGGCATGGCGGCCATGGAAGGCCAGCCGGACACGATCGTCGAGGCCTTCAAGCCCGGCACCGGCCCGGCCGACGTCTTCCAGGTCATCGGCGACGGCGAATACATGACCCAGGACCAGATCTTCACCAACTCGCCCCAGGCGCAGCAGGCCGTCACCTCGGGCATGCCGGGTCTCTTCTGATCCCATTCGAAGCGGATTGCGCCAGAGGCCCGGGCCTTTACATCCGGGTCTGGTACAACTATGTCCACGGGCAATCTAAAACCCCAACACAAAGAGCGAAGAACAAGCGCCATGCGTGCGGAAATCATCAATGTAGTCGACGAAATCAAGCAGGCCATAAGCCTGCTGAGGAGGCATCTTTGACTGGGATCAGGCGGTAAGACGACTGGACTGGTTGAACAACAAGTCGGAGGATCCCAACCTCTGGAACGATGCCGCCGAGGCGCAGAAGCTGATGCGCGAGCGCCAGCAGCTCGAAGACGGCATCAATGGCGTCAAGGCCATGGAGCAACAGCTCAACGACAATATCGAGCTCATCGAACTCGGCGAGGAAGAAGGCGACGAAGCGATCGTCAAGGAAGCCGAGGACGCGCTGAAGGCGCTGAAGGCGGAATCCGGCCGGCGCCAGGTGGAAGCCATGCTCTCGGGCGAGGCGGACGGCAACGACACCTATGTCGAAGTCCATTCCGGCGCCGGCGGCACGGAAAGCCAGGACTGGGCGAACATGCTTCTGCGCATGTACACCCGCTGGGCCGAACGCCAGCGTTTCAAGGTCGAGCTGCTGGAAGTGCATGACGGCGAAGAAGCGGGCATCAAGTCCGCGACCATCCTCGTCAAGGGCCACAATGCTTATGGCTGGCTGAAGACCGAATCGGGCGTTCACCGCCTGGTCCGCATTTCGCCCTATGACAGCAACGCCCGTCGTCACACCTCGTTCTCGTCCATCTGGGTTTACCCGGTCATCGACGACTCGATCAACATCGAGATCAACGAGAGCGATTGCCGCATCGACACCTACCGGTCCTCGGGCGCCGGCGGACAGCACGTCAACACCACCGACTCGGCGGTGCGCATCACCCACATTCCCTCGGGCATCGTGGTGCAGTGCCAGCAGGAACGCTCGCAGCACAAGAACAAGGCCAAGGCCTGGGACATGCTGCGTGCGCGGCTCTACGAAGCGGAGTTGAAGAAGCGCGAGGACGCGGCGAACGCTGAGGCGGCTTCCAAGTCCGATATCGGCTGGGGTCACCAGATTCGCTCCTACGTTCTGCAGCCCTACCAGATGGTCAAGGACCTGCGCACGGGCGTGACCAGCACCGCCCCCGACGACGTGCTGGACGGAGATATCAATCCGTTCATGGAAGCGGCCCTGGCGCATCGCATCAGCGGCAAGCCGGATGTGGACGTCGCTGACGTCGATTGACGATCCGTGGAAGAATCACAAACGAAAGCGGCCGGACTTAGCAAAGTCCGGCCGCTTTCCGTTGTATGGGTAGGCTGGTTATTCCGCCGCGGCCGCCATGGCGCCTTGGCGGCTGCGCAGCACGACAAGCGACAGCAGGAAGACGATGACCGAGCACACCGCGATGACCGTGACCATCGGCAGCGAAGTTCCGTCGACGAACATGCCGCCGAGGCCGATCACGACCGCAGACGTCACGAACTGGATCGTACCCATCATCGCCGACGCCGTTCCCGCGATCCGGCCATGGTGTTCGAGCGCCAGCACCGCCGCCGTCGGAATGATCATGCCCAGGAACCCGTAGCCGCCGAACAGGAAGGCTGCCATGACGTCGAGACGATCGACGCCCAGCGAGGTGACCAGTGCCAGCAGCATCATCATCGTCGAATAACCGAACACCGCGCCGCGGATCACTTTGCGAAGCCCGATCTTGCGGGAGAGCCAGCCGTTCAGCTGTGACATGCCGATGAAGGCGACCGCATTGCACGAGAAGACGATGCTGTAGAAGGTCGGCGACAGGCCGTAATGCTGGATCAGCACGAAGGACGAGTTCGCCACGTAGATCATGTAGCTCGACATGCCGAAGGAGGCGATCAGCACCAGCCCGAGATAGTAGGGATCCCGCAGCAGCGTGCCATAGGACCTGAGCGCGCCGGCGAGACTGCTTTCACTGCGCGCGGCGGGCAGGCGGGTTTCCTCAAGGAAAAACACCGCAACCACGGCCCCGACGGCACCTGCACCGACCATGACCCAGAAGATCAGCCGCCAGTCGCCGAACACGGTGACGATGCTGCCGGCAAGCGGGGCGAGGATCGGCGAGACGCTGAACACCAGCATCAGCCGCGACATCAGCTGGGCCGCAGCCGGACCGGTATGCAGGTCGCGGACGATGGCGCGGGAGATGACAACGCCGGCGCACGCCCCCATGCCCTGCAGGAACCGGAAGGCGATCAGCCACTCGATCGACGGCGACAGCGCGCAGCCGACAGCCCCGATGGCATAAAGGGCGAGACCGACATAGAGCGGCTTCTTGCGGCCGAACATGTCGGAGAGCGGACCGTAGACGATCTGCGAAACCGCCATGGCGGCGAAGAAGGAGATCAGGCTCGCCTGCACCTCATGGCTGTCGGCATTGAGATTTACGCTGATGGTCGGCAATGCCGGGAGATACATGTCGAGGGCGAAAAGCCCTATAGCGGAGAGCAGCCCGAGCGACAGGGCATGCGAAGGAGCTCTGCTTTGCATTTGGAAAATACCTTTCCCGTCACCACATCTGCCGTGGTAACGGCAGGGCGAGGACGATTATGGGAGATGAATATGAGAGCCGGCCGCGTTTGGGAGGATAGGCCTAAACAATCATGTAAAATATTTTGGACACAATTGTCCAATCCGTCAAGCCCCGTTATAGTGATGTCATGAAAAATTCGTCTGCCGAACTTCCGCGCGATTACGACACCTGGCCGCCGGCGCGGAACAAGCGCCAGGCGATCCTCAACGCTGCGGCCGATGTTTTTGCCCAGGAAGGCTTTGGCGGCGCCAGCATCGACGCGATCGCGGCAAGGGCAGGGGTGTCGCGCCAGACCATCTACAATCAGCTGGGCGACAAGGATAATCTTTTCAAGGTCGTGGTCGCCGAAATCACCGACCGCTCCAGCGCCGGTTTCTTTCGCGTGCTCGATACTTTCCCCGTGGCACCGCAGGATATCGAGACGGAACTGACGCATTTCTCGGCCCAGCTCCTGCGCAAGGCGATCTGCGACCCGAACGGCCGCTGGCTGCGCAAGGTGGTCGAAACGGAGGGCGCCCGCTTCCCTGAGCTTTTCGAAACCTGGAAGGAATACGGGCCGGGCAAGAAATATCCGGCGATTGCGGCACGTCTGGCGCAACTCGCCCATGGCGGTTATCTCGAGATCGACGATCCGACGCTCGCCGCCCGCCAGTATATGGCGCTTCTGGCGGCCGACCTTCGCTACGACCAGCAGATGGGCCGCCAGACGCCGGAATCGGAAATCGACCAGATGGCTGCGAACGCCACCCGCACTTTTTTGCGCGCCTTTGCCCCGAGGCGCTGAGCTTTACGTCAGCGCAAGGGGCTTTATTCGCATGCGTTGACGCTGTGTCACGCACGCTGACGCTGAGTCAGTTGTTGAACTGCTCGGCGAGAATCCGGTCGGACCAGGAATGGTTGGGATCGGACAGGATGCGGGCGGTGATTTCAGTCGATTGCGCTACCCGCACCTTCAGCACCGACTTCACCTCGGTATTGTCGGCAACCGCATTGACCGGCCGCTTTTCCGGTTCGAGGATGTGGATATCGACGCAGACGTGGTTCGGCAGCAGCGCGCCGCGCCAGCGCCGCGGACGGAAGGCCGAGACCGGCGTCATGGCGAGCAGCGGCGCTTCCAGCGGCAGGATCGGCCCGTGTGCCGACAAATTGTAGGCGGTCGAACCGGCGGGCGTCGCGATCATCAGCCCGTCGCAGATCAGCTCTTCCAGCCGCACATGGCCGTCGATCTCGACCCTGAGCTTTGCCGCCTGATAGGATTGCCGGAAAAGATAGACCTCGTTGATGGCAAGCGCCACGGATGTCGAGCCATCTTCGTTCACTGTCGTCATCTTGAGCGGATGAAATTCGTTCTCGACCGATTCGGCCACCCGTTCGTGGAGTTTCTCGGCGCGATAGTCGTTCAGCAGGAAGCCGACCGAGCCGCAATTCATCCCATAGACTCGTTTGCCCGTATGGATCGTGTCGTGCAGTGTCTGCAGCATGAAACCGTCGCCGCCGAGCGCGACGATGACGTCGGCATCCGCGGTCGGCACGTTGCCATAAAGCCGCACAAGCTCTTCCAGCGCCGATTGTGCTTCAGGGGCGGTGGAGGCGATGATGGAGAGCTTGTTCGTCTGGAACGACATGAACACGGGCCTTTAAGGGTGCCGCCGCCCGATGGGGCGCGCAAGGGAGGCTGTAACCAGGTGAGCTAACACGATCCTGTGACAGGAGCATGCCGGCGCGACGGCATTAAGTACAGGAAAAACAGGCTTTTGGACAAGCGCCTTGCGCCATCGCCGGTGAGTGAAACAACGCAGCTCGAATGAACGGTATCTCATGTTGCAGCGATTTTCTCTTTACAGGAGGGGAAAATCTGGTAACTCCCCAGTCGAAAGTGCCCTTGTAGCTCAGTTGGTAGAGCACCTGATTTGTAATCAGGGGGTCCCGGGTTCGAACCCTGGCGGGGGCACCATTTCTTTCCTGGCATTAGTGTCAATTTCTCCTCATCGAGGTCGCGGTAGCGTCTGCGGCGGACCTGCCGATGCCTGCGGCAGCGCCGGCTTTTGCCTCGCCATTGCCCGCAGACCTGAGAGGTCTGTGCAGAATATCGGAAACCTTATGCGGTCGGCGGGGTTAGGCAGCCGTAGGGCATGTTTGGAAAGTCCCACGAGAGGAAACCCAATGTTTGTAAAGATACTCACCGTTGGCGCACTGTCGCTCGGTCTCGCCACTGCCGCGGTCGCCCAGTCGGGCTCGGGAACCGGATCAGGATCCGGCAGCGTTTCGGGCTCAGGTTCTGCGGGAACCAGCGGAGCCGTTCCGGGTTCGGGCGCCAGCGGTTCCGGCACGCTCAACGGCAATACCACGACTCCGCTGAATGGCGCCGGGTCAGGCGCGCTTGATTCCAATACGACCGGTAGCACGACCGGCGATTCCGGCGGTTCGAAATGCCCGCCCGGCAATCTGTCGCAGGGTTCCGGCTCCGCCACGACCAACAACCTGCCGCAGGGCACCGGCTCCGCGACCCCGAATGCGGATGGAACTCTCGCGCCCGGGCAGGCACAAAACTGCTGATCGAGAACCATGTGCGGCAAGTGGAAGGCCTTCTTCTGCTTGCCGCATGCCGCTTCAGTTCCTGAAAACCGTGCAGGGCACGGCATGTGCCCTGATCTTCGAACACAAGTCGGTCGCCTCGGCTCTGGTGGCGCGGCCGATCCGCGCCGCATAGCGTGGGCGATAGCCGAAATTGCCGCGTTTCTGCCGCACGACGAGCGCCCGTTCCGAGTTGAGCGGCGCCGGCAGCCGACCGATCGTCTTCACAAACAGCTGGCTGGCGATGTTCGAATTATAGTGCGCGGAAAGCTGCACGCCCCACGGCGCCCAATCCGCCGAGGCGATCAGGACGGTCTCGTTGAGGCGCCTCGTCGCTGCGAGCTGTACGCATCCGTCGATGAAGTTCTTTTGCGGGGTGAGGGCCTGAGCCGCGGTCTTCGGCGGATTATCCCTCCATGTCTCTGCCGAGTGACCGGTAATCGCAAACACGTAGTCGCGCGTCTCGATCGGCAGCCGGCCGACCTTCAGGAATGTTTCCAGCCCGGCTTCGCCGGCGTTATAGGCCGCAGCGGCCAGGCCGAGATTGCCGAAACGGTCGCGCAGGTCCCTGAGATAGAGCGAGGACGCGGCAAGGGCTTCTATGGCATCGAAGCTGTTTTGCAGGCCGCGGATCTTCGCGGTCGCCGGCATGAACTGCGCGATGCCTTCGGCGCCTTTCGGGCTCACCGCGTTCGGCCGAAACAGGCTCTCCCGCCAGATCAGGCGCGCGAAGAATTCCGGCGGCAGCCCGTTCATGACCGCCAGCCGCTCCATGACGTGGCAGAGATCCTCGTTGTAGGCGTGGGGGCGAATGCACAATCGGCCGACCTCATCCGACGCCGCACGCTCGTATCGGCATTCGGGGGCGGCCGTCTCTTCCGCAGCATGGATGCTCCCGCCAAAGGGAGCGACGGCCAAAGACAAGCCCAAACCTGTTTGGCCCAAACCTGTTTGCATGAGACGGCGAAACATCATCGACATGCAATATGCCCAATCACGTCCCGGCTTGAAAGCCTTCGGCGGCAGGAACAGGCGACCGGAATGCCTATCGCCTGGATTGCTCCAGAAGAGATTGGCAGGACTGGTCCAACGCGACGAAATCGGCTTCCGCCATCGATTGGGTCTTTTCCAGCATCTGCTGCGTCTGTCTCTCGAAAAGCGCCGTCGCTTTGTCGCGCGGATAGTGATTGTCCTGCAGGATCATCAGCGCCGCATGCATATGCTCTTCGTCGCGGGAAACGCTGCCCTCGGCCGTGTCGCTCTTGCCGAACTCCTTGGCCATGATCTTGCGCATCGAATAGAAGGCCGAACACGATATGTGTTGTTCGGCAGAGCGTATCGGCTGGGTCTGGGCCAGCGCCGACGGCGATGCGGTCAGCACCGCGGCCGTGGCCCAGACGATTTTCGCTTGCGTGGTCATGCGACACAATCCCTGGGCTGAGCCCGAGGTTCCCGCCGGCCCGCCGTCTTGGCGACTATTCTAGCGCAGTTTTCCGACGCCGGAATAGGCAAAGCCGTGCGCTTCGACTTCCCGGGCGCGATAGACGTTGCGCAGATCGACGAGGACGGGGCTCTTCATGACGGACTTCAACCGCTCGAGATCGAGTGCGCGAAATTCGTTCCATTCGGTGACCAGAACCGCGACATCCGCTCCCTCCGCTGCCTGGTAGGGACCGCTCGCGAATTCGATATCCATCATCTGCCTGGCGTTTTCCATGCCTTCCGGATCATAGCCGGAGACGATCGCGCCCGCATCCTGCAGCGTCTGGACGACGGCGATGGCGGGGCTGTCGCGCATGTCGTCGGTGTTCGGCTTGAAGGTCAGCCCGAAGACAGCGACCTTCTTGCCGCGCACGTCGCCGCCGGCGGCCGCGATCACCTTGCGGCCCATGGCGCGCTTGCGGGTGTCGTTGACGGCGATGGTGGTTTCGATCAGGCGGACAGGGCTGTCGTAGTCCTGGGCGGTCTTTGCGAGCGCCAGCGTGTCCTTCGGGAAGCAGGAGCCGCCATACCCGGGGCCGGCATGCAGGAATTTCGAACCGATGCGGCCGTCGAGGCCGATACCGCGCGAAACGTCCTGAACGTCGGCGCCGACGCGCTCGCAGAGGTCGGCCATCTCGTTTATAAAGGTGATCTTCATCGCCAGGAAGGCGTTCGCGGCATACTTGATCAGTTCGGACGTGCGGCGGCTGGTGAAGAGGAGCGGCGACTGGTTGAGATAGAGCGGACGGTAGACTTCGGTCATCACCCCGCGGGCGCGCTCGTCGGAAAGGCCGACGACGATCCGGTCCGGACGCTTGAAATCCTCGATCGCAGCGCCTTCGCGCAGGAATTCGGGGTTGGAGACGACGGCGAAATCCGCATCCGGATTGGTTTCGCGGATGATCCGCTCCACCTCGTCGCCGGTGCCGACCGGCACGGTCGATTTGGTGACGATGACGGTAAAGCCGGTCAGCGCCTCGGCGATCTCGCGTGCGGCGGCATGGACATAACCGAGATCGGCATGGCCGTCGCCACGGCGCGACGGCGTGCCGACCGCGATGAAGACGACATCGGCATCGGCCACGGCCGGGCCGAGATCCGTGGTGAAGGAAAGGCGACGGGATCTGACGTTCGATTCGACCAGCGCCTCGAGGCCCGGCTCGAAGATCGGGATAACGCCCTTTTTCAGGGCCTCGATCTTTTCGGCCGCCTTGTCGACGCAGATCACGTCATGTCCGAAATCCGCAAAGCAGGCTCCCGACACGAGGCCGACATAACCCGATCCAACCATCACGATACGCATCAATAATCCTCATCCTTGTCCGGCAATCTCACGCGCAGCGGTTTCCTAAGCGCATCCGAAAGGGAATGCAACGCGTCGGCTTGGCTGTCCGCATCAGGCTTGGGCCAGGCGTTACCCCAGCCGGTCGCCCTGACTGGCCAATGTTACCGGGTGACGACAACAGGACGACGGCTACGACTTTGCAGGCCGCGATCCCCAGGCGATGAAATCCGGGTTGGCGAAATCCAGCATGTCTGCGCGGCCGGTCTTGCCATAGGTAAGCGGCGCCCCGTCGAGCGTGACCGTGCTGCCGCCCGCAGCGCGCAATACGGCATCTCCGGCGGCCGTGTCCCATTCCATGGTCCGGCCGAAGCGGGGATAGAGATCGGCGACACCCTCCGCCAGCAGGCAGAATTTCAGCGAGGAGCCGATCGAGCGGATGTCGGCAGCCCCGGCCTTTTCGAGAAAGGCCTCGGTCTCCGCGGAATTGTGGGAGCGGCTCGCAACGCAGATCGGCCGGCTCCCGACCGGCCTTGCGACGATCGGTTCCCGGCTCGTCACCGCGAAATCGTCGTCGACGACGAGTTTTTCCGCCTGTCCCCCGCCGCCGAGATAGGCGACCTTGAGGGCGGGGGCATAAACGGCGCCGAGGATCGGCGCGCCGTTCTCGATCAGTGCGATGTTGACCGTGAAATCCTCGCGGTTGTTGATGAACTCCTTGGTGCCGTCGAGCGGATCGACAAGGATGAAAGCCCCCCCTTCGATCGACGGGATACGCCCCATCGCCACCGATTCTTCCGCGATGACCGGAATCTCCGGAAAGGCTCGGGCGAGTTCGGCGAGGATGATCTCTTCAGCCCGCTCGTCCGCCTCGGTGACCGGGGACCGATCGGCCTTGTAGCTGGTGTTCGGCCCGGCCCTGTAGATGTCCAGGATGGCCTTGCCCGCGAGCAGCGCGGCTTTTTCGAATGTAGCGAGCATGAATTCCATGGCGGCTGGTCACGTCGGTTGCGTAGACTTCCCATGACACGTTTGCCCCGCGCTTGGGAGTCTTAAACGGCGCAGGTCAACTCACCTTGGCGAGATGCTGCTGTGTCGCGTAGAGGGCGATGGCGGCGGCGTTCGAAACGTTGAGCGACTTGATGGCGCCCGGCATGTCGAGGCGGGCGAGCGCGTTGACCGTCTCGCGGGTCTTCTGGCGCAGGCCCTTGCCCTCGGAGCCGAGCACCAGGGCGATCCGGCCGCCGGCAAACGTGCCTTCGAGCGGCGCGGGGCCTTCCGAATCGAGCCCGATCGTCTGGAAGCCGAGCCGGTGCAGTTCCTCGATCGCGTCGGCGAGATTGGTAATCTGTATATAAGGTATCAGCTCAAGCGCCCCGGACGCCGATTTGGCGAGCACGCCGGATTCGGTCGGGCTGTGTCTCTGGGTGGTGACGATTGCGCCGGCCCCGAAGGCGACGGCCGAGCGCATGATCGCGCCGACGTTGTGAGGGTCGGTCACCTGGTCGAGAACCAGCAGCAGCGGACTTGCTTTCAAGGCTTCCAGCCGGCGCACGGGCAGGGGGCGTGTTTCCAGCATCACACCCTGGTGGATGGCCTCGGGGCCGAGCACCTTGTCGATATCCTGGGGCGAGACGAATTCGACCGGAAAGGACAGCGTCTCCGGTTCGCCGATATCGAGCCGCGCGAAGGCGTTCTGCGTCACCGACAGCTTGATGAGCTTGCGCTCGGGGTTGTCGAGGGCGGCACGCACCGTGTGCAGGCCATAAAGGAAGACCTGTTCCGGCTGAAGCTGCGGCGGTTTCCAGTCCTTGTTGGATTTCGGCCGCTTCAGCGGTGGCGTCGGAATATCTCCGCGTTCGCGCTTGGCATCGCGCACGGCGCGCCGGAGCGTTGCGTAATGCGTGTCGCGGGTGGATTTGTCTTGTTTGTCGTCCTTGCTCATCAGGCCTTATAGCCATCCTCGCTCTCCGGGCAAAGCCCTCGACGGGGAGGCGGGTCGAAAGAGCGACTGATTTATTTTCGTCATTTTTGCGTCTTCCTCGTGTTGACAGACGAGAACGAGGCGGTCATATACGCGGCGCAGATCGAGGGGCGGCAAGCTTCCAAGATCTGACGAACTTGGTCTCACGATCCGGACGAAAAACTGGAGAGATGCCCGAGTGGTTAAAGGGGACGGACTGTAAATCCGTTGGCTCAGCCTACGTTGGTTCAAATCCAACTCTCTCCACCATTCGTCTCTGATCGGACACCACACCGCGGGTATAGCTCAATGGTAGAGCAGCAGCCTTCCAAGCTGAATACGCGGGTTCGATTCCCGCTACCCGCTCCATAATCTCCATGATTATAAAGACGACGTGCCATTCGGTGCAGCGCTTTCCTGCGTCCCTGCCGAAGCAGGTCGGGTGATCGCGCGGCTTGATGAAGCCCGGAGTTGGAGCCGGTCTGGAACTTGAACCGAGCGCGCGCTCAAGCGGTCGTCTCCGGGGCATTTTCAAGCCGATTTCGCCTGCTCCCCTTGTCCGGACGCGCGTCGTAATTATGTCTTGCGCATTCTAGTGGAAAGCCTTAAACGGCGACACCAAACCCGGTCGCCGGGTCCACCCTTATGTTCACAGGAAGCATTCAATGGCAAAGAGCAAGTTTGAGCGCAACAAGCCGCACGTCAACATTGGCACGATCGGTCACGTTGACCATGGCAAGACGTCGCTGACGGCCGCGATCACGAAGTACTTCGGCGAGTACAAGGCCTATGACCAGATCGACGCGGCTCCTGAAGAAAAGGCCCGCGGCATCACCATTTCGACGGCGCACGTCGAATATGAGACGCCGGCCCGCCACTATGCCCACGTCGACTGCCCCGGCCACGCCGACTATGTGAAGAACATGATCACCGGTGCGGCGCAGATGGACGGCGCGATCCTGGTTTGCTCGGCTGCCGACGGCCCGATGCCGCAGACCCGCGAGCACATCCTGCTCGCCCGTCAGGTCGGCGTTCCGGCAATCGTCGTGTTCCTCAACAAGGTCGACCAGGTCGACGACGCCGAGCTTCTCGAACTCGTCGAGCTGGAAGTGCGCGAACTCCTGTCGTCCTACGACTTCCCGGGCGACGACATTCCGATCATCAAGGGTTCGGCGCTTGCCGCTCTCGAAGATTCGGACAAGAAGATCGGCGAAGATTCGATCCGCGAGCTGATGGCTGCTGTCGACGCCTACATCCCGACGCCTGAGCGTCCGATCAACATGCCGTTCCTGATGCCGATCGAAGACGTGTTCTCGATCTCGGGTCGTGGCACGGTCGTGACCGGCCGCGTCGAGCGCGGCATCGTCAAGGTTGGCGAAGAAGTCGAGATCGTCGGCATCCGTCCGACCTCGAAGACGACGGTGACCGGCGTTGAAATGTTCCGCAAGCTGCTCGATCAGGGCCAGGCCGGCGACAACATCGGTGCTCTCGTTCGCGGCGTGAACCGTGACGGCGTCGAGCGTGGCCAGATTCTCTGCAAGCCGGGTTCGGTCAAGCCGCACAAGAAGTTCATGGCCGAAGCCTACATCCTGACGAAGGAAGAAGGCGGCCGTCATACGCCGTTCTTCACCAACTACCGTCCGCAGTTCTACTTCCGCACGACGGACGTGACGGGCATCGTATCGCTGCCGGAAGGCACGGAAATGGTCATGCCGGGCGACAACGTCACGGTTGCCGTCGAGCTGATCGTTCCGATCGCGATGGAAGAAAAGCTGCGCTTCGCAATCCGCGAAGGCGGCCGCACCGTCGGCGCCGGCATCGTCGCCTCGATCATCGAGTAATCGATAGCGACATCAAATAGCAAAGGCCCTGCCGGCAACGGCGGGGCCTTTCGCTTTTAAGCCCTGACCTTGAGTCAATCGCGCGGCTCACCCTGAGTCAGTCTTGGAAAAAGCTCGCTTCGGTAACGGAAATGCGTTTTGCCGCGGTCCGGCAGGTCGCAGATTGCCGGGCCTCAGGCGATGACAGGTCCGCTTCAGCCAAGCGCTGTCAGACCGAGCGTGCCATTGACGAATTCCGGCGGGGCAGGCGGCAGGCATGCGCCGAACCGACAGGTCGCCGCCCGGTGACTTATAGCGGAGAAAGCGCAAATGCCCGTCGGGGGGGGCAATTCGACGGGTGTAAGCGCGGCGCCATCAACCGCCTCCCGTTGCGAATCGTCCGCCGGCCGATTCCCGGGGAGCCTCTGTCGATCATTCGGAAGCTTCTGCGGAGCGGCGGTCGCAACTTTCTGACGGCTCCCGGCCTTGAAGACCCGTTCCTCCGGCCTGCTCCCGGGCGAAAATAGGCGAAGGCCGCGCCGGAACGGCGCTTCCAGGCGTTCGCTCTGCCGACGCACCTGACGGGTACGGGGGAAAGCTCGGATAGAACGGTCCGGATATCAAAAATGCTCTTGCAAAGCGCAGCGCATCCCCTTAAAGGGAGCGCCTAGCCAGTTGGCGGCGAGCCGGAGTTTCCGGTTTTCGGTTCCGCCAGGGTTGAAGGGGTGTAGCTCAGTTGGTAGAGCGGCGGTCTCCAAAACCGCAGGTCGTCGGTTCAAGCCCGGCCGCCCCTGCCATTTTCAGATGATTGGCGCGAGATTATCCGCAGCGGAATTGTCGGAAAATGGCTGCCGTGCAAAACGGCGAAATTTCATCGAACACTGTTTTCCCTCTTGTGTAAAGGGGAAGGGGTGTTTATGTAGGTCAAAACAGACACGCGGTGCGTGGGGCTGAGCAAGTTCAGCTTTACGCGCCGTAATTGCGTGGGCAATCAATGGCATCCAAGACCAATCCAGTTGCGTTTCTGCGCCAGGTGCGATCCGAAGCGTCGAAAATCCATTGGCCCTCGCGTCGCGAGACCATGATTTCCACGGCCATGGTTCTGGTTATGGTTGTGTTCGCCGCGCTGTTTTTCTTCGCTGCAGACCAGCTCATGGGATGGTTGCTCCGTCTCGTACTGAACGTCAGCGTTTGATTTCTGGAGAATAAAGATGGCGGCGCGTTGGTACATCGTCCACGCATATTCTAATTTTGAGAAGAAGGTGGCTGAGGACATCGAGAACAAGGCTCGCCAGAAGGGGCTTGAGCATCTGTTCGAGAAGATCCTAGTGCCGACGGAGAAGGTGGTTGAGGTGCGTCGCGGCCGCAAGGTCGATTCCGAGCGCAAGTTCTTTCCGGGTTACGTCATGGTCCGGGCCAACCTGACCGATGAAGCCTATCACCTGATCAAGAACACGCCGAAGGTCACCGGCTTTCTCGGCTCCGACAACAAGCCGGTTCCGATCCCGGACTTCGAGGCCGAGCGTATCCTGGGTCAGGTCCAGGAAGGTGTCGAGCGGCCGAAGTCGTCGATCACTTTCGAGATCGGCGAGCAGGTTCGCGTATCGGACGGTCCGTTCGCGTCCTTCAACGGTACCGTTCAGGACGTTGACGAGGAGCGTTCGCGCCTCAAGGTCGAGGTCTCGATCTTCGGCCGTGCGACCCCGGTCGAGCTGGAATACGCTCAGGTCGAAAAGGTCTGATGAGTTTCGAAATGGGGCCTGCTGTTTGTTCAGCGGGCCTCGTGCGGCGTTTGCCGCAAGCGCGTGGGAGGAGCGGTGCCTTAGCCGGGCACTCTGGCCGAACCACGCAACCGCAGCCGCCGGCGAAAGCCGGCATGTCGGGCCGGGAAACCGGTCTCTAATGAGCCGGGTAACCGGTCTCTCGAAAGGCAGAGAGTAATGGCTAAGAAAGTTATGGGCCAGCTCAAGTTGCAGGTAAAGGCAGGGTCGGCCAATCCGTCCCCGCCGATCGGTCCTGCACTTGGTCAGCGCGGCATCAACATCATGGAATTCTGCAAGGCATTCAACGCCGCCACGCAGGAAATGGAAAAGGGCATGCCGATCCCGGTCGTCATCACCTATTTCCAGGACAAGTCCTTCACGTTTGCGATGAAGCAGCCTCCGGTCAGCTATTGGCTGAAGAAGGAAGCGAAGATCACTTCGGGTTCCAAGACCCCGGGCAAGGGCGCCAAGGCTGGCACTCTGACCAAGGCTCAGATCCAGACCATCGCCCAGGCGAAGATGAAGGATCTGAACGCTGCCGATCTCGAAGGCGCAATGGCCATGATCGAGGGCTCCGCCCGCGCCATGGGCCTGGAAGTGGTGGCTTAACATGGCAAAGCTTGCAAAGCGTATTCAGAAGATCCGCGAAGGCGTCGATCCGACCAAGCTGGTTGCCCTGACGGAAGCCATCTCGATGGTCAAGGTTCGTGCCACCGCCAAGTTCGACGAAACCGTCGAAATCTCCATGAACCTCGGCGTCGATCCGCGTCACGCAGACCAGATGGTCCGCGGCGTGGTCAACCTGCCGAATGGCACCGGCCGTGACGTTCGCGTCGCCGTTTTCGCACGTGGCGCCAAGGCTGACGAAGCGAAAGCTGCCGGTGCGGACATCGTTGGCGCCGAAGACCTCGTCGAAATCGTCCAGGGCGGCAAGATCGACTTCGATCGTTGCATCGCCACCCCGGACATGATGCCGCTCGTCGGCCGTCTCGGTAAGGTTCTTGGCCCCCGCGGCATGATGCCGAACCCGAAGGTCGGAACCGTCACCATGGACGTCACGGGCGCCGTCAAGGCTTCCAAGGGCGGTGCTGTCGAGTTCCGCGTCGAGAAGGCTGGCATCATCCATGCCGGTATCGGCAAGGCCTCGTTCGAAGCCAAGGCTCTCGAAGAGAACATCAAGGCTTTTGCCGATGCGGTCATCAAGGCCAAGCCGGCTGGCGCCAAGGGCAACTACGTCAAGCGCGTAGCCATCTCTTCGACCATGGGCCCGGGCGTCAAGATCGACCCGTCGACGGTCACGGCTTAAAGATTTGCCGGAGCTTTCGGGCTCCGGTCGCATGAATTCCCGGTCCTTCGGGACCGGGAATTTCCGGAGAAATCCGGAATTCCTGTCCGAGATTGCAGGTGGTTATACCTTAATCACTTTTGCCTGCATGAGACGGGTAAGACCCGAGATTTTTGAGGTGCTATGCGCCTCCTAAGTTCGGTTCGAGCCTAGTGTGCCTTGTGCCTGGAGCCTTACGGCGACAGAGCGAGGGGACAGGATCCTCAAGCGTCGCTTGGGGTCCTAAACAAGGGATCCCTTGAGGCAAAGGCAACCCGATGGGGCCTGCAGGATTGCGGTCCCGTCAACTGGAGACAGACAGTGGAAAGAGCGGAAAAGCGCGAATTTGTCACGGAGCTGAACGAAGTCTTCAAGGCTTCCGGTTCGGTTGTCGTGGCCCACTATGCTGGTGTCACAGTTGCGCAGATGAACGATTTTCGTTCGAAGATGCGCGCTGCTGGCGGCACCGTCAAAGTCGCGAAGAACCGTCTGGCCAAGATCGCTCTTCAGGGTACGGAGTCGGAAGGGATGTCCAATCTCTTCAAGGGTCAGACGCTGATCGCATTCAGCGAAGACCCGGTAACGGCTCCGAAGGTCGTCATGGATTTCGCCAAGACCAATGACAAGATCATTGTCCTGGGCGGTTCCATGGGTGCAACCACGCTCACTGCGGATGCGGTCAAGTCGCTTGCGACCCTGCCTTCGCTGGACGAGCTTCGCGGCAAGCTGCTGGGCCTCTTGAATGCCCCGGCCACCCGCGTCGCTACGGTTGTTGCAGCACCGGCAAGCCAGCTTGCCCGCGTGTTCGCGGCCTACGCCAAGAAGGACGAGGAAGCCGCTTAAGGCGGTTTTTCGCTGTTCATACCCAAATCAAGTTCGAACCGAATATAAGGAACTATCAAAATGGCTGATCTCGCAAAGATCGTTGAAGACCTCTCTGCTCTGACCGTTCTGGAAGCTGCTGAGCTTTCCAAGCTGCTCGAAGAGAAGTGGGGCGTTTCCGCAGCTGCTCCGGTAGCTGTTGCTGCTGCTGGTGGCGCTGCTGGTGCCGCTGCTCCGGCTGAAGAAGAAAAGACCGAGTTCGACGTCATCCTCGCTGATGCCGGCGCCAACAAGATCAACGTCATCAAGGAAGTCCGCGCCATCACCGGCCTGGGCCTCAAGGAAGCCAAGGATCTCGTTGAAGCCGCTCCGAAGGCTGTCAAGGAAGGCGTCAACAAGGCTGAAGCCGCTGACCTCAAGAAGAAGCTTGAGGACGCCGGCGCCAAGGTCGACGTTAAGTAATATCGGAATGCGGCGGGAGAGGTCTCCTCTCCCGCCGGTTTCCTCCGAACATATTACCCAGGAACCGTCAAAACGGTTCCTGGGTAATGGGTTCTCAAGAGGATGGTCCCGAATCGAACCGAAAAGGCAATCCGGCCTGGCGTGTTCGAGAGGTGGGACGAGATTGAGAATACCCATTGATCGACGGGATCGACTGGCCAGCGAACCCCGTCCGTTGCAGGCCCGGATGCAAGTTTGAAGGAGCGACGATGGCTCAGACCCTTTCCTTTAATGGTCGCAGGCGCGTACGCAAGTTTTTTGGAAAAATCCCCGAAGTCACAGAGATGCCGAACCTCATCGAGGTTCAGAAGGCATCTTATGACCAGTTCCTGATGGTTGAAGAGCCGAAAGGCGGTCGTCCGGACGAAGGTCTGAACGCTGTCTTCCGGTCGGTCTTCCCGATCACCGATTTTTCCGGTGCCTCCATGCTCGAATTCGTGTCCTACGAATTCGAACTGCCGAAGTTCGACGTGGAAGAATGCCGTCAGCGCGATCTGACCTATGCAGCGCCGCTGAAGGTGACGCTGCGCCTCATCGTGTTCGATATCGACGAGGATACGGGCGCGAAGTCGATCAAGGACATCAAGGAACAGTCGGTCTACATGGGCGACATGCCGCTCATGACCGACAACGGTACGTTCATCGTGAACGGCACCGAGCGCGTGATCGTCTCCCAGATGCACCGTTCGCCGGGCGTCTTCTTCGACCACGACAAGGGCAAGAGCCACTCTTCCGGCAAGCTGCTCTTCGCAGCCCGCGTCATTCCGTATCGCGGTTCCTGGCTCGACATCGAGTTCGATGCCAAGGATATCGTCTACGCCCGTATCGACCGCCGTCGCAAGATTCCCGTGACCTCGCTGCTGATGGCGCTCGGCATGGACGGCGAAGAAATTCTGTCGACCTTCTATACGAAGTCGTCCTACCAGCGTGACGGCGACGGCTGGCGGATTCCGTTCCAGCCGGAAACCCTGAAGGGTGCCAAGACCCTTTCCGACATGATCGACGCCGATACCGGCGAAGTGGTCGTCGAGTCCGGCAAGAAGCTCACGCCGCGCATTCTCCGTCAGCTGACGGACAAGGGCCTGAAGGCCTTGAAGGCGACCAACGACGACCTCTACGGCAACTATCTGGCCGAAGATATCGTCAACTTCCAGACCGGTGAGATCTATCTGGAAGCCGGCGACGAGATCGACGAAAAGACCCTGCCGATCATCCTCAATGCAGGTTTCGACGAGATTCCGGTTCTCGGCATCGACCATATCAATGTCGGCGCCTATATCCGCAACACGCTTGCCGCCGACAAGAACGAGAACCGTCAGGACGCTCTGTTCGACATCTACCGCGTCATGCGCCCGGGCGAACCGCCGACGATGGAATCGGCCGAAGCGATGTTCAACTCGCTGTTCTTCGATGCGGAGCGTTACGACCTCTCCGCCGTCGGCCGCGTCAAGATGAACATGCGTCTCGACCTCGAAGTCGCCGACACCGTCCGCACGCTCCGCAAGGACGACATCCTGGCCGTGGTCCGGATGCTGGTCGAACTGCGCGACGGCAAGGGCGAGATCGACGACATCGACAACCTCGGCAACCGCCGCGTCCGTTCTGTCGGCGAACTGATGGAAAATCAGTATCGCCTCGGCCTGCTACGCATGGAGCGCGCCATCAAGGAACGCATGTCGTCGATCGAAATCGACACCGTCATGCCGCAGGATCTGATCAACGCGAAGCCGGCTGCTGCCGCGGTTCGTGAATTCTTCGGCTCCTCGCAGCTGTCGCAGTTCATGGACCAGGTGAACCCGCTTTCGGAAATCACCCACAAGCGCCGTCTTTCGGCGCTTGGCCCGGGTGGTCTGACCCGTGAGCGCGCCGGCTTCGAAGTCCGCGACGTTCACCCGACCCATTACGGCCGTATCTGCCCGATCGAAACGCCGGAAGGCCCGAACATCGGTCTGATCAACTCGCTTGCGACGTTTGCCCGCGTCAACAAGTACGGTTTCATCGAGAGCCCGTACCGCAAGATCATCGACGGCGTCGTGACCAAGGAAGTGCTTTACCTCTCCGCCATGGAAGAGGCCAAGTACTACGTTGCCCAGGCCAATTCGGAGCTGACGCCGGAAGGTGCCTTCGTCGAAGAATTCGTCGTCTGCCGTCATGCCGGCGAAGTCATGCTGTCCCCGCGCGACACCATCAACCTGATGGACGTCTCGCCGAAGCAGCTTGTCTCGGTTGCGGCCGCTCTGATCCCGTTCCTGGAAAACGACGACGCCAACCGCGCTCTGATGGGCTCGAACATGCAGCGTCAGGCCGTGCCGCTGGTACGCGCTGAAGCTCCGTTCGTCGGTACCGGCATGGAACCGGTCGTCGCCCGCGACTCCGGCGCCGCCATCGCTGCCCGTCGTGGCGGCGTGGTCGACCAGGTCGACGCGACCCGTATCGTTATCCGCGCCACCGAAGACCTCGATCCGTCGAAGTCTGGCGTCGATATCTATCGCCTGATGAAGTTCCAGCGTTCGAACCAGAACACCTGCGTCAACCAGCGTCCGCTGGTTTCCGTCGGTGACATCCTCAACAAGGGCGACATCATCGCCGACGGCCCGTCCACGGACCTCGGTGACCTGGCGCTCGGCCGCAACGCGCTCGTCGCGTTCATGCCCTGGAACGGCTACAACTACGAAGACTCGATCCTGCTCTCCGAGCGTATCGTTGCCGACGACGTGTTCACGTCCATCCACATCGAGGAATTCGAGGTGATGGCGCGCGACACCAAGCTTGGTCCGGAAGAAATCACGCGCGACATTCCGAACGTGTCGGAAGAAGCGCTGAAGAACCTCGACGAAGCCGGCATCGTCTACATCGGCGCCGAAGTCCAGCCGGGCGACATCCTGGTCGGCAAGATCACCCCGAAGGGCGAAAGCCCGATGACGCCGGAAGAAAAGCTTCTGCGCGCCATCTTCGGTGAAAAGGCGTCCGACGTCCGCGACACTTCCATGCGCATGCCTCCGGGGACCTTCGGCACCATCGTCGAAGTTCGCGTCTTCAACCGCCACGGCGTGGAGAAGGACGAACGCGCCATGGCGATCGAGCGTGAGGAAATCGAACGCCTCGCCAAGGACCGCGACGACGAACAGGCCATCCTCGACCGTAACGTCTACGGCCGTCTGATGGACATGCTGCGCGGCCAGATGTCGGTTGCCGGTCCGAAGGGCTTCAAGAAGGGCGTCGAGCTCTCCAATGCCGTCGTCTCCGAATACCCCCGCTCGCAGTGGTGGATGTTCGCAGTCGAGGACGAAAAGGTGCAGGGCGAGATCGAAGCGCTCCGCGGCCAGTACGACGAATCCAAGTCGCGCCTTGAACAGCGCTTCATGGACAAGGTCGAAAAGGTGCAGCGCGGCGACGAAATGCCTCCGGGCGTCATGAAGATGGTCAAGGTCTTCGTCGCTGTGAAGCGCAAGATCCAGCCGGGCGACAAGATGGCCGGCCGTCACGGCAACAAGGGCGTCGTGTCGCGCATCGTACCGGTCGAGGACATGCCGTTCCTCGAAGACGGCACGCATGTCGATATCGTTCTGAACCCGCTCGGCGTGCCTTCGCGCATGAACGTCGGCCAGATCCTCGAGACGCACCTGGCCTGGGCTTGCGCCGGCATGGGCAAGCGCATCGGTGCGTTGCTTGAAGAGTACCGGAAGTCGAACGACATCACGGACTTGAAGAAAGAGCTGACCGAAGCCTACGAGAGTGAGGCAAACGCTGAAGTTGCCAGCTTCGACGACGAGTCCCTCGTTCGTCTGGCCGAGCAGTCCAAGCGTGGTCTGTCGATCGCAACGCCGGTCTTCGACGGCGCGCATGAGCCGGACGTCGCAGCGATGCTGACCAGGGCAGGCCTCAACCCGTCCGGTCAGTCCGTCCTCTACGACGGTCGTACCGGCGAACAGTTCGACCGCAAGGTGACTGTCGGCTACATGTACATGATCAAGCTGAACCACCTCGTGGACGACAAGATCCACGCGCGTTCGATCGGTCCGTACTCGCTGGTCACCCAGCAGCCGCTCGGTGGCAAGGCGCAGTTCGGCGGCCAGCGCTTCGGCGAAATGGAAGTCTGGGCGCTCGAAGCCTACGGCGCCGCCTACACGCTGCAGGAAATGCTGACCGTGAAGTCGGACGACGTGGCAGGTCGTACCAAGGTCTACGAAGCGATCGTGCGCGGCGACGACACGTTCGAGGCAGGCATTCCGGAGAGCTTCAACGTTCTCGTCAAGGAAATGCGCTCTCTCGGCCTGTCCGTCGAGCTCGAGAACTCGAAGATCGACGACGCGAACGCCGGCCAGCTGCCCGACGCAGCCGAATGATCATAACAAGGCGCGCGCCGATTGAAGGCGCGCGCTGCTCCCTCCGCCGGTATCCGCCGGCAGGATAGGGAAACTTTCGCCGCATTTCGCGGCTAATACCGTTTTAAAGCATCGGACGGTCCGTCCCGGGAATTTGGACTGCTCCGATCGCAAGCTGAGGGCTTCCGCCCCTAAAGGAGATAGGCATGAACCAAGAGGTCATGAATCTTTTCAATCCGCAGGTGCCTGCACAGCACTTCGACTCGATCCGTATCTCGATCGCGTCTCCGGAGAAGATTCTCTCCTGGTCCTACGGCGAGATCAAAAAGCCGGAGACCATCAACTACCGTACCTTCAAGCCTGAGCGCGACGGCCTTTTCTGCGCCCGCATCTTCGGGCCGATCAAGGACTACGAGTGCCTGTGCGGCAAGTACAAGCGCATGAAGTACAAGGGCATCATCTGCGAAAAGTGCGGCGTCGAAGTGACGCTGTCGCGCGTTCGCCGCGAGCGCATGGGCCATATCGAGCTCGCCGCTCCCGTCGCCCATATCTGGTTCCTGAAGTCGCTTCCGTCGCGCATCTCGACCCTTCTCGATATGACGCTGAAGGATGTCGAGCGCGTCCTCTATTTCGAGAACTACATCGTCACTGAGCCGGGTCTCACCTCGCTCAAGGAAAACCAGCTTCTTTCCGAAGAAGAATACATGATCGCCGTCGACGAGTTCGGCGAAGATCAGTTCACGGCGATGATCGGCGCCGAGGCCATCTATGAGATGCTGGCCTCGATGAATCTCGAAAAGATCGCCGGCGACCTGCGTTCGGAACTGGCCGACACGACGTCGGATCTGAAGCAGAAGAAGCTGATGAAGCGCCTGAAGATCGTCGAGAACTTCATGGAATCCGGCAACCGCCCGGAATGGATGATCATGAAGGTCGTGCCCGTGATCCCGCCGGACCTGCGCCCGCTGGTTCCGCTGGATGGCGGCCGCTTCGCGACCTCCGACCTGAACGATCTCTATCGCCGCGTCATCAACCGTAACAACCGTCTGAAGCGCCTGATCGAACTGCGCGCTCCGGGCATCATCATCCGCAACGAAAAGCGCATGCTGCAGGAATCTGTGGACGCGCTGTTCGACAACGGCCGCCGCGGCCGCGTCATCACCGGCGCCAACAAGCGCCCGCTGAAGTCGCTGTCCGACATGCTGAAGGGCAAGCAGGGCCGCTTCCGTCAGAACCTGCTCGGCAAGCGCGTCGACTATTCCGGTCGTTCGGTCATCGTGACCGGTCCGGAACTGAAGCTGCACCAGTGCGGCCTGCCGAAGAAGATGGCGCTCGAACTGTTCAAGCCGTTCATCTACGCCCGCCTCGACGCCAAGGGTTATTCCTCGACCGTCAAGCAGGCCAAGAAGCTGGTTGAAAAGGAAAAGCCGGAAGTCTGGGATATCCTCGACGAGGTCATCCGCGAGCATCCGGTTCTCCTGAACCGCGCACCGACGCTGCACCGCCTGGGCATCCAGGCCTTCGAACCGATCCTGGTCGAAGGCAAGGCCATCCAGCTGCATCCGCTCGTCTGCACGGCCTTCAACGCCGACTTCGACGGCGACCAGATGGCCGTTCACGTGCCGCTGTCGCTCGAAGCCCAGCTCGAAGCCCGTGTGCTGATGATGTCGACCAACAACATCCTGCATCCAGCAAACGGCGCGCCGATCATCGTTCCGTCGCAGGACATGGTTCTCGGTCTCTACTATCTGGCGATCATGAACCAGAACGAGCCGGGTGAAGGCATGGCCTTCTCCGACATGGGCGAACTGCACCATGCCCTGGAGAACAAGGTCGTCACCCTGCATGCCAAGATCCGCGGTCGCTTCAAGACCATGGATGCCGACGGCAAGCTGGTTTCGAAGATCTATGAAACGACCCCCGGCCGCATGATCATCGGCGAACTTCTGCCGAAGAACGTCAACGTGCCGTTCGAGACCTGCAACCAGGAAATGACCAAGAAGAACATCTCCAAGATGATCGACACGGTCTACCGGCACTGCGGCCAGAAGGACACGGTGATCTTCTGCGACCGGATCATGCAGCTCGGCTTCACGCATGCGTGCAAGGCCGGCATTTCGTTCGGCAAGGACGACATGATCATCCCGGAAACCAAGGCGAAGATCGTCGGTGATACCGAATCCCTGGTCAAGGAATACGAGCAGCAGTACAATGACGGCCTGATCACTCAGGGCGAAAAGTACAACAAGGTCGTCGACGCCTGGGGCAAGGCCACCGAAAAGGTTGCGGAAGACATGATGGCCCGCATTAAGGCCGTCGAGTTCGATCCGGAAACCGGTCGCCAGAAGCAGATGAACGCCATCTACATGATGTCGCACTCGGGTGCCCGTGGTTCTCCGAACCAGATGCGCCAGCTGGGCGGCATGCGTGGCCTGATGGCCAAGCCGTCGGGCGAGATCATCGAAACGCCGATCATCTCGAACTTCAAGGAAGGCCTGACCGTGAACGAGTACTTCAACTCGACCCACGGCGCCCGTAAGGGTCTTGCAGACACCGCCTTGAAGACCGCGAACTCCGGTTACCTGACCCGTCGTCTCGTCGACGTGGCGCAGGACTGCATCGTCAACCTGGTCGATTGCGGCACCGAAAGCGGTCTCACCATGACGGCGATCGTTGACGCCGGCCAGGTCGTGGCCTCCATCGGCGCTCGTGTTCTTGGTCGTACCGCACTCGACGATATCGATCACCCGGTCACGGGTGCCCGTATCGTCGATGCCGGCAAGATGATCCTCGAGCCGGATGTCATCGAGATCGAAAAGGCTGGTATCCAGTCGATCCGTATCCGTTCGGCACTGACCTGCGAAGTCCAGACGGGCGTCTGCTCGGTCTGCTACGGCCGAGATCTGGCCCGTGGTACGCCGGTCAACATGGGCGAAGCGGTCGGCGTCATCGCGGCTCAGTCGATCGGCGAGCCGGGAACCCAGCTCACCATGCGTACCTTCCACTTGGGCGGTACGGCAAACGTGGTCGACCAGTCGTTCCTGGAAGCATCGTACGAAGGCACGATCCAGATCAAGAACCGCAACATGCTGCGGAACTCCGAAGGCGTTCTCGTGGCGATGGGCCGCAACATGGCGGTCACCATTCTTGACGAGCGCGGCGTCGAGCGTTCCTCGCAGCGCGTCGCCTACGGTTCGAAGCTGTTCGTGGATGATGGCGACAAGGTTCGTCGCGGTCAGCGTCTGGCGGAGTGGGATCCCTACACACGCCCGATGATGACGGAAGTGGAAGGTACGGTTCAGTTCGAAGACGTGGTCGACTCGATCTCGGTTTCGGAATCCACCGACGAATCCACCGGCATCACCAAGCGTCAGGTCATCGACTGGCGTTCGACGCCGCGCGGTGTCGACCTGAAGCCGGCGATCGTCATCAAGGACGCTTCGGGCAGCATCATGAAGCTGGCCCGCGGTGGCGAAGCCCGCTTCAACCTCTCGGTCGACGCCATCCTGTCTGTCGAGCCGGGTCAGAAGGTCAGCCAGGGCGACGTTCTCGCCCGCGTGCCGCTGGAAAGCGCCAAGACCAAGGACATCACCGGTGGTCTGCCGCGCGTCGCCGAGCTCTTCGAAGCCCGCCGTCCGAAGGATCACGCCATCATCGCTGAGATCGATGGTACGATCCGCCTTGGCCGCGACTACAAGAACAAGCGTCGCGTCATGATCGAGCCTGCCGAAGACGGTGTCGAACCGGTCGAATACCTGATCCCGAAGGGCAAGCCCTTCCATCTTCAGGAAGGCGACTACATCGAAAAGGGCGACTATATCCTCGACGGCAATCCTGCGCCGCACGACATCCTGGCGATCAAGGGCGTGGAAGCACTCGCTTCCTACCTCGTCAACGAAATCCAGGAAGTCTACCGCCTGCAGGGCGTTGTCATCAACGACAAGCACATCGAGGTGATTGTCCGTCAGATGCTGCAGAAGGTCGAGATCACCGATGCCGGCGACAGCCAGTATATCGTCGGTGACAATGTCGACCGGATCGAACTGGACGAAGCCAACGAGCGTCTCGTCGAAGAAGGCAAGAAGCCTGCTTACGGCGAACCGGTTCTGCTCGGCATCACCAAGGCGTCGCTGCAGACCCCGTCCTTCATCTCGGCCGCGTCCTTCCAGGAAACGACCAAGGTGCTGACGGAAGCTGCAATCGCCGGCAAGACGGACACGCTGCAGGGCCTCAAGGAAAACGTCATCGTCGGTCGTCTCATCCCGGCCGGTACCGGCGGCACCATGACCCAGATCCGCCGCATCGCCACGTCGCGCGACGAGCTCATCCTGGAAGAACGCAAGAAGGGTTCGGGCGCATCGTCCGCCACCCCGATGCTTCAGGACCTCGCCGGCGAAAAGGCTCCGGCCGCCGAATAATCCGGCTGCTGCCGATTGAAATCAAAAACCGCCCGGAGCGATCCTGGCGGTTTTTTCTTTTCGCGTGGTGAGGGAGCGGACATCAAAAAAGCCGCCGGAATAGTTCGGCGGCTTCGTGCATGCTTTGGCGAAACGCGCAAGCGTCGCGATCGGCGAGGGGAGGAAGGGATAGGCTGGAACGGACACGTCCGCACTCTTGCAAGCCGCAAGCGGGGAAGAGGCGAGGGCCCACGCTTCTTCGAAGATCGAGACTACTCGAACCGGATGATCGCCACTTCGCCTTCGAGGGCGCCCTGGTAGGCCGAGGCATGCGGTTCCTCGGTGGGTTCGTCGGTCAGGACGCCGATCTGGTCGAGGTCGGCCTCGATGAAGCCTTCTTCCGAGAGGGCGTTGAGTGCCTCGCGGACGGCGGAATCGTCGTCCGGCGCGCGCAGCATGATATGCAGCTCGATGCCTTCGGCGCCCTTCGTCTCGTAGCCCTTGCCGATGATGATGAAGACCATCGGCCCGTCGAGGTTGTTGTCATTGTCGGGTGTGGCGATCATGGTCATCTCCGCAAGCGATTCCCTGGTATCGTCCGAAGACGAGGCGGAACGGAAGGTTCCCGCACTCTTTAGTGTGATCGGCGATGATTCCCAAACATTATCCGCGAGGCCATCTCATATTTCTGGAAACCCTGTCTCAAAACCCTCCATTTGGCCCCGAAACCAAGGGTTTGGGGCAATAATTTAGGATTTGGTCTTGACGGGCAGGGGGGAAAACAGTAAACGCCCCGCATCGGAAGCGATGTGAGGCTTGCCCGTTCGGAACGACTCGTCCCGGAGTACGCCTCAGACACGGTTCCATACGCACGTTGAAGACACGAATGCTGCACGCACGACGCATGAGGAATGCGTCCTCTGCTTTCTGTGGTCCATCCGAAAAGCGGATCGGGCCACGTTTTGCGCATGAGGAAATGTGTGTGCCGCCGCCGGAAACGGCATCAGATCGGCCCGAAAGGGTACTGAGAAAAACGTAAGGGATGGTTGAATGCCTACCGTAAACCAGCTGATCCGCAAGCCTCGCCAGGCGAACGTAAAGCGTAACAAGGTTCCTGCTCTGCAGGAAAACCCCCAGAAGCGCGGCGTTTGCACCCGCGTTTACACGACGACCCCGAAGAAGCCGAACTCGGCTCTGCGTAAGGTCGCCAAGATCCGCCTGACCAACGGCTTTGAAGTCATCGGCTATATCCCGGGTGAAGGCCACAACCTGCAGGAACACTCCGTCGTGATGATCCGCGGCGGCCGCGTCAAGGACTTGCCGGGCGTTCGTTACCACATCATCCGCGGCGTTCTCGACACCCAGGGCGTCAAGAACCGCAAGCAGCGCCGTTCCAAGTACGGTGCGAAGCGTCCGAAGTAATTCGGAATTCTGATTATCCGGCGCTGCGCGAGGTTCTCCGCGTGGTAAAGCGCCCGCAACAATTGAGAGACGAGAAGTATGTCCCGACGCCATAGTGCAGAGAAGCGTGAGATCAATCCGGACCCGAAGTTCGGCGATCTGGTCGTCACGAAGTTCATGAATGCGATCATGCTCCACGGCAAGAAGTCCGTAGCTGAAAACATCGTTTACGGCGCGTTCGACGTCGTGCAGGGCAAGGCCAAGGCCGACCCGCTGGGTATCTTCCATTCGGCGCTCGACAATGTCGCGCCGCATGTCGAAGTTCGTTCGCGCCGCGTTGGTGGTGCGACCTACCAGGTTCCGGTCGACGTTCGTCCCGAGCGCCGTCAGGCTCTCGCGATCCGTTGGGTGATCGCTGCTGCCCGCAAGCGTAACGAAACGACGATGGTCGATCGCCTTTCCGGTGAACTTATGGATGCTGCAAACAACCGTGGCAGCGCCGTCAAGAAGCGTGAAGACACGCACAAGATGGCCGACGCCAACCGCGCATTCTCGCATTACCGTTGGTAATCTTCACCCGATCGAATTTCGAAAGGCAGTCCTATGGCTCGCGAATATAAAATCGAAGACTACCGCAATTTCGGTATCATGGCGCATATCGACGCCGGCAAGACCACGACCACCGAGCGTATCCTTTATTACACCGGCAAGTCGCACAAGATCGGCGAAGTTCACGACGGCGCAGCCACGATGGACTGGATGGAGCAGGAGCAGGAGCGTGGCATCACGATCACCTCCGCCGCGACCACGACCTTCTGGAAGGGTCGCGACGGCAAGATGCGCCGCTTCAACATCATCGACACCCCCGGCCACGTCGACTTCACCATCGAAGTCGAACGTTCGCTGCGCGTGCTCGACGGTGCTGTCGCTCTTCTCGACGCCAATGCCGGCGTTGAGCCGCAGACGGAAACCGTCTGGCGCCAGGCCGACAAGTACAACGTTCCGCGCCTGATCTTCTGCAACAAGATGGACAAGACCGGCGCCGATTTCTATCGCTCGGTCGAGATGATCAAGACGCGCCTCGGCGCGACTGCGGTTGTCTGCCAGCTGCCGATCGGCGCTGAGACCGAGTTCAAGGGCATCGTCGACCTGATCGAGATGAACGCTCTCGTCTGGCGCGACGAGTCGCTCGGCGCCCAGTGGGACGTCGTCGAAATCCCGGAAGACCTGAAGGCTCGTGCCGAAGAATTCCGCGAAAAGATGATCGAGACGGTTGTCGACATCGACGAAGAAGCCATGGAAAACTATCTGAACGGCGTCATGCCGGACAACGATAAGATCCGTGCGCTCATCCGTCGCGGCACCATCGACGTCAAGTTCTTCCCGATGTTCTGCGGTTCCGCCTTCAAGAACAAGGGCGTTCAGCCGCTTCTCGACGCGGTTGTCGAATTCCTGCCGTCCCCGGCAGACATTCCTGCGATCAAGGGCATCGACGTCAAGACCGAAGCCGAAATCGACCGTCATGCCGATGACAACGAGCCTCTCTCGATGCTCGCTTTCAAGATCATGAACGACCCCTTCGTCGGTTCGCTCACCTTCTGCCGTATCTACTCGGGCAAGCTCGAAAAGGGTGCCGCTCTGTTGAACACGGTCAAGGAAAAGCGCGAGCGCGTCGGCCGTATGCTGCAGATGCACTCGAACTCCCGTGAAGACATCGAAGAAGCCTTCGCCGGCGACATCGTCGCTCTCGCAGGCCTCAAGGAAACCACCACGGGCGACACGCTCTGCGATCCGCTGAAGCCGGTCATCCTCGAGCGCATGGAATTCCCCGAGCCGGTCATCCAGATCGCCATCGAGCCGAAGTCCAAGGGCGACCAGGAAAAGATGGGCCTCGCGCTCAACCGCCTGGCTGCCGAAGACCCGTCCTTCCGCGTCAAGACCGACGAGGAATCCGGCCAGACGATCATCGCCGGCATGGGTGAACTTCACCTCGACATTCTCGTCGACCGCATGCGTCGCGAGTTCAAGGTCGAAGCCACCGTTGGTGCTCCGCAGGTTGCTTACCGCGAAACCATCACGCGCAAGCATGAAGAAGACTACACGCACAAGAAGCAGTCCGGTGGTACCGGCCAGTTCGCGCGCGTCAAGATCGTCTTTGAACCGAACCCGGATGGCGACGACTTCAAGTTCGAGTCCAAGATCGTCGGCGGTGCTGTTCCGAAGGAATACATCCCGGGCGTCCAGAAGGGCATCGAAAGCGTTCTGTCTTCCGGCCCGCTGGCTGGCTTCCCGATGCTGGGCGTCAAGGCGACCCTCATCGACGGCGCCTTCCACGACGTCGACTCGTCGGTTCTGGCATTCGAAATCGCCTCCCGCGCCTGCTTCCGTGAAGCAGCCAAGAAGGCCGGTGCCCAGCTCCTCGAGCCGATGATGAAGGTCGAAGTCGTCACGCCGGAAGATTACGTCGGTGACGTCATCGGCGACCTGAACTCCCGTCGCGGCCAGATCCAGGGCCAGGAATCGCGCGGCATCGCCGTCGTGATCAACGCCCACGTGCCGCTCGCGAACATGTTCAAGTACGTCGACAACCTGCGCTCCATGTCCCAGGGCCGCGCGCAGTACTCGATGACCTTCGATCACTACGCACCGGTTCCGACCAACGTCGCAAACGAAATCCAGGCTAAGTACTCCGGTCAGAAGTGACCGGGGTAACCCCGCCCAATCAATTAGAGAATAACCCCTGACGGGGATAAGAACGGAGAAGCCGGAAATGGCAAAGAGCAAGTTTGAGCGCAACAAGCCGCACGTCAACATTGGCACGATCGGTCACGTTGACCATGGCAAGACGTCGCTGACGGCCGCGATCACGAAGTACTTCGGCGAGTACAAGGCCTATGACCAGATCGACGCGGCTCCTGAAGAGAAGGCTCGCGGCATCACCATTTCGACGGCCCACGTCGAATATGAGACGCCTGCCCGCCATTATGCCCACGTCGACTGCCCCGGCCACGCCGACTACGTCAAGAACATGATCACCGGTGCGGCCCAAATGGACGGCGCGATCCTGGTCTGCTCGGCGGCCGACGGCCCGATGCCGCAGACCCGCGAGCACATCCTGCTCGCCCGTCAGGTCGGCGTTCCGGCGATCGTCGTGTTCCTCAACAAGGTCGACCAGGTCGACGACGCCGAGCTTCTCGAGCTCGTCGAACTGGAAGTGCGCGAACTTCTGTCGTCCTACGACTTCCCGGGCGACGACATTCCGATCATCAAGGGTTCGGCGCTGGCCGCCCTCGAAGATTCCGACAAGAAGATCGGCGAGGATTCGATCCGCGAGCTGATGGCTGCCGTCGACGCCTACATCCCGACGCCTGAGCGTCCCATCAACATGCCGTTCCTGATGCCGATCGAAGACGTGTTCTCGATCTCGGGTCGTGGTACGGTCGTGACCGGCCGCGTCGAGCGCGGCATCGTCAAGGTTGGCGAAGAAGTCGAGATCGTCGGCATCCGTCCGACCTCGAAGACGACGGTGACCGGCGTTGAAATGTTCCGCAAGCTGCTCGATCAGGGCCAGGCCGGCGACAACATCGGTGCACTGGTTCGCGGCGTGAACCGTGACGGCGTCGAGCGTGGCCAGATTCTCTGCAAGCCGGGTTCGGTCAAGCCGCACAAGAAGTTCATGGCCGAAGCCTACATCCTGACGAAGGAAGAAGGCGGCCGTCATACGCCGTTCTTCACCAACTACCGTCCGCAGTTCTACTTCCGCACGACGGACGTGACGGGCATCGTGTCGCTGCCGGAAGGCACGGAAATGGTCATGCCGGGCGACAACGTCACGGTTGCCGTCGAGTTGATCGTTCCGATCGCGATGGAAGAAAAGCTGCGTTTCGCGATCCGCGAAGGCGGCCGCACCGTCGGCGCCGGCATCGTCGCCTCGATCATCGAGTAAGTTTTAACGCAAGCGGCCCTGGCCGCTTGCGTATGACACAAAAATGTAGCAAATGGCGCGCGAGCGTGATTTGCCGTCTGCTTCGGGTTCGAGGCGGGCAAGGAACAAACAAGGTGGGCCAGAGGCCCGAAGACTGGAAAGGGACGCCGTATTTCGGTGTCCCCTTCGATCTTTGAAACCGGTGGTCCGCCTTAAGGTAAGAGAACAACCCGTGCCCTATTGGGTTGGCACGTGGATAAACAGACAACAAGGATAACGTCGAATGAACGGCCAAAATATCCGCATTCGCCTGAAGGCGTTCGATCACCGCATTCTCGACGCGTCGACGCGCGAGATCGTGTCGACGGCGAAGCGCACCGGCGCAAGCGTCCGGGGCCCCGTTCCGCTTCCGACCCGCATCGAGAAGTTTACGGTAAACCGGTCCCCCCACATCGACAAGAAGAGCCGCGAGCAGTTCGAGATGCGCACGCACAAGCGCCTTCTCGATATCGTTGACCCGACACCGCAGACGGTGGACGCGCTGATGAAGCTCGACCTCGCCGCTGGTGTCGATGTTGAGATCAAGCTCTGAGACTTTTGTCTCGGGCTGAGTGAGAAGGATTGAACCGATGCGTTCAGGTGTAATTGCACAGAAGGTGGGAATGACGCGCGTCTACAACGACGCAGGCGAGCATGTCCCTGTAACCGTATTGCGGTTGGAAAACTGCCAGGTCGTGGCTCAGCGCACCGTAGACAAGAACGGCTACACTGCCGTTCAGCTGGGTGCCGGCACCGCCAAGGTGAAGAACACGACCAAGGCGCTGCGCGGCCATTTCGCCGTTGCCGAAGTCGAGCCGAAGGCGAAGCTCGTCGAGTTTCGCGTTTCCGAAGACAACCTGATCGACGTCGGCACCGAGCTGACGGCAGGTCACTTCACCGCGGGTCAGCTGGTGGACGTCACCGGTACCTCGATCGGTAAGGGTTTCGCCGGCGCCATGAAGCGCCATAACTTCGGTGGTCTCCGCGCCACGCACGGTGTGTCCGTTTCGCACCGTTCGCATGGTTCGACTGGTAACAACCAGGATCCGGGCAAGGTCTGGAAGGGCAAGCGCATGGCTGGTCATATGGGCCAGACGCGTATCACCACCCAGAACCTCGAAGTCGTTTCCACCGACGAGAACCGTGGCCTGATCCTCGTCAAGGGTGCCGTTCCCGGCTCCAAGGGCGCTTGGATCGTCGTTCGCGATGCCGTCAAGTCGGCCGCGAAGTAAGGGAGCCAAGCACATGGAATTTAACGTCAAGACCCTCGAGGGAAAAGACGCCGGCAAGGTAGCCCTGTCGGACGAGATTTTCGGCCTCGATCCCCGCGAAGACATTCTGGCCCGTATGGTTCGTTGGCAGCTCGCCAAGAAGCAGCAGGGCACGCACAAGACCAAGGGTCGTGCTGAAGTCTCCCGCACCGGCGCCAAGATGTACAAGCAGAAGGGTACGGGCCGCGCTCGTCACCATTCGGCTCGCGCTCCGCAGTTCCGCGGCGGCGGCAAGGCTCACGGCCCGGTCGTTCGCAGCCACGAGCATGACCTTCCGAAGAAGGTTCGTGCGCTGGCTCTCCGTCACGCCCTCTCTGCAAAGATGAAGGCTGAAGACATCATCATCGTCGACAACCTGGTTGCCGCCGAAGCAAAGACCAAGGCACTTGCCGGTTCGTTCGCTTCGCTCGGCCTAACCAACGTGTTGTTCATCGGCGGCGTTGAGCTCGACAGCAATTTCAAGCTCGCAGCCCAGAACATCCCGAACGTCGATGTTCTGCCGGTTCAGGGCATCAATGTTTACGACATCCTGCGTCGCGGCAAGCTGGTGCTTTCCAAGGCCGCGGTGGAAGCTCTAGAGGAGCGTTTCAAGTGACCGACATCCGCCACTATGATGTGATCGTATCTCCCTCGATCACCGAAAAGTCGACCATGGCATCTGAACAGAACCAGGTCGTCTTCAACGTTGCCAAGACTGCTTCCAAGCCGGAAATCAAGGCTGCCGTAGAGGCGCTGTTCGGTGTGAAGGTCACGGCCGTCAACACGCTTGTCCGCAAGGGCAAGGTGAAGCGGTTCCGCGGCTTCATCGGCAAGCAGAAGGACGTCAAGAAGGCTGTCGTCACCCTGGCCGAAGGTCAGACGATCGACGTCTCCACCGGTCTCTGAGGTATAAGATAATGGCATTGAAAAGCTACAACCCGACGACCCCGAGCCAGCGTCAGCTGGTCATCGTCGACCGGTCTGGCCTCTGGAAGGGTAAGCCCGTCAAGAAGCTCACCGAGGGTCTCTCCAAGAGCGGCGGTCGCAACAACTACGGCCGCATCACCGCCCGCTTTATCGGCGGCGGTCACAAGCGTACCTATCGCCTGATCGACTTCAAGCGTCGCAAGTTCGACGTCGAAGGCACGGTCGAGCGTCTGGAATACGACCCGAACCGTACGGCGTTCATCGCTCTCGTCACCTATACCGACGGTGAGCAGGCCTACATCCTGGCTCCGCAGCGTCTTGCTGCCGGCGACAAGGTGATCGCGTCCGAAAAGGCCGTCGACGTAAAGCCCGGCAACACCATGCCGCTGCAGTACATCCCGGTCGGCTCGATCGTTCACAACGTCGAAATGAAGCCGGGCAAGGGTGGCCAGATGGCTCGCTCCGCCGGCACCTACGTTCAGCTCGTCGGCCGCGATGCCGGCATGGCGATCCTGCGCCTCAACTCCGGCGAACAGCGCCTCGTCCCGGGCTCCTGCCTGGCTTCGATCGGTGCGGTTTCCAACCCGGACCACGGCAACATCAATGACGGCAAGGCCGGTCGTACCGTCTGGCGCGGCAAGCGTCCGCATAACCGCGGCGTCGTCATGAACCCGGTCGACCATCCGCACGGCGGTGGTGAAGGCCGCACCTCGGGTGGCCGTCATCCGGTCAGCCCCTGGGGCAAGCCGACCAAGGGCAAGCGCACACGTTCGAACAAGTCCACGGATAAGTTCATCATGCGTTCGCGCCACCAGCGCAAGAAGTAAGAGAGGAAGTCACTAATGGCTCGTTCAGTATGGAAAGGTCCGTTTGTTGACGGCTATCTTCTCAAGAAGGCTGAGAAGGTGCGCGAAGGCGGACGGAGTGAAGTAATCAAGATGTGGACCCGTCGGTCCACCATCCTGCCGCAGTTCGTTGGCTTGACGTTCGGCGTCTACAACGGCAGCAAGCACATTCCGGTCAGCGTCAACGAAGACATGGTCGGACACAAGTTCGGTGAATTCGCTCCCACCCGTACCTATTACGGTCACGGCGCGGACAAGAAGGCGAAGAGGAAGTAATCATGGCGAAGGCTAAGACCGAACGCCGGCTGAAGGATAACGAGGCGCAGGCAGTTGCCCGCACGCTCCGCGTCAGCCCCCAGAAGCTGAACCTCGTTGCCGCCATGATCCGCGGCAAGAAGGTCGAACGCGCGCTTGCAGAACTCGAATTCTCGCGCAAGCGCATCGCTGGCACGGTGAAGAAGACCCTTGAGTCTGCAATCGCCAATGCCGAAAACAACCATGACCTCGACGTCGACGCGTTGATCGTTTCGGAAGCCTATGTCGGCAAGTCGATCGTGATGAAGCGCTTCCACGCTCGCGGCCGCGGCCGTGCATCGCGGATCGAGAAGCCTTTCTCGCATCTGACGATCGTCGTTCGCGAAGTCGAGGAAAAAGGGGAGGCTGCATAATGGGCCAGAAAATTAATCCGATCGGTTTCCGCCTCGGCATTAACCGCACCTGGGACAGCCGTTGGTTCGCCGACAACGCGGAATACGGTCAGCTCCTCCATGAGGACCTGAAGATCCGCGCCTACCTGATGTCGGAGCTGAAGCAGGCCGGCATCGCCAAGGTGGTCATCGAGCGTCCGCACAAGAAGTGCCGCGTCACGATCCACTCGGCTCGCCCGGGTCTGATCATCGGCAAGAAGGGTGCGGACATCGAGAAGCTTCGCAAGAAGATCGCGACGATGACCAATTCGGAAACGCATCTCAACATCGTTGAAGTGCGCAAGCCGGAAATCGACTCGACGCTCGTCGCCCAGTCGATCGCCCAGCAGCTCGAGCGTCGCGTGGCTTTCCGCCGTGCGATGAAGCGTGCCGTTCAGTCGGCCATGCGTCTCGGCGCCGAAGGCATCAAGATCACCTGCGCCGGCCGTCTCGGCGGTGCTGAAATCGCCCGTACCGAATGGTACCGCGAAGGTCGCGTTCCGCTTCATACGCTGCGTGCAGACATCGACTACGGTACGGCGGAAGCCGAAACCGCATTCGGCATCTGCGGCATCAAGGTCTGGATCTTCAAGGGCGAAATCCTTGAGCACGATCCGATGGCTTCTGAACGTCGCGCCATGGAAGGCGATGCCCAGGGTCCCGCAAGCCGCGAACGCGGCGATCGTGGTGACCGTGGCGATCGCCGCCGCGAAAACGCTTGATCAACGCTGGCGAAAGATAAGCTCGGAGAAGTAAGAAAATGTTGCAGCCAAAGCGTACCAAGTACCGCAAGCAGTTCAAGGGTCGCATCAAGGGTGTGGCCAAGGGCGGCTTCGACCTGGCCTTCGGTGAATTTGGTCTGAAGTCCCAGGAACCCAACCGCGTCAACGCCCGCGAGATCGAAGCGGCCCGCCGCGCGATCACCCGCGCGATGAAGCGCGCCGGCCGTGTCTGGATCCGCGTGTTCCCGGACGTTCCGGTCACCGCAAAGCCGACCGAAGTCCGCATGGGTAAGGGTAAGGGCGGCGTCGAATACTGGGCCTGCAAGGTCAAGCCCGGTCGCATGATGTTCGAGATCGACGGTGTTTCCGAGGAGCTCGCCCGCGAGGCGCTTCGTCTCGGTGCTGCCAAGCTCTCGGTCAAGACGCGCTTCGTACAGCGCATCGCAGAGTAAGGAGCAAGGCACATGAAAGCCGAAGACGTTCGCGGCCTCACGGCCGATCAGCTCAAGGACAAGCTCGCCGACCTGAAGAAGGAGCAGTTCAACCTGCGCTTCCAGAAGGCAACCGGCCAGCTCGAGAAGTCCTCGCGCATCACCGAAGTTCGCAAGGACATCGCCCGTGTGAAAACCATTGCCCGCCAGAAGGCGGCAGAAGCCAAGGCCTAAGGAAAAATAATATGCCGAAACGCATTCTGCAGGGCGTCGTAGTTTCCGACAAGAACGAGAAGACCGTTGTTGTCCGGGTCGAGCGCCGCTTCGCGCATCCGCTGCTTCAGAAGACGGTCCGCCGTTCCAAGAAGTACAAGGCGCATGACGAGAACAACCAGTACAAGGTAGGTGACGTCGTTTCCATCCAGGAATGCGCGCCGATCTCCAAGGACAAGACCTGGACGGTCGTTTCCGCCCAGGCTTAATTTGCTTCGGACCTACGTCTGGGCCTTGCGCCCGGCGTAGAATCCTGTAAGAAGCACCCCACTGGCGCAGGACGCTCGGAAACGAGCGTTCTTTTGCTTTGAGCGCAGGGAAGGTCCTTTTGAGGAAACCGCCTTGGCAAGACCCCACCCGCGCACAACGAGATTCTGTCCATAAGCCGAAACGGGGCGTTTCTAACGCCCGGTCGTTTCGGTCATTAGAAAAAGGCGACCTGACATGATTCAGATGCAAACAAACCTCGACGTGGCGGATAATTCCGGCGCACGTCGTGTCATGTGCATCAAGGTGCTGGGCGGCTCCAAGCGCAAGTACGCTTCCATCGGCGACATCATTGTCGTTTCGATCAAGGAAGCCATCCCGCGCGGCCGCGTCAAGAAGGGTGACGTGATGAAGGCGGTTGTTGTGCGTACCGCCAAGGACATCCGTCGTCCGGACGGCAGCGTCATCCGCTTCGACAACAACGCAGCGGTCCTCATCGACAACAAGAAAGAGCCGATCGGCACCCGTATCTTCGGACCGGTTCCGCGCGAACTTCGCGCCAAGAACCACATGAAGATCATCTCGCTGGCTCCGGAAGTACTGTAAGGAGCTCATGCGATGAACAAGATCAAGAAGGGCGACAGCGTCGTCGTACTCGCCGGCAAGGACAAGGGCCGTACCGGCGAAGTCCTTCAGGTTATGCCGAAGGAAGACCGCGCCGTCGTGCGTGGCATCAACATGGTGAAGCGCCACCAGCGTCAGTCTCAGACGCAGGAAGCTGGCATCATCAACAAGGAAGCGTCCATTCACCTGTCGAACATCGCGATCGTCGCGAAAGACGGCAAGCCGACCCGCGTTGGCTTCTCCGTCATCGACGGCAAGAAGGTGCGTGTAGCCAAGCGTACGGGAGATGTGATCGATGGCTGAGGCAAAATATGAGCCGCGGCTCAAGGTGGAATACAATTCCCGTATCCGCGCCGCGCTGAAGGAGCAGTTCTCCTACTCCAACGACATGATGATCCCCAGGCTGGACAAGATCGTCATCAACATGGGTGTTGGCGAAGCGACGGCTGACTCGAAGAAGCCTTCCGTGGCTGCTGCCGACCTAGCCGCCATTGCCGGCCAGAAGCCGATCATCACCAAGGCACGGAATTCCATCGCGGGCTTCAAGGTTCGCGAATTCATGCCGATCGGTGCAAAGGTCACGCTTCGCGGCGCCCGCATGTACGAATTCATGGACCGTCTGATCAACATCGCGCTTCCGCGCGTTCGCGACTTTCGTGGCTTGAACCCGAAAAGCTTTGACGGCCGTGGCAACTTCGCCATGGGCATCAAGGAGCACATTGTGTTCCCAGAGATCAACTACGACAAGGTTGATCAGATGTGGGGCATGGACATCATCGTTTGCACGACGGCTACCAAGGACGACGAAGCACGGGCTCTCTTGAAAGAGTTCAACTTCCCGTTCCGCCAGTAACCGTAACGACGAGCGTTTAGAAGGAACTCCCATATGGCGAAAACCAGCGCAGTTGAAAAGAACAAGCGCCGCCGCAAGACAGTTGCCAACCAGGCCGCCAAGCGTGCGACCCTGAAGGCGACCATCATGAACCAGGAACTTTCGATCGAAGAACGGTTCAAGGCAACCCTGAAGCTCGCTTCTCTGCCGCGCGATGGCTCGAAGACGCGTATCCGCAACCGTTGCGAAGTCACCGGTCGCCCGCGCGCTTTCTATCGCAAGCTCAGGATGTCGCGTATCGCGCTTCGTGAGCTCGGCAATCTCGGCAAGGTGCCGGGCATCGTCAAGTCGAGCTGGTAAGGAGATCGTTAGATGACCATGACTGATCCCTTGGGCGATATGCTCACCCGTATCCGCAATGGCGCAGCCCGCCGCAAGTCGACCGTTTCCACGCCTGCTTCCAAGCTGCGTGCCCGCGTCCTCGACGTTCTGCAGGCTGAAGGCTATATCCGCGGTTATTCGGAAATCGACTACGGTAACGGCAAGGCCGAGATCGAAATCGAACTCAAGTACTACGAAGGCGCGTCGGTGATCCGTGAGATCGGCCGCGTGTCCAAGCCGGGCCGCCGGGTTTATGTCTCGGTAAAGTCCATTCCGCAGGTCGCGAACGGCCTCGGCATCACCATCCTTTCGACTCCGAAGGGTGTGATGGCCGATCACCAGGCTCGCGAACAGAACGTTGGTGGTGAGGTTCTCTGCTCTGTCTTCTAAGGCAGGGTAGGGGAACTCCATAGCGAACAGACAGGATTGAAACATGTCTCGTATCGGTAAAAAACCCGTTCCGGTTCCTGCAGGGATCACGGCCACTGTTGATGGCCAGAAAGTGACTGCCAAGGGCCCGAAGGGTGAGCTTTTCTTCGTCGCAAACGACGAGATCAAGCTGGAACTCGAAAACAACGCTGTCTCGGTGACCCCGGTCAACGACAGCAAGGATGCTCGTTCGAAGTGGGGCATGTCCCGCACGATGATCGAAAACATCTTCAAGGGTGTGAAGGACGGTTTTGAGCGTAAGCTTGAAATCAACGGCGTTGGTTACCGCGCATCTCTGCAGGGCAAGAACCTGCAGCTGGCGCTCGGTTTTTCCCACGACGTGGTCTATCAGACCCCGGAAGGCATCACCATTGCCGTGCCGAAGCCGACGGAAATCGTCGTCACCGGCATCAATAAGCAGCAGGTCGGTCAGGTTGCCGCGGAGATCCGTGAATACCGCGGTCCAGAGCCTTACAAGGGCAAAGGCGTCAAGTACGCTGAGGAACGGATCGTCCGCAAGGAAGGCAAGAAGAAGTAAGGACGACGGATCATGGCTACCAGAAAAGAAGCACTCACCAAGCGTGCGAGCCGTGTTCGCCGCCAGATCAAGAAGGTCGCAAACGGCCGTCCGCGTCTGTCGGTTCACCGCTCGTCCAAGAACATCTATGTCCAGGTCATTGATGACGTGGCCGGCCGCACGCTTGCTGCCGCCTCCACGCTCGATGCCGGTCTGCGCACGTCGCTGAAGACCGGTGCTGACGTTGCGGCTGCTGCCGCTGTCGGCAAGCTGGTTGCAGAACGCGCCACCAAGGCCGGCGTGACGGAAGTCGTGTTCGACCGCGGCGCCTTCATCTATCACGGCCGTATCAAGGCCCTGGCCGAAGCTGCCCGCGAAGGCGGCCTGAGCTTCTAAGAATTTTCGCCCGCATCCCTGAAGAAGGGGAGGCGGGCGAAATGCGGTTCGCCGCACGCATCAGTCGTCCCATCCTAGTCCTTCATGGGCAGGGGATGGTTGGCTCCCGGAAATTGCCCATTGCACCCGGAAAAGAAAAAGGAAAAGAACAATGGCACAAGAAAGAAGAGGCCAGCGCGAAGATCGCCAGAGCCGCGAAGAGCGCGATAGCGAATTCGTCGACAAGCTGGTCGCGATCAACCGCGTCGCCAAGGTCGTCAAGGGCGGCCGTCGTTTTGGTTTTGCAGCTCTCGTCGTCGTCGGCGACCAGAAGGGCCGCGTCGGCTTCGGCCATGGCAAGGCACGCGAAGTGCCGGAAGCCATCCGCAAGGCGACCGAAAGTGCAAAGCGCGATCTGATCTTCGTTCCCCTGCGTGATGGCCGTACGCTGCATCATGATGTCAACGGCCGTCACGGCGCCGGCAAGGTTCTGCTGCGCTCGGCCAAGGCTGGTACCGGCATCATCGCCGGCGGCCCGATGCGCGCCGTATTCGAAACGCTCGGCGTCCATGACGTCGTTGCCAAGTCGACCGGTTCGTCGAACCCTTACAACATGGTTCGCGCCACGTTCGACGCCCTGAAGCATCAGGTGCATCCGAAGGACGTAGCAGCTCAGCGCGGCATCAAGTATGCAACGCTGCAGTCTCGCCGCGCCGCTTCCGGCAATGCGCAGGAAGAATAAGGAGAGCGATAATGGCCAAGAAAGCCACTCAGGCAGAAGCCAAGAAGACGGTTACGGTCGAGCAGACCGGTAGCCCCATCCGCCGCCCGGCCGTACAGCGTCAGACGCTGATCGGTCTCGGCCTCAACAAGATGCACCGGACCCGTACGCTGGAAGATACTCCTTCCGTTCGTGGCATGATCCGGGCTGTCCAGCATCTCGTTCGCGTCGTCGACGAGAAGTGAGACGGAGGAATTGACCATGAAACTGAATGAGATCAAGGACAACGAAGGCTCTTCCAAGGACCGTATCCGCGTAGGTCGCGGTATCGGTTCGGGCAAGGGCAAGACCGGTGGTCGCGGCGTGAAGGGTCAGAAGGCCCGTTCCGGCGTCGCCATCAAGGGCTTCGAAGGCGGCCAGATGCCGATCTATCGTCGCCTGCCGAAGCGCGGCTTCACCAACATCTTCAAGACTGACTACGCCACCGTTTCGCTCGGCCGTATCCAGACCGCGATCGATGCCAAGAAGCTCGACCCGAAGGCAACGATCGATGCTGCTGCCCTCAAGGCTGCAGGCGTCATCCGTCGTCCCAAGGACGGCGTTCGTCTCCTCGCCGACGGCGAGCTGACGACGAAGGTTTCGATCGAAGTTGCCGGCGCCTCCAAGGCTGCCGTCGAGAAGATCGAGAAGGCCGGCGCTTCCATCAAGCTGCTCGTCGTAGCCGAAGCAGCGGCCGAATAAATCGTTTTGAAATCGCCCGGTTTGTGCTTCACACCGGGCGATTTTATCTCCATATGTGAGCCTCACGATCCCGAAGCGATCCTGTTGGTCGCCTGACCGGGATCATACGGAAAACAGGGTGAGGCATCCGATTGCATTGGCAATCTCGCGCGCCCGGTTTTTTGAACCAGAATTTTTAGACTGCTTTCCGGACCCGGCATTCCCCCCGCCGCCGGAGAATTGGTCAGGCGGAGAATTGCATGGCTTCTGCAGCGGAACAACTTGCCTCCAATCTGAATTTTGCGACTTTCGCAAAAGCGGAGGATCTCAAGAAGCGGCTTTGGTTTACCCTCGCGGCACTTCTCGTGTATCGCCTCGGTACCCATATTCCGCTTCCGGGCTTGAACCCCGAAGCCTATGCGCAGGCCTTCCGCGGCCAGGCCGGTGGCATCCTCGGACTTTTCAACATGTTTTCGGGCGGTGCAGTGGAGCGCATGGCGATCTTCGCGCTCGGCATCATGCCCTACATTTCTGCATCGATCATCGTGCAGCTGATGACCTCGGTCGTTCCTTCGCTTGAAAACCTCAAGAAGGAAGGCGAAGCCGGCCGCAAGATCATCAACCAGTACACCCGCTACGGCACGGTGCTGCTCGGTACGCTGCAGGCCTATGGCATTGCAGCCGGCCTCGAGAGCGGCCAGGGCCTGGTGCTGGATCCGGGCTGGTTCTTCAAGATTTCGACGGTCGTGACGCTGCTCGGCGGCACCATGTTCCTGATGTGGCTCGGTGAGCAGATCACCTCGCGCGGCATCGGCAACGGCATTTCGCTGATCATCTTCGCAGGTATCGCCGCAGGTCTTCCGACCGCGCTGGCCGGTACGTTGGAGCTCGGCCGCACCGGTGCGCTCCCGACTGCGCTGATTCTCACCGTTATCGTGGTGGCGATCGGCGTTATCGCCCTCATCGTTTTCGTCGAACGCGCCCAGCGCCGCCTTCTGATCCAGTATCCGAAGCGCCAGGTCGGCAACCGCATGTTCCAGGGCGATACGTCGCACCTGCCGCTGAAGCTCAACACTTCGGGCGTCATTCCGGCGATCTTCGCCTCGTCGCTGCTGCTATTGCCGGCGACCGCTGCGGGCTTTGCCGGCAATAGCGGGCTGCCGGACTGGGCGACGATGATCATCTCGGCGCTCGGCCACGGCCAGCCGCTGTTCATGCTGCTCTACGGCCTGCTGATTGCCTTCTTCGCCTTCTTCTACACGGCGATCGTCTTCAATCCGAAGGACACCGCCGACAATCTGAAGAAGCATGGCGGCTTCATTCCGGGCATTCGTCCGGGCGAACGCACGGCCGAATACATCGATTACGTGCTGACCCGCATCACGGTTGTCGGCGCGATCTACCTTGTCTTCGTCTGCATCCTGCCGGAATTCCTGGTGGCCCGCAGCGGCGTGCCATTAGCCCTTGGTGGTACTTCGCTTTTGATTGTTGTCAGTGTAACCCTCGATACGGTAGCACAGATTCAAGGGCACCTCATTGCGCAGCAGTATGAGGGTCTGATCAAGAAGTCGAAACTGCGCGGAGGAAAGAGGGGACGATGAGACTGATTCTTTTGGGGCCGCCGGGCGCGGGTAAGGGGACCCAGGCCCAGCGGATCGTGGAGAAGCACGGTATCCCGCAGCTCTCCACGGGCGACATGCTGCGTGCAGCGGTTGCCGCCGAGACGGAAGTCGGCAAGCGCGCCAAGGCCGTCATGGATGCCGGCAACCTTGTCTCCGACGAGATCGTCAATGCGATCGTCTCCGAGCGTATCGACCAGCCCGATTGCGCCAACGGCTTCATCCTCGATGGTTTCCCGCGCACCCTGGTGCAGGCGGATGCCACCGAGGCGATGCTGAAGGCGAAGGGCCTTGATCTTTCCGTGGTCATCGAACTGCGTGTCGACGACAAGGAACTCGTGCGTCGCGTCTCCGGCCGTTATTCCTGCGCGAACTGCGGTACGACCTATCACGATACCGACAAGAAGCCGTCTCAGGAGGGCGTCTGCGACAAGTGCGGTTCGACGCATTTCAAGCGCCGTCCCGACGACAATGCCGAGACCATGACCAAGCGCCTCGAGGTCTACTACAAGGAAACCTCGCCGCTGATCGGTTATTATCATGCCAAGGGCAAGCTCAAGGCTGTCGATGGCATGGCGGACATGGACAAGGTCACGGCCGATATCGAAAATATCCTGGCGGCTCTTTGAGCCGTCATCGATCTGTTAAAGAATCTTGGGCGGAACGGTTGCTTTTGAGCGCTGATTCCGTTAAACACCGCGCCAACTCGCGACAGCTTTAAGCGATCGGCGCGGATTTCCCGCAAGGACATCCGGGACTGGTCGTTTTGGCCTGTTCCGTATGGTGTTTGAACTGGCGGCCATACTCGGCTGCTTTCATGGAAGAAGTACCACTTGCCGGATGGCAACTGGAACAAGGAGAATAGGCGTGGCACGTATCGCTGGCGTCAACATCCCGACTGCGAAGCGCGTTGTCATCGCGCTGACCTACATTCACGGGATCGGCCCGAAATTCGCATCGGAAATCATGGAGAAGGTCGGTCTTCCGGCTGAAAAGCGCGTCCATCAGCTGACGGACTCGGAAATCCTGCAGATCCGTGAAACCATCGACCGCGACTACCAGGTCGAAGGTGACCTTCGTCGCGAAACCGCGATGAACATCAAGCGTCTGATGGACCTTGGCTGCTACCGCGGCCTGCGTCATCGCCGTGGCCTCCCGGTCCGCGGTCAGCGCACGCACACCAATGCCCGCACCCGCAAGGGCCCGGCAAAGGCGATCGCTGGTAAGAAGAAGTAATTTTGGGGGAGCAGTCGTCGGTGGGTGGTGATCTGATCCCGCGCACTGACGATCAATGACTGCTCACTCCAAGGTGGAGCCGCTGGAATTACGGCGGTGCAGAGATCAACGAAAGGGATAAAATGGCCAAGGAAGCCACCCGCGTCCGTAGACGCGAGCGTAAAAACATCACGTCGGGCGTTGCCCACGTCAATTCTACCTTCAACAACACGATGATCACCATCACCGACGCTCAGGGCAATGCGATTGCCTGGTCGTCCGCTGGTGCAAAGGGCTTCAAGGGTTCGCGCAAGTCGACCCCGTTCGCCGCTCAGATCGCTGCCGAAGACTGCGCCAAGAAGGCGCAGGAGCATGGCATGAAGTCGCTGGAAGTCGAAGTCTGCGGCCCGGGTTCCGGCCGTGAATCGGCTCTGCGCGCTCTGCAGGCTGCCGGCTTCATGATCACCTCGATCCGCGATGTGACCCCGATCCCGCACAACGGCTGCCGCCCGCGCAAGAAGCGCCGCGTCTGATCGTCGGAAATTGAGAGGCTGCCGGATCTCGTTTTGGGATTGGGGCGGCCTCTGCCTGAACTCGGGAATAGCCGCCTGACCCTCCCTGGAGGTTCGGCGGCTTTACCCATATCGCCGGTGGGCGTTGTCCCGATCGGTGCTCCTCATGCTCGGTTGCCACGATTGGATGGTGGCAACGAACGGAAGGTATCAAGTGATGATTCAGAAGAACTGGCAGGAACTGATCAAGCCGAACAAGGTGGAATTTTCCTCCTCCGGCCGTACCAAGGTAACCCTGGTTGCCGAACCCCTCGAGCGCGGCTTCGGCCTGACGCTCGGTAACGCGCTTCGCCGCGTGCTTCTGTCGTCTCTGCGCGGCGCGGCTGTGACCGCCGTGCAGATCGACGGCGTATTGCATGAGTTCTCCTCCATCCCGGGCGTCCGGGAAGATGTGACGGACATCGTGCTCAACATCAAGGAAATCGCCATCAAGATGGATGGCGATGACGCAAAGCGCATGGTCGTGCGCAAGCAAGGCCCGGGCTCGGTAACCGCCGGCGACATCCAGACGGTTGGCGATATCGAGATCCTCAACCCGCACCATGTCATCTGCACCCTCGACGAGGGCGCTGAAATCCGCATGGAATTCACGGTCAACAACGGCAAGGGTTATGTCCCGGCCGATCGTAACCGTGCTGAAGATGCTCCGATCGGTCTCATCCCGGTCGACAGCCTCTATTCGCCGGTCAAGAAAGTGTCCTACAAGGTGGAAAACACCCGCGAAGGCCAGGTTCTCGACTACGACAAGCTGACCATGACCATCGAAACCGATGGCTCGGTCACGGGTGAAGACGCCGTTGCCTTCGCCGCCCGTATCCTTCAGGACCAGCTGTCGGTCTTCGTCAACTTCGACGAACCGCAGAAGGACGTCGAAGAAGAATCGGTTACCGAACTCGCGTTCAACCCGGCGCTTCTCAAGAAGGTGGACGAACTGGAACTGTCTGTCCGTTCGGCCAACTGCCTGAAGAACGACAACATCGTTTACATCGGCGACCTCATCCAGAAGACCGAGGCGGAAATGCTGCGCACTCCGAATTTCGGTCGCAAGTCGCTGAACGAGATCAAGGAAGTTCTGGCATCCATGGGCCTCCATCTGGGTATGGAAGTTCCCGCCTGGCCGCCGGAAAACATCGAAGATCTCGCCAAGCGTTACGAAGACCAGTACTGAAATCAACAAAGGCAGGTTTTGACTGCCTTTCCCCGTCAAACAGCGGGCCTCTGATCGGAAGAGATGAGTGCCCGTATGTGCCAGGAAACGGCAGGCCCGAAAAGAACTGGGTCCCTGCATTAAAGGAGAATAGCCATGCGCCACGGAGTAGCCGGCCGCAAGCTCAATCGTACCGCCAGCCACCGCAAGGCGATGTTCGCCAACATGGCGGCTTCGCTCATCACCCATGAGCAGATCGTCACGACCCTTCCGAAGGCGAAGGAAATCCGTCCGATCGTTGAAAAGCTCGTCACGCTGGGCAAGCGCGGCGACCTGCACGCTCGTCGTCAGGCGATCTCGCAGATACAGGACCAGGACGCCGTCAAGAAGCTGTTCGACGCCATCGCTTCGCGTTACGCAACCCGCAACGGCGGTTACCTGCGCATCATGAAGGCCGGCTTCCGCCAGGGCGACAACGCTGCCATGGCCGTCATCGAGTTCGTTGAACGCGATGTTGACGCCAAGGGCGCAGCCGACAAGGCTCGTGTTGCCGCTGAAGCAGACGCTGCCGAAGCCGCATAATTTTCTGCGTCGTCGGAATTGAAAAAGCCGGGTGGAGACGCCCGGCTTTTTCGTGTTTCGGGCCAACCATGGTAGCCACCTCACCGATCGACCGCACAGCTTGACCTGTGTCAAGAGCTTCCTCCGCCAAAGCGATAAGGTCTCGGCATTGAGACAAAATCGTGAGGTAAGGAAAATGGTTGAACAGGTAGTTTTTGATAACGCAAAGGACGAACTCGTCATTCCCGCTTTGGCCCCTGTCTATGACAAGCTGGCGCAGCCCATGGCCTGGAGCATATTCCGGCTGGCGGTCGGCGGCATGCTGGTGATCGAAGGATGGCCGAAGATCATCGCGCCGTTCGCGCAGGTCGGCTTCGTCGAAAATCTCGGCATGTATCCCGGCTGGTTCTGGTCGCCCTTCCTGGCCGCCCTGCAGTTCTTCGGCGGCATGTTCATCGCCGCCGGCCTGTTCACCCGGCCCGTGGCGCTCGCCAATGGCGTCATGCTGGCCATCACGCTCTGGTTCCACGTCACGCACCCCTATGGCGAGGCCTTCCTGACGCCTGCCGGCATCGAGGCGCTGAAAGCCGGCGGCCAGCAACTGTTCACGCCGCAGGCCCTGGTGCGGCTGAAGGACGGCGGGCATGTCTTCCTGGAGCAGGTTCAGGGTAAGGCAGAACTGGCATCGCTGTTCTGGACCGGAGGCGCCTTCCTCTACGCCGCCTTCGGAGGAGGTTACCTGTCGCTCGACAAGCTGCTTTTCCGCAAGCACTTCTGAGTAGCCCGAACGGCTGCCGAATATAAGATGAGTCGGATCGATGGATCCGGCTCTTTTGCGTTGAGGGCATTCATGCGGACGGCGGTACCGGATCCGCCCGTCGCGTCAACCGATTTGCCTTGCCCTCTGGGAAACGACGGGTTTTGTCGGTTTGTTATTGCCCCTTTTCCAGTTCAGGATCGGTCGTCTGAGGGATCGATAGACCAGCAACAGGGCAATCAGCGCGATGTGAATGAACGGCACCAGTGTCACCGATTTGACCGCCAGCACGTAGTGAAGCGCCCCACCGGCGGCGATCAGGTAGATCAGCTTGTGCAGCCTGTTCCAGGCCTGAGACAGCTTGCGGATCGACCAGTTGTTGGAGGTGACGGCAAGCGGGATCAGCATCAGCAGGCAGGCAAAGCCGATGGTGATATAGGGCCGCTTGGCGATATCGCCGCCCACCGCGCCAAAATTGAAGCGCAGGTCAAGCGATACATAGACCGAGAAATGCAGGAGCACGTAGTAGAAGGCGATCAGCCCGAGCGCCCGCCGATACCGCACCCAGTTGATCCCCGCGAGATCGCGCAACGGCGTGATCGTGAGGGTCGCGATGATGAAGCGCAGCGCCCAGATGCCGAGCTGATGCTCGAACTCCTTGACCGGATTGAAGCCCAACCCGCCCGTCAGCCCGAGATAGAAATACCAGACGGCCGGAATGAGCCCGATCACGTAGAGCGCCCAGACGCTTGCCTTGTGGTAGCGGCGGGGCAGGGCGGGGATCGAGGCCATCAGTAATTCGCTTTCAGGTCGAGCCCGCTATAGAGGCTTGCCACCTGGTCCGCATAACCGTTGAAGGGAAGCGTCGGCCGGCGGTTGGCGCCGAAGAAGCCGCCTTCGCCGATCCTCTGCTCCGTCGCCTGGCTCCAGCGCGGATGGTCGACCGCCGGATTGACGTTGGAGTAGAAACCGTATTCGCGGGCGTTGGCGTTCTTCCAGGTGGTCTCCGGCTGTTTTTCGACAAGCGAGATCCTGACGATCGATTTGATGCTCTTGAAGCCGTATTTCCACGGCACGACGAGCCGGATCGGCGCGCCGTTCGGGTTCGGCAACGTCTCTCCGTAGAGCCCGACCGCGAGGATCGCCAGCGGATGGCGGGCCTCATCGAGGCGAAGGCCCTCGATATAGGGCCAGGGCAGCGGCTGGAAAAAGCCCTTCTGCCCCGGCATTTCCTCCGGCCGCACCACGGTCTCGAACGCCACGTATTTGGCGCTGCCGAGCACGTCGACCTGATCCAGAAGAGCCGAAAGCGGGAAGCCGATCCACGGGATCACCATCGACCAGCCCTCGACGCAGCGCATCCGGTAGGTACGCTCCTCGAGGTTCATCTTCATCAGTTCCTCAAGCCCGAATTCCTTCGGCTTGCCGACCATGCCATCCACTTTCACCGACCAGGGCGTCGGCTTGAAGTCGCCGGAATTGGCGGCGGGATCGTCCTTGTTGACGCCGAATTCGTAGAAATTGTTGTAGGTGGTGACCGCCTCCTTCGGGGTCAGCTTCTCGTCCACTTTGTAGGCGCTGGGGCTGGCCGTTAGCGGTGCGGCAAATGCGCTGTCGGCGCCCGCAAAGGCAAGTCCGGCGACGGCCGCAGCGCCCATAAAATACCGCCGCGACATGTAGATGTCGCGGGGGGTGATTTCGGAAGCCGGAATATGCGGCGGACGATAGGCGGGCATGTCGAAAATCTCCTCTGCGGCAACGGGTGCCTTCTTGCTCCTATACGTAACGCGGAACCGAAAGGTTTCACAGCGGTGCGAAGATTGGTTCGAACCACGTTTGCGTGAAAAAAGCCGGAGGGTTGCGGATGGAAATGCAATCGATGGAACCCCATTTCGAGTTCTACAGTTCTCATCGCAGGGCCGTTTGCCGAATAAGAGGAGATTGCAGATGACGGCACGCACATGGGATGCCGGAAGCAACGAAACATTCGCCGACCGCGCCGAAAGGTTGCGGCGCCTGCGCCGCCTTTCCGGCATCGCGCGGCTGATGGACACGGCGATCGGCATTCCGGGCACCCGCATCCGTTTCGGCGCCGATTCCGTCTTCGGCCTGATCCCGCTCGTGGGCGATGCGGGCGGCGCCTTGGTCGGCCTTTACATCGTCAACGAAGCCCGCAGGCTCGGCCTGCCACCCGCAAAACTCGCCCGGATGCTCGGCAATATCGCCACCGATTCCATCGTCGGCAGCGTGCCGCTGGCGGGCGACGTCTTCGACCTGTTCTTCAAGTCGCACCGCCGCAACGTCCAGATGATCCTCGACCACTTCGGCATCCATCCCGACGAACTGCGGGAGAGGTGAGGCAGCACCCTCCACCGGTCTTCCCAACCGTACCGCTTTGGCCTGTCGTGATAGTGACACTCTGGGCACTTTGCGCTAGGAAAGCCGCAAAACCATGGGCTTTTGCGCGCGTCTCCCGAAAGGGGTAGACTGCGCCGGCCCGAACAAGAGATCGAGGACAACACCATGCCAGCTTACCGCTCGAGAACCACGACCCACGGCCGCAACATGGCAGGCGCGCGCGGGCTTTGGCGCGCGACCGGCATGAAGGACAGCGATTTCGGCAAGCCGATCATCGCGGTGGTCAACTCGTTTACCCAGTTCGTGCCCGGCCACGTGCACCTGAAGGATTTGGGCCAGCTCGTTGCCCGCGAGATCGAAGCGGCCGGCGGCGTCGCCAAGGAATTTAACACGATCGCCGTCGACGACGGCATCGCCATGGGCCATGACGGCATGCTCTATTCGCTGCCGTCGCGCGAAATCATCGCCGACTCGGTCGAATATATGGTCAACGCGCACTGCGCCGACGCCATGGTCTGCATCTCCAACTGCGACAAGATCACTCCCGGCATGCTGAATGCCGCGATGCGCCTCAACATCCCGGCGGTCTTCGTCTCGGGTGGCCCGATGGAGGCCGGCAAGGTCGTCCTGAAGGGCAAGACCCATTCGCTCGACCTGATCGACGCCATGGTCGCGGCCGCCGACGACAAGATGAGCGACGAGGACGTCAAGGTCATCGAGCGCTCGGCCTGTCCGACCTGCGGTTCGTGCTCGGGCATGTTCACCGCCAATTCGATGAACTGCCTCACCGAAGCGCTCGGCCTGTCGCTGCCCGGTAACGGCTCGACGCTCGCCACCCATGCCGACCGCAAGCGCCTGTTCGTCGAGGCCGGCCACCTGATCGTCGATCTCGCCCGCCGCCATTACGAGCAGGAAGACTATTCCGTCCTGCCGCGCTCGATCGCCACCAAGCAGGCCTTTGAGAACGCCATGGCGCTCGATATCGCCATGGGCGGTTCGACCAATACCGTGCTGCACATCCTTGCTGCCGCCTATGAAGGCGAGGTCGATTTCACCCTCGACGACATCGACCAGCTGTCGCGCAAGGTGCCGTGCCTCTCCAAGGTCGCGCCGGCCAAGGCCGACGTCCACATGGAGGACGTCCACCGTGCCGGCGGCATCATGTCGATCCTCGGCGAACTGGATAAGGGCGGGCTGCTCAACCGTGATTGCTACACGGTCCATGCCGAAACCCTCGGCGATGCGATCGACCGCTGGGACATCACCCGCACCAACAGCGAAACCGTCCGCAACTTCTTCCGTGCGGCGCCGGGCGGTATCCCGACCCAGGTCGCCTTCAGCCAGGACGCCCGCTGGGACGAGCTCGATACCGACCGCGAGGCGGGCGTCATCCGGTCCGTCGAACATCCGTTCTCGAAGGACGGCGGCCTGGCAGTCCTCAAGGGCAATATCGCCATCGACGGCTGCATCGTGAAGACGGCCGGCGTCGATGACTCGATCCTGAAGTTCACCGGTCCGGCCCGCGTCTTCGAGAGCCAGGATGCCGCCGTCAAGGCGATCCTCTCCAACGAGATCGTCGCGGGCGACGTTGTGGTCATCATCTACGAAGGCCCGAAGGGCGGCCCAGGCATGCAGGAAATGCTCTATCCGACCAGCTACCTGAAGTCGAAGGGCCTCGGAAAGGCCTGCGCGCTCATCACCGACGGACGTTTCTCCGGCGGCACGTCCGGCCTGTCGATCGGTCACGCTTCTCCCGAAGCTGCCAATGGCGGCACGATCGGCCTGGTGCGGGAAGGGGACAAGATCGAGATCGACATCCCGAACCGCACGATCAACCTGGCGGTCTCGGAAGCCGAACTCGCCGAGCGCCGCAAAGAGCAGGACGCCTTGGGCTGGAAGCCCTCGCATCCCCGCAAGCGCAATGTCACGACGGCCCTGAAGGCCTACGCCGCGTTTGCTGCGAGCGCTGACAAGGGCGCCGTGCGGATCTTGCCGGAGTAAATCGGGTATCGCGGCTCAGGCGCGTATCCTGCGTTTGAGTCGCAAGCCGTCTCGAAAACTCATCCCCAGAAGGACGATGTTCGTCGCGCCGGCACAGAGTTCCAGTGCCTGCACGGCATAGAATATCGCGCCGAAGTCAGCGTTGACCGCAAGCTGCCGCAATACAAGCGCGCAAGGAACAAGCACGAGCAATCCATTGAGCGCGATGAGGGGCATCCGCTTCTTTTTGGCGGCAACGGCCGGATGATTCCAGCGCCCGCCGAGTCGGAAGCCGCTGAACCCCGCAAAGGCGAGCGCCGGGATCAGCAACGGCAATCCCCAGGGAATGGCAAGCTTGACCGAGCGGATCACTTCCATATTGCCGGAGATTTCGCCGAATGCGGTCGATAACCAGAAGGCGAGCATAGTCGCCAGCGCCAGTGCCCCGGCGGCGGGATGAAGAACTTTCATCGATTTGGTCCTTAGAGGAGGTTAGTCGGCGGGCGCTGGGCGTCGAGGCCGGCTGAAAGCTGTTCGAGACTGCCGATCGCGGCACGAAGCCCGGTGGCATTCATTCCTTCCGCCAATCTGGCGGCCATGGCATGCCATTCTTTCATGATCGCCGCATAGGCCTCCCGTCCCTGGAGGGTGAGGCGAACGAGCCGCGCCCGCTTGTGATGCGGGTTTTCGTCAAGCGCCACGATGCCATCCCGCTCGAGTTCATCGATCAACCGCTGTACCGATTGCCGTGCGAGGCCCATGTTGCGGGCGATCTGCGCGACCGTGAGCGGTTGGCCAGCAAGCTCGACAGCGCCCATCACCTGCCAGCGGGCGCTGGACAAGCCGAAAGGAGCGGTGAGACTGTCGCCCGCGGCGATCAGTGCGCCATTGGCGCGAAAAACCGTCAAGGCAAGCGTGGTGACCATTTCATCAACATCGTCTTTCATGGCAGCATACTGTCAAATTGACAGCATGTTGTCAATGATAATTCTGACGCTTGTGAGGGTTGGATATCCTAGAGCGGCCGGTTCAAATTTTTGTAAGCCTCGTCGAGCTGCCTCAGCCTCTCGCCATAGGCCGCCCGGATGCATTCGACATCCTCGCCGCATGCCTGCCGCCTCTTCAGCCAGGAGCTCTGCTCGTCCTGCAATTTGCCGCGGTTTCCCATCGCCATCAGGCCGGTGAGGATGTCGAAGGTGGTTACCATTTTCACGTCGGCATCGTTGAGTGTGCGCGTGTCGCAGATCACCTTCTCGTCGGCCGCAAGGTCTGCCCGTTCGCAGTCGAAACTCGCCGCGGCTGCGGTTCGGGGCAGGCCTGAAAGCGTCAGGCCGAGAAGAAGGTTGGTCGTCAAGGCGATTGCGATGGTAGAACGTCTCATGGCAGCACTCCAGATCTCCATGCGCAACGCCTGGAGATCACCTCAGTTCCCAGAGGCTCCAGAGGGCGAAGGCGAGACAACAGAGCCAGACGGCAATGATGAAGGCGAAACCGGTACGGCTGGTAGGGCGTTCCGCCCAACGCTCGGCCTCTTGTCGGAACTCGCTCATCAACGGCTCCGGGACGAGCCTGACGGCGAGCATGATGCCGAGCGGCACGATCAGCAGGTCGTCGAGATAACCGAGAACCGGGATGAAATCGGGAATGAGATCGATCGGCGACAGCGCATAGGCTGCGACCGAGCCCGCGATCAGCTTGGCATGCCAAGGCACGCGGCGATCGCGCGAAGCGAGCCACAACGCCAGGATGTCGCGTTTCAGCCGTTTCGCCCAGCCTTTTGCACGTGCCAACCAAGTCATGTCTTTCTCCGCATATCGGCCCTATATAGTGTGAAAAGCTTGACGGTTTTCGCCATCATTTCCGTTGTTCCGCCACCTTTCCTTTCTAGCGTCCCGCGCTACAAATCGATCCGGATTTTCTCATGAGGACTTACATGCTGACCATGCCGAAACGCGTGTCGACCGGCCTTCTCGCCCTTGCTCTCCTGATGCCCGTGGCGGCACTCGCCCAGGAGAAGGTCGTGCCGCAGAGCCGCCAGGAAATGCAACTCTCCTTCTCGCCGCTGGTCAAGCAGACCGCCGGCGCCGTCGTCAACGTCTATGCCGAACGGGTGGTGCAGCGCCTCAATCCGTTTGCGGGGGACCCCTTCTTCGAGCAGTTCTTCGGCCAGCGCATGCCGAACCGTTCGGAAAAGCAGTCGTCGCTCGGCTCCGGCGTCATCCTTGCGGCGGACGGCCTCGTCGTTACCAACAACCACGTGATCGAAGGTGCCGACGATATCAAGATCGCGCTCGCCGACGGCCGCGAATTCCCCTGCGACGTGGTGCTGAAGGACGAGAGCATCGACCTGGCCGTGCTGCGCATCAAGTCGAAGGAGCATTTTCCGGTTCTCGCCGTCGGTGATTCCGATCGGACTGAAGTGGGTGATCTGGTGCTTGCGATCGGCAACCCGTTCGGCGTCGGCCAGACGGTGACGAGCGGCATCGTCTCGGCACTTGCCCGCAACCAGGTCACCACGGGCGATTTCGGCTTCTTCATCCAGACCGACGCCTCGATCAATCCGGGCAATTCCGGCGGCGCGCTGATGAACATGAACGGCGAGTTGATCGGCATCAACACCGCGATCTTTTCACGCGGCGGCGGTTCGAACGGCATTGGTTTCGCGATCCCCGCCAATCTCGTGAAAGTCTTTCTGGCCGCCGCTTCCCAGGGCAAGACAAGCTTCGAACGCCCATTCGTCGGCGCGAGTTTCGATGCCGTCAATTCGGATGTGGCCGAAGCGCTCGGCCTCAAGACCGCCCGCGGCGCGCTGGTGACACGCGTTGTCGAGGGCGGACCGGCGGACAAGGCCGGCCTGAAGCCCGGCGAAGTGGTGACCGCCGTCAACGGCATTTCGGTCGAGCATCCCGATGCGCTGGGTTACCGGCTGACCACCGCCGGTCTCGGCAGGCAGGCGGTGCTAACCGTCCAGACCGCCGACGGCCAGCGGCAGGTGAACCTGGCGCTCAACACCGCCCCGGAAACCACGCCGCGCGACGAGCGGCTGATCGAGGGGCGCAATCCGTTTGCCGGCCTTCGCGTTGCCAACCTGTCGCCGAAGCTCGCGACCGAACTGCGCATCCCGGCTGAAAAGACCGGCGTGGTCGTGACCGACGTGACGCGCAACTCTCCCGCCGCCCGCCTCGGTTTCGAACCGAAGGACATCCTGATCTCCCTGAACGGCACCGCCGTCACCAGCACCAAGGGCATGGAAACCATGCTCGACGACGATCCGGGTTTCTGGCGTGTCGAGATCGAGCGTGGCGGCCAGCGTATAAGGCAGTTCTTCCGATGAACGGTGATCTCTTCGCGCCCAAGGTTCCGGAAGAGGTCGCCAACCGGCGGCCGCTCGCCGATCGCCTGCGGCCGAAGTCGCTTGCCGAAGTGACCGGCCAGCCGCACCTGACGGGCGAGGACGGGGCGCTGCGGCGGATGATCGACAGCGGCTCGCTCGGCTCGATGATCTTCTGGGGGCCGCCCGGCACGGGCAAGACCACTGTCGCCAGGCTGCTGTCCGGTGAGGCGGGACTTGCCTTCGAACAGATCTCGGCAATCTTTTCCGGCGTTGCGGACCTGAAAAAGGTGTTCGAGACGGCGCGCCTGCGCCGCATGGACGGCCGCCAGACGCTGCTCTTCGTCGACGAAATCCATCGCTTCAACCGCGCCCAGCAGGATAGTTTCCTGCCCGTCATGGAGGACGGCACCGTCATCCTGGTCGGTGCGACGACCGAGAACCCGAGTTTCGAACTCAACGCCGCTCTTCTGTCACGGGCCCGGGTGCTGACGTTCCGCAGCCATGACGAGGAAAGCCTGAGCGAGCTTCTCACCCGCGCCGAACAGGCCGAAGGCAGGCCGCTGCCGCTCGACGAGGATGCACGCGCCAGCCTCATCCGCATGGCCGATGGCGATGGCCGCGCGGTGCTGACGCTTGCCGAAGAAGTCTGGCGCGCCGCGCGGGAAGGGGAGGTCTTCGATACGACGGGCCTCACCCAGATCGTCCAGCGCCGCGCCCCGGTCTACGACAAGGCGCAGGACGGGCATTACAATCTGATCTCGGCGCTCCACAAGTCTGTGCGCGGTTCTGATCCCGATGCTGCGCTCTATTATCTGGCCCGCATGTTCGATGCCGGCGAGGATCCGCTTTATCTCGGCCGCCGGCTGGTGCGCATGGCGGTCGAGGATATCGGCCTTGCCGATCCGCAGGCGCTGGTCGTCTGCAATGCCGCCAAGGATGCTTATGACTATCTCGGTTCACCGGAAGGCGAACTGGCATTCGCTCAGGCTTGCGTCTATCTGGCGACCGCGCCGAAATCCAACGCGGTCTATACCGCCTTCAAGGCGGCAACCCGGGCCGCCAAGGAAAACGGTTCGCTTCTGCCGCCCAAGCATATCCTGAATGCCCCGACCAAGCTGATGAAGGGCGAGGGGTATGGCGACGGTTATCGCTACGACCACGACGAGCCGGATGCTTTTTCAGGTCAGGATTATTTTCCGGAGAAAATGGGCCGGCAGACGTTCTACGACCCGCCGGAGCGCGGTTTCGAGCGTGACATCCGCAAGCGGCTCGACTGGTGGGCCAAGCTTCGCAAGGAACGAAACCCCAAGTAGACCCTCTGCTGAAACCGATCAGGAGGCCTGTTTCTGGGCCACGACGTTGGCTGGCGCCCCGATCAGCCTGACGGAGGATTCCGCCAGCCCGTGATGACCTTCCATGTCGACGATGACGTGCCAGTGGCCAGCCTCGGGGATCACCAGGCGGATAGGGGATCGCTTGGCAACGCCCCCGACATATTTGAAATCGAGAAGTTCGGTAAAGCGCTGGAAATTGGCGGCGTTCATCAGGCGCACGTTATTCACCGCATTCAACGTCACCTCGATCGTCGTCCCCGCGCGCTGCGGTTTGAGATCGTAGTGGGTAAAGCGGAAATTCGGGACGGCCATTCCTGCCTCATTGATGCCAGCATAGAAGTTCATCAATCTTAACAATGTGTCGTTAACGAATGGTGGAACATTGCGGTTACCTATGTGTTTAGTTCTCTGAAGACCAACTTCAGCCGGCACAATCCCCATGCCGCGCCGAAGACAATCAGGCGGCTTTGGTCCCCTGCAACCGCCGTACAAGAATAATATTTTGACCTCCAATCTGCCTGTCCCGCCGTCTCCTCGCGGCGGGATTTTCTTTGCGCCAGAGTTTTTGGCGCGGATTGTAGGCCCGGGCTCTTCCTCTTCGTCCTTGGGGCATCACCACCAACCAAATTCCCGAGGAGGACGTCATGTCGATCAGGATAATCGCCACCGCAATCGCAGCCCTTGCCGCATCGCTCGTTCCAGCATTCGCCGAAGCGCAGGAGCCGAGATCGGCCGCCCCGCAGGCCACCGCCGCCGAGCCATCGAAGAAGGGCCGTGTCGAGGCCGGCGGCATCAGCTATTATTACGAGGTCCGCGGGGAAGGCGAACCGCTCCTGCTGCTCCATGGCGGTCTCGGCTCCATCGACATGTTCGCACCGATCATGCCGGCGCTGACGGAGCACCGCCAGGTCATCGCCGTCGACCTCCAGGGCCATGGCCGCACCTCGCTCGGCAAGCGTCCGATCAGCCTGGAAGCCATGGGCGCCGACATGGGCAAGATCGTCTCCGAGCTCGGCTACCGCCAGGTCGATGTGCTCGGTTATTCCATGGGCGGCGGCATCGCCCTGCAGATGGCGGCTCAGGCGCCGGAAAAGGTGCGGCGGCTCGTCATCGCCTCGGCGCCTTTCGCGAAAAGCGGCTTCTTTCCGGAAATGATCCCGCAGCAGGAGTCCGTCACCGGTGCCATGGCCGAGATGATGAAGGACACGCCGATGTTCATCTCCTACAAGGCCGTGGCTCCGGATGTTTCCGAATTCCCAAGGCTCCTCGATGCGATGGGCGACCTGATGCGCCGGGACTACGATTTCTCCGATACGGTCGCCAGGTTGCCCATGCCGGTCATGCTGGTCTTCGGCGACAGCGACATGGTGCGCCCGGAGCATATCGTCGAGTTTTATCAGAAGCTCGGCGGCGGCCTGAAGGATGCCGGCTGGATGCGGGAAAACATGCCGAGGAACCGGCTGGCGATCCTGCCCGATCTCACCCATTACGAGGCATTTGCATCGCCGGCCCTGGCGCCGACCGTGCTGCCTTTCCTCGACGGCAAGAGCAACGCGCCGAACTGGGCGGAGCAGGTGAAGAAGTAAATCGTAGTCAATGCCATGCCGGCCGAAAGGCTGGCATGGCTGCGGTTTCAAGCACTTGCCGGAATCTGCGGAATCTCGTTCGGAAGGACTTGAATCAGTTTCTGAGGTTTTCGCGGTCGAGCTGGATGGCCAGCGCCAGCACCGTTTCGCAGGTCGGTGTCGGCACGCCGGCGAGCTTGCCGAGCGCCACCACCATGCCGGTCAGCGGCACGATCTCCAGCGCCTTTCCGGCAAGCAGGTCCTGCAGCATCGAAGTCCTGACGGGACCAAAACCGCCAGAACGGCTGAGCTGTTCTTCGACGCTGCCGCTGAATATCGCGCCGAGCGCCTCGCCGACCGCCCTGGTTTCGGTCATCACCTTGCCGATCTGTGCGGCGAGCGGCGCATTGTCCATGATGCTGTTCATCCGGCCGCGGGTAAGCGCGCTGATCGGGTTGTAGGCGGCATTGCCCATCAGTTTGGTCCAGATCGCATCGCGGATCCGCTCGGTCGGGATGATATTGAGGCCGGCGCGTCCAAGAAGCTCGCAGATCGACGCCAGGTCGGGCGAAAGCTCGCCGGAAGGTTCGCCGAGGAAAAAGCGCCCGTCGCCATTGAGGCGAATGGTGCCGGGTTCGGTGACCTCGGCGCCCTGATAGGCAACGCAGCCGATAACGCGTTCCGGGCCGACCAGCCGCCAGAGCTTGCCTTCCGGATCGAGTTCCGGGAGCTGTCGTTCCGCGTGCCCGCTTTCGGAATCCCGATGGAAATACCACCAGGGAATGCCGTTGAGGATCATGATGACCCGCGTGCCTTGCTTGAGAAGGCCGGCAAGGCCCTCGGCTGCATCCGCAAGCTGGTGTCCTTTGAGGCCGGTGACGATCAGGTCCTGTTTCGGCAGTTCCGACGGGTCGCTGGTGGCGGTGACACGCGCATGGAGCGGCGCGGCATCGCCGCCCCGCTCGACGGTCAGGCCATTTTCGCGAATGGCGGCAAGATGTGCGCCGCGCGCCACGACGGAGACATTCGCCTCCGCGCCGAGGCCGCTCGCGATCTTCGTCGCGAAGGCGCCCCCGAGAGCGCCGGCCCCATAGATGCAGATATTCCTGATGGTCATGATGTCCTCGCCAGAGCTATATGCGGTGCGCAGGTCTAGGACATCTTCGGCGCGCGGGCGAACGAGTTTTTGTGATGGATCAATGGGCCCAGCTGTCGGACACGAGCTCTGTCCGGCGAAGCTCGTCGATCGCCGTGACAGCGTCCTCCACCGACCAGCCGGCCTTGACGGCGGCGGCGATCATCTTGATCTCCGCTTCCTCTTCGAGCGCAAGAAAGAGCGGTTCGAGAGCCTCCTGAACGGTGAGGATATGGTCATCCGGCGGGGCGATGGACGTACGTGCAGCGGACGTAGGCATGGTACGCGGTGCTCCTCTCTCTTTTGTGATCGACTGTTCACAATTGCTATGACCGGAAAAGGTTCCACCCAACCTGTGGAAAATTTCATTCGGCCGCTTTCTGCAACACCAAGCTTGTTCTTTCGCCAAGCCTCTGCCTTGTTGCCGAGCTAAAATACAAGTGATTCGGGTGCCACGAGGCCGCCCGGCCGGCGGGTGCCGATGCCAAGGAGATTGCGATGACGGACGCCAAAAAATACCAGATCACCGAAATGCGGCCGAAGATCACCGTGATCGGCGTCGGCGGCGGCGGCGGCAACGCCATCAACAACATGATCGCCGAGGAGCTGGAGGGCGTCGATTTCATCGCTGCCAATACCGACGCGCAGGTTCTCGCAACGTCCAAGGCATCGCGGCGTATCCAGCTCGGCGCCCATGTGACCGAAGGCCTCGGCGCAGGCTCGCTGCCGGAGATCGGTCGGGCTGCCGCGGAAGAGTCGATCGATGAGATCATGGATCACCTCTCCGGCTCGCACATGTGCTTCGTGACCGCCGGCATGGGCGGCGGCACAGGCACCGGTGCCGCACCGGTCATCGCCCATGCTGCCCGCAATGCCGGCATCCTCACCGTCGGCGTCGTCACCAAGCCCTTCACCTTCGAAGGCAACCGCCGCATGAAGACGGCCGATGCCGGCATCGAGGAATTGCGCCGCGCTGCCGATACCGTCATCGTCATCCCGAACCAGAACCTGTTCCGCATCGCCGATGCCAAGACCACGTTTGCCGACGCGTTCATGACCGCCGACAAGGTGCTGTTTGCCGGCGTCGGCTGCATTACCGACCTGATCGTCAAGGAAGGCCTGATCAACCTCGATTTCGCCGACGTGAAATCGGTGATGAAGGGCATGGGCCGGGCGATGATGGGTACCGGCGAAGCCTCCGGCGACGGCCGCGCACTGCTCGCCGCCGAAGCCGCGATCGCCAACCCGCTGCTCGACGACATCTCGATGAAGGGCGCCAAGGGCGTGCTGATCTCGATCTCCGGCGGCTCCGACATGACGCTGTTCGAGGTGGACGAAGCGGCAAGCCGCATCCGCGACGAGGTGATGGACGATGCCGACATCGTCGTCGGCGCGATCTTCGACCGCAGCCTCGACGGCAAGTTCCGGGTCTCGGTGGTGGCGACCGGCCTCGATGGCGGCGAAGCGGGCGTGGCTCCGGGCACCCCGGCGGACATGCAGACTTTCCAGCGTACGCTGCAGTAACGTCCCGGTTCGCTTATCTCGAGAACAGCAGTTTTATATAGGAGCGGTAGGCAAGAATCTGCCGCTCCAGTTGCCGGGGATCCTTCAGCGCTTTCGACATGATGATCGCCCCGTCCATGATGCAGGACAGCATGTTCGCCACATCTGCCAGAGCGACCGGTTCGCGGGGCGAATAGACCTCTGCGATCTCCTCGATATATTCGAGAAACCGCGCGTTCCAGGACCGTATCGAATCCGAGTTCAGCTTCAATACTTCATGATCGAAGAGCCGCTCCTGATAGCAGACCGCGGCGATCAGGCAGCCTGGATGGCCGCCCGGCAGATCGCGCACCAGCTCGCTCAGGAACTTCAGCCCCAATAGAAAAGCCTGCAGCGGATCGTCGCTGAGTTCCCGGGCCCGACCGAACATGTCGTCGAAGACCTGGTCGTTTTCGGCGACATAGCGGCGCAGCATCTCGCGCGCCAGCTCGTTCTTGTCCTTGAAATGGTAGAAGAACCCGCTCTTGGTAATGCCGGCTTCGGCGATCAGTTCGTCGATCGATGTGGCGGCAAACCCCTTGGCGAGCACGGACGCTTCCGCAATTTCCATGATGCGATCACGGGTGGCTGCGCCCTTGCGCGTTTCCGAAGACTTGACCGTTGGTACAGTTTCGCGCTGCCTCAGCGCGGCAGCGTCGAGATCTTCCGCCCTTTCAGACATGCTAACCTCCCGTAAATTCAGACAAATTTTAAAAACGTGCTCGGCTGTACCATGAGCTTACTAGAAGCCTCGCACCTAAACCTGCGAAAAACGGTCATTCACCGAGCGGCCGGGAACAACATCCGGACCCGCTTGCCATGTTTACCACAGGAGACAGACGATGGCCAAGTATCGCCACGACCTGCCGCAGATCAAGAGCGGCGATTTTCTTTCTGACGGAGGGCTGGAAACGACGCTGGTCTTCCATCGCGTCATCGACCTTCCGGCCTTCGCGGCTTTTCCGCTGCTCGACGACGCGGCAGGCCGCGAAGAATTGACCGCGTATTATGAAACCTATCTGGCGATCGCCCGCGAACACCGCCTCGGCTTCATCCTCGATACGCCGACCTGGCGGGCAAATGCGGACTGGGGGCCGCAGCTCGGTTACGATCGCGACGCTCTGAGGGCGGTCAATATCCGCTCGGTGGAATACGTCGAAAAGCTGCGCCGTCTCTGGGAGCGGCCGAGCCGGCCGATCGTCCTCAACGGCGTCATCGGACCCCGCGGCGACGGCTACAAGGACGGCAACATGGAGCCTCATGCGGCGGAAGACTATCACGCTTTCCAGGCTGAAGCCTTTGCCGAGAGCGAGGCCGACATGATCTCGGCGATCACCATGAACAATATCGGCGAGGCGATCGGCATCGTCCGGGCCTCGAGGCGCGTCGGCATGCCCTGTATCGTGTCCTTCACAGTCGAGACGGACGGCCGGCTGGTGAACGGCAAGACATTGCGGGCAGCGATCGAGGAGACCGATGCGGCGACGGAGGGCTACGCGGCCTATTACATGGTCAATTGTGCCCACCCGACCCATTTCGAGCACGCGCTTTCCCGCGGCGAAAACTGGGTGAAGCGGATCTCCGGCATCCGCGCCAACGCGTCCGCCAAGAGCCATCAGGAACTCGACGAGTCGACGGAACTGGATATCGGCGACCCGCTCGACCTCGGCGCCCGCTACCGCTCGCTCCGGCAGAACTATCCGGCAATGCGGGTGCTCGGCGGCTGCTGCGGCACCGACCATCGGCATCTGCAGGCGATCTGCGACGCCTGCCTGCCGGCGGTCGCGGCCTGAGGGGGAGGGAGGAGCATGCCTGCAACGACATTGCTGGGCGCCATCGCCGTGATTTCCGGCCGCTGGCTCAGTCCGCTCGCCACGGTGAAGGATGCCGATGGCGAGCGCGGCCGGGCGAGGCTCAAGAGGTTGCCCATGATCGACGAGCACCTGCTTCGGGATATCGGATTTCGCGAAGACGTGTACCGTTTCCACCGCGACCGCTTTTCCGGGGTCTGACCCTTAGACCGTTCCAATCAGAACCTTTCGGCGGTTGTGCTGCCGGAAGGTTTTTCTTTTGCTTTCGCCGTCTTCCCTTTGTCCTCCGTCGCGGATATAGCTCGCCCCCCAACCGACGATTGAGAGGAGACGAGCATGGATGCGACTGTTGTCGGCGCCCACTGGGAGAGCAATGCCGAGACCTGGACGATCTATTCGCGGGCCGGTTACGACAAATATCGGGATGCGCTGAACACGCCGGCCTTTCTCGACATGCTGCCGCCGGTTGCCGGATTGAAGGGCCTCGATCTCGGCTGCGGCGAGGGCACCAATACCCGCGACGTCGCCCGGCGCGGGGCGGAGATGACCGGCCTCGACATCGCCCCGACCTTCATCCGCTATGCCCGCGAAACCGAGGAGAGCGAACCGCTCGGCATCACTTATGTGCTCGGCGACGGGCAGGGGATTGATTTTCCGGACGAGAGCTTCGATTTCGTCACCGCCTTCATGTCGATGATGGACATGGCCGACCAGCGCGAGGTGCTGAAGGGCGTTTATCGCGTCCTGAAGCCCGGCGGTTTCCTGCAGTTCTCGATCCTGCATCCCTGCTTCGTGCCGCCGACGCGCAAGAATATCCGCGATGATGCGGGCGAGGCGGTGGCCGTGCAGATCGCCGACTATTTCGACGAGACGGATCGGATCGAGCGCTGGCTGTTTTCCGAAATCCCCGCCGAGGAGCAGGCGAAGCTGACGCCCTTTTCGGTGCCGCGTTTCCACCGGACGCTGACCACCTGGGTTTCGATGATCGTCGAGGCGGGGCTGGTGATCGAGGCGTTTGGCGAGCCGATGGCGTCGGAAGAACTGGCGCTGGCAGAACCGGTCGTCGCCGATACCCGCGTTGCGCCGATCTTCCTGCATATCCGCGCCGGCAAGCCTTGAGACGAAAAAAGAGCGGCCGCGTTTCCACACGACCGCTCCATCGTGATCGTGGTGTTCAGTAGCGTGTCGCGACGAGCAGGTCTTCCTCCTCGTCCCGCTGACGGCCGCCGAGTGCGGCGGCGGCGCAGGAGATGAACGCGCCGACGAGCAGCGACAGCGAGCCGACCATTGCGGTCGTGGCGGCTGCCTTGCGGGCTTCGTCCGCGGCCTTCTGGGCGGCGACCTTGGCATCCTCGATCCGCTTCAGGACCGCATCGACGCGAGCGCGGGCATCCTGCGGCGAAAGGCCGGTACGGGCCGCGACGATCGTTGCCAGATAGGCCTTGTCGTCTTCCGGCACGCCGCCCTGGACGGCGCCGTTGAGCAGAATGCGCGACACTTCCGCGGTTGCCGCCCCATCGTCGTTCTGGGCGCGGGCCTGGGCCTGTTGTGGACGCAGGAGCGCATCGGTGAAATAGGACGTCGCCATGTCTGTGCTTCCCGACGCATCGCCGGAGGCGGACGCCGCCGCTGCCGATCCCGCAACTCCGGCGGTTGCCGCCGCCGAACCCACGGCCTGTGCGCCGGCGCCGACGAGCGAGCCGAGCGACGAGGCCAGGAAGCCCGCGACGAAGACCGTCGCCACGGCCCAGGATACGAAACCATGGGCGGTATCGCGGAAGAATACCTCGTCGGTGTGAACGGCGGCCCATTTGGTGCGCAGCCGGCCGGTCAGATATCCGCCGAGCGCTGCCGACAGCCATTGCACCACCACCAGCCAGATTGCCGCGCTGATGCCGACGGTGGCGGCCGAACTGCTTTCACCCGACCAGGGGGAGACCATGGTGAGACCGAGACCGGAGCCGAAAAGGATGAGGATGAGGCTGATACCGGTGGCAGCTACCGCGCCGCCGAAAATCGGCCCCCACGCGATCGCGGATTTCGACGATTCCACGGGAGTTGCGACCGCGGAGCCTATGGATGAAATGGGCATTTCCCGCCTCCTCAACGCATGAAGAGAACGAGAAGGATGACGATCGGCAGCGGGATGCCGAGAAGCCAGAGCAGAATGCCGCGTCCCATGGTGAACCTCCTGAAAGATAAGGGTTTGTTGGTTTGAAATTGCGCTCTTCCAACACGCCGGCTGCCCATTGGTTCCTGACCTGTGAATATTTAGGGTTTTTCGCAACCGCCGGATGGTTTGCCGGCCGCCGGCACGACGTGCGGCGGCGCTTGCGAACGGCTCGGCCGGATTCCGAGGGGTCACTAAACCGTGAGCCTGTAACCGGGGCGCGAGCCCGCGCGAATGAAGCTGCGATGGCAATGCTGCAAGGAGCATCCCCGTGAAAAACCTGAATTCGTTCCGTATCGCGATCGCCGCCGCATCGCTTGGCCTGATCGGCGCCGCCCCTGCCTTGGCCGGCGCGCAAAATCCGGTCGTGGTCGAGTTGTTCACCAGCCAGGGCTGCTCGTCCTGTCCGCCCGCCAATGCCAATCTGGTCAAGCTGAGCGGCGATCCCAACATCCTGGCGCTCAGCTTCGCCGTGACCTACTGGGATTATCTCGGCTGGAAAGACATCTTCGGCCGCGAGGAATTCACCCGGCGCCAGGTGACCTACGAGCCGGCGCTGGGGCATTCGAGCCCGTTCACGCCGCAGATGGTCATCAATGGCCGCACCTCGACAGTCGGCCAGGATCTCGGCGAGGTTCGCGGGCTGATCGCCGCCGAAAAGCCGCTCGCCGGGCCTGCGGTCAGCCTGAAGGGCGATACGGTCTCGATCGACGGCGGCGGCAAACCCGGTTCGACCGCTGATATCTGGCTGGTCCGTTACGATGCGGGCCTCGTGAAGGTTCCTGTCGCCCGCGGCGAAAACGCCGGCGAGACCTTGCCGCACGCGCATGTGGTGCGCGAACTGACGCATCTCGGGTTCTGGAACGGCAAGGCGCAAAGCCTGCCGGTCGCTTCGGGAAAATCCGGCCAGAAACGGGCTGTCATCGTTCAGGAACGCAACGGCGGCCAGATTCTCGCGGCTGCAACGGATTGAGGAGGAGCGGGTGGACGGTTTCATCAGACACACTCATCCCCTGGCGATCCTCGGTTCCCTTTCGTGATCCTCGGGCGAGCAAAACGAGACCCGAGGATCGGACGGGGCGCTGAAAGCTGCCTCGTAAGGTAGGTAATAAGTGACACCTCCCAGCGCCTCGTTCGGCGGTTTTTATCCGCGACTCCGGTTCCTCTCTCGACACTGTTACACTTGTTGATCGCGTGGCCCGCGGAAGCGGTCGGCAAGTTAAGGAAGTGTTTATGAATTCGTGAAAAATGAATGGATACTTGCCGGCAGTCCGGGCCTGAGGGGCTTGGGTGGTGTGACCGTGACTGCCGCGCGGTGCGTAACCTTTGAGTAACCGCCTGCATGTGTTCGCGACGCAGGTGCTGTACGGAGTAAAGCCAAGACCATGAACAAGAAGCCCTTCGCCCTGGCGATCTTCGCCGCATTCGCTGCCACGCCCCTCTGGGCTGCCGACCTTACCTCCTATTCCGAACCTCCGGCCTATAACGAACCTGCCGGCGCGCCGAAGGCCGGCTGGGGCGGTGCCTATGTCGGTGCCGATCTCGGCATGGCATCCCGCAAGCTGAACCCGTTCGATGGCGACAAGGGCCTCGTTCTCGGCGCTCACGGCGGTTACAACATGGACCTCGATTCCGGCGTCGTCGGCGCGGAAATCGAAGCCTCCCATCTCGGCAACGTGGAAAGCCGCGTGCCAGGCGGCAAGATCACTGAAAAGGGCCGCGTGGCCGCCAAGGCCAAGGCCGGCGTCGGCTTGAACCAGACGCTCGTCTACGGCACCGCCGGCGTCGCGCTCACCAGCTTCGGCGGCAAGAACGGTACGTCCGGTCCGGACGGCTGGAAGCCGGGCTGGGTCCTGGGCGCCGGCGTCGAGCAGAAGCTCACCGACAACCTGTCGGCCCGCTTCGAATACAATTACACCATGACCAATGACGTCCGTAGCTCGTCGGGCGGTGTTTCCTCCCGCACCGATGTGCGGGATCAGACGCTCAAGGCTGGCGTGAACTACAAGTTCTAGTGCCGCAGACTCTCCGGATCCATCGGATCTGGAGACGGTATCGTTGCGGTTCGACAATCTGCAAAGCGCCGTATGCCGGGAGGCGTACGGCGCTGCCGGTTTCGACGGGAAGCTCTCAGAGAGCCGCGTCCGTATCGAGTTGGTCACGGACCTGGTCGATCTTGCCGACTGCGGGGCCTACTCCAAGCTGGTCCTGCGCCCATCCGAAGGCCTCGTCGCTCACCGGGGCGCCCGCGAAATCCTCCAGCGCATCGCGCAGCGCAGCTTCGCCGAGCTCGGGATCCGTGACGGCAGGATCGATGCCGTTTGTCAGTTCGTACTGGGCATAGGCCTTCACGTAGGCCGAGAGCGAGGCCATCCGCGGATCGCTTGTGTTGAGATAGGCGTGGTAATTGCGCTTCAGGGAGCTGAGGCCTGCCACTTTTGCGGCCTGCGGCTTGGCTTTCTCCGCTGGCGTTGCTTTGGAGACCTTGCGGTCGGCATCCTTCTTCGCCCGCTCCTTGCCGGAGCCGAGACTGGCCGACGTCGACCGGCTCTTGCCGGATTGGCCGTGGTTCGAGAGATTGTCGCGATCGGCGCCGCCGTTTCCACCGCCATGGCCGCCACCATTACCGCCGCCGTTGCCGCCGCCATTTCCGTCTTTGGCGAAAGCGAGGTCTGAAAATCCGGTTACCCCGCCGACGGAGACTGCAGCAAGCGCCAGGACAACGATGCCGTTCTTGAGGACCTTGTTCATATTTACCGATCTCCATATGCCCTGCCCAAGCCGGGAGACGCTCCGCGCTTGGGTGCTTTTCAGATTCCGCGCATTCTGGAGCAGCGGCCGATATAAATCCATGGGATTAGGACCAATGAGCCTGCATTCGGGACCAAGGTCCGGTGGGGTGGGGACCTTGGTCTCATGGGGGCGAGCGGGGCGAAGCAGGCAGGTGGGCTGTTTGTTGACGGGAGATGAGCTCCCCTCCCTCATCCCTGTGCTCGTCACAGGGATCCAGCCGCCGCGCGTCTGCACGGCGGGAAGGGACGTCTCCGTCTCTCGCGTTGCCAAATTTGAAGAGAGTCTGTCGCGCCGCAGACGCGGCGCTGCTGGATTCCTGTGACAAGCACAGGAATGAGGATGTACCAAGTTGGCTGGGTGCCTCAAGAGAGACCGACACCCGACCGCTCAGACCGGGCTACACGTCATGCCGTTCCGTTTGGCATTGGCAATGCAGTCGCTTTATTCACGTAAGATTCCGTCGAGGCCCCGACGACCTTGCCATTGGATGCTGTACGCTTCCAACGCCACTGGGTGCCGCTCTGGTAAATCTCCCAGGTGTCACCATTCGTATCCCTGCACGCCGCCATATCCGTCCTCCCGTCGCTAGACGAGGGAATAGCTAAGCGATTCCGATGCGTGGCTCTACGAACCGACCACAGCCACAGATGGTTTTTTTGAGGTTGGCTGGTTGCTGGGCAGCGATGCCTCGTCTCACGCTGCTTCATCATTTTGCCGCAACGGTGCCGCAGATTTTTCAGGTGAGGGATTTGCGGTTGGCGCAGATGTCGGGCCCCTCTCTTGGAATTTCTAACACTTAGCTGCGCTAAGATGTTGAAATTCCTATCTCCCCGACAGGGGGGATAGGGCGTCTGCTGCCTGCAATTGCGGGCTATGAACTATGCAGCGCCTTTTACCAACGCCTTCGCCGTGCCTTCCGGGTCAACCGCAATCACCTTCAGATATGCCTTTGCCGGCTGGTCCGGTTCGGATCGGCCTTGCTCCCAGTCGCGCAACGTCCCGAGCGGGATCTGGTAGCGGCCGGAAAACTCTTCCTGGGTCAGGCCGAGTGCGCGTCGGATGACCTTGACCTGCGGCATGCGGGGAGCGGAGCGGAGCTGCTCGCTCGTCATAGGTGGGTTGTCCGGGTCCGCGAGCGCATTGGCTTCCGCTTCATCGTCGCTCATGGCGTCAAAGCGAGCCCAGTTCGATTGTTGTTTTTTATTACCTGGCATCGTCATACTCCCGACGCTCCGCCCGCGTTGTTTTTCTGGCCGATATGAGCCGGATCGTTTCACCGCGCTCGGTATAGATAACAGTCAGGAAGCGACCGTTGCCGAGTCCGATGATGCGTCGTCTGATCTCACCGTAATCCATCGATCTGTCTTCGGTATCGAAGGCGAATGGATCGCGAAAAACGGCAGTGGCCGCGGCAAAGCCAACGCCGTGTTTAGCGAGGTTTGCCGCAGCCTTCTGATCATCCCATTCGAAGTTTAGCATGGGAAACTACGGGTTTCCAGTAGTTTGTCGCTAGGAGTTGTCGGTATCCCGACCATCAGGCTCCGTCGCCACACCTTTAAACTTTCCGTCGGATTGCTTCACTTCCATGAAGTGGCCAGTGCGCTCATCGCGCTTCTGGAAATGCCCGTCAGGGCGTTCGAATTGAGTGCGTCCGGTAACCGCACCACGTCGAAAGTTATCACCAGTATTTCGTGCCATGATCATCTCCGATGGCTCTAAACTGCCAAAGCTACCTCGACTCTGATTTCTCAAATCCCATATATTAACCATGCTACAGGCAAGGGATGTGAGTCTCTTCGCCCCGCGTGAGCTTCGGCTTTTTCGCGGTATCCAAAGCCGGGGTCCAAGGACTCCGGCTTTGTCATTTCCAATGCACGCAAATCACTTCACCTGAGTCTCGTTTTGTTCTCTTTAGTAGTCCAGCCCGAAGTTTCCTTCGGGCTGTTTTCCTTCAGCTATTCACAAAAATCAGCTGCAACCGCTCGTCGCACCGCAAGTGTCGCACTTCTCGCAAGTCCCGTTCCGGACCATCGTGAAGTTCTGGCACTCGCCGCACATGTTGCCCGTATACCCCTGGGCAATCGAGCGCATGCGGCGTTCGTTTTCGACCTTCTTGGCTTCCGTCTTCGCCGTTGCTGCCTCGTCGGCGGCCTTGTCGGAGAAGAGGGCGGTGGTGGCCGCCTGTTCCTCGGCCAGTTCCTCGACGATCTCTTCGGCGAGTTCCTTGGCGCGCTCCTCATAGTCCCGCTTGAAGGAGACGATTTCGGAAGTGGAGATGGCGACCGTCGGTTCCAGCTTGCGGGCGGCGGCACCGGCAAAGGCGGTTACGTTGGTGCCGGTCGAAGCGCGGGCAGGGGCGGCGGTGGCTGCACCCTTGATGTCGGCTGCCGGGCGGTCGCCGCCGGTGCCGGAAACGAGGGTCGGCTTATAGCCGCGGGTCAGGCCCTTGGAGACCACGTCCGCCTTGCCTTCCGAGACGCCGCGGCCAAGCGCGGTGTTGGAAAAGTCCGACGTGTCGACATGCGCGAGGTCGTGGCGGCCGAGATAGGAGATCGCCAGTTCGCGGAACACGTAGTCGAGGATCGACGTGGCGTTCTTGATCGCGTCATTGCCCGTGACGATGCCGGCCGGTTCGAACTTGGTGAAGGTGAAGGCGTCGACATATTCCTCGAGCGGCACGCCATATTGCAGGCCGAGCGAGACGGAGATCGCGAAGTTGTTGATGAAGGCGCGTAGCGCCGACCCTTCCTTGTTCATGTCGAGGAAGATTTCGCCGAGGCGGCCGTCGTCGTATTCGCCGGTGCGCAGGAAGATCGTGTGTCCGCCGATCTTTGCCTTCTGGGTATAACCCTTGCGGCGGCCGGGCAGCTTTTCCTGGCTGCGGACGACCTTTTCGATGATCCGCTCGACGATCTTTTCGGTGATCGTCACGGCCTGGGCGGCTGCCGGCTGGGCCAGCAGTTCCTCGACGGCGTCTTCCGCGTCATCATCGGCAATCAGCGACGAGTTGAGCGGCTGGGAAAGCTTCGAGCCGTCGCGATAAAGCGCGTTGGCTTTCAGGCCGAGCTTCCAGGAGAGCATGTAGGCGGAACCGCAATCCTCAACGGTCGCGTCGTTCGGCATGTTGATCGTCTTGGAGATCGCACCCGAGATGAACGGCTGGGCGGCCGCCATCATGCGGATGTGGCTTTCGACCGAGAGGTAACGCTTGCCGATCTTGCCACAGGGATTGGCGCAATCGAAGACCGGAAGATGCTCGGCCTTCAGGAAGGGCGCGCCTTCCAGCGTCATCGCGCCGCAGACATGGATGTTGGCGGCTTCGATGTCCTTCTTCGAGAAGCCGATATGTTCGAGCAGGTTGAAGCTCATGTCGGCGAGCTGCTCGTCGGTGACCTTCAGCGTGTTCTTCAGGAAGTCGGCGCCAAGCGTCCACTGGTTGAAGACGAACTTGATGTCGAAGGCAGCCTTGGTGGCGCCGTTGATGGCTTCGATCTTGTCGTCGGTGAAGCCCTTGGCGCGCAGCGAGCCGGGGTTGATGCCGGGCGCCTGGTTGAGGTTGCCGTGGCCGACGGCATAGGCCTCGATCTCGGCGATCTGGCTTTCCGAATAACCCAGCGTGCGCAACGCTTCCGGAACGGCGCGGTTGATGATCTTCCAGTAGCCGCCGCCGGCAAGTTTCTTGAACTTGACGAGCGCGAAATCGGGCTCGATGCCGGTCGTGTCGCAATCCATCACGAGGCCGATCGTACCGGTCGGGGCGATGACCGAGACCTGGGCGTTGCGGTAGCCGTGCTGTTCGCCGAGCGCGAGCGCCTTGTCCCAGGCAGCCTTGGCATGGGCGACGAGATCCTGGTCGGGGTTTTCCGAATGGATCAGGGCGACCGGGTTGACCGAGAGCGCCTCATAACCGGAGGTCTCGCCATGGGCGGCGCGGCGATGGTTGCGGATGACCCGCAGCATGCTGTCGCGGTTCGGGGCATAGTTCGGGAAGGGGCCGAGCTCGGAGGCGATTTCGGCCGAGGTCGCATAGGAAATGCCGGTCATGATCGCGGTCAGCGAGCCGGCGATGGCACGGCCTTCCGGAGAGTCATAGGCGATGCCGGTCGACATCAAGAGGCCGCCGATATTGGCGTAGCCGAGGCCGAGCGTGCGGTACTGGTAGGAGAGTTCGGCGATCTGGCGCGAGGGGAACTGCGCCATCATCACCGAGATTTCGAGCACGACGGTCCACAGGCGGGTCGCATGTTCGTAGTCGGCGATGTTGATGCGGGCAGTCGTCTTGTCCTTGAACTGCAGCAGGTTCATGGAGGCGAGGTTGCAGGCCGTGTCGTCGAGGAACATGTATTCCGAGCACGGGTTCGAGCCGCGGATCGGGCCGCCGGCCGGCGATGTGTGCCAGTCGTTCATCGTCGAGTTGAAGTGGATGCCCGGATCGGCGGACGCCCAGGCGGCGTAGGAGATCTGTTCCCAGAGGTCCTTGGCCTTCAGCGTCTTCATCACCCTTCCGTCCTTGCGGGCGGTGAGGTTCCAGTCACCATCCTGCTCCACGGCGCGCAAAAAGTCGTCCTTCAGCGAGACGGAGTTGTTGGAGTTCTGGCCGGAGACGGTGAGGTAGGCTTCCGAATCCCAGTCCGTGTCATAGGTCTTGAATTCCAGGTCCTTGTAGCCCTGGCGGGCGAACTGGATGACGCGGCCGATATAGTTTTCCGGAACCTGGTCCTTCTTGGCGGCCTTGATTTCGCGCTTGAGGGCAGGGTTCTTCAAGGGATCGTAGCAATCGTCGCCGCCACCGCCTTCGCAGTTGAGGCAGGCCTTCATGATCGCCTTGAGGTGCTTGGAGACGATCTTCGAGCCGGTGACGAGGGCCGCCACCTTCTGCTCTTCCTTGACCTTCCAGTTGATGTATTCCTCGATATCCGGATGGTCGATATCGACCACGACCATCTTGGCGGCGCGGCGGGTGGTGCCGCCCGACTTGATGGCGCCCGCCGCGCGGTCACCGATTTTCAGGAAGCTCATGAGGCCGGAAGAACGACCGCCGCCGGACAGCTTTTCGCCTTCGCCGCGCAGCATCGAGAAGTTGGAGCCGGTGCCGGAGCCGTATTTGAAGAGGCGCGCCTCGCGCACCCACAGGTCCATGATGCCGCCTTCGTTGACGAGATCGTCCTCGACCGACTGGATGAAGCAGGCATGCGGCTGCGGATGCTCATAGGCCGACTTGGACTTGGTGAGCTTGCCGGTGAACGGGTCGACATAGAAATGGCCTTGGCCGGGGCCGTCGATGCTATAGGCCCAGTGCAGGCCGGTATTGAACCACTGCGGGGAATTCGGCGCGACGCGCTGGGTGGCGAGCATATAGGCAAGCTCGTCCATGAAGGCGGCCGCGTCTTCTTCGGAGGTGAAATAACCGCCCTTCCAGCCCCAATAGGTCCAGGTGCCGGCAAGACGGGAGAAAACCTGACGCGCATCGGTTTCGGAACCGTACTGCTCTTCCTTCGGCAGCGCCTTCATCGCTTCCGTGTCAGCGACGGAGCGCCACAGGAAGGAGGGGACGTCATTCTCTTCGACCTTTTTCAGAATCTTGGGAACGCCGGCCTTGCGGAAATATTTTTGGGCCAGAACGTCCGTCGCGACCTGGGAGAACTGCGCCGGCACGTCGATGTCGGCAAGCCGGAAGACGATCGAGCCGTCCGGATTGCGGATCTCGCTGATCCCCTTGCGGAATTCGATTTCCCCGTAAGCGCCTGTGGCCGGCTTGGTGAAACGACGTTCGATGCGCATTGCCTTAAATCCCTCGTCAGTTGGCGCCCGTTGGTAAGGCGCAGATGTGCCGCTCCAGCCCACACGTTCGACGCGCGCAGCCGGTTGAATGTTCCCGATCCCAGGTGATCATCCGTAGATGCCAACCTGTATGTTGTGGTGATAACGGCTGCAACACTACTACATATAGTATTAACAGAATCTTTCCGCCAGTCCCAACCGTTGTTCCGGAGCGGAAAATCGAGCACGCACGGAGACCGTTCTTGCAGCCCGCCCCTCATAGCCGGACTGCATGGTCTTTTCCCGTCAAACTCGAAGAAGAACCGGCCTCGTAATTCCGGTCCAGTCGCCGCCGCAACGTAAGGAACACTGTCGGACGACCCGAGAGATTCGTCAAGGCGTAGATCGCTACGCTTTTATAACCACAAGATATTGTGCCTATCAGGCTGTGGATAACGGGGATGGAAAAATAGCCAAGGAATCTCAGGCAGTTGCGAGGATGGCTTGAAGCTTGCGTAGGAAGGTGCCGAAATATTTCGTGACAGCCATACCCTACGACAAACCCGGCTCGGCGGGGTTTTGAAGGTCCGGCCGTACCATATTGAGGCACTTCAAGAATCCACAGCCACTAGTAATAGATCAGCCCGCGCCGGTTTTGGACCGCGCGGGCTGATGACAAATACCGGGATTTTTGGAAGGGGCTGACGAGAATCAGTCCTTGGCGAACGGCCCCTGACGGGGTGGAGCTCCGTCCAGGAAACAGACTCAGGCGTCTTGACTGGCTTAGGCCCAAGAACGCTGGCCGCTTAGAGGACGTTTGCCGAACACGTTCGTCATCGGCGGGTCCAGAGTCTGGTTTATGTGTCCCGGCGCTGCGGCCTCAACGGTGCCACAGCGCCGAAGCAATCTCGCCCGGCTCAGAGAGAATCGACGTTTATCCCGATCGTCACGGCGCCGATCGGCGTTCCGCTCTCGTCGGAAATCGTCACGCTTGCCTGCGATTGCAGCGTCTGGGACGATTCGTCCTTTTCGACCTCGTCGACGAAGAGCGCGTTCTTGCCGGCACCGAAGGACTTCTTGAACTTTGCCTCGTCGCCCTGCCAATAGTCGGAGGTTATGTCGCTCTGGCCGACATTGAGGCCCTTGGCGTCCATGACGAAGATTTCCGTAATCGCCCCTTCGGACTTTTCCTTCTTCTCCACGAGAAGTTTCGACAAGGCGTTGTTCAGCACGCTGTCGATGGTCGCACGATTGGAGCTGTCGACCTCGGCGCGCCATTTCTTGTCGAGCGCCAGGATATCGGCGTCGCTCAGCTTGGCATTGGTCGCATTCTGGGCCTTGATCGCCGAGATGACCACGGTGTCGGTGAGCCAGGGCTTTACTTTAGCGGTGACATATTCGGTCACCGGCGCGACGTGGGCCTCCTCCGCCAGAGCCGTGCCAAGGGGCAGGGCGAGTACGGTGCTGCCGAGAAGGAGCATGACGATGATTTTATGCATAGATGTTTCCCTTCCATAGGTTGCTGACGTTTATGAGGTCATGCCGCCGCAGAGGCGTCTTCAGGACGCTTGTCTGAACGGAGCGGCAAAGCTGGCTCTTTCGTCGGAGAGAGATTGATGCCTCCCCGATCCGGGATGGACCTGGGCGCCATTCCCGGCTGGTTGTCCGACGATGAAACTGCTGGCCGAACTCAGCAGCAGACGGCCTTGAGAAAGCAGTTCCTGGCAGGCGGCATTGGTTTCTTCCACCATTGCCGCATTCTGCTGCGTCGCGTGATCCATCTGATTGATGGCGGTGTTGATCTCCTGCAGACCCATGGCCTGTTCCCGATAGGACTGGACGATCGAAACGATGCTGTCGCTGATGCGGTTGATCTGGTCGCCGATCTGGAGAAGGGCGTCGCCCGTGTCGTTGACAAGCCCGACGCCGGCAGCGACCTCTTGATTGGAGCTGGTGATCAGAACCTTGATTTCCTTGGCCGCATTGGCCGATCTTTGGGCCAGCTCGCGCACTTCCTGAGCAACGACTGCAAAACCCTTGCCGGCCTCGCCCGCGCGGGCCGCCTCGACGCCGGCATTCAGCGCCAGGAGATTGGTCTGGAAGGCGATCTCGTCGATGACGCCGATGATGTGGCCGATCTGGCTGGACGAGGCCTGGATACGGTCCATCGCGCCGATCGCATTGCGGACGACGGTTGCCGACGAATGAGCACCCTTCTTCGTCTCCTCGACGAGGTGCCCGGCGCTCTCGGCCTTCTGTGAAGAGGTTTTGACCGTTGTTGTGACCTGGCCAAGGGAGGCGGCGGTCTCCTGAAGAGCCGCGGCCTGCCGTTCCGTGCGCTGGGCCAGCTGGTCGGCGGCGCCGGCAAGCTCGCTGGAGCGATCTTCCACCTGGTGAGAGGCTTCCTTGATCTCCGTCAGGGCGGCGGCAACCGCCTCGACCATGTTGTTGAAGTCCTGCTGCAGTTTTTCGAAATCCGGGCCGAGACCATCGAGATGAGTCGAAAAGTCGCCTCCGGCAAGCCTCTCCAGCGCGTGTCCGAGCTGTGCCATGACGGCCCGTTGCGTGTTGCTGGTTTCCTCGGTGATCCTCGTATTGCGGGCGCGTTCCTCGTCAAGCGACTGGCGCTGTTCGGCGGCGATACGCTCTTCTTCGACCTTCGCAATAGCCTCGCCGCGGAACACTTCCAGCGCGCGCGAGAGAACGCCTATCTCGTCGCCATTGCGCTGGTATTCGACCGGGGAGGTGAGGTCGCCGGCTTGCAAAGCGATGATGCGCGCACTGAGGTTCCTGACGGGGCGTCCGACAAGTCTGCGCATTGCAAAGAGGAAAGCTGTTACCGCTACGGTGATGACGAGCAATTGGATAAGCAGCGTATTCAAAACCTCCTGCTGTGCCGTGGCGAGGATTTTCGCCACCGACCAGGCGGTGAAGAGATAGCCTGTGACCTTGCCGGATTTGTCTGGAGGCAGGGGCACAATGATCCCGACCAGACCTCTGGAAGCCAGTGTCGTATCGACAACCGTTTCGTCGGGTTTCCGACTGATCGCCTGGGCCAATTCGGCGGAGGACAGGACGCCTGGCACGCCTTCGCGTGCCCAGATGTCGACCGGGGCGAGTTCGGCGTTGAACGCGGCGAACTGGACCAGGTTGAGTGCCGGATTGTCGCGCGACAAGGCGTAGGCTTCCCGCACCGCATTGACCTTGCCCCATTTCACGCCGCCGGCCGCAACCGATGCGAATTGCTCCGCGCCGCGTGACCACTGTGTCGTCGCCGTGCTGATCAGCAAGCGTGTTTCCGATATCCAGGTATAGGTTGCCAATGCGGAAACGCCGCAAATGTTGACCGCGACGATAAGCGCCGCCAGTTTGGTGGTGAGCGGCATCCTATTCAAAAAATCACGCATCCAGGGCCTCGATGTCATGCAGACGCGACCGGGAGATCCCAGTCTGGCGGATTGAACTCGGACATCGTACGCTGAGAGTATTACACGGCAGGCATCATGCCCGCGTCGCCATTGCCAGGCAAAGCCTACGGACGACAGTGTTCCTTCTTTATATGAAGAAAAAATAAAATTAGGACGCCCTCATGAGGAAAGCGGAGAAATATAGCGCCTGGGACGAAATCGGCGCGAATTCCTTGATGAATGCCAAATTCGAGCCGCGCGGAGGCCTCATCGAGCTCGGCGATGCCGAAATGAACTATTAACGGCAGTCCTTCCGAACGCGCCGAATCCGCCGCTGGCCCGCGCCCAAGCGCTCCTGCGGCGAGGGTTCCCTGCCGCTCCTTTTCCTGCCATCCACAAACCCGGCTCGCGCCCGCCTGAAACTGGCCGCTACAGGTTAGCCGCGGTCCGCCTTGGCGATCGGCTCCTGATAGGTGAAGCCCATGTCCCAGGGGAAATAGATCCAGGTGTCCTGGCTGACTTCGGTGACAAAAGTGTCGATGGTCGGCACGCCTGAGGGTTTCGCATAAACACAGGCGAAATGCGCCTTCGGCAACATGGTGCGCACTTCCGATGCCGTCTTGCCGGTATCGGTCAGGTCGTCGATCACGAGCACGCCGGCGCCTTCGTCGACCGTCAGTTCGGGGGTGATTCCCTTGAGCAGGTTCATCTCGCCCTGATTGACGTAGTCGTGGTAGGAGGCGATGCAGACCGTCTCGATCAGGCGGATATTGAGTTCGCGCGAAATGATCGCCGCCGGCACCAGGCCGCCGCGGGTGATACAGACGATCGCGCGGAAATCCTGTTTCAGGCCTGCAAGACGCCAGGCAAGCGCCCGGGCGTCGCGGTGGAATTGATCCCAGGAAACGGGGAAGGCTTTTTCGGGAAGAGACATGAGGCTGGCCACCATTAGCGAAAGCATGTTGTTGGCTCTCGCTAATAGCGGCAATTCGCCCGGTGACGCAAGGATTTGTCAGCGGGAAAGCAAAGTCAGCGCCGTCATCGAATCGAGCAGGCTGCGGGTGACGCCGCCGAACAGCATTTCCCACCAGCGCGAATGGCCATAGCCGCCCATCACCAGAAGATCCACGCTGCCTTCCGACAGGTGGTTCTCGATCGCCGCTGCCGCAGAGATGCCGCTCTTTCCCTGCGTCGACAGGGTCACGTTGACGCCGTGCCGGGCAAGGGTCGTCGCGATTTCGGCGCCTGCCATTTCCGGCGTCTGGCCGCCACGGTCGCTCGGATCGACGCAGAATACCTCGACGCTGTCGGCTGCTTTGAGGAACGGCATCGAATCGAAGGTCGCCCGCGCCGCTTCCCGCGACCCGTTCCACGCGACCATCACCCGCTTGATTGGCTGAGGCACTTTCATCGTATAGGGGACGAGCAGCATCGGCCGGCCGCTGTCGAACAGGAAAGTCTCCAGATCGGCGCGGTGATCGGCATGCGCCGGATCGCTCTGGCTGGCGAGGATCAGATCGACGGAGCGGGCGGTGTCCATCACCGAATGGGAGCCGTAACCCGCCGACGACATGAAACTGCGCCACTCGACGGAAAGCCCCTCGCGGGTCGATTGCCGCCTGAAGATCCGCTCCACCTCCGCCGTCTCTTTCTGCGCCGCCTCCTGCAGGATCTGCACGGCGGAAGGGTCCGGAATTTCCATCGGCGCGATCAGCGGCACGGCTGCCAGGGTTTCAGCGTGGACGCCGATCAGGTGGGCGGAGAAGCGTTCGGCGAGCGCGATCCCGTAATCGGTGATCGGCCGGGCGTTTTGAGGGGTGTCGAGAACGGCGAGAATGGTCTTGTAGGCCATGGCTGTATCTCCTCATCAACTGGTTCTGCGGAATTGGGAGCCAGTATCTGATAAATACGTGTGTCGCGCCTTGATCCCGGTCAAGGAGTGGCCGTCGATAGAAGGAAAGGCAGGGTGCCGCGGGTCAGGCATCCGCCGTCGGATTGGTGGCGATCTTGGCCCGGTCGATGCTGGCGATCATCTCCGCCACGGCTTGGGCGGCCGCGTCCAGGACCTGCGGGTCGCGGGCGCGCACGACGATCTCGGTCGAGAACCGCTGCCCGTCATATTTCGGATAGGAGCCGATGCTGGTCTCAGGATGAGCCTTCTGCACGGCCGACAGCAGCGTGCCGATATCGCCTTCGCCATAGGGGCAGGGCAGCGCCCGCGACAGCATTTTCGCGCCCGATCGCAGCATCGGCAGCACGTTGTCGACCATCGCCTGGAAGACCTGCGGCACGCCGGCCATCACATAGACATTGCCGATGATGAAGCCCGGTGCGGTCGAGACGGGGTTGGGGATATGTTTGGAGCCCTCGGGCATGCGGGCCATGCGCTGGCGGGCTTCGGTGAATTCCATCTCGCGGCGCTTGTACATGTCGGCGAGCAGCTTCATCGCATCGGGATCGTGGATGCAGGGTACCCCGAAAGCCTTCGAGATCGCATCGGCGGTGATGTCGTCATGGGTCGGGCCGATGCCGCCCGAGGTGAAGACGTAGTCGTAGCGGGAGCGCAGCGCATTCAGCGCCTCGACGATCGCATCCTCCTCGTCGGCAACGATCCGCACTTCCTTGAGGTCGATGCCGGAAAGCGTCAGGAGATCGGCGAGATGGCCGATATTCTTGTCCTTGGTCCGGCCCGACAAAAGTTCGTCGCCGATGGCGAGCATGGCGGCGGTGACGATCAAGGACGGTTGCGACGCTTCAGACATGGATATTCCTCCGTAAGTGCCACACTCCTAAGCCCAATTTTTTCAAGGCAGAAGCAATTTTGTCGTGAGGGACGCAGAAACCGCGTCTGTTACGAATTTATGATCCGCAAGCGAAATATCGTCTCCAGATGCTGAACAGTGCGTAGACCCGGCGAGGGCTGTCGTTCCCGCGTGAAGCCGTTACATGTGAGCTCGGTTCTGGCCGCAGACGGCCTTGTTCACACATCAGACATTCCAATGGAGAAGATCATGGCTAAGGTTCTCGTGCTTTATTATTCCGCTTACGGCCACATCGAAAAGATGGCCTATGCCGTTGCGGAAGGCGCGAAGTCGGCAGGCGCCGACGTGACGGTCAAGCGCGTCCCGGAACTGGTTCCGGAAGAGGTCGCCAAGGCCTCCTATTACAAGATGGACCAGCAGGCACCGGTCGCGACCGTCGAGGAACTGACCGAATACGACGCGATCATCGTCGGCGCCGGCACCCGTTTCGGCACGGTCGCCTCGCAGATGCGCAATTTCTGGGATCAGACAGGCGGCCTCTGGGCGCAGGGCAAGCTGGTCGGCAAGCTCGGCTCGGTGTTCACCTCGTCCGCCACCCAGCACGGCGGCCAGGAATCGACCATCCTCGGCTTCTTGCCCACCTTCCTGCACCAGGGCATGGCCGTGGCTGGCCTGCCCTATGCCTTTGCAGGCCAGATGGGCACCGAGGAAGTCAAGGGCGGTTCGCCCTACGGCGCCAGCACGATCACCAACGGCGACGGTTCGCGCCAGCCTTCGGAGATCGAACTCGAAGGCGCGAAATTCCAGGGCGCCTACGTCGCCAAGCTGGCCGCCAAGCTCGCCGGCTGATCGAATTCACATACACCTAATGGGAAGGGCGCGGCGGGATATCGCCGCGCCCTTTTGCGTCGTGCCATGTTTTTTCACGGCGGGCGAACCGCTTCCGCAATTTGGGTGCTTGACGACGCGCCGCAAGTTCAAGAAACAGGACGCCCAGGCGGACGTGGCGAAACTGGTAGACGCAAGAGACTTAAAATCTCTCGGCCTTTGGTCATGCGGGTTCGATCCCCGCCGTCCGCACCAGGCCTGACCCTGTCTGCAACCGTTTGCGATGAAGACCGTTTGATATCCACTTCGATGGAGGCGTGCTTTGAGCTTTACCTTTGCGATCGGCGATATCCACGGCTGCCTGGCGCAGTTGAAGGAACTGCTCGGCCAGGTGGAGAATCACGCGCCCTCCGGACATGTGGTGTTCATCGGCGACTATATCGATCGCGGTCCGAAGAGCCGGGGCGTGCTCGACCTCGTCATGGCCGGGCCGAAGAAGGAAGGCTGGCGCTGGACGGCGCTCAAGGGCAATCATGAGGACATGATGGTCCGCGCGCACCAGAACCGCGGTCACGACGAGATCATGTGGCTCGACAATGGCGGCCGCGAGACGATGGTTTCCTTCGACGGCTACGTGCCGCCGCAGATGCTGTCATGGTGCGCGCATCGTCCGCTGATCCATGTCGACGCGCACCGCATTTTCGTACATGCCGGCGTCGACGAGACGCTGCCGCTGGACGGGCAGCGGGAGCGCGACCTGATCTGGAAGCGGTTTGCCAGCGACGAGGGCGGCGAATTCTGGGGTCGACACCTGTGCCACGGCCACACGCCGCTTCCCGGCAATCCGCAGACGATCGGCAACCGCACCAATATCGACAGCGGCTGCGTCTTCGGCGGCGAGTTGACCTGCGCGGTCTTCGACGACGACGAGCCGGGCGGGCCGATCCGGTTCCTGCGCGTGTCCGGCTAGTAGCGCCAGAAGACCGGGGTGAGGAGCACGAGCACGGTCAGGATTTCGAGACGGCCGAGCAGCATCATCAGCGAGAGCAGGTAAAGGGCGGGATCGCTGATCGTCGAGAAATTGCCGACAGGACCGACGATCGGGCCGATGCCGGGGCCGACATTCGACAGCGCGGTGATGACCGAGGAGGTGGCGGTCAGGATGTCGTAGTCGAACAGCGTCATGCCGATGCTGCCGACCACCCAGAGGAAAATATAGAGGCTGACGAACAGGAAGACCGCACGCTGCGTTTCGGCATCCACAGTCAGGCTGCCGTAACGCACGGGATAGATGGCGTTCGGATAGACGAGTTTGTTGAGCCCCGCGCGGATGACGTTGACCATCACCACGAAACGATAGGCCTTGATGCCGCCGGCCGTCGAACCGGAGCAGCCGCCCATGAAGGTGGCGAAGAAGGCGACGAGCACCGCGAACGGCCCCCACAGCGTATAGTCGTCACTGGCAAAGCCGCCGGTCGACAGGATCGAGGTCATGTTGAAGAACGAGTGTATCAGCGCGTCGTCGAGTTCGATGCCGTTCCTCAGGTGATGATAGACCGCAACGCCGATCGAGATGACGCAGAGATAACCGAGGAAAACCAGGATCTGCGGATCGCGCAGCGTATCCAGCCGACCTCGCACGGCAAGCAGGATCAGCACTGAAAACGGCATGCTGCAGATTGCCAGGAAGACCGTGCCGATCACCAGGATTGCGCTGCTGTCGAAGAAGGCGAAGGAATTGTCGTGGGTCGAGAAACCGGCCGTGGCGATCGTCGTCATCGCATGGTTCAGCGCATCGAAATGGTCCATGCCGGCAAGATCGTAAGCGATGGTGCAGGCAAGCGTCAGCAGGACGTAGACGATCAGGAACGCCCGGGTGAAGCTCGCAAGGCGGGCGAACGGCTTGTCGTTGGTCTCCGACGATTCGAGCTTGAAGATCGAAGCGCCGCCGACTTTCAGGAACGGGAGGACGAACAGACCCAGGCCGACGATGCCGATGCCGCCGAACCAGCAGAGAAGCGAGCGCCAGAGCAGGATGCCGGGCGGCATGTTGTCCAGCCCGACGATCACGGTCGAGCCGGTGGTGGTGATGCCGGAAATCGATTCGAACAGCGCCTGTGCAAACGAGAGCTCGTGTTCGGCAAGGAAAAGCGGGATGGCGCCGACCACGGAAAACATCGCCCAAAGGACGTTGACCAGCAGGAAGCCGAGACGCTTGTTGAAGACCGGCGGGGGACCATGGGTCGCGAGCGCCGCTGCCGCCGCAAGCCCGCCGACCATGAAGCCGGACATCGCAAACACCTGCCAGTCGCGATGCCCGTAATAAAGGTCCACCATCGCCGGCAGGAACATGGCGAGCGACAGGTAGAGCGCGCAGAGCGCCGTCATGTAGATGACCGACCGAAGAAGATTGGCGTTCAAAAAATGGTTGTCCCGAAGTTCGCGGCAACTGAAAGAAGCTTTGTCTCAGCCGTAGGCCTATGGCATAGCGGGACCATTCTTGAAATTCAATGGATGGCCGATGTGACCAAGGCAGGTGTGACCAAGGCAGGCGTGACGAAAGCGGCGGTGGACGAAGCGAAAGTTGCGATGCGGGAGATCTTTCCCGAAACGCCGCTGCAGATGAACGAGCACCTCAGCCGCCGTTACGGTGCCGAAATCTGGCTGAAGCGCGAGGACCTGTCGCCGGTCCGCTCCTACAAGATCCGCGGCGCCTTCAATTTCCTGCGCAAGGCGATCGCCTCGGGCGCGAAGGGCAAGACCTTCGTCTGCGCCTCGGCCGGCAATCACGCGCAAGGGTTCGCCTTCGTCTGCCGGCATTTCGAGGTGCCGGGCGTGGTCTTCATGCCGGTGACGACGCCGCAGCAGAAGATCGACAAGACCCGCATGTTCGGCGGCCCGTTCATCACCATCAGGCTGGTCGGCGACATTTTCGACCAGTGCTATGCGGCGGCCCGCGCCCATGTGGAAGAGACCGGCGGCGTCATGGTGCCGCCTTTCGACGACGCCGACATCATCGAGGGCCAGGCAACCGTCGCGGCCGAGCTCGTCGAGCAATTGCCGGAAGGCGTGACGCCCGATCTGGTCATCCTGCCGGTCGGCGGCGGCGGGCTTTCGTCGGGGACGACCGGTTACCTGAAGGATATCGTTGCGCGGGAAGATTTTCTGTTCACCGAGCCGGAGGGGGCACCGAGCCTCAAGAAGAGCCTCGAAGCCGGCGAGCCGATCACGCTCGCCAAGCTCGACAATTTCGTCGATGGCGCGGCGGTGGCGCGGATCGGCGACCTGAATTTCGAGGCTTTGAAGGGCTTTTCGCCGGATCAGGTCCTGCTGGTGCCGGAAAACGCCATCTGCGTCACCATCATCGAAATGCTGAATGTCGAAGGTGTCGTGCTGGAACCGGCGGGCGCCCTGTCGATCACCGCACTGGAGATGCTGGGACGCGAAAAGCTTGTCGGCAAGACGGTGGTCTGCGTCGTCTCGGGCGGCAATTTCGATTTCGAGCGCCTGCCGGACGTCAAGGAACGCGCCATGCGCTATTCCGGTCTCAAGAAATATTTCGTGCTGCGGCTTGCCCAGCGCCCCGGCGCGCTGCGCGACTTCCTCAATCTCCTAGGCCCGGAAGACGATATCGCCCGCTTCGAATACCTCAAGAAATCGGCGCGCAATTTTGGCTCGATCCTGATCGGCATCGAAACCGCAAGACCGGAGAATTTCGCCGGCCTGCTCGAAAGGTTCGATGCCGCCGGCATGGGTTATCAGGACATCACCGAGAACGAAATCCTGGCGAACCTCGTCATCTGAGCGTGGTCTGCAGCCAGGCGACGGCCCGGTCCGCAAGCGGCCCGGTCGTGGCCGGCGAGACGATGTCGCCGGCAATCACGTGGTTGCCGGGATCGCCGGTCCTGCCGACATCGAAAATCTCATGAGGGCCGCCCCAGCGGCCGGCAACCGCGCGCACCCTGTCGGGCCGGATGACCTGGTCGAGCGACGAATAGAGGAAAAGCGCCGGCGTCCTCACCTGCTCGACCGGGCTTTTGACTGAGAGCTTGACGAGGGCGGCCATCGGCAGCAGCGCGCTTGTCGGATAGCGGGTCGTCCAGTGGGCGCCGTGGCGGTCGTTATAGGGCGTGAAGCCGCGGTTTTCGCCGAGCAGCAGCCGTGATAGCTGCGGCGCGACCGGTGTTGTCAGCAGAAACGCGGCAAAGCTGTTGATGCCGTAGTTCGGCGATATGAACACGGCCGCCGAGATGCGCGGTGCGATCTTCGGGTCGGCAAGCGCGAGCGTCGCGAGCGAGGCGCCGGTCGAGGTGCCGATGACGATCACCCCGGAGCCGATCGCTTCGCCGATCGCGAGACTCTCCGAAAAATCCGCCAGCCAGTCGTCGAGGCTTGGCTCGCCCATGGCGTTGCCGCTGCGGCCGTGGCCGGCAAGCCGCGTGAAATAGAGATTGGCGCCGAACGCTGCCGCGACCCGGTCGGGCAGGGGGCGTATCTCCTCGGCCGAAGCCGAAAAGCCGTGCAGGTAGACGACGGCGAAAGGCGTCTTCGTTTTGGTCGCCGGATCGGCCCAGATGATGCGTTTTGCGGCACCCGTTCGGATATCGGTGAAGCGGCTTTCGCTCGCGGCAAGGTAAGCATCGATGTCGGCGCCGAGGCGGGCCTTGTCGAAAGCCGGAAAACCGTCAGCGGGCATGCGCGGGCCGGGCATCAATAGCACTCCGAAGGCGGTGATCAGGATCGCGCAGGCATAACCGAGCGTCCGCCATGACAAGAATCTCCTCCGCATCCGGCACTCCCTCCGAAGCAATGGAGATCATAAGCGGGCTTCGTGACGGCGGAAAGTCTATCTGCTGCAGATCAGCGGCTTGGAGGGCAGCGCGCAGAAACCGCGGCGCTCCACCTCCGGCCGGGTCTTCTCGATCACGTTGGTCCAGACGAGGCCCGGAAAGCCGGAGGGCACCATGTCCCACGTGTCGCGGTCGTCTATGCCGGACGAGCCGGCGTCTCCGGCCTCGAAGGGGCCGATCAGCACCACATCCGAGCCGGCCGCCCGCATCCGGTCGTAGAAGCGCTCCGGCCAGCCCCAGAGCAGGAAGGCGAGATTGGCGGGGACCGGCACCAGCGTATTGCGGCATGTCTCCGGCACGTGTCCGCTCCAGCCGAGAGCCAGGTAATTGAGGAGGCAGGATTTTGCCGTGCGATTGGAATAACCGGGAAGGTCCGCGACCAGCGCGACCGCCCTTTCGGTCGGCTCGTTGCCGCCGTAGACGGCGAAAGCCGCGGCCCGGGCGGCGGGGTCGGTATTGAGAACGGTCGCGAGCGCTTCGCCTTCCTCCGCCCGGCGGCTCTTGAAATTGATCAGGAAACGGCCCCCCGGCAGGGCGTCAAAAACCTCCGGCAAGGTCGGCATCAACCCCTTGCCTTGGCCGCGGAACGGAAAGGTCCGGCCGCCATCGGCTGTGTAACCGTAGCCGATGTCGAGCGTTTTCAGGACCGGCATCGGTGTCTGTTCCGTGACGCCCTTGGCCTCGGTGCGGCAATCGAGCGTCCAGTCGTGGAAGACGGCGAACTGTCTGTCCGGCGTCAGATGTACGTCGAGTTCGACCACGTCGGCACCCGCATCGAAGGCCGCCTTCATGCCTGCCACGGTATTTTCCAGATAGGCATGCGTCGGCGGCAGCATCAGGCTCGCGGTGCAGGTGTCGTTCCTGACATCGGCGGCATCGAAAAGCTGGTGCTGGCCGCGGTGGGCAATGATCCTGAGCGGCTTGTCGTTTGGAAAACGGGAGAACAGGGAGGTATTGCCGACCCAAAGCGCGGCGATGACAGCGAGGAGGGATGCTGTGGCGATCTTCCATTTCATGCGGTCGGGCTCCTAAATCGTACGGGTGGCTATGAGACGCTGGACCGTGACTTTTCCTTGGGTACCCTGCTTCCGGCCCGTGCAGGAATATGCTAGGCAGCCGACATGGCTTCGTTTCTGTCCAATATATTCTCGATATTCTCCGGTAGCGGCAAATCCGCCGAGGCACCTGCTGCTTCCGCCAAGCCTGTTGAGCATGGCGGCTGCATCATCCACCCGGCGCCGATCCGCGAAGGTTCGCAGTTCCGGCTGGCCGGACGGATCGAGAAGGACGTCGACGGCGAGACGCTGGTGCGCAATTTCGTCCGCGCCGACGTCTTCACCTCCATGGACGACGCGGTCGAATATACCGTCCGCAAGGCGCAGCAGATCATCGACCAGAATGGTCCGTCGCTGTTTTCGGATGGGGAGAAGTCGCGCTCCGCGTGACCTGCGTTCCGCATTGTGATTGCAGATATTGCGAGTCACACTCAAAATTAAAGCATTAGCGATAGCTTGAAGCATCTGTTCCGATGTCTTTTCTGCGGTCGACTGTTAATGCGATCTCGCTGGTTATATTTTATGCTTTTTATCGGCTCCGGCGCTTCCGGCAGCCTTGTTCCACGCTTTGCCTTCGCGGATGATCTCCTTTCGCGCACCTCCCGGCTGGATATGACATGGGTGCTCGTCGCCGCCGGGTTGGTGATGATGATGCAGGTCGGTTTCCTTCTGCTCGAAGCCGGCATGGTGCGCTCGAAGAATTCGATCAACGTAGCCCAGAAAAACCTTCTCGATTTCGTCTTCGGCGTCGTCGCCTTCGCCGCGGTCGGCTTCATGATCGCCTTCGGCCGTTCGAACGGTTTCCTGTTCGGGAGGCAGAGCGAGTTCTATTTCCTGCGCGATCTCGACAGCTGGCAGTCGGCGTTTTTCGTCTTCCAGGTGATGTTTTGCGGCACGGCGGCAACGATCGTATCCGGTGCCGTTGCCGAGCGCATGAAGCTGTCCGCCTACGTTTTCGGCTCGCTGTTCATGTCGGCGCTGATCTACCCGGTGTTCGTTCATTGGGCCTGGGGTTCGGCACTGTTCCCGAATGCATCGGCTTTCCTGTCGCAGATGGGTTTCGTCGATTTCGCCGGCTCCACGGTCGTTCATTCGACCGGCGGCTGGGTGGCGCTTGCGGCCTGCATGGTTATCGGCCCGCGTATCGGCAAGTTCAATGCCGACGGCACGCCGGTCAGGATCGCCGGCCATAGCCCGGTTCTGTCGACCACCGGCGCGCTGCTGCTCTTCATCGGCTGGATCGGGTTCAACGGCGGTTCGACGCTCGGCGTTTCCGACCATGTGGCGCCGATCATCATGAACACGGTTCTGGCCGGCGGCATGGGCACCTGCGTCGGTTATGTCATCGGCTTCTACCAGGACGGTGTCATCCTTCCCGAAAAGTCGAACTCCGGCATGCTCGGCGGTCTGGTTGCCGTCACCGCCGGCTGCCATATCCTCGATCCGGCAAACGCGCTGATGGTCGGCGCGATCGGCGGCGCGGTGGCGATCTTCGGCAATGCGTTCGTCGAGAGAACCCTCAGGATCGACGACGCGGTCGGCGCGATCGGCGTGCACGCCTTCGCCGGCGTCACTGGTACACTGCTTCTGGCGCTGCTCGCCCCGGTCGATCAGCTGCCGGCCGGCGGTAGGCTGGCGCAGCTGCACGTGCAGCTCGTCGGCGTCGGCGTCAATTTCTACTGGTCCTTCGGTCTCGGCTATGCCTTCTTCTGGGCAGCGGACCGGCTGATGCGGATCCGCGTTTCGGCCAAGGAGGAAGAGGACGGGCTGAACCTTGCCGAACATGCGACGCGCCTCGGCGTCGGACATGTGGAGGACGCTCTGGCCGATCTTCTCGGCGGTAATGCCGACCTGCGCCAACGCCTCCCCGTGGTGAAGGGCGACGAGGCCGAAAAGCTGACCGGGCTCTTCAACCGGCTGATGGACAACATCGAGGAAGAGGAACGCAGCCGCGGAGAGCTGATGGAGCTCCGCCACAACAACGAGGATTCCGAGCGCGTCGCAGCGCTTGCGAATGCCACGTTCGAAGCGATCCTGATCCACCGGGGCGGCATCATCGTCGACGGCAACGAACAGCTCGGCAAGATGGTCGGCCTGCCGCTTATCGAGATCATCGGCCGGTCCGTTTTCGATATCCTGCACGACGGCGAGACGATCCGCGTGGCCGACCTGATGAAGCTCAACGACGACAACAGCCACGAGATCGTCGTGAGGCTGGCGAACGGCGAGGAAATCCCGGTCGAGGCGCGTGGCCGCGACATCCTTTATCGTGGCGAAAAAGCTCGTATCGGCTGCCTGGTCGACCTTACGGAGCGGAAGCTCGCGGAGAGCCGCATGCGCTACCTCGCGCTGCACGATCCGCTGACCGGGTTGCCGAACCGCGTGCTGTTTTCCGAGCGGCTGACCGAACTGGTGAAGGAGGCCGGAAACGGCAAGGGTTGCGGCGTCCTGATGGTCGATCTCGACCGCTTCAAGGACATCAACGACATCCATGGCCACCAGGCCGGCGACGCGGTGATCCGCGAGACCGCCGCACGCCTTGCGGCCGATGCCGGTGCGGACAACATCGTCGCCCGGCTGGGTGGAGACGAGTTCGCCGTCATCATTGGCCACAGGTCCGATATCGATGAGCTTGAGAGGTTCGGCGATCGGCTGCTTGCCGCGATGGCCTATCCGATCGATATCGGCCATGGCGAACAGGTCAATATCAGCGTCAGCATCGGCGGTGCCCTGTGCCCCGACAATGCAGGGGACGTGGACGCGCTGATCGGTTGCGCCGACGTCGCGCTCTATCACGCCAAGAATGCCGGCCGGAACGCCTGCCGAACGTTCAAGCCCGGCATGAACGAACTGATCGAAAAGCGACGGGCACTGGAAGTCGATCTGGAGATCGCCCTGCAGCGGGGCGAATTCGAACTGTACCTGCAGCCGCGCGTCGAGGCGGAAAGCGCCATCATCATCGGTTACGAGGCGCTGCTGCGCTGGGTTCATCCGAAGCGCGGAATGATCAGCCCCGCCGATTTCATTCCGGTCGCCGAAGCGTCCGGCAAGATCATCCGGCTCGGCGCGTGGGTGCTCGCCGAAGCCTGCAGGATCCTGGACGATATCGACGGCCATATCAGCGTCAACGTCAGCCCGCTGCAGTTCCGCCATGCGGATTTCGTCGCCGATCTTGCAGATCTGCTGAAAAGCACCGGCGCCGATCCGCGCCGGATCGAGCTCGAGATCACCGAAAGCGTGCTGATCGAGGACGACAAGCGCGCCGTGCAGATTCTCAACGATCTGAAGCGCATGGGTTTCCACATCGCACTTGACGATTTTGGCACGGGTTATTCGTCGCTGAGCTATCTCAGCCGCTACCCGTTCGACACGATCAAGATCGACCGCAGCTTCGTCAACAACCTGAACCTGGTCGATAACGCGCAGATCATCGTGCGCACCATCATCGACCTGGGCACCGGCCTCGGCATGAAGGTGGTGGCGGAAGGCGTCGAAACGACGGAGCAGGCGCTGTTCCTCGCTCATGCGGGCTGCGACGAACTGCAGGGTTATCTTCTCGGCAAGCCCCGGAAACTAAGCGAGATCACGCGCGAAATCGATCCGGCGATCGCCACTCAGCTCCGTAACGTGCCGAAGAAGCTGCCCGAGATCCAGGATTACCCGACGTTCGAAGGGGAAACCTACCAGCCGTTATTGCATAGTCATGCATAATGGCCATAATCCTCATGGGGTTGGAGCACGTAAAACGATAGCCGTTACAGCGGTATAGCACCTTCAGGGGGTGGAACGGATCGAGATGCAAGCGTTCAATCTGGCCCTCTTCCTTCTGGAAGCGGTGATCTACTTCTCTGTCATGACGACGTTCCTGCATTTCCGTCGTCAGCTCGGCCTTGGCGTGTTCCTGACCGCACTCGGCGTCATGCATTTCATGGAAACCTACCTTGCCGCGGTCTTCTACATCGATCTTCCATTCGGCACCGTTTCACCAGGCTCATCGGTCTTTTTTGCCGGAAAGCTGATGATGATCCTGCTCCTCTACCTGAAGGAGGACGCGGCGGTTGTTCGCCAGCCGATCTACGGGCTTTTCCTGGGCAATCTCCTGACGGTCGGCATCGCCCAGCTTCTCCAGGCGCATGAAGTCGTGGCGCTGCCGGGCGGCCGCGCCGCGGACATGGTGTTCTTGAGCGAGATGGGCTGGCTGATGGTGTGGGGCACGGCGCTGCTCTATGTCGATGCAATCGGCATTATCCTGCTCTACGAACGGCTGGGCCGGGTGCTGCACAGCAATGTCGTGCTGCGTTTCGCGATCAGCGGCGCAGCTGTCCTGACCTTCGACCAGATCGGCTTTTACGCGGGGCTGAACATCCTCTTCGGTGCGCCGCCTTCGGTCTTCTTCGGCGGGTGGTATGCCAAGCTCCTGTCCGTGGTGCTCTATTCGCTGCTCTTTGCCGTCTATCTCAAGATCGAGCAGATCCCGCGGCTTGCCAGATCGACGCGCGAGCTTGCCGATATCTTCAACGACCTGACCTTTCGCGAACGTTATCAGGCGCTGCTCGCCAAGAGCGGGGTTGATGGCCTGACCGGTCTTTTCGACCGCGGCCGGCTGGAGGCGGATGTTCCAAAGCTCATTCACCGCTGTCTCGATCGGGGAACAGGGCTCAGCCTGATCATCGTCGATGCGGATCATTTCAAGCAGGTCAACGATCTTTTCGGGCATTTGAAGGGGGACGAGGTGCTGAAGGAGGTTGCGGTATGCCTGCAAGCCGGCTCCCGCCCGAGCGACCATCTCTCCCGCTTTGGCGGTGAGGAATTCGTGCTGATCCTGCCCGATACCGACCACGACAGCGCCCTGATAATCGCAGAACGCATGCGGACCGCAATCGGCCGTTCGGTCATTCGTCCCGACGGCCAATGCGTGACGGTATCGATGGGCGTAGCCACGGCTCCGGAAGACGGACACGCCCTCGATACGCTGCTCGGGCGCGCCGACGAACGGCTCTACCGCGCAAAAAATGACGGCCGGGACAATGTCCACGGCCGTCATGGCAGGCTTGCCCCGTCAGGCGCAGGGACGGCTTAAGCGGCGAGAGCGAGCTGCCTATTGCGCTGCTGGGCGGTGGCGATCGCCTTTTCAGCAGCCTCCGGACCGAAGGCGAGGCCTTCGACATAGATGACTTCCACATCGGTCATACCCAGGAAGCCGAGCACGGTCGTCAGGTAGGGGACGGCATGGTTCATGCCGGTGGCTGGGCCTTCGGAATAGACGCCGCCGGATGCGAGCACGATATAGACCTTCTTGCCCTTGGCGAGGCCTTCCGGGCCTTCAGCCGTATAGCGGAACGTCTGGCCGGCGCGGGCAATGTTGTCGATCCAGCTCTTCAGCGTCGAATAGATGTTGAAGTTGATGAGGCCGGTGGCGATGACCACCGTATCGGCTGCCAGCAGTTCGGCGACCAGCTTGTCCGAATAGTCCGCGGCGGCAGCTTCTGCCGGGGTGCGGTCGGCCGCAGGCTTGCGGATGGCGGAGGTGGTGACACTGTCGAGATGCGGGATGGGGTTGGCGCCGAGGTCGCGATGGACGACCGACGTGCCGTTGTCGCGGGCGCTCAGTTCGTTGGCGAGGTCGTGGGCGACCTTGCTGGAGAGCGAATCGTCGCCGCGGGGGCTGGAAGTGACGAGGAGGATGGAGGACATGCTTTTTTCCTTATCTGGAGATCTTATCTGCAGTCTTGGGCTTCGCAGAAGGATTCGGGAGCGGGTGGATCCGCAGTGTTCGAGAGTTTAGATAGGCGTGGACGCCCATCGATAAAACTGAGATAATCTCGAAGCTATCTATCGAAAATTTGGATGATGACCATGGATGCCAACCCCACCCTCGATCAGTTGCAGGTATTTCTGGCGGTTGCCGAGACAGGCAGCTTTTCCGCCGCCTCACGCGTGCTGAACCGGGCCCAATCGGTGGTGAGCTATACGATCGGCAATCTGGAAACCCAGCTCGAAGTGCCGCTTTTCGAGCGCAGCGGCGCCCGCCAGCCGAAGTTGACGGAAGCCGGCAAGGCGATGCTGACTGACGCACGCCGGATCGTCGCCGACCTGCAGGTGATGCGCGCCCGGGCAAAGAGCATCAAGCAGGGGCTGGAAGCGGAACTGTCGGTGGCGCTGAGCGTGATGGTGCCCTCGGATGCCGTCGTCGAGGAGCTCAGGGAATTTCGCGACCGGTTTCCGAGCGTCTCGCTGAACCTCAATGTCGGCGAGCTGGGCATGGTCATGGAGATGGTGATCGCCGGAAAGGCCGATATTGGCATAGGCGGGTCGATCCTTCGGCAGGACGACGCCCTGGTGATGCAGAAGATCGGCTATTCGTTCATGATTCCCGTCGCCGCCGCCGAACATCCGCTTGCAAAATTGGGCCGGCCCCTGACGCTTGCAGACGTGCGCGAGGAAGTCCAGATGGTGGTCACGGATACGTCCGGCCTGACGAAAGGCCGCGATTTCAATGTCTTGTCCTACAAGACATGGCACGTCAGCGACATCGCCACAAAGCACCAGTTGATCAAGGGTGGTCTCGGCTGGGGCGGTCTGCCCGCGTCTGTCGCCGGAAGGGACATCATGGACGGAACTCTCGTCGCGCTCGATCTCGAAGCCTACGAGCAGAGCCAGTACCCGCTCTACGCCATGCGCAAGGCCGCAAATCCGCTGGGACCTGCGGGCCGGTGGCTAGTCGATGCCATGGAGCGCCGGCTTTCCACCTGCCCGAGCCATGACGACTTCAAGCAGATGCTCGGCATCGAACCTCGGGAAGGAATCCCTCAAGCCGCCGAATAGCCGAAGCGGCGCTGGCCGGGGCTTACCGAAGCGGAGTTCAAAGCCACTCGATACGCTTGAGGATCCACAGCGTGCCCGCGGAAATAACGATGACGAGCCCAACGATGATCAGGAAAGCCCAAGTCTCGTTGACGCCGGGAACGCCACCGACATTCATGCCGAACAGGCCGGCGACGACGCTCGGCGGCAGGAGCAGGGCTGCCAACGCGGCAAGCCTGTTGGAATTGCGCGCGATCCGCTCGCTGATCACCGTGGAAAGGTCGTCGTGAAGGATGCCGGTCCGGTCGCGGATCGCGTCGAGATATTCGATGAACCGCATCAGCTTGTCGATCACCTCGCGAAAGCGGAGCTTGTCCCGTTCCTTGAGCCATGGCGCGTCGTCGTGCTCGATCCTGTTGAGCGCATCGCGTTGCGGCGCGAGGTAACGGCGTAGCTGGACGGCGCGACGGCGCAGCAGCTTGAGCCTCTGGCGGACCTCGCTCGCTTCCCCCTTGAAAATCAGCTCGTCTAATTCGTCGACCTCTTCGTCCATGTCGTCGAGCACCGGCTCCAGATCGCGGACGAGCTTGTCGCTGACGAGAGCCAGCAGTTCTCCCGCCTGCCGGGGACCCTTGCCGTTGTCAAGCGCCCGCCGGATATCGCGCAGCGCGGTGATATAGTGACCGCTGTCGCGCAATGTCACCAGTCGGTGCTCGTCCACCCAGATATGCAGGGGGACGAGGTCGATCTCGTCGGAGCTTTTCTCAGCCTCTTCCGGCGGAGCGGCGCAGACACCGCGCAGGATGATCAGCAACCCGTCGTCCAGAGGCTCGACACGCGGGCGAGAATCCTCTGCAAGAAGCGCCTCCGCCACCAGCGGATCGAAGCCGCCATTGGTATTGATCCAATCCGCCGTTGCCGGATGATCGCGCTCGAAATGCAGCCAGACGAGACCGTCTCCCGGCTTCCAGCTGCAGGCCTCGGCCATGTTCATCGTCCTGCAGCCGCCGTGCCCGTCAAGGACAAGGGCGAAGCGCAGGCCGGGCTCGTCTCCGTAGCTTACCGCGGTCTTTGCCTTATCAAGCATCGATGGGCCTCCTCCTCACGCGGTTTTCGATCGATTTTACCAGCAAATATCTTGCCCAAGAAGTGTAACCATTCCCTTCAGAACGAGGAACGAGCGAAGCGCATCGGCTGCGAGTTGACGCTGTTTCAACCTCTGCTATAACGGCGCCACGGTCTGCAGTTCACCGAGGCGTCGCCGTCCCGAAAGGGAAGCTAAACCTGCATAGACAAAGATGATCAGCACTTATCCCGTGCCAGAGTCGACAAGCCGGCGACCAGCGACACCCCGATTTTTTGGGGAACGGCGCGTTCGAGGATAAGACATGCCGAGATCCATCTTTCCCATGGAGATCGCCGACCTTTCGGCTTTCGCCAGATCCGTCCGCGGCGAGATCGACAAATTCGATCACAAGCCGAGCCATCTGGAGATGCTCAATCTCCTGACCCGGGCCGCGGGCTTCCGCAACTACCAGCATTTTCGCGCCATCGCCAAGACGGCCGACGTCCTCGCGGAATGGCGCCCGGTGCTGGACGACACACCGCCGCCCGATGAGGCGCGGGTGCTGAAGACCGCCCGGCATTTCGACGAGGAGGGCAGGCTCATTCGCTGGCCCGGCAAGCGGGGGCAGCAGGAAATCTGTCTCTGGTTCCTGTGGTCGAAGATACCGGCGGGCCGCGATTTCAACGAGCGCCAGATCAGCGAGCTGTTGAACACGCTGCACCTCTTCGGCGATGCCGCAATGCTGCGTCGCGACCTCTTCGACTTCGGTCTCGTCCAGCGCACCCGCGACGGCCGGGAATACCGCCGGATCGAGCAGAAACCGCCGGCGGAATTGAAGCTGCTGTTGTCTCGGATCGGTCCCGCCAGGGCAAAGGCGGCATAACCGTTAGTCGGCCCATTGCGGACGGTCTACATCGGGAACCGTAAGCCATCGGTCGGGATTTTCCCTGCCGATGGCATCTCCGACAGGATCAGAGTTCCAGCGCACCCTGAATACATGTGACCACGTCTCCACCGATCCAGATATCGTCGCCGACCTTGTCGACATACACCCGGCCGGCGCGGCCAAGCACGGTGCCCTGGGCCGCAACGTAGCTTTCCGGGGCGACACCGGATCCGATCAGCCATTGGGCAAGGCCGGCGTTCAGACTGCCGGTGACCGGATCCTCGTAGCCGTTGCGGGTAAAGGCACGCACCTCGAATTGGGCGTCCTTGCCGTCAAGGTCGGGGTTGAAGCGTCCGACGAGCCCGACGCGTCTGCCTGCGAGAGCGGAATAGTCCGGCTTGACCGCCAGCACATCGGCGCGCGAGGGCAGACGCACGCCGATCCAGTCCGGGCCGTTCTCGCACCAGTTGGAATCCTCGATCAGGCTGGTGGGCAGGCTGAGCGCCTTGGCGATCCGCTCCACCAGCGCCGGCTCCACCGGGCCGCTGCGCGTAAGCGGCGGTGCCGCAAACGCAAGCCGATTGCCGTCACGGCGGATGCGGATAAGGCCCGCGCCGCATTCCTGCACGATATCCCCGGCCGGTGACGTCTGTTGCTGCGAGAGCCAGACATGCGCACTGCCGAGCGTCGGATGGCTGGCGAAAGGCAGTTCCTGCGACGGTGTGAAAATCCTGACCCGGTAGTTTGCCTTCGGATCGGTCGGCTCGAGCAGGAATGTCGTTTCGCTGAGATTGGTCCAGTTGGCGAAGGACTGCATCTGCGCGTCGCTCAATGCGTCGGCGCCGATCACTACGGCAAGCGGATTACCGCGCATCGGCTGGCTGGAGAAGACGTCGACCTGCTGGAAGGAGAATTTCGGCATTGCCTTGCCTCATGCAGTTGAAAAGAAAGACGGCAGCCAAGGCTGCCGTCCAAATATTGCCGGAAGGTGATATCGGCCGTTACAGAACGAGCCGGAATTTCGCAAAACCGTTCTCGCCGTCGCCGGCATCCTCGATCTTGGCACCCTTGACCGCGGTCGCGTACTGGCGGGCCTTGGGGCCGGTTTCGAAGATGGCGCTTGTGCCGGGCAGGGGCTTGAACGACCAGTTGGCGTCGGCCGACGGGTTGATCGTGCCCTGTTCGACGATATAGCGCACGATCACGTCGCGGTTGGTGTCGGGCGCCACGAAGATCACCTTGTCGCCGGCGATCTCCGGGAACTTGCCGCCGCCGCCGGCGCGGTAGTTGTTGGTCGCGACCACAAATTTCTGCGCCGGATCGATCGGCTTGCCGTTGTACTGCAGGTTCACGATGCGGTTGGAGTTCGCATTGATCAGCTTGCCGTCCTTGTCGAACCGGGTCGGCTGCGACAGGTCGATCTGGTAGGTCACGCCGTCGATGACGTCGTAATTGTAGGACGGGAAATCGTTGTTGAGCAGCGGCGCGTCCTTGGCGCCTGAGGTCACCTGGTTGAACATGCCGGCCGACATTTCGAGCCAGTTCTTGACCTGCGCTCCCGTGATCAGCACCGCCTGCACCGTGTTCGGATAGAGATAGAGGTCGGCGACGTTCTTGATGGCGATGTCGCCCGCCGGGACATCCGTGAAATATTCGGCGCCGCCGCGGCCGCCCGCCTTGAAGGGAGCGGCAGCAGACAGGACGGGCAGGTCCTTGTACTGGCCCTCTTTCAGCATGTCCTTGATGTACCAGGTCTGGGCATTGGAGACGATCTGTACCGAGGGGTCATCGGCGACCAGCGCAAAGTAGGAGTAGAGCGGTGCCGAACTCTTGCCGACGGCGCGGCGCACGTAGGCAAGTGTGGCCTCATGCTCTTCCTTGGCAGCGGCGATAACTTCCGGCTTGTCCTTGACGTCGGCGACGATCTTGCGAGCCTCGTCGCGGTGGTAGATCGGCCGGGCTTCGGAGGTCGAATCGACGATCTTCCAGGTCTTGCCATCCTTTTCGAGCAAAAGGTCGATCAGGCCCATATGCGAGCCCCAGAAGCCGCCCATGACGGCGGGCTTGCCCATCAGCTTGCCCTTCTTGGTGTCGGCGCCGACAATGCCGTCGAAATCCTTGGTGCCGGGGAAGACCAGATGCTGGTGGCCGGTGAAGATCGCATCGATGCCCTGGATGCCCGCGAGATAGAGCGAGGCGTTTTCCATCCGCTCGCTCTGTCCGCCTCCGTCGATGCCGGAATGGGAGAGGGCGATGACGATGTCGGCGCCTTCCTCCTTCATGACCGGCACCCAGGCTTTGGCCGCATCGACGATGTCTCGGGTCTGCGCCTTGCCTTCGAGGTTCTTTGCGTCCCATGTCATGATCTGCGGAGGCACGAAGCCGATGAAACCGACCTTGACCGGGCTCGTGGCGCCCGAACCGTCCCGGATCTGCTTTTCGACGATCACGTAGGGCTTCAGGAAAAGCTCGTCCTTCTTGGCGTCTGAGGCGAGCTGGCCCTTGGTGAGGTTGGCGCAGACATACGGAAAGCCGGAACCGGCCAGGACCTTGAACAGGAAGTCCAGTCCATAGTTGAATTCGTGGTTGCCGAGCGTGCCCGCGTCGTAGCCGAGCACATTCATCGCCTTGATGACCGGATGCTTGTCGCCGTCCTTCATGCCGCGCTCATAGGCCATGTAGTCGCCCATGGGATTGCCCTGCAGGAAGTCGCCATTGTCGATCAGCATGGAATTGCCGGCTTCGGCACGGATCGCGTCGATGATCGAGGCGGTGCGGGCAAGGCCGAGCGTGTCGTTCGGCTTGTCGGCGTAGTAGTCGTAGGGGAAGACGTGGACGTGGATATCGGTCGTTTCCATGATGCGCAGATGCGCCTGATTGCCGGCCGCGCGGGCGGCAAACGGGTGCAGCATCACGAGCGCCGAGGAGGCGGCAAAACCTCCGAGCAGCGAGCGGCGGGTGATCGGATGAAGATCGTTAAGCGACGACATGGGCAGCCTCCTTGGAACGGACCGGTGAGCGACAATTCGGCGCCATATTGACCCGCGTGCATTGTATTTCCAAGCGGATTCTGAAGCGTTGGAGGAGAGGAATATACGGTCGCCGTCTCTATCCCGGATGCCGCCCGGATGAGATCCGAAAGCCAGGCGTCAATAGGCCGCCATGCGCATCGCGTCGATCAGTTGCGCCATATGGAAGGGTTTGGGGAGGACGGGGATATGGCGCATTTCCGCGGGCAGGCCGAGCGCGCCGTATCCGGTCACGAAAATGAACGGAATGTCCCGCGCGGTGAGAATCTCGGCGACCGGAAAACTGGCTTCGCCGGCGAGGTTTACGTCGAGCAGCGCCATGTCTACGGGAAGCGATCGGGCCTTGATGATCGCATCGTCGAGCCGCGAGGCGGTGCCGACCATCTTGCATCCGATCTGCTCCAGGAATTCTTCGAGCATCATCGAAACCAGTGCCTCGTCTTCGATGATGAGGACGCGAATTCCGGCGAAGATATGGGTGTCGTTCACCTTGCACCCATTTGCACGAAAGGCGTCACCTCCGCCGAAACGGCGACGTCGGCCAGCGGGGCTTCGATCGTACCGATGATTCCCGCAGGCTGATCGAATATCACCGATGCCTTGCCGCCGAGATCCTGGGCAAGGCTGCGCTCGATCAGCCTGACGCCGAACCCCCGTCTCGAGGGCGCAATCACCAGCGGGCCACCGCTTTCTGTCCATGTCAATCGCAGCAGAGGTTTGGCGCCCTCGATAATCTGCCAGTTTATCGCGACCTGGCCTGTAATCGTCGAGAGCGCGCCGTATTTGAGGGCATTGGTCGTCAGTTCGTGCAAACCCATGGCAAGCGCGAGTGCTGCCCGCGGCAGCAGCCGGAGCGACGGCCCGGAGACGGCAAAGCGATAGTCCCCGCCCTCGCCGAACGGTGCCAGCGCACCGTTCACCACGTCATCGATATTGGCCCCCTCCCAATTTTCGCGGGTGAGCACGTCATGGGCAGCGGCCAGCGCCATGAGGCGCCGTTCCAGATTCTGGCGCACGATCGGGTCGCCGCCCCGCAGGGTCTGGGAGGCGATGGCCTGGACGGTCGCAAGCGTGTTCTTGACGCGGTGGTTCAACTCGTTGACCATGAGTTGCAGCCGCTCTTCGATCCGTTTTCTCTCGGTGATCTCGACCGAGACGCCCACCAGGCCGATGACCTTGCCATCGGCATCGCGCAAGGGGGCCTTGGTAGACGACCAGACCCGGGGATGGCGGCCCTCGCGGCTGATGGCCTCTTCGAATTCTTCCGTTCTCGCCTGATCCATGATCCGGCGGTCATTGGCCATCACGAACTCGGCCTGGGTTTTGCTGTCCAGGAATTCGAGGTCCGTGCGGCCCTCGACTTCGGACCATGGCTTGCCGATCAAATCCAGCGTCGAGACATTGGCCAGGATGAGGCGGCCCTGCATGTCCTTGGCATAGATCAGCCCCGGCGCAGTCTCCAGAATGGCGCGCAAGAGGGCATTGGTCTGATGGAGTTGTCGTTCGGCGAGCTTGATGGAGGTGATGTCGGTGCTGATCTCGATTGCAACTTCCGGCTCTCCGGCGTCGTCGCGGTCCAGTGACCATTTGCTGATGAGATGGATCTCACTGCCATCCTTGTGGCGGCGCGTAAGCTCACCCTGCCATTCGCCGTCGCGGACGAGAATTGCATTGATTTCCACGAGAGAGACTGGGCAGCGGGTCTGCAGGAGGTCGAGCGCGTTTTTTCCCAGGGCCTCTTTTTCCGAATAGCCGTACAGGCGTTCAGCGCCGATCCCCCAGAACACGATCCTGCCGTCGAGGCTGCGCAACGTGCCCTGGGTCTGCCCGAACGCCTGCGTGAACCTTTCGAGCCGATAGAGTTTTGCATCGATATCGCGCTGTATCTTCCGCTTTGCCCAGACAGAGGCTGCGAACAAAGCAGTTGCAAGCGCCAGGAGAACGATTACCTCCCCCAAAGGGAAGCCCGGATGGGTCGATCCGTCGGAGGCGGCCAGAAGGCCCAGCGCCAGCAGCGCCATTGCCAACCACATAACGAGGGTCGCGAGCCGGCGGGGCGCCCGCGATGTCGGGGACGGTGAGGTAAAGGGAACTGCAACCATCGAAGCATCCTTGGTCTTGCCTGCGCGCCGTGGCTATCAGCTCAATGCAGGCGGGAAAAACGTGGACGCTTGAACAGCCGCTACTCTTAACGAGGACGGTTTTTAGTTTGTTTGCTCTGAATAAATTAGGACATTATCACTTGTGGACTCAACGGCAAGTAGTAAATATTCGGTAAATGCCAGTGACGGTTAGATATTTCACGCTCTGGCGGCCTTTACATTGATCAAGTTTATGCATCGGGTGATTCGCCGGATCGCGAATGTGTTGAAAATGGGATGTCCTGCGAAAAAGACTGCAGTCCGTCTCAACGCGAGGCCGGGACTTCCTTGTGAAAAAAGCGGAAATAGGACGAGACCTGCGCAATCGCGTTGCTGTTGACGCTGAACTGCACGCCGAGCCGGCCGCTGCGCCGCCACTTCACGGTCCCTTCCAGGATACCAAGCTCCTCGCTTTCGACCCTGACCGGGCTGCCGTCGGCGGCATGCAGGACGCGTCCGCCCAGATCGAGCGCCATGCCGGTCGCCGAAAGGTTGGTGACGCGACCTTGGACCGCCTGGTTGAAATATTTGACCGTCCCCAGGATACGGGTCTTCTTGCGCTCGGTGCTGCGGGTCTTCATCCGTCCGGTGATTGCGGCCATGGTCCTGTTCCTCGTTATTTCTTAAGGGCGAAGGATACACGCCCCCTCTTGAAATCCCTTTAGGACGATCCGTAAAAGTCGAGCGATTCCGATCATAGCCCCACATTCGGCTTGTCGATGATTTCGCGCAGCGCAAAGCTCGAATTGATCTTCACCACATGCGGCAGCGCTGACAGCCAGTCGCGGTGGATGCGCTCGTAGTCTTCGAGATCCTTGGCCGCGACCCGCAGGATGTAGTCGTATTCGCCCGACATCAGGTAGCAGACCAGCACGTTCGGACAGAGTTTCACCGCCGCCTCGAACTCGGTGAGCGTCTTTGCGAACTGGCCGGACAGCGAGATGTGGACGATCACCATCATCTTGTAGTCGAGCGCCTTGTTGGAAAGTCGGGCGTGATACCCGCTGATCGTGCCGTTCTTTTCGAGGATGTCGAGCCGACGCGAACAGGCGGATGGCGACAGCCCGACCCGCTCGGCAAGCTCGGCATTGGAGATGCGGCCTTCCTGCTGCAAGGTCCGCATGATCGCAAGATCGATGGCATCCAATGCGCTCATTCGCAGATCCTTCGAAAAATTGTTCAGTTTTGCAATTATCTGCGAAAATTCGATATTCCGCAATTCGTCTTCGCAAGGACATTCCGGCGATTTTCTGGTTTGCTTTGGGTCGGGAACATCAACGGCGAGAGCCACAACTGAGAGGAACGCTGAATGCGTGTCGGATGCCCGAAGGAAATCAAAAACCATGAATATCGCGTAGGGCTTACCCCCGGCGCGGTACGTGAATACGTGGCCCATGGCCATGAAGTGCTGATCGAAACCAAGGCCGGCGCCGGCATCGGCGCGGATGACGGCGCCTATATGGCAGCCGGGGCCAGGATCGTCGGTTCGGCCAAGGAAATCTTCGAAAAGTCCGACATGGTCGTCAAGGTCAAGGAACCGCAGCCCTCCGAATGGGCGCAGCTCCGCGACGGCCAGCTTCTCTATACCTATCTCCATCTCGCGCCCGATCCGGAACAGACCAAGGGCCTGCTCGCGTCCGGCGTCACCGCCATCGCCTATGAAACCGTGACCGACGACCGCGGCGGCCTGCCGCTGCTCGCTCCGATGTCGGAGGTCGCCGGACGCCTCGCAATCCAGGCGGGCGCGACTGCGCTTCAGAAGGCCAATGGCGGCCGCGGCATCCTGCTCGGCGGCGTGCCCGGCGTGTTGCCGGCCAAGGTGGCTGTCATCGGCGGTGGTGTCGTCGGCCTGCATGCGGCCCGGATGGCCGCCGGCCTCGGCGCCGATGTCTCGATCATCGACCGGTCGCTGCCGCGTCTTCGCCAGCTCGACGACATCTTTAACGGCCGCGTACACACCCGCTATTCGACAATCGATGCAGTGGAGGAGGAGGTCTTCTCTGCCGACCTCATCATCGGTGCCGTGCTGATCCCTGGCGCCGCGGCTCCAAAACTAGTCAGCCGCGAAATGCTGTCCGGCATGAAACAGGGCGCGGTCATGGTCGATGTCGCGATCGACCAGGGCGGCTGCTTCGAGACTTCGCATGCGACAACCCATTCCGAGCCGACCTACGAGGTCGATGGCATCGTGCATTATTGCGTCGCCAACATGCCGGGCGCCGTTCCGGTAACGTCTGCGCATGCGCTGAACAATGCGACGCTGCAGCATGGCCTGGCACTTGCCGACCGTGGCCTGCGGGCGATCGCCGAAGATAGGCACCTGCGCAACGGCCTCAACATCCATAGGGGCCGCGTCACCAACAAGCCGGTCGCGGAAGCTCTGGGCTACGAGGCCTTTGCGCCGGAAAGCCTGCTCAGCGTCGCGTGACCGGAAGAGCTGAGGGCGGCCGAGCTATCAGTTAGGGGGCTGAGAGACGCCGGGCGTTATGCGTCCGGCGTTTTTCTATGTTCAAAATCAATCAGATATGATTTAGATATATCTAAGTCATTGACGAAAACCTGGCGCCTGCTATCTTTAGATATATCGAAAGACAGTCTGAGGAGACAAGAATGTTCAAGCATAGGTTTGAGGGAAGAAATGGCTGCGGCGATCGCGGCGACCGCAAGGGTTTCGAGGAAGTGTTCGCCGCGCGCGGCGGCCCGTTTGGCGGAGGATTTGGACGCGGCGGCCGGGGCGGTCCCGGCGGCCGCGGTTTCGGCGACGACGGCGATGGCCGTATCGGCCGTTTCCTGATGCAGGGCGACCTGCGCCTCGTCGTATTGGCGCTGATCGAGAAGGAGCCGCGCCACGGCTACGAGATCATCAAGCATATCGAGGATCTCACCTATGGCTTCTACGCGCCGAGCCCCGGCGTCATCTACCCGACGCTGACCTATCTCGAAGAGGCGGGCTACGTCGTCGCCGAGGCCGACGGGAACAAGAAGCGTTATGCGATTACCGACGAAGGCCGCAAATATCTCGACGAGAACCGCAGCTTTGCCGCGACCATCCTCGACCGGCTGTCGCAGCTTGCCGAGCGCATCAAGCAGCGGCAGGAACGCCACGAGCGCGGCCGCGACAGCGGTCCGTCATTGCCGCGCAGCGTCGATTCCGCCCTGCTCAACCTTCGCGAGGTGATCGCCCGCAAGCTCGAGGGTGACGAAAAGAAGGGCGGCGAGATCGTCAGGCTGCTGCTCGATTTCGCCGAAGACCTCGAACGCGACGACGAGCAGGGCGACAATACCCAGAATTGAAGCCTGAGCAGGCCTGAGGACGACCATGATGGCGCGCCGTTGCGGTAGAACGGCGCGCCTTCGCATTTCAGATCGCCAGTGCGGCATCCGCGAATGCCGGTATATCGACCTTGTCGATCCGGCACTGGTAGCAATTGTTGCGGGCCGAGCGGACATGCACATAGGCGATGTCGTCGCGGGAGAGTAGTTCCTCGGCGCGCGACGCGATCCTCTCTGTCGGCGTGACTGCGCCGCTGCCATAAACGATCCGGTCGTCCCGGCCGTAGCCGCGGACGATATAGTCCGTGCTCGCCAGCATGGGCGGCAGGACCTCTTCCGCGGCGTAACGCCGGCAGGGCTGCTTGTGCAGGAAGATCGGGCCGGTTTCCGCATAGGGCTGCAACTCGGGGAAGGGCCGGTAGGCGAGAACCAGCAATTCCTCGCCGGCACCGATATTCTTGAGGCAGTGGCGGCAGGGATAACCGGGGCCGTCGGAGGTCATCGTTTCGGGCTGGCGGCCGTAGGCATCGGCGCCACCGTTCCAGAGGTGCTCGGCATCGGCGGTGGGCATGGCGATGAAGGCGATGGTCATGGCTTTCTCCTGTGCGTGTTACACAAGAGATGCGCCTGCAGGACGCGCCCCGCCACCCGATACTTGCCGCCGGTCAAGAATATGAAAATCCGTCGCGCCGGTGGACGGGTGTCAATTGCCGGCTACCGGCGGGCGGATCAGATTTGCAGGGACGAGATCGGTCGGCAAAGGTGTCGACATCAGCCGTCGAGCGCTTTCAGGAGCTCGGCATCCGTCATCGGCGGAACCAGCGCCTCATAGGTCGAAACCGGCGAAAAGCCCATCATCTGATAGAGCTGCAGGGCGCGCGGATGGTCGAGCGTATTGGTGGTGACGGTCACCTTCTGCGGATTGTCCTGCCAGGCGGCATAGAGCGCCTGCAGCAGGAACCACTTGCCGATGCCGAGCCCGATCGCCCGCTCGAACAGCCCGAAATAGGAGAGTTCGATGATCTCGTCGCTTTCCTTGAACAGCTCGAAAAAGCCTGCCGGCGCGCCGTTGACGTAGAGCACCGTAACGGAAGTGCGCGGATTGTGGATGGTCGCCGCAAGTTCCTCGTCACTCATGCGCAGCCGCTTGTACCAGTGCCAGCGTTTTCCCACCTGCCGGTAGAGATAGCGGTAATAGTGAAGCGGGATTTCCGGCGCGCGGATGATCGCCGTCTGGATGTTGACCGGCACCGCCAGGCTGGTTTTCGGCGGGGCGGTCATTTCCAGGCTGGTGACATGGGCTTTGAGGGCAACGGGCTTCTTGGCCATGGTGCTCAAGCCGCTTTTGGAGAGGGCGGACCGGTGACCACTGGCGTATCCTGACGGCTGCCCCATTCGGTCCACGAGCCGTCGTAGAGTGCGTTATCCTCATGGCCCAGCGATTCGAGCGCCAGAGTGATGATGGCGGCGGTGATGCCCGAACCGCAGCTCGTCACCACCGGCCGGCCGAAATCGATGCCGGCATCCTCGATCGCCTTTTGCAGTTCGGGCAGCGAACGCAGCTTGCCGTTGACCGAGAACGTGCCGGACGGAAGGCTGGCGGCGCCGGGCATATGGCCAGAGCGCATGCCGGCGCGGGGTTCCGGGTCGGTGCCGGCGAAGCGGCCGGCCGGCCGCGCATCGGCGATCTGGCGCGTGCCGTCGCTGACGATCGACAGCATGGTCTGGAAGTCGATCACCTTGTCCACCCGGAAATTGGGGGTGAAGGTGACCGGTTCGGGCGAGGGGACGGTGGTGTCGAGCGGACGGCCTTCGGCCTTCCAGCCGTCGATCCCGCCGTCGAGTACGAAGACTTGGCCGGCGCCCATGATCCGGAACAGCCACCAGCCGCGCGGCGAGGAGAAGATGCCGGGACCGTCATAGATGACGATCCGGTCGTTCTCGCAGATGCCCATCCGGCCGACCGCCTCGGCAAACACGTCCGGCGCCGGCACCATGTGCGGCAGGCCGGTCGAATGGTCGGCGACCTTGTCGTGGTCGAAGCGGATCGCGCCGGGGATATGGCCGGCCGCATATTCGGCGTCGGCATCGCGGTTCTGCGCGGGCAGGTAGAAGGAAGCGTCGAGGATCTTGAGGTCGGGACTGCCGAGCTCGTTGTGAAGCCACTCGGACGAAACGACGAAACGGCTGGTTTCACTCATGTCAAATCTCCTTTGGGCCCGATATCAGGCCTCTGCGCCGGGCTCGCCGAACCGGATGCGAAACCGGCGGTTTTCCTTGCCCTTCTTCTCGATCTTGGCGATGTGAATCGCCCCGACCTCCTGCGTTTCGGAGACATGTGTTCCACCGCAGGGCTGGCTGTCAACGCTGGAATTTTCGCCTATGCAGACGAGGCTGACGCGCCCGAGGCCGATCGGCGGGCGGACGTTCTTCGACTTGACGATGCCCGGATTGGCGGCAAGCTCTTCGTCGGTGATCCACTGCACGTAGACGGGGTGGTTCTGGCCAACCAGCTCCATCAGCTTGGCCGTGACTTCTTGCCTGTCGATCGTGTCGGCCATGTCGAAATCGACGCGCGACTCCTCCTCGCCGACCGCGGCACCGGTGATCGGATACTGGCAGACGACAGAGAGAAGGTGGCAGGCGGTGTGCATGCGCATCAGCCTGTAGCGGCGCTGCCAGTCGATATGCATGACCAGATTTTCACCGGCCAGCGGCTGCGCCTCGCCTTCGAGCGGCACGTGGATGACGATATCCTTGGTGGCGCCGTGCCGGGTCTCGCCGAGCCGGATTTTCGTGCCGTCGGCGCGTTCGAGAAAGCCGGTATCGCCCGGCTGGCCGCCGGATGCCGCATAAAAACAGGTGCGATCCAGCTCGATGCCGCCATCCTCGTGGATGGCCGTCACCACCGCTTCTGCTGTCGATAGATAGAAATCGTCGCGGTAGAGAGCTTCAACGGGCATGCATCACTCTGTTCTTTGAAGGTATCAGACCGTCTGGAAGGGAATGTCGATCTGCCGCTTCTGCGTCAGCCAGGCCGGCACCGGCAGGCCCTTCGACTTCAGGAAGTCCGGGTTGAAGAGCTTGGACTGGTAGCGGTTGCCGTAGTCGCAAAGCACCGTCACGATCGTGTGGCCGGGACCGAGATCCTTGGCGAGCCGAACGGCGCCGGCGATATTGATGCCGGTCGAACCGCCGAGGCAAAGACCCTCGTGCTCGACGAGATCGAAAATATAGGGCAGCGCTTCGGCATCCGGGATGCGGTAGGCGAAGTCCGGTTTGAAACCTTCGAGATTGGCGGTGATGCGGCCCTGGCCGATGCCCTCGGTGATCGAATTGCCTTCCGACTTGAACTCGCCATGGGCATAGAACTCATAAAGGGCGGCACCTTCCGGATCGGCGATGCCGATCTTGATATCCGGGTTGCGGGCCTTGAGGCCCAAGGCGACGCCGGCAAGCGTCCCGCCTGAACCGACCGCGCAGATGAAACCGTCGACCTTGCCGCCGGTCTGCTCGAAGATCTCGGGTGCGGTAGTCTGGATATGCGCTTCCCGGTTGGCGACGTTGTCGAACTGGTTCGCCCAGATCGCGCCAGCGGGCTCGGCCTTTGCCAGCTCCTCGGCAAGCCGGCCGGAAATCTTCACGTAGTTGTTGGGATTCTTGTAAGGGACCGCCGGCACCTCGACCAGTTCGGCGCCGAGCAGTTTCAGCGCATCCTTCTTTTCCTGGCTCTGGGTTTCCGGGATGACGATGACCGTGCGGTAGCCGAGCGCCTTGGCGACCAGCGTCAGGCCGATGCCGGTATTGCCGGCCGTGCCTTCGACGATGACGCCGCCGGGGCGCAGCAGGCCCTTCTTCTCAGCGTCGCGGATGATGTAGAGCGCGGCGCGGTCCTTGACCGACTGGCCGGGGTTCAGAAACTCCGCCTTGCCGAGGATTTCGCAGCCGGTCGCTTCGGAAGCGGCGTTCAGCCGGATGAGGGGCGTGTTGCCGATCACGTCGAGGACGGAGGAATGGGAGGTCATCGGGAGTGCCTTCTTGTTCATCGCACATGTAAACAGGGTCTTTTCGGCGGACAAGGACCCGAGGGCAAGAAATTCTGTTTCCGGAAAGGGTTGGCCCCGGTAAAATCCATCTTTCCGGAGCCGGATCTGCGGTTGCGAGGGACGGCCGAAAGAGGGCTGCGAGCACCATCCTCTAATGTATCGACAAGCCCTTAAAAAAATCGGCCCTATTATATTGGAAGTAGTAATCCAAATTTCTCTCCATGCGTATAGACATACAATTAAAGCAGATACGGAACTGTGTTGCGCGTCGATTGGACTGCGTTTTAACCGGATTTCTTGCGTAAAACTGGCATTTGGACATGCTGCAGAACCTCGAACGGCTGGATCTTCTGATCGCGCATTACGTGTCCGGCTCTCTTCCGGAGCCGGCTCACGTTCTCGTCGGTTCGCATCTGGAAATGCAGGCTTCGGCCGCGAAACTGGCCCGTCTCCTGGAGGGCTTTGCCGGTGAGACCCTGCATACGACACCGCCCGTGGCATTGTCGGCCCGCAAGCGACGGTTGGCCGAGATTTTCGCCTCCGCTGGCCCAGCGGAGCCTCCCGCAAGAATCTTCGAAAAATCGAAGTTTCCCGCGTCACTGCGTGCTTATGCCGGCAGGGACCTCGCCGATATCAGATGGAAAACGAAACTCCCGGGACTGCGTCACCACGTCATCGAAAAGTCGAAGGATGTCGAGGCAATCCTTTTATGGGTACGGCCGGGAAGGGCGCTGCCCCAGCACGGCCATCAGGGGCTTGAATTGACATTGGTGCTGGAGGGCGAATTTCACGACCATCGCGGCAATTTCGGCGAGGGTGATGTCTCGATCGCAGACGAAATGCTCAACCATCGGCCGATCGCGGGTAAGCGCGGGCCGTGCCTGTGTTTCTCCGTGCTGTTTGCGCCGATCGCCCTTTCCGGCTCCACCCTCCGGCTTTTCGGCGATCTCATCGGTCTCTGAAACCATCAAGGCCGGCGACCGCCAGCCCATTCGTTCAGTTCAGATGCAGTTGCGCTTCGCTGACCGCTTCTTCGAATTGCTGGCGCGCTTCCTCCGGTGATCTGCGCCCATCGAGCGCTGCCCGGCAGACGCTGCGCGCCTTGACAAAGTGTGGTCCGCGCATGTCCGGCCACCGATCCGTCAACAGCGCAAGCGCCTCGAACGGTCCGTTGATGACCTCAGTACCGAGTTGCCCGAAGGCGACGCGCACCGGTTTTTGCCAACTTGCCTGCGGCATCTTTCGTTTCCTCCCTGGATACCAACCTTGAAAAACGAGCCAGCCGGCATTTGGTTCCGTCAGATTTTAAAATTTTTTGACCGCGCCGCAAATGATCTCAAGAAACAAGCCGCCGCACCTCTCGGTACGACGGCTTTCCATCAGCAATGCGGAAACGATCACTCGACGACCTGAACCACCGTATGGGTGCGCGGATCGACGATGACCCGCTGTTGGTTGACGATCGCATAGGCATAGGTCGGCGATTCCGGGATGGGGGTTAGGACGACCTGCTGCGGGATCGGCTGGCCGACGACGACGCGCTCCTGCACCACGACGGACTGCTCTACCGGTTGCTGGCGCACATAGGTGACGACCCGTTCCGGCGGCGGATCTAGCGCCGTGCCGGCGACTGCGCCGACCACGCCACCCACGGCAGCGCCGACCGGACCGCCGACGATCGCACCGGTGACCGCACCGCCCACGGCGCCGTTGACGGTGCTCTGCTGGGCCATTGCGCCGGTCGCCAGGAGACCGGTCGCGACGGAGAAAATGATGAGCTTTTTCATGGTCACTTCCTTTCGGTTGAAGTGGCCGGAGAACGTGACGACATCATCTTTCGTTCCGCTGCGATGGGCGCACCGGACTTAAGTCCTAATAGGACAGTTTGGGATACCAATGCGGCGCCCGGCCTTCCGGGGTAGAGTCGAGGATCGTCCAGATCGGCATCAGATCGGGTGCGCCGCGCGGGTCCTGGCCCGGGTCGGCGGTGGCGCCGCCCATCTCGCCGCTCCAGAAATGCCGCATCGTTCCGTCCCGGCGGGTGAACACGTTGAAGGCGGCGTCATCGCTGCCGTCCTTGCCGAGCGCATGGTAATCCCGGCTGAACTCGCCGCTCGTATCCGAATAAAGCGGCAGATGGCGCCAGCCCCGCTCGCGTGCGAAATCGGTGAGGCGCTGCAGCGGCGAACGTGCGACGACCGCGAACGCGACGCGCTGCTGGATGTCGGGAACCTCGCCGTCCCAGGAGGAGAGCAGCGACGTGCACATCGGGCAGGGCCGCTCGCGCTCCGGGCCGAACATATAGCTGTAGATGACCAGCGTTTCCTTGTCCGCGAACAGTTCTTCGAACGAGATCGTGCCGTTCACGCCCTCGAACGTGTAGTTCTTCGGCACATGCCCGCCCGGCGGCAGGTGGCGTCTCTGCTCGGCGACGCGCTCGATATGGCGGCGGAGCTCGATTTCCTCGGCAAGAAGCGCATCCCGCGCCTCCCTGTAGGCCGCGCTTTCGTTGGGGAAGTGAACGCCGTTCTTCTTGGCGAGTTCGACTGCTGGTGTGAGGCTCTGCATATCCATGACATTCCTCCATCTGTAATGGTCGGGCAGGAGACTTGGCCTTGCTCTCGTTGATATAGTCGCCAAATTGCGGGCGGCCATGGCTCGCCCATACAAAGGACGTGCGTCAACGGTGTGGTCCGACAGGCGCCTGTGAAAAGTGAATCTGAATTGAGGAAGCAAGATGCCAGGGCGATTTCTGATCGAGGGACCGGAAGACGCACATGTCACGATCCTGTTTGCGCACGGCGCCGGGGCGCCGATGGATTCCGCATCGATGACGGCGGCGGCGAAAGCCCTGTCGGCCAAGGGTTTTCGCGTGGCGCGTTTCGAGTTCGGCTACATGGCGGCGCGGCGTACCTCCGGTGACCGCAAACCGCCGCCGCGGGCCGAGACACTCAATCCCGAATACTTGGCGGCGGTCGTCGAACTCGGCGCGAAAGGACCGCTGATCATCGGCGGCAAGTCGATGGGCGGACGGGTGGCGAGCATGGTCGCCGACGAGCTATACGCAGGAGGTAAGATCGCCGGTCTGCTGTGCCTCGGTTACCCGTTCCATCCTCCGGGAAAGCCGGAGCAGCTGCGCACCCAACATCTGAAAGGTCTCAAGGCTCCTGCGTTGATCTGCCAGGGAACCCGCGATGAATTCGGCACCCGCGAAGAGGTAAGCGGCTACGAACTCTCGAAAACCATCGAAATCCGCTGGCTTGAGGACGGCGACCACGACCTGAAGCCGCGCAAGAAAATTTCCGGCTTTTCCACCGCAGACCATCTCGCGGCGATGGCGGAAACCGTGCTCGCCTGGACGGGAAAGTTGAAGATCTGAGCGGGTTAAAGTCTCTCATCCCGCTACGTTGATGGTGCGCAGGGAGCATGGGTGCGGAAATCTCCAGTCGGTGACATCGAGAAAAGCGGTCCCCAAAATCTTCCATTTGATGTTACGAACTATTTAGTACAAAATGGCGCATCTGGTGCCGGCATGGAGCGGGAGGTCGCTCGCCGGACCAACCGAGGAGCCTCCGCAGCAAATCGGAGGGCAGGGAGGGAGCGAACCCATGAAAACGTCGATAGCCACGGTTTCGATCAGCGGGGAACTGCCGGAGAAGCTGGAAGCGATTGCCAAGGCCGGTTTCGATGGGGTGGAGATCTTCGAGAACGATTTCCTCGCCTTCGACGGCAGCCCGAAGGATGTCGGCAGGATGGTCCGGGATTTCGGGCTGGAGATCACCCTGTTCCAGCCGTTCCGCGACTTCGAGGGCATGCCCGCCTCGCATCGGAGCCGCACCTTCGATCGCGCCGAACGCAAGTTCGACGTCATGCAGGAACTCGGCACCGATCTCGTGCTCGTCTGCTCCAACGTCTCGCCGGTGTCGCTTGGCGGCATCGACCGGGCGGCCGCCGATTTCCACGAACTCGGCGAACGGGCCGCCAGGCGCGGGTTGAAGGTGGGTTACGAGGCGCTCGCCTGGGGCCGGCATATCAACGACCACCGCGACGCCTGGGAGATCGTGCGGCGTGCCGACCATCCCGCCATCGGCCTGATCCTCGACAGCTTTCACACGCTGTCGCGTAAGATAGACATCAATTCGATCCGCTCCATCCCCAAGGACAAGATCTTCATCGTCCAGCTCGCCGATGCGCCGCTGATCGACATGGACCTGCTCTACTGGTCGCGGCATTTCCGCAACATGCCGGGCGAGGGCGATCTGCCGGTGACCGCCTTTACCACCGCGATCGCCGAGACCGGCTACGACGGGTATTTCTCGCTGGAAATCTTCAACGACCAGTTCCGCGGCGGCTCCAGCCGGGCGATTGCCGATGACGGCTACCGTTCGCTGATCTATCTCGGCGACCAGGTGCGGCGCAGCCCGAATGCATCGGCATTGACCGTACCGGATATGCCGGACCGCGCAAAAGTCAAAGGCGTCGGTTTCGTTGAGTTCTCTTCCGACGAGAAGGATGCAGCGGATCTTGCCGCGATCCTTCGAACGCTCGGTTTCCGCAAGACGGCGAAACACAGGACGAAGAAGGTCAGCCTCTACAGCCAGGGCGATATCCGCCTCCTCGTCAACACCGACGAAAAGGGGTTCGCCAATGCTTCGTTTGCCGTCCACGGTACCTCGGCCTATGCGATGGCGCTCGTCGTCGAGGATGCCGCGCAGGCGTTCGAGCGGGCCGTGGCGCTCGGGGCCGAACCGTTCCGGCAGCAGGTCGCAGAGGGCGAGGTGCAGATACCGGCAATCCGCGGCGTCGGCGGCGGGCTCGTTTACCTGATCGACGACAACAGCAATCTCGGCCGCTTTTCCGAGATCGACTTCCAGCCCGTCAGCGAAGAGGGCAAGGCCGAGGTGGCGCCGGCGCATCTGAGGCATGTGGACCATATCGCCCAGACGGTCGCCTACGAGGAGATGCTCACCTGGCTGCTCTTCTACACCTCGATCTTCGAAACGCAGAAGACGCCGATGGTCGACATCATCGATCCGGCCGGGGTGGTGCGCAGCCAGGTGGTCGAAAACGCCTCCGGCACGCTCAGGATCACTTTGAACGGCGCCGAGAACCGCCGCACGCTGGCGGGGCATTTCATTGCCGAAAAATTCGGTTCCGGCGTCCAGCATCTCGCCTTCCACACCGACGACATCTTTGCGACGGCCGCGGCACTGCGCAAGAACGGGTTCAAGCCGCTTGCCATCTCGCCCAACTATTACGGCGACGTCGAAGCCCGTTTCGGTCTCGATGCGGAGCTTTCGGAACGGCTGAAGGAAGAGAACATCCTCTACGACCGCGACGAGCATGGCGAATATTTCCAGCTCTACAGCATGACCTATGGCGAGGGTTTCTTCTTCGAGATCGTCGAACGGCGCGGTTATCGCGGCTACGGCGCCCCGAACGCCATCTTCCGCATCGCCGCGCTCAAGAAGGCGCTTCGGCCGGAAGGCATGCCGAGGGTTTGAGCGGCGCCTCTCGGGTCCTCTACGGAACGGGGCGTCAATTGTGGAGGGCTCCGCATCTCAAGCGCCGGGATGGCTCCGTCACCAACTGGTGATGCCGGCTTAGAGCCGCGCTCCGCTCGACTTATTGCGGTGTCTGCGCGGCTCTCGGGCAGACGCCGAAATGGCCACCTTCCATATGGACGAAGGCAACGCCTCCCTCTTCGAAGGCGAGGCGCAGCTGCGCCTCCGTCGCGCGGTGGAGGTCGTGCCGGCTGCCCTCGTAATCGCGGATGGTGCTGCGCGACACGCCCGAACGGTCGGCGAGATCGGTCTGCGTCCAATCCAGAAACCCCCGGGCGGCGCGGCACAGGGCCGGCGTCAAAATTGCATTCTTTGCGGCTTGACCCATCTCACCAAACTGCCCATATTGGTCAATATCTCTCATATATGGCAATTTGGATTCGATTGCTAGATGGGGCATTCGCAGGCATCTTCGCAGCAGGCGCTGGGCGAAGCGCAGCACATGGAAAGGCCGGAGCATTGGGATAACGTCAGGACCATATCTTCTTCTTATCCTTCTGGTCCTGCCTTTCCTTGGAAGCCTGGTCTCCGTATTTCTGCTGCGAACCCGTTCGCGCGTCCTGCCGTCCTGGGTGGCCGGCGCCACCGCGCTCCTCTCCCTGCTGATCGTCGCGTCCTTCTATCCGGGCGTCACCAATGGCGGCGTGCTGCGCTTCGAAGGCACATGGCTGCCGCAACTCGGCCTCAACTTTACCCTGCGCATGGACGGTTTCGCCTGGCTTTTCTCCATGCTGATTGCCGGCATCGGCTTTCTGGTGGTCGTCTACGCCCGCTACTACATGTCGGAAGACGATCCGGTACCGCGTTTCTTCTCCTTCCTGCTCGCCTTCATGGGCGCGATGCTCGGCATCGTCATCTCCGGCAACGTCATCCTCCTGTCGGTATTCTGGGAACTGACCAGCATCTTCTCCTTCCTGCTGATCAGCTACTGGCACAACAATGCCGCCGCCCGCGACGGCGCCCGCATGGCATTGACGATCACCGGGATCGGCGGTTTCTGCCTGCTGATCGGGCTGCTGCTGCTCGGCAACATCGTCGGCAGCTACGACCTCGACAAGATCCTCGTCGCCGGTGACGTCATCCGCGGCCATTCCCTCTACGTGCCGGCGCTGGTCTTCATTCTGCTTGGCGCACTGACCAAGAGCGCCCAGTTTCCGTTCCATTTCTGGCTGCCCAATGCCATGGCGGCGCCGACCCCGGTGTCGGCCTTCCTGCATTCGGCGACCATGGTGAAGGCCGGTGTCTTCCTGCTGGTGCGGTTCTGGCCGGCCCTGTCTGGAACCTATGAATGGTTCTATCTGGTCGGACTGGCGGGCGTCATCACGCTGGTGCTCGGCGCCTATTTCGCCATGTTCCAGCAGGACCTGAAGGGCCTGCTCGCCTATTCGACGATCAGCCATCTCGGCCTCATCACCACGCTCTTAAGCCTCGGAAGTCCGCTCGCGACGGTCGCGGCGATCTTCCACATGGTCAACCACGCGACGTTCAAGGCATCGCTGTTCATGGCGGCCGGCATCATCGACCATGAGACCGGCACGCGCGACATGCGACGATTGAGCGGGCTTTTCCGGTATCTGCCCATCACGGGCACGCTGGCCATGGTGGCAAGTGCCGCCATGGCTGGTGTTCCTCTGCTGAACGGCTTCCTGTCGAAGGAAATGTTCTTCGCGGAAGCGGTCGAAACCCATGCGGATTCCATTCTCGACCGCATCCTGCCCTATGTGGCGACGCTCGCCAGCGCCTTCAGCGTCGCCTATTCGCTGCGCTTCATCCACACCGTCTTCTTCGGACCGCCGCCGACCGATCTGCCGAAGCCGAAGCCGCATGAGCCGCCGCGCTGGATGCGCTCTCCGATCGAGCTTCTGGTCGTCGCCTGCCTGATCGTCGGCATCATCCCGGCGATTTCGATCGGACCTTTCCTCCATACCGCCGTCGTCAGCGTGCTGGGCCCCGAGACGCCGGAATACAGCCTCTCCATCTGGCATGGCGTCAACCTGCCGCTGATCATGAGCGCGATCGCGCTGGTCGGCGGCACGCTGCTTTACCTGGCGCTCCGGAAATATCTCGCCACCTGCGAAGACGGGCCACCGATCCTGCGCAACCTCAAGGGCCAGCGCATCTTCGAGCGTATTCTCGTTGAAGTGTCCTGGCGTTGGGCCAGGACGCTGGAACGGCGCTTCGGCACCCGCAATCTCCAGCCGCAGCTTCGCTGGGTGGTGGCGACCGGTTTCCTCGCCGGTTTGCTGCCGCTCTACCTCTCCGGTTTCGAAACGCGCGACATCGCCTTCTCCGGCATCGATCCCGCCTTCGCGGCGATCTGGCTGCTCGGTATCTGCCTTGCCTTCGGCACCGCCTATCTCGCCAAGTATCATCGCCTCGCAGCACTCGTCATGCTTGGCGGCGTCGGCCTGATCGTCTGCATCACCTTCGTCTGGCTGTCGGCGCCGGATCTTGCGATCACCCAGCTCCTCGTCGAGATCGTCACGACGGTCCTCATCCTTCTCGGCCTGCGCTGGCTGCCGAAGCGGACGGAGGGACTGGCCGAGTTCATCACCCTGCGCGCCCGTTTCCGCCGCTTCCGGGACCTGGCGCTCGCCGTCGTCTGCGGCATCGGCATGGCCTTCATCGCCTATGCCGTGATGACCATGCCGGTGCCGGATGCGATCGCCAACTACTTCCTCGAAAACGCCTATTCGCAAGGCGGTGGGCGCAACGTCGTCAACGTCATCCTGGTGGATTTCCGCGGCTTCGACACGCTTGGCGAGATCGCGGTGCTCGGCGTCGTCGCGTTGACGGTCTTCGCATTGCTTCGCCGTTTCCGCCCCGCCGACGACAGCATGGACCTGCCGGAACAGCAGCGGATCCAGAACAGTTTCGATGAGGATCGTCCCGAGCGTTCGGCCGGCGATACGGTGCGCGACTACCTGCTCGTGCCCTCCGTCATCATGACCTGGCTTTTCCCGGTCATCATCACCTTTGCCGTCTACATTTTTATGCGCGGTCACGACATGCCGGGCGGCGGTTTTTCGGCCGGGCTGACGCTGTCGATCGCCTTCCTGCTGCAATATCTGGCCGGAGGCACGCGCTGGGCGGAAGATCGCCTGCGCATCCTGCCGCTGCGCTGGATGGGGGCGGGCATACTCACCGCGTCCGCCACCGGCATCGGCGCCTGGTTCTTCGGCTACCCGTTCCTGACCTCGCATTTCCAGTATGTCGAGCTGCCGCTGATCGGCAAGATGCCCGCCGCCACGGCACTGCTCTTCGATCTCGGGGTGTTCTCGCTGGTGGTCGGCTCCACGGTCCTTATTCTCGTGGCGCTGGCGCACCAGTCGATCCGCATTAACCGCCTGCGGGCGATCGACGCGGCGCGGACGGAGGAGGGCTGATGGAACTCGTTCTTGCCACTGCAATCGGCGTGATGACAGGCTGCGGCGTCTGGCTCATCCTGCGTCCGCGCACCTATCAGGTCATCGTCGGCCTTTCGCTTCTCTCCTATGCGGTCAACCTGTTCATCTTCGGCGTCGGCGGCGTGAAGACCAATGTCCCGCCGATCCTCGTCGACGGAGTTCCCAATGCGACGCTTGCCGATCCGGTGCCGCAGGCTCTGGTGCTGACGGCCATCGTCATCGGATTCGCGACGACCGCTCTGTTCCTCGTCGTGCTGCTGGCCTCCCGGGGACTGACCGGCACAGACCATGTCGATGGGAGGAACGAGCCGAAATGAATGGCTGGACCCATCACCTCATCATCGCGCCGATCCTCGTGCCGCTGGTCGTCGCCGCGCTCCTGTTGTTCTTCGACGAGCGCCAGCGCGTCGTAAAGGCGATGATCAGCCTCGCATCGACGCTGATCCTGGTTGGGGTCTCGCTCGCGCTTCTGCGGATCGAAAGCGGACCGAACGATTTCAACGGCGTCTACCTTCTCGGAAACTGGGCCGCGCCGTTCGGCATCGTGCTCGTTCTCGATGCGCTCTCGGCGCTGATGCTGCTGCTGACGGCACTGCTCTCGGTCGCCGCACTGGTCTTTTCGCTTGCCCGCTGGCATGCGGTGGGCGCGCATTTCCACACCATGTTCCAGCTTCTTCTGGTCGGGCTGAACGGCGCCTTCCTGACCGGCGATCTCTTCAACCTCTTCGTCTTCTTCGAGGTGATGCTGGCGGCATCCTACGGGCTGCTGCTGCACGGCTCCGGTCCGCTGCGCGTCAAGGCGGGCATGCACTATATCGCCGTCAACCTCGCCGCGGCACTTCTGTTCCTGATCGGGGTAAGCCTGATCTACGGCACCGCCGGCACGCTCAACATGGCCGATCTCGCCGCCCGCATTCCCGACATCGAGCCGGACCGCCGGATGCTGATGGAGGCGGGAGCGGGCGTGCTCGGCATCGCCTTCCTCATCAAGGCCGGCATGTGGCCGCTCTGCTTCTGGCTGCCGACAGCCTATAGCGCGGCGTCGGCTCCGGTCGCCGGCATCTTCGCGATCATGAGCAAGCTCGGCATCTACATCATCCTGCGGCTGACGATGCTGCTTTTCGGCGAGGGCCCGTCCGCCGGATTCGGCGCCGACGTGCTGCTCTACGGCGGGATGGCAACCATCATATTCGGAACGATCGGCGTGCTGGCGTCGCAGGCGCTCGGAAGGCTTGCGGGCTTCTCGGTTCTCGTCTCGTCCGGAACCTTGCTGATGGTGCTCGGCATCAATGACGGGGCGATCTCGTCCGGCGCATTGCTTTATCTCGTCAGCTCGACGCTGACGATCAGCGCCTTCTTCATGCTGATCGAGCTTGTCGAACGCGGCCAGGATGCCGGCGCGATCGTGCTCGCCGTCACCATGGAGGCCTATGGCGACGCGGACGAGGACGAACCGGAGGAGGGCGACGGCGTCACCATGCCGGGCACGATGGCGATCCTCGGCATCTGCTTTGCCGCCTGCGGCATCCTGCTCTCGGGCCTGCCGCCGCTCTCGGGCTTCGTTGCCAAGTTCGCGATGCTGTCGGCGATGATGGGCACGGGTGCGATCGGCGTGCCGCCGACGGCGGCCGTCTGGGTCCTGGTCTTCCTCGTCATCCTCTCCGGCATCGCAGCGCTGATTTCGATGACACGCGCCGGCATCCGCACCTTCTGGAGCTCGATCGAAGGAACCGTCCCGCGCGTCCTCGTCATCGAGATTGTGCCGGTAATGTTCCTGCTTTTCCTGACGTTGGCTCTGACTGTCCAGGCCGGACCCGCGATGCAGTACATGGACACCACGATCCGCAGCCTTGGCAACCCGAGGATCTATATCGACGCCGTGCGCAATGCAGCGCCCGTTCCCGATTACGACGGGGTAGCCTCGACCAATGCAGGGAGCAAGTGATGCTGCCCTATCCGTTGCTCACCCTGTCGCTGATCCTGATGTGGCTGCTGCTCAACGGTTTTACGGCTGGCCATCTCGTGCTTGGCGTCCTGGTCGTCGTCTTCGCCTCCTGGGCGATGGCGTCGCTGCGCCCGGACAAGCCGAAGCTCGCCAAATGGTACCTGCTACCGAAACTGTTCGGGATCGTGCTCTACGATATTGCCAAATCGAATATTGCGGTGGCGCGGATTATTCTCAGGGGCAGCCGGCGCAGCCACAATCCCGGCTTCCTGACGGTCCCGCTGGACATCGAGAACCACACTGCGATTGCGGTACTCGCCGTGGTGCTGACCAGCACGCCGGGATCGGCCTGGCTGGAATACGATTCCAACGACCGGACGGTGCTGCTGCATGTGCTCGATATCGACAACGAGGCGGAATGGCGCAACACGATCAAGAACAGGTATGAGAAGCTGCTGATGGAGATATTCGCATGAGCGCCATCATTCTCTTCAGTGCGGTCTCGCTTGCCCAGCTGATGCTGGCGGCAGCGATGGCGATCGCTTCGGTGCGCATGTTCCGGGGCCCAAGGGCGCAGGACCGCATCATCGGCCTCGACACGCTCTATATCAACGCCATGCTGCTGCTGGTGACCTTCGGCGTCGGCACCGGCCGGGTGATCTATTTCGAGGCGGCGTTGGTCATTGGAATGCTGGGCTTCGTGGCGACCGTGGCGCTCGCAAAATTCCTGATGCGCGGGGAGGTGATCGAATGATGCAGTCCGCCGCCGACATGCCCGTCTGGGCAGCAATTGCGGTTGCATTTTTCCTGCTGATCGGTTCCGGTCTGGCGCTGATCGGCGCGATCGGCTTCCTGCGCCTGCCGACCTTCTACGAGCGCATCCACGCCCCGACACTCGGCACCAGCTGGGGGATCGGCGGCGTCATGCTGGCCTCGATGATCTTTTTCACGGTGTCTTCGGGGCGTCCGGTCATCCACGAACTGCTGATCGGCATCTTCGTCACGGTGACGACCCCGATCACCTTCATGCTGCTCGCCCGCGCGGCTCTCCACCGCGATCGTGCGGAAGACAACGGCAATGTTCCGGACAAACCGAACAAGAGCCAGGCCGCCCGGGACGTCCTAAGCGAGAGCGATACCCGGAGCGGGTAGGGCGCCCGGCAACGGTTGGTGGCTGTCGATATCTCCGGTCCGTGGGCTGCGGCGCAATGCCCGTTCTTTACTGATGACAGACTCAGTGAGCAACAATATACAGTCAATCCAGGACCAACTATCGGACGTCACGGATGAAGACTTGGAAGCCTGACCTGACCCGCAGCCGCTCCCCGCGCTACATGGCGATCGCCGATGTCATCGAGATGGACCTGAGGAGCGGCAACCTCGTGGTCGGTGATCGGTTGCCGCCGCAGCGCGAGCTGGCCAAGGTGCTCAACGTCGACTTTACCACCGTGGCGCGCGGTTATCTGGAAGCCCAGAAGCGTGGTCTGGTCAGTTCGCATGTGGGACGCGGCACCTTCGTGACCGGCGGTGCCGACAAGGAGCGCCGGGGTTTCATCTCCGACGCCGCGCCCGATCCGCGCCGAGCCTCGATCGTCGATTTTTCCATGAACATGCCGCCGGAACCGGATGATCCGGAACTGATTGCCCGGATGCAGGGAGGGCTAACCACCGTCGCCACCAACCTCGTGCCTTTGCTGCGTTATCAGGGTTTCGGCGGTGCTGGCATCGACAAGGAGGCCGCGGCGGTTTGGCTCGGCCGTCGTGGCCTGGTCCCGTCGCAGGAGCGTATCTTCCTCACGCCCGGCGCGCATCCGTCGCTGCTGGCGATCTTCGGGATGCTGGCAAAGCCGGGTGAGACGGTGTTGGCGGAAAACATCACTTATCCCGGCATGCGTTCGATCGCCGCGCAGCTCCGGCTGAGCCTTGTCGGCCTGCCGATGGATGACGAAGGCATTCTGCCGGCAGCCTTTGCCGAGGCTTGCGAGAGAAACACACCGAAGGCACTCTATCTCAATCCGATTCTGCAGAACCCGATGACGCTGACCGTTCCGGAACGGCGTCGCGAGGAGATCTGCGCCGTGGCGCGAAAATATGGCGTGCCCATCGTCGAGGACGATGCCTACGGCTTCATGCCTCTGCGTGCCCCGGTACCGCTGGCGGCGATAGCTCCGGACCTGACCTGGCACATCGGCGGGCTTTCCAAATCTCTCGGCGCCGGGCTCAGGCTCGCCTATGTCGTCGCCCCGGACACCAGGGCCGCTTGGCCGTTCGTCAGCGCCATGCGCGCCAACAACGTCATGGCGTCGCCGCTGTCGGCAGCGCTCGCCACCCGCTGGATCGAGGACGGCACGGCCGACAATATCCTGCACTTCGTCAGGACCGAAGCGATGGCCCGCCAGGCGCTGGTCGCAGGCATACTGCCGCAGGGCAGCTATCGCGGCGACCCGCTCAGCTTCAATATCTGGCTGCCGTTGGCGCAGGGCTGGACCCGCTCTACGTTCGGCAGCCACATGCGCTCCGCCGGCATCGGGGTTGTGGCGAGCGACGCTTTCACCGTCGACGGCCCGGCTCCCGAAGCGGTACGCGTATGCCTCGGCGGTCCTATCCAGCGGCCTGTGCTGAAGGCCGCCCTGGAATTCATGGGACATGCGCTGGAAAGTTCGCCCGAAATGGCCGGCTCCTTCTTCTGATCCATCCTCCGCGATCCGTGGCCGGAATGCCTGCGGCATTCTGGCTAATCGACGCATTGAATGCATCAATCTATATAATGAATGCAATCAATACTAAACTTGATCGCTTTGCTCCCAAGGACGATGATCATGGATCACGAATGGCCTCCTCTCCCGCCCATGCAGACCGGTGTCCGCGGGCGCTGCCCGCGTTGTGGTCAGGGGCATCTGTTCAACGGCTTCCTGACGCTCAAGCCGAAGTGCGAAGCTTGCGGACTGGACTATTCCTTCGCCGACCCCGCCGATGGCCCGGCTTTTTTCGTGATGTGCTTTGCCTGCGTGCCGAGCGTGCTTCTCGGCGTCTGGCTGGAAGTGCAGTTCCAGCCGGCCTGGTGGGTCCACCTGCTGGTGACACTGCCCTTCATGCTTCTGACCTGTATCCCGCCTCTTCGGCCCCTCAAAGGCTGGCTGGTGGCGAGTCAGTATTTCTACAAGGCGGAAGAGGGTAAGCTGGCGAGACGCTCTGTTTAGGCTGCATCATTGACTATGTCTTGACTGGATTGCCGAGGAAGCCCGTCAATTCCCGCGCGGCCGCGCCGCCCGCCCGGTTCGCCCCGATGGTTGAAGCGGATGGGCCGTAACCGACCAGATGAATGCGGTGATCCCTGGCGACCTGCGTCGCCAGCCGGCCGGTCATGAGGATGCCGCCGCTCGTCTCGCGCAGTTGCAGCGGGGCGAGATGGTCGAGCGAACTGCGAAAACCCGTACACCAAAGGATCACGTCGGCCCGTTGCTCGGAGCCGTCCGCCCAGCGGATGCCGTATTCGGTGATTTCGGAAAACATCGGCAGCCTTTTCAGTGCGCCCCGTTCGCGCGCCGCCTGGATCGCCGGCGTAACAGGCAGGCCGGTCACCGAAACAACCGAGCCCGGCGGAAGGCCCTGGCGGACGCGATCTTCCACCAGCGCAACGGCAGCATGTCCCGCTTCCGGCGTGAACGGCTCGTCGCGGAATTTCGGTTCCCGTCGCGTCACCCAGGTGGTCGAGGTGACGCGGGAGATTTCGTCGAGCAGCTGGATCGCCGAAATCCCGCCGCCGACCACCACGACATGCTGGCCGGCGAACTCCTCGGCGGTGCGATAATCCCGCGTATGGAGCTGTCGCCCATGGAAACGGTCAGCGCCGGGATAATCGGGAATATAGGGTGATTCCCATGTGCCGGTGGCGTTGATCAAGCCTTTCGCCGAGAAGGCGCCGCGGTCGGTTTCGACCCTCAGCCGCTCTCCCCGGTTGCAGACAACCGTCACCTTGACGGGACGATGGACACGCAGATCGAAGGCTTGCTCGTAAGCCGCAAAATATTGCGGCACGGCGACTGACGCCTTCACCAGGTTGGCTGAAGTATCGACCACCTCGTCGAAGCGCATTCCGGGAAGATCGTGAACGCGATTGGCGGTTGCGAGCGTCAGGGACGGCCAGCGAAACTGCCAGGCCCCGCCGGGCTCCGGCGACTGGTCGAAGGTGACGAAGTCCCTGTCCGGTGCGAGGCCGAGCTTCCGCAAATGATAGGCCGACGACAAACCCGCCTGGCCTGCTCCGATCACGACGATATCGACCTTGATCGCCACGCGGGCATGATCGCGTTTGTCGTCATTGCGTTGATCCGGTTCGGAGTCTGCGGCCATGCTGGATATCGATATGAGTGAAGGGGCGAGAAACGGTAGACGAGGCTTATACGTGTGCGGAAGACGCTTCAAGCCGCATGACTTGCAAGCAGAAGTGGCAGCGGTATAGTGGCATCAGGTTTCATCCATGCCATGCCCATCCAAGCTCAATGTTCGCATACACTCGCGACGGGCGCTGGACCTGTGCCATAGTCCACGCTCTCTCATGAAAGCGATTCCATGCAGCCGACCCAAAACCGCCTCGCTCCCTTGTTCGACAACGAGGGCACGAAAAACCCGCTCGATGTGCTGAAACGCGTCTACGGTTATTCCTCGTTCCGGGGCAAGCAGGCCGCGGTCGTCGAACAGGTCGTGTCGGGCGGCGACGCCGTCGTGCTGTTTCCGACCGGTGCCGGCAAGTCGCTCTGCTTCCAGATCCCCGCCCTCTGCCGCGATGGCGTCGGCATCGTCGTTTCACCGCTGATCGCGCTGATGCGCGATCAGGTGGAGGCCTTGAAGCAGCTCGGCGTGCGGGCCGCCGCCCTCAACTCATCCCTGACACGCGAAGAATTTCTCGATGTTCGCCGGGCGATCGTCAATGGCGATCTCGATCTTCTCTATGTGACGCCAGAACGTATCGTCACGCCTGCCTTCAAGGAGATGATCGGCAATGCGAGGATTGCATTGTTCGCGATCGACGAAGCGCATTGCGTTTCGCAATGGGGCCATGATTTCCGCCCGGAATATCGCGAGCTCGGCAACCTCGCCGAGCTATACCCCGGCGTGCCGCGCATGGCGCTGACCGCGACGGCCGACCCGCACACCCGCGACGACATCATCGACAAGCTGGCGCTGCGCTCCGCCGAAGTCTTCACCACCTCGTTCGACCGCCCGAACATCGCCTATGAAATCGTCGAGCGCGACCAGCCGCGCCAGCAGCTCCTGCGTTTCCTCTCCCGTCACAAGGGCTCGAGCGGCATCGTTTATTGCCTGTCGCGCGCCAAGGTCGAGGATACGGCCGAATGGCTGAACGGGCAGGGCATTCGCGCGCTTGCCTATCACGCCGGCATGGACCGCAGCATCCGCGACGCCAACCAGGACGCGTTCCTGAAGGAGGAGGATCTCTGCCTTGTCGCCACCGTCGCCTTCGGCATGGGCATCGACAAGCCGAACGTGCGATACGTCGCGCATCTCGATCTGCCCGGCTCCGTCGAGGCCTATTACCAGGAGACAGGCCGAGCCGGTCGCGACGGTCTGCCGTCCGACGTCTGGATGGCCTATGGCATGGCCGATGTCATCCAGCGCGGCCGGATGATCGACGAGGGCACGTCGGGCAACGATGTGAAGCGGGTCGAACGCGCCAAGCTGAATGCGCTGCTCGGCATCTGCGAAACGCCCGGCTGCCGAAGACAGGCGATCCTGGCGCATTTCGGCGAGGCGCATGGCGGCCAGTGCGGCAACTGCGACACCTGCCTCAAGCCGGTGGAAACCTGGGACGGGACGGAGGCCGCCATCAAGGCGCTGGCGGCGATCTACCGGACCGGCGAGCGTTTCGGGACGGGCCACCTGATCGACGTGCTGCTCGGAAACCGCAACGAAAAGACCACCCGCTTCGGCCATGCGGACATGCCGGTCTTCGGCGTCGGCAAGGATATCCCGTCAAAGACCTGGCAGTCGGTCTACCGTCAATTGCTGGCCGCCGGCCTGGTCAGCGTCGATCATGCTGCCTTCGGCGCCCTGAAGCTGGAACCGGAGGCGCGTGCCGTCTTCAAGCGTGAACGCGAGGTCCGTTTCCGCAAGGACCGCCCGACGACCGGCAAGGCATCGAGAAGCGCATCGTCGAGTGCGGCGAGCGCCCGGTCCGCGTTGGAAGGGGCCGATGCCGAACTCTTCGAGGCACTGCGGGTCGCGCGCCTGGCGATCGCCAAGGAGCTTGCGGTGCCGCCCTATGTCGTGTTTCCCGATACGACGCTGGTCGCCTTTGCGACTGAGCGTCCGACCAGCCGGGACGCGCTGCTTGGCATTTCCGGCGTCGGACAGTCGAAGCTCGAGCGTTACGGCGATGCCTTCCTGGAGGTGATCCGGGCACACGAAAGGTAGGCCTTCCGCCCGTGTCTCAGTAGAAGGTCGAGTGGAACGGGGTCACCGCAGCGCCCATCGCAGATGCGTCGCTGGCGATTTCCGAGATGATCAGCTTGGGGCCGGGGCGGTGCACGCCATAGCGCGGTCGATCATAGATGCGCGTCCGATCGACCATCATCTGCGCCAGGTCCGACGGAATCTGGCCGCCGAACACGATCGCCTGCGGATCGACGATAGCCCGGATGGCATTGATGAGGCGATTGTAGGCGGGCGTCACCTCGTCCACCCATTCAGTAACGCCTGGCCAGTTCCGGTCGAAATGTTTGCGCATGTAGCTGATCGACGGCACGTCGACGCCGTTGCGGTTCAGTCGCTCGATCAGGTACTGCAGCGCCGGCCGGTGTTTCGATTCTTCCGCGTCGTAAATCCCGGAGAATTCCCCGGCATTGCCATTGCCGCCAAGCAGCAGTTCCCCGTCGCTGATCAATCCGCCGCCGAAACCGTAGTTGAAGCTCAGATAAGCGAAATGCTTGATATAACGCCCGACGCCGAACATGGCTTCGGCGATCGACCCAGTATTGGCGCCATTGTGCACCCAGACCGGTTTGCCGAAATACTCGGCCAGCAGCGGACCGAGCTCGATCAGTGACCATTCGTGCAGCGGCAAGGGCGCGTTGTAGCGGGTTCCGCCGACATGATAGCCGGCAATCGCAAAGCCGATGCCGAAAAAGGCCTCCGGGGATAGGTCGTTGAGTTTCTGCGCCTCCACGAGCCGCGCCCTGACCAGATCGAGAGACTGGGCCATCGTGTGTTCGCGCAGCGTCACGCTGCTTTCGGCCAGAACATTTCCGGCAAGATCCATCAGGCAGATGCCGATGACGTCGGTGTTGACCGAGATGCCGCAGGAATAGGCGTAGCGGGCATTCAGCCGGATCGTCGGGCTCGGCTGCCCGCGGCCGACACCCGGTTTCGGAGAGCCGAGCGAGACGACGCCGCGTTCCGCCAGCTGATCGATGATCCGATAGACAGATTGCTGGGTGAGATCGGTATGATCCGTCACTTCCGAACGGGAAAGGCCGGGGTGACGCCAGATAAGCTTGAGCAGACTGCGCTCGTTCGAAGAGACGACACCTTCGCCGGCGCGCAGGAATTGCGGCGGGATCTGAGCTTCGGGGAAATAGGCCATTGATCCACCTCCGTCGCCAACAATTACCATAGAGGTGTAATATTTGCGGCGACCTCGCCACCATCTACCTCGAATTTTCCTTTGACTAAATGGAAATCCCTTTCGCGACAAGGGCTTCCATCCGTCATTCAATTGTTACACATAAAGTGTAGTAATCCCGTCGTTCCGATGCCGAGCTCACTCGGCCGATCCAAAACAGGCGAGGGCAATGATGAAGATTTCCATTCTGGCGGCCGCGGCCGCCCTGATGGCGGGCGCGTGTTCCGCGCAGGCCGCCAATATCGAATTCTGGTACGGCAACACGGGCAGCGTCGAGACGGCCATCAAGGCCCAGTGCGATGCGTTTAATGCCGCACAGACCCAGCATAAGGTCACCTGCGTCGGCCAGGGCAGCTACGAAGTGTCGATGCAGAAGGCGATTGCCGCCTATCGCGCCAAGAACCACCCGGTGCTGATCCAGTTCTTCGACGCCGGCACGCTCGACCTGATGCTGTCGAACGCCGTGGTTCCGGTCCAGGAGATCCTGCCCGACGTCAAGTGGGACAACTATATCGCCGGTACCCGCGCCTACTACGAAACGTCCGGCGGCAAGCTTTTCGCGCAGCCCTACAATGCCTCGACGCTGCTGTTCTATACGAACAGGACCGAGCTCGAGAAGGCCGGCATCACCCAGACCCCGACCACGTGGGAAGAGGTGATCGATGCGGCCCGCAAGCTGAAGGCTGCCGGCCATGCATGCCCGTTCGTCACCGATGGCGATACCTGGCGCGTGCTGGAGCAGTTCTCCGCCCGCCACGGCCTGCCGATCGCCTCCAGGCACAACGGTTATGACGGCCTCGACGCCGAATATGTCTTCAATACCACCTTCGTCGCCAAGCACCTCCAGAACCTGGTCGACTGGCGCAAGGAAGGCCTCGTCAGGCTCAACGCCGATACCAAGGCCGGCAATTATACGGCCGCCTTCAACGCAGGCGAATGCGCGATGATGGAAGGCTCTTCCGGCTCCTACGCCGCCTCCACCAAGGCTTTCGACGGCAAGTACCAGCTTACCGTCAACATGGCGCCGATGTACAAGGGCTACGAGCGCCATAACACGCTCGTCGGCGGCGCTTCGATCTACGTCATGAAGGGTCGTGACCAGGCCGAAGTCGAAGGCGCCAAGGCCTTCCTCGACTTCCTGCGCAAGCCCGAGCAGCAGATGGCATTCACCGCCGCGACCGGCTACGTGCCGGTCACCAACGACGTCCTCGACGCAATCAACAAGAGCGGCGATGCGAAGGCTGCGAAATACGCAACCGCGGCCATCGGCATCGAATCGATGAACCAGCCGCCGACCGCCGACAGCCGCGGCATTCGCCTCGGCTTCTACGTGCAGTTCCGCGAGATCTTCATGGAAGAGACCCAGAAGGCCTATGGCGGCCAGCAGACCATGCAGGTCTCGCTCGACAATGCCAAGAAGCGTGGCGACGAGCTGCTGCGCCGCTTCGAGCAGACCTACAAGGGCGTCAAGCTGCCTTGATCCAAGCTTGATCGGCGCGGGCGGGACAAGTCCTGTCCGTGCCGATCCCTCACTGCGGGCTTTTCCCATGACCTCCGAATCCACTCTCTTCAGCAATCGTTGGCTGCCGGTCCTCTTGGTCGCGCCGTTCATGCTGCTGATCGTCCTTTTCTTCTACGTGCCGATCTTCCAGGCCTTCTACTGGTCCTTCTTTCTCGAACAGCCGTTCGGCGGCGGATCGATGTTCGTGGGCCTCGACAATTTCGCGCGTGTCCTTTCCGACCGGGAATTCTGGCAGGCGGGCTGGCGCACCATCGTATTCATGGTGACGGCGTCGTCGCTCGCCGTGCTGATCCCGCTGATATTAGCGGTCGCTGCCGATCGCAGGATCCGCCTGTCGCTGCCAGCCCGCAACGTGCTGGTCTGGCCGAAGGGCGTCGCGGGCGCCTCGATCGGCGTGGTTTTCGCCTTCGTCTTTAATCCGTTCGTCGGCATCCTCGCACCGCTCAACAAGGCTTTTCCGGGCATCTGGGCACCGGGCATCGACGGCACGGACGCCTTCATCACGCTGATCGCCGCGCATGTCTGGGGCGGCATCCCGTTCAATTTCGTCATCCTTCTGGCCGGGCTGCAATCGATCCCGCGCACCATGCACCAGGCGGCGGCGATGGACGGGGCAGGGCCCTGGCGGCGGATCTTCGATGTGCAGCTGCCGCTGATCATGCCGCAGCTCTTCCTGACGCTGGTGCTGGAATTTACCGAAAGCGTCACCTCGGCCTTCGCGCTGATCGACACGATCACCCATGGCGGTCCGGGCGGCGCCACGACGCTGCTCGTCTACAAGATCTACAAGGACGGCTTTAGCGGCTACGACCTGTCGGGCGCCTCCACCCAGACCGCGATCCTGATGGTCTTCGTCATCCTTCTCACCGCCGCCCAGTTCGTCTTCCTTGGCCGGCGCATCAACTACGAGCGCTGACAGATGATCGAGAACGCACGCTCCCTCAACATCGTAGCCAGCCTGATCCTGCTCGTTGGCATGGTCTATATTCTCGGGCCACTCTACCTGACGCTCGCGACGGCAACGCAATCCTACGAATTCCTGCTGCGCAACGGGCTTGCCTGGTATCCCGGCGACCAGTTCTTCAACAACGTGGCGCGCATCTTCACCGAGACGCGTATCCCGATCCAGATGTTCAACAGCCTTGCCGTGGCATTCAGCCTGGCGATCGCCACCTGCATCCTATCCTTCCTGTCGGCCTATGCGATTGTCTATTTCCGAATCCGCTGGGCGGGCGTTGCCTTCGCGCTGATCCTCGCGACGATCATGCTGCCGGTCGATATCCGCGTCATCACCACCTATCAGGTGGCGTCGAACGTGTTTTCGCCGGTCAATGCGCTGCTCGACGTCTCGGGCCTCAACGGGCTGATCGCAGGGATTTTCGGCGCACCGGTGCAGCTCGAGTTGAGCGTGCTGAACACCCATTTCGGCCTCATCGCGCCGCTGGCAGCGCATGGCACCGGAACCTTCCTGTTCCGCCAGTTTTTCCGCACCCTGCCGGGCGATCTGTTCAAGGCCGCCCGCATGGATGGGGCGGGGCCGATCCGCTTCATGGTCGATATCCTGCTGCCGTTGTCGCGCACCAGTTTCGCGGCGCTGTTCGTGCTGACCTTCCTGAGCGGCTGGACGCAGTATCTCTGGCCGCTCGTCGCCTCCTCCACCCCCGACATGCAGACCGCCGTCGTCGGCCTGGCGCGGCTGCTGCCGGATTCGGAAGGCGAAGTGCCGGACTTTCCGATGATCATGGCCGGCGCCGTGATCGTTTCCCTCGTGCCCCTCCTGATGATCGCGCTCTTGCAGCGGTATCTGGTGCAGGGCCTCGTGCTTTCGGAGAAATGACGATGAACGCCATCGATACAGCCATCCGCGCCGCCGCGGCGAGCATCACGGTCAAGGATCTGACCAAGGCCTACGATCCCCAGACGGTGGTCATTCCGCCGATGGATGTCGAGCTGAAGGCGGGCGAATTCACCGTCGTGCTCGGCCCTTCCGGCTGCGGCAAGTCCACGCTGCTGCAGATGATCGCCGGGCTCGAACGGGTGACGGGCGGCAAGATCCTGATCGGTACCCGCGAAGTGCAGGATCTCGAGCCGAAACATCGCGGCTGCGCCATGGTGTTCCAGAATTATGCGCTTTATCCGCACATGACCGTGTTCGAGAACATGGCCTACAGCCTCAAGGTCTCCGGCACGCCGAAGGCGGAGCGCGCCGAGCGGGTGGCGGCGGTCGCCAGGATGCTCGGCCTCGCCGACTATCTGCACCGCAAGCCGGGACAGCTTTCCGGAGGTCAGCGCCAGCGTGTCGCGATCGGCCGCGCAATCGTGCGAGAGCCGGGCGTGCTGCTGTTCGACGAGCCGCTGTCCAACCTCGATGCGCAGCTCAGGCACGACATGCGCGTCGAACTGGCCGACCTGCATCGCCGCATCGGCGCCACCACCGTCTTCGTCACCCATGACCAGGTGGAGGCGATGACGCTCGCCGACCGCATCCTCATCCTCAACAAGGGCCGTATCGAGCAGTTCGATACTCCGAAGGCGATCTACCACCATCCGGCCTCGGTCTTCGTCGCCAAGTTCATCGGTGCCCCGCCGATGAACATCTTAGCTGTGACTGGAGACGGGTCGGCGCTGAGGCTTGCCGACGGGCAGGTGGTGGCGAACGCCCCGCTGACCGGCGCCTATCAGCTCGGCATCCGGCCCGAGGATATTGTCGTTGACGGCAAGGCGGATGGCCATGCCGTCAAGGCGGCACTCCGGTTCCGCGAGGATCTCGGTTCCCATTCGGTGCTGGCCGCCGATCTCGGCGGCTCGATTGTCCGCATCGCGACGCCCTTCGGCATGGATATCGTCGACCGGCTCGAACTTCTCCTGAACTTCCCGACCTCGCGACTGCATCTCTTCGATGCAGCGACGGGCCGGGCCATACCCGGTGCCCTCGGCGCCCAATGAAAGCCCGGCGCCAAAGGCGCCATATGAAAGAAGCCCATATGAACTACAAAGACTTCATCGCCGATCCGGCGCGCAGCTGCGCCGTCGTTGCCCATCGTGGTGCCTGGCACAACGCCCCGGAAAACAGCCTGGCGGCCATCGAGAACGCCATTGCGCTCGGCTGCGAGATCGTTGAACTCGACGTGCGCAAGAGCGCCGACGGCGAGCTCTTCCTGATGCATGACGATACGCTCGAACGTATGGCCGGCATCGACCGCGACGCCGAGAGCATGACCATGGCTGAACTTCAGGCGATCAGGCTGCGCGAGAGCGACGGCGGCGAAGGGCGTGCCGCAAGCGACCAGCCCATTCCGACGCTGAAACAGGCGCTGGAGGTCATCCGCGGTCGCATCTTCGCCGATCTCGATCTCAAGGATCGCGGCCTTTTCTCTGAAGTCGCCGCCTGCGCGCGGGAAATGGGCGCCCAAGCCGGCGTGGATCTCAAGACCAAAGTCCACAGCCTGGCGGATGTCCACTGGGTGCGCGACCAGAACATCGACGGCGTGCCGTTCATGGGCATGGCGCGCTTCACCGCCGAAAACACCGGCGACGCACTTGCCATACTCGCCGAACTCGCGCCCTTCATGTGCGAAATCCGCTTCGACAGTCTCGAAACGATCGCCCACCATCGCGAGGCTTTCGCGAGAGCCCGCATGGCGCTTTGGGTCAACACGCTCGACCAGCCGGGCAGCGGCGAATGGACGGACAGTGCGGCTCTCGCCAACCCCGATCTCATCTGGGGTCGGTTGATGGACGCGGGCATCAGCGTCATCCAGACGGACCAGCCCGCCGCGCTGAAATCCTACATAAAGGCTCGCCAGGCATGACGATCATTTCCGAGGCCACCCTCCGGTCCCTGATGGAGGATATGCGCCAGGCGGGGCTGGCGGAGGTTCTGCCCCGTTTCCTCGGCGTCACTGCCGAAGGGATCCGCGCCAAGACCGTCCCGGACGACATCGTCACCGATGCCGATCTGGGAGCCGAACGCCGGCTTTCCGCGGCACTCTCCGTACATTTTCCCGAAGCGCTGATCGTCGGCGAGGAGGCGGTCTCCGCCGATCCGACGCTGCTCGACCGTCTGGCGGATGCCGAACTTGCGGCGATCATCGATCCGGTCGATGGGACCTGGAATTTCGCTCATGGCGTGCCGCTGTTCGGCATGATCGTGGCGATCGTGTCCGGGGGAAAGACCGTCGCCGGGTTGATCCACTATCCGCTGACCGGCGATTTTCTCGCGGCCCGTCCGGGCGAGGGCGCCTGGCATATCGCCCGTGATGGCGCCCGCACCCGCCTCAGCGTTGCCGCCGCAGTCCCGGTCGCCGAAATGAGTGGCTTCGTGCCGCTGCACATGTTCTCTCCGCAAGAGCGGGCGGTGTTCGCGCCGCGGGTCCTGCGGTTCGGCCGCACCACTACGTGGCGATGCTCCGCCTTCGAATACCGGATGGTGGCGACCGGAGCGATGAGCTTCTCGCTGAATGCCGACATGAACCCCTGGGACCATGCGGCGGGCGAGCTGATTCACCGCGAAGCGGGCGGCCATAGCGGCCTCCTGAGCGGCGCGGCCTATCGGCCCGCCATGACGCAAGGGCGGCTGCTGCTTGCGCCCGATGCGGCGAGCTGGGAGGCTATTCGCGAAAGCCTGGGGTGAAAACCGGGCTTTCGGAGGAGAGTGATTTTCATTCTGGCTTTCGCCATCGTGACGTGTAATGTATACACAGCTAGGCTCTCGGGAGGAGTCTGCATCGCGTATCAGGATCCCTGATGGGGTCTTTGGCGCGGTGAGGAGAATGCATATTAGCTGCCTGCATGTCACATGCTGACCACGCGGGCAGCGGGCCGATAAGGGAGGATCAGGGCGGATGCAGCAGCTTGCCGAGACCACGACGGCCAGCCAGGACACGCTTCTGGATATCCAGAACCTGACATTGTCACTGCGTGACCAATCGGGTTGGGTCGAAGTCCTCAACAATGTTTCGTTTTCGGTAAAGCCGAAGGAAATTCTCGGTGTGGTCGGCGAAAGTGGCTGCGGCAAGTCGATGACCGCGCTCTCGATCCTGCGCCTCCTGCCGCCGCGCGATTCCCGTCTTGGCGGCAAGATCATGTTCGGCGGCCAGAACCTCGTCTCCTGTTCTGAATCGCAGATGAATCGTATTCGTGGCCGGCACATCAGCATGATTTTCCAGGAGCCGATGAGCGCGCTGGACCCGGTATTCACTGTGGGTTACCAGATCGAAGAAACCCTTCGGCGGCATTTCAGGCTCGATCGCAAAGAGGCGACCGAGCGCGCCGTCGCGGCGTTGGATTCGGTCGGCATCGCATCGCCCCGCCACGTCGCCACGCTTTATCCGATGAACCTTTCCGGCGGCATGCGCCAGCGGGTGATGATCGCCATGGCGCTGGTCTGCGAGCCCCGCCTGCTGATCGCCGACGAGCCGACCACGGCGCTGGACGTAACCATCCAGGCGCAGATCATGGACCTGCTTTTGGGCCTCGCCGACCGTACCGGTACGGCCATCATGTTCATCACCCATAATCTCGGACTGGTGGCGCAGAGCTGTCATCGGATGGTGACGATGTATGCAGGGCAGGTCGTGGAAGGTGGCCCGGTGAGGGGCGTCATCGCCGGCCCCCGCCACCCCTATACGGCCGGACTTCTGCATTCCATCCCCGACAGCAACCGCGCGCGGGGCACGCTGCCCTCGATCGCCGGCCGTGTTCCGTCCCTGCGTCACATGCCGAAGGGCTGTCGCTTCGGGCCGCGCTGTTCCTATTCCACGCAGCCCTGCGAACTGCCCCAGAGCATAGAGAACGAGGGCATCGAGGACGTCGATCGCCGGGAAGTGCGTTGCAACCGTTGGGAAGAACTCGAATTGAGGGGGGTAGGAGCATGAGTGCCGGCGCTGCTTCGGATCAGACCGCGCTCAAGGTCGATAATCTGCATGTCAGCTTCGGCAATCCCCGGCGCGGCTCGCTGATCCGCGCGGTTGACGGCGTCAGCTTCAGCGTCCGCAAGGGCGAGATTTTTGGCGTGATCGGCGAGTCCGGTTCCGGCAAATCGACGCTCGGCCGCTGTCTCGTCGGCCTGCTCAGCCCAAGCGGCGGCGACGTTCTGCATGACGGTATCGATCCGTTCAAATTCTCCCGCCGCGAACTCAACCGCCACCGGCGCAAGTATCAGATCGTCTCGCAGGACCCGAATGCGGCCTTCGATCCACGCATGACCATCCTCCAGAGCATCTGCGAACCCCTGAACATAGCCGGCGAGGGGACGAGAGCCGAGCGGCGCGAAAAGGCTTTCGCGATGCTCGACCGGGTGTCGCTGTCGGCGGAGATGGCCAACCGCTATCCGCATGAGATTTCCGGCGGCCAGAAGCAGCGCGCCAATATCGCGCGGGCGCTGATGCTCGATCCGAACGTGATCGTCTGCGACGAGGTGGTGGCGGCGCTCGACGTGTCGATCCAGGCCGACATGCTCAACCTCTTTGCTCGCCTGCAGGAGCAGTTCGGCCTCACCTACGTCTTCATCAGCCATGATCTGCGGGTGGTCAGCCATATCAGCGACCGTGTCGCGGTGATGTATTTCGGCAAGATCGTCGAAGTCGGCCCCGCCCACGCCGTGATCGAAACGCCGCTGCATCCCTATACGGAGGCGCTGCGTTCGGCCGAACCGGAGATCAACCCGGCGGCGGCTGGCGCCCGGAAGAGGATCATCCTGCAGGGCGAGATACCGAGCGCGATCACGCCGCCGAGCGGTTGCCGCTTTCATACGCGCTGTCCGCGGGTGCGCGACATCTGTCGCACGCAAGAACCCCGGCAGCGGGAATTGCTGCCCGGGCGGCATGTCGCATGCCATTTCGCCGAGGAAATGCTGGGCGAAAAGGAGAGGAGAAGTCTTGATCTTGCGGGACGGGGCGGCGCCCATCAAGGCGCCACCGCCACACAGGGCGCTGACATGATGTGACGCTGATATAGCGGTCGAGCACGGCCGGTCATGGATGATGGAGGAGAAGACGTGACCACAGATCTATTTGGAAAGATACCGGATATTACCCGTCGTTCGCTGCTCGCCGGCACGGCCGCCGCAGGCGGCCTGGTCCTGTTGCCGGCAATGGCGCGGGCTCAGGCCCCCCAGCCGAGATCCGGCGGGACGCTAAGGGCCGTGATGCCGTTCAATCCGGCGGCACTCGACCCCCTGACGGGTCGCAACAATCCCGACTTCAATGCCCTTCTCCTGATGTTCGACGCGCTGATCGGCTTCGATCCGCAGACGCTCGAACTGCAGCCGATGCTGGCGACCTCGTGGAAGTTCACGGACCCCACCACGCTGGTTCTCGAACTGCGCCAGGGCGTCGAGTTTCATGACGGCACGCCGTTCAACGCCGAGGCGGTGGTCTTCCACCTGCAGCGCTGCAGCACCTACGATCGCTCGAACGTGAAATCGGACCTTGCTGTCGTCGACAAGGTCGAAGCGACCGGCCCCTATCAGGTCTCGATCAAGCTGAAATATCCGGACGCCACCCTGCCGGCTATCCTGACCGACCGTGCCGGCCTCATCTTGTCGCCCGCTTCGGTCAAGGCCGCCGCCGGCGGCAATGTCGACCGTGCGCCGGTCGGCACCGGGCCGTTCAAGTTCGTCGAATGGCAGGACAACACCCTGATCAAGGTGGTAAAAAACGCCAACTACTGGGGCGACAAGCCCTATCTCGACGGCGTCGACATGCGCATCGTCAACGAGTTCAATACGGCTGTGCGCACGGTGACCGCCGGTGAATCCGATATCGTCCTCAACATGAGCGCGCAGCAGATGGCCGTGGCCAAGCGCGACCCGAAACTGGTCGCCGAAGCGACGCCGTCGATGATCTACTACACCGCTTTCCTGAACTACGGCGAGGGGCCGCTGAAAGACGTCCGTGTTCGCCAGGCAATGAACTGGGCGCTCGACCGGCCGGTGCTCAATCAGGTCCTGTGGGGCGGCCTCGGTGGCGGGCATTGCAGCATGTTCCCGTCTGGGTTCTGGGCCAACGATCCGGCGACCGAAAACTATTACAAGCTGGACCTCGACCGCGCCAAGTCGCTGTTGAAGGAGGCAGGTTTTGCTAACGGCATCGAGATCTCCACTTTCACCTGGGCCGACCAGGCGGCGGTGCAGCGTCAGGAAGTCCTCGGCGCCCAGCTTGCCGAAGCCGGCATCCGGCTGAAGGTCACTCCGGCGCAGCCGGCGCAGACGATGCAGTACTTCCTCACCGAGAAAAAGGGTCACATGCTGATGACCCCGACCGGCGGCCTTCCGGATCCGGCAACCGCCTATGATCGCCAGTTCTCGGCGACGGCTTATCGCAATGCGGCGAAGATCGAACTGCCGGGCTATCGCGAACTGATGGATGCGTCGATGAACACGTTCGACAACTCCAAGCGCAAGGACGTGCTCTTCAAGATGCAGCGTTTCGTGCTGGAGAACGCGCTGCATCTTCCGCAATTCTCGTCGGCCGGGATCATCATCCGTACGCCAAAAGTGCACGGCTTCAACTTCAGCCTGTTGCAGCGCCCGCGCTTCCACAAGGTTTGGATGGAGGCCTGAGCCCAGGATGCGATTCCCGATGCGCCGGTTGCGTCGGGAGATCGCCCGAAAAACGGAGCGGAATGGGTTCGCCCTGCCGCTCCGGCCGCATCGGAAGGCAGGGCTTGTTCCTCCGGTGTTCCCGCGCGGGCCATTGAACTGGCCGGCGTCAATTGCGGATTGACGGAGTATCAATGATGTACGGCGTTCCCGGGATGATTGCGCAAAGGCTCTTGCAGCTCGTGCCCGTGATGATCGTGGCCACGTTCGTGGTGTTTTCCCTCGTCTACATGATGCCCGGCGACCCGGCCATGATGATCGCGGGCGACTATGCGACGGCGGAACGGATCGCGGAAATCCGCCAGATTTATGGATTCGACCGGCCGATGCTGGTGCAGTATTTCTTCTGGCTGGGAAATGCCGTGCAGGGCGATCTCGGCCATTCGCTGTTCTCGAACGAATCCGTCCTGCGGCTGATCTTCTCTCGCCTGCCGCATACGATCCTGCTGGTGCTTTATGCGCTGGTTCTCGGTGCGGCGCTCGGCATTCCGCTCGGCATTCTTGCCGCCACCCGCCAGGGCACCACGCTCGACAAAATCATCACCAGCGTGGCATCGCTTGGCGTTGCGGTTCCCAATTTCTGGCTCGGCATCATTCTGGTGACGCTGTTTTCGCTCGGCTATCGCTGGTTTCCGGCGACCGGCGCGGTATCCGTCTTCGAAAAGCCGCTGGAGTCGCTCTACTACGCGACCCTTCCGGCGATAGCGCTTTCGACCGGCGTGGTCGCCGTTCTGGCAAGGCAGGTGCGTAGCGCGCTGCTCGAGGTGCTGGGCTCGCAATATATCCGCACGCTGCGCGCCAAGGGGCTCGGTTCCGGCGCCATCCTGTGGAAGCACGGGCTCCGCAACGTGGCGGCGACGATGCTGACGATTGCCGGCCTGCAGGTGAACCGGCTGTTTTCCAGCGCCGTCATCATCGAGGCCGTGTTCGCCATCCCCGGCGTCGGCAACCTCATCAGCTATTCGGCGCTCAACAAGGATTTCCCGGTCGTGCAGGGCGTGGCGCTCGTGCTCGTGCTGGTGGTGATCCTCACCAATCTTCTGGTCGACGTGCTCAACGCGACTTTCGACCCCAGAGTGGCAGCCTCCACATGACCGATACGAACATGACCGCGATGACCCAGACCGCTGCCGCGCCGGTTACCCGGCAGACCCTGCCGCCTCCCGCCCGCTTCCGCTTCTGGGCCTGGCTGTGGGGCGACAAGCGCGCGCTGATCAGCCTTGCCTATCTCTCCGTTCTGGTCCTGGCGGCGATCTTCGCGCCGGTGATCGCGCCCTATGCGCCGAACAAGCAGAACCTGATGGACCTTCTGGCGCCGCCGAGCGGCGCACACTGGCTCGGCACCGACGACCTTGGCCGCGATACGCTGAGCCGGCTGATATATGGCTCCTACAACGCGCTTTATGCCGCGAGCCTTGCCGTCGGCATCGGCGTGGCGATCGGTGTGCCGCTTGGCGTCTTCATCGGTTTTGTCGGCGGCTGGGTCGACCAGGTCGGCAGCCGTATCATCGATGGCGTCCTTGCCTTTCCGCCGCTCGTGCTGGCCGTCGCCGTGACCGGCGCGCTCGGCATCGGCCTAACCAATGCGATGATCGCCGTCGGCTTCGCCTTTGCGCCGGTGCTTGCCCGCACGATGCGGGCGCAGACGGTGGTGGTGAAGAATGCGCTCTATGTCGAGGCGGCGACCGGTTTTGGCGCCTCGCGCCTGCATCTGATCCTGCGCCATATCCTGCCCAATGCGATCCAGCCCGTGATCGTCGAAGTGACCCTGATGCTGGCCGTGGCGCTTCTGGCGGAAGCCGGATTGAGCTTCCTGTCGCTGGGCGTCCAGCCGCCGGAATCCAGCTGGGGCGGCATGCTGGCGCGCGCCTACCACTATGTCGAGGTGGCGCCCGAGCAGATGTATGCGCCTGGGTTTGCCATCCTGTTCACGGCGCTCGCCTTCAACACGCTCGGCGAGTCGATCCGCGTCCTTCTCGATCCGACCATCAAGCGTCGGTAATTCCCAATTTTAGATGCGAAATAGCCCGGCCTCGCGGCCGGGCTGTTCGTTGCGTCAATCATGTCCTGGCCGATCACGCGGTCTGGTCGAGCCAGACGCGATGGAACCGCGGCGAGTGCAGCCGGTCGTACTTGAAATCCTTGACCTTCTTGTTGCGGATGGACATGGCGGCCGAGGTCACCAGCGGCAGATGCAGGGCCTGCTCAACGACAAAGCGCTGAAGCGCGGCAAATGCCTTCTTGCGTTCGCCGGCATCAGCCGAGGTGCCGGTCGCGGTGAGTAGCTTGCGGAACTGCGGATCCTCTATTTTGCCGGCGTTGAACTGGCCGGTCGCCCCGAACAGCCGCTCGTAGGTCTGGCTCGGGTCGAGCCAGCCGCCCTGCGGATTGAGGATCATCGCGCCCTGGCCCTCGATGTAGAAGCGTTGGTTGACCACCTGCGGCGGCGAGGGAGTGACCTTGAGGCGGATGCCGACCTGTTCGAGTTGGTTGCCGACCAGTTCCATGCGCTGCATCGATGTCTGGTCAGGCCAGCTCCAGGTTTCGACTTCCAAGCCCTTCGGATGCCCGGCCTCGGCCAGCAGGCTGCGCGCCTTGTTGGGATCATGCTTGTAGAAATGCGCCGTATCGGCATCCACCGCCCAGAAATCCTTTGGGAACATGGTGGACGTCGGCTCGCCCAGGCCAAGCATCAGGATCTGGTTCAGTTCGTCGCGGTTGATGGCGTAGTTCATGGCCTGCCTGACCCGGATGTCGTTGAGCGGCGGCTTGGCGAAGTTCATCATCAGGGTGAAGAAGATCATCGAAGGATTGGCTTCGGCGGTGAGGTCCTGCACGCGGCGCGCGGTCGCGATCTGCTGCGCGGCCATGTTGAGCGCAAGATCGGTTTCGCCGGCCGTCACCGTGCGAGCCGCCGTGTTCAGCTCGTTGATGATGCGGAAATTGATGCCGTCGAGATAGGGCAGCCCCGGCTGCCAGTAGTTCGGGTTCTTCTCGACGCGGATCAGGTCGTTGTCGCGCCACTCGGCGAACTTGAACGGTCCGGTGCCGACGGGATTGCGATCGACATTGCCGTCGGCGGCCGCCTTGATGGAGGCGGGCGAGACGATGCAGCCGACGCGGCCGGTGAGGATGGTCGGCAGCGAATAGTTCGGCTGCTTGAGCTTGAGCGTCACCTGGCTGGGACCGGTGACGGCCACCGACGCGACCGAGACCAAGTCCGATTTCACGTTGGAGCGCGGGTCGCTGATGAAGCGGTCGAGGTTGAACCTCACGGCCTCGGCGTTGAAAGGCGTGCCGTCATGGAATTTCACGCCATCGACGAGGTTGAGCACCAGCGTCGTTGGATCCGCGAAGGTCCAGTCCTTGGCGAGCATCGGCTTCAACTCGAGCGTCGCCGGGTCGAAAGCGATCAGCGCGTCGAACAGCGCATAAAGCGCGTTGAAGTCCGGCACGTTGCGACCGGTCATCGGGTCGAGCGCGGCCGGGTTGAACGGCATGGCGATGCGCAAGGTGCCGCCCGGTTTGGGCTGCGGCGTCTGGGCAAACATCTTCCCGGGCAGCAGCAGCGCGCCTCCCAGCGTCGCGCCGGACGCCAGAAGCGTTCTCCGGTTGATCCTGCCGTTGTGGATGATGGACGGCACGCCGTCCTTCGTCTTGCTCATCTTTGGGCTCCTCCCCAATGAAACGAATTGATGAAACAAACTCCTGCCGGCAAGGCCGGTGATGCATACATTGCGCCCGCAATTCGGCTTCCTCCTCCCGAATTGCGACAACGTGCCGTAGGGAAAACCTACATCAGGAGGAAGCTGATGTATACTTTTGCATTCGGTTTTTGCAGCAAATGACTTCCTTCCCACCGGCCCATGTGCCATGGTTGTATGGGAGGCTGCGATGGCGCGGCCGCTGTGTCCTTTGCTCTTTCGGTGCTTGGTCCGGCACCGCAACCGCGAGGCAGGCGGCGGTGCCTGCGGAAAGTGGAGGAGAGATCATGGGTGCGTTCGAGCATTCCCGTACCTACGATTACGTCATCGTGGGCGGCGGTACGGCAGGCTGCGTTCTGGCCAACCGGCTATCGGCGGACCCGACGGTCGAGGTGCTGATGATCGAGGGCGGCGGCGAGGGGCGGGGCTTCTACGTCGACATGCCGCTCGGTCTCGCTTATCTCATCGGCAGGCCCCAATATGACTGGCTCTACAAGGGCGAACCCGAACCCTATCTCAACAGCCGTCAACTCGCACTACCGCGTGGAAAAATGCTCGGGGGCAGTTCCGCCATCAACGGCCTCATCTATGTGCGCGGCCATGCTTACGATTACGACCAATGGGCGCAGCTCGGCAATCGCGGCTGGTCCTGGGAAAGCGTGCTGCCCTATTTCAAGCGCTCCGAAACCTTCCATCGGGACGATTCGGAGGTTCACGGCACGCAGGGCGAATGGGCGGTTTCCGATCCCAATGTGCGCTGGGAGGCCCTGGAGGCCTATCGCCGGGCGGCGATAGAGCAGGGTATCCCCGCCGCCGCCGACTACAATTCCGGCGACAATGAAGGCGTCGCCTTCTTCGTCGCCACCATCAGGAACGGTATGCGCCATTCCACCGCCCGCGCATTTCTCGATCCGGTCCGCAAACGCCGCAACCTGACCGTCGTCACCGGCGCACTGGTCGATCGCGTCACTTTCGACGGCAGCCGGGCCAGCGGCGTCATGTTCAGCCTCGACGGCCAGGCCAAGGAGGCGAGGGCCGGGCGCGAGGTCATTCTGTCGGCCGGAGCCTATAGCTCGCCGGCCATTCTCGAACGCTCCGGTGTCGGTGCGCCGGATGTGCTCGCATCTGCCGGGATAGAGGTTTTTCACGCATTGCCGGGTGTCGGCGAAAACCTGCAGGACCACTGGCACATCCGGGTACAGCACCGTCTTTACAACACCCATACGCTGAATACCCGCGCCCGTACGCGGCTCGGGAGGATGCTGCTCGGCATGCAGTATCTTGCGACCAAACGCGGGCCGCTCGGCGGTTCGCCGACGCTATTGGGCGCCTTTCTCAAGACCACGCCGGATGCGCCGGCGCCGGAAATCCAGATCCACGTCTCAGGCTCCACCTCGCCGAGTTTCGGCGGCGCCATGCATCCGTTTCCGGGCATTACCTCGTCGGCCTGCATCCTCAGGCCGGAAAGCCGCGGTCATTGCCATGTCGGGACGAGTGATCCTTCGGCCCAGCCGCGCATCCTGCATAATTTCCTGAAAGAGGAGGCCGACCGGGAGATCCTGATACGGTCGATCGAGGCAGTCCGGAGGATCGCTGCGAGCCCCGCCATGGCCCCTTTCGAGCCGGAGGAAATCGCGCCGACGGCAGCCGTGCAATCCCACGACGACATGCTCGATTACGCCCGCCAAACCCTCAATACCACCTTCCACCCCGTCGGCACCTGCAAGATGGGCCGCGACCGGATGGCGGTGGTGGACGACCGGCTGCGGGTACACGGCCTCACAGGCCTGCGCGTTATCGACGCCTCGATCATGCCAACCATCGTTTCCGGCAATACCCAGGCCCCGACCGTGATGATCGCGGAAAAGGCGGCGGATTTCATCCGCGAGGAAAAGGCGGGGGCGCAGGCGGCATGAGCCGGGCTCAGGAAAGCAGCACAGATGTCAACGATGAGCGAGACGCATACGAAAATGGCTAGATTCGAAACCGCCGGGGCGATCGATTGCGACGTCCATCCGCCGACACCGCGTCGCGCCGACCTCATTCCCTATCTCGACGACTACTGGCAGGAGATCGTCACTTCACGCGAAGTCGACGTGCTGGAGCTGATGGGATACCCCGAGCGAACGCGTCCCTATATGCGTCCGGACTGGACGTGGAGTGGTGATCCGCTCGCGCAGATGCAGAAGAACCTTCTTGACCCGCTCGGCCTCGAAGGCGCCATCCTCAACGTGGTTTCGGGCGCCCACGCCCTGTTCGATCCTTACCTCGCAGCCGCCATATGCCGCGCCACCAACGACTGGCTCGCCGACAAGTGGCTGAGCCGCGATAGGCGCCTCAGGGCATCGATGCTGGTGCCGTTCCAGAATGTCGAGGCCGCGGTCGAGGAGATCGAGCGTCGCGCCGAGGACAAGCGCTTCGTGCAGGTCCTGACGCTCGCGATGACCGAGCTTCCGCTCGGCCGGCGCACCTACTGGCCGATCTACGAGGCGGCCGAAAAACACGGCCTGCCGATCGGCATTCATGCGGGATCGAATTTCCGCCATGCGCCGAGCCATAGCGGCTTCCACTCCTTCCTGATCGAGGACCATGTGGTGCAGCCGCAGGGTTTCTCCACTCAGGTCGCGAGCCTGATTTCCGAGGGTGTCTTCGTCAAATATCCGAAGCTGAAGGCCGTGATGATCGAATCCGGTGTTACCTGGATGCCGGCGCTGATGTGGCGCATGAGCAAGGACTGGCGCGGTACCCGCATCGAGGTGCCCTGGGTCAAGGACGCGCCTGCCGACATCATCCGCCGGCATATCCGCATGACATCGCAGCCCTTCGACGGACCGGACGACGTCGAGGATGTCGCCAAGACGCTCGACCATCTGCTCAGCGATGATATGCTGCTGTTCTCCTCGGATTATCCGCATTGGCATTTCGAGGGACTGGACGTGCTGCCCGAGGGCCTGCCGGAAGCGAAGGTGAACAAGATCCTTCGCGACAACGTTCTCGCTACTTATCCGAGATTTGGAGGCTGATTCCCATGGAAACCCCAGTACTCGAACGCGGCCAGGAAAAAGCCCAGACACAGGGTGTCGTGGACTGCGACGTCCATCCGGCCTTCTCCCGGCCGGACCAGCTGCTCGACTACCTGCCCGAACGGTGGAAAACGCATGTGCGGGATTTCGCGGTGCGCACGGCAAACCCTTTGCTCGGCACGCTGCCCTATCCGCGCATGACGCCGGGCAACGGCATGCGCCGCGATTCCTGGCCGCCGAACGGCGGCCCGCCGGCATCGGATCTGGCATTCCTGCAGCAACAGCTGCTTGACCAGTGCAACATCGACTACGGCATCCTTCAGCCGCTCGCCGCCGGCAGTGTCGCCTTCAACCAGGAGCTCGGGGCAGCGCTTTGTGCGGCCCTCAACGACTGGCAGATCGACAAGTTTGCCGGACCTGAGCCGCGCCTGAAAGCGTCTATCTGCGTACCCCAGGAGGACGCGAGGGAATCGGTTGCGGAAATCGACCGGCGCGTCACCGACCGCCGTTTTGTGCAGATCGCCATGCCGCCGCGCACGCTGGAACCCTGCGGCCGCCGCCGCTACTGGCCGATCTACGAGGCGGCCGAGCATTACGGCCTGCCGATCGGGCTGCATACCAGCGCCTTCGGCTACCGCCCCAACACGCCGTCCGGCTGGAGCTCGTTTTATCTGGAGGAGCACTATGCCGCCTCCAACAGCCTCCAGACCGTGCTATCGAGCATGATCCTCGAAGGCGTGTTCGAGCAGTTCCCGAAGCTGAAGATCGTGCTGGTCGAAGGCGGCTTCTCCTGGCTGCCGTCGCTCGTCTGGCGCCTCGACCGCGAATGGAAGCGCATGCGCGACGAGGTTCCGCATGTGAAGCGCAAGCCGTCCGAATATGTGCGCGAGAATTTCTGGTACACGACCCAGCCGATCGAGGAGCCGGAGAACAACCGGCATCTCCTCGATATCCTGCGCTGGATCGGCACCGGCCGGCTGATGTTCTCGACCGACTATCCGCACTGGGATTTCGACGACCCACGCTTCGCCTTCAAGGTGCCGCTGACGCAGGCCGAGCGCTCCGCGATCTTCCGCGACAACGCGGTGGACTTGTTTGGCCTGAAATGAGCACGGCAGAGAACCCGACCCGGGAAAAGCGCCCGCCCGCCCGCCACGTAGTCGCTCGTGTCGACGAGATCGCGTCGGGCGCTTCCAGGCTGGTGCATGTGGAAGGCCGGGACATCGCGATCTTCAATGTCGCGGGCGAGTTCATGGCCATCGCCAACCGCTGTCCGCACGAAGGGGCTGACCTGTGCAAGGGCAAGCTCCTCTCGCTCTTCGAGTCCGACGAGCCTGGTGTCGTCAGGATGAGCCGTCGCGGCGAGCTGGTGCGCTGTCCCTGGCACGGCTGGGAATTCGACCTGCGTTCGGGAAAATCCTGGTGCGACCCGGCGCGGACGAGGGTCAAGAGCTACGACGTCGCCGTGGAACACGGCGCCAGGCTCGTCGAGGGGACCTATCGCGCGGAGGTCTTCAAGATCTCCGTCGATGACGACTATCTCGTCTTGGAACTCTGAGCGAACCGAGCACCGATTTGTTCGGCAGCCGGATTGCGATCAGGCCCCGTGTAAAATGCTGAAGAATCACGATCTCATCGAGGTCCGGACGCCGATACCGCGCCGGTCAGTATGGCAGGGACGGGAGTAGAAGCCGGAATTTATCGGGCCTGAAACGACAAAAGCGCGCCAAAAAGCGCGCTTTTGTTGAAAATGGCTCCCCGGGCCGGATTCGAACCGGCGACCTGTCGATTAACAGTCGAATGCTCTACCGCTGAGCTACCAGGGATCATCCGCGAAGGGCCGCGGCGTGTGCGGCGGGTAATACAAATGCTTTTCGCTTTTGCCAAGCGGTTTTTGCAAAAAAATCAAACTTGATTGTTTTATCCCCGGTAAAGCCCCATTTCCCGGGCAAAGAAAGGCCTTGAACCGGCGAGGATAATCGAGAGTGGCAGGCGAACGGAAACCGAAGCGATTTGGAATGGACCCGCAGAGCGGCAAGCTGGCGGTCGGCAGCGCACAGATTCCCATGCCGCGCTCGCGGATCGGCCGGGTCGTCGTCGGTCTCGGCCTGATTTCCGGCGGTGTGCTCGGCTTCCTGCCGATCCTTGGCTTCTGGATGCTGCCGCTGGGCTTCCTGGTGCTCTCGCACGATCTGCCCTTCGTGCGGCGTCAGCGGCGCCGCGTGGCGCTCTGGTGGGCAAGGCGGCGGGCGTCCAAGACCGGGGAGCCGTGAGGCTGCCCGATCAGGCGAACATTGACGCGATACCCTGGCCGGCGCTGAATGCCAGGTAGGCAAGCACGGCGAAATAGATCACCGTCACGACGTTGAAGAGGTAGCCGCCGAGCACGACCAGCCCGTCGCGCTGGATCATGCCGGTCGACAGAAGCAGGATTGCGATCGCCGGCAGCGTATTGGAGAAGGGCACCAGACCCAGCGGAAACATCAGGAGCACGCCACCGACCGTGATCGCCAGGCCGTTCACCCGGTTGACGAGCCGCCCGGTGGTCAAGGCGGAGATGCGCGGCTTCAGGAACCGGTCCAGCCGCGAGACGATGCTGACGCCTTTTTCCAGCGCCGGCAGCAGTTTCTTCGTATCGAGCTCACGGTCGAGGATTTTCTTCGGCAGCCACGGCAGCCGGTTTGCGGTGATCGCCAGGCTGATCAGGATGATCGCCGCCCCGAACACGGTACTGACGCCGGGGATAGACACAGGGAGGAGAAAGGGCAGGGAGGCGACGGCGCAGATGAGCAGCAGCCCCTGTTCGCCGACCGCATCCATCAACTGGCGCAGCGTCACCGACTGACCCGTGATGCCGTCGATAAGCTGCCGCAGCGTGCCGCTCAGCGAGGTTGAGGTATCGTCGAACTCGATGCTTGCGCTCACTCTTCGTTTCTCCATTCCGCTTCAATTGAGCGGCATGGATATCAACAAACCGTGTCCTCGCAAAGGCGCGAGCCACAACCTGCCGGAAACGTGAACGCCCGGCGTCTCATGAAATCAAAAGGCTACGCAGTCCGGCAGTCGGCTATCAGGACTGTGCCCAATAATCGTACGCGCCGCAGGCCAGCACGATTGCGAGGACCGCCAGGACCACCGGATTGAGCGTGGTGATGAATTCCAGATACTGCAGCACGGTCTCCTCCTACCGCATGTTCGCCGCCCGGTGCTCCCCCACCCGGCAACAACCTAATTGTACCATAGTCGCTGAGCTGTCGCTACTTTAGTGTTACCGCAGGGACTCTGGCGCATCTCTCCTCGAATCACTAGGATTGCTGCCGGGATTGAAGACGAGGGTGAACATGGGTCTGAGAGTGATCGAGGGCGGGCTTGTGGCCTGCGCGGCGACGCCTGCCGATCTGGCTGAGGGCAACACGCCGAGCCGCGATGACGTGCTTCGCGAGGCCGAGCGGCGGATCAGGTCGACCGGGTACGAAACCTGGCGCAATCGCGAAACAATGACCGGCATACCGGTGCCGCGCGAAATCCGTTATCTGGCCATGCAGATCGGTTTCGTGGCCGAAGCCATCGCCAGATTGGCCGACATTCCGGCTGATTATCGTTCCGACTACTACTGGCCGGCGTAAGCGCCGCCGTGCGATCGGCAGGCTTTAAAACAGGGTCATGAAAAGATGCCCTACATGCGGAATGCCGGAAAGCGAACCAACGATTGCGCACGCCGCTACGGCGTTAGAAACACCGAGGTTCAATTTGAATCATCGCCGGCCGAAGGCTTCGCCTCATGAACCCGCATCGGATCGAAGTCAGTTCAGCATCTTCGCTTCGATACTGGCGAGAATGAAGGTTTCCCGCACCTTTTCCAGGGGGAGCTTGCGCTGCAGGCAGGCGGCGCATTCCTTCAGGGCCTTGATGTAATAGGTGCCTTCGCGCACCGGCCAGCGCCAGTTGAGGTACTCCAGGGCTTCTTTTGGCCCGTGGATCGTCTCGGGGAAACCGTATCCAACGCGTACTCTGACCGGGGAACTCCACACGGCATCATCTGTTTCAGTTACGCTACTCGTCATGTCCACACCTTGCATTGCGGCGTGGAGAACTCATCCGGACGGATTTGGTTCCGTGGGTTTGGTGAATTTTTTATGAAACCCGCCCGGGGATGCCGCCGGCGCTCGTCCCCGGGTACGCCGGGCGCCGGCTGCGAGGCGATTATCGACCTGTCGGCAGCGGCCTTTTTCGCCTCATGCAGGAAAAAAATGACAAACGGGCCAAACCCGCTTGCGCCGTTATTCGATTCGTTCTAAACGCCCGACACCACTCGCTCTTTATGCGTTCGGACGGCCTCGTGGCGGAGTGGTGACGCAGAGGACTGCAAATCCTTGCACCCGAGTTCGATTCTCGGCGAGGCCTCCAATTCCCCTTCTGTGCGGACCTATTCCTCAAATCCAAACGTGCTTTAATACCAAGCATTTACCACGCGTTTTTGTGTGCACTGCAACATGGTTAATTTTTAACTTTCTCCTCCTAGGCTCGGAACAGAAAGGCCCGCTCAGCAATTACGGGGTGGAACGGAGGGAAGGCGCATGATCACCAGGATAATCAACGTACACCGTCAGGCGACCAACGAGGTCGAAGGCACCGGCACATTCGCCGACGGCATGTTCCCGCTGACCTCCGCCGAGCAGTCCGCCTTCGACAAGGACCACAGCCTGCGTTCCTCCTATGGTCGGGACTACGTGACCATCCGCAAGCTGGAAGAAGCGCCGCCGGCCTACGCTTGAGCCTGGCCCGCCAGGGTTGCGCCCGCGGAGAGGGAGGCTGTCTCCTGCGCTTTTTTGCTTCGAAACCGGCCAGTGTCTTGAAAGCATGTCTTGCCGTCAGTAAGACGGTCATGCGTGAACCGGCGCATCGCCGAATGATTTGGGACGACTGAAATGATGGATTTCGAAGCAGCACGGACGAAGATGGTCGAAAATCAGATCCGCACCACCGATGTCACGTCGCATTCGGTTCTGCGGGCCTTTTACAATGTTCCGCGCGAAGCCTTCGTGCCGGCAAAGGCAAAGTCGCTCGCCTATATCGATACGGACATCGAAATTGCCCCCGGTCGCTATCTTATGGAGGCTTCGCCGCTTGCCAAGCTTCTGCAGCTTGCGGCAATCACCAAGGACGACGTCGTGCTCGAAATCGGCACCGGCAGCGGCTATGCGACCGCCGTCCTGTCGCTGATCGCCGGCTCGGTTGTCTCGCTGGAGGCGGATGAGGCGCTGGCCGCGCAGGCAACTGCAACGCTTTCCGCGCTCGGCTATGACAATGTTGCAATCGTCAACGGCGAGCTCGAAAAGGGATTTGCCGCCGAGGCCCCTTATGATCTGGTCTTCATCAACGGCGCCGTCGAGGAAGTGCCTTCCGCTCTTCTGGAACAGCTGCGCGATGGCGGCCGGCTGGTCGCGGTCGTCGGTTATGGCAATGCCGCGCAGGCAAAGGTGCTGGTGAAGGAGCAGGGTGCGATCTCCGAGAACACCTATTTCAACGCCTCCGTGAAGCCGCTTCCGGGCTTCCGCAAGGCGAAGGAATTCGTGTTCTGATCGATCGGCGCGGTTCGAACGGCATGAACGGGAAGGGGCCTTGCGGCCCCTTTGTCGTTTCCGGCGGTGCCATCTGTTTATTTCACGCCAGTGTCACCTGTTTCCGGCAAGTGTGACTTACGGGATTCACAAGGCCAACAAAACTGTGTATCGGTAGAAGGCCTGGGGCACTTGTCATTGTTTCCAGCCCCCCCAACACCTTAGAGTAACGTCGATTCGGTTCACCCTCCACGGGGCCGATTCGAGTGCCGGTAACAGCGGGGATGAAAATGGCTCAGCCAAATGTAGCGCGTGAACCCTCCATGGAAGAAATCTTGGCGTCCATTCGCCGGATCATTGAAAGCAATGAGCCGAATGCCGAGAACGCGCCCAGCGGCCAGCTCCCCCCCGTGTATGGCGACGATGAGATGGAAGACGGCGAAGAGACGGGCTTTGTTCCCGAGATGGCTGCCAATGACCGCGGCGCTCCATCGCGCAGCGAGCCGATGAACTACGCGTCCGGATCGCCCGGCCAGACGGCGCAGCAGGATCGTACACTGTCGCTCGCCGATGTCGCCGCAAGGGTCCGGGCCGCTTCGACCCGCCAGCAGGAGACCGGCACGGTGCGCCTTTCGTCCGCCTCGACTGCGCCGGCTCCGGCCCCCTCGGCACAGACGTTGTCTTCGCCCGCACCGATGGCACGTCAGGAGCCGGCTCCGCTTCGTCCGCAGATGCCGCGCATGCCCGAATTCCGCGAACCGGTCGCCCAGGCCGCCCCCGTCACGCAGGCCGCTCCGGCTTCGCAGACGGCTGCACCGCAGCCGGAGCCGGTTCAGCGCGTCATGATGCCGGTCTTCGACCCGCCGCTGTCGGCCCCGCTCAGAGCTGAAACGGCGGTTCGGCCGGAACCGAAGATTGAACCGAAGCCTGAGCCGAAACTCGCCGCAGAACCGGCCCCGCGCAGCCTGCCGGCGAAGATAGAGGAGACCGCGAACCTGCTGTCCGCCGAGGCAGGCGCCCAGGTCGCAAAATCCTTCAGCGAGCTCGCCTCGGTGTTCAACGGCATGGAGCGCCGCTCGCTCGAAGACATGGCCGGCGACATGCTGCGCCCGATGCTGCAGGAATGGCTTGACGACAACCTGCCGACGCTGGTCGAGCGCCTCGTGCGCGAGGAAATCGAACGCGTGTCCCGCGGCACGCGCCGCTAAACCGTTCTTGAGGTCGACCAAGACGGCCGCTCCGGCGACGGGGCGGCTTTTTTATTGACTTGGAACACCCCATCCTATTTACACCCCGATAGCTCTCAAAGAACAAAAACGGGTCAGGAAATGCTCGAAAAGACCTATGATTCCGCAGAAGTAGAACCGAGGATCGCCAAGGCCTGGGACGAGGCCGATGCTTTTCGCGCCGGCGCCAACGCCAAGCCGGGCGCGGAAACCTTCACGATCGTGATCCCGCCGCCGAACGTGACCGGTTCGCTGCACATGGGCCACGCGCTCAACAACACGCTGCAGGACATCATGATCCGCTTCGAGCGGATGCGCGGCAAGGACGTGCTGTGGCAGCCGGGCATGGACCATGCGGGCATCGCCACCCAGATGGTCGTCGAGCGCCAGTTGATGGAGCGCCAGCTTCCGGGCCGCCGCGAAATGGGCCGCGAGGCCTTCATTGACCGGGTCTGGGAATGGAAAGAGGAATCCGGTGGCCTGATCTTCAACCAGCTGAAGCGCCTCGGCGCCTCCTGTGACTGGTCGCGCGAACGTTTCACCATGGACGAGGGCCTGTCGGCCGCGGTCCTGGAAGTCTTCGTCACGCTCTACAAGCAGGGCCTGATCTACAAGGACAAGCGCCTCGTCAACTGGGACCCGAAGCTGCTGACGGCGATCTCCGACCTCGAAGTCGAGCAGCACGAGGTCAACGGCAATCTCTGGCATTTCCGCTATCCGCTGGAAGAAGGCGTCACCTACCAGTATCCGGTCACATTCGACGAAGACGGCAATGCGACCGAATTCGAGACGCGTGACTATATCGTCGTCGCGACGACGCGTCCCGAAACCATGCTCGGCGATACCGGCATTGCGGTGAACCCCGAGGACGAGCGCTACAGGGCTATCGTCGGCAAGCACGTCATCCTGCCGATCGTCGGCCGCAGGATCCCGATCGTTGCGGACGACTATGCCGATCCGACCGCCGGTACCGGTGCCGTCAAGATCACCCCCGCGCACGACTTCAACGACTTCGAGGTCGGCAAGCGGGCACGGCTGCGCGCCATCAACATCATGAATATCGACGGCACGATCACCCTCAAGGACAACGAGGACTTCCTCGAAGGCCTCGACCATCCAGCCGCTCTTCACGGCGCCTGGGACCGTCTCGAGGGCCAGGATCGTTTCACCGCCCGCAAGATCGTCGTCGAGATTTTCGAGGAAGCAGGCCTGCTCGACAAGGTCGAGCCGCACAAGCACATGGTTCCGCATGGCGACCGCGGGGGGGTGCCGATCGAGCCGAGGCTGACCGAACAATGGTATGTCGACGCCCACACCCTGGCGCAGCCGGCGATCGCTTCCGTCAAGGAAGGGCGCACCAAGTTCGTGCCCAAGAACTGGGACAAGACCTATTTCGAATGGATGGAGAACATCCAGCCCTGGTGCATCTCGCGCCAGCTCTGGTGGGGGCACCAGATCCCGGCCTGGTACGGTCCGGACGGCCAGGTCTTCGTTGAAAAGACCGAGGAGGAGGCGCTGCAGGCCGCCATCCAGCATTACCTCTCGCACGAAGGCCCGATGAAGGCCCTCGTTGAGGATCTCCTGGAGAATTTCAAGCCGGGCGAGATATTGACCCGCGACGAGGACGTGCTCGATACCTGGTTCTCGTCGGCGCTCTGGCCGTTCTCGACGCTCGGCTGGCCCGACCAGACGAGGGAGCTCGAAAAATACTATCCGACCAGCACGCTGGTCACCGGCTTCGACATCATCTTCTTCTGGGTCGCCCGCATGATGATGATGGGCCTTCACTTCATGAAGGACGAGGACGGCAATCCGGTCGAGCCCTTCCATACCGTCTATGTCCACGCGCTCGTTCGCGACAAGAACGGTCAGAAGATGTCGAAGTCGAAGGGCAACGTCATCGATCCGCTCGACCTGATCGACGAATACGGCGCCGACGCGCTGCGTTTCACGCTGGCGATCATGGCGGCCCAGGGACGCGACGTGAAGCTCGATCCGGCCCGCATCGCCGGTTACCGCAATTTCGGCACCAAGCTCTGGAACGCTACCCGCTTTGCCGAGATGAATGGTGTCAAGCGCGATCCGGCCTTCCTGCCGGAGACGACGGCGTTGACCGTCAACCGCTGGATCCTGACGGAGCTTTCCGAGACCATCCGCGACGTCACGGAGGCGATCGAGACCCAGCGCTTCAACGAAGCGGCGGGTTCGCTCTACCGTTTCGTCTGGAACCAGGTCTGCGACTGGTATCTGGAACTCCTGAAGCCGATCTTCGCGAGCGAAGACGAGAAGGCCAAGGCGGAGGCCCAGGCCTGTGCGGCCTACGTGCTGGAAGAAACCTACAAGCTCCTGCATCCGTTCATGCCGTTCATGACGGAGGAACTCTGGGCCCATACGGAAACGCGCGACGGCCTGCTTTGCCACGCTGACTGGCCGGCACCGGAATTCGCCGATCCGGCGGCTGCGGAGGAGATCAACTGGCTGGTCGACCTGGTGACCGGCCTGCGTTCGGCCCGCGCCGAGATGAACGTGCCGCCATCGGCCGTTGCGCCGCTGATCGTCGTCGGCGCCAATGAGCTGACCCAGGCGCGTCTGCGCCGTCACGAGGCGGCCGTCCGCCGCCTTGCGCGCGTGGAGACCATCGAGCTTGCCGATGCAGCGCCGAAGGGTTCAGCCCAGATCGTCGTCGGCGAGGCAACCGCCTGCCTGCCGCTCGGCAACCTGATCGACCTCGTGGCCGAGAAGGCGCGCATCGAGAAGGCAGTCGGCAAGACCGAGGCCGAGATGGACCGTATCGGCAAGAAACTGGCCAACGAGAGGTTCGTCGCCAATGCCGATCCCGAGGTGGTTGCTGCCGAGCGCGAACGCTTCGCGGAGCTCGAAGTTCAGATGGCGAACCTGAAGACCGCTCTGCTGCGCATCAGCGAAGCTGGCTGACGGTCTTCATTTGTGAATCAGGGGAATAGCCGCGCCGGAAACGGACGCGGCATTTCGCTTTCGCAACCATTGTTGGTCCTGTCTTCCATGTGTGCAACTGCTCACTTGCAGAAAGCCGCATTGTTGCCACATTGACACAGATAGCCGGCTTAAAATAATAAAATTCTAATTTTACCGAATCCATTTAGAGAGAAAGAGCAATTTTGTGCCGAAATCGGCATCAAAGCCCAGGTTCCTGGTTTGCTTACGTAAATCCGTTGGGCGTTTGCGCCGCGAAGCGCCGGACAGCCGAAAGTTGTCAATTAGAGCGAACCATCTAGAGTGATTTCGGTCACTTACCAGGGAGTGGGAGATTTTATGGTAAGCAAGTTTATCACGGGGAGCCTCCTAGCTCTTGCCGCGGCGAGTTTCGGGCAAACTCAGGCCCACGCAGGTGGTTTCTCTTGGGGCGAGGCTAGTACGGACATTCTGTATGAGCGGAAGAACGTGGCGGTCGAAGCCGGTGTGATCTACGTCAATCCACATCGGAAATACGATACGATCAGCGGTGCAAGTGCTTCTGACAGCCGTTTCTCGCAGGATTATTTCATTCCGGATATCGCTGTCATGGGGCGTCTCTCGGATACTTTTGCTTGTGCGTTCACTTATACAAGACCGTTCGGCGGCGACTCGAAATACGGCCCTCAGGCGCAAGCGGCTGATTTGGCTTCAAGCCCGCCAACAGCTTATAGCAGCAAGAAGTTCCATACCAATGAGTATGGCGGCACATGCGACGTCAGTTTCGAACTCGGCAAGGGCCGGCTGCATTTCATCGGCGGCGGTTTCATGCAGGATTTCGACTACGAAGCGGTTGCTAACATCGGAACTCTCAGGCTCCAAGACGATTCGGCCTTCGGCTACCGCATAGGCATCGGCTACGACATCCCTGAATATGCGCTTCGTGCGCAGTTGATGTATCGGTCGCAAGTCAAACATGAGGCAGATGGCGATTTTACTGTGGCTGGCAGCGGGGCAGTACTTGGTGCCACTGGCTATGGTTCCTTGCCTCAGTCGGTAAAGCTTAATCTGCAAAGCGGTGTCGCGCCCGGTTGGTTGGTCTACGGTTCAGTAGAATGGACAGATTGGAGCGTTCTGCAGACGCTGAATTATAACATTAATGTTCTCGGGGCTCGCCAGGACGTCTACAATTGGCGTGACGGCTGGACCATTGTGGGCGGCGTCGGTCACCAGTTCACGGACAAGATCGCGGGCACGGTTAACGTTCGCTGGGACAAGGGCGTCGGTAGCGGCGCCGACATCATGACCGACACCTGGACACTTGGCGTCGGTGCTTCCATTGACTGTGGCCCGGGTCAGCTCCGCGTCGGAGGTGGTATCAGCTATCTGACCTCGGGTAGCCAATCGGTCGCCAAGGGCGCGGGCTTCAACGCCACGGCAGATGGCGACTGGGCTTATGCACTGGCGGCCAGCTACAACATCAAGTTCTAAGAAGTCTGAGATGAAGATCGGTGTCGGGCATGGATAGCCAGACTATCCTATCCGGCGCCGATTGTCGGCCGCACGGTTTCTGAACAGTTGTCCAAGTCGGCCGGCCCGGATTTAGTCATTCCGTCTTGTGACGATTTAGCAACACTTTTTCGAGACTATTGTCAGGCCTCTTGCGAGGGGCGTTTCTGTCCACTTCCCGCCACAAACGGGGAGCAGCGATAGAGGAAGAACAGGCGCGGAACGCGGGGGCGGGGCGCGTAATTGGAGTATCATGGGCGGGTTTCTTTATGAAAAGCCGGGCTTTTTGCGCTCAGGCAGGCGGATTTTGATGCCGTGCTGTCCTGCCGCAATTGTTGCGGTTCTGGGTCCTAGTCTTGCCGAAAACGGCGGCTACAGTTTCATTCGTCTCTCGGGAGGAGCAGGCACGGGATATCCCCGGACAAATCTTGTTCCGGCAGCGAGCGATGCTCGGGCTGCGGCGGGTCGTCGCGCGCGGAGTGAAAGAAACTGAACCATGTCGAAGTCTGTTTTTGGATCCATGAGAGTATTGCTTCTTGGAGCGTCGCTCGCCTCGATTTTGGCGGGATCGGCGGCGGCCTTCGACATCAAGTCCGGCGTGACGAAGGAGTCGGGCCCTTTCGATCTCTTCAAGTTCGGCTTCAAAGCCTATAAGAACGGCCAGAAGGAAGATGCGGTCGAAGCCTATCGCTACGCCGCCGAAAAAGGCCATACCGGTTCGCGCTGGGCGCTAGCCAATATGTACGCCTATGGCGACGGCGTCGCGAAGGACGATTTCGAGGCCTTCAAGATCTATAACGAAATTGCATCGCAAGGTGTCGAACCCGGCTCGGAAGATACCGGCTTCTTCATCAACGCGCTTCTGTCATTGGCGAACTATTATCGACGCGGCATTCCCGGCAGCCCGGTCAAGCCCGATCTGTCGCAGGCGCGACAACTCTATTTCCAGGCGGCATCCACGTTCGGCGTGGCGGAAGCACAGTTTCAGCTCGCCCGGATGATTCTGGCCGGCGAGGGCGGAACCGCCAATATCCAGCAGGCAAAGAAATGGCTGAATCAGGCCCGCAAGAGCGGCCACCCGGGCGCCATGGCAGTTTTCGGCAACGTCCTCTTCCAGGAAGGCCAGACGGTGCGCGGGCTCGCCTTCATGACCGCGGCGTTGGACAAGTGCACCGCCAAGGAATGTATCTGGATGCAGCAATTGCAGGAACAGGCATTCTCGGTCGTCGGCGAAGAGGATCGCCGCGGTGCGGTCGCCCTGTCGCAGGAGTTCGCCCGAGGCGTCGAATAACCGACGCCTCGCCGTTATTCTTGACGGTCAGCTAAAATCGAACATACCAATGACGGGTACGTGGTCGGACGGCTTTTCCCAGGCCCGGACATGTTTCTCGATCGCCGTGGATTTCAGCCTGTCGGCGGCTTCCGCCGATAGCAGGAGATGGTCGATGCGGATGCCGTTGTTCTTCTGCCAGGCACCGGCCTGGTAATCCCAGAAGGAGTAGAGCTTGGTCGCGTCGGTCGTGGCGCGGACGGCATCGATGAGACCGAGATTTTCGAGCCTGCGGAAAGCGGCACGGGTCTGCGGCAGGAAAAGCGCGTCCGTTGCCCAGACGGCCGGGTCGAAGCAGTCATGCGGCTCGGGAATGACATTGTAGTCGCCGGCAAGGATGAGCGGTTCTTCAAGTAGAAGGCAGTTCTGCGCGTGCTGGCGCAACCGCTCCATCCAGGCGAGCTTGTAAGGATATTTGACCGGGTCGTCGGCCGGGTTACCGTTCGGCAGGTAGATGGAGGCGACGCGGATCGCGCCCCCCGGCACCGAAAACACGCCTTCGATGTAACGCGACTGCTCGTCCGTCTGTCCGTCCGGGCCTTCGCCGCCCGGCAGGCCGCGCATCACCTCGTCGGGCTTGGTCTTCGACAGCAGCGCGACGCCGTTGAAACCCTTCTGGCCGTGGGTCTCGACGTGATAGCCGAGCGCCTCGATCTCGAGCCGCGGGAAGGTTTCATCGACGGATTTGATTTCCTGCAGGCAGACGATGTCCGGGGAGGAATCGGTCAGCCACTGGCGCAGGTTGTCGATACGCGCCTTGACGCCGTTGATGTTCCAGGTGGCGATCTTCATCGGCCCTTGCCTCCATGTTCGCTTCCTCTTTTAGCGAAAGAGGAAGCGTTGGGAAGGGCGAACTGCGTGGGAAGAAGGGTTATCAGATCGAGAAGCTGGTGCCGCAGCCACAGCTGGCGACCGCGTTGGGGTTCTTGATCTGGAAGGACTGGCCGAGCAGGTTGTCGACGAAGTCGATCTCGGAGCCAGCCATGTAGACGAGCGACAGGCTGTCGATCAGCACCTTGGCGTCGCCATTGGCGATCACCACGTCGTCGTCCCCGGGCGCCTCGGCGAGATCGAACTTGTAGGAGAAGCCCGAACAGCCGCCGCCTTCGACCGAGACGCGCAGCGCCTGCTTGCCGGCTTCGTTGCCGACGATTTCGGCGATGCGCTTGGCCGCCGCATTCGAAAGAGTTACATTTGTTTCCATATTATCCGCCTCCTGCCGGGTTCAAGGCCCGGAGAGATTCCTGTCACCGGCATTGCGCACAGCTTCACTATAGGTATGAAGACGTGAAGGGCACGTCAATGGGCGGCAGGCTGCGGATGAACAAACGGGTGACGGCATGACGATCGATACCAGGGCACTGGGTTTCGGCAGTGGCGAGCGGGCGGTCTATGCCGCCAATCCCTGGGCATCGCGAGGTCGGCTGTTTCCCGAGGATAGCAGCCTGACGCGTTCCGAATTCCAGCGCGACCGCGACCGCATCGTCCACACGACCGCATTCCGGCGGCTGAAGCACAAGACGCAGGTCTTCATCAGCCCCGACGGCGACCATTACCGCACAAGGCTCACCCACACGGTTGAGGTGGCGCAGATCGCCCGGGCGCTCGCCCGTGCCCTGAAACTCGACGAGGATCTCGCCGAAGGTGTGGCGCTGGTCCACGACTTCGGCCACACCCCATTCGGCCATACCGGCGAGGACGCGCTGGACGAGATGCTGAAGCCCTATGGCGGCTTCGACCACAATGCCCAGTCGCTGCGCATCGTCACCAAGCTGGAGCGCCGTTATGCGGATTTCGATGGGCTCAACCTCACCTGGGAAAGCCTCGAAGGCCTCGTCAAGCACAATGGTCCGCTCCTGACCCAGACTGGTGAAGGGACGAGCGCACCGGTGCCCCAGCCGATCCGCGACTATTGCGAGCTGCATGACCTGGAGCTCGCCAGCTATGCCAGCCTGGAGGCGCAGGTCGCGGCGATCGCCGACGATATCGCCTACAATACCCATGACATAGACGACGGACTGCGCTCCGGCCTGCTGACCTTCGAGATGCTGGATGAGGTTCCGTTCCTCGCCAGACTGATGGCGGAGGTGAGGGCGCGTTATCCGCATCTCGAACCGAGCCGTTTCGCCCATGAGATCATGCGCCGGCAGATCACCCACATGGTCGAGGACGTCATCGACGTGGCACAGAACAATCTCGGCAAGGTGGATCCGCAGAGCGCCGCCGACGTCCGTGCCGCGGGGCATGTCATCGCCACGTTCTCTGAGGAGATGGCCGAGACCGACCGCTGCATCAAGAAGCTGCTGTTCTCGCGCATTTACCGGCATCCGGACATCATGCGCATCCGCGCTGGCGCCTCGCAGATCGTCACCGATCTCTTCAGTGCCTATATGAATGATCCGTCGCTGATGCGCAGCCACTATTGGGTCAACCATATTGCCGGGCTCGGCGAGACGGCGAGGGCGCGCCACGTGGGCGATTATCTCGCGGGAATGACAGATACGTTTGCGATCAAGGCGCATGGGGAGCTGTTTGACCAGACTCCGGATTTGCGCTAGGCACCGCCACCAATGACACTGGCCAGCAAGGGTCCTCGGGCGCGTCTCGGGGATGATTGAACATGAATCTTTTTGCCGACTTCGAAACAAGAATTAAGAACGCTTTGGAAAGCCTTGATATCATCAAGGAAAAGCGAAGCGAGCTTGATTTTAGCCGTATCGCAGTTGAGCCGCCGCGGGACCAGAGCCACGGCGATGTGGCGACCAATGCCGCCATGGTTCTGGCAAAACCGCTCGGCACCAATCCGCGTGCGCTTGCCGATATCATCGCCGAAGCGCTGCGTACGGATGCCGATGTCAGCGAGGTTTCTGTCGCCGGTCCCGGCTTCATCAATATCCGTCTTGGCGCCCCTTACTGGCAGCGCCTGCTCGCCTCGATGATTGCCGAGGGCACGGACTACGGCCGTTCCAAGGTTGGTGCAGAGAAAAAGGCGAATGTCGAATACGTCTCGGCCAACCCGACCGGCCCGATGCATGTCGGCCATTGCCGTGGCGCGGTGGTGGGGGATGCCCTGGCGAACCTGATGAAATTCGCCGGCTACGACGTGACCAAGGAATACTATATCAACGATGCCGGCAGCCAGATCGATGTTCTGGCCCGGTCCGTCTTCCTGCGGTACCGCGAGGCTCTCGGAGAGACGATCGGCGAAATCCCCTCGGGCCTTTATCCGGGCGACTACCTCGTGCCGGTCGGTCAGGCTCTCGCAGAGGAATACGGCCCGCGTCTACACGCCATGCCGGAAGATGCCTGGATGCCGATCGTCAAGGACAAGGCGATCGACGCGATGATGGCGCTGATCCGCGACGATCTTGAAGCCCTCAACGTCCATCACGACGTCTTCTATTCGGAGCGGGCATTGCATGCCAATGGCGCGCAGCGCATCCGCCAGGCGATCAACGACCTCACCTTCAAGGGGCACGTCTACAAGGGCACCTTGCCGCCGCCCAAGGGCCAATTGCCGGAAGACTGGGAGGACCGCGAGCAGACGCTGTTCCGCTCCACCGATGTGGGCGACGATATGGATCGGCCGCTGATCAAGTCGGACGGCAGCTATACTTATTTTGCGGCCGATGTTGCCTACTTCAAGGACAAGTTCGATCGTGGTTACGACGAGATGATCTATGTGCTCGGCGCCGACCATGGCGGCTACGTCAAGCGCCTGGAAGCCGTCGCGCGCGCCGTCTCCGCCGGCAAGGCCAAGCTCACCGTGCTCCTCTGCCAGCTCGTCAAACTGTACCGGAATGGCGAGCCGGTGAAGATGTCGAAGCGCTCCGGCAACTTCGTGACCCTTCGCGAGGTGGTCGACGAGGTCGGCCGCGACGCGGTGCGCTTCATGATGCTCTACAGGAAGAGCTCGGAGCCGCTCGACTTCGACTTTGCCAAGGTGACCGAACAGTCGAAGGACAATCCGGTCTTCTACGTGCAGTATGCCCATGCGCGCTGCTCGTCGGTGTTCCGGCAGGCAAAGGAAGCCTTCCCGGGTCTCGATTTTGATTCGCTCGACCTCAAAGGCTCAAGCAGCCTGATCAACGATCCGAACGAGATGCAGCTGGTAGCCAAGCTTGCGGAATACCCCAGGATCATTGAGGCTGCGGCCCAGGCGCAGGAGCCGCACCGGCTTGCTTTTTACCTCTACGATCTGGCAAGTTTCTTCCATGCGCACTGGAATAAAGGTAAAGAACAACCGGAATTACGCTTTGTTAACGATAAAAACCGAGAATTGAGTATTGCCAGGCTTGGGCTGGTGCATGCTGTCGCCTCTGTTTTGAAGTCAGGACTTGGGATCACGGGCACCGCGGCACCGGAAGAAATGCGGTAGATATCGCCACCATTTCCCCACATTGCACTGGCATATGCGTTGTAATGTAGGTGAGTGGACGAGGTAATGGCCGATAACAACCTTGCGCGTAGCCGGAATGATTTACCGGACTTCTTTGCCGATGATGACCCGCTGGCAGAACTCGCCCGCATCGTAGGCTACGACGATCTTCCCGTCGCAGCCAGGCCCGGATCATCTTCTGCGGATACGTTATCATCTGCGCGGCGGGAGCCGGCGTTTAATCTCGAAGACGAGCTTCTTCAGGAGTTCGAACGCTATGACGCGCCGCACCTTGATCCCGTTCACGATATTGCGATCGACGATGTCCCTCAGTTTTTCACTGAGCCTGCGCCCGATATCGCGGTCGCCGCGCCACCGGTAGAGCCGGAGGAACTGGAGTTCGTTCCGTCCGAAACTGCCGCGGTAGAAACTGCCGCGGTAGAAGTGCCGCAGGCCTTCCTGCCGGCCGATAGTGCTGTCGGCGCGCGCGCTGAGCTTTTCGGTGACGAGGAACCGCCGTTGGCGGTTGATGCCATCGACGAGAGTGTTGCTGCGGAGCCGGAATTCGAGCCGGCTGTCGAAACCGCGCGCATGGAGCCCATTTTCGATCTGCCCGATTTCCCCGCAGCAGGTTCGATGTCGCCCGCCGCGTCGATGGAAGACCCGGCGGAGGAGTTCGATCTCGCTGCGGAGTTGGAAACCTCGATCGCGGCGGAGCCCTATGCGGCAGTCGAGCCCGAAGTGACGTTCGAGCCCGAAGCGAAATTCGAGCCGGAGGTCCGGTTCGTGCCTCAGGCGACATTCGAACCCGAGGCAGCCCCTGAGCCCGAGGCGGCATTCGAGCCTGAAGCGAAATTAGAACCCGAAGCGAAGTTTGAGCCGGAGCCAAAGACGGAGAGGGGCAAGGGTGCCTACATTCCCGGCTTCCGGATGCCGCTCAGCAATTTCAGCGTGGCACGAGACGTCTCTGCGGCTTCCGCACAGGCGGCTGTAACCACTTCTCAAGCGGCAGCACCTGCACCGAACGAATATGCTTTCGAGCCTCAGGTTCTGGAAGATAGCCCGAAGATCGAGCCGGCACCGGCTGCCGGTCCGCAGGTTTCCGTAAAAGCCCCGGAACCGCAGGCCCAGGAACTGCAGCCTGCGCCCGTCACCGTTGCGCCGATCGCCGCCATACCAGCCGCTGCGCCGCAAAAGGATAGGTTCTCCGCGCTTGACGAACTGATCTACGACGTCCAGCGCTATACGCTGCCCACCTCGAACGGGCAGCCGCTCGCGACCCCTGCGGCTAGGCCAGAGCCGGCCGTCACGCACCCCGCCGCATCCGTGGCGTCCGCTGCCCCCGTTGTTGCCAATGCGCCGGTTGCCAAGCCCCCGGTTGCCGAACTGAATTCTCTGGACGAGACGGATCCGTTCTCCGATGAAGAATTCGAGTTGGCGCTCGATGGTCTCGAACTCGACCTTGCCGAGATCGTTGTCGAAGAAGCGCAGGCACATCAGGTTCAGGCACCGTCTCCGGCGGTTGCCCCTGCGATAGCGGAACCTGCGCCTGCCGCCGCTCCTTCCATGGTGCCGGTCGCGCGCGTTGCGCCCGTCCCCGCTATGGCGGCACCGGTCGTGGAGACGCAGGTCGTAGAAGAGCCTGAAGCGATTGCCGACCTGCCGTTCGATCCGACCCAGATTGCCGATTCGGAAGACCAGGTGGAGGCCATCGCCGAACTCGACGTACCGTCGCTGCCGGCGGAGGAGCCGGAACAGCCGCCGGCCTATCGTCCCGATTACGAACTCGACATCGATGCCGAGCTTGCGACGCTGCTGGCCGCGCCCGGCAAGCCGGCCTCGGCGCCGGCACGCAAGCCGGAGATCGATATCGCGCCGAGGGGCCAGCAGGCTGCGGCCGAAGCCGGCCGTTCGCCGGCCTATACCGATCTCGACGATTTCGAGCGGGCTCTGGAAGAGGACTTCCGCCGCAGCCTGACGACGCCGCTGCCGGCCGCCGAGCATGAGGAACTGCACTATTCCGACGCCGACTATGTCGCGACCGTCGAGAACGCCCGTCGTTCCGTCCGCAGTTGGGCCGTGCCGCTGGTCCTTGCCGGGGTTGTGATCCTTGGAGGTGTCGGCGCCTACGCGTTCTTCGGCAGCAGCGTGTCCGGTGTCGTATCAGGCGGCGAACCGGTCATCATTGCGGCCGACAACGAACCGATCAAGATTGCTCCGGAAAATCCGGGCGGCAAGACCGTCCCCAACCAGGACAAGGCGGTCTACGACCGCGTCGCCGGCGTTTCGCCGAAGGATCCGAAGCAACGCACCCTGATCTCCTCCAATGAGGAGCCTATCGACGTTGTACAGAAGACCCTGATGCCCGATACGCTGCCGCTCGAAGGCGAGAACGATATCGAGCCGACCGATGTCGGCGAGACGCAGGATCCGCGCCTCCTGCCGCAAGATCAGACCGCGCAAAACAATGCCTCTTCCGAGCAGCAGCCCGTGACCGTCATGCCGCGCAAGGTCAAGACGATGATCGTCCGCCCCGACGGCAAGCTGGTCGAGCAGGAAATTGCAGCCCCGGCGCTTGCCGCGCCGGAAACCGCCAAGCTGCCCGCCGCCGGCGCAAAGCCGGTTGAAACGGCGGCTGCCTTCCCCGAGAAGGTCCCGGCGTCCGTGCCGGCGACACCGGTCCGTACGCAACCCCAGCCGGCCAACTCGAATGCCGGCACTGGGGGTATCGTTCCGGTTTCGGCACCCGCCAATCCGGCGGCTCCGGCCGAGCATGTCAACGTGGTGAGAACGAACCCGGTCACGCCGCCCGTCGCAGCCGCTCCCGCCCAGCCGACCCCGGTCGCCGCGGCCCCTGCTGCCGCGCAGGCTCCGGCGCCTGTCGCTCCGGTTCAGGCTTCTGCACCTGCGGCGAAGGCTCCGGTTCCGATCGCACGTCCGTCCGAACAGCCGGTCAATGTGGTCGCAGCCGTCACCGATCAGGGCAATGTCCGTGCTCCGGGCCAGCAGTCAGCCGCCGCTCCGGCATCTGCACAAAACCAGGTCGCTTCGCTGGGTTCCGGTGACTACATAATCCAGATCGCCTCGCTGCCGTCCCAGGCGGAAGCCCAGAAATCCTACCAGAGCCTGTCGGCCAAGTTCGGCAGCGTCATCGGCGGGCGCGGTGTCGATATCAAGGCTGCTGAGATCGCCGGCAAGGGCACGTTCTACCGCGTCCGTATTCCGGCCGGCAGCAAGAACGACGCCGTGGCACTCTGCGAACGGTATCGCGCCGCCGGCGGCACCTGCCTGGTCGGCCGGTAAGCGCCGAAAAAGCGAAGAAACCGGACGGGGCGCCTGGGCGCCCCGTTTTTCGTTGGCCCCCCAATGATCTAAGATCGAGCCATGAGCGAATCAAAAGCAATGATCCTGGGCTCCAGCGGCCCGACCCTCACCGCAGACGAAGTGGCGCTTTATCGGGATGAACGACCTTGGGGCTTCATCCTGTTTGCCCGCAATTGCGTCGAGCCGTCGCAGATCACCGATCTCGTCGCCGCCATGCGCGATGCCGTCGGCCGGCCGGATGCGCCAGTGCTGATCGACCAGGAGGGCGGCCGCGTCCAGCGCATCCGCCCGCCAATGATCGAGCGTTATCCCTCGGCCGCCGTGCTCGGTGAGCTTTACCGGCAGGATCGCGAGAAGGGACTGCGGGCAGCTTGGCTGATGTCGCGCCTGCATGCCTTCGACCTGATGAAATTCGGCATCAATGTCGATTGCCTGCCCGTACTCGACGTACCGATCGAAGGGGCAAGCAACGTCATCGGCGATCGCGCCTACGGTTTCGATCCGAAGACGGTTGCCGAAATGGGTCAGGCTGCCGCCGACGGTCTCAAGGCGGGCGGCATGCTGCCGGTGATGAAGCATATGCCGGGTCATGGCCGCGGAATGGCCGACAGCCATCACGAACTGCCGGTGGTCACTGTCTCGCGCGCAGAACTCGAAGCGCACGACTTCCTGCCCTTCGTCGCCATGAAGGACGAGCTGATGGCGATGAGCGCCCATATCGTCTTCACCGCTATCGACCCGAACGAGCCGGCGACCATTTCACGCAAGGTGATCGACGAAATCATCCGCGGCCATATCGGCTTCGACGGGCTGCTGATGTCCGACGACACGTCGATGAATGCACTGAAGGGCACGATCGGCGAGCGCGCGGCAAGAATCGTTGGGGGCGGCTGCGATATTGTCTTGCATTGCAACGGCGTGATGGACGAAATGAAGGCCGTCGTGAAGGAAGCGATACCGCTCGGCGGCGAAGCGTTGCGGCGTGCGAAGGCGGTGGAAGCGGCCTTCGGCCGGGGCGACGGCTTGAGCGAGGAGGCGGTCCGCGCGGAGTTCCAGGGTCTTCTCGCCGTCTCCTGACGGCGGTCGACAGCAAGAGGTTGGGGAATGGCAACGACGACACCGCAGAACGCCATTCCGATGGACAAGTTGTGGCAGGATGCCGGCGCCGAACGCGCGACGGACGATCCGGCGCTTGTCATCGATGTCAGCGGTTTCGAAGGTCCGCTCGACCTGCTGCTTCATCTGGCTCGCACCCAGAAGGTCGATCTCGCCCGCATCTCCGTTCTGGCACTGGTCGAGCAATATCTGTTGTTCATCGACAGCGCCCGCCGGGTCCGCATCGAGCTTGCCGCCGACTATCTCGTCATGGCCGCCTGGCTCGCCTATCTCAAATCGAAGCTGCTCATTCCGCAGCAGGCCAAGGGCGACGACGGCCCGAGCGGCGAGGAACTGGCCGCAACGCTCGCTTTCCGCCTGAAGCGCCTTGAGGCGATGCGGGAGTCGGCGACCCGGCTGGTCAACCGCAATCGCCTCGGCCGCGACGTCTTTGCCCGCGGGGCACCGGAACATATCCCCCATCGCGTCGAATCCGCCTATGACGCGACGCTCTACGACCTTCTCTCGGCCTATGCGAACCTGCGCCAGCGCACGGCAGTCACCCAGGTGACGATCGAGAGGCGCAAGGTCTGGTCGCTGGTCGATGCCCGCGAGTTGCTGACCCGCATGCTCGGCGAGATCGTCGACTGGACGGCGCTGCAACACTATCTCTTGCCCTATCTGCCGCCGGAGGATCGCGTCACGGCAACCGCCAGTGCCTTTGCCGCGTCGCTCGAACTGGTGCGCGAAGGCAAGCTCGAAATCCGCCAGGACGGCGCCTTCCAGCCGATCTTTCTGCGCAAGGGAACCGGACCGCAACAGCCCGCTCTGCCGCAGCCCGCCGAGGGAGGCGTTGATTGACGCCGCAAGAGGACGACGATCTGCCGATTGCTGCGGAAGAAGAGGCGGAGCTCCCATCCTTCTCGTCGGCGGAAGTCGAGCGGATCGCGGAAGCGTTGGTCTTCGCCTCCGCCGAGCCGGTCTCCGAGGCGTTTCTGGCCGAACGCCTGCCGCGCGGCACCAATGTCAATGCCGTCATGCAGCGGCTGGCGGAGGTCTATGCGCCGCGCGGCGTCAATCTGATCCGGACCGGCGACCGCTGGGCCTTCCGCACTGCTGCCGATCTCTCCTTCGTCATCCGTAACGAAGACAACGAGACGAAGAGGCTGTCGCGCGCCGCACTCGAAGTGCTGGCCATCATTGCCTATCACCAGCCGGTCACCCGCGCCGAGATCGAGGAGATCCGCGGCGTGCAGACGTCCAAAGGCACGCTCGACGTGCTGATGGAGGCGGGTTGGGTCCGCTTCCGAGGCCGCCGCCGCACCCCGGGACGGCCGGTGACGCTCGCCACGACCCCCGATTTCCTCGACCATTTCGGCCTTGAGGAGCTGCGCGATCTCCCCGGTCTCGAAGAATTGAAGGGCGCCGGTCTGCTGTCCGGCCGCATCCCGCCAGGCTTTGCGATACCCCTCCCGATCAATGCCGACGATCTTTCCGAGGACGAGGACCCGATCACGCAACTCGACCTCGAGGAACTTGGCCTCCTGACGCCGGGCGGCGAAGCGGAGGAATGACCCGCCGAAGCGAGTGCGGCCCTGGTGCGCGTCGGTGTGTCGCACCATGCGCAGAAACGCCCGAATGCGCTCGCCTGCGGCACGCGGCAATGCTGCGAGCCCTTTTCCGGCCTCGTTTCTCGGCTAAAGGACACGATCCGAACCGATGCTGGGCGATGCCGGCGTAACGCTCGAAAGCGGGTAGATCGCGGCGCGCATCTTGCCGCCACGGTTCCTCGGCGGCGTCGAGTTCCTGATGCTCGTGGTTCGCAGGGGCCGGTCAGCCGGGTCGTGGCTGGATCGGCGCCGACGAATTGTCGCTCAGGGTTAAGGACGTCCCGACAACGGTGTCCATCGACGACATTTTGGTGTTTGAAAAAGCATCATAAAGAGCTTACATCGATGAAACGGTACTAATGGAGTTGGACTTATGGGTTCTTTCAGTGTGTGGCATTGGCTGATCGTTCTGGTCATCGTGCTTGTCCTCTTCGGACGCGGCAAGATTCCGGAATTGATGGGCGATTTCGCCAAGGGCATCAAGAGCTTCAAGAAGGGCATGAGCGACGAGGACGCCCCGGAGGCGAACGGCGCGACGACCACGACGAAGACCGTTGATCTCAAGGCTGAAGAGGCCAAGGAAACCACTCGGTCGTAATGTCCGAGTGGCGGGTTCCAGGAGCCTCGTTGAATGTTAGATATCGGCTGGACCGAGCTTCTCGTCATTGCGATCGTATTGATCGTTGTGGTTGGTCCGAAGGATTTGCCGCCCATGCTCAGGGCCTTTGGCAAGATGACGACCAATCTGCGCAAGATGGCCGGGGAATTCCGCTCGCAATTCGACGAGGCGCTGAAGGAGTCGGAACTCGACGACGTGCGCAAGACGATTTCGGATGCGCAGCGGCTGAACCCGACAAATGCGCTGAGAGATGCGATCAACCCGCTCCGGCAGATGGGCCAGGAAATCCGCGCCGACCTGCAGAAGGCGACGCAGATGCCAACGGCACCCGTGAGCCAGACCGATATCGAGGCACAGCAGGCTGTCGAGGGCACGTCGACCGCCGATACGCCCGAGATCCCCGCAAACTTCCCGTCGGCAGCACCTTCATCCTCGACACCTGTCCCGACTCCGGCTCCAGCCAAGTCCGCGCCTGCCTCACCTGAGGCGGCGGCAACCGTCGTGGAGAAGCCGAAGCCGGTCCGCAAGACCGCCGCCAGGGTAAAACCCGTCGTCGAGACCGCCGCGGCTCCGGTCGCCGTCGTCGAAAAACCGAAGCGTGCCCGCGCGGCGGCCAAACCGGCACCGGTCGCCCAGGCCGTGGATGAGGCGATCGTCAAGGCTCCGGTCCGCAAGCGCACGCCGAAAAAGACCGATACTCCGAAGGACGACGCATGAGCGGTGACATCGAAGACAAGCCGCAGCCGCTCATCGAGCATCTGATGGAACTGCGCACCCGGCTGATGTGGTCGATCGGCGCATTTTTCGTCGCGTTCGTCGTCTGTTTCTTCTTCGCCAAGCAGCTCTTCAACCTGCTTGTCGTTCCCTACAAATGGGCGGTCCTCTGGGCCCATCTCGATCTTGCCAAGTCCGAACTGATCTATACGGCGCCGCAGGAATTCTTCTTCACCCAGGTGAAGGTGGCGATGTTCGGCGCGCTGGTGATCGCCTTCCCGGTGATCGCTTCGCAGATCTACAAGTTCGTGGCGCCGGGCCTCTACAAGAACGAGCGGGCGGCCTTCCTGCCGTTCCTGATCGCTTCGCCGATCCTTTTCCTGATGGGCGGGGCGCTGGTCTATTTCTTCTTCACTCCCATGGTCATGTGGTTCTTCCTTGCCATGCAGCAGGCGCCGACCGAAGGTGAAGTCGGCATTTCGCTTCTGCCACGGGTTTCGGAATATCTGAGCCTGATCATGACGCTGGTCCTGTCCTTCGGCCTGGTGTTCCAGCTTCCGGTCGTCACCACGCTGCTCGCCCGCGTCGGCATCCTCACCAGCGACTGGCTGCGGGAGAAGCGCAAATACGCGATCGTGCTGGCCTTCGTGGTCGCGGCCGTGCTGACCCCGCCCGATCCGATGTCCCAGATCGGTCTTGCACTGCCGACCATCCTTCTCTACGAGATTTCCATCTACGCCGCACGACTCGTCGAGCGCAAACGTGCCGAGGACAAGCTTTCGGAGCAGGAACCTTCGGATGTTGCGGAGACGGACAAGGCCTGAAGCCTTCCGGCCTGCCTCGCGAGTCCGCGGCGTTCCGCTCTAAAGGCAAGGCAAGATGCTCGATATCAAATGGATCCGTGAAAACGAAGGGGCTTTGGATGCAGCGCTCAACAAGCGCGGCGCAGAGCCCATGGCGGCAACCCTCCTGGCGCTGGACGACAAGCGCCGTTCCGTCATCCAGAAGCTCCAGGACATGCAGTCCCGCCGCAACGCCGCCTCCAAGGAGATCGGCATTGCGCTGGGACAGAAGAATTCAGAGCTTGCCGAAAAGCTGAAGGCCGAAGTCGCCACCATCAAGGAGACGATGCCGGTCGCCGAGCAGGAGGAGCGCGACGCCGTTGCGGCCCTCGAAGACGCCCTGTCGCGTATCCCGAACATACCGTTTGACGACGTACCGGTCGGCAAGGACGAGCACGACAACGTGGTCAAGCACGTCGTTGGCGAAAAGCCGCGCTGGAACCATGCGGCCAAGGAGCACTACGAGATCGGCGAAGCGCTCGGGATGATGGATTTCGAGCGTGCCACGAAGCTTTCAGGCTCGCGTTTCACGGTGCTGACCGGCCAGCTCGCCAGGCTTGAGCGGGCTCTCGGACAGTTCATGATCGACATGCACACGACAGAGCACGGATATACGGAAGTCTCTTCGCCGCTGATGGTGAAGGGCGACGCCATGTATGGCACCGGCCAGCTGCCGAAGTTCGAGGAAGACCTGTTCAAGACGACGGACGGCCGTTACCTGATCCCGACGGCGGAGGTGACGCTCACCAACCTCGTTGCCGGGGAAATGCTTGAACAGGAAAAGCTGCCGCTGCGCTTCACGGCGCTGACGCCGTCCTTCCGCTCGGAAGCCGGTTCCGCCGGCCGCGACACGCGCGGCATGCTGCGCCAGCACCAGTTCTGGAAGTGCGAACTCGTGTCGATCACCGACCAGGAATCGTCGATCGCCGAGCACGAACGGATGACCGAATGCGCCGAAAACATGCTGAAGCGTCTCGGCCTGCATTTCCGCACCATGACGCTCTGCACGGGCGACATGGGGTTTGGCGCGCGCAAGACCTATGACATCGAGGTCTGGCTGCCCGGCCAGGACACTTATCGCGAAATCTCGTCCTGCTCCGTCTGCGGCGACTTCCAGGGGCGCCGCATGAATGCGCGTTATCGGGCCAAGGACGACAAGGCGCTGAAGTTCGTTCACACGCTGAACGGCTCGGGCGTCGCGGTCGGCCGCTGCCTGATCGCCGTCATGGAAAATTACCTGAACGAGGACGGTTCGGTCACAATTCCGGACGCGCTCCTGCCGTATATGGGTGGCCTGACCAAGATCGAGCGGGCGGTCTGATGCGGATACTTCTGACCAATGATGACGGCATTCACGCCGAGGGTCTCGCCGTTCTCGAGCGAATCGCCCGCAAACTTTCGGACGACGTCTGGATCGTTGCGCCGGAAACGGACCAGAGCGGGCTTGCCCATTCGCTGACGCTCTCCGAGCCGCTGCGCCTTCGCAAGGTGGGCGAGAAGCATTTCGCGTTGCGCGGCACGCCGACCGATTGCGTCATCATGGGCATCCGCGAAATCCTGCCCGAAAGGCCGGACCTGGTGCTTTCCGGCGTCAACGACGGCGCCAACATGGCCGATGACGTCACCTATTCCGGTACGATTGCCGGCGCCATCGAGGGGACGCTCCAGGGCGTGCGCTCTTTCTCCCTGAGCCAGGCGGTGCGTCGGGAGAACGGTCGTTACGCCCCCTGGGAAGTCGCCGAGTCCTATGCTCCGGACCTCATCCGCAAGCTGATCGACGTGGACCTGCCGGACGGTACCTTCCTCAACCTGAACTTCCCGAACTGCGAACCCGCCGATGTGCAGGGTGTCGAAGTGACGTCGCAGGGCAAGCTCGATTTCGGCCTGACGATCGATGCCCGCAATGACGGTCGCGGTCTGCCCTATTACTGGCTGCGATTCGGCGAACGGACGGGCCATTTCCGCGACGGCACCGATATTCAAGCGGTCAAGGAAAACAAGATCTCCGTAACGCCGCTGAAACTGGACCTGACCGATCATTCGGTTCAGGATCGCGTGGCGAGAGCATTGGGATTCGGAGCTGCCGATTGAAATCGGGCATGGTCGAAAAAGAGGGTTTTGCCGCGCTCGTGCTGCGCCTCAGGTCGGAAGGCATTTCCGACCTCGATCTGCTGACGGCCGTTGAACAGACGCCGCGCTCGCAGTTCGTGCCGCCATCGCTTGCCGAGGACGCCTATTCCAGCCGCACCGTGCCGATCGATTGCGGTTCCTTCATGGAAGGCGCGGATCTCGCCGTGCGGCTGCTGCATCGCCTGCAGGTCAAGCCCGGGCATCGGGTGCTCGAAATCGGCACCGGCAGCGGCTTCACCGCTGCCGTCATCGCCCGGATTGCCGAGCGGGTGTTGACCGTCGAGCGATACCGCACCCTGGTCACCGCCGCCCAGAGCCGCATGGATGCGCTGGGACTGCGCAATGTCGTCGTGCGCCAGGCGGACGGCGGCAACGGCATGCCGGGTGAGGGCACGTTCGACCGCATTTTCGTCACGGCAGCCTTCCCGTCACTGCCGCGATTCTATGCCGAGCAGCTCACCCATGGCGGCTCGATGCTCGCCCCGCTGATGGATGGCGAAGACTGCATGATGGTGCGCCTGACCAAGACCGGCAGCCGATTCGAGCGCGAGGATCTGTTCCCCGTGCCCTTTCTGCCGATCATTCCGCATATCGCGGCGGCGCTTTAGGCCGCTTTGCTCCATGCCGAGACGGCGCTTCGGGCCGTCATGGTTATCAATTTCCCTAAAATTTTAGGAGAATGTCTGCCCTTTAACGGTGCAGTAAGACTAACGCGTTTTAATGACTCTCACGATGGTGGCGTATCTGTGTAGGCGAGTCATGCGTATGAAGAGTTCTCCGAAATTCGGAAAATCCGTAATCAAATTTGCCGTTGCGGCACTGCTTGCCAGTGCGGCGACCGGGTGCAGTTCGGACGCAACGCGGTTCTCGGGGCTCTTTTCGAAATCCGACAACATAACGACGGCGTCCATTCCCCAGCGACAGGGCGGTGGGGCCTATGGCCGCGCACCAACGCCGCAGGCCGATCTCGGATCCGGCCAGGCTCAGGCGCTGCCGCCGATCCCGCAGAACGACTATGGCTCGCGCAACGCCGCCATGGCCCAGCCTTATCCCGGCAATTCCGGCGGCTACACCTCTCCGGCGCGCACCGCATCCGCTCCTGTTGCCGTGCAACGCTCCGAACTCGCTGCCCCGACCGGCGCCACGGCGCAGCGTAACGCCGCTCCGCTGGGTCGCGATCCGGCGACCCGCCAGGAGGCGCTCGCCCAGCCGTTTCCGGGCCGTCAGCCGGCCGCCAACACGCTTGTCGCTCCGTCCGCCTCGACGCTGAAGGCCGACAATGTCGTCACCGGTGCTACTCCGAAGCCGATGTCCGGCTGGTCCACGGTCAACGCTCCCAAGGTGACGCTGAAGCCCGGCGAAACGGTTTCCACGCTTTCCAAGCGTTACGGCGTTCCGGAAAAGGAAATCCTGAAGGCAAACGGCGGCGCCGTTGCCCCCGGCCAATCCGTCCTCATCCCGACCTTCGGCACGGCACAGAATTCGGCCAAGAACGCCGCCGGCACGATCGACCTTCAGAACAAGGGTCCGGCGCCTGCCCGGGAGCCCGATCAGAAACTCGCTGTCCTGCCGACCCCGGCGCGCGACAAGGCGATTGCCGAACCCGCCAAGCTGACGCCTCCGGGCGGCAAGCCCGTCGGCGGCACCTATGTGGTCAAGCCGGGCGACACGATCACAAAGATCGCCCGCGAAACCGGCACGCCGATCGATCAGCTGAAGGCCGCCAACAACCTGACATCGGGCGGCGTACGGATCGGTCAGACGCTCAAGGTCGCGAACGGCACTGCGGCTCCGGTTGCAGATTCGGTCAAGACAGCGTCCATTCCGCAGAAGCCGGTCGAAAAGGCCGCGGCCGCCGCGCCGAAGCCGGCTGCCGCCGCAGCACCTGCGCAGGTCGCCCAGGTGTCTGTGGCACCGGCCGCAGCCAAGGCCGCCGTCGACAACGCTTCCGTCTCCGACGTCGAGAAGAAGTCGGACGTCGCCTCGGTGGCGCCGCAGTCGACCGGCATCGGCAAGTATCGCTGGCCGGTCAACGGCGCGGTTATCGCCGGCTACGGCCAGAACGTCGACGGCAACCGCAATGACGGTATCGACATCTCGGTTCCGGAAGGCACGCCGATCAAGGCTGCCGAAAACGGCGTGGTCATCTATGCGGGCAACGGTCTGAAGCAGCTCGGCAACACGGTTCTCGTCCGTCACGACGACGGCAAGGTCACCGTCTACGGCCATGCCGGCAGCATCAACGTCACGCGCGGGCAGAAGATCACCCGCGGCCAGACGGTCGCCGCCTCCGGCATGAGCGGCGACGCGAAGCGCCCGCAGGTCCACTTCGAGGTCCGCAAGGACGCGACCCCGGTCAACCCGATTACCTTCCTTGAATAAGTAGTGCGTTTCAGGGGACGGAGAAAAGCCCGGCAGTGCCGGGCTTTTTGCGTTCTCAGCGCTTTTTGGGGTTTCAATCTCGGGAAAGCGGCTTCCTCAGCCGCCCGGCGAGATCCTGGATATATTGCCAGGCGACACGGCCCGAGCGCCCGCCGCGGGTGGTCGCCCATTCGAGCGCCTCGTGATGCAGGGTTTCCTGGTCGAGACCAAGTTCGAAATATTCGGCGTAACCATCGATCATCGTCAGATAGTCGTCCTGGCTGCATTTGTGAAAACCGAGCCATAGGCCGAAACGATCCGACAACGATACCTTTTCCTCGACCGCTTCCGACGGGTTGATCGCCGTCGACTGCTCGTTCTCCATCATGTGGCGCGGCAGGAGGTGGCGACGGTTGGATGTCGCGTAAAACAGAACATTATCGGGCCGGCCTTCGATGCCGCCGTCGAGCGCTGCCTTCAGCGACTTGTAGGCGGTGTCGTCATGATCGAACGAGAGATCGTCGCAGAAGACGATGACGCGCTGGCCGGAAGCTTTCAGGATATCGAGCAGGGCGGGGAGCGAGGCGATATCCTCGCGATGCACCTCGACGAGCTTCAGCGAAATGCCGGTCGCGGCCCGCACGTCCTCATGGACGGCTTTCACCAGGGAGGATTTGCCCATGCCGCGGGCGCCCCAGAGCAGCACGTTGTTGGCCGCAAAACCTTCCGCGAACCGCAGCGTGTTTTCATGCAGGATGTCGCGCACGTGGTCGACACCGCGGATCAGCGTCAGGGCCACCCGGTTCGGACGCGGCACCGGCTGCAGGCGCTGGTTTGCCGGTACCCAGACGAAGCAGTCGGCAGCGTTCCAGTCGTTGACGGCGGGTGGGGGGCCGGCGAGCCGTTCCAGCGCATCCGCAAGTCTGCGGACCTCTGCAAGGATCAGGGTGTTGAAGTCTTCGCTCATGGTGTTTCTCCAGTCGCATCGGCCAGTTCTTGAGCCTTTTCGCTGCGGTAACATGCTCGTTAGTGCATCAAAAGCCTGAGAGCCGTGGATTCGGTACGCCGGACGGCGTGTTTCTGTTGCATTCCGGCTTATCGCAACTATATTCCGGCGGCTTGTAACGGGGGCCTGGCGTCTCCGGTAATCTTAGGAGTTTTCGATGTTCATTACCGAAGCATTCGCCCAGGCCCCAGCCGCAGCACCGGGAGCCTCCGCGTTCGGCTCCGGCCTTGAGATGCTCTTCCTCTTCGCGCCCCTGATGGTGGTCTGGTACTTCTTCCTGATCCGTCCGCAGCGCGCCCAGGCCAAGAAGCGCCAGGAAACGCTGTCCAACGTCCGCCGCGGCGACCAGGTCGTTCTCGGTGGCGGCATCACCGGCAAGGTGACGAAGGTTATCGACGACGCCGAAGTGGAAGTTGAAATCGCCGAAGGCGTAAAAATCCGTGCCATGCGCGCCTATATCGCCGAAGTCCGTGTCAAGGGCGAGCCCGTCAAGACCGAACCGGCAAAGACGGGAACGGCGTCCTAAAGCTTCGCCGAGGCAAGGCCCTGTTTGCTACGGGGCCTTGGACTCAAAGAGCCGGATCATCTCCGGCTCGCAACCTCTTCGAGAAGGCATGTGACCCATGGCGAAAGGCATCGAAATCCGCGACGCCCATTTCCCCGGTCGTGCTCCGATCGATGCCTATGGCAATGGCGGTTTCCGTTTTGCCGACATGTCGCATCGAGGCTCACTGCTCTGCCTTCCCTCGGGTATCCACGGCTGGGAACTGCAGGAAGGCGAACCGCTGACGGTCGCTTCACTGATGAAGGTGCTCGCCGAATCAGCTGAGATCGAAGTGTTGCTTGTCGGCATGGGCGCCAACCTCAAGCCCATTCCGCCTGATGTGAAGGCGGCGCTGAAGGCCAGGGGCATCGCTTCCGACCCGATGAGCACGGGTGCCGCCGTGCGCACCTTCAACATCATGCTGGCCGAATCGCGCGCCGTCGCGGCAGCCCTGATTGCCGTCTGACAGATGGCCGACTCAGCCAGACAGAACGGCGATATCTGCCTCGCGACGCTCAGGGATACCGACCGTGACCGTTATCTCGCCTGTCTTCTGTCGCCGCAGGACAAACGCGGCACGCTTGCGGCCCTCTATGCCTTCAACGCCGAGATCGCCCGTGTCCGCGATGTGGTGCGAGAACCGCTGCCAGGTGAAATCCGCCTGCAATGGTGGCGCGACCTCCTCGAAGGGAACGCCCAGGGCGACAGCACCGGCAACCCGATTGCCGCCGGGCTGCTTGAGGCAATAGAGACCTACCGCCTGCCGCGCCAGACGCTCGTCGACATGATCGAGGCGCGTATTTTCGATCTTTACGACGATCCATTGACCGATCGGAACGCGCTCGAAGGTTATGCCGGCGAGACCGCTTCCGCACTCATCCAGCTCGCGAGCCTGATTCTCTCTCCCGCCGATGCGGCAAGATCTGCGGAATCGGCAGGCCATGCGGGTGTTGCGCAGGCGATCGCAGGTTTCCTGCTCCTGATGCCGATCCATCGCCGTCGTCACCAGCTCTATCTGCCGCTCGATATTCTCTCGGCGACCGGGCTCGACCGTGATACATTTCTGCGCGGCGAGGACAGGCCGCGCATTTCGGCCGCAATCGAGGCCTTTGCCGGACTTGGATTGGAGCATCTGGCCAAGGCGAGAAAGTCCGGAACTATTCCGGCGGCGGTCTTTCCGGCCTATCTGCCCGTGGCGCTTGCCGAACCGGTGCTGCGCCGCGCGGCGCGCGCCGGTGCCTCGGTACTCGATTCGACCCTGCAGCTGCCGCAGTGGCGGCGCCAATTGCGGCTCATGAAGGCTTCCGTCACCAGGCGCTTTTGATGGACGCCAAATTCGCGCAAGGCTCGCCGCCTAAGGAACGAAATAGAAATCCGGTGCCCTCGTAAGGAGAAATGGTGTGAGCCCCATCGTCGTCTGGTCGATCATCTTCGTGCTCCTCATGGCGCTCGCCTATTACATTACGCGGATGTCGGGCAAGGACCGGGACAAGGACGGTAACCTGCACGATACGGGCATGGCCATCCTCGAGTTCGGCCGAGCCTTCCCCAATGAAGCCATCCGCAGCCTGCATGTGACGGCCAACGGCGAAGCGATCTTCGTACGCCTGCACGACAACAAGGCCGGCTTCATGCGCAGCCACCGCAATCATTACGCCTGCTTTCTGATCGAGCCAGGCCGGGTGCGGGTCTCGCCCCTCCCAGATGCCAAAGGATTCACCGTCGAGTTCCTCGACGCATCGACACAGAACGGCACCTACCTCTTTTCCACGGAAAAGGAGGCGGCCGAAGTCGCCCTCTGGCTGCTCGACAACTATGTCAGCGTTGCCGATCGCGGTCTGGAGGAAAAGCCGGAGACGCCTTCCGGGGATGTCAGCCCCGACCGAGCCAATTAGCGCAATCCTGAAGCGCGCGGGCGGAGAGCAACTGCCGTTTCATCACCGTCTTGTCCTTGCCGCGGAAACGCTTGACGCCCTCCGGCTTGACGATCGATCCCGGCTCCAGCTCGGGAAACAGCCCGAAGTTGACGTTCATCGGCTGGAACGAGCGCTTGCCGGGCTCGTCCTCCGAAACCAGATGTCCGCCCGTGATATGGCCGAGCAGCGAGCCTAGTGCGGTCGTCGCAGGCGGTGCGGAGAGCGTTTCGCCCTTGCGTTCGGCAGCCGCGAACCGGCCGGCGAGAAGCCCGATCGCCGCGCTTTCCACATAACCTTCGCAGCCGGTGATCTGGCCGGCGAATCTGAGGCCCGGCCGGCTTTTCAGCGTCACTGATTTATCGAGCAGCACGGGCGAGTGGATATAGGTGTTGCGATGCAGGCCGCCGAGCCTTGCGAATTCGGCATTCTGCAGCCCGGGGATCATCCGGAAGATATCCGCCTGGGCACCGTATTTCAGCTTCGTCTGGAAGCCGACCATGTTGTAGAGCGTGCCGAGCGCGTTGTCTTGCCTCAGCTGCACGACCGCATAGGCCTTGACCGTCGGATTGTGGGCATTGGTGAGGCCCATCGGCTTCATCGGCCCGTGACGCAGCGTTTCGCGGCCGCGTTCGGCCATCACCTCGATCGGCAGGCAGCCGTCGAAATAGGGCGTGCCTTCCCATTCCTTGAAACCGACCGTGTCTCCTGCGATCAGCGCATCGACGAAGGCATTGTACTGCGCCTCGTCCATCGGGCAGTTGATATAGTCCTTGCCGGTGCCGCCGGGGCCGACCTTGTCGTAGCGTGACTGGTACCAGCAGATATTCATGTCGATCGAATCGCGGTGCACGATCGGCGCGATGGCGTCGAAGAAGGCGAGATGGTCCTCGCCCGTCTCCGCCTGGATCGCGGCCGCAAGCGCCGGCGAGGTGAGGGGGCCGGTGGCGATGATCGCCAGATCCCATTCCTTCGGCGGCAGACCCTGGATCTCCTCGCGCACGATGGTGATCAGCGGATGTTTTTCGATGGCTTCGGTGACCGCATCGGAAAACCCGTCGCGGTCGACGGCAAGTGCGCCGCCCGCCGGCACCTGGTGTCTGTCGGCACATGCCATGATCAGCGAACCGGCAAGCCGCATCTCCGCATGGATGACGCCGACAGCATTCGCCGTCGCATCGTCGGAGCGAAAGGAATTCGAGCAGACGAGCTCGGCAAGTCCGTCCGTCTTGTGGGCGTCGGTGCCGCGCACGCCGCGCATTTCATGGAGAATCACCGGCACGCCGGCCGAGGCGATCTGCCAGGCGGCTTCGGAACCTGCAAGGCCGCCGCCGACGACATGGATGGCAGGATAGGTGGAGGAGGAAGAAATGTTGCTCATGGCCGGCTCATTATCACGCCATTTGCCGGACCGGAATCAAAAAGGCACCCGAGAAGGTGCCTTCGATACGTCCTTGGGTGTCCTCTCGGGCCGCATATTCTCGCCGCAGCGGCCTCATACCGTGCGGGTCCGCCTGCGAGACGCGGATTAGCGGAAAGAGCGGGCCGCGATGTGGCGGATGTCGTAGCGGGTCAGACCGATGTCGCTGAGGGCCTGGCTCGAAAGATTTCCAAGCTCATTCATCGTACGGCGGTAGCTGATCCAGTTCTTGGCGATACGGATCGGGTTCATGGTTGTTTCCTCAAGATTTTCCTGATGCTCTGTCGTCATCAGCGATGAGGGTCTTATACATCCGCATAATAAGAATGTGCAGTGCAAAAAATGTGCGACTGCCATGCAAATGTGCAGGGGATTGCCGAATTTTACAGCTCAGTCTGAAAATCAGGCAGGTATTTGAAGCGTTAAATTTGCATGAACAAAAAGAAAAGCGCCCCCCGAAGGAGGCGCTTTTGGAACGGTGCAGCGATGTCTGCGCGAGGCTTAGAAGCCGACGGCAGTCCGGGCAACGCGGCGGATATCGGCGCGGCCGATGCCGAGGTCGCTGAGTTCGCGGTCGCTCATGCGGCCGAGCTCGTTGACGGTTTCGCGGTACTTGCGCCAGGTGGTGAGCTTCTGTGCGATGTTCATGATCTTGTCCCTTTCTAGGCCCTTGCCAGCGGCCCGTTCGGCGCTGACTTCAATCTCATGACCGGTAATATATGTTGCGCCGCAAAAAGTAACAGCGCCTATTCGGTATGCCACCTATGCATTCGGTGCATTACGAGATCGTTTACCATGCAGGAGTGCTGAAATTTTGCGCGCGTTTTAGGCAGTTCGCATTTTGCAGAGCAAAAAAATAACGCCCACCGGGGGAGGAGGTCCGGTGGGCGTCATTTGTAACGACCGGCGATTTGGGAGGAGGAGGATCGCCAGTCCCATCAAGCCCGCGCTGGGAGGAGGAGTGCGCGGCTCGAATTCCTGTCACGGGAAACTTCCCGAGGGCGCTTGCACATTCGCACGGGTGCCAAGCCGTCCGAAACAGAGAGATCGAAACCTTCCAATCAATCCCTGCATTTGCACATTATGAGATTTCAGCGACATTGTGCAGTGCAATATCAGAATGGATGATATGCGAACCTTGCATGACTCCCATTGCCGATAGGTTCCAATGTACACATTAGAATTTAATAAAAAGTTAATGATCCGGTTCTCGGCACGACTTCGGCATGCCGGAAGAGGTGCCGAATTGCCGCTTTCCCGGGCTTTTTTTGAACTGCCAAAAAAGCGTCATTTTCCCTTTGCGTGGGCTGAAACGGGTGATATAGAGACGCGCGCTCCGGAAGGCCTCAGCGCGAGGGTTTTCGACGCGGTTTGAAGCGCGGGTATGGCGGAATTGGTAGACGCATTGGTTTTAGGTACCAACGCTTCGGCGTGGGAGTTCGAGTCTCTCTACCCGCACCAGATGCTCACGATAGTGGCGCGAGCCGATCGGGAAGGTATCTGGTGAGCGCTTGCCGCGGCCGGTCAATAGATTCCGGCGTGTGCTCATTGAAACCAACGGCTGTCTGAGCACCGCCGCCACGATATGAAGGTATGAAAATGCAGGTTACCGAAACGCTCGCTGAAGGGCTGAAGCGCGAAATCAAGGTTGTTATCCCCCAGCGGGAAATGGAAGCGCAGCTGAACGTGCGCCTCGCCGACGCCAAGGACAAGGTCCGCATCAACGGTTTCCGTCCGGGCAAGGTGCCGATCGCCCATCTGAAGAAGATGTACGGCAAGTCGATCATGGCGGATCTCGTCAACGAGATCGTTCGCGAGCGCCCGACCGAGATCCTCACCGACCGCGGCGAGAAGTCGGCGACCCAGCCGTCGGTCGCCATGACCGAGGACGAGAAGGAAGCGGAAAAGATCCTCAACGCCGAGGTCGATTTCGAATTCACGCTGTCCTACGAAGTCATTCCGGAGATCGAACTGCAGCCGACCGACGGTCTTTCCGTCATTCGTGAAGTCGTCGAAGTCACCGAAGACGAAGTCAACGAGCAGATCGAGAAGATCGCCGAAAGCGCCCGCACCTTCGAAACCAAGACCGGCAAGGCCGCCGATGGCGACCGCGTCACGATGAACTATCTCGGCAAGGTCGATGGCGTTGCCTTCGATGGCGGTACCGCCGAAGATGCCGAACTGGTTCTCGGCTCCGGCCGCTTCATCCCGGGCTTCGAAGACCAACTCGTCGGCGTCAAGGCCGGTGACGAGAAGACCATCACCGTGACCTTCCCGGCCGAATATCCGGCAGCGAACCTTGCCGGCAAGGAAGCCACCTTCGACGTTACCGTCAAGGAAGTCGCGGCTCCTGCCGCCCTTGAGATCAACGACGAACTCGCCTCCAAGCTCGGCATCGAATCCGTTGATCGCCTGAAGGAGATCGTCCGCGGCCAGATCGAAAGCCAGTACGGCAACGTCACCCGCCAGAAGGTCAAGCGTCAGATCCTCGACCAGCTCGACGGCATGTACCAGTTCGACACCCCGCAGGGCCTGGTCGACGCCGAGTTCGACAACATCTGGCGCCAGATCAACACCGACCTGCAGCAGTCCGGCAAGACCTTCGAAGACGAAGAGACGACCGAGGAAGATGCGCGCGTTGAATACCGCAAGCTCGCCGAACGTCGCGTTCGTCTCGGCCTGGTTCTCTCCGAGATCGGCGAACAGGCCGGCGTCGAAGTGACTGAGGAAGAAATGCAGCGCGCCCTTTATGCGCAGCTCCAGCAGTTCCCGGGCCAGCAGAAGGAAATCCTCGATTTCTTCCGCAACACCCCCGGCGCATCGGCTTCGCTGCGCGCGCCGATCTTCGAAGAGAAGGTCGTCGACAAGCTGCTCTCCGAGATCAAGGTCACCGACAAGGTCGTGACCAAGGAAGAGCTGATGGCTGAAGACGAGGAAGGCTCGGAAAGCGCTGAAAAGCCGGCCAAGAAGAAGGCTGCTCCGAAGAAGGCCGCGAAGGCCGAGGCTGCTGGCGAAGCCGCCGAAGGCGAAGAAGCTGCCGCTCCGAAGAAGAAGGCTGCACCGAAGAAGAAGGCTGCTGAAGACAGCGCCGAATAAGCTTCGCATTGATTGTGTAGGAAAGCCGGGTCGGCGACGACCCGGCTTTTTGTTGTGATGAAACCTCCCGAGTTCGCCGCCCATGATCCGTATCGAAAATATCAGCAAATCGAACAGCCACCGCATCCTCTTCATCGAGGCTTCCGCGGCGCTGAACCGTGGCGAGAAGATCGGCCTCGTCGGCCCGAACGGCGCTGGCAAGACGACGCTCTTCCGGATGATCACCGGCTCTGAAATGCCGGACGAGGGGCAAGTCTCCGTCGAGAAGAACGTCACGATCGGATATTTCAACCAGGATGTCGGCGAAATGGCCGGCCGCAGCGCGGTCACCGAGGTGATGGATGGTGCAGGTCCGGTGAGCACCGTCGCCGCCGAACTGCACGAGCTCGAATCGGCGATGGTCGATCCGGACCGCCTGGACGAGATGGACCAGATCATCGAGCGTTACGGCGAGGTGCAGGCGCGTTACGAGGAGCTCGACGGCTACGGCCTCGAAGGCCGCGCACGCGAGGTGCTCGCCGGCCTGAGCTTCACCCAGGAGATGATGGACGGAGATGTCGGCAAGCTGTCCGGCGGCTGGAAGATGCGCGTAGCGCTCGCCCGTATCCTGCTGATGCGCCCGGACGTCATGCTGCTCGACGAACCGAGCAACCATCTCGATCTCGAAAGCCTGATCTGGCTGGAACAGTTCCTCAAAGGATATGACGGCGCGTTGCTGATGACCTCGCACGACCGCGAGTTCATGAACCGCATCGTCACCAAGATCATCGAGATCGATGGCGGGTCGCTCACCACCTATTCGGGCGACTACGGTTTCTATGAGCAGCAGCGGGCCCAGAACGAAAAGCAGCAGCAGGCCCAGTTCGAGCGCCAGCAGGCGATGCTGGCCAAGGAAATCAAGTTCATCGAGCGCTTCAAGGCGCGCGCCAGCCATGCAGCCCAAGTGCAGAGCCGGGTGAAAAAACTCGACAAGATCGAACGCGTCGAGCCGCCGAAGCGCCGCCAGGCAGTCGCCTTCGAATTCCAGCCGGCGCCGCGTTCCGGCGAGGATGTGGTCAACATCAGGAATGTCGCCAAGCGATATGGCAGCCGCTCGATCTACGAAGGTCTCGACTTCATGGTGAAGCGGCGCGAGCGCTGGTGCATCATGGGCATCAATGGTGCCGGCAAGTCGACGCTGCTGAAACTGGTAACGGGCTCGACCGAGCCGGACGAAGGCAGCGTTGCGATCGGAGCCAGCGTCAAGATGGGCTATTTCGCCCAGCACGCCATGGATCTGCTCGACGGCGACCTGACCGTCTTCGAATGGCTGGAGGAACAGTTTCCGCGCGCGGGGCAGGGTGCACTCCGGGCGCTCTCCGGCTGTTTCGGCTTTTCAGGCGACGACGTCGAGAAGAAATGCCGGGTGCTTTCCGGCGGCGAGAAGGCGCGCCTGGTGATGGCGGCCATGCTGTTCGACCCGCCTAATTTCCTCGTCCTCGACGAGCCGACCAACCACCTGGACCTCGATACCAAGGAGATGCTGATCAAGGCACTGTCGGAATACGAAGGCACCATGCTGTTCGTCAGCCACGACCGGCATTTCCTCGCCGAACTGTCGAATCGCGTGCTCGAACTGACACCCGATGGCATCCACCGTTATGACGGCGGTTATACGGAATATGTGGAACGCACCGGTTACGAGGCGCCGGGGTTGCGGAGCTGAGGGTCAAGGCAGAGGCGGAGCGTCTGCCTCCCTCTATCGCTTGTCGCCGCGGATCCCAACTCCGGACGCTTTGGATCCAGAACTGTTGTACGCCGGATATCCGTGAACGGCAGGGCGGGAAGTCAACTCTCCGTTAGGAAGACCGTCGTAAGACGTCGTTCCGGCACGCGCGGAAAGACCTCGGTTCGAAGGGGCTTACCGTAAGGCCGACCTGCATCCGGAACGATTTTCTGCACAGTTTTGATTGTCTCATATGTCGTTTGATCTGAATCAATTTTTAAGGTATCCCTTTTCGCGCCGTAGCGATTTCTGGAATTATACCGCAAGGGGGGATATTCATGACGGCGAGCGATAAGGCCTTTCTCCGACCGGCAATCGGTCTGGTTGGAATGATGTTCCTGTCGGCATGCACGTCGGCGCAGACGACGGCGTCCATTTCTCCCGCCACCACGACGGTGAAACCGGCACCGGTCTCGAAGAAACAGGTCTACCACTACACGCCGGCTGATCGCGATTGCATGAAGCGGGCAATGTATTTCGAGTCGCAGCGGTCGAGTCGTGAAGGGTTGATGGCAGTCGGCACCGTGATCATGAACAGGCTGACCTCCGATGCCTACCCACCCACTATTTGCGGCATCGTCGCCCAGGAACGGCAATTCGCACCGGGCGTATTGACCCGGGCGATGAACGAGGCAACGGTTCCGGAACTCGATGCCGCCGTCGATGCGATCATTCGCGGCGAGCGGAACCCGGAAGTCAAGGATGCCATGTTCTTTCACACGGCCGGCTTACGCTTCCCCTACCAGAACATGCATTATGTCACGGTTGCCGGCGGCAATGCGTTCTACGAGAAGCGCGACAGGGACGGGGACCTGCAAACGCCACCGCCGAAGCCCGTAGATGAATACGTGCTCGCGCTGGTGCAGAGCAATCCCGACCCGTTCAGCCTGATCCAGGCGAAGGAAATCGACGTTGCGTCGATCCCGGCGACGACGGCCCCCGGCCCGGATTCGATGGTGGCGATGAATGTGCCGGTTCCGATCGAACGGCCGGATCCCCTGGCGATCCGTTCCGCCAGCATCCAGCCGGCCGGAACTCAACCTGCAAAGCCTTCTGTCGCGCCTGTGATCCTTGCCAGCTCCATGAGCAATGAGTGGATGCTGCGTTTCGACACCGGCAACGCCAAACCGATACCGACACCGTCGCCAAAACGATCGCCAGCCGGTGTCGACCGCTGATCGCTAAAAGCTTACCCTACCTTCTGCAACTCGGCAGCCGCGGCATTGTCCTTGTCGTTGGCCCGCCGATAAGCCTCCCGCAGAGCGAGCCGTCCGAAATACTGTTCGAATGCGGCGCGTTTTTCGATCGTGCCGAACTGCAGGCCGTAACCGAGCTGCGAGCCGACATAGACATCTGCGGCGCTGAACGTATCGCCGGCGATATAGGCGTTCGCCCGGACGGCAGATTCCAGCGTATCCATCACGTCCTGATAGGTGCCGTAACCGACCATCCGCTCGCGTTCCTTCGGCACTTCGAAGCCGAGCACGCGGTTGCTGACGGCTGCTTCCAGCGGACCGGCAGCAAAGAACATCCAGCGGTAATAATCGGCTCGCTTGGCGGGGGCGGGGGCAAGACCCGCCTGCGGAAAGGCATCCGCCAGATAGGCGCAGATCGCCGCGCATTCGGTTACAATGGTCTTGCCGTGCGCGATACTCGGCACCTTGCCCATCGGGTTGACGCTCTTATAGACATCGCCCTTCATCGTGGTGCCGAAATGCAGGATTTCAGTCCGATAAGGGACGCCGACCTCTTCCAGCATCCAGCGGGCAATCCGGCCGCGAGACATCGGATTCGTGTAAAGCACAAGTTCATCTGACATGTGGTCCTCCGGGCGGTGAATGGCTATGTTCTGGGGCAGATTGCCTTTCAATCAAGGCGCCAGGGCGAATTAGAGCGCCTTTCGGTATTGGATGAAGCCGGAATTCTGGGCAATGCGGTCGTAGAGCCGCCGCGCGGCGGCATTGCTCTCCTGCGTCAGCCAATAGAGCCGGCCGGCTCCGTTTGCCCGTGCGAGGTCTGCCACCGCTTCAATCAGGGCTGCGCCGGTTCCCCGACCGCGCAGGGTGTTCTTGACATAAAGGTCCTGCAGATAGCAGGTCCATTCGGGCAGCCAGCAGGATCGGTGGAAGATGACATGCGCGATGGCGATCATTTTGCCGGTCTCGTCGAACGCGCCGAGGGCATGCATCGGCTCGGCCGGATCGTGAAACCGGCTCCAGGTGAGATCGTACATCTCCTTCGGCAATACGGTCTCGTAGAAGCGCAGATAGGCTTCCCAGAGCGGCTCCCAGGCGGCATGGTCGGACGGCTCGAGCGGGCGGACGGTGATGGTCATGCGAAACTCCCTCACGAAAGAAAACGGCGGAGATTGCTCCCCGCCGTCGAATGATTAGCCGATTTTTCGGACTTAGGCAGCCATGGCCGCCTTGAGATTTTCGTCCACCTTGTCGAGAAAGGCGGTGGTCGAGAGCCATGGCTGATCCGGACCGATGAGCAGCGCCAGATCCTTGGTCATGTAGCCGGCTTCGACGGTGTCGACGCAGACCTTTTCGAGCGTCGCGGCAAACTTTGCAAGGGCAGCATTGTCGTCGAGCTTGGCGCGATGAGCGAGGCCGCGGGTCCAGGCGAAGATCGAGGCGATCGAGTTCGTCGAAGTTTCCTGACCCTTCTGGTGCTGGCGGTAATGGCGGGTGACGGTACCGTGGGCTGCTTCGGCTTCGACCGTGCGGCCGTCCGGCGAAAGCAGAACCGAGGTCATCAGGCCGAGCGAGCCGAAGCCCTGGGCGACGATGTCGGACTGGACGTCGCCGTCATAGTTCTTGCAGGCCCAGACGTAGCCGCCGGACCACTTCAGCGCAGCTGCGACCATGTCGTCGATCAGGCGGTGTTCGTAGGTGATCTTCAGTTCGTCGAACTGAGCCTTGAACTCGTTGTTGAAGACTTCCTCGAAGATATCTTTGAAGCGGCCGTCATAGGCCTTGAGGATGGTGTTCTTGGTCGACAGGTAGACCGGCCACTTGCGCATCAGGCCATAGTTCAACGAAGCGCGGGCGAAATCGCGGATCGATTCGTCGAGGTTGTACATGGCCATGGCCACGCCGGCATCCGGAGCCTTGAACACTTCCTTCTCGATCACCTGGCCGTCTTCGCCGACGAACTTGATCGACAGCGTGCCCTTGCCCGGGAACCTGAAGTCGGTCGCCTTGTACTGGTCGCCGAAGGCGTGGCGGCCGACGACGATCGGCTTGGTCCAGCCCGGAACCAGGCGCGGCACGTTCTTGCAGATGATCGGCTCGCGGAAGATGACGCCGCCCAGAATGTTGCGGATCGTGCCGTTCGGGCTCTTCCACATTTCCTTGAGGTTGAATTCCTTGACGCGCGCTTCGTCCGGGGTGATCGTCGCGCACTTGATGCCGACGCCGTGCTTCTTGATGGCGTTGGCGGCGTCGATCGTCACCTGGTCGTTGGTGGCGTCGCGGTTCTCGACCGAGAGGTCGTAATATTCGATGTCGAGATCGAGATAGGGAAGGACCAGCTTGTCCTTGATGAGCTGCCAGATAATGCGGGTCATCTCGTCGCCGTCGAGATCGACGACCGGGTTGGCTACCTTGATCTTTTGCATGGAATTCCTCTTGGACGTAGAAGGGACCTCAAGGTCCCGAGGGGTGGACACCAGTGGGTGCGCTATAACATCGCCGGGCTGGAACGCAAAGGCATTGAGGCCATCATATGCGGCTTTTCGTGCGAGAAATCGCCATGCCTTCGGACCGGCGGACGATTGCCCTTGCCAAACCACAAAGCCAGATTAATGTCCCGCCAAATCGCTCTCCAACAGCCGGATCTGATCTTATGCGGACCTTGCCGCTTGCCCTTGCCTTTTCACTAGTCTCGACCTTCGCCGCGGCGACCGATGTTACCGATCCCGTGAAAGAGGTGATGAAGATCACCGAGGACAACTGGAATACCGTCGATAGCGAATGGAAATACATCTTCGAGGCCGATCCCTTGGCGCGCCTGTTCAGCAAGAAATTCCGGGGCGCCTATGCGGAAGCCGCCAAGCACCCGGCCTATGATACGGAGAACAACCAGCCAGGCGACCCCTTCGGCTACGACGTCATCACTTCGTCGCAGGACGGCTGTCCGCTGAAGGACATCAAGACGACCTCGGCGCCGGGCGCCAACGGCATGACCGATGTGACCGTGACCTTCAAGATGTGGACCTGCGTCGACGAGGCGGCGGTGAAGGACAGCGTCAACGAACTGCATTTCGACGTTATCCAGGAAGCCGGCAAGCCTGTTATCGACGACATCCACCGTGTCGCAGATGGCGAGCGGGATTCGGTGATCGAAGAGATGCAGTCGATCGCCAAGGGCGAGTAACTCGCCGGTGATCGGGCGGCGCGCCGCTCTCTCGATCGTAGCCCCCAGGCCTATGCACGGTATCGCCAAACTCTGCCCCGGCGATATATTCGGCGGCCAGAAGCGGGTGTCGGCACCCGCCAGGGGTGGTCGATGACCTTTGCCGCTAAGATCCGAGACTGGCTGCTCGCCAACGACCCGGCGCTGTCGCGCCTGCGCATGGGCGGACGCGTAACGCTGACCGTCATCGCCTCGGTGGCCTGCCTTGCGCTCGTCCACATCGCCGGCCTTGCGCTGCCGACGATCGCTTACGGGCTTGCGATCATCCTCTCGATCGAGGGCGGCGTCGCGGTGCGCGACCGGCTGCCGTCCGACCAGCTGAAGACACGTCTGATCGGCGGCGCGGTCAGCCTCGTCTGCGTCGGGCTGGCTACCGTCCTCGAAGACTACCGCTATATTTCCGATGCGATGTTCCTGGTCGTCATTGCCGGCGCTACCGTCGGGCGCGTCTACGGGCCGCGCGGATTTGCAGTCGGCATGTTCGCATTTACGTCCTATTTCATGGGCGCCTACCTGAAACCAAACCTTTCCGACCTTCCGCTCGGGGCCATCGGTCCGGTGATCGCCGTCGTCACCGGCCATCAGGTCCGCACCTATCTCCTGCCGGACGACTGGCGGCGTGATCTCCTGCAGTCGCTGGTGGCGATCCAGGGCAGGGTGGGCGACATCCTGATGAAGCTCGCGGTTCTGTCGAGCGGCGGGACCATGACCGACGGCGACCGGCGCGACCTGCGGCAGCTCGAGGAGCGGCTGAAAGACGTGGTGCTGATGGCGGAAGGGTTCCTGCCGCGCACGGGAGACGGCACGATCGATCCGGAAGACGAGGCGGTCACCGCCCTCACGATGAGGATTTTCGACGTGCATCTCGCTGCAGAAAGCGCGATCGTTCTGTCGTTCGAAGCGCTGCCGCCCTTCATGCTCGTCCACGCGCTGATCGAAGAGGATCAGGATATGGCCGAGAAGATCGCGGCCAGCACCGCGGTTACTGGCGACGACCGGGCGGCGGAGAGCGCCCGCGCCCTGATGTGGCTGCAGGAAGCGAGGGCGGCGCTGGCGGAATCCATCGAGGAAGGGCGGCGCGACCGCTTCCGCTCGATCGCGGATGCCGCGGCCTCGCCGGCCCCGGTGAACATCGATTTCTCGCTGACGAATCCGGTGATGCGGTCCGCGGTCCAGATCACTGTTGCCTCAAGCCTTGCAATGGTCTTCGGCCTGATGCTGTCGCGTGACCGATGGTTCTGGGCCGTTTTGACCGCCTTCCTGATCTTCACCAACACCAAGTCCCGTGGCGATACGGCGATCAGGGCATTGCAGCGTTCGATCGGAACGCTGCTCGGCATCGCGGCCGGTCTGGTGCTTGCGACCCTGATCGGCGGTTATCCGCTTCTTGCCGCACCGATCGCTGTGCTCTCCATCTTTCTCGGCTTCTATTGCCTGCAGATTTCCTACGCGGGGATGACCTTCTTTATCTCGATCGTGCTTTGCCTGGTCTACGGCATGACCGGCGTGCTGACCCTAGACCTCCTGCGGCTCCGGATCGAGGAAACGCTGATCGGCGCGCTCGCGGGCACCGTCGTTGCCTTCCTCGTCTTCCCGGCACCGACCCGCTCGTCCCTCGATCTCGCGCTCGGGCGCTGGTTCGACGGGCTGCGCGAGCTTCTTTCCGCGGTGAAAGAGGGCAGGAGCGGTTTCGAGATCATCGCTCTCTCCCGTAAACTCGATGCCGCCTACCGCGAAGTCACGCTCGCCGCCCGCCCGCTCGGCACGAGCTGGTCGGTGGTCACTCGGCCGGGACAGGTCCGCCAGACGCTCGCCATCTTCCTCGGCGCCACCTATTGGGCGCGGATCTTCGCCCGCAACGCGGTTCAGGCGGGGCACAAGCCGGAAGGCGAGGTGCTGGCCGCGCTGGAGGAGGTATTGAACAATGTCGGGGCGCTTTCGGCCCGCGGTTCGGAATGTTTCGTGGTAAAGCGCAAACTGAATCGAGGCGCCAGCCGCCATCTGCCGATCTTCAAGCACGGCAGCCGCGTTGGTGTCGAAATGATCGGCACCATGCTGGGCAGGCTTTATCCCGCAGCCGCATAAGGCTTGCCGATTGCCCTGGTCACCGGTATTGCGGCCCTGGATTTGGATACGGAAACAGAAATGTCAGGCACCAATAGCGAGCGCGAACTCATAGCCGAAGGACCAGCGGTCATCCTGGTCGAGCCGCAGCTCGGCGAGAATATCGGCATGGTGGCGCGCGCCATGGCCAATTTCGGCCTCGCGGAACTGCGCCTCGTCAACCCGCGCGACGGCTGGCCGAGCGAAAAAGCCCGCTCCGCCGCCTCCAAGGCCGATCATGTGATCGACGGCACGAAGGTGTTCGAGACGCTGGAGGAGGCGATCGCCGACCTCAACTTCGTCTATGCGACGACGGCGCGCGAGCGTTACGGCTTCAAGCCGGTGCGCTCGCCGGTGACCGCCGCCGAGACCCTGCGCGCCAAGTTCAAGGCGGGCGAGAAGACCGGCATTCTCTTCGGCCGCGAACGCTGGGGCCTCACCAACGAGGAAGTGGCGCTCGCCGACGAGATCGTCACCTTTCCGGTCAACCCCGCCTTCGCCTCGCTGAACATCGCCCAGGCCGTGCTGCTAATGTCCTATGAATGGATGAAATCCGGCATCGACGATCTTGCCGAGACGGTCTTTCTGCCGATCGAGCAGCGTCCTTCCACCAAGGAACAGGTCATCGGTCTGTTCGAACACCTGGAAGAGGCGTTGGACGCCCGCAATTATTTCCATCCGCCCGCGAAAAAGCCAAGAATGATCGACAACCTCCGCGCCGTCATCTCGCGGCGCGGTTTTACGGAACAGGAGATCAGCGTGTTCCGGGGCGTTATCAACTCGCTCGATCGCTTTCCCCGCGGATGGTCGAAAAAGGACGGGCCGAAGCCTGAAAAGGCTGATCTGTCCAAAGGGGTACCGGGGGAGAAGACGGGGAATGACGAAAACGAATGAATCGAAGCCTGTGCTGATGTTCGATTCGGGCATTGGCGGGCTGACGGTGCTGCGCGAGGCACGCGTGCTGATCCCAGAGCGCGGCTTCATCTATGTCGCCGACGATGCCGGTTTTCCCTATGGTGACTGGGAGGAACCGGCATTGCGCGAGAGGATCATCTCGCTCTTCGCAAAGCTCCTTGACGAATACGATCCCGAAGTCTGCGTCATCTCCTGCAATACCGCTTTCACCCTGGTCGGCGCGGATCTGCGCGAAACCTTTCCGAAGATGACCTTCGTCGGCACCGTTCCGGCGATCAAGCCCGCGGCCGAACGCACCCGCTCCGGCCTCGTCTCCGTGCTTGCCACGCCGGGCACGGTCAAACGCGCCTATACTCGCGATCTCATCCAGTTCTTCGCCACCCAATGTCACGTGCGCCTCGTCGGTTCGCAGAACCTTGCGCGCATGGCGGAAGCCTATATCCGCGGCGAGACGATTTCCGACGAAGCTGTTCTGGCCGAGATCGCCCCCTGTTTCGTCGAGAAGGACGACAGGAAAACCGATATCGTCGTGCTCGCCTGCACCCACTATCCTTTCATGGCAAATGTCTTCCGCCGGCTTGCCCCCTGGCCGGTCGACTGGCTCGACCCCGCCGAGGCGATCGCACGGCAGGCGCGTCGAAAAGTGCCGCTGGTCGAGGGCGCCGAGCACCCCGACAACTACGACTTTGCCGTCTTCACCTCCGGCAATCCCGACTTCGCCACCCGCCGCCTGATGCAGGGTTTTGGTCTGAGGACCTGAGCGCCAACCAGCGGTGTGGCTTATTTGCCACGCTTTTTTCGTGATGACTGCAATTCGCGATTGTGCGCTTGCTCATGCGGCGATCTCGTGTATTATTTATCCATTCCGCAAATCGAACACAGGAGGCGTGAAATGAAGTCCATTACCATGTTTATGCGCCTTTCTGGCGGAGCGGCTATTGTGGCCTCGGTGTCTCGCACATCGATGCCGGCCGGCATGTGCTTCCAGGCTGTATAAGACTGGATTTCCGCCGTTTTGGCACTTTTCCCATTGATCTGACGTGACCGGCTGACGACGCGGTTTACCGCGTTTCCTCGTCCGCATCCGCACGTCTTCCTTCATCTCAGAGGACCTGGTCGCGACATGCGCCGGGACATAAAATCATGTGTGAATCACAATTTATAGTTGCTGATACCCTTTCGGCTGCGGTTCATGAACTCTGCCGCGAACATGGCGTCTGGAAGACTGCTGGTGCATTGCTCCTGGCAGCCTGGAGACACCGCGCGGAGAAGAACCAAATCTCTGATCTTTCCAATCGGATGCGCCGCGATGTCGGGTTCCCCGAACTCGAGGACGACCGCCGAAATGTCCGGTTCACCCCTTGGGATATCCGGCTGTGAGTGGACAGGCACCGGGTCTCCGGCGGTTCGCCGCCGGGACCTTACCTGCGAGGATGCGAGGCTTTGGGGCTCAGAAAATGATGGTCGTATTTCGTAAACTTGACCGTGACGATATGCCCGCCGCGGCTAAGGTTCATCGCACTTCCTTCGATATGCGGCTACCCTGGCTGGCTCAGCTTCACACGCCGGAGGAGGACCGCGGACACTGGAGCGGACATCTCTTCGCGACGTGCGACATCTGGGGTGCCGAACGGGACGGCGCTTTGCTCGGCATCATCGCCTTTCGGGAGGACTGGATCGACCAACTCTATATCCTGCCGAACGCGCAACGGCAGGGGATCGGCACCCGACTTGTCGATATCGCCAAGGCAGCATATCCGAAGCTCTCCCTTTGGACCTTCCAGCGCAATGCCGCCGCCCGCCGTTTTTATGAAGCGCGCGGCTTTGTAGAGATCAGGCAGACCGATGGCACGGCCAACGAAGAAAAAGAGCCCGACGTGCTCTATCGCTGGCGCATAACGACTGAATAAACACCGCTTGCAAACCGGAAAAATCGGTGGCTTGCTCGCTTCAGTTATGGAGGAGAATCCGCATGTCGCTTGAACACTGGCTCGCTTTCGTCGCCGCTTCGTCGGTTCTCCTGGCCATTCCGGGGCCGACGATCCTGCTCGTCATTTCCTACGCGCTGAGCCATGGCCGCAAGGTGGCGTCCGCCACCGTGGCTGGCACGGCGCTTGGCGACTTCACGGCGATGACCGCGTCCATGCTTGGTCTCGGCGCGCTGCTTGCGACCTCTGCTGCGCTCTTCACCGTGCTGAAATGGGTGGGTGCAGCCTACCTCATCTATCTGGGCATCAAGCTCTGGCGCGCGCCGGTTTCTGAACGGGCCGCCGATCTCGGCGAGACCGAGGTGACATCGGTAAAGCCTTTCAGGATTTTCCTGCACACCTATGTGGTCACCGCACTGAACCCGAAGAGCATCGTCTTCTTCGTGGCCTTCCTGCCGCAGTTCCTCGATCTCAGCCAGCCGCTGTTCTTCCAGATGGCCGTCTTCGAAGTGACCTTCCTGGTGCTCGCGACATTGAACGCCACGCTCTACGGCCTGCTGGCCTCGATGGCGCGCAACACGATCCGCAAGCCGAAGGTCCAGCGGATCGTCAACCGCACCGGCGGCTCGTTGATGATCGGTGCCGGGCTGCTGTCGGTCGGCTTCAAGCGCGCGGCCGCGTGAGCTTCGTAGGGGAGGAATAGCGGATGATCACCGGGCGTTGCCATTGCGGCGAGACCGTATTCGAGATCAAGGGTGAACTGCCGCAGGCGCTTACCCGCTGCACCTGCACCTTCTGCTCGCGGCGCGGCGCGCTGCATGCCTATTACGAGCCGAAGCAGGTGAAGGTTACGGCCGATGCCGCGAGTGACAGGGTCTATCGCTGGAATTCGAAAATGGTAGCCCATCATTTCTGCGGCACCTGCGGCTGCACCACCTATAGCGACAGCCCGGATTTCCAGATGGACGGCACCTGGGACGGCAAGACCCGGCGCATTGGCGTGAATGCCCGATTGTTCGACGATTTCGACGCCGAGGAATGGCCTCATACGGTCATCGACGGCCGGCACCTCTGGTAGGAGACGAGCGATGAATGAAGTCACCCTGCTTGCTTTCGCGATCGTTGCGTTCATCGGCATCGCCACACCCGGGCCGACCGTGCTTCTCGCGCTCACCAATGGCTCGCGCTATGGCCTTCGCCGCGCTCTGCCGGGTATGGCCGGCGCAATGATCTCCGATTTCGTATTGATCGGCGCCGTGGCTCTTGGCCTTGGCGCATTGCTGGCGGCCTCCGAATTCTGGTTCTCGGTCGTCAAATGGCTGGGCGCCGGGTATCTCACGTTTCTCGGGTTCATGCTTCTGCGCTCGAAAGGCTCGCTTGACGTAACGCCAGGCGATGCTGCAGCCGGTTCGGGTGCCGCAACATCAGTCTTCCTGAAGAGCTTCCTCGTGGCGGTGACCAATCCCAAGGGGTACCTGTTCTTCTCGGCTTTCCTGCCGCAATTTATCGTCCCCGATGCGCCGCAGTTTCAGCAATATGCGATCCTGGCGCTCGTCTTCGCGCTGATCGATTTCGCCGTCATGTTCGGTTATGCGCTGCTCGGCTCGCGGGCTGTGCATCTCCTGAAGAAGAAGGGTGCGCTCTGGCTTGACAGGCTCTGCGGCGGGGCGCTTCTGGCGCTTGCCGGCTCGCTGGCATTCTATCGTCGCGCCGCATCCTGAGTGGTTTCGCAAAGGCCTGTGCATTTTCGATCTTGCCCGGCGAAACGAATCCCGATCTCTGTTAGAGTTCAGGAGTCGCGGCTTCTAACGGTCACCGCGAAGAGACAGCATACGGGGTAAGTGCATTGCAGGTCGGCATCGATATGGGAATTGTGTCCGGGGGCGATCCGGCCAAGCTCGATATCGAAGAGCTGCTGGCGACCCGTCTGCTCGTGCAGGGCAATTCCGGCTCCGGCAAGTCGCATCTCTTGCGGCGCCTGCTCGAACAATCCGCTCCCTGGGTGCAGCAGGTGGTGATCGATCCGGAAGGCGATTTCGTCACGCTGTCGGAGAGATTCGGCCACGTGGTGGTCGATGGCGAGCGGAGCGAGGCCGAGCTTGCCGGCATCGCCAACCGTATCCGCAAGAATCGCGTCTCCTGCGTCCTGACGCTCGAAGGCCTCGATCTCGAAGAACAGATGCGCGCTGCCGCCGCCTTCCTGAACGGCATGTTCGATGCCGACCGTGAATACTGGTATCCGGTCCTGGTCGTGGTTGATGAAGCGCAGATGTTTGCGCCGTCGGTCGGCGGCGATGTGTCGGAAGACGCCAGAAAGCTTTCACTTGGTGCGATGACCAACCTGATGTGCCGTGGCCGCAAGCGCGGGCTTGCCGGCGTCATCGCCACCCAGCGGCTGGCAAAGCTCGCCAAGAACGTCGCGGCGGAAGCGTCGAACTTCCTGATGGGCCGCACCTTCCTCGATATCGACATGGCCCGCGCCGCCGACCTGCTCGGCATGGATCGCCGCCAGGCGGAAATGTTCCGTGACCTGAAGCGCGGCAATTTCGTCGCCCTCGGCCCGGCTTTGTCGCGCCGTCCCTTGCCGATCGTCATCGGCACGGTCGAGACGTCGGCGCGCTCTTCGAGCCCGAAGCTGATGCCGCTGCCGGACGCCCCGCAGGACGTCGAGGACCTGATCTTCACCCCGGATCCGGAGGAATTCACCCGGCCGATCGTCCGCCGTGCTCCGCCAGCGCCGCGGCCGACAACGGATATCCTCGCCGAACTGTCGCGCTCGACTCCGTCTGCCATGCCGGCGCCGCAGGAGCCGCGCGTCGCCCAACCGGAATTGTCTGCCGAAGAGCGCGAGGAACGGCTGTCCGCCGTACTTTCGGAAGTTCTCGACGATCCGCAATCCGCCTATCGGACGGATTCCGTCCTCTATCAGGATTTTCTGGTGCGCGCCCGGATGCGGCGCCTGCCCGGACCGCCGCTGTCGCTCGGCGAATTCCGCCGCCGCGTGGCGATAGCGCGCTCCGGCGTCGATGTTGAAACTGCTTCGAGCGAGGCCTGGGCGACGGCGCTGTCGCTGTCATCGGGCGTCTCGGACGACCTCCAGGGCGTATTCCTGCTGATGGCGAAGGCGGCGATCGGCGGGGAACCATGCCCATCGGACGCACGGATTGCCCGTGCCTACGGCACTCATTCGGCACGTCGCGCCCGTCGCCTGCTCGGTTATTTCGAGGAACAGGGTCTGATCGTCGTGCATTCAGACTTTTCGGGCAAACGCATCGTTGCCTTCCCGGATCTTCAGGCGGAAACCGCGCCGGGTAGTGCCGACGCGCCGGATGAGGGCGAGGCGAGGGCCGCCGCCGAATAGGCCGTCAGTGGATGTGAAAATGCGCTTCCACCGCCGCGGCGATAAAGGCGCGCCGCGCTTCCGAAGGCTTCGATTTCCCCTTCAGCGCCTCGTCGCAGACCTGTTCCGCCAGATGATGCTGACTGCCGTGATAGGCTGGCCAGAAGCGGTCGAGGACAGTCTTCGCATCGCGTGCCGTCTTGACTGTGCGGACCACGCCGGTTTCGGGGTTTTCAATCCTGATCGGGCTGCTCCAGAGTTTCGATTTCATGACACGACACCTCCTTTCCTTAAGATGGTGCCAACGCCATGCCGCGTCAAAAAAGCCTGCAGACAGCCTTGCCGAAAGGTTAAGAGCGTGGTGCGGTTGACATTCCTGTGACATCCGCCTAAACACCGCGCCAACGCCGGGCGACAAGACCCGGTGTTTCACTGACATGTCCCGTGGTTTTCTCCGGACGCTTTCGTGAGAGACCTGTCAGAGCTCTTAAATCAGAGCTCAGAGGAGGGCGTGTTTCCTTGATCCGGCTTGGCAACAAGTCGGTGTAACCGTTTGATAAGGAAATACGATGAGCAAGCGCGAATCGTCCAAATACAAGATCGACCGCCGTATGGGCGAAAACATCTGGGGCCGTCCGAAGTCCCCGGTGAACCGCCGCGAATACGGCCCTGGCCAGCACGGCCAGCGCCGCAAGGGCAAGCTTTCCGACTTCGGCGTGCAGCTGCGCGCCAAGCAGAAGCTCAAGGGCTATTACGGCGACCTGCGCGAAAAGCAGTTCCGCGCCATCTATGACGAAGCCAACCGCCGCAAGGGCGACACTTCGGAGAACCTGATCGGCCTGCTCGAATCGCGCCTCGACGCGATCGTCTACCGCGCCAAGTTCGTTCCGACGGTCTTTGCTGCCCGCCAGTTCGTCAACCATGGCCACGTCACCGTCAACGGCGTCCGCGTCAACATCGGTTCCTACCGTTGCAAGGCTGGCGACGTCATCGAAGTCCGCCAGAAGTCGAAGCAGCTCGTCACGGTTCTCGAAGCCGTTTCGCTCGCTGAACGCGACGTTCCGGACTATATCGAAGTCGACCACAACAAGATGGTTGCCACCTTCGCCCGCGTTCCGGGCCTGACGGACGTTCCCTACGCCGTCATCATGGAACCGCAGCTGGTCGTCGAATTCTACTCGCGTTGATGAATTGCCCTTCGGGGCGGTTCAGCGACACCAAAGAAAAGCCGCCTTTCGGGGCGGCTTTTTTCGTTTGATCGGACGGTTGGTCGGAACGACCGCCTCACTTTGAGGCGGCTTTTTTCTTCTCGAAGGCAGGTTCCGTAGTGGTCGCGGTCGTGTCTGTGGACTGCGAAGTTGCGACTGGCGCTTCCTTCGGACCTTCGCCCATGCGGTTCCAGGCGTCGAGGCCGGCGATCTTGTAGGCTTCGGCGAGCGTCGGATAGTTGAAGGTGTTCTCGACGAAATATTCGACCGTGCCTTTGAGGTTCAGCACCGCCTGGCCGATGTGGACGAGTTCGGTAGCGCCTTCGCCGACAATATGGACGCCGAGCAGGCGGCGGGTCTTCAAGGAGAAGATTAGTTTCAGAAGGCCGGTGTCGAGGCCCATGATGTGGCCGCGCGAGGTCTCGCGAAAGCGGGCGATGCCGCATTCATAGGCAATGCCGCGCTCCTTCATTTCTTCTTCGGTGAGTCCGCAGGTGGAGATTTCCGGCACGGCATAGATGCCGTAGGGGAAATATTTCTGCGGTTCCTTGGCGATCGCGCCGACGGCGACGCGCGCCGCGACGCGTCCCTGTTCCATCGAGGTCGAGGCAAGACTCGGAAACCCGACGACGTCGCCGGCGGCATAGATGTTGGAAACGGAGGTCTCGAAGGTTTCCGGATTGACCTTGAGGCGGCCGCGGCTGTCGGCCTCGAGGCCGGCTGCGGCGAGGTTCAGCGTATCAGTCGCGCCCATGCGGCCGGCGGCGAACAGCACCATGTCGGTGACGATGCGGCGGCCGCTGTCGACGTGCACCATAACCTTGCCGTCGTCCAGGCGCTCCACCTTGTCCGCCTTCTGGCCGAGCAGCAGCTTCATGTTGCGGTCGCGCAGCTGGTAGGTGAAGTCCTCGACGATTTCCTTGTCGATGAAGTCCAGCATGGTCGATTTCGGGTCGATGACGGTGACTGCGGTATCCAGCGCGCTGAAGATCGTCGCATATTCGATGCCGATAACGCCGGCGCCGATGACCACCATCGAACGAGGGAGCTGGTCGATTTCGAGCAGCTCGTCGCTGTCGAGAACCGTCTTGCCGTCGAAGGGAATGTAATCGGGGCGGAAGGGCTTCGTGCCGACCGCGAGCAGGATCGACTTGCCCATGACGTGCATGACGTCGCCGTCGTCCTTGGCGATCGCCATCGTGTCGGGCGTGACGAAAGTCGCCTTGCCACGGATACTCTGGACGCGGTTGCGGGCGAACTGATGTTCGAGCACTTCGACTTCATGATCGAGCGTGATCAGCAGGCGACGGCGCAGGTCCTCTGCACTGATCTCCTGCTTGACCCGGTACGCCTTGCCGTAAAACCCGCGTTCGCGCCAGCCGGACAGGTTGAGGGCCGTTTCGCGCAGGGTCTTGGACGGGATCGTGCCCGTATGGACAGAAACGCCCCCGACCCGTTTGCCCTGTTCGACGACCAGAACCTTTTTGTCGAGCTTGGCTGCCTGGATGGCCGCGCGGCGACCGGCCGGTCCGCTGCCGACGACGATGAGGTCGTATTGGTTCATGGGATGCTCCGCTCCGAATCTGACGGCTGCCGCGATGCAGCAGCACTCACGAATCCCTTTGTAGCCGCCTATTCTAAAGTTTTGATTGCGGCTCGTCCAAGCCTTGATTTCAACCTCAATGCATCAATTTTGTGCATTGCAGAAATTGCCGAAAAATTAACTTGACGGCAAGTCAGGAAATGCCGTCCATTTGGACCAATTAGAAATTGGTACGAAAAATGGTACAGGATAAGGCCGGCGAGGCTCATGATAATTCGAGCTACGCGCTGGACCGCTTGAGAGAGCTTCTAAGGGCGGGGGAATTCGGTTCCGAGGGCCGCCTGCCGACCGAGCGGGCTTTGAGCGATATGCTCGGCATCAGCCGCCGCGCGGTCCGGCGAGCACTCGAAGTGCTTGAATCCGAAGGTCTCATCTGGCGTCGCCAGGGCTCAGGCACCTTTGTCGGCGAAAGACCGAGCGAATGGAGCAACCATGTGGGCGCGATCGTCGCCGGCACGGACTTCATGGAGATCATGGAAGTCCGTTTGAGGATCGAACCGCAACTCGCCCAGCTGGCTGCGATGCGGGCCAAGCCGGCGGATATCGCCAAGATGCACGACATCGCCTTGAAGATCACCGAGAGCAGCGATGCCGATGCCCGCGAATTGTGGGACGGGACGTTGCACCGGCTGATTGCCCAGAGCGCCGGCAACCAGCTTTTCCTGTCGATCTTCGACGTCATCAATCGTGTCCGCCAGGACGAGGCATGGCAGGTGATCCGCGAACGCGCCCGTTCGAGCGGCAATGCGGTCAACATCTCCTTTGCTCAGCACCAGACCATCATCGAGGCGATCGCCGCCCGTGATCCGGTGCGGGCGGGGGAGGCGATGCGCGAACATCTGCTGATGCTCCAGGAGCGGCTGATTCGGGCAACATCCCTCGGCTCCATGGAGCCGGGGCCGCTGAGCCAGGTAAGCTGAACGGCCGTCGCGCGGCCGCCCCGACCAGAAGCCGGAAAACCGGTCAAGACTAAAAACAGGAACCTGAAAACAGAGAGGAATTCACATAATGAAGCGAATTACCAAGCTTACGACCGCGCTGCTGGCCGGCGCGCTTTTCGCCTTTCCGGCGCTTGCGGTCGATTTGCGCATCGGCCTGCAGGACGATGCCGACGTTCTCGACCCGGCCCAGTCCCGCACCTTCGTCGGCCGTATCGTCTACACCGCGCTGTGCGACAAGCTGGTCGATGTTTCGCCTGACCTGAAGATCGTTCCGCAGCTCGCCACCGAGTGGAAATGGTCCGCCGACGGCAAGGAACTGACGATGAAGCTCCGGGAGGGCGTCAAGTTCCATGACGACACCCCGCTCGACGCCGCAGCCGTGGTTGCCACCATCGAACGCAACATGACGCTGCCGGAATCCCGCCGCAAGAGCGAACTGACCTCCGTCGCCAAGGTCGAGGCGGCCGGCCCGCTGGAAGTCAAGTTCACGCTGAAGTCCCCGGATGTGACGCTGCTCGCCCAGCTCTCCGACCGCGCCGGCATGATCGTATCGCCGACCGCCGCCAAGGCGCTCGGCGCCAATTTCGGCTCCAAGCCGGTCTGCGCCGGCCCGTTCAAGTTCGTCGAGCGCGTCCAGCAGGACCGTATCGTGCTCGAAAAATTCAAGGATTACTGGAACAAGGACAAGATCTTCGTCGACAAGGTTACCTACCTGCCGATCCCGGATACGACCGTCCGCCTCGCCAACCTGCAGTCGGGCGATCTCGACTTCATCGAGCGCCTGGCTCCGACCGACGTTGCCGCCGTCAAGGGCAATTCGGGCCTGAAATACGACGCGACCGTCAACATCGGTTACATGGCTCTCTACGCCAACGTCGGCAACGGTCCCCGAGCCGACAACCCGTTCGGCAAGGACAAGCGCCTGCGCCAGGCCTTCTCGCTGGCGATCGACCGCGATGCGATGAACCAGATCGTTTACGAAGGCACCGCCGTCGGCGGCAACCAGCCGTTCCCGCCGAACAGCCCGTGGTTCAACAAGGCGATCCCGGTTCCCGCCCGCGACGTCGCCAAGGCCAAGGCTCTGATCAAGGCCGCCGGCTTCGACCGCGTCCCGGTCGAGCTGCAGATCCCGAACAACCCGGTCGCCCAGCAGATGATGCAGATCCTGCAGTCCATGGTTGCCGAAGCAGGTTTCGACGTCAGCCTCAAGTCGACCGAGTTCGCCACCCTGCTTGAAGAGCAGACCCGTGGCAACTTCCAGCTCAGCCGCTCCGACTGGTCCGGCCGTGTCGATCCTGATGGCAATATCCATCAGTTCGTCAGCTGCAAGGGCGGCATCAACGACGTGAAATACTGCAATCCGGACGTCGACAAGCTGCTCAACGAAGCACGCGCCTCGACCGACGATACGGTCCGCAAGCAGAAATACGATGCAGCTTCCGTGATCCTCAACGAAGACATGCCGGTCATCTATCTCGGTCATCAGTCTTGGATCTGGGCCTACAAGAAGAACATTACCGGTTTCGTGGCCAGCCCGGACGGCATGATCCGCCTGCAAGGCGTCAAGAAGGGCTAAACCTCCCGTGCCGCATGGGAGTGGACCCATGCGGCATTTTTTCCCGCATCACTTTGTAGCAACACTGCTCAACGGGGGACGGCGTCATGCCTGTCTACATCGGAAAGCGTCTGCTGGTCGCCATCCCGACCTTGCTGATCATCTCCATCTTTGTCTTCTCACTGCAGAAACTGCTCCCCGGCGATCCGATCCTGGCGATGGCCGGCGAGGAGCGCGACCCTGCGGTCATCGAATTCCTGCGCGACAAATACCGGCTGAATGATCCGGTCGTGGTGCAATATTTCTACTGGCTCGGCGGCGTGTTGACCGGCGACTTCGGCATTTCCCTGCGCACCAACCAGCCGGTCCTGGAACTGATCCTCCAGAAGCTGCCGGTGACGATCCAGCTGGCGGTGATGGCAATGTTCTTTGCCATGCTGATCGGCATTCCGATCGGCATCCTGGCGGCGGTCAAGAAGAACACGTTCATCGACTACATCGCCAACGTGCTGGCGCTGACCGGCCTGTCGATCCCGAATTTCTGGCTCGGCATCATGCTCATCCTGTTGATCTCGGTGCAGCTCGGCTGGCTGCCGGCCTCGGGCTTCGAGTCGATCTTCGTCGATCCCGTCCGATCCCTGCAGACTATGATCATGCCGGCCTTCGTGCTCGGCAATGCGCTCGCCGCGACGCTGATGCGCCATACCCGCTCGGCGATGATCGGCGTGCTCAGCGCTGACTATATCCGCACCGCCCGCGCCAAGGGGCTTTCTCCGCGGGAAGTCATCCTCAGCCACAGTTTCCGCAATGCGCTGCTGCCGGTCGTGACGCTGTCGGCGCTGCTGTTCGGGGAACTGCTCGCCGGCGCGGTGCTGACCGAGCAGATCTTCACCATCCCGGGCTTCGGCAAGCTGATCGTCGACGCCGTCTTCAACCGCGACTATGCGGTGGTGCAGGGCGTCGTGCTGTGCACGGCGGTCGGCTTCATTCTGATGAACCTGTTCGCCGACGTCCTCTATGTCCTCCTCAATCCGCGTCTGAGGGCCACCCTATGACCACGATCGACCAAGCACCGCCCGTGGCGGCAGCCAAGCGCGACAGGAGCCGCGCCTGGCGCAAGATGAAGAAGAACAGGAGCGCGCTCGTCGGCGCCGTCATCGTGCTGTTCTTCACGATCCTGGCAGCCTGCGCGCCGGTCCTGCCGATCATCGATCCGGTCGCCACGAGCTGGACGGCGATCCGCAAGGCGCCGTCAGCCATGTACTGGCTCGGCACCGACGATCTTGGCCGAGACATTCTGTCCCGCATGATCTGGGGCGCTCGGGCATCGCTGATGGCCGGGGTGTTCTCGGTCGCGATTGCCGTCGGCATCGGCGTGCCCTTCGGCCTCATCTCCGGTTATTTCGGCGGCTGGGTGGACATGGTGATCTCGCGGATCACCGAGGCGCTGCTCGCTATGCCCTTCCTGATCATGGCGATCGCGCTTGCGGCATTTCTGGGCCCGAGCCTGATGAACGCGATGATCGCCATCGGCCTGTCCGCCATGCCGATCTTCGTGCGGCTGACCCGCGGCCAGGTTCTGGCGGTCAAGACCGAGGATTATGTCGAAGGCGCGCGCGCCGTCGGCCTGAACCACTTCGAAATCATGACCCGCTACATCCTGCCCAACGTTTTCGCGCCGATCATCGTCCAGGCGACGCTGACGATCGCAACGGCGATCATCGCCGAGGCGAGCCTCTCCTTCCTCGGCCTCGGCCAGCAGCCGCCGGCCCCTTCCTGGGGCTCGATGCTGAACGTTGCCAAGAATTTCTTGAGCCAGGCGCCCTGGATGGCGATGTGGCCCGGCGCGGCGATTTTTCTCGTCGTCATCGGCTTCAATCTCCTTGGCGATGGCCTGCGCGATGCGCTGGATCCTCGCGAGGCATGACGGCCGCGCCAAGCATGATTTGAAAGGACCAATACCCATGACTGAGTTCACCACACGGCCGGAAATCCTCGGCACGTTCGGGGTCGTCACCTCGACCCACTGGATCGCTTCGGCCGTCGGCATGGCGATCCTCGAAAAAGGCGGCAATGCCTTCGATGCGGCCGTCGCGACCGGCTTCGTGCTGCAGATCGTCGAACCGCACCTCTGCGGCCCTGGCGGCGACATGCCGGCCGTCTTCTATTCGAAGAAAAAGGACAAGGTCGAAGTCATCTGCGCGCAGGGGCCTGCACCGGCGGGTGCCACGATCGAGCACTACACGTCGGAAGGCCTGAAGCTGATCCCCGGCGATGGCCTGCTCGCGACCGTCATCCCCGGTGCCTTCGACGGCTGGATGCTGATGCTGCGCGACTACGGCACGATGAGTGTGCGCGACGTGCTCGAGCCGGCGATCTATTACGCCGAGCATGGCCACCCGATGCTTGCCCGCGTTTCCGCGACCATCAAGGGGCTGGCGGGCTTCTTCGAGAGCGAGTGGCCGACCTCCCACGCGACCTGGCTTCCGGGCGGCGTCGCTCCCGAAGCGCAGAGCAATTTCAAGAACCCGGTGCTTGCCGAGACCTGGAAGCGCCTCATCGCCGAGGCCGAAGCCAGGACTGGCCGCGAAAACCAGATCGAAGCCGCCCGCGATGCCTTCTATCGCGGCTTTGTCGCTGAGGCGATCGACCGTTATGTCTCGACGGCTGAGGTGATGGATGCGAGCGGCGCCCGCCACAAGGGCGTGCTGACCGCAGACGACATGGCCAACTGGCGGGCGACCGTCGAGGCGCCGCAGACCTACGACTATCACGAATGGACCGTTGCCAAGACACCGGCCTGGGGGCAGGGGCCTGTACTCCTGCAATCGCTGGCGCTGCTGAAGGGCTTTGACCTCTCGGCGATGGATCCCGCCGGACCGGATTTCGTGCACGTTGTCGTCGAGGCCATGAAGCTCGCCTTCGCCGACCGCGAAGTCTATTACGGCGACCCGGATTTCGCGCAGATCCCGACCGAATATCTGCTGTCGGAAGGCTACAATGCCGAGCGCCGCAAGCTGATCGGCAGCCAAGCTTCGCTCGAGCTGCGCCCCGGTCGCGTGCCCGGTTACGACCACCAGTTCGACCTCACCATGGGAATGCTCGCCGAAGTCAGCGGCAAGGGCGCGGTCTACGAGCCGACCATGTCGCATCTCACGGAAAAGCGCGGCGATACGGTCCATATCGACGTCATCGACCGCTGGGGCAACATGGTATCGACCACGCCTTCGGGCGGCTGGCTGCAGTCCTCGCCGATCGTGCCCGGCCTCGGTTTCGCCCTGAATTCCCGCGCCCAGATGTTCTGGCTGAAACCCGGCCTGCCAACCTCGCTCGAACCGGGAAAACGTCCGCGTACGACGCTCACTCCGTCGCTCGCCCTGCATCAGGGTCGCCCGACGCTGGTGTTCGGCACGCCCGGCGGCGACCAGCAGGACCAGTGGCAGCTGCCTTTCTTCCTGCGTTATGTCCACCACAAGCCGAACCTGCAGGCGGCGATCGACATGCCGCTGTTCCACACCACCCATTTCCCGGGCTCGTTCTATCCGCGCACCAGCCAGCCGGCAAACATCATGGTGGAAAGCAATATCGGCGCCGACGTGCTCGCCGAGCTGCGCCGCCGCGGCCACCAGATCACGGTCGCGGATCCCTGGAGTGTCGGCCGTTTGACCGCGGCGCGCCGTGATGCGGACGGTTTGATGCGGGCAGCCGCAACGCCGCGCCTCATGCAGGCCTATGCGGTCGGGAGATAAGCCATGACATGGTCGATCGTCGCACGCGATCCGGAGACGGGTCATTTGGGGATCTCGGTTGCCAGCCGCTTCTTTGCGGTCGGTGCCGCGGTGCCGCATATCAAGGGCAGGGTGGGCGCCGTCGCAACCCAGGCCTTCGTCAGCCCCCTCTACGGCACGGATGGGCTGAAACTGCTCGAAGAGGGCAAGTCGCCGGAAGAGATCATCGAGACGTTGACAGCGCGCGACGATGGCCGCCGCCAGCGCCAGTTTCATCTGATCGACGCCAATGGCCGCAATGCCGCCTATACCGGCGAGATCTGCGTCGACTGGGCCGGCCATCTGGTTGACGACAACGTCTCTGTCGCCGGCAACATGCTGGCCGGCCCGCAGGTGATCGCCGAGACATTGCGGGTCTACAAGGAAAAGGCCGCAGAAGGTGCGCCTCTTGCCGAGCGCCTGCTCGCCGCCATGGATGCTGGCGAGGCAGCCGGCGGAGACAAGCGCGGCAGGCAGTCCGCCGCGATGGTTCTCTATCGCGACCAGGATTACCCCTGGCTGCGCATCAATGCCGACGACCATAGCGATCCGCTCGGTGAGTTGCGGCGGCTTTATGCGGTAGCGCAGGAGCGTTTCCTGCATGTCACGGAGACCATGCCCACCCGCGAAAACCCGCATGGCATGATCGACCGCCGGGTCATCGACCAGAAGATCGCCGAGCTGGAAGCCGCCCGCGAGGCGGAAGGCCGCGCGTCCGCCTCCTTTGCCACCCCCTGGAAGCCCCAATGAGGCAAGCCCCGATGACCGAGACACCTGTTCTTTCCGTCAGGAACCTGACGACATCCTTCCTGGTCGATGGCGAATGGAAAAGCGTCGTCCGCGACATCTCCTTCGACGTGCACCCGGGCGAGACGGTTGCGATCGTTGGCGAATCCGGCTCCGGCAAGAGCGTCACCTCGCTGTCGATCATGCGGCTGCTGGCCGCAAGCACCAGCAGGATCGAGGGCAGCATCATGCTCTCCGGCAAGGACCTTCTGTCGATCTCCGAAAAAGAGATGCGCGGCGTGCGCGGCAACGACGCCTCGATGATCTTCCAGGAGCCGATGACATCGCTCAACCCGATCTTCACGATCGGGCGGCAGATCTCGGAGGTGCTGACACGGCACAAGGGCATGTCGAAATCCGAGGCACGCGCCGCAACCGTGCGGCTGCTCGAAAAGGTCCGTATCCCGAATGCCGGCGCGCGGTTCGACGACTATCCCCACCAGTTCTCCGGCGGCATGCGCCAGCGCGTGATGATCGCCATGGCGCTCGCATCGAAGCCGAGGCTGCTGATCGCTGACGAACCGACCACCGCGCTTGATGTCACCATCCAGGGACAGATCCTCGACCTGATCAAGGTGCTGCAGGAAGAGGAGGGCATGTCGGTGCTGTTCATCACCCATGACATGGGCGTCGTCGCCGAAATCGCCGATCGTACCATCGTCATGTATCGCGGCGAGGCGGTCGAGAGCGGTCCGACCGAGGAAATCTTCCACCGCGGCAAGCACCCTTATACGCGCGCGCTCCTTTCCGCCGTGCCGCGGCTCGGCTCGATGCAGAACCGCAAATGGCCGACCCGTTTCCCGGTGGTCGACATCAATACCGGCGAGGCCACCGAGCCGAAGGAAGTTGCCGGCACCGTCGATACCCGCAAGACCCCGGTTCTGGCCGTTAAGAACCTCGTCACCCGTTTCGCGGTCCGTTCCGGCCTTTTTGCGACGCAGACCGGCGCCGTCCATGCCGTCGAGAATATTTCCTTCGATCTGTTTCAGGGTGAGACCTTGTCACTGGTCGGCGAATCCGGCTGCGGCAAGTCGACCACCGGCCGCTCGATCATGCGGCTGATCGAGCCGACCAGCGGCGATGTGGCACTCGATGGCTACGATGTCCTGCGCCTCGACCAGGTCGGCCTGCGCGACATGCGCAAGACCATCCAGATGATTTTTCAGGATCCGTTCTCGTCGCTCAACCCGCGCATGACGGTCGGCGCCGCAATCTCCGAACCCTTCGTCAAGCACAAGCTCGGCAACGCCAAGGACGCAAAGGAAAAGACCGCCGACCTGCTCCGCAAGGTCGGCCTGTCGCCGGATATGGCGGGCCGCTATCCACATGAGTTCTCCGGCGGCCAGCGCCAGCGCATCGCCATCGCCCGTGCCCTCTCGCTCGATCCGAAGGTGATCGTCGCCGACGAAAGCGTCTCGGCGCTCGATGTCTCGATCAAGGCGCAGGTCTGCAACCTGCTCCTCGACCTGCAGCAGAGCCTCAACCTCGCCTTCTTGTTCATCAGCCATGACATGGCGGTGGTCGAACGCGTCAGCCATCGCGTCGCGGTGATGTATCTCGGCGAGATCGTCGAGATCGGCCCGCGAGCCGCGGTCTTCGACAACCCGCAGCATCCCTATACGAAAAAGCTGATGGCAGCCGTCCCAGTGCCGGATCCGGCCCGCCGCGGCATCCGCCGGGGCATTTCCAACGACGAGCTGAAGAGCCCGGTTCGTCCGATGGGTTTCCAGCCGCTGGCGCGCCAGTATCGCGAGGTTTCCGCTGGCCACATGGTGCAGGTGGCGTGAGGGCGGGGGGCCTGAGGCCGTGAAAACTCAGATCAGCCTCAGCCCCTTCAGGCTGACATGCCCGTCCTTGCCGATGATGATGTGGTCGTGCACCGTGATGCCGAGAGGTTTTGCGGTGTCGACGATCGTCTTCGTCATGTCGATATCGGCGCGCGATGGCGTCGGATCGCCGCTCGGGTGGTTGTGGACGAGGATGATCGCGGTCGCCGATAGTTCGAGCGCCCGGCGCACGACTTCGCGCGGATAGACCGGCGTATGGTCGACGGTACCGTGGCCCTGCACTTCGTCGGCGATCAGCGCATTGCGTTTGTCGAGGAAGAGGATACGGAACTGTTCGCGAGGCTCGTAGGCCATTATCGCGTGGCAGTAATCGATGACGGAAGACCACGACGACAGGACCTGCTTGCCGCGCAGCTCGCTCTTCAGCATCCGATGACCGACGGTCGCGACGAGTTTCAGGTCGAGCGCCACCGCCTCGCCGACACCCTTGACCTCCTGCAGCAATCCGAGCGGTGCTCCCAGAACGCCGGCAAGCGTTCCGAACCGGGCGATCAGCGCCTTGGCAAGCGGTTTCGTATCGCGGCGCGGGATCGACCGGAACAGCAGGAGTTCAAGGATCTCGTAGTCGGCAAGCCCGGTATCGCCATGTTCCCGATACTTGGTTTTGAGGCGCTCGCGGTGACCGTGGTAATGCGCGCCCGGCTCGTCGTCGTCCATCGAGGCCGGTTTCTTTATGGCTTTCGGCTTGGTTAGTTGTTCGGCGAAAAAGCCGCGCTCGTCCTCGATGAAGGACGTCTGTTCGTCCGGTGGAGGAGCGGAGCGGCTGGCCATCCCTTACCTCGAAAGCGGCGGCAGGCCGGGTCGGTCGAAACCTCCGGGCGACAAGGTGAAGATCTCGCAGCCGGTGGCGGTGACGCCGATCGCGTGTTCGTATTGTGCTGACAGCGAGCGGTCACGTGTGACCGCCGTCCAGCCGTCGGAAAGCACCTTTACGTGCGGCTTGCCGAGATTGATCATCGGCTCGATGGTGAAGATCATCCCTTCCTTCATCTCCGGACCCTCGTCGGCGCGGCCGTAATGCAGGATGTTCGGCGAATCGTGGAAAAGCCGGCCGACGCCATGGCCGCAGAAATCGCGCACCACCGAGCAGCGCTCCGCTTCCGCATAGGTCTGGATCGCTTCGCCGATCGCGCCGGTGCGGGCGCCGGGACGCACGGCCTTGATGCCGCGCATCAGGCATTCATAAGTGACTTCCAGCAGGCGCTCGGAGGCGCGTTTGATCCCGCCCACCGGATACATACGGCTCGAATCCCCGTGCCATCCGTCGAGGATATAGGTGACGTCGATATTGACGATGTCCCCTTCGCGCAACGGTTTGTCATCCGGAATGCCGTGACAGACGACGTGATTGATCGAGGTGCAGGAGGATTTCGTATAACCGCGATAGTTCAGCGTCGCCGGCAGCGCGCCGTGGTCCATGCCGAACTCGAAAACGAAGCGGTCTATCGCGTTTGTGGTGACGCCGGGCTGCACGATCGTTGCAAGCTCGTCGAGGCAGCGCGCCGTCAGCAGGCAGGCCTTGCGCATGCCGGCGAAGTCCTCCGCGCTATAGAGGCGGATCGCACCCGTATTCTTCAGGGGGGCGGAAACCGCCTCGATATAGTTGACCATGGTTCTTCTCTCGCAATCTCTCCGTTCATAAAGCAGCCGGGCCCGGTTCGTCCATCTAGATCGGAGATTTCAGCGCTTTTCTTCCCGATAATCCGAACGGGATGATCTGAAGCGAGTCTTTTAAAGTGCTTCTCATAGGTTTATATAAAGTGCGATTTGGAGCATCAGAGCCATCATGGTCAGCATCGTCCTCGCCGAAGTCACCGCCAGCGTTTCCGAATTGAAGCGCAATCCTATGGGTACCGTCGCAGCAGGAGACGGAGCTCCCGTCGCCATCCTCAATCGCAACGAGCCCGCCTTCTACTGTGTGCCTGCAAAGGCTTACGAAGCGATGATGGACCGGTTGGAGGACCTTGAGCTGAACGCACTGGCCGACAGCCGCGCAAGCGAGACTGTCATCAAGGTAACGCTGGATGAGCTATGAGCTCGCGTTTCTGGATGTCGCGCTAAAGGAATGGCGCAAGCTGGACTCAAATATCCGTGAGCAGTTCAAGAAGAAATTGACCGAGCGTCTCGAAAATCCGCGCGTCGCTGCCGCCCAGCTTCATGGATCCACGAACCGTTACAAGATTAAGCTGCGCGCGATTGGCTATCGTCTCGTCTATGAGGTTCGAGATACGCAACTAGTCGTACTGGTGATCGCCATCGGCCGGCGAGATCGAGACGCGGTCTATAAGGCGGCCGAAAAGCGATAGCCAAGATCCTCGACAGGGATCAGCCCCGCAGGCGTTATTTCCTCCGGCGAAACGCGGCAATGCACCGCATAGGCCTCGACGCCGCGGGCTTTGGCACGCTCGAAGGCGAGCGCATAGAACGGGTCGAGATCTCCGCAGATCCGGAAACGCGAGCAGTCGTGCCGCTGGATGAGGTAGATCATCACCGCCCGGTGACCGGCCTCCGCCATGTCGCCCAGCTCCTCCAGATGTTTGGCGCCGCGCTTGGTGACCGTATCGGGAAATTCCGCCAAACCGGGCTCGCGGCAGAAATGGACGTTCTTGACCTCCACATAGGCGTTCGGCAATTCACCGCCCAGAAGCAGGAAGTCGATGCGGGAATTGCGGCCGTAGCGCTGTTCGCGCAGGATTGTCTCGTAGCCGGCAAGGCTCGAGATCAGCCCGGCGCGGATCGCTTCTTCCGCCAGCCGGTTCGGCAGGCCGGTATTGATGCCGATGCGCTCGCCGTCCACCTCGACCATCTCGAACATGTGCCGGTACTTGCGGGTCGGGCTGTCATGCAACGACACCCAGATTTTCGAGCCCGGCGTCGTCAGCCCGCGCATCGAACCGGTATTGGGGCAGGACCCGGTAAACGGCGTGCCGTCCTCCAGCACGGCGTCGAACAGGAAACGCTTGTAGCGTTGCAGGAGGGTCGCAGGCACCAGCGGCGGATCGAAGCGCATCGGCGAAATGATCAGATGCGTTCGAGCACATAGGTGCCGGGCGCATCCGCGATCGCATTCAGCGCCTTGCCGCCGGGCTTGCGAGCCGGCACACGGCTGTCGTCCTTGGCCTCGACCCAGGCATGCCAGTGCGGCCACCACGAGCCCTTGTTCTCGTTCGCACCCGCCGTCCAGTCCTCGTATTGCCCTTCGGCCTTGCCGCCGGTCCAGTACTGGTACTTCTGTTTGTCGGGCGGGTTGACGACGCCGGCGATGTGGCCCGAACCGGTCAGCACGAAATCCACAGGTCCACCGAACAGCGAGGAGCCGAGGAAAACCGATTTCGGCGGCGCGATGTGGTCTTCGCGGGTTGCGAGATTGTAGATCGGAATCTTGATGTCCTTCAGCGAGATCGTCTTGCCGGCGAGTTTCATCTCGCCCTTGCTGAGGTTGTTGTTGAGGTAGCAGTTGCGCAGGTAGTAGGCGTGGTTGGCCGCCCCCATGCGCGTGCTGTCGGAATTCCAGTAGAGCAGGTCGAAGGGCATCGGTTCCTTGCCCTTCAGGTAGTTGCTGACGACATAGGGCCAGATTAGCTCGGAGGCGCGCAGCATGTTGAAGGCGGTCGCCATCTTCGAACCGTCGAGATAACCGACCGCGTTCATCTGCTTTTCCATCGCCGCGATCTGCTCTTCGTCGACAAAGACCTTGAGATCCCCCGCATGGGTGAAATCCACCTGGGTGGTGAGGAAGGTCGCCGAGGCGATGCGGCTGTTCTTCTTCTGGGCATGATAGGCAAGGGTTGCGGCAAGCAGCGTGCCGCCAACGCAATAACCGATCGCGTTGACCTGTTTTTCGCCGGTCGCTTTCTCGATCGTCGTCAGCGCGAAGTCGATCCCCTCGCGCATGTAGGATTCCCAGTCTTTCTTCGCATGCCGCTCATCCGGATTGACCCAGGAGATCACGAACACCGTATGTCCCTGGTCGACGCACCACTTGATGAAGCTTTTCTGCGGGTTGAGGTCGAGAATATAGAACTTGTTGATCCACGGCGGGCAGATGAGGAGAGGGCGCTTCAGCACCGTTTCGGTCGAGGGCTCGTACTGGATGACCTCGCAGACCTCGCTCTGGGCGATCACCTTGCCCGGCGTCAGCGCCATGTTGCGGCCGATCGCGAACTTGGTCGCGTCGGTATGGCGCAGCCTGAGGTCACCACCTCCGGCGGCGATGTCTTCGGCGAACATCTTCATGCCGGCCACCAGGTTGGCGCCGTTGCTGGCTACCGTCTCGCGATAGACTTCCGGATTGGTGAGCGCAAAATTGGCCGGCGAAAGGGCAGCGGTGATCTGCTTCACGTAGAAGGTGGCCTTGTGGCGCGTGTGCTCGTCAAGCCCGTCGGCTTCGGTGACCAACTTGTCTGCCCAGGAGGCGGTGACCAGATAGAGCTGCCGCAGGAGGGCGAAGAACGGGTTCTTCATCCAGTCATCGTCGGCGAAACGCTTGTCCTTCGGCAGGGTATCGGCTTCAGGCGCGACCGGCTGCCCCGAAAACTGATTGAGCGTGCGCGTCCAGATGCCGATATAGCTGGAGAAGAGCAGGGTCTGCGCCTCGAGCGTCCGCTTTGGATCCGAGATCCAGTATTCGGTGACCTTGGAAAGGGTCTTCACAAGGTCGGTCACCGGATCCGCGACCGAATCGCCGATCTCGCCGCGTTCGCGGGGGCCGAGCCATTCCGATGCCGCTTTGCCGAGATTTTCGAGCGCCCGGGCGAAGTTCATGGCGAGCGCCTGCGGGTCCTTGATCACATAGGCCTCGACCGATTTGGGGTCGAATCCCGGAAATTCCTGTCCGGCCTGCCCTTTATCGTCGGTCTTTTCCGCCACGTGCAGCCTCCCCACAGTTTGTTGGTTGTTTTCGTTTGTACATTGTGCCTGAAAGCGAATACAAGTGCCAGCGATCGGCGCCTTCAGGTGCATTGGCCGATGACGGAAACTGGGTTACGGAAATGGAAAAACTGAGGCATCGGGTCGGCAGCTTACCGCTTTTCATCGGTCTTGGCGCGCTCTCTCTGCTGGCCGGCTGCAACAGCAACACCTTTGCTCTGGATGACGGTATTCCAAACACCGCACCGCCGGCCGTCATCGTCCAGAACAAGACCGCGCCGCCACCAGGCCCTGTCACCAGGCAGAACACCGGTGTCTATCCGAGCTTCGATCCGACGCTGCGCGCCGCGGCCGAGCAGATCGAGGACGAGGATTACAACAAGACCGAGCCGCGCCTTGCGTCGCTCGCCCGCCTGCGCAGGTCGGGCTCGATCTCGGAAGCCGAATATCAGCGCCGGGTCGCCGAATATCGCAAGCTCGCCGCCGAGCACGGCAAGGACGCATTGGCCAATATCGCCAAGTAGTCCGGACAAACCAGGTCATCTGGGCGATCGGTATCGGCAATTAGCACTTGCGTTTCGGCGCTTTTGGTCGCAAAGCAAAAAATCGCCAATCATGCGACACCGGCGCGTCGCGTTCGACGCTGCGCGCCCTCCACGGGGAGAAAGATGGAAGAGTTTCATAAAGTCCGACGCCTGCCGCCATACGTCTTCGAACAGGTCAACCGTTTGAAGGCCAGCGCGCGAGCGGGTGGCGCGGACATTATCGATCTCGGCATGGGCAATCCCGACCTTCCGACCCCGAAGGCGATCGTCGACAAGCTGTGCGAAGTGGTGCAGGATCCGCGCACCCATCGTTATTCCTCTTCCAAGGGCATTCCGGGCCTGCGCCGCGCCCAGGCCGCCTATTACGCCCGCCGTTTCGGCGTGAAGCTCAATCCTGATACCCAGGTCGTTGCGACGCTCGGCTCCAAGGAAGGCTTCGCCAACATGGCGCAGGCGATCACCGCGCCTGGCGACGTGATCCTCTGCCCGAACCCGACCTATCCGATCCATGCCTTCGGCTTCCTGATGGCCGGCGGCGTGATCCGCTCCATGTCGGTCGAGCCGGACGATAGCTTCTTCCCGCCGCTCGAACGCGCGGTGAAGCATTCGATCCCGAAGCCCCTGGCGCTGATCCTCAACTACCCGTCCAACCCGACGGCGCATGTCGCTTCGCTGGACTTCTATAAAGAGGTGGTAAGCTTCGCCAGGAAGCACGACATCATCGTGCTGTCGGACCTTGCCTATTCGGAAATCTATTTCGAAGGCGAGCCGCCACCATCCGTGCTGGAGGTGCCGGGCGCGATGGATATCGCCGTCGAGTTCACCTCGATGTCGAAGACCTTCTCCATGCCCGGCTGGCGCATCGGTTTTGCGGTCGGCAACGAGCGGCTGATCTCGGCGCTGACCCGCGTCAAGTCGTACCTCGACTACGGCGCCTTCACGCCGATCCAGGTTGCCGCGACCCATGCGCTCAACGGCGACGGTTCCGACATCGCGGAAGTCCGCAACGTCTATAAGCGCCGCCGCGACGTGATGGTCGACAGCTTCGGCAAGGCCGGTTTCGAAGTGCCGCCGCCGGCCGCCACCATGTTCGCCTGGGCGAAGATCCCGGAAAAATTCCGCCACCTCGGCAGCCTCGAGTTCTCGAAGCTTCTCGTCGAAAAGGCCGACGTCGCGGTCGCACCGGGCATCGGTTTCGGCGAAATGGGCGACGACTACGTTCGTTTGGCACTGGTCGAGAACGAACACCGCATCCGCCAGGCGGCCCGCAGCATCAAGAAGTTCCTGTCGACGGCCGACGAGACGATGCACAACGTCATCTCGCTCAACACGCGCCGCTGATCGGACCAGCATTTCCGGCGGCCCATGCGGGCCGCCACCTCCCAGGCAATCAGGAAGAATAGCATGGCAGATGCCCTCAAAGTCGGCATTGCGGGTCTCGGCACTGTGGGTGCCTCCCTCGTCCGGATCATCCAGAACCGCGCGAACGAATTGGCGACCACATGCGGCCGTGCGATCGAGATTACTGCGGTCACGGCACGCGACAGGTCTCGCGACCGTGGTATCGACATTTCCGGCATCACCTGGTTCGACACGCCTGAAAAGCTGGCCGCCGAGGCCGATATCGACGTCTTCGTGGAATTGATAGGCGGTGCCTCGGGCGCTGCCGCCGATTCCGTAAAGGCAGCGCTGACCCGCGGTCTCCATGTGGTGACGGCCAATAAGGCGCTGCTCGCCGCTTCTGGCGTCGAACTCGCCAGGATCGCCGAAGAGAAGAGCGTCCTCCTCAATTTCGAAGCGGCCGTCGCCGGTGGCATTCCGGTCATCAAGGCGCTTCGCGAGTCCTTGACCGGCAACACGGTGTCGCGCGTCTACGGCATCATGAACGGCACCTGTAACTACATCCTGACCCGGATGGAGAAGGAAGGCCTGTCGTTTGCCGATTGCCTCAAGGAAGCGCAGCGGCTCGGTTATGCCGAGGCCGATCCGGCCTTCGACATCGAGGGCAACGACACGGCCCACAAGCTCGCCATCCTGACGACGCTCGCCTTCGGCACGCAGATTGCCGCCGACGAGATCTATCTCGAAGGCATCACCAATATCTCGATCGAGGATATCCACGCCGCGGCCGACCTCGGTTACCGCATCAAGCTGCTCGGCGTCGCCCAACTGACCGACAGCGGCATCGAGCAGCGCGTCCATCCGACCATGGTGCCGCATGACTCGGTCATTGCCCAGGTCGACGGCGTCACCAATGCGGTGGCGATCGAGTCCGATATCCTCGGCGAACTGCTGATGGTCGGCCCCGGCGCCGGCGGCGATGCGACCGCCTCTGCCGTTCTCGGCGATATCGCCGACATCGCCAAGAGCAGCCCGGGCGCGCAGCGCGTTCCGGTCCTTGGCACCCCGGCTGCTTCCCTGGCGCCTTACAAGCGCGCCCGCATGCAGAGCCACGAGGGCGGTTACTTCATCCGCCTGACGGTCGCCGACCGCACCGGTGTCTTTGCCAGCATCGCCACCCGCATGGCGGAAAACGGCATCTCGCTGGAATCGATCATGCAGCGCCCCAAGCCGGATGCCGCGACCGACACGCCCAAGACGATCATTCTCGTCACCCATGCGACCACCGAGGATTCGGTCCGCAAGGCGGTCGATGCGATCAAGGCCGAGAGTTATCTCGTCGGCGAGCCCCAGGTGATTCGCATCGAGCGGCCCAAGGCTTTCTAAAAACGGCAGCGTTCCCAAGCCGATCCTGCCGTTTCCTGTGGGAAACGCAGGAACCTTTCAAGAACGTCTGCGAAAACGAATGCCGCAAAGGCTCCCCGGCTGGCTGCTGAGGGGCCTCCGGGCGTAGATTGTCAGTGGCAATCACCGTCGAGGAGGCTTGCGCGATCCCATGAATACGCGGGCTATGGATACGCGGAAAATCAGCACGCGGAACAAGGGGTACCGGCTGCAACTCGGCGAGGCCCGACCCGGGCCACATGGCTGCCGGCCCGTTCGTCTTGTCCACGCCAACGATCAGGCGAGCGGCGACGGTTTTGACGGGCGATGGAGTTTTGCCTTCCTGCTTGTCTTCTTCGCGGCTGCGGCCAGCATCAGCGGCTCGGCATTTGTCTGGTCGCTGCTGTGATGGGTCGCCAATCGAAAGACGGCCCGATCCATCCGCCGATCTCGTCAAATCGATTCCTCTCGCACCCGCGATACGCTAGAAGCGCTCCATGACCAGAATTTTCTCCGCGCTTTCATCCTCGGCGGAAACGGTTGATCCCGTCCCGCGCGCATTCCTCGGCGTCGAACGCTCCGCGGGTGATCAGCGGTGGGTATCGCGTCTTGATCAGGCAGCCCAGAACCGGGCCTTGGCGATCGCCCAGATCCACGGCATTCCCGATCTCGTCGCCCGGGTGCTTGCCGGCCGCGGCGTGGCGCTCGACGATGCTCCGGCTTTCCTCGATCCGACCATCCGCTCGCTGATGCCGGATCCCTATACGCTGACCGATTGCGAAAAGGCGGTGCTGCGGCTCGCCGCTGTGATCGCCGGCCATGAGAAGGTGGCGATCTTCGGCGATTACGACGTGGACGGCGCATCCTCCTCGGCACTGCTCTACCGGTTCCTTCGCCATTTCGGCGTCGAGGCGGAAATCTATATTCCCGACCGCATCTTCGAAGGGTACGGCCCCAATCCGACGGCGATCCGCCAGCTGATCGCCAATGGCGCAAGCCTGATCGTCACCGTCGACTGCGGCTCCACCAGCCATGATGCGCTTGCTGCGGCCCGCGACGAAGGCTGCGACGTGGTGGTTATCGATCACCACCAGCTCGGCCACGAACTGCCGCCGTGCCTGGCGCTCGTCAATCCGAATCGCGAGGACGATCTTTCCGGCCAGGGTCATCTTTGCGCCGCCGGCGTCGTTTTCCTGGTTCTGGTAGCGGCCGCGCGCCACATGCGCCAGATCGGCGATCCGCGCGCCAAATCGCTCGACCTGCTCGCCTGGCTCGATATCGTCGCGCTGGCGACCGTCTGCGACGTGGTGCCGCTGAAGGGGCTCAACCGCGCCTATGTGGTCAAGGGGCTGCTTGCGGCCCGCCATATGGGCAATGCCGGGCTTTCGGCGCTGTTTCGCAAGGCGGGGCTTGGCGGCCCCGTGACGCCCTATCATTTCGGCTTCCTGATCGGCCCGCGCATCAATGCCGGCGGACGCATCGGTGATGCGGCTCTCGGCAGCCGCCTGCTGACACTGGAAGATCCGATCGAGGCGGAGGAGATCGCCGGCCGGCTGGACGATCTCAACCGCGAGCGGCAGGCCATGGAGGCCGCCATGCTCGCCGAGGCCGAGGCCGAGGTGCTTGCTGAATACGGCAACGGCGAGGGGGCAAACGTCATCGTCACGGCGCGCGACAAATGGCACCCGGGCATTGTCGGGCTGATCGCGGCGCGGCTGAAGGAGAAATTCAAGCGGCCGGCTTTCGCGATCGCCTTCGATCCGTCCGGCAAGGGGACTGGTTCCGGCCGTTCGATCAATGGCTTCGACATGGGCCGCATGGTGCGCGCGGCGGTGGATACGGGCCTGCTCGTCAAGGGCGGCGGCCACGCCATGGCAGCCGGGTTGACGGTCGAGCGCAGCAATTTGGGCCGTCTGCGTGCCTTCTTCGAGGAGATGGCAGGCGAGGGCGTGCCGGCACTGGTTGCCAATCATGTTCTGAAGATCGACGGTGCGCTATCTGCGTCCGGCGCGACACTCGAACTCTTCGACCAGCTCGAACAGGCCGGCCCCTATGGTTCCGGTCATTCGCAGCCGGTCTTTGCCATCCCCGCCCACCGGCTGAAGGATGCCCGCCTGGTCGGGACCGCGCATATCAAGGTGACGCTGGAAGCGGCCGACGGCTCACGGCTGGAAGGCATAGCCTTCCGCGCCGCCGAAACGCCGCTCGGCAATATGCTGCTCAATTCCAGAGGCGCGCAGATCCACGCCGCCGGCTGCCTCAGCGCCGACCAATGGCAGGGCACGCGGCGTATGCAGCTTCGCCTGCTGGACGCCGTGAAGGCGCCGTAGGATGCGGGTCTATTTTTTGGGGTGGTGTCCGCTTTTGCGGAGAGAGGAAGTGGCACGCCCTAGGGGAGTCGAACCCCTCTTCCCAGAATGAAAATCTGGTGTCCTAACCGATAGACGAAGGGCGCGTGCGCTTCGTGGTGGCGCCCTTATAGTCAGGGTGTTTCTATCCCGCAAGCGCAAAATTGCATTTTCCAGCGCTTGCAGACGCAAAAAATCGCGCAGCTGCAAAATGGCGTGCGAAGGCTGGATACAGGAACAAAAACAAAAGCTTGGGGGAGGTGGAAGTGGCACGCCCTAGGGGAGTCGAACCCCTCTTCCCAGAATGAAAATCTGGTGTCCTAACCGATAGACGAAGGGCGCCTGCGCTTCGTGGCGCTCTTATAGAGAGGGGATTTCTTTCCTGCAAGCGCCAAAGCCATCTTTTTTACAAAAAAATGACGGCTTTTCCCGCGCCGGCTGTTCGAATGAAAACTGCGTCAAATCAGCAGCTTAAAGGAGTGCCCTGAGCGTCTGTCCCGCAGGCTGCGGCGGGCGTGGCCTGCGGCATGCTGTAGACGCTGGCGGTGGTGGCGTTGAAATTCCGCCGCGGCAGATTGGCCGGAACCGGGCCGTTGCCGGATGGGGCGGCCGCAGCCATCGGCGGGTTCGCCGAAAAGATCGTAGCGCTGTCGGCGCGCACGCCGGTCGATTGCGTGGCAAGGCCGGCGATCGAGGCCTGCTGTGGCTGTGCAGGTGCCGGCGGGAACGTATTTTCCGCGGTGGGAACGGCGGCCGGTGCGATTGCCGCCGGTGCCTGGGCTGCCTGCGCCTCCGCCTTGGGGACGGCCGGATCGGTACGGCGGTTCGAGGCCGTGGTGCTGCCCTTGGCGAGGATGCCCTTGGCGCTTGCCGCCACCGTGGTGCGCGGCGCCGGCGTCGTGGCGTCAGCGGTCTTTTTGGTGGTGGTGCAGCCGCTGATCGTCAGCGCGGAAAGGCAGACGATCGCCAGCGTCATGGGAACGTTCGAACAAAGGAAAGGCGTTTTTGGCAAAGGCATGCCCCGTCGGCTCGTATCGCGGCCGTCATGCCGCGAATCATCGTGCCCGAGCATCTCGCGGAAGGGCGCCATGGACAAGCCGGCCGGGGCAGGCGAGGTCAGCCTGGGGCAAGGTTGGGAAAGAACGCGGCGGTTGAGTAAAAAAGAAGCCGCCGCGTTGAAAAGTTTTACCAGCTGCCGATATTCGGTGCTGAGGCCCAGGGTTCGGCGACCGGCAGGTTGTCGCCCTTCTGGAGGAGTTCGATCGAAATGCCGTCCGGCGAGCGGACGAACGCCATCCGGCCTTCGCGCGGCGGACGGTTGATGGTGATGCCGTTGTCCGAAAGGTGCTGGCAGAAATCGTAGATGTTATCGACCTCATAGGCGAGGTGACCGAAGTTGCGACCGCCGGTATAATCCTCGGTGTCCCAATTGTAGGTCAGCTCGACGCAGGGGGCGAGAACGTCCTTGGCTTCGCTGAGATCGTCGGGGGCCGCGAGGAAGACCAGCGTGAAGCGGCCCTTCTCGTTGTCGATGCGCCGGATCTCTTTCAGGCCGAAAACGGTGGTGTAGAAATGAAGTGAGGCGTCCAGGTCTTTCACCCGGACCATGGTATGAAGATAACGCATTATGGTGTCTTCCTCCGATAAATCCAGTCGCCGATAGACCGCGTTCGGGTCCGTGCTGGATATGGCGCAGACGCAAGCCCGGAGCAAGCCATTCTGGATAGAGATGAACGTGGATAAAACCAAGGCAGGGACTTGCGCTGCATGGTTAGCAGGATGTTAATCTATCCTCTAAGAATCAGTTGATCGTCACGTCGTAACGCGTAATCGAGGGGCCGACAGGATATGGCAGACAGAATGTCATCGAAGGACGTTGGCAGTTTCGAGGAGCTTCCGGGCGAACCGGTCGAGCTGATCGAAATCACCGGCGTCGTCAAATGGTTCGATGTGGCGAAGGGGTTCGGCTTCATTGTTCCGGACAACGGCATGCAGGACGTGCTTCTGCATGTCACCTGCCTTCGCCGAGACGGATACCAGACCATCCTGGAAGGCACGCGCATCGTCGCGATGATCCAGAAGCGGGATCGCGGCTACCAGGCGTTCCGCATCCTGTCCATGGATCAGTCCACCGCCGTCCACCCTTCGGATCTTCCACCGGTGCGCACGCACGTCCAGGTAACTGCAACCAGCGGCCTTGAGCGGGCTCTGGTGAAATGGTTCAACCGCACCAAGGGTTTCGGCTTCCTGACGCGCGGCGAGGGGACGGAAGATATCTTCGTCCACATGGAAACGCTGCGCCGGTTCGGCCTCACCGAGCTTCGTCCGGGCCAGGTCGTGCTGGTGCGCTTCGGACCGGGTGACAAGGGCCTGATGGCGGCGGAAATCCACCCCGACAATCCCAATCCCGTGAGCCGGTCGCACTGATGCGTTTCTCGTTTCCATCGTTTCTGAAAAGCGCCCTTGCGGCGCTTTTTCTCATCCTGGCGGGCGGCGCGGTTGCGCAGGATGTGACTTTTCCGCGCGACGAGCTTTCGATCAAGACGGCAGCCGGCCAGACCTACAAGTTCTCCGTCGAGCTGGCCTTTACCGATGCCCAGCGCGAGCGGGGGCTGATGTACCGCAAGGTGATGGCGCCGGATGCCGGCATGCTCTTCGATTTCGGCACACCGCGGCCGGTCTCGATGTGGATGGAGAACACTATCCTCGCCCTCGACATGCTGTTCATCCAGGGCGACGGCACGATCTCGCATATCCGCGAGAACGCTGTGCCCTATTCGCGTGACATCATCGATTCGCGCGGACCGGTGAAATTTGTGCTGGAGCTCAATGCCGGCCGCGCGAAGTCGCTCGGGATCAAGGTGGGCGACAAGGTGATCAGCAAACGCATCGGCAATCAGTGGTGATCCCCAGTGGTTATCGCCTGTGGTTATCCTCGGCTTGTTTGCTTTAGCGGCATCGCGGTTCCATTTTGCTGTTGCGGCACAGGGGGGAACCGTGTATCTCGCAACCAACGTAGGAACGGAGTGTAGCGCAGTCTGGTAGCGCATCTGGTTTGGGACCAGAGGGTCGGGAGTTCGAATCTCTCCACTCCGACCACGCTTTCAGGAAGAGCTCCTCATCCGTTCCAGCCCATGGAGCGTTACAGGAATGGCCGCCAAGATCTATCGTCCCGCAAAGACCGCCATGCAGTCCGGCAAGGCCAAGACCCATCTCTGGGTGCTGGAATTCGACCAGGAACAGCCGCGCCGCATCGATCCGATCCTTGGCTATACGTCGTCCGGCGACATGAAGCAGCAGCTTCGCCTGACCTTCGAGAGCCAGGAACAGGCGGAAGCCTATGCCAAGCGCGAAGGCATCGAATACCGCGTCATCCAGCCGAAGGATCCGAATCGCCAGATCGTTTCCTACACCGACAATTTCCGTTTCAACCGCAGCCAGCCCTGGACGCATTGATTTTAGCCGCTCGGGCTTTCCCGGGCGCCGCTGCCGAGATCGGCCCCTTAGCTCAACTGGATAGAGCAGCTGCCTTCTAAGCAGCAGGTCGCAGGTTCGAGTCCTGCAGGGGTCGCCAACAATATCAAGCAGATAGCAGCCCTGAAAACTTAGGCGTCAATTTTGGGGTAACGTCTGGGGTAACGACGGCGAAAAAAAGCCCGCTCCATTCGCGAAGCGGGCAGGGCAGGGAACGGTTAGGCTGATGTAAGTCGCCAACTTGGCGACTTACGAGGCTCGGCCCTTCTTGATCGGATGGGCCGCAAGGAACGCCTCGTCGGCCGCGATCAACTCGGCAATCTCCTCCCGACTGATTCGAGCGGTCGAATACAGGTCTGCCATCCTCCGCCGCTTCCATTCAATAGCGGCCTGATCTGGCGCGGGCGTCCTGATCTGTCTCTCGGTCGCCGCTTTCATGTTGGCAAGCATCCGATCGCGCTTGCTGTATATCGCAACCTCATCCTCATCCGTTAGATGCTGCTCGGCCACGACGCGATCAAAGATCAGCATGGCGTCATGGATTTCAAGGCGCGCATGATGGAGCCTCAGAGTGGCTTCGCCCTTGTGCCATGCCGTCCGGCGCGCGTCCCGAAGCAGGCGGTTATATTCGAAGTCGGTTAGAGCCCCCTGGGGAAGGGGCTCCATGACGTGGCTCATGAACTGGTCGAGCTGCTTGCGCTTCTTCAGGCCGATGCTCATTCGGCTTCTCCATCGCTTTCGCGGGTGGCGCGCTCCAAGGCGTCGTGCAATTCGCCCTGCAGTTCACCTATATGGTCGAGAACCGCCGCGATGCTGCCAGAGCGTTCCCCAAGCTTGCCCACGGGCTCCCCGTGGTCGTTGAGATAATCCGCCGCATCCCGGGTAACCTGCAGCAAGGCGATTATGAGATAGCTGCGGGCTACATCATCCTGAGTAATGGCGTCGTTGGTCTTCATGTTCACGCCCTCCCGCCCATCTTTTGCACTGCCTGGATGAACCGTGCGAGATCCCCAAGGATGCCGGTATGATCGACTGAGAATATCGGGCTAGACGACAGCGCCGCCGCCTGGAGGCTCAATCCCTCATGGGTGAATGCTGGAGCGCGGCATACCTTCGAAGCGGCTATGATGGTTTCTGCTTCTGCGAGGGTCACTCTTCGTTTGGCAAGCTCGACGCCTGATGCCTCCCGAAGGCGGGCGGTTTCTGCCTCATAGGCTTGGGCTACCGGCAACAGCTCCCGATATTTTCGGATCATTTCCTCTTTGGTGGCGCGGTTGCGAGCGCGAGACCTTTCAGTCCGGCCGGTTGGCTTGGTCTCCTGCCAATAGGAAAGATTGTCCTCGACGCCCGCCGCGGTCAGCACATCGAAACATGTCTTTTCCCCTTTTGCGCGTTGCTTGGCGGTAAGCCGCTTGGTGAGGACAGTCGTGTCCCGCAGAAGATACCGGCCGGCGATGTCTCGCTCGCCAATATTCTTCGCGCCATAGCCGGAATGCGCATTGGCGCAGCCCAGCAGGTCTTCGGGTGCGAGCGGCCACAGGTGCCGCCATTCATCGACAAGCCATTCCAGCGCCGTCTTTGCCTGTTCATGCTCGGCGCGGGCTGCCAGCAGTTCAGCGTGAGCCTGCAGCAGTTCCGGGTTCTCGGCGGTGGAAGCGGCTGCAGACTTCGCCGGGGCAGGCGTTGCGACGACCGCGACGGAAGCCGATGCGGCGGCGATGCCGGTAAGCAGGCGGCGGCGGCTCATCGTGGGTTCCAGGGCGGCGGCGATTGTGATAACTTTGTTGCTGGTCATGTTCGTTTCCTTGAAGGGTTTCGTTGTGATCCTGGATCGGGAAGCGGGTGCAACCACTTCCTGATCCGCTCCGCTTTAGCGGGCTCCGATGGGGCGATAAGCGCGCGAGACGCTGAACGCGAACGTCAGTCTTCCGACCTTCAGAAACCTGATCCCGCCGACGCGGCGAGCGCTGATGTTGAAGGCGCTTCCCAGAAAATTAACCATAGTCTCAACTCCCGACTTGATAATCGTCAATCATCCTAGACGCATCATCCGTGATGCTTTAGGGATCATAGACGAGCCATTGCGGCTGTCAACACATTAGTGTAATAAAAGATACGACTGGTATCACGGAAGGGACTTATAGCAATGATGACGGGTAATCAGATGAAGGCGGCGCGGGCTCTGCTTGGGATCACGCAAACGGAGCTGGCGGCGGCTGCGGGGCTATCCGTCCCGACGATCAAGCGCATGGAAGTCCAGGACACGGGCAGGAGTTCGCTAGAGAATGTGCAGAAGGTGAGGAAGGCGCTCGAAGCGGCCGGCGTTAATTTCATCTCTGAAAATGGTGGCGGCGTTGGCGTCCGGCTGGCGAAACCGAAGGCCGATTGACATTCGAATCGACTCGAAATCTCCGAAGAACAAACCTTGAACGAACGTCGTTCGGTTTTGGTTCACGAAACCGGCCTATCTACCGGAAATATTTGAGGGTTTTCCCACTGGAAATCAATTATCTGGGGATAGCGCGACTCTATCCAGTCTCTCGCAAATCGTTTATGATAGATTAAGAATGTTGCTGACCGATCACAGTCCAAGAAAGGAAGATCAGACTGATGACCTACATGACGAGCGCCCAAGTGCGCGACCGGTTCAAGATTTCGGATGCCACGCTTTTTCGGTGGACCCGGGACAAGGATCTGGAGTTCCCACAGCCGATGAAGGTCAAGCGGCGCAAGCTGTTTGATGAAGCAAAGCTGACTGAATGGGAGAAGAGACGCTCCCCGGAGGCTGCATGAAGAGCCTCAACAACGAAAGGCAGCAGGGCACCAGCCTGCAAGCAAAGCCCCGCTGCCTCGATCGCAATAACGCCGTTTCCGGCGTCACTCCCAATGCATCAACGGAAGGACCATCGATGCCAGACCGTAATAACACGTTCTCGATGAGAGTCCAGATTTTGGACGACAATAACGAGGTTACCAGCAGCCCAATCACAGTCATCGGCCGGGAGTGCTGGACTCTCCGCAAGCTGATCGATGCCGCCGACAAAGGCGTGTCCAGCCTGGATAACATCGGGCCTCGCACATCACATTACGTCTACAAGCTTCGCGGATACGGGTTCGCGATCGAGACAGTGCATGAAAAGCATGGGGGCGATTTCCCGGGCTCACATGCTCGGTACAAGCTTCATAGCAAGCTTCATATCCTGTCCGACATGGTGAGGGCTGCGGCTTGATGGTTGACGCCCAGGACAACAGCGGGGTCAGCGCCGCGGCGCGCTGGCTCTCAGAGCAGACGGTCGCACCGCCCAACCCCATAACTGCCATTCGCGGGAAATTCTCGCTCAACGCCCTGCAGGCCTGTGAGGCTTGCCGAGTAGCACAGGAAATTCGAATCGGGCGGGGTACTCACGCGTGAGCAGCAAGTGGAAGAAGAACCGCCGCGCCAAGTTCATCATGATCGAAAGCTATGTCGTCAAATCCCCGGTCTGGCCTGAGCTGACCGCGAATGACAAAGCCGTCTATCTGGAAATCAAATGGCGCTACGATGGAAACAACAACGGTAAGATTGGCCTCGGCGCTCGTGAGGCAGCAGCGGCGATTGGCAAGTCCAGCAAGGACACTGGAAAGCGCGCGCTTGATCACCTCGCCCAACTCGGCCTCATCGCCAAGGTGAAGGCCAGCGGGTTCAGTATGAAGAGCCGTGAGACCGCAGAATGGCGGCTGACGGAATACGTCTGCAACGTCACAGGCGAACTGCCGACCAAAGATTTCATGAGGTGGTCAAAAGAGGCGTCGGAAAAAACAACAGTACGGCCACAGGGACACACAGTCCGACCACAGGGACAGTGGGACCTTAAAAGGGAGGCTGCCAATGCTTGACAGTACGATTACAGGGACCGTCAGGCCTATTTCTGGTGATGAACAGTACGATCAGCGGGACACATATAGATATTACCATACGGTCAGGATCTTCCGGGGATCTCTCTGGAGCAGTGCCGACCCTCTGAAGCGAGGAGCACAACGTCATGGAGCGTGACTGCAATCCTTCTCTTCCACTGTTCGACTGGAAAGCGCCGACGAAAGTCATCGTTTTCCCCCTAACAGCCCGCGTCGGAAAAATTCGCCGCGCTGCAGAAGTGCTTGAAAGCAAGCGAGGCCCAGACGCGGACGGCTACTGGAAAGCCCAAACCCGAAAGATGTCGGACGGCCTTGCCAAGTGTGGTGTGGCCTCGTCGGAAATCGATAAGCACGTTCGGGCATTCTGGTTGGCTGTCGATGCGGAGATGCTGAAGCGGTCCTACGAGCGGCCGCATGGGAACAACGATCTGCCTGGAGGTGCCTCATGACCGAAGCTCGCCATTTAGCAATCTTTGATGCAACCCCTTCGATCGCGTTTGTCGAGCGGTGGCGGTCGCATGTCGATCACGGCGGAGATCCCGTGGAATTTGAGGGGATTTCGACCGACAAGCCGGCGAATATGGACGGCCTAGTTCTGCTGACCGAGATAACCCGGTTCCGATCGGAGATCCCGTGTCCGCTATGCAGCCCGACGACGCCGAAGTTCCGGCGCGGGCGGCTCAGCTACTTCCCCCACGAAAAGACCGTCGCGATTATCGGGCATCGATGCGCCTCGACGCATATCAGCGACTATGAGAAGGCCGATGACCTATGGCGGAAGCAGAGCGAAAGCCGGCGCTTCGCGCGGGCGTGGCCTGAGCTGCAAAAGATGCTCCCGGATCTGACCGACTACTTTTCGAAAGTCGAGCGGGTTCTAAAGCCTGTCCAGTGGGTACGGGAACGCCTGGACAAAGACGCGCCCCTGTTTGCCGAGCGTCTTTACAGGGAGCTGAAGTGGAGCCAGGGCGAAATCCGCATCGCGCAAGACTTCAACATTCGGGACGGCAGCGGCCGGAAGGTGCTGCAGAAAGGCAGCATCGGAACGCTGGCCGGCTTCGAGTTCGTTCGCCCGAGCTTCCGGCCTGTCTCCGAACTGGTGAAGATCAGCAGGATACTTGCGGACCTTCAAAAGGACTTGCCGCCGCTGCCCGTGGATGGAACCGGCCATCATCCGACCTTCGACGAAATCACGAAGCGGGGCAAGGAGGCCTATTCGTTGCTGAAGAGGCTCCCCGAGCTGCGCAACCTGGCGGCGGATACCAGGCAGTTCTTCAGCGCTGGCAACATAGACATTCTCAAGCAGTGGTTCCGATCGGGGGAATCAATCTTCGCAGAGCTGGAGATGAAGAAGTCGGGCAACGTCGTGAAGATCCGGGCGAACGGGGCTTGGGGCCACGCCTATTCGAACGTCCTGCTCTTTTCGGAGATGATGGGCGAACTGCCCGGTCCCCGCGCTTTGAAAGGACTTGAGCTTTGATCGAAGTCTTTTCGGACGGCGGATGCGAACCGAACCCCGGCGTAGGCGGCTGGGGTTTCGTCGCCTATCAGGATGGAGCAGAGATCCATAGCGAGTTCGGCGGCGATCCCGAGACCACAAACAACCGGATGGAACTGGAAGGCGCCCTGCGGGCTCTGACCTGGATGGCGGTGAACTGCGCCGGCCGGGAGGCGTCCTTGCTCTCGGATTCGCGTTATGTGGTCGATGGCTGCAACGACTGGCGGCACAAGTGGAAGGCCAAGGGCTGGAAGCGCGGCAAGGAGGAGATCAAGAACCCGGGGCTCTGGCGCTCCCTGGACGAGGTTTTGACGATCTACCCCCTGAAGCTGACCTGGTGCAAAGGGCATAGCGGTATCGTCGGCAACGAACGGGCGGACGAGCTTTCGATGATGGGCATAGGTCACGTTACGTCACGTGACATCACGCTATGTCACGTGACAGTCCCGGGACAGCCTGAGGAAATCGGTGATTATCTGTCGGAAGAGTACCGCCGACTGATGGCCGAATGATCGGGGATTTTTAGCTTAACCCACTGAAAACAAAGGTGCGAATCCCAGCAAATGCCAAGCTTTTGCTATCATTTTGCTGGGAATTTGTTATGGTAACGTTAGATCATAACGGGACGGTAGAGGTTCAGAATGTGGTTTGTCTTGCGGACGGCTCCAGGCCGTCAATCCCAGGCTCTCGATGAATTGGAAGCAATCGGCATCGATGCAATCGCCCCGGTCATCAGGCGGGAAGTCATGCATTATCAGACCAAGAGCTGGTCAATGAGGCGGTTTCCACTGTTCGGCGGCTATGTGTTCGCCTGCCTCCATGGCGAGGCTGATTTCGATGTTCTCCGCAAGATGGATCATGTTCAGGCGGTCCTCGGCGGAAGTGATGGGCCGATCCCGATCCCGACGCAAAACGTCATTGCTCTATGCGAGGCGCAGAACCGCGGCGAATACGATATCCTGCGCCCGCCACCGGCCTCCTCGTTCGCGGCCGATGTCAGGGTCAAGATTGAGTCCGGCCCGCTCGCCGGCGCCTTCGCCCGCGTCACCAGAGCCAAGGGCTCCGGCAAGCGCGCCGTGATGGCAATCATCGAAAATGTTGAGAACATGCGGGAAATTGAACTCCGTATTGCAAATCTGAGGCTTGCAGCTTAGATTGTGCACAACTTGATTTGGCCTGATTTGCAGTTGGGGGTCTAAGGATCACCCACGGGGCCACGGGAAGGCTAGTCGCCTTTCCACCCTCCCCAGAAATGCGCCCAAAATTCTGCTCGTAAGCTCTCCCCAGATCTGGGGGCACCTGCAGTCGAGCCTTCGCAAAGATTGCGAACCCTCCTGACAACCCGAAAATCTCCATAGCCGCGAGGTGAAGACATGGCCGTCCGGCTAATCGTCATCTGCATTCTCATCGCCCTATGCGCCTGCCAGTCGGCAGAGGATCGATATTGGAGTGACGTGGCAACGGTCATCGATCATACGCAGCCCAAGAAGGGAATAGCGCAATGACATGCTTCCTCGAACTCGGACATGCTGGCGGACGGGGCTTCCCGGCCATGGGTCCAAAGCCGATCGAGCTAACCAGTGGCGCATTCGGCGTAAAGCTTCCCGGCTCTCATGATCTGATGCTCGTCACCTCGGACGAACCTGGATGGCTTCATGTCTCGAAGGACAGCCACAAGGACAAGGCGGCGGTGGGCAAGTCCCGGCGAATCCTTCCCGGCATCGCTCGTGAGCTTACCGGCATCGGCGGCGGAATGTTCGTCTCCTTCATTGCCGATAGCCAAGGCCACGCAATCGACGGGCTCAAAACTGAGCCGAGCGAAAGCGCCTTGTAACGTTACGGTAACGTGACCGTAACGCACGTAACGCGTTACACCCCCTTTAAATTTGGAGACCGACATGCAGACCTCTCAGGCAATCTTCAGCGCTCTCCTTCTCTCGATCATCGCCGCTGCCGGCTTGGTCAAGGGGATCGATACGGCATGGATCTTCGCCGGCATCACAGCCGCGCTCGCGTTCTTCTCGGAAGAGGTTCGCAACACGGCTTCCCGCCGCGGCGATGCCAGCGACTACTATAGCGAACTGCTGACGGCCGGCGCTGCTCTGGCAATGATGTCCTGGGCGACAGGTTTTTCCGCCGCGTTCGCCATCCTCGTCCGACCATGACAGACAAGGGGGAAATCATCCGGTCGAACGCTCGGGTGATCCTCCAGCATGCGCGGGGGAAGAGCAGGGCAGAGCGTGAAATCATGTACGCGAATCTACGCCTCGGCCCGTTCTCCTACGTCTTCGCTGCAATAGCTTTGGCTAAGCGCCTGGGGGCTGAACATGACTGCGTTCTCGATGATGCTCGCTGATCCGGCTTGGCGCTGCCGCATTGGTCGCGTGACGCTGAAGCCTGGCGCCTCGATGGTCGTCGCCTTCCCATGCGGGAACTTCCTCTGATGTCGCTCCCCGCCAAGAAGCGCGTCGGCCGGTTCGAAGTGGAAGCATCGCAGCCGCATCCGGTATGGATCACGATCCGTAGCGACGGCGACAAGGAAATCCACGGTCTCCAGCTCGAAGACCTGAAGGATCTACAATACGCCCTCGGCCGCATCATCGACGAGATCGAAGACAGCGAGAGCCGATAGCGTTCGGGTGATGTGTCCGGAAGTGGACGCATTGCAACTCCTCAATCTGAGGGGTTGGCAATCTAAGCCCTGCCGCGGGCAAAGCGGTTTTCAATTTACGAGGTGATGAGATGACGGATGCAACAGCAGCCGCAATGCCCGATGGCGACGACTTTCTTATAATCCAGGACGTGCCCCGGCCGCTTTCACCGAAGGTTCTCGGGGGCCTCGCTGGACCTATCGAACACAGCTTTCGCGAATATGCGGGCTTGTCGTATCAGGCGGCATCTATCGAGGCGTCCAAACTGATCGCAGCGGCGAACGCCTCCGGGGACTGGACCATCTATCTGCCTGAACGGCTTATCGCCCTCCGGGAAGTCATGCGCCGCCATATGGTCAGCATCGTCAAGGACGCCTCCTAATGAGCGCGCCTATCGGTAACGAGTTCTGGAAGGCTCGCAGCTCACACGGTCGGAAGCCAATCTTCGGCTCCCCGGATGATTTGATGACGGCATGCCTCGAATATTTCGAGTGGGTCGAAGCTAATCCTCTCTATGAGACGAAGGGCTTTGCCTTTCAGGGCGTCGTGACGAAAGAGACGTTCCCGAAGATGCGGGCAATGTCGATCAGTGGGCTTTGCATCTTCCTCGATATCGGCCGGCGATCCTGGGATGAGTACCGCAAGCGCGAAGATTTCCTGCCAGTCTGTGAGGCTGTAGAGGAAACTATCCGGACCCAGAAGTTCGAAGGCGCCTCTGCCGACCTGCTGAACCCTTCGATTATCGCCCGTGACCTCGGCTTGGCTGATCGGTCGGAAGTGACCGGCAAGGATGGCGGCGCGATCGAGACGAAGGAAGTCAGCGATAATGAACTGGCCCGTCGTATCGGCTTCATGCTCGCAAAAGGCCTGATGTCGGCCAAGGCGTCCAGTGGAGCTTAGCGATGTTCTGGCGGCGATTAACGCGCTGTCACCGGAAGAACAGGCTGGATTGAAGGCGCTGGCCCTTGAGGGGACAAAGGATCAGATATTCGTTCCTAACCTCGGGCCTCAGACCGACGCCTGGTTCTCCGAAGCTGATGAAACCTTCTATGGTGGCTCGGCTGGCGGGGGCAAGACGGCGCTGCTCTGTGGCCTGGCTGCAGACGAATACCAGCCGGCCTTGATCCTCCGAAGGCAGGCGACGCAGGTCAAGGGCATTGAGGACGAGCTTTCCCGCATCCTCGGCACTCGTGACGGGTACAACAGCCAGTCACATATCTGGCGCCTCCCTGGTGGCGGCACGATCGAACTAGGCGGTGTCCCGAACGAGGCGGACAAAGAGAAGTATCAGGGTCGGCCGCATAGGCTCAAAGGCTTCGACGAAATAACGCAGTTCTCGGAATCCCAATATCGCTACATCATCGCATGGCTTCGCGATGCTCTCGGCCGGCGGTGCCGCGTGGTCGCAACGGGCAACCCTCCGACCTCCTCGCAAGGCCAATGGGTGATCAAGTATTGGGCGCCATGGCTTGAGCCGTCGCATCCAAATCCTGCCAAGTCCGGCGAACTGCGATGGTTCACGGCGATCGACGGGGAAGACGTTGAAGTCGGCCGGGATTACATCGGCCCGAAGGGTGAGCTTCCCAGGTCGCGAACCTTCATCCGGTCGCGGCTCGAAGACAATCCGGATCTCATGGAAACCGGCTATGCCTCTACCCTGGAAGCGCTGCCGAAAGAGCTTCGAGACCGCCTGAGGGATGGTAACTTCTCTGTCGATGGCGACGATGACGATTGGCAGGTTATCCCGACACGCTGGATAAAGCTTGCGCAAGCTCGCTGGACGGAAACTCCGCCTGAAGACGTGCCGATGACTGCCGTTGCCGCCGACGTTGCCCAGGGCGGCCCTGACAAGACGCAAATCCAGTCCCGGCGCGATTGGTGGTATTCCCGGTTTACCAGCTACAAGGGCGTTGACACTCCGGACGGGCCAACCGTTGCCGGTCTGATCGTCAAGGAAATGCGGGACCGCTGCCGCGTCGTCGTCGATGCTGGCGGCGGGTATGGCGGGGACACGCTTACCCAGCTCGCTCATAGCGATGTCGATTGCTACGGCTTCAAAGGCGGTTCGGGCTCAACGTCGCATACTCGTGACGGCATGTACGGGTTCAAGAACCTGAGGGCGCAAGCGGTCTGGCAGCTACGTGAGCAGCTTGATCCTGAATACGGCTCTCGCATCGCTCTTCCGCCTGATCCTGAAATGGTGGCGGACCTCTGCTCATACCGCTTCGACATTGTGCCTTCTGGCGCTGGTGAAGTGATCCTGGTCCTGCCGAAGGAAGAGCAAAAGGAACTGCTCGGCCGCTCGCCTGACAAGGGCGACACGACTGTCATGCTGTCGGCCTCGAAGATGGGGGGCCTCAGACGCCCGAAAGCCGCACAAGAGCGCCGGGATATGCGCCAGAGGCAATTCAAATCCGTCACGTCCAACAGTGCCATGAAAGACAAACTGCGAGGTAAACGCTAGATGGGTGCACTCTTCTCCAAGCCAGCTTCAGCAAAGATGCCCGATCCCGAGCCGCCGGCTCCGATGCCGGACGCGGACGATCCGCTGGCAAAGCGCAAGCGCCAGCAGAACAACAGGCAGATTCGGACGGGCAGTTCTCAGGCGGCCGATCGGCTCGCCCCTGTGCCTGGCACGATCGGCCGTGAGTTCTCGCGCTCAACGCTTGGTGCTCGCTGATGTCGTTCGACAAGGCCGGCCGTGATCTGCTGGAAATCGACGGTCGCATGTTCGCGGCCAAGGAGAGTATTGACAGCCTCCATCAGGAGATTGCCGAGTTCTTCTATCCAGAGCGGGCGAACTTCACGCAAGAAATCACCTATGGGCAGGAGTTCGCTTCTCACCTGACGGACTTCTATCCGGTCCTGGTCCGTCGCGAACTTGGGAACGCTATCGGCACCATGGTCCGGCCTGCTGACCGGGAATGGTTCAAGGCCGCAACATCCAATCCCGATGTTGCTCGGCGCCGCGGTCCCTCGATGTTCCTGGAGTTCATGACGACGGTCAACCGCTCGATCCTCTATTCCAACGACAGCAATTATCGCAAAGCCGCCAGTCAGAACGAGCATGATTTTGCAACGTTCGGCATGGGCTGGACGCAGGTGTCGTACAACAAAGCCCGTGATAACCTGATGTTCAGGACGCACCACGGCAAGGACTGCGCCGGCTCTGAGGGGCCTGACGGTCGTGTTGATCACGTGCACCGCAAATGCGATATGACGGCGCATGCAATGGCATACTGGTTCGGTGAATCGGAGCTGCCCCAGCCGGTCAAGAACGCGCTGAAGAAGAAGGACACGACCAGCAAGTTCAAGCTGCGTCATATCTTCATCCCCGTTGACAAATACGATCCTTATCGGAAGTTCCCGAAAGGCGCGAAATGGGCCGATGTCTATGTAACTGAGGGGGGCAAGATCCTTCAGGAGCAGCCGGCTTTCACCTTTGACTACATCGTCCCACGTTGGCAGACCGTGAGCGGCGCGTTCTACGCTGTCTCGCCGGCAACCATCATTGCCTTGCCGCAGGCTCGCATGATCCAACGCATGATGATGTCCATCATCGAAGCGGCCGAAAAGACGCTCGATCCTCCGGTTATCGCGATGGAAGATGTCGTGACTTCTCCGATCGACCTCAGTTCCCGCGGCGTGACATACATCGATAGCGAGTATGACGAACGCCTTGGCCCTGCGATCCGCACCGTTGATTTCGGGAAGAACCCAGGCCTCGGCGTCGATGCCCTGACGGATGCCCGTGGCCTGCTGGCGGATGCCTTCTACATTAACAAGCTTCAGCCGATGGCTTCACTTCAGGGCCGGGACATTACCGCCTATCAGGCGTCTCAGGTCGTGGCGGAGTATATCCGCAATGCTCTGCCGCTGTTCGAGCCCATCGAGGACGAATGGACCGGCCGGACGCTGGATCTCGTCACAGAGAAGGTTATGCGGGCGGGCGGCTATGGCCCCGTCGATGCGAACGGCGTTCCCGTCGATATGCCCGAAGAGCTGCTGGGGCAAAACCTCGTGTATGAGTTCAACAACTCGCTCAAGGAAGCCCGCGACCGCCAGACAATCAACGCATACCATGAAAGCGGCGAACTGATCGCCAAGGCCATGCAGCTTGATCCGACGATGGTCGTCGAGGTGGACGCTCGCCAGTCCTTCCGTGATGCGTTCCAGTCCGTTCCCGGCGGTCATGCTGACTGGCTGGTCGATGCTGAACAGGCTGCTCAAAGCCGCGCTCAAGCGCAAGCAGCGCAAGCGCAGCAATCCATGATGCAGCAGGTAGGGCAGGGCGCCGAAGTCGCCGGACAGGTCGGCAACGCTGCCCAGCAGCTCCAGGCGGCCGAAGTCGTTTGACCGTGCCGGGTCGGTATCCCGGTTTTCCGTTTCATAGGTGATCGATGGCAGACCGTGAAACCAAGCGCGCCTATCGTCCGTGGCATCCTGTCCAGGTCAGACCTGACAACATGGCGCCCGAAAACAATCTCGAAATCCGCAAAGCTGATTGCGTGGCGCTCCAGGCGCTCGCGGCCGGCGTTGCGAGTGAAGACCAGCAGAAACGCGCATGGGCGGCGATCCTGTTCATTACAGGGTGCAACGACATGGTGTGGATGCCGGAAGAGCTTGGCGGCGATAGGGACACCACCTTTGCCGGCGGCAAGCAGCACGTGGGCTTTCAGCTTCGAAAGCTCGTCACTTTTCCTTTGAATTTGCTCACAGGTGAGAAACATGACGGACGAGAACACGACCGCAGCAGCGGACGACCAGCAGACGAGCGCAACGTCACCCGTTCAAGGCGGGTCGGCTGATACCGGCAAGGGCGGCAACGCTGCCACTGCTGCCAAGCCTGGCGCACAGGCGGGCAAAGAGCCTGTTGGGGCTGCTGCTGCCGCTTCCGATGATGCCGGCGCTGCTGGTGCCTCTGACGTGGGCGAGCTGCAGACCTTCCGCGAGATGCTGGCGGGCGGTGATGAGAAGTTTCTGAAGCAGCTCGAACGGTACAAGTCCAAGGAAGCGATTTCCAAGGCCGTTCGCGAAGCTGCCCAGGTGGCGAAGAATGCCGGCAAGGGCGTTTCTCCCCTGACGGACAAGTCAACGCCTGAGGAAATCAAGGCCTATCGCGAGGCGGTCGGCATCCCTGACGATCCGGCGGCCTATCCGGTATCCTTCAGGCAGGATTTCGAGGCCTCCGAGTTCGACACGGAAGCGCTCTCCTCCTTCAAGGAACACATGCACGGAAAGCATGCTGATCCGAAGACGGCGGCGGCTGCGATCGACTGGTTCCAGGACTTCGCGGTTGCGCAGCGCCAAGAGCTTGACGGCAACATGGCGAAGACGGCCAAGGCCACGCAAGCGGCTCTCCGCACTGAATGGGGCGGCGAATACGACGGCAATGTCAGCGCCGCAGCGCAGATCATGACGACGCACCTCGGGGAAGAGGGCTTCGAAAACATGATGGGGCTACGCCTCATGGACGGCTCCCGGCTCCAGGACAAGCCCGAGTTCGTCAAGATGATGGCGCAGATCGGCTCCGACTATTACGGCGGCAACGCCATTATCACGGGCGATGTGGAAACCACGTCCAAGACCGTCGAAGAACGAATCAACGAGCTTATGCAGCTCCGCGCTTCGGATTCGAAGAAGTATTTCAGCGATGAAGTGCAGGGCAAACTTACGAAGCTCTATGCTCAACGCACCAAGCTTAAGGCCCGCAAGTAAGCGGTCCCTTCTGACTACCCCGCGGCATCCCGGCAACGGCCCCGCAACCCTTCTGAAATGAAAAGCTGATGAGAAAGCCCCGTCTGGCTCGGCCTTGCGGCCCTCTGGCATGTCCAGGGCATCCCGCAAAAGAGCATGACGGCACCCTGTCCAACGGCTGGAAACCCCCAATCCCATCAATCAATACAAGGATCTAGGTGCATGGCTTATCCCATCACTAAAGACCAGTTCGTTGAAGAATGGGTTGTCGCCTTCCAGCGGGGCGAAACCTACCTCAAGGAATCGGTCACAACCGAAGAAGTGCTTTCCGGCCTCACTGCAAAGTTTGCTCTGCAGGCAGCCGCCGGCCGCATGACCTCCCGCGGCACGAACGGTCTCATTCCGTCCCGGAACCGCACCGACACGCAGCCGACTGTTACCCTCGAAGAAAAGCATTCGAAGGAAACCCGCACCGGCTTCGACGTGTTCACCGCTCCCGCGAACGTTCGCGAAGCGATGCAGAATGCCGGCGCCAACGCTGCAGCTCGCGAAATCGATTACACCATCATCGATGCCCTCGCGACCGCAACGAACCAGTACAACAGCGGCTCTGCAATCACCCTGACCTATGGCAAGACCGTCGATGCGCTCTCCGAGCTCTTCGAAGCAGATGTCATGGTCGGCAACCAGATCACATGCCTTTGGACCCCGAAGGCATGGGCGCGGCTTCTGACGTTCCAGGAATTCAAGTCGGCGGACTATGTTGACGAAAAGGTTCTCGTCGGCATGACGCTTGACCGTCCGAAGATCTGGCTCGGCGCGAAGCACATCATGCACAACGGCCTTCCCGGCAAGGGCACGGCTACGGCTTCGAACTTCATCTTCGCCAAGCCGGCAGTCGGTCATGCCATTGCTCAGGACAATATCCAGGTCGGCGTCGGGTACAACGACGAGGACGATTATTCGTTCTCGCGTCATACCATTTTCGACGGCGCCACCATCCTGCAGCAGGCCGGTGTGATCGAAGTCGTCACCGACGACACCGCAGCGTTCAGCTAAGGAGGCGCACACATGGCTTATGTATCTCAGGGCTTCAAGCTCCTCATTGGCAGCCTCTCCGGTGTTGGGATGACCAATATCTGGCTGCTCGACTCGACCGACGCCATCGCGACGGTCAACACGTCCAACTATGTGTCGGACGGTTACAAGAAGGGCGCTCGGCAGGGTGACATTGTGCTGGTCCGTACCCGCACAAGCACGCTGTCGGGCGCTGTGACGGCAGTGCATATCTGCTGGGTCATCGACGAAGCGACGGGCACCGATACGCTCGGCGTGGATCTGACTGACGGCCTGGCCGTCACCGCAACCGACACTGACTAACGTGTCCCGGGGGTGCGCTCGAACCTGAGCGTACCCCTTTTCCATTTCTCTTTCCCATAGGTGAAAATCATGGATCTGCCAGTGAGCAATCCTAAGCTTTCGGGTGGCCGCTTCATGCAGGCGGATTACTCGATCGGCCGTTATGCAGCGACTGTCCCGTCCGAAACGACGCTCGACGACGTGACGCATCCGCAATTCTTCTCCAACCACCTCAGTGTTCTGAAGCCCGGTATGCACATCGCCGTGGTTTCGGACGACATGGCGCTGGACTGTGACCTCCGGGTCGTATCCGTGACCAAAACCTCGGCAAAGGTCCGCGTCCTGCGGGTGTTCGATGCCGAAAACGCTCCGGAAGTTCGGGCCGCCGATGTCAAGGAGCCGGTGGTCTCCCACGGTGGACCGAAACACCAGTGGCGCTTCATCCATAACGGGGAGGTTATCCAACACGGCTTCCATTCGAAGGCCGATGCGGAGACCGCTGCCACGAAATACTTCGAGATTTTGAAGGGTCAGTAATGGTCGACAAACTCCAGGTCTACAAACAGGCGCTCATTCACCTTCAGGCGGCATCCATTGTCACCCTGACGGATGATGTCGAGGCTCGCTATGTTCTCGATAATGCCTGGACCGGCGTTGTCGAGGAGGCTTTCAGCGCGGGCGATTGGAACGCGTTCAAGGTCTCTGTTGCCCTGGAGGAAAGCGTAACGGGGACGGCGGCGCTCGGCTGGGCGTATGTCTTCGACTATCCGGACGATTACTCTCGGACTGTCGCCGTCTCCAACGTGCCGGACTTTCGCAGCGGGTTCCGGGAGTATGCGGACGAGGGCGGCTATCTGCACTCGAACACGAACCCGATGTTCCTGCGGTACATTTCCAAGACCAAGATGACCGATGTTGACACGTGGCCGACCATGTTCTGGCGCTATGTGGCGGTAAAGCTCGCCTTTGAGACGGTGGGTAAGCTCACGTCCGGCGACACGCTCGAAGCGAAGCTAGACAAGAAGCTCGACAAGGCTCTGAGGAAGGCGAAAAGCGTCGATGCCCGCAACGAGAACAACAAGGTTATCGGAACCGGCTCCTGGCTGCGAGCGCGTCAAGGTGGTTATGGGTACGGTGACGGCTATGGTCGCGGTGGAACGCTTGTCGGCGGCGAAATCAGCCCGGGCGAGGGTGACGTTTAATGCCGACCGTAAACGCTCCAGTCTATTCGCTGAACGGTGGCGAGGTTGGTGACGAGGCTCTTGCCCGTCTCGATCTCGAAGGTCAGCAGTTTGCGGGCTCGCTCTATGAGAACGCCTTGCCGCGCGTGATTGGCTCCATGACCTTCCGCCCGGGCCTCGAACATATAACCAATATCGACTTTGGACAGGTCCAGCTTCTCGAACATTCCTATTCCGGCGGCTCGACTTTCGTTCCGGTTCTCTCCGATGAGGCTCTGAGGGTCGTAAAGGGCGATGCGCTGATCTCTCGCGCTGCCGTAGCCACGACCGTGACGAATGGGGCTTTTGCCTCCTTCACCGGTTGGACCAATGCCAGCACGGGCACGGCTTCCGCCTCGGTCTCGGGCGGGGATCTCCAGCTTACGGGCGCAACACAGTCCAGGGCATGGGCGAAACAGACGATTTCCGTCGCGTTGGCCGATCGGAATGTTGAACACGCCATGCGCTTCGACGTGACGCGCGGCCCGATCAAGGTTCGTTTGGGCTCCACTGCCGGTTCAGATGACCTTATCCTTGAAGCAGTCCTAGACGATGGCGTTCATTCGATCGCCTTCACTCCGACGACGGCAAGCATCTTCCTTGAACTGATCAACGAACAGCCGCGCCTTGCGATTATGTCGTCCTGCCAGATTGAAGCGGCTGGCGTCATGGTCCTGACGACGCCTTGGACTGACGACGACCTCGAAGACAACATCCTCCGCTACAAGCAGAACAAAGACGTGCTGTACGTCGCTTCCGGCGTCTACCAGCAGCGTGAAATCCAGCGCCGCGGCGATGCGTCATGGGGTATCCAGCGCTACAAGGTGAGCGACGGGCCGTTCGTCACCTCTGACGGTCTGGTCTCTCTCCAGCCCAGCGGGCTTGTCGGCAACATCACGCTCACGGCCAATCGCGACTATTTCGCGGCAACGATGGTCGGGAAGCTCTTCCGGCTTTTCCAGAGCGGGCAGACGATCGACGAAACGTTCACGAGTGCTCCGGCAAACGGCGCCTTTATCCGGGTGGCCGGCGTCGGTAGCGCTCGCGCCTTCAGCTATTCGGTCTCGGGAACCTTTTCCGGAACTGCTAGGCTGCAGGTTTCGGTTGATGACGGCTCGGGCAATCCTACCGCTTGGACCACGCTATCGAGCCATACGGGGGCTGTCAGCTCCACCTATACCGATCCTGACAATAACGTGGTCAAGTTCTTCCGCTTCGCCCTCGGCAGCGGCGATTATACCAGCGGCTCGATCGTCACCAACCTGACCTATAGCGGGGGCAGCCAGTCCGGCGTCGTCCGCGTAACAGGCTACACGAGCAAGACCGTGGTTTCGGCCGAAGTCCTTAGCCGTCTCTATTCGACCGTCGCGTCCTTCGAATGGGATAGCTCTACCTGGTCGGATCATGACGGCTGGCCGGCCGCTGTCGAGACGTTCGGCGGGCGCCTCTATTGGGCGAGCGTGGATCTCATCCATGGTTCCGTTCCCGATGCCTTCAAGAGCTTTGACGATGAAGTCGAAGGGGCGTCGGCTCCGATTGCCCGATCCGTCAACTCCAGCTCGGCGCGGGGCATCCTGTGGCTGCTCGGCCTGCAGCGGTTGATTGCCGGAACCGACATGTCCGAAATCTCGGTCAAGGCCTCCTCCTTCGATGAACCTCTTACCGCCGATAGCTGGTTCCCCGTCGATGCCTCGACGCGTGGCTGTGCCAGCATTCGGGCGGTGAAGGCGGACAAGGACGGCGTGTTCGTCCAGGCCTCGGGAACGGGCGTCTTCCGCATTTCCCCCGATGCCCAGGGCGTCGATTACACGTCAACTGATCTGCTCGCGATGCACGAAGAGCTGTTTGACGGGTCGCAGGTCGTGGACATGGCAGTCCAGCGCCGGCCTGATACTGTCGTCTGGTTCATTCTGGCGAACGGTGAAGCCCGGGCACTGACCTATGAGCCGGCCGAAAAGGTCATAGCCTGGTCCCGCGTCCTGACGGATGGCGAGTTCAAGAGCGTTTCGACAAGCCGCGGCTCCAACCAGGATTCGGTCTATTTCGCCGTCGTCCGGAACGGGACGCAAAGGCTCGAACGGCTAGCAAACCTCAATGACTGCAGGGGCGGCGCGATCAACTGCGTTGCTGATGGCTTCACTCGGTTTACGGGTTCGGCAACCACGACGTTTTCAGTTCCTCAACTGGACGGGCTGGACGTGGTTGTGTGGGCCGATGGCGCCGCTGTGCATGATCAGGATGACCTCTATACGGTCGCCTCGGGTCAGGTCGTTCTTGAAACGGCTGCGAGCAACGTCGTGATCGGGCTGCCCTACAATGCGCGGTGGCGGTCAACGAAACTTGCCTATGGGGCTGCAGGCGGCACGGCGCTATTCCAGCGCAAGAAGATTTCCAAGCTAGGTCTGTACCTGCTGAACACGGTTCTCGACGGCCTCCGGGTCGGCAAGGATTTCGACACGCTGCGGCGGTTCACGACCACGAAGGGCGACAAGCCGATTGTTGCCGGCCAGCTTTTCGCAAACTTCGATGCCGACCTGATGAGCATCAGCAGCGATTGGGACACGGATAGCCGGATCTGCATTGAGTGTCGGGCTCCCTATCCCTTCACAGCCTCGGCTCTCGTTCTGGATACCCGCACCAATGGCTAAGATAGCCTGGGCGAATGACCAAGACTTTGCCCGGTACTATCACGGCAACGAGTGTCAAGCTCGATGGATCGGGAAGGCGATGCGGCGCGGCCTCCTGGTCGCTGGCTTCGGCGGCGCGATCGAAACGGCTGCTGGCGAATGGGTCGCCTTCCTCGAAATCCCCAACTCGGAACGGAAGCCGTCTCTGTACCGGCACGTGCTCGAAGGCTTCGAGCGGGTGAAAGAGGAGGGGGCGACGGTCATCAAGGCAGTTTGCGACACCTCAATCCCCCGCGCTGAGGAACTGATGCGGCGGCTTGGCTTCGAGCCGACCGACGAGACAGTCAACGGAAAGGTTCTTTGGAAATGGCAGAACTAGCCGCAATCGGTTCGATCGTCTCGGGTATTGCCGGGGTGGCCGGGACTATCATGTCCGTTTCCGGCGCGCTCCAGCAGGGCAAGGACGCCGAAGCGAAAGCCAAATACGAGGCCAAGGTTCAAGAGCAGCAGGCCGATGAAGCTCAAGCGGCTTCGCAGCGGGAGGCATCCGAGAAGTACCGCCAAGGCCAGTACATGCTTAGCCAGCAGCGCGCGGCGATTGCCGGCAGCGGCGGCAGCGTAAACGATCCGTCCGTTATCGACATGATGGGCGAGACGGCCGGCGAAACGGCTCTTTCGGCAGAGACCTCGATCTACAAGGGCGAGCAGCAGGCGCGCGGCTATAACGACGCTGCCAAGGTCTCCAGATACGAGGGGAAGGCGGCGCGACAGGCTTCCTACTACAATGCGGCCGGCGCTCTCTTCAGCGGCGTGACCAGCATGTTTTCAAGGTTCGGGGCTCCTCAGAAGAGCGCTCCGTCTCCCAGCGTTCGCACTCCATACGGCTCAAAGTCCTAAGGATAGCTGATAGTGAAAATCCCTACAGCACGAGATATTTCGCGCGATAGTACCCGCTCAGGCCGCATTGCGAATTCTGGTCCGGTCTCAAACGTCGGGGCGGCGATGGCCGGCTTTGGGCAGGATCTTGTTCAATCCGCCTTCAACCTGAAAGACCTGGCGGACAAGGAAGTCCAGGAGCTTAGCAACAAGCGCGGCAACGACGTTTCAACCGCCTTGACGAACTTCCTCAATAGCGAGGAAGAAGGGTTCCTGAAGGCTCGCGACGGCTCGACCGAAAGCGGGATCGGCTTCACTCGCCAGTATATCGAAGGGTATCAGAAGCGGGCGGATGACTTCGCCAAGGCAAACTTTGCCGGTCTCAACGACGACGATCAGACGAAGTACAACAACACGCTTTTGGGCCGTGGCAACAGCCTTTATGAAAAGGCCTATGACTACGAGACCAAGGCGAAAACGCTCTATTACGACCGGAACACAAACAGCAGCCTGGATAACGTTCGCAAGCAGATCCGCAACAGCGCTGCGCCTTTCGACCAGCTCAAGGTTCAGGGCCTCGAAGCGATCAACAGCGCCGACATGCCGGAAACCTGGAAGGCTATCCGCCGGCAGGAATGGGAAGCCGACGCGGCCGAAAGCAAATGGCGCTGGAAGTTCCAGAACGCTCCCCAGCAGGCGCTAGACGAGATCCGCGGCACGGGCGGGACTGATGCCGTCCTGGCGTCCATGCAGGAAGTTGAAAGCTCCGGTGATCCGAATGCGGAGTCGTCCAAGGGCGCTTCGGGCCTGATGCAGGTCATGCCGGAAACCGGCGCCGAGATTGCGGGCGAGCTGCGCGACGGTGCGTTCCCGACAAGCGGCACGGTCGAAGAGCAGAAGGCCTATCTGAAAAATCCCGATGTCAGCAAAAAGTATGGGGAGCATTTCTATAAGAAGATGCTCACCCGCTATAGCGGAGACAAGGAAGCCGCGCTGATCGCCTACAATGGCGGACAGACGAGGGCGGACGCGTGGATTGCCGCCGGCCGTGACGATTCAGTGATCCCCAAGGAAAGCGCCGACTATTACAAGAAGGTGCTGGGCAAGGCCAAGGTCTCCACCTTCACGTCACAGGACGCTTCCCAGGCTAAAGTTTTTCTACAGTCTCGGACGGACAAGGACGCGACACACATTGACGGGCTGGACGATGGTTTCTCCGTCAAGCTGGCCCGCATGTTCCAGTCTGCGCCCCCTGAAATTCAGGCAGGCCTCGGAATCTATTCCGGCGCCCGGTCGAATGAGCGACAGGCTGAGCTTTGGAAGGAAGCCCTTGCGAAATATGGCTCGATCGACGAAGCCAGAAGGAATGTAGCGCCTCCAGGCCACAGCAACCACAACGCAAAGGACGGCCAAAAAGCACGGGCTGCCGATGTCGCGTTCAACGGCCAATCGCTGAAGAATGCGCCCGCGAACGTCGTGAAATGGGTCCATGAGAATGCGCCGCAATATGGCCTGAAGTTCCCGCTTGCGAATGAGAACTGGCATATCGAAGACGCCAGCACTCGGGGCGGGAAGGCGGCGCCTGTTGATCCGGATCTCGATGCCATTCCCTATGACCGGCGCGAACAGCTCGCGAATTGGGGCGAGACGGAATACAGCCAGCAACGCACTCTTGAGCGGACGAGGGTAAAGGATAGCTATAACCTCCTGATCGCGTCCAAGCCTGAGGAAGTCGATGCGAATGTCATCCTGCGGGATAACACGATCGACGACGGCGACAAGGCCGCGCTGATCAACTCGCTCCGCACCGCCATGAAGGATACCGGGGAGGTCAACGGCTTTATCCGCTCTCTGGCTGGCGGCGGTGCGAACGTCAACCCGTTCGATCCCGACGAAACCAAGGTCGCGGACAAGGCTTATGAGAAGATGGTTGCCGGCGCTCCGGATGACCAGCAGGCGGTTGTTGCCTCCGGGTTCGTCGCCGGCACGAAATACATTCCGAAGCAGGTTCAGGCGGACTTGCGCCGCGGTGCCGCATCGACCGACGTTGCCTCCATGGGGCAGGCGATGACTGCGGCCAACGTTCTGCAGAAGAACGCCCCGATCGCGTTCGGTGCCTTCCCTGGTGGCGAGGCGGTGCGGAAGAACCTCGATCTGTTCCGGACATATACGAATGACCTCGGCTTTACGCCTGAGGAAGCCGCTCGGCGCCTCATCGACGGCAACGACCCTGACAAGGTGCGGGCACGTGACGCCCTCCTGGATTCGAAGCCGATCAAGAAGCTGATTGACGGGATCGACGCGGACACGGTTGCGAGCGAGTTTTCAAAGGGCTGGTCTTCGCCTTCCGTGGGTGGGCTGGCAACTCCTGAGCAAATCAAGGTGGGGGTCAATTCCGAAGCTGAAGCCGTCCTGGTGGAAGACTACCGTGAAGCGTTCCGTGAGGCGCTGGTTGATACCAACGGCAACGAGGCGGCGGCGAAAGAGGTTGCCAAGAAGCGGTTTGCCAAGCGGCACGGGCCTTCTCAGTTCACTGTGTTCGGCTCGAACGTCATCATTCGCAACCCGCCTGAGGCGAGCTATCCGGCTGCGGCTGACGGAACCCACGACTATATCCGGGAACAGGCAATCGAAGACATGAAGGGCCTCGGCCTGCAGAACGTGGAAAACATCTATCTCCAGCCTGACGGGGAGACGGAAAAGGATATTCGTGCCGGTCGGCCGCCACGCTATCGCGTGTTTGTCGAGACAGACGAGGGGCTGCAGCTTTCCCCGCGATATTTCCAGGCCGATCCTGCGGCTCCTGAAGCCAAGGCCAAGGAAGAGGCTGCCAAGCAAATCAAGGATGCCGAAACCCGCATGATTGAACAGCGCACTCAGGACGTGAACGAACAGCAGGCGGTCGATCGCGCTCTTGCCGATCCGGTCGGAACAGACTGGATGAAGGCGCGGGCGGCTGAAACGGCTGTCGAAAAACAGCGGATGGACAAGGCGTTCGGTGGGCCGATCATGAAGGAAAGCCCATCGACGAATGACAAGGCCGGCGGCGGGGGTGGTTACTGATGCCTCTCGATATGAACAGTATGGTTGAAGGTGCCGGCCCGCTTATCCTCTCGCAGTATGACAAGCCGGACCCGACGTTCCTCGAAACCTTGAAGTCTACCCTGAGCCTGAATAACCCTCTTGGATCGGCGGCGTCAGGTGCGTATCTCGATGGCTCCGCTGAAGAGCTTTCGAAGATTGATCAGACGTACAACGTCTATCAAGACCCTGACTTTGCCGACCTGGTGAAGGCAGATCCGGAACGCTTCGAAACGATCTATAACCGCAAGGCGGCGGATGTCGTTCGGTTGGATATCGAACGAGAAAAGCAGGATGCCGCCACTCTCAAGGCAAGCGGCTGGGTTCCCTGGCTCGGCGCTGCTGCGATTTCTACCGTTCTCGACCCGACAATCCTCCTTCCTGGCGGTGAGTTCGTGAAGGGCGCTCGCCTTGGCTACAGTGGTGTGCGTTCGGCGGCTTCCGTGGGCGTGGCTGCTGGCGTCGGGGCTGCTGTCCAGGAAGGCGCGCTGCAGGCAACGCAAGAAACCCGCACTGCCGGCGAAAGCGCTATGAATATCGGCGGTTCGGTTATCCTGGGTGGCGTCATTGGGATGGCCGGCGCGAAGTTCTTCAGCAAAGGGGAGTGGGACGCGGCGGCTCGCCAGCTCGAAACAGATTTGGCTGATGACGTTCCCAATCCTGAGGAGCTGACGCAAACGATTGTGCAGCGCATGCAGTCGGCCGGTGCCGCTGCTTCCGATAACATCAATCTCGAAGATCTAGGGATCGGCGGTTCCAAGGCTGCGGAGCTGGTCGCGCGGGCGACTGCTGCGGCTCGAATCAATCCCGGCGTTCAGACCATGCTTTCCCCCTCCAAGCGGGTCCGCGAAGTCTATGCGAAGATGGTCGATAACCCGATCATGACGCGCATGAACATGGAAGGGAAGACGCTCGGCGCCGACGTGGAAAACCTTGTGAAGCTCTATGAGCGCGGCGCGGTTGCCTCCTGGCTGAAGTCGTCCAGGGCTCTCTATCGCGATGCTCGAAAGAATGGCTTCACGGGGACGATAGGCGAGTTCAACACGGCTGTAGCTCGGGCCGGCCGTCGTGGCGATATCGACGAGGGCGGGAACGAGTTCGTCACCCGCGCTGCACAGGAAGCCCGCTCGAAGGTCTTCGATCCGCTCCTCGAACGTGCGAAACGCTCTGGCCTGCTGCCGGAAGACGTGAAGGTAACGACCGCGGCAAGCTACGTGACGCGCCTCTGGAACCGTCAGCGTCTCATGGGCGAGGAAACCCGCTTCCGTGACATTGCCCGTCGCTATTTCTCGGAACAGCTAGACCAGGCCATTCTGAGGCAGGAAGAGCGCAAGATCGGCAACAAGGTCGTTGACACGATGTTTGTCGATGACCGCTATAACAAGGCGTTCACCCGACTCCAGAATGTTGAGGATCGTCTTGCCGCTCGCCAGAAGACACGCGATGCGATGCTCGGCCGCGTTCGTGGCGAGGAAAGCCGCCGCTTCGATGTGCTGAAGGATCGGGCGCCGAAAGAGGTTGTGACCGCGCTGCGCGAAGCACAGGCCGGCGATAGCCTGGTCAAGGCCGTGAAGGAAGCTCGGACGGCTGAGAACGTGCGTCTCGCGAAAACCCCTGTGCTGACGATCCTCAAGCGCCGCGGCGGTGTCCGGATCGGCTCATCGCTTGACGCGAACCTGCGGGCCATGGGCGTTACACCGAAGACTGTTCCCGGTCTCTTCAAGAAGGAAGGCGGGCGCGGCTCTGCTGACAATATCGTCGGGTCTGAATTCGAGCTATTCGATAGCCTGCCGACTGATGCCAACGGCTATGTCGATGAAAACGCCCTGATGGATGCTATTCGTGCTGAAGTCAGCGGCAACGCTCTCCGATCGGCGGCCCAGGAGAACGAGCTTGCCAATGCCGACGCCCTCGGCGCCAACGTTTCGGAATGGCTGAAGAGCGTGGGGATCGACGAAAACTCGACTATCCGGGAGATCCGCGAAATCATGGCCGAAAAGCTGCGGCCCGAAAAGGTGCTGGATGACGTGGACAGCCGCATCTCTCGGCTGAACCAGGAAATCGACGACTTCGACAAGGCGACTGACGGGCTTCGCAATGAGCGTCTGGTGTCGGAAGCCCAGGCCAAGAACGTTGCGAAAGAGCTTCAGGATCTTGAGGACGAGATCAACGCGAACGTTGACCAGGTGAAGCAGTCGCCGGCCATCAAGCGCATGGTCGATTATGCCCGCTCCCGTCGCGACTATGGCAAGGCCCGCTATGACCAAACCCGGATCAAGGCGAGGACCGACGCAATCAAACGCGTGGACGCTGAAGGCCGTCTGACGCCTGAGCTTGAAGCGGAACTGAACGTCCTGGCAAAGGAGGCCAAGGAGGTTGAGGTTCGGCTTGCCAAGGCCAACGCGACTTCCGAAAAGCTGAAGCCCTTCCTTCCGAAGCAGAAAGAGGAAATCCCGGATTTCGTGGATGAGGGCGACCGCGCCGATTATGTCGAGGAAATCGTTTCGTCGGTCTTCAACAACCTGACTGGCAAGGGTGCGACCGATGTTCCGGAATGGCTTGTCCCGGTAAAGCGTGGGCCGCTCAAGGATCGTGTTTTCAACATCGCTGACGATCAGGTCGAAGACTTCCTGGAGAACGACGCGGAATTGATCCTGCGCCGCTATGCCCGCACCATGGCGGCGGAAGTCGAGTTGACCGACCGGTTCGGCCGCGCCGACATGCAGGAGCAGCTTGACGAAATCGTTCGGGAATATGCGGAGCTTCGCAAGGGCGCCAAGTCGGCGGCCGATCTGGAGAAGCTGAACGAGGCGGAAAGGCGGGACCTCGGCAACCTCAAGGCCTTCCGTGACATGATCCGCGGCACCTACCGCGCGGCGGACGAGGGAAGTTCCTGGAGTGCAATAACCCGGGCGGCCCTGACCTGGAACTATATCCGGATGATGGGCGGCGTAACCCTGACCAGCATAACGGACGCTGCCTCAGTCCTCGGCAAGTTCGGGATGCGGGCGACCCTGACGGAACCGGCCAAGATGTTCGCGGCAAAGCTCAAGGGCAACAAGGCGCTCCGGATCTCGATGGAAGACGCTAGGGAACTTGGCGTCGTGACTGAGCGCGTCCTTCAGTCCCGGCTTGCGAACCTGGCGGAGCTTCAAGATCCATACCGCTACGGCTCCACCTTTGAGCGGTTCCTATCGAACACCTCCAACGTGTTCACGAAAGCAACCGGCCTCGGCTACTGGAATGACGGGCTTCGCTCGATCGTCGGCGTCATGTCGCAAAACCGCCTGATGAAAAACATCTTCGGCGCCCTGGACGAGGCAACCGGCCGGATCGACTTCGCCAAGATCCACCCTGCAGAGAAGGCCCATCTTGCCAGCCTCGGTATAGACGAGAACATGGCGGCTCGGATTGCTGACCAGCAGCGCAAATTCGGGATGGTCGAAGACGGCATCTATGGCCCGAACGCAACACAATGGGAAGACGACCTGGCGGCCCGCACCTGGGCGGCGGCTCTGAACAAGAGCGCTGACATGACCATCATCATGAAGGGCGTAGCCGATAACCCGCTCTGGATGAAATCCAACGTCGGCAAGCTGTTTTTCCAGTTCAAAAGCTTCATGCTCGCCAGCCATCAGCGGGTATTGATCGCCGGCCTGCAGCAGCGCCAGCACAGGCTTGCTGAACAGCTCATCTTTGGCACGACATTGGGGATGCTAATCAGCTACCTGAAATATGTAGAGCGTGGGGACTTCGACGAGGCCGAACGCCTGCTTGAAAACCCCGGGCTCTGGATCGCAAACGGCGTCGATCGATCGGGCGTCCTGTCCATACCCTTCGAGATCAGCAACACGGTTGAGAAGTGGGGCGTTCCTGGCATTACCTCGGCGTCACAGCTCATTGCTGGCGACAAGGACCAGGGTGGCGGGGCTTCCCGCTATGCCAGCCGGGGGCGCTTCGGCGCAATTGCCGGTCCAACGGTCGGCACGTTCGAGGATCTGACGACAATCCTTGACCAGCTCATCGGCGGGGACATTAAGAAGTCCGGCGTGAATGCCGCTGTTCGTCAGCTTCCCGGCGCAACGCTGCCCGGGTTCAGAACTGGAATCAACGTAGGCCTCAAGCCTGCGCTGATGGAAGGGACGGGGAACTAACGCCTCGTCGCGACTTTAGATTTTGATTTGAAAAGCCGCGTGATGCCGTAGGCCGCTCCAGCGATGATGCAATTTGCAACAAAGCCCGTGGCCGTGGTGAAGGCATGATAGGAGAACGGAAGCCGAAGTTCTCGCATCTGGCTAAGCATCAATGCGGAAAGAACTGCAACCACGACAAGCGCGACGACAAGCGGGAGTAACCGACGCTTGCCCTCGTAGGAACTCCAAACGAACCACATCCCGAGCAGAACGCCGGCAATGCGGATCGGATCTGTAATCTGAGCGATCAGTAACGCGCTTAAGGCGACCATTCTCAAAGGCTCCTTTGTGGAAGGCGCCATAAAACTCCGAAATCCCCATCAATGCAAGGTCGCACCCCGGCCTATTTCCCGTTGAGGTAAACGATGCCCGTAACTGAATTTGACGATTCAGAACACTATGGCCTGTTTCTGACGAACCCGAACCGGCTGGACTCCACCACGGTTATGCGGGTCCGAATGTCAGAACTGACCTTGGCTGCCCTGAGGGCGGCCGGCGTCCTTGATAATATGGTCGATGGAACGAGCGCGCCAGCGACCGATAAGCTGTGGCTCGACAAGAACTTTGATCCTGCCGTTCTGAAGGAATGGGACGCAACCGGCGCCTCCTGGGTGCCGATGACGTTCGATCGCCTGTTCGGCCGCGCGGCTGTCGGACTTCTTACCGTGACAGGCGGCACGGGGAACGCGGTTGTCGTGTCTGAGCCGTCTGGCTTCAAGGCCGATCGGCTCTATCTCATCACCCCGACTGCCAACAATACGACCGCGGTAACTATCCAAGTCGCGGGCGTCGGAACCTATGCAGCAAAGTATGGTGACGGTTCGGATCTGCTGTCTGGCGAGTTCGCAACGGGGCGGCAAAGCGTCCTGCTCTTCGATGGCGTCAAGTTCGTGGTCGTGTTCTCGATCGCGGGCCTGAACGCCTACGTCGCCGCTGCTGCTGCCAGCGCCTCGGCCGCCGCAACGAGTGAGACGAACGCCTTTGGCTTTGCCGGCCTCGCTGCTGGATCAGCAAGCGCGGCTGCAACGAGTGCGTCGAATGCTGCCAGTGCGGCGGCTGCAGTTCTTACCGGCGCGACCTCGGACGATACCTTTGCCGACGCAAACGAGCTTATCTACCTGGACGGCGCGACGGCGAAGAGGGGCACCCTTTTGGGGCTCATTTCCAGCATCTTCACCACGGCGCGGACTATCGCAAGTGCACAGTTCGCAAGCGCGTCTTTTAAGCTCTTCAACGCCGCCGGCACTCCGCGAGCCCTGACCTTCGATACCACGGCGCTGACGGCCGATCGTGCAATCACGATGCCCAACGCGAACGTCAACTTGGGCGATATCATCACGCCTGACATCAAGGCATTCGTGAATTTCAACGGAACAGGTACGCCCGCAATTCGCAGCAGCCGCAATGTCTCGTCCATCACCGATCTCGGAACGGGGTACTTCCGAGTGAATTTCACCGCGTCCATGGCTGACACAAACTACGCCACTTTTATCAGCGTTGGCATGAGCGCCTCTACCGCTGCGCAGGCCGGTAAGACCTTCGCCAAAAATGTCGCATGGGTCGAAATCCTTGTGACGAACAGCTCGGGGCCAACGGTCATCGACATGGACGATATCAGCGTGGAGATCCTGAGATGACTGCGATCGATCAAAGCAAGGCAATCGTTTTCCTCGACCTCGAAGGAAACCAGCATGTTATCTATCTTCCCCGCCCGGAAGATTGCGCGTTGTCGATTGAGGATATCGCCGCCAAGGACGTGCCTGCGGGGCTCGGCTACGAGATCAAGAGCATCGCGGATATTGTCTTCCCGGAAGATCCTCCCCCTGCTGCGCTCGACACGCCGCCGGTGCAAATCGCGTGCGTCCTGCATGCCATCACAGAAGGCGGAGACATTTCGGCGTTTGGGGGGTCTTATCGCTTCGCGGCCATGTGGATGACCGACGTTGGAACGGTTCTCACGATATTCACCCAGCATCTCGGAGACGCCGAGCCTTTCGCCATATCGAACAATGGCGTCAGCATCTCGATTGCCGAGTGGGGCGGAGACTACGCAATCATAGAAATTCGAGACCATGCCGGAGGGTCTCTTATCACGCCCTCGCACTTCGGCTTTTCACTCTACAGTCTTTGAGGTTGGAGAACCATGACAATGAGCAAGCTCGTACTAGAGAAGACCGTCAACGGCGAAACCGTGCTGGTGACACCGACATGCTATTCAGGCGTCGAGGCGATTGCCGCGCACCAACAGCTCAAGAATGAAGTCGGCGGTGCGCCTGGAAAGCCTATTTGGGTCTGGAACACCATTCCCAATATTTCGCAGGTCGTCGGGATGCTGACCACAGGCGCAATCATCTGCCAGACGACGGCAGCACAAACCCAGGTGCTGATCGACGCTTTCAAGGCAAACCCGACCGCCCAGCCCGATGGTCCTGATGGCGTTCTCATCTACGCCGAGTAAGCCTTAGGGCTTCGAGACTACCCAATCCCCACAAGGAAAAAGACATGAACGCCACCGTGCAAGCGGTGCAGCGGCGCTTGATTGCGTTCGGTTATGACCTCGGCCCGGGTGGCGCTGATGGTGATACCGGACGCTTCACGGCGTCGGCTGTTGCCAAGTTCCAGGCCGATAGAAAGCTGGACATCAAGTATCCGGGAACCATCGGTCCGAAGACGCTCAAGGCGCTGGAGATCGATAATCCTCCGTCCGCCTTGGTCCCGCCATGGGTCGATCTGGTCAAGCGCAAGATGGGCCTGCATGAAACCCGCGACAAGAAGGAGCTGAGCGAGTTCCTTAAGAGTGACGGCCACGCCCTGGGCGATCCGGCAAAGCTGCCCTGGTGCGGCGACCTAATGGAAACCATCATCGCCGTATCGCTCCCGAAAGAGCCGATGATTGCCAACCCCTATTGGGCTGCGAACTGGCTGCGCTTCGGCGTCCCGGTCAAGCAGGGGGAATATTACCTCGGCGCCATTGGCGTGAAAGCCCGCACGGGCGGAAATCACGTCTTTACCATCGTCGGCCACGACAAGACGCACGTTCACGCGGCCGGCGGTAATCAGAGCGACAGCATCAGCGTCGTGAAGATCCGCAAGGACCAGATTACCGGGATGCGCTTCCCGGCGACCTACCCGTTCCCAACCCAGCAAATGCCGCTGACCGTGTTCAACGGCAGAATTTCAACCAAAGAGTCCTGAAAGGAAATCCCGTGTTCAACTCGAATACCTTCCACAACATCCTCAATATCGTCATCGCCGTTCTTGGCGCCCTTACCGCCTTCCTGATGGCGACCGGCTGCACCACGCTGCCGACTGGCGCGCTCGAATGCTCCGCCTCCTGGATCAGCCCGACCTATACCACCATTGCCGTGACGGCCCTGGCGGTCCTGAAGACGGTCATCAACGTCTTCCGCGATGGCGTCTCGGGCCTGGCCAAGCCGCAGCCGCCGGTCGAAAAATGACCATCTCCACGTCGCTGACGATCCTCAAGCTCCTGCTCTCCCTCGCTGCGTTCTTTGCGCAGCGGGCGAAGCAGAAGGAAATCGAAACGGCGGTGCTCGCCCAATTGGAGAACCTCCATGGAAAGCGCGTGGATAAGGCGGTCGCTGCTCGTGACGCTGTTCTTGCTGGCAAGCTGCAGCCCGACCCTGACGACCCGAACCGGCGGGACTGACGCGACCGGGACGGAACAGTCGATCGCCGCGGACGTTTGCCGCGCATGGAAGGCAGTGAGCTATTCCAGCCGGGACACTCCGGAGACACAGCTTCAGGTACGCGCGAACAACGAGGCGCGAAAGGCTTACTGCTCTGCTTGAGAACGAGACGACCCGACGCGCTGTTAGAGCATCGCGCCGGATCTGACCACCTGAGATTCGTTGGATCGCAGACGGCTGGATAAACGTTATCCTGCGACTGGTTCCGTATTCATTAAAAAGCATGGCATGGAAGAAAGTTGGATGGCGGGACCAGATGATATGCAATTTCCAAAGAAGTCGCCTACCTGGCACAATTGGAACCTGAACACGATCCTGAACCTGCTGACGCTTGTCGGCATGCTGGCGGGCGGTGTCTATATCTGGGCCAACACGACGCGCGACATCGAAGACCTCATGAAGTGGCGCCTGTCCCATGAGGAATACCACAAGGAGCGCCTGGCAGAGACAAGGGCCATTGCTGCCAGTGTCAACGAGCGGCTTCGCGCCGAGGAAGTCAAGGGCAACGAGGTAGAGCGGAAGATCGATAACCTCACCTATCGCGTCACGGTGGCGGAACAATCGGCGGTCAGCGTCACATCATCCATTAAAGACCTCCAGACCGGCTTCAACAAGCAGGCCTCAGATCTTCAGGTGGTCAAAGAGATATTGCTTCGGATGGAGGCGGTGCAGCAGGGGCGCCCGGGCCGGTAGTCTCTCCTAAGGCTGGGGCATAAGCTCGGCAACGCGCGCGGCCCAGGCGGTCAACGCGGCCCTCTTCTCATCGGCATAGTCATAGCGGTTATAGACGGCGGCAACCCCCTTGATCGATCCCGATCGGTGATTAAGCACGGCCTCGACGACATGAACCGGGACACTCAGGCGGGCCATTCCGCTCGCCGCGGTGCGTCTCAGGTCGTGGAACGTCCAAGGCTCGATCGTCACGGCCTTCGGATCATCGCCGCGCTCTGTGGCCTCCTTCCTGGCTATCTCCAGCATGGCGGCATCCAAGAGCGTCTTGGCCTTGGAGAAGCCAGACACGGGCGTCGTGCCGCTTGTCGTGAACAGGTAGACCGGCTTTGCCTTGTCGTCGTTTGACGGCTTGATGCGGGGCAGGGCTTCGATGATCGAAAGCAGGAAGGCTGGCAGGGGAACGAAATGTTCCTTGCGGTTCTTCGAGCGCTCAGGCGGGATCACCCATAGCTGATTATTGCCGCCTAGCTCAAACTCGATCCATTCAGCGTCTGCTACCTCGCTGCGCCGCTGGCCGGTCAAAAGCAGCATCCTGACCATGGGGCCGAAAGGATAGCCTTGCTTGTCGGCAGCCAGCAGCAGCAGCCTGATTTCATCGTCGGTCAAGATCCGGTCCCTTGTGGTCTCCTGACCTGGGGGCCTTATTTTTTTGTTCATAGGCGACACTTCGATAATGTCGCGCTCGACGGCCCAGCCGAAGAACTTCCGAAGCAGGGCAAGCAGCCGGTTCGCCAGCACGGGCGCCCGATCGGCAGTCTTGTCTATGAACTGGATAATCTCCAGGCGGGTGATAGTCTGCATGTTCCGGCCGCGCCATTTCGGTTTGACCTCTTTCTCGAATAGCCGCTTTCGCTCCCTGACCGTGTTCGGGCGGTTCTCCTTCTCGACGTGACGCTTGATGAATTCGTCAATCGCGTCTTCCACAAGGTCAAGCTTGCGCTCCTTCCTTGCGGCTTTCTCCGCGGCCGGGTCTCGCACCTCAGAGACGGCCCTTAGCGCTTTCCCCCCTTCCTCCCTAGCCTGCGCCAGCGAATAGGCTGGATATGATCCGATCGTGTGTTTCTTCGGCCGGCCGTCAAAGCGGTATCGGATTGCCCAGCTCATCGCCGCCGGCAGTTCCTTCCCGTGGCGTTCGCGCTTCGGCTGAATGATCAGGTAGAGCCCCGGCAAACCGCCGTCAGGGATTTCCTGTCTCGTTGCGGTCGGCTTCATCGCCTCGATTGCTTTTGCGGTCAGAGCTTTTGCCATTGGGGAATTCTCGGGGTAACGCTGGGGTAACAGAATTGGCCGGCAGGCCGTGCAAGGTCGTGACAATGCACGACCGATCATTACCAGCGCAAGCCCTTATGAATCAGGGGCTTCAGCAAAGCTGTTGAAAAGCTATGAAGGGTCGTGAAGGGTCCGATTCACTGCCTTCTAAGCAGCAGGTCGCAGGTTCGAGTCCTGCAGGGGTCGCCACGCTTGCATGTCTCGTCATCGCAGTATCCCAGATCGATATTATCGAGACCGTGCTAGCTGACTGGCCCGCATTCATGGCGGGTGAGAACGTCGCGATATGCGCAGCGGGTGGGCGGAGAGGCGGTAGAGCTATACGTAATGGACCGACAGGAGCAGGCTACAGCCCCCCACCTAGGCGGTTGAGCCGCTGCATCGAAGAATGACCGATCTTATCTTTACCCACAATTAGACTGGCCAAGCTCCATTCTATTATTTCTTACAGGGGTCAAGATAGATCGGTCATATAATAGAATAGGTTCGGGCCAGTCTCCCCCACACCTGTTAAAATCGATTTCACGGCTTTCAGGAAGAGATAGGGCCTCGCCCGAAGTGCTCACTCCCCAAAGCCCCTCGCTCGGAAAGCACATCGTGAAGGATACGGACTATTATTCGGTGAGGTGGTCAACGAATGCGGCGCTCGCCCAGACAAAGCTTCCGCAGGTGGTCAGCCTCGTTCCCGTGCTGGGGTACGCCATTCTGTATGGAGATCAATTCCAGAACCTTGTCATGCAGTTTACGTCGCTCGGGTCTGACGTGTTGTTCACGCCGTTTCAGCGTATCTGCCTCCTCTATGCCGGAGGCCTTTGTGTGTTGGCTGGCTTGATCATCTTCTACGTCTTCTGCCCGTCGATCATACGGCAGTACAAAACTCGCACAGAATATATCCGCCACGTCATGGAAACCTCGGATTACCGGCAGATCGGTGACATGAACCGGGCAATGGTATCGCTGCTAGAGGGGCAACCGAAAGAGGGTGACGAGCTTTACTTTAACGAATTCCCTGCTCAGGCAATCTACAACGCTGTGAGGTTCACACTAGGTTTTAGGTCTCGGTACGAAGTTTTCAGTGGGGCGAAACCGCAAGGCACGGTTTCTCCCGGTTTGGCAGCCTACTTCGAAGCTATGAATAGGACCCGGTGGTTTGCGAGCATTCTCAGCAACGGTTTGATGATCTTTGGTGCGGGGCTGTTCTTACTGCCGAGTGTCGACGTCTTCTTCATGGTGGTTGATCGTGTCCTCTTATCGCCCTTCAGATAGCAATTTGAGGCCATGTCAGGCCACGGCCCCCCCCGCGAGACTACCTGATGCGGTAGACAGACATGGCCACCGGGTATGCATAGACGCCCCGGTAGAAGAACCCTTTGCGATACAAACAACCCCGCAGCCGCACCGCAGGCAGGCTGGCCTCAGCGATCGCTCCGGCCTCTGCTAGGCCGGCTTCGGGGAGGCATCGCGCCAGCGCCCTGTTGTAGGCCTGCATGAGCCGGGGGCTGCTTTCCACAGGCACGGCTCCGTAGAGCCGAAAATCCGACCGGGCTTCAGCCGCCATCGATGTGCAGGCCAGGCCAAGTGCCGCGCCCAATGCGAGCTTTAGGTTCATCTGTTCGCTCTCCGCTTGATAGGATGCCGCGTTGAACGCGATGTCAGGCGATTTGTTCCTGAGCTGTGTGCGCCTATACTCCAAGCCGGCGTATCGCCGGTTGGCGTGGTTCTGCCTTGGGAGGGGAAGATGAAGTGCATCGTTGGGTTTTTCACAACCAAACCTGGCAAGCGTGAGCAATATCTCGAGGCGGCGCGTGATCATCTGGAGAAAAGCCGGCTCGATCCCGATTGTCTTTATATCGAACTGGTGCCGATGCCGGATCATCCCGACAAGATCCTGCTCGCGGAAGCCTTCACCAGTGAGGAAGCTCACCGTCGACATGAGGATACCGATCATATGCGAGCGCTTTGGGCCGTAGGACCAATACTTCTGTCCCACGTCGTCATCGACAATGTCATATCGGCGTCGGTGCAACACATAGACGAGCGTTTTGAGTAACACCTGAAAGGTAGTCCGCCGCGGCCGCCAAAAAAATGGCGGTGCCTGCGAAACCCCATTCTTGCCGCATTGCGGATTCGGAATGGCCGCATTGTTTCGTATGATGGGTGTTGTCAGTCCCGTGGCGTTATGCGGGCGGAAGACAGACCGGCGATAGAGCGGCCATGGCCCCTCGGCAAACGCCTTCAACACATTGAAATGGTTTCATTCGGGCAGTTCGAATTGCCCGGACCCTTTGCTTGTTTTGAGCTTCGAGTGGGATTCATATGATAAGGATATCATCCCGTGGCGTGGTTCTGGCGCTCACGTGTTTTCTGACGGCGGGTCCAGGGTTTGCGCAAGACAAGCCGTTGATCTGGAGCCCGATCCGCAATTCCGATACCAGCTACTCCGTCAAGCTGGGCCTGAAGCTGCCGACCCGGCTCGAAACCGAAGCCGGCGTGTCGATGGGCGTCGATACGTCGGCGAGCGGAACCCCGCTGGATACGCCCATCAAATTCTGGAGCAATTTCACGGCGGAAAAGATCCAGACGCCCGCCTATCAGCTGAACCGCGACGTCGGTGTCGATCTCGACGGCAATACCGGCAGCGCCGGGATCACCATGAATTATTACGAAAAGGAAATCGCCACGTCGACGATCGATATCGAAAGGCGCAGCAGCTACGGCCTGCGGTATGACGGGACCTCGGGAGAATGGCGCGGCCTCGATGCGAGCCAGTCGGTTCGCCTGTCACATAGTCCAAGCCGCACGGCGCTGGTCGGACGGGCAAGCGGCAGCAACGGGTTTCGCACGCTCGCAGCAGGCGTCGCCGTGGAAAAGCGGCTCGGCCGGTACATGACGGTCAGCGGCGCGTTCGATCGGACCTCCGATGCGCCCGGACCTGTCACGAGCGTCAACGCCCGTTATTCCTTCCGCTGGTGAAACGAAAATGGGGCGCCGAAGCGCCCCATGATTGCGTCCCCGTAAGGCCGATCAGTGCAGGATCTGGCTGAGGAAGAGTTTCGTGCGCTCGTGCTGTGGGTTGTCGAAGAATTCCGCCGGCGAGTTCTGCTCGACGATCTGGCCCTGGTCCATGAAGATCACCCGATGGGCGACCTGGCGGGCAAAGCCCATTTCGTGGGTGACGCACAGCATGGTCATGCCTTCTTCGGCAAGGCTCACCATCGTATCCAGCACTTCCTTGACCATTTCCGGATCGAGCGCCGAGGTCGGCTCGTCGAACAGCATGATCTTCGGCTTCATGCACAGCGAGCGGGCGATCGCCACGCGCTGCTGCTGGCCGCCGGAGAGCTGGCCCGGATATTTGTTGGCCTGTTCCGGGATCTTGACGCGGGCGAGATAATGCATGGCGATCTCTTCCGCCTGCTTCTTCGGCATCTTGCGGACCCAGATCGGCGCAAGCGTGCAGTTTTCCAGGATCGTCAGGTGCGGGAAGAGGTTGAAGTGCTGGAACACCATTCCGACTTCGCGGCGCACTTCGTCGATCTTCTTCAGGTCGTTGGTGAGCTCGATGCCGTCGACGATGATGTTGCCGGCCTGATGTTCCTCGAGGCGGTTGATGCAGCGGATCATCGTCGACTTGCCGGAGCCGGACGGACCGGCGATGACGATGCGTTCGCCCTTCATCACCTTCAGGTTAATGTCGCGCAGCACGTGGAAATCGCCGTACCACTTGTTCATGCCGATGATTTCGACGGCAACGTCGGTAGCCGAGACGGTCATTTTCTTGGGTTGGGCATCTGCCATTTTTATCCCCTTTGTTATCGTTTGTGGCCGCTTAACGCGTCAGGTTGGTGTCGAGATGCCGCTCCATGAAGGCGGAGTAGCGCGACATGCCGAAGCAGAACAGCCAGAAGATGAAGCCTGCGAAGATGAGGCCCGTGATCGGTGTGACGGGGCTGATCCAGGTCGTGTCGGTGAAGTTCAGCTGCACGATCCCGAGAAGGTCGAACATGCCGATGATCGACACCAGCGACGTGTCCTTGAAAAGGCCGATGAAGGTGTTGACGATGCCCGGGATGACCAGTTTCAGCGCCTGCGGCATAACGACCAGCCGGATCTTCTGCCAATAGCTGAGACCGAGCGAATCGGCGCCTTCGAACTGTCCTTTCGGGATGGCCTGCAGGCCGCCGCGAACGACTTCCGCCATGTAGGCCGAGGCGAAGATCGCCACGCCGACCAGCGCCCGCAGGAAGTTGTCGATCGTCCAGCCGGTCGGCAGGAAGAGCGGCAGCATGACGTTGGCCATGAACAGCACCGTGATCAGCGGCACGCCACGGATGACCTCGATGAAGGTGACGCAGATGACCCGGATCACGGGCATTGTCGAGCGTCGTCCGAGCGCCAGCAGAATACCGACGGGGAGCGAGACGGCAATGCCCACGAAGGACAGGATCAGCGTCACCATCAGGCCGCCCCAGAGCGGTGTCTCGACCCTCTGGAGCCCGAACACGCCGCCATGCAGCAGGAAGAATGCGACGATCGGCAGGCCGACGAAGAGCAGCAGCGCATTCAGGCCCTTGCGCGGCAGTTTCGGCATCAGGATCGGCACGAGCAGGCCGATGAACAGGATCGCCACCAGCATCGGCCGCCAGCGCTCGTCGATCGGATAGCGCCCGAACATGAATTGCTGGAAGCGGTCGCCGACAAAAGCCCAGCAGGCGCCGCTCCAGCCGTCCGGCTTGATGCCGCCCTGCACGGCGGTGGTGCAGAACGAACGGTCGGTCCCGAACCACGCCGCCTGGACGAACAGCCAGTTGATCATGCCTGGCAGCGTCCAGACCAGGAGGGCAACCGCAAGGATCGTCAGCGCGGCATCTTTCGGCGTGGCCAGAAGATTGGTGCGCACCCAGCCCGAGGCACTCTTGGTGCTGAGCGGGGCAGGCGCCGGGCTAATCATCTCGCTACGGACATAGGCAAGGTTTTTCGTGTTCATGATCTTACCTCTCCACCAGGGCCATTTTGGCGTTGAACCAGTTCATGAACAGCGAGGTGGTGATACTGATGCTGAGATAGACGGCGAGCCAGATCGACACCACTTCGATTGCCTGCCCGGTCTGGTTCATCGTGGTGCCGCCGGTGGCGACCAGTTCCGGGAACCCGACCGCGATGCCGAGCGACGAGTTTTTCGTGAGGTTGAGATATTGGCTGGTGAGCGGCGGGATGATGACGCGCATCGCCTGCGGCACGACGACGAGACGGGTCGTGGTGCTGGGCTGCAATCCGAGTGCTGCCGCCGCTTCGCTTTGTCCCTTGGCCACGGCCCGGATGCCGGCGCGGATCGTCTCGGCGATGAACGAAGCCGTATAGAAGGACAGGGCCAGATAGAGGGCCACGAATTCCGGGGCGATCACAGATCCGCCGGACAGGTTGAAGCGGCCCGCGATCGGGAAATCGAAGGTCAGCGGAGCGCCGGCGGCAAGGAAGGCGAGGACCGGCAGGCCGATGATCAACCCGACCACCGTCCAGATCGTATGGAACTGCTGGCCGGTCCGCATCTGCCGTTGTTTTGCCCAGCGCGCCACGATGAAAGCCGCAACGATGGCAATCAGCAATGCGATGGGGATGACCCACGCGGTATCGCCCCAGACGGGTCTCGGGAAGGCGAGGCCGCGGTTGTTGAGCACCATGCCCAGCGGCAGTTTGAGCGAGTCCCGAACCTGCGGCAGCGACGAAAGCACGCCCTTGTACCAGAAGAAGATGATCAGCAGCACCGGGATGTTGCGGAAGACTTCCACATAGACGGTGCAGAGCTTGGCGATCAGCCAGTTCTTCGAAAGACGTCCGATACCGATGATGAAGCCGATGGCCGTGGCGGTGACGATACCGAAGAACGCCACCAGGATCGTGTTGAGGAAGCCGACGAGGATGGCGCGGCCGTAGGTCGAATCGCTCGAGTACTCGATCAGCGAGGCGCCGATATCGAAACCGGCGCGGCCTTTCAGGAACTGGTACCCGGAAGCGGTACCGGAACGTGCAAGGTTTGCGACGGTGTTGTCGAAAATCGACCAGCCGACACCGATGACGACGACGAGCGTGAGGACCTGGAAAAAAATACCCCGGATCTTGGGGTCGTACACGTAGGATCTGAGAGTACGCGCTTCGGAAGGCGCAATTGCAGCGTGATCTGTCATGCTGGCCTTTTCCCCTGTGACCTCGTTTTTGAGATCTTTTTCTTTTTATGCGTTTTGTTTTTTGCGGGGATAAGGCGGCATCGGCCGCCTTATCCCGTCCTGGTCTGGCCGATTAACGAACCGGCGGAGCGTATTGCAGGCCGCCCTTGGTCCAGAGCGCGTTCAGGCCACGCTGGATCTTGAGGGGGGTGTTCTGGCCGATGTTGCGCTCGAACACTTCGCCGTAATTGCCGACGGCCTTGATGATGTTGTAGGCCCAGTCGTTGGTCAGGCCAAGATCGGTACCGATCTTGGTATCCTTCTCGACGCCCAAGAAGCGGCGGACATCCGGGTTGGTGGAGGACTTGCGGATGTCGTCGACATTGGCCTTGGTGATGCCGAACTCTTCAGCTTGCACCAGTGCGTAATGCGTCCACGAAACGATATCGAACCACTGGTCGTCGCCCTGGCGAACGGCCGGGCCGAGCGGCTCCTTGGAGATGATTTCCGGCAGGATGATGTGTTCATCCGGGTTTGAAAGCGACAGGCGCAGCGAATAGAGGCCGGACTGGTCGGTGGTGTAAACGTCGCAACGGCCTTCCTGATAGGCCTGGTTCACTTCCGGCAGCTTTTCGTAGACGACCGGCTTGTATTCGAGCTTGTTGGCCTTGAAGTAGTCGGCAAGGTTAAGCTCGGTCGTGGTGCCGGACTGAACGCAGACGGCAGCGCCGGAAAGCTCCAGAGCCGACTTCACGTTGAGGCTCTTCGGCACCATGAAGCCCTGGCCGTCGTAGTAGTTGACGGTACGGAAGTTGAAGCCGAGCGCGGTATCGCGGTTGATCGTCCAGGTCGTGTTGCGGAACAGGACGTCGCCTTCGCCCGACTGCAGCGCCGTGAAGCGGGTCTGCGAAGTGGTCGGGGTATATTTCGTCTTCGTTGCGTCATTAAAAATGGCAGCTGCAACGGCTTTGCAGTAGTCAACGTCGAAACCGGACCAGTTGCCCGATGCGTCCGGTGCGGCAAAGCCGGCGAGACCGGTGTTGACGACGCACTGAACGAAACCCTTGGACTTGACGGTATCAAGCGTAGCGGCCGATGCCGCCGATGCGAAGCCAAGGACCGCTGCGCCAATCGCGGCTGACAGAAGCGTCTTTTTCATTTTCCCAACCTTTATCTGTGGTTTTCTGTGACTTGATGGCACCGGGCCGCTCCCCTGTTTTTTCGAATACGGCCGGCCGCCCGCTAACCCTCCCGGTGCAGGCGTTGCTATCTCATTCGCAAAACAACGCAGGGTCAAGTGTCGCCTTTTCGAATTGCGTCCGAAATGAGGTAAATTCGTTAACCCGGCTCAGAAAACGCCCACTTACCCAAAGTTTGGGCAGCGCATGATCAAAAGACGTGCGTTTTCCGCGATGTGGCAGGCAGCCTGATGTATCTGATCCAAGCTCGTTTCGCGGGGTTGACCGAGCCGTGCTCCGGCGGCAAAACTTTGCGCCTCCGTTGCCAATGAAAGCTCTCCCCGACATGAAAAAGACCAACGAGTCCCTGTTCACCGGTGCTGGCCCCAACACGCGTCTCGCCCATATGGGCAACGATCCCTCCGACTACCACGGTTTTGTCAATCCGCCGGTCGTTCACGCTTCGACCGTGTTGTTTCCCGATGCGGCGACGATGGAGAAGCGGGCCCAGAAATACACCTACGGGACCCGGAGCACGCCGACCACGGATGCGCTCTGTGCGGCCTTCGACGAACTGGAAGGCTCGGCCGGCACCATCCTCGTTCCTTCGGGGCTTGCGGCCATCTCGATACCCTTTCTGGCCTATCTCTCGGCCGGTGACCACGCTCTGATCGTCGATTCCGTCTACACACCATGCCGCAATTTCTGCAACACGATGCTGAAGCGCCTGGGCGTCACGGTCGAGTATTACGATCCGGAGATCGGTGCGGGCATCGAGGCGCTGATCAAGCCGAACACCAGGCTGATCCACACCGAAGCGCCAGGCTCCAACACCATGGAGATGCAGGATATCAGGGCGATCGCCGAGGTGGCCCACCGGCATGACTGCGTCGTCACCATGGACAATACCTGGGCGACGCCGCTTTATTTCCGGCCGCTTGATTTCGGCGCGGACGTCTCGATCCATGCGACGACGAAATATCCGTCCGGCCACTCGGACATCATCATGGGCTCGGTTTCGGCCAATGCCAGGCACTGGCCCAAGCTCGAAGAAGCCCGTATCTCCCTCGGGATCTGCGGCTCACCGGATGATTCCTACCAGATCCTGCGCGGCCTGCGCACCATGGGCGTGCGTCTCCAACATCATCAGAAGAGCGCGCTCGATATCGCCACATGGCTGGAGGGCCGCAACGACGTTGCGCGGGTCCTGCACCCGGCGCTGCCGAGCTTTCCTGGCCACGCGATCTGGACGCGCGATTTCAAGGGCGCCAGCGGCGTCTTCTCTTTCGTGCTGAAGGCGCAGGGCGACAAGGCGAAAGCCAAGGCGCATGCTTTCCTGGATGCGCTGTCCTTCTTCGGCCTCGGTTATTCCTGGGGTGGTTACGAGAGCCTCGCCGTGCCGGTCAACCTGTCGGATCGCACCATCCGCAAGGCGCCGCCGGAGGGGCCGGTCATCCGCCTGCAGATCGGCCTCGAAGATGTGGCTGACCTCAAGAAGGATCTGGAAATCGGTTTCGCGGCCGCGGCCGAGATCTGATCACCGCGCCTTGAAGCCGTAAAGCCAGTCGAAATCCGCCGCGAGCGATTGCGGCGGACGCAGCGACAGGACGATATCGCGGCCGAGCCGGATCGGGCCGCGGGCGTGATAGGCGAAACGGTTGAACAGGCCGCGGGCACGCACCTTGGCGATCCGCTGCGTACGTTCGCTCTCGAACTCCGTCAGCGCCTGCGCAAGGGGCAGGGGGCCGGCCACCCGGTTTGCCAGCACGAAGGCATCCTCGATCGCCATCGATGCGCCCTGGGCCGCGAACGGCATCATCGCATGCGCCGCATCGCCGATCAGCACCATGTCGCGGCCATTGTGCCAGCGCCCGGCACCCACCTCGTAAAGCGGCCAGAAGGTCGGCCGGTCGGCCGTTTCGATCAGTTGAACGATGCGCCTGTCCCAGCGATGGAACTGGCCGAGCAGCATGCGCCGCTGGGCGTCGCCGGCTTGCGCGTCCCATGTCTTGCCGGGGCTGATGCCCGACGCGATTGCGACGATATTGAACCCGTCGATCTCCTTGAGCGGATAGGCAACCGCATGGGTCGAGGGGCCGAGAAAGGCGGTGACTTGGCCCGCGTCCAGCCAGTCGGGCCTGGCGCTGCCGGGGATTGTGAAGCGCCAGGCGACATTGCGCGAAAAATCCGGCTCCGGACTGTCCGGTATGGCGGCGCGCAGATTGGACCACACGCCGTCGGCGCCGACGATCAGGGGATAGGTTCTGTCCGTTATCCCAGTCAGCGTCCCGTGCGGATTCTTGCGGACAGGCGTGTCCAGATGGATGCTGCAAAGCGGGTTCCGTTCGACCGCGGCAAGCAATGCCTGTTGAAGCGTGGCGCGATGGAGGACGCCGTAAGGTGAGCCCCAGCGCTCGCGGGCAAAACGCCCGGCCGGCACATGCGCAAGCGGTCTGAGCGAGGTCCCGGAAACGAGGGCGATCCGCTCAGGCTCGGTCCAGACGGCTTCTATCGCGGGCAGGACGCCAAGTTCGGAGAGCACGTGCGATGCATTCGGCGAGACCTGCAGGCCGGCACCGACCTCGATCAGGGCGGCGGCCTCCTCGAAAACGTCGCACGCGACGCCATGGCGGGCAAACGAGAGCGCGGCCGTCAGCCCGGCCATGCCGGCACCGATGATCGCTACTCTTTCAATGGACATGTCGGAATGCCGATCAGGCGGCCTTGACGTGGAAGACGCAGCCCGGCGGATCGGTCTGCTCGGCCTTCAGCGTCGGATTGTAGCGGTAGAGGGTCGAGCAGTAGGAGCAGACTTTCTCGTTGTCGTCGCCCATGTCGATGAAGATGTGCGGATGGTCGAAGGGAACCGAAGCGCCGGTGCACATGAATTCCTTGACGCCGATCTGGATCAAGCGATGCCCGCCATCGTTCTGGAAGTGGGGAATGCTGTGCCCGGCCATGCTGGTCTCCGATACTGAAATGCGGCGTGTCTGATTTGCGCCGGACATTAGCCGCCCGCTTGGCGATTGTGTAGTGGGAAAACCGCCGCAGGCGCGTCGATTTCGTCTTGGTCACGGGTTCAAACGCCGCGGTTCATCCCTTATGTTCCCGGCGTCAATGAGGACTGCCCCGATGAATCTCAACGCGCCTGCCTTTTCCACGTTTTCCCATGACGGTCTCGATCTTGCCTATTTCGACGAGGGCGATCCGTCGGGCGATCCGGTACTGCTCATCCACGGGTTTGCCTCGAGTGCGCTGGTCAACTGGGTACATCCGGGTTGGCTGAAGACGCTTGGCGACGCCGGTTATCGGGTAATCGCCATGGACAATCGCGGGCATGGGGCAAGCGGCAAGCCGCGTGATCCGGAAGCGTATCGGCCATGGGTGATGGCCGACGATTCGATGGCGCTCCTCGATCACTTGAGGATCCCGGAAGCGCATCTTTTCGGTTATTCGATGGGCGCCCGCATCTCGGTCTTTTCCGCGCTCGCCCATCCGCATCGGGTACGTTCCCTGGTCCTTGGAGGTCTCGGTATCGGCATGACCGACGGGGTAGGGGATTGGGACCCGATCGCCGACGCCTTGCTCGCTCCGTCCCTCGATGACGTCGCCCATGCCCGCGGCCGCATGTTCCGCGCCTTTGCCGACCAGACGAAGAGCGACAAGCAAGCCCTGGCCGCCTGTATCCGTGGTTCGCGGGATCTGGTGAGCCGCGCAGACATGGGGCGTATCGACGCGCCGACGCTGATCGGGGTCGGCACCACGGACGACATCGCCGGTTCCGCGCAGGAGCTGGCGGCCTTGATGCCGCATGCGATTGCGCTGGATATCCCCGGCCGCGACCACATGCTTGCTGTCGGCGACCGCGTGTTCAAGAAGGCGGTTCTGGAGTTCTACGCGGAACTCTCCGCAAGGCCGTAGGTTTCCTCATTCTTACGATCAACGGAATGCGGTTTTGCGGCCATTGGTCTTGGCGTAAACTTATTCTATATAGTGCTGCACGAAGCTCTGCCGTAGGCAAACGAGGAGACGGCGATGGCCGCAAGAACTGAAATCCGCCAGGAGCCGGTCGCGACGATGGATCCCATCTGGGATACGCTGCGCCAGGAGGCGCGCGCGGCAACCGAGCAGGACCCGCTACTCGCCGCATTTCTGTATTCTGCCGTGCTCAACCATCGCTCGCTCGAGGAATGCGTCGTGCACCGCATCTGCGAACGCCTCGCCCATGGGGATATTCCGGACGTCCTTCTGCGCCAGACCTTCATGGAAATGCTGGCCGACTGGCCGGAATGGGGCGCCATCATGCGCGTCGACATCCAGGCCGTTTACGACCGCGATCCTGCCTGCCTGCGGTTCATGGAGCCGGTTCTCTATTTCAAGGGCTTTCACGCGATCCAGACGCACCGGCTGGCGCATTGGTTGTTCATGCGCGGCCGCCGCGACTTCGCCCTCTATCTGCAGAGCCGCTCTTCCAGCGTCTTCCAGACGGACATCAACCCGGCAGCTCGCATCGGCAAGGGCATCTTCCTCGACCACGCCACCGGCCTCGTGGTCGGCGAGACTGCCGTCATCGGCGACAACGTCTCGATCCTGCACGGCGTGACGCTCGGCGGCACCGGCAAGGAAGGCGCCGACCGGCATCCGAAGATCGCCAACGGCGTCCTCATCGGCGCCGGCGCCAAGATCCTCGGCAATATCGAGGTTGGGTCGTGCTCGCGCGTCGCCGCCGGCTCGGTGGTCCTGAAGGCCGTACCGCCGAAATCCACCGTCGCCGGCGTGCCGGCGAAGGTGGTCGGGAGTGCCGGGTGTTCGGAGCCGTCGCGCCTGATGGACCAGATTCTTGGTGCCGACGACTGATTCGTCTGCGTTTGCCTGCCGCTTGTCGACGTTTGGGGCGCGCTGAACATCGGCCCCAACGAACATCGAAAAGAGCGGTAAAGGCTATTTCTGGCGGCTTTACTTTCGCCTTCGTCCCATGCCAAAAGCGCCGCAACCGAGAACCGCTGACGGAGAGAAACGTGAAACCGGACGAAATCAAGAAGCTCGACGCCTATTTCAAGCGCGTGATCAATCCGCAGGCGATCGTCAAGGCGCGTCCGCGCAAGAACGATTCGGCCGAAGTTTACCTCGGCGACGAGTTTCTCGGCGTCATCTACATCGATGACGAGGACGGCGACCGTTCCTATAACTTTTCCATGGCGATCCTGGACGTCGATCTTTGATCGATCTCCTCCACGTCGATCTCTGACCGGCGTGATCGCAAGGCTTGAAGGCGGGCTCACGGGCCCGTTTTTGATTCGCGGTGAGCGGTGGCGCCTCGAAAGAAAATGGCTGCGGCGTTTTTGCGCGGCGGTGTGCTATGCGCTGATATATCTTCGCAAAATCAGAAGCCTGAATCGATCCATGCATTTGCATGGATTCCGTTGCAACCAAAGGTGATTTTGCGATGCACAATTCGCCTTGACTTTTATCGGCGGGCCGCCTTCAATCAGCAAATCCGAATAGAACAAAAGGGACAGGCGATGTTCAATTTTGATGAAGCCAACAAGAAGAGCAAGGAAGCGATGGACGGCATGCTGAAGAGCTATTCCGAGATCGCCAAGGGTTTTCAGGCGATTGCGACCGAGACCACCGATTATTCCAAGAAGTCCTTCCAGGACATGGCGGGTTTCGTGGAGGCGCTCGCTTCCACCCGCAGTGTCGAGGCGGTCTTCGAACTCCAGACCAAGTACGTGAAGTCGGCCTACGAAGGCTTTATTGCCGAGTCGGCCAAGATCACCGACATGTATGCCGATCTCGCCAAGACGGCCTACAAACCCTACGAAACGCCGGTCGCCAAGTCGACCGCCGTGGTCGCCGCAAAAAACGCCGCGTAACGCGCATAGCGGCCCCTCCAAGCGACGCCTTCACCACAGAAGGCCGGCGGCGTTCAGCGCTGCCGGCCTTTTTGATTCATGCCAATGCGGAAATTCCCGATTTTCGGCATGTTCGATGATCTCTTTAGCGGAATAGTGATTGCGTGGCCGCAAAGGGGGCTTAAAATCCGCGTTCAATGAACTAAGTTAGGAAGACTGAAGTCCGGCCGTTCGGCCATTCGGACGAACCCGCCGGATGACTGGGGAATGAATGAAGATGATCGCACTGCCGATCTTGATGCAAGCTGAAAAGGGTGGCGACGGAGACAACGCAAATCGCGGCACCTCCGTCATTACCCGCACGAAGCCAAAAACCAAGAAGCCAAATCTCTACCGCGTACTGCTGCTGAATGACGATTATACGCCCATGGAGTTCGTCATCCACATTCTGGAGCGTTTCTTTCAGAAGGACAGGGAAGCGGCAACGCGTATCATGCTCCATGTCCACAATCACGGCGTGGGAGAATGCGGAATATTTACATACGAAGTAGCGGAAACCAAAGTGTCCCAGGTCATGGACTTCGCCCGGCAACACCAGCATCCGCTGCAATGTGTCATGGAAAAGAAGTGAGGAACCCGACGTGCCAACATTTTCGCCTAGTTTAGAAAAGGCGCTGCATCAGGCACTGACCTTTGCCAACGAGCGGCATCACGAATATGCCACGCTCGAGCACCTGCTTTTGGCGTTGATCGACGACGCCGATGCAGCCGCGGTCATGGGAGCTTGTAACGTCAATTTGGAAACACTGCGCAAGACCGTCACCGACTATGTCGATAACGAACTTGCCAACCTGATCACTGGTTATGACGAAGACTCCAAGCCGACCTCCGGCTTCCAGCGCGTCATCCAGCGCGCCGTCATCCACGTCCAGTCCTCCGGCCGCGAGGAAGTGACCGGCGCCAACGTTCTCGTCGCGATCTTCGCGGAACGGGAAAGCCATGCGGCCTTTTTCCTGCAGGAGCAGGAGATGACCCGCTACGACGCGGTAAACTATATTTCTCACGGCATCGGCAAGCGCGCGGGTTCCTCCCAGACCCGCACGCCGCGCGGCGCCGACGACAGCGAGCCGGAAGCCAAGCCCTCTTCCCGCGACCAGGAAGAAGGGTCCGCCAAGAAGCCGCAGGATGCCCTCAAGGCCTATTGCGTCAACCTGAACGAAAAGGCCCGCGACGGCCGGATCGACCCGCTGATCGGCCGCCATGCCGAAGTCAACCGCACCATCCAGGTCCTGTGCCGCCGCTCCAAGAACAACCCGCTCTACGTGGGTGATCCGGGCGTCGGCAAGACGGCGATCGCCGAAGGTCTGGCCAAGCGGATCATCGAAGGCAAAGTGCCGGAGGCTCTCGCCGACGCCACCATCTTCTCGCTCGACATGGGCACGCTCCTGGCCGGTACCCGTTATCGCGGCGACTTCGAAGAACGTCTGAAGCAGGTCGTCAAGGAACTCGAAGAGTATCCGGGTGCGGTTCTGTTCATCGACGAGATCCACACGGTCATCGGTGCCGGTGCCACATCCGGCGGCGCGATGGATGCCTCCAACCTGTTGAAGCCGGCTCTGTCTTCGGGCGCGATCCGCTGCATCGGTTCGACCACCTACAAGGAATACCGCCAGTTCTTCGAAAAGGACCGCGCTCTGGTTCGCCGCTTCCAGAAGATCGACGTCAACGAACCGTCGATCGAGGATGCGATCGAGATCATGAAGGGCCTGAAGCCCTATTTCGAGGACTATCACAAGCTGCGTTATACCAACGAGGCGATCAAGTCGGCTGTCGAGCTGTCGGCCCGCTACATCTCCGACCGCAAGCTTCCGGACAAGGCGATCGACGTGATCGACGAGACCGGTGCGGCCCAGATGCTGCTGCCGGCCTCCAAGCGCCGCAAGCTGATCACCGAGAAGGAGATCGAGGCAACGATCGCCACCATGGCGCGGATTCCGGCCAAGACCGTCTCCAAGGATGACGAGATGGTTCTCGCCAACCTGGAAAAGGAACTGCGTTCGGTCGTCTACGGCCAGGATGCGGCCATCGAAGCCCTGTCGACGGCGATCAAGCTTGCCCGTGCCGGCCTTCGCGAACCGAACAAGCCGATCGGCTCCTACGTCTTTTCCGGCCCGACCGGCGTCGGCAAGACGGAAGTCGCCAAGCAGCTTGCCGCCTCGCTCGGCGTCGAGATACTGCGTTTCGACATGTCGGAATATATGGAACGCCACACGGTCTCGCGGCTGCTCGGCGCACCTCCCGGGTATGTCGGCTTCGACCAGGGCGGTCTCCTGACCGATGGCGTCGATCAGCATCCGCATAGCGTGGTCCTGCTCGACGAAATCGAGAAGGCGCACCCGGATATCTACAATATCCTGCTGCAGGTCATGGACCACGGTTCGCTGACCGACCACAACGGCAAGAAGATCGACTTCCGTAACGTCATCCTGATCATGACGACCAATGCGGGCGCGTCGGAAATGGCCAAGGCCGCCATCGGCTTCGGTTCGTCCAAGCGCACCGGCGAAGACGAAGAGGCGATCAACCGCCTGTTCACGCCGGAATTCCGCAACCGCCTCGATGCGATCATCCAGTTCGCACCGCTGCCGACGGACGTCATCCATCAGGTCGTGCAGAAGTTCGTCATGCAGCTCGAGACGCAGCTCTCGGAACGCAACGTCACTTTCGACCTGCATCAGGACGCGATCGCCTGGCTTGCGGAAAAGGGTTACGACGAGAAGATGGGCGCCCGCCCGCTCTCGCGCGTTATCCAGGAATACATCAAGAAGCCGCTCGCCAACGAGATCCTGTTCGGCAAGCTGCGCAAGGGTGGTGTGGTTCGCGTTACCGTCGGCAAGGGCGAGGATGGCAAGGACAAGCTCATCCTCGACTCGATTTCCGAAGCGACGCCCGTGAAGCCTAAGCCGGAGGCCGAGGTGGAAGAGGCCGCCGAGGAGGCCGAGGCCAAGGTCGTGAAGCCCAAGGCGCCCAAGAAGTCGGCGCCGAAGGACAAGGACGGCGGTCACACACGGGCTCGCGCCATGGTCGATGCGGACGTGATCGCTTCGGAAGACGCGCCCAAGACGCCACGCAAGGGCACCACGGTGCCGCGCGTGCCGAAGACCAAATAGGCTTTCGGATTGAGCTCTTGCGATGCCGGGCTTGTCCCGGCATCGTCGTTTTTGACGACTCGCCTTTGTTTCGCGCATATCCGGAATACCGATGTCTCCAGACAGTGACGACCGCAACGCCCTATCCTGGTTCTTTACCGGCATGCGGGGCCTCCTGTCCCTGCCGGCGCTCATCCTGCTCACCTCGATCGTCGGCTTCAGCGCCTTTGCGCTGGAATCGGGCCTGACGCGCGCGGAGGCCGTGTTCATGTCCTTTGCGATCTGGGCGCTGCCGGCGCAGGTCATCCTGGTCGGCACGATGGCAAGCGGCGCCAACATCGCCGCCTGCTTCCTGGCGGTGACGCTCTCCTCGATCCGCATGACGCCGATGGTCGCCTCGGTTATTCCGGAAATGCGTACAAGGCGCACGCCGATCTGGCTGCTGCTGATCCTTTCGCATTTCATCGCCATCACGTCCTGGGTCTTCGCGATCACCACGCTTCGCAACGTGCCGCGCGAGCATCGGGCGATCTATTTCGCCGGTTTCGGCGTGACGCTGACCCTGACCGGCACGCTGGTCGTTGCGGTCTTCTACGATATCGTCTCAGCCTTTCCGCCGGTCGTCGCGGGCGTACTCTTCTTCCTGACACCGGTCTATTTCAACGCCTCCATATGGGCGAGCGCCCGCCAGCCTGTGGTCAAGATCGCATTCGTCATGGGCGTCGTTCTCGGCCCGACGCTGGCGTTGGTCACCCCGAAATTCGACGTGCTGTGCGCGGGTCTTGGCGGCGGAACGATCGCTTATCTTGTCGATCGGATACGGCGCGAGAGGTTGCGCGCGGGCAAGGGTGACCGGCGATGATTGCGGAATACTGGACCTTTATCGTGATCGTGATCGCCGGCTTCCTGGCGACCGATATCTGGCGTTGGCTGGGCGTCTTCACCGGCAATCGCCTCGACGAGGATTCCGAGGCGCTTTACTGGGTGAGGGCGGTGGCGACCGCGCTGGTCATGGCGGTCACCGCCAAACTGATTGTCTTCCCGAACGGCACGCTCGCCGGCTCGCCGCTCTGGCTGAGGCTGGGGGCGGCCGGCATCGGTTTTGCCGTCTTCCTGGCGACCGGCCGCAAGGTCTGGATCGGGGTTGCGGTGCCGATGGCGCTGCTGGTCGCCGGCCTCTGGTGGGGCGGCTTTTAGAAAGCCTTAATTGCCCAGTTCGCCGATGATCTTCTCGGCGTTTGCCGCCAGCACGTCATTATTCTCCATCTGGCCCGAATGAGGTTTCAGCGGCTGTCCCTCGTAGCGCGGAACGACGTGGAAATGCAGGTGGTAGACCGTCTGGCCGGCGGCCGGCTCGTTGAACTGGATGACGGAGATGCCGTCTGCCTCGAAAGCCTCCTTGGCGGCCTTGGCAAGCTTTTGCACCACCGGGATCACCTTGGAGAGCACTGCGGGATCGGCATCGAGGATATTGCGCGACGGCGCCTTTGGAACGACCAGCAGATGCCCGGGAGACTGCGGCATGACATCCATGAAGGCGAGCGTATCGTCATCCTCGTAGACCCGGTGGCACGGGATTTCGCCGCGAAGAATCTTTCCGAAAATATTGTTGCTGTCGTAAACTTGGCCGCTCATCGCGATGTCCTCTCCTTGTTTTTCGGCCCGATCTATCCGGGCTCTAGTCCTGTTCCTGCTGGCGCTCGCCCTTGCGGAACGGGCTGTGCCCGGCAAGATAATCGGTCATCTGCTCCACGTCTTCGCGCTCGTGCTCCAGATAGTCGGCGATCGCGCGCCTCAGTCCCGCATGGGCGATATAGTGCATCGAATGGGTGGTGACAGGCAGGTAACCGCGCGCCAGCTTGTGTTCCCCTTGCGCGCCCGCTTCGACCCGCTTCAAGCCCTTGGCGAGCGCGAAATCGATCGCCTGATGGTAGCAGACCTCGAAATGCAGGAAGGGGTGGTCCTCGATACAGCCCCAGTGCCGGCCGTAAAGCGCGTCGCCGCCGATGAAGTTGATCGCGCCCGCGACATATTTGCCCTCGCGTTTCGCCATCACCAGCAGGACGTCTTCGGGCATCCGCTCCCCGATCAGCGAATAGAATTTTCGCGTCAGGTAAGGGCGGCCCCATTTGCGGCCGCCGGTATCCATGTAGAACTCGAAGAACTGGTCCCAGATGTCCTCGGTCAGGTCCTTGCCGGTCAGCCAGTCGATGCTGATGCCGTTTTCCAAGGCCGCCCGCCGTTCCTTCTTCAGCGCCTTGCGCTTGCGCGAGGCAAGCGTTTCGAGGAAGGCATCGTGGTTCTCGTAACCTTTATTGATGAAATGGAACTGCTTGTCGGTGCGATGCAGGTAGTCGGCTTCCTCGAAGGCGGCGACCTGGTCTTCCGCGACGAAGGTTACATGTGCCGACGAGATGCCGAGCTGGCGGGTCACCTCCTGGAGACCGGCCGCAAGCGTCAGCTCCATCGAATCCCTGTCGTAACCTTCGCAGACGAGCAAGCGCGGTCCACTCGCCGGCGTGAACGGCACGGTGCATTGCAGTTTCGGATAATAACGCCCGCCGGCCCGCTCGAAAGCATCGGCCCAACCGTGGTCGAAGACATATTCGCCCTGGCTGTGGCTCTTGAGGTAACCGGGAACCGCGCCGATCAGCGTGCCCTTGTCGTCTTCGAGCAGCAGATGATGGCCGAGCCAGCCTGTCTTGGCGGTTGCGGATCCGGATTCTTCGAGCGCAGACAGGAAGGCATGCGACAGGAACGGATTGTAGGGCGTTTCCGAAGAAGAGGACTTGGAGGTGCCCGAAAGGCGCGACCAGCTTGCCGGGCTGATCGCGCAGAACGATTTTTCGATACGGATGGTAAGATTGCCGGTCATACGCTGCTTTACAGGGAGGGGGAGGGAGCCTCCCGCGGATCAAAACCTTCGAAGGTCATCTGGTCGGCATATTTATAGGTATGTTCGCGGCCGTTTGCATCCCTCACGGTCCAGGTAATGACCGGAATTCCGGTTGCTCGCTGAGCTGTGATGAACGTGTTTGGCAGGTGAGGATAGTGGTAGGAAATGAAGTCGAGGCCAAGTTGCATGGCTTCGTCATGCTCGAAGAACTCTTCCGGCTTGTCGCCCATGGCGGTGAGGCCGAGCGGGTAGGGCGAGCCGGCAGTCTTCAGGTCGCGCAGGATGTGGTAGTCGAAGCTCATCAGCGCCACCTTGCCCTGATAATCCTCGAGAACCTCCAGCACCGCCTCGGCAAACCCGTCGTCCTCGCCGTCGCCTTCGCGCCCCTTGATCTCGATGACGAGAGGTACCTTGCCGGCAACGAGCGCGAGCATCTGCTTCAGGGTCGGGACTTTATCCTTAGTACCGCCGACAGCGAGCATCCCGAGCTCGGCAGAGGTCTTCTCGCGGATGTCGCCCTTGATGCCGCAAAGCCGTTCGAGGTCATGGTCGTGAAAGATCACCGGCACGCTGTCGGCGGCGAGCTGCACGTCGCATTCGATCGCAAAGCCGGCTTCGACTGCCCGGGAAAACGCCGAGAGCGTGTTTTCCCAGACCTGGCGGTTCATGTCGTGATAGCCGCGATGGGCGACCGGAAGGTCCTTGATCCAGGTGGCGTCGGTCATGCTTCGATCTCGATGATGGCTTCGATTTCCACGGAAGCGTTGAGCGGCAGCGCGGCCATGCCGACGGCTGCGCGCGCATGCTTGCCGGCGTCGCCGAGAACGTTGGCGATCAGGTTCGATGCGCCGTTGGTGACGATATGCTGTTCGGCGAAGCCCGGCGCCGAGGCGACGAAGCTCGAAAGCTTGACCACCCGCTTGATCCGGCCGAGATCGCCGCCCAACGCCGCCTTCGCCTGGGCGAGGATATTGATGGCGCAGAGCTCTGCAGCGCGGCTGGCTGCCGCCACGTCGACGTCCGTACCGACAAGGCCCGTGACGGCCACTTTGCCGTTTTCGTTCGGTAATTGGCCGGAGATGAACAGCAGGTTGCCGGTGATCACATAGGGCAGGTAATTGGCGGCGGGTGCTGCCGCGACGGGAAGCACGATCCCCAGTTCCTGCAGACGGCCTTCGATGGCTTCGGTCATTTTCGACTCCCGTTTTGTTGTAAAATCTTCAAAAATCCTGCATCAAGGCCTTAGCTTGGTCAGATGGCGTTCTTATAACATCACCAACTGAGTCCAACAGGAGAATGTGAATGTTGCGAATGAGCCTCGGGGTGATCCTTGCCGGCGGTCTGAGCCTTTTGGGCGCCACCTCCGCGGACGCGACTACCGACGCTGCTGCCCGGCTGCTCGTCCCGCATCGCGCCATTTACGACCTGAAGCTCAAGAAAGCCTCGGAACGCTCCGGCATCGAAGGCATGTTCGGCCGCATGGTCTATGAGTTCACGGGCTCGGCCTGCACCGGTTTTTCCACCAATTTCCGGCTGGTGACCAAGATCAATACGGGCGAGGAGACGCGCCTCAGCGACCAGCAGACCACCACCTTCGAGGACATGGCCGCAAACCAGTTCCATTTCGAGACCAAGTCCTTCACCGACGAGCAGCTCGACAAGCAGCTGAGCGGCGATGCGTCGATCGTCGAAAAGGGCGTCAAGGTGGAAATCACCCAGCCCGACGGCCGTGAGATCGAATTGCCGTCGAGCGATTTCCCAACCAGCCATATGCTCGACGTCATCGCGAATGCCAAGCAGGGCAAGAGTTTTTTCGAGGCGCGGGTCTTCGACGGTTCGGAAAACGGCGACCAGGCGCTGCTGACCACGACGGTGATCGGCAAGCCGCAGACAGCGCAGAGCGATGACGTCGATGCCGACAAGGCGGGCGAGTTTGCAAAGACCTCCTTCTGGCCGGTGACGATCGCCTATTTCAACGAGAACGCGGTCGGTGACCCGACCCCTGTCTACAACATGTCGTTCAAGCTCTATGAAAACGGTATCACCCGCGATCTCACCATGGACTACGGCGACTTCGTGCTGTCCGGCAGCCTGGTCAAGCTGGAGCTTCTGAAGCCGCAGCAGGACCCGTGCCCGGCGCCGGCCAAATAGCTATCCTTCGGTAATTGCCAGTCACTCGCCGGCCCGCTGAGGCAATTTCCGGCAAAGCACTTGCTTTTGCGGCAAATCGAATGTATGGCCAGCCGCATTCCACACGTAAGGCATGGGATTGTCCGGGAGAAATCCGGACCGTTCCGCCCGGTGGCATTCTCGAAGAGGGTGCTGTTCGCCTTGCGGAGGTTCAACCGGAAAAGGATAACTAGGCATGGCATTGCCCGATTTTTCTATGCGCCAGCTTCTTGAGGCAGGCGTTCACTTCGGCCACCAGACTCACCGCTGGAACCCGAAAATGAAGCCGTACATCTTCGGCGACCGTAACAACATCCACATCATCGATCTGGCCCAGACCGTTCCGATGCTGTCGCGCGCCCTTCAGGTCGTGTCCGACACCGTCGCCCGCGGCGGCCGCGTTCTGTTCGTTGGCACCAAGCGCCAGGCGTCCGAACTGATCGCCGACTCGGCCAAGCGTTCGGCCCAGTACTACGTCAACTCCCGCTGGCTCGGCGGCATGATGACCAACTGGAAGACCATTTCGAACTCGATCCAGCGTCTGCGCAAGCTCGACGAGATCCTGAACTCGGAACAGTCCGGCTATTCCAAGAAGGAACGCCTGAACCTCGAGCGCGAACGCGAGAAGCTGGACAAGGCTCTCGGCGGTATCCGCGACATGGGCGGCACTCCGGACCTGATGTTCATCATCGACACCAACAAGGAAAAGATCGCCATCGACGAAGCCAAGCGCCTGGGTATTCCGGTCGTTGCCATCATCGATTCGAACTGCGATCCGGACCTCATCGACTACCCGATCCCGGGTAACGACGACGCCTCGCGCGCCATCGCTCTCTATACCGACCTGATCGCCCGCGCTGCCATCGACGGCATCGCTCGTCAGCAGGGCGCTTCGGGCCGCGACATCGGCGCTTCTTCCGAAGCTCCGATCGAGCCGGCGCTCGAAGGCGAAGCAGAAGCTGAAGCTTAAAGGCGGGATGGAGCGGCTTGCCCGCTCCTCCTTTCTGAAATTCGATCGAGGCCAGAGATACCGATCCCTGGCCTTGGTCGTTTCAAGGCGAGCCGCCACCGCTCCGTCGTTGAGGCGATCGCTTGCGTGATGTCTTCATCACGCTGTCATGATTCCGGGTACATTCGTCCCAAAACTTTTGAGTCCGCCGACGTTTTTCCGGCGACAAGCACTTGAACCGACAAGAGGCAAAACAATGGCTGAAATCACCGCTGCACTGGTAAAGGAACTGCGCGAAAAGTCCGGCGCAGGCATGATGGACTGCAAGAAGGCGCTGACTGAAACGAACGGCGACATCGAAGCGGCGATCGACTGGCTGCGCGCCAAGGGCATCTCCAAGGCCGACAAGAAGTCCGGCCGCACCGCAGCCGAGGGCCTGATCGGCATCGCCAGCGCCGGCCACAGGGCCGTCGTCATCGAACTCAACTCGGAAACCGATTTCGTTGCCCGCAACGACGCGTTCCAGGACCTCGTTCGCGGTATCGCCAGCGTCGCCCTGACGACGGACGGTTCCGTCGAAGCGATCTCGGCTGCCACCTATCCGGCTTCCGGCAAGCCGGTTGCCGACACGATCAAGGACGCGATCGCCACGATCGGCGAGAACATGACACTGCGTCGCTCCGCCCTGCTGCAGGTCGAGCATGGCGTCGTCGCGACCTACGTCCATAACGCTGCCGGCGACGGCATCGGCAAGCTCGGCGTTCTGGTCGCCCTGAAGTCGGTCGGCGACAAGGAAGTCCTGACCTCGCTCGGCCGTCAGGTCGCCATGCACATCGCCGCCACCAACCCGCTCGCCATCCGCGCCGAAGAAGTCGACGCAACCGTGGCCGAGCGCGAGCGCAACGTCTTCATCGAGCAGTCGCGCGCTTCCGGCAAGCCGGAAGCGATCATCGAAAAGATGGTGGATGGCCGCATGCGCAAGTTCTTCGAGGAAGTTGCCCTTCTGTCGCAGGCCTTCGTCATCAACCCGGACGTGACCGTCGGCCAGGCCGTCAAGGATGCTGAAAAGCTCGCCGGCGCTTCGATCGAAGTCACCGGCATGGCTCGCCTGCTGCTCGGCGAAGGCGTCGAAAAGGAAGAATCGGATTTCGCCGCTGAAGTCGCAGCGGTCGCCAAAGGCTGATATTCGTTAGCGAAAGATGTCGAAACCGCAAGGGCACCGGTGACAAGCCGGTGCCCTTCGTGTATCCGCAACCCGTTTGACCCTCCGCATTGCATTTCGATTTTCAAGGAGCCCCCATGTCGCCTCAGCCTCTCTACAAGCGTGTCTTGCTCAAGGCCTCCGGTGAAGCTCTGATGGGCAGCCAGGGTTTCGGCATCGATGTTGAAGTTGCCGACCGGGTCGCCTCCGATATCGCCGAAGCGCGCGCCATGGGCGTCGATGTCGGCGTGGTCGTCGGCGGCGGCAATATCTTTCGCGGCGTCGCCGTCGCGTCCAAGGGTGGCGACCGGGTGACCGGCGACCATATGGGCATGCTCGGCACGGTGATCAACGCGCTGGCGCTCGCCACGTCGCTGCGCAAGCTGAACGTCGACACCGTGGTTCTGTCGGCGATCTCGATGCCGGAGATCTGCGAGAGCTTTTCGCAGCGCCAGGCGGTGCACCACATGGCGCAGGGCAGGGTGGTGATCTTCGCCGGCGGCACCGGCAATCCGTTCTTCACGACCGATTCGGCGGCCGCGCTTCGTGCGGCGGAAATTGGTGCGGAAGCGATCTTCAAGGGAACCCAGGTGGACGGCATCTATTCGGCCGATCCCAAGAAGGACCCGACGGCAACCAGGTTCGACACGCTGACGCATGGCGAGGTGCTCGAAAAGGGTCTGGCGGTGATGGATGTGGCGGCGGTGGCGCTTGCCCGCGAAAATTCCATCCCGATCATTGTTTTTTCGATCCATGAGAAGGGCGGCTTCGCCCAAATCTTGACCGGCGGCGGCCGCAAGACCATCGTAGCGGACAATTGAGGCGCGGCGTCGCGGGCCGCCCAGACAACATACGGGAGTAGACGGATGAGTGGAATCGACCTCAACGACATCAAGCGCCGCATGGAAGGCGCGATCAACGCGTTCAAAAGCGATATCGCGTCGCTGCGTACCGGCCGCGCCTCGGCCAATATTCTCGATCCGGTGATGGTCGAAGCCTATGGTTCGCGCGTGCCGCTGAACCAGGTGGCCAACATCACCGTGCCGGAGGCGCGCATGCTCGGCGTGTCCATCTGGGACAAGTCGATGGTCGGCGCCGTCGATCGGGCGATCCGCGAATCAAACCTCGGCCTCAACCCGATCGTCGATGGCCAGAACCTGCGCATTCCGCTCCCCGAGCTCAACGAAGAGCGCCGCAAGTCTCTGGTCAAGGTTGCGCATGACTATGCGGAGAAGGCGAAGGTTGCTGTCCGTCACGTCCGCCGCGATGGCATGGACGGCCTGAAGAAGGCCGAAAAGGACGGCGACATCGGCCAGGACGAGAGCCGCTCGCAGTCGGAAAAAGTGCAGAAGATGACGGACGATACGATTTCCGAAGTCGACCGCTTGCTTGGCGACAAGGAAAAGGAAATCATGCAGGTCTAATTTAGGCCTGGTTTGCCGCCATATTCCGGCGGCCAAAGGAGCCGCGTAGAATATGGTGAACCCCGAGCTTGCAATCATTCCCCAACACGTGGCCATTATCATGGATGGCAATGGACGCTGGGCCAACAAGCGCGGGCTTCCTCGTACGGTCGGACACAGCAAGGGCGTCGAAGCGGTTCGCGAAACGGTGCGGGCTGCCGGCGACGCTGGCGTCAAATATCTGACGCTCTTTGCGTTTTCTTCGGAGAACTGGAGCAGGCCTGAAACCGAGGTGAGGGATCTCCTCGGTCTTCTCAGGCGCTTCATCCGCCAGGATCTGGCCGAATTGCACCGCGAGAACGTCCGCATCCGGGTGATTGGCGAACGCGAGAAGCTGCGCAGCGACATCCTTCCGCTTCTTCTCGAAGCCGAGGAAACGACAAGGTTCAATACGGCACTGACGCTGGTCATCGCCTTCAACTACGGCGCGCGAGACGAGATCGCCCGTGCGGTCGCCATGCTCGCCCGGGACGTCGAGGCCGGTATCCTCAAGGCCTCCGAGATCGACCCGGACAAGATCAGCGCAAAGCTGGATACCGCCGGCATTCCCGATCCGGACCTCATCATCCGCACCAGCGGCGAGGAGCGGCTTTCGAACTTCCTGCTCTGGCAGGCGGCCTATTCCGAACTTGTCTTCCTGCCCGACTACTGGCCCGATTTCGATCGGAAACTCTTCCTTGACGCCCTGAAGATCTACGCGTCCCGCGACCGGCGCTTCGGCGGCCTGTCGAACAAGACGATAGCGGTGGGTGGTTGATGAGCGCTGAACTGAAGCGCCGCATCGCATCTGCACTGGTTCTGGCGGTCGTGGTCCTGACGGCCACCTGGTATGGCGGCCTGCCGTTCCGCGTCGTGGCCGCCGCCATTGCGGTGCTGATCTACTACGAATGGTCGACGATCACCCGGCTGGCGGAGCGCGATTTTCGTGCGAACGCCTTCGGCTGGGTTGCGGTTTTTCTGATCGCCATCGACCTGCTGGTTGACGAAGGTGAGCTCTCGGTGCCGATCCTCGGCGGCGCAACCGTCACCGCCCTTCTTCTCGTGCTGCTGCGCAAGGGCAGCTGGTGGCTGCCGGGTGGCATCTTTTACGCCGGCTTGAGCGGCATCTCGCTGGCGGCGATCCGTGCCGAGGACCAGGCGGGGTTCGTCGCGACCCTCTTCATCTTCGCGGTCGTTTGGGCAACCGATATCCTCGCCTATTTCGTCGGCCGCGCTCTCAAGGGGCCGAAACTTGCGCCGCGCATTTCGCCCGGCAAGACCTGGTCCGGTGCGATCGGCGGCACGGTGTCGGGCGTGATCGCAAGCTCCGCCCTGACGCTCGGCGTCTTTTCCCGGTTGTCGATTTGGACGGTGACGATCGCGTTTCTGCTTTCCGTCGCAAGCCAGGTCGGCGACCTGTTCGAGTCCTTCATCAAGCGCCGGTTCGGCGTGAAGGATTCCAGCCACCTCATTCCGGGGCACGGCGGCGTCATGGATCGTGTCGATGGCCTCGTTTTCGCCTGTTTCGCAGCGTTCCTGCTGACGCTTGTTTATACGGCCACGACGGGCCATCTTAATGTATCGGTTGCGGGCTTCCTCTTCGGGTTTTGAGGACTGGGCGGCCGGTACAATGTTGAAACGGAAATTTTGATGGCCATCCTCAGCTTCCTTACCGGCTATATCATCCCCTTCGTGCTGGTCCTGTCCCTGCTCGTCTTCGTGCATGAGATGGGCCACTATCTTATCGGACGCTGGTGCGGCATCCGGGTCACCGCCTTCTCGGTCGGCTTCGGTCCCGAATTGGTCGGCTTCACCGACAGTCATGGCACCCGCTGGAAGCTATCGGCGATCCCGCTTGGCGGCTACGTCAAGTTCTTCGGCGACGAGGATGCCGTGAGCCTGCCGGATGCGAGCGGACTTGCGGGCATGAGCGAGGAAGAAAAGGCCCAGACGCTGGCCGGCGCCAAGCTCTGGAAGAGGGCCGCCACCGTCGCGGCCGGCCCGATCGCCAATTTCATCCTGGCGATTGCCATCTTCGCCGTGCTCTTCAGCGTTTATGGCAAGGTTGTCGCCGATCCCGTGGTCGCCGAAGTCCAGCCGGGCAGCGCCGCCCTTGCCGCCGGCGTTGAGCCCGGTGATCGTCTGGTGGCGCTCGACGGTTCGCGCATCCGCACTTTCGACGATGTACGGCGTTATGTCAGCATCAGGCCGGACACTCCGATCGTCGTGACGGTCGAGCGGAACGGCCGGGATCTCGATCTGCCGATGGTGCCGAAGCGCTCCGAGGTCACCGACCAGTTCGGCAACAAGGTCGAGCTCGGCCTGATCGGCATCGTCACCAACGAACAGCGCGGCAATTTCCGCCTCGAGACCTTCACGCCGCTGCAGGCCGTTGCCGAAGGCGTCACCGAGACCGGCCATATCGTCACCGGCACCTTCCGCTATATCGGCAATCTGGTGACCGGCCGGATGAAGGCGGACCAGCTCGGCGGACCGGTTAGGGTCGCTCAGGCATCGGGCCAGATGGCGACGCTCGGCTTTGCGGCGGTGGTCCAGCTTGCGGCGGTTCTTTCCGTCTCGATCGGGCTTTTGAACCTCATGCCTGTGCCAGTTCTGGACGGCGGCCATCTCGTCTTCTACGCGATCGAGGCCATCCGCGGCCGGCCGCTCGGCGCGGGTGCGCAGGAGATCGCCTTCCGTATCGGGCTTGCGATGGTTTTGAGCCTGATGGTGTTCGCCACCTTCAACGACATCAGCAATCTGATCGGTTGATGTCCTTCAAATCGTAAAAGAAACCGTTTATTCACCATGTTTCCAACAGTTGCGTGGCCATTGGGTCACGCAAGGGAAGTAAGTAAACAGAAATTAACGCGATGCCTTGCTTGTAGGTCAAAAGAAGGTAAAACGACACACGTGGCCGGAGTCGGGCACCACCCGCCGAGGGACAACGGGAAAAGGTAAGAATTGAAATGAAGGCTGGTTCAAAGTTTTTGAACGCAGTGTCGGCGTTTGCGCTGTCTGCTAGTGTTGTTGCATCGGGCGCAGGTGTACTGGTACTTGCTTCCGCACTTTCTGCCGAAGCGGCGGTTATCCGGAGTGTTCAGGTCCGCGGCGCACAGCGCGCCGGCGAGGAGGCTGTCCGTTCCAACCTGACCATCCGCCCGGGTGTCAACTTCTCCAATAACGACATCGATGAATCGGTCCGCAAGCTCTATTCGACCGGCTATTTCTCGGATGTCAAAATCAGTGTTTCCGGCAGCACGCTCGTCGTGTCGGTGAGCGAAAACCAGCTCATCAACCAGGTCGTGTTCAACGGCAACCGCAAGATCACCGACGACAAGCTTCAGGCAGTGGTTCAGACCCAGCCGCTCGGCCCGTACAATCAGGCACTGGTCGATGCAGATATCCAGCGCCTGCGTGAAGCCTATCGCGCGATCGGCCGCAGCGACGTTCAGATCACCACCCAGACCGCCGACGTCGGCCAGGGGCGCGTCAACCTTGCCTTCGTCATCAACGAAGGTGACCGCACGAAGATCGCTGACATCAATTTCGTCGGCAATCAGGCTTATGGCGATGGCCGCCTGCAGTCGGTGATCATCACCAAGGAATCCGGTCCGCTGTCCTTCCTGACCCGCAAGGACGTCTATAGCGAGGACAAGCTGCGCGCCGACGAGGAAGCGCTGCGTCAGTTCTACTACAACCATGGTTATCCGGACTTCCGCGTCATCTCGTCGGAAGCCGTGCTCGACGCATCGGGCAACAAGTACAACATCACCTTCACGGTCGAGGAAGGCCAGCGTTACGAGTACGGCAACATCTCGGTCGAATCCACGGTCGAGGGCATCAGCAGCCAGGACCTCGAAGGCCTGGTTCAGACCCGCGCCGGCAACGTCTATAATGCCCGCGAGATCCAGAAGACGATGGAAGCGATCTCCAAGCGCGTCGCTGCGGCCGGTTATCCGTTCGCCCGCGTCACGCCGCGCGGCGACCGCAACATGGGAAGCCACACGGTCGGTGTTTCCTACCTGGTCGACCAGGGCGAGCGCGCCTATGTCGAACGCATCGAGATCCGTGGCAACACCCGCACGCGTGACTATGTCATCCGCCGCGAATTCGATTTCAGCGAAGGCGACGCCTTCAACCAGGAAATGATCTCGCGCGCCAAGCGTCGCCTTGAGGCACTCGGTTATTTCACCTCCGTGAATATCTCGACCTCGCAGGGCACTTCGCCTGACCGCGTCGTCATCGTTGTCGATGTCGAAGACCAGCCGACCGGTTCGTTCGGTATCGGCGCCGGTTATTCTGCTGGCGGCGACGGCTTCCTGCTCGAAGCTTCGATCGAAGAAAAGAACTTCCTCGGCCGCGGCCAGTTCATCCGCGTCGCAGTCGGCGGTGGTCTTGACGAAGCCCGCAGCTACAACCTTTCGTTCACCGAGCCCTACTTCCTCGGTTACCGTCTGGCGGCCGGTTTCGACCTGTTCAAGAGCTCGACCTCTTCGAACAGCTATTACGACTATGAAGAACAGGGTGTCACCTTGCGTGTGACGGCGCCGATCACCGAAGATCTGGCAACCACATTCCGCTACACCTACAAGGAAATTCAGTACGAGAACGACGGCGCCTTCGGTAGTGACGGTCTTCCCGGCACCGCTGACGATAACCTTTCGTCGCCCTACATTTCGATGATCGATAACGGCAAGTTCGTTCAGTCGTCGATTTCGCAGACGCTGACCTACAACACGCTCGACAGCCAGACGCTGCCGCGCGAAGGCATCTACGCGACGATCACGCATGAATATGCCGGTCTCGGCGGCGACTCCGACTTCTACAAGATTTCCGGCCGTGCCCGTTATTTCCAGCTTCTGTCGACCGAGGCCGATCTGATCGGATCCATCGCGGTAGGCGCCGGCCATGTGGTTTCCACCGGCGACAATCTGCATGTCTTCGACCAGTTCACGATCGGCGGTCGTCAGATCCGCGGCTTCGAGAATGACGGTATCGGTCCGCGCACGACCGATCACGGCGACGCACTCGGCGGTACGACCTACTTCACGGCTTCCGCCGAAATGTCGATGCCGATGCCGGCTGTTCCGGAAGACTTCGGTCTGCGTGCTGCCGTCTTCGCCGATGCCGGCACTCTTTACGGCAATGATGTTCCGCTCGGCACCAGCACCGCGCAGGGCACCAGCATGAACTGGCGTGCTTCGGTTGGTGCGGGCATCATGTGGGCGTCGCCGTTCGGCAACATCCGCTTTGACTACGCGCATCCCGTCGTGAAGGAAGATTTCGACGAAACCCAGGAATTCCGGTTCAGCATGGCGAACCAGTTCTGATTATTTCCGCTCGCGATGGCGGGCGGAAATCTGTTCTGGAGCTTTGGCTTTATGGACCACAATGAATTCTTTCCGCCCCATGATGGCGTGAGCCTGCGCGAGTTGGCCGCCCTTCTTGGGGCTGAACTGCTTGATGGCAGCGCCGGCGATCGGCTGATCCGTTCCGTTGCACCCGTTGCGCGGGCCGGAGAGGGTGAAGTCTGTTATATCCTGTCCCGGAAAAGCCGGCACGAACTGGAAAGCTGCAAGGCTTCCGCGATTATTTGTGACACGGCGATCCGTTCGATCATTCCGGCCCATATCCCGGTTCTGCTGACCAAGACGCCACACACGGCGTTTGCACAGGCGGGTGCTCTCCTGCACCCGATCGCGATGCGGCCGTCTCCAATCACCTCGTTTCCGCCGGGCATTTCGCCGGCTGCGTTCGTGGATCCAACCGCCAGGCTCGAACCCGGCGTCGAAATCGAGCCTATGGCCGTGATCGGCGCGCGGGCGGAAATCGGCGCCGGCACCCGCATCGGCGCTGGGACTGTCATCGGTGCCGACGTCAAGATCGGCCGGGATTGCACGATCGCCGCAGGGGCGAGCGTCGTCGCGGCTTTGATCGGCAATGGCGTGATCATTCACAATGGCGTCCGCATCGGCCAGGACGGCTTCGGTTTTGCGCCGGGTCCGCGAGGCATGCTGAAGATCGTCCAGATCGGCCGCGTCATCATCCAGGACAATGTCGAGATCGGCGCCAACACGACGGTCGACCGCGGCGCCATGGACGATACGGTGATCGGTGAAGGCACCAAGATCGACAATCAGGTCCAGGTCGCCCACAACGTGCGCATCGGCCGTCATTGCGGCATTGCGAGCGGGGCCGGCATTGCCGGTTCGACACGGATTGGCGACGGCGTATTGATCGGCGGCGCATCCGGTATTAATGGACACATCTCGATTGGTGACGGCGTTCAGATTGCTGCGATGAGCGGCGTGGTGTCGGATATTCCGGCTGGCGCGCGTTATGGTGGTATTCCTGCCCGCCCGATGCCGGATTTCCTCCGCGATACCGCGGAAGTCTTGATGCGTTCGGATGAGCGGGCGAAACGCAGAGGAGAGAAAAAGAATGACTGATGAGACCAAGCCGATGCTCGGCGCGGCCGATATTCAGGAAATCATGAAGCTGCTGCCGCACCGCTATCCTTTTCTCCTGGTCGACAAGATCGTCGAGATCGACGGCGACAATTCCGCGATCGGCATCAAGAACGTCACCGCCAACGAGCCGCATTTCACCGGGCATTTCCCGGAGCGGCCGATCATGCCGGGCGTGCTTCTGGTCGAAGGCATGGCGCAGACCGCCGGCGCCATCTGCGCCAGGAAGGAAGGCGAGGGCGGCAATCTCGTCTACTTCATGACCATCGACAATGCCCGCTTCCGCAAGCCGGTCGTGCCCGGGGACCGGGTCGAGTTCCACGTCACCAAGCAGAAACAGCGCGGCAATATCTGGAAATTCCATTGTGACGCGAAGGTGGACGGCGTACTTGTTGCCGAAGCCGATATCGGCGCAATGATCCGGCGCAAGGAAGAAGAATGAGCAGCATTGCAGCCAGCGCGCGCATCCATCCGTTAGCTTTGATCGAGGACGGCGCCGTCATCGGCGAGAACGTCGTCGTCGGACCGTTTTCGCATGTGGGCCCGCGGGTGGTGCTGAAGGATGGCGTCGAACTGCTGTCGCATGCCGTGGTGAGCGGTCGCACCGAGATCGGCCGCAACTGCCGTATCTTTCCGATGGCGGTGATCGGCGGCGTTTCCCAGAGCCTTCATGAGGCAGGCGAGGATTCGACGCTGACGGTCGGCGACAATTGCGTCATGCGCGAAGGCGTGACGATGAATTGCGGCACGGTCGGCGGCGGCGGCAAGACGGTGGTCGGCAACAACTGCCTGTTTCTCGCCAATTCGCACGTCGCGCATGATTGTCAGCTCGGCAACGACATCATCATGTCGAACAACGTCATGCTCGCCGGCCACGTCCATGTGGCGGACCGAGCAATCCTCGGCGGCGGCTGTGCCGTGCACCAGTTCACCCGCATCGGCCGCCAGGCTTTTATCGGCGGGCTTTCGGCGGTCAACTACGACGTCATTCCCTACGGCATGCTGAACGGCAATCCGGGCGTCCTCGGCGGCCTGAACGTGGTCGGCATGACCCGGGCCGGCATCGAGCGCGCAACGATCCATACCGTTCGCCGTGCCTTCAAGCAGATATTCGAGGGCGAGAGCAACATCCGCGCCAACGCCGCGGCGATCCGCAACGACTACGCCGATTGCAAGGAAGCGATGGAAATCCTCGATTTCATCGCGGTCGAGAGCGATCGTGCCATTTCCTCGACCTTCCGCGGCAAGGGCTGATCCCGCATGGCCGGCCTCCCGAGCCTTGCGCCGAAGGGCCGGCTGGCAATCATCGCCGGGAAGGGGTTTTTGCCCCTCTATGTGGCGAAAGCAGCGCAGCAGGCCGGTGAAACACCGCTGATCCTAGCACTCGCAAATGAATCCGATCAGAGCTTCGATGGTTTCGAAGCGGTTTCCGTTGGCGTCGGCGATCTTTCGGCAATCGAACGTCTGTTCCGCGAAATGGGTATCACCCGCGTCATCCTGTCGGGCGGTGTCGCCCGAAGGCCCGACTGGCGCGACATCCATCCGACCTTCCGGACGATCCTGAAAGTCCCCTCGGTTGTCCGCACGCTCCTTTCCGGCGGCGACGACTCGGTGCTCCAGATGGTCATCAAGCTCATCGAGGCGATGGGTTGCGAGGTGCTGGGGGCCCACGACATCGTGCCCGGCCTGCTTGCCAAGACCGGACCGCTCGGCGCCCATGTGCCCTCGGACGATGACCGCCGCGACATCGACCGGGCGTCCGAAGCCGCCAAGCGTCTCGGCGAACTCGACATTGGCCAGGGCGCGGTCAGCGTCGGCGGCCGCGTCGTGGCTTTGGAAGGCGTCGAGGGCACGGACCGGATGCTGGAGCGGGTGGCGGCACTGCGCGCCGAAGGCCGCATTTCGGCCCGCCGCAAGGGCGTGCTCGTCAAGCTCTGCAAACCGCAGCAGGACATGCGCGCCGATCTGCCGACGATCGGCCCGTCGACCATCGAAAACGCCATCAATGCCGGTCTCGCCGGCATCGCCGTGGAGGCGGGACGCGCTTTGGTGCTGGAAGAATCCAAGATGATTGCCGCGGCCGATGCCGCCGGTATTTTCGTCTGCGGCATAGATCCCGGCCTGCCGCAAGGAGGATTGTGATGGTCAGGACCTTGAAGGTTGGTGTCATCGCCGGCGAAGTATCCGGCGATCTGCTCGGCGGCGATCTGATCGCAGCCTTGAAGGCAGCCCATGACGGCCCGGTCGACCTCGTCGGCGTCGGTGGCGAAAGTTTGGAGGCACAAGGCCTCACCTCGCTTTTCGACTTTTCCGAACTGTCGATCATGGGTCTGACCCAGGTAATCGCCCGCCTGCCGAACCTGATCAGGCGGATCAACCAGACGGCGGCGGCCATCGTCTCGGCAAGGCCGGATGTGCTGATCATCATAGACAGCCCCGATTTCACCCATCGCGTCGCCAGGAAAGTGCGCGCCGCTCTGCCGGACCTGCCCATCGTCGATTATGTCTGCCCGAGCGTCTGGGCGTGGAAGGAATACCGCGCCAAGGCGATGCTCGCCTATGTCGATCATGTCCTGGCTGTGCTGCCGTTCGAGCCTGAGGCCATGAAGCGCCTCGGCGGGCCGGAAACCACCTTCGTCGGCCACCGTCTGACAGCCGATCCGTCGCTCCTCAAGGTCCGCGGCATCCGGGCCGGACGCCCGGTGAAGGAGCCGGGGGAAGAAAAGACGATCATGCTTTTGCCGGGCTCCCGTTCGGCGGAAATCAAGGCGCTGCTGCCGGTTTTCGGCGAGGCGGCCCGCGAGTTCGTCGCCCGCAACGGGCCGACCCGCTTCGTGCTGCCGACGGTTCCCCGCCTAGAAAAGCTGGTGCGCGAGATCGCCGCCGGTTTCGAGGTCAAGCCGGAGATCAGCGTCAGTTCGGATGGCAAATGGGCAGCCTTCACCGAGGCCGATGCAGCGCTTGCGGCCTCGGGCACGGTAATCCTCGAACTCGGCCTTGCCGGAATTCCGGTCGTCTCGGCCTACAAGACCGACTGGCTGATCACCATGCTCGCGAAACGCATCAAGACCTGGTCCGGCGCCCTGCCGAACCTGATCGCCGATTACGCGGTGGTACCGGAATACGTCAACGACGTGGTGCGTCCGGCAAGTCTTTGCCGTTGGGCCGAACGCCTGTCCTCCGACACGTTGCAGCGTCGCGCCATGATCGAAGGTTTCGATCTCACCTGGGAGCGGCTGCAGGTGCCCGTGCCGCCCGGCGAGGCCGCCGCCGGCATCGTTCTCCAGGTTCTGGACACTAAAAAACCCGGCCATCTCTGACCGGGTTTTTTGTTGGGTTCAGCGTTCGATTAACGCTTGGAAACCGGAACGTAGTCACGCTGCGCTTCGCCGGTATAGAGCTGACGCGGGCGGCCGATGCGCTGCTGCGGATCTTCGATCATTTCGGCCCACTGGGCGATCCAGCCGACGGTGCGGGCGAGAGCGAAGAGCACGGTGAACATGGTGGTGGGGAAGCCCATCGCCTTCAGCGTGATGCCCGAATAGAAGTCGATATTCGGGTAAAGCTTCTTCTCGATGAAATACTCGTCGGTGAGCGCGATGCGCTCCAGTTCCATCGCCACCTGCAGGAGCGGATCGTCCTTGTGGCCGAGTTCGCCGAGCACTTCATGCGTGGTCTTCTGCATGATCTTGGCGCGCGGATCGTAGTTCTTGTAGACGCGGTGGCCGAAGCCCATCAGGCGGAAAGGATCGTTCTTGTCCTTGGCGCGGGCGATGTATTCCGGGATTTTGTCGACCGAGCCGATTTCCGTCAGCATGTTGAGCGCTGCTTCGTTGGCGCCGCCATGGGCCGGGCCCCAGAGGCAGGCAATGCCGGCCGCGATGCAGGCGAACGGGTTGGCACCCGAGGAACCGGCGAGGCGGACCGTCGAGGTCGAAGCGTTCTGCTCGTGGTCGGCATGCAGGATGAAGATGCGGTCCATGGCGCGCGACAGAACCGGATTGACCACATACTCTTCGCACGGAACGGCAAAGCACATGCGCAGAAAATTCGACGCATAGTCCAGGTTGTTCTGCGGATAAACGAAGGGCTGGCCGATATGGTACTTGTAGGCCATCGCGGCAAGCGTCGGCATCTTGGCGATCATGCGCAGCGAAGCGACCATGCGCTGGTGCGGATCGGTGATGTCGGTCGAGTCGTGATAGAAGGCCGACAGTGCCCCGACGCAGCCGCACATGACGGCCATCGGATGGGCGTCGCGGCGGAAGCCGGTGAAGAAGCGGCTCATCTGCTCATGCACCATCGTGTGATGGGTCACGCGATAGTCGAAGTCCTTCTTCTGGGCTGCGGTCGGCAGTTCCCCGTAAAGCAGCAGATAGCAGGTTTCCAGAAAGTCGCCATGCTCGGCCAGCTGTTCGATCGGATAGCCGCGATGCAGCAAGATGCCCGCGTCGCCGTCGATATAGGTGATCTTGGATTCGCAAGACGCCGTCGAGGTGAAGCCCGGGTCGTAGGTGAAGGTGCCGGTGTGTTTGTAAAGAGCGCCGATATCGACCACGTCGGGACCGATGGTGCCCGACTTGACCGGCAGATCGACTTTTCTGTCACCGATTACCAGATTTGCGCTTGTTTCCGTCATGCTGATCCTCCAACCTTTTGGCGGCATGGCGCCCTAAAAGCGCCACAAGAATTAAGCGTCCACAGTTTAGCTATATGATCCGAAAGCTGATGCCAAGCTGTCGTGACGGCATTTTGTGCAGCGCGAAAAATTATTGGGCAGCGGCGTTTGCTTGGATGTCCAACTTCCTGTTGCAGGCCTCTTTCACGCTTCGGAATTCCCGATATTTAACCGCCGGTTGACGGCCGGGGAGGAAGCGCGCAGGTTGCATTGCCGCATGTTTGGCGGTGGGGCGAATAGAGCGTTTCATGCCGGAGGAAAATGCATTTCCGACGCGTGCCGAGGCAGGGAAGCTGATATCCCGGCCGCCGGACCCCCGCATAAATGGAGGCGCATCCGACTCGGTCAAGGTCCGGGATCTGGCCGAGCTTTTTCCCGCGATCGAACGCCGCCCGCCGGTTCATACGTCAGGCGGCCCCTTTCGCCGCTCCACGAGCCGACGGCTTGACCGGCTGCGGCGCCGTCTGCCGGTCATGCTGGAGGAGGAGGCGGTCTATGGCCATGGCTTCCTTTTTCTGCCCGTTGTCGTCGGGGCAGGGGCCGCCTGCTGGTTCGCGCTGCCGCAGACCCCGGCTTTCTGGCCGTATTTCCTCCTCCTTTGCGACTGCGCGATATTTGTGATCGCCTCGCGCTACCGGTCCGGTACCACGCACCTCTTGCCGCTCGCTCTCACACTCTTTCTGGCAGGCATGATGCTGGCGCAGTTCGAGACTTGGAGGCGCTCCACTGTCATTCTCGATACGCCGGTGACGACCGAGCTTGCCGGCGTGGTCGAGCGTCGAGAGATCGATGCCCAGGGTCGTTGGCGTTATATCGTCCGCATCGCGCGGACCTCCAATCCGGAAGTCAGGCGCCCACCGCAGCGTGTATCTCTGCTTTCAAGGTCCCGCCATGAACCGGCCAAAACCGGCGAAACGATCAGCGGCCGCGCCCGCATTTCACCCCCGTCGGGACCGGCCCTGCCGGGCCTCAACGACTTTGCCTTTTCGTCCTATTTCGACGGCATCGGCGCTGTTGGGTTTTTCTATGGAGCACCGAAAAAGCAGGCTGCCGCCCATTCAACCCGGGGCTGGATTGCGGACGTCGAAACCCGGCTTTTCGATCTGCGCAGCGCAATCGCAACCCGTATCCGGGAGACCGTGCCCGGAGATCCCGGCGCCTTTGCCGCGGCGATCGTCACGGACGAGCGCCGGGCGATTTCCGAAGACACCACCGAGGCGCTGCGACTGTCGGGCCTCGCCCATATCGTCGCCATTTCCGGGCTGAACATGGCGCTCGCTGCCGGCATCTTTTTTGTCGGCGTGCGTACCGTGCTTTCCGTCTTCACGGGCTTCGCCCAGGCCTATCCGGTCAAGAAGATCGCCGCACTTGGTGCCCTGATGATGGCGACGGCCTACTACCTGATCTCTGGTTTCGGCGTTTCGGCCGAGCGGGCCTATATCATGATGGCGATCATGCTGGTGGCGGTCCTTTTCGATCGGCCATCGATCAGCCTGCGCAATGTGGCGCTGTCTGCGCTCACCATCATCGCCATGTCGCCCTCGGAAATACTGGGGCCGAGCTTTCAGATGTCGTTTGCCGCCACCGCTGCCCTGGTTGCCGGCTACGCGCTCTGGAAACATAGGGCGGAAGGCCGCGATCCCGAACCTCTGCCGTTCCGTCACCCTCTGGTGACGCCCGTTCTGACGTCCTGGAATTTCGCGGCCGGCATCTTCGTGACCTCGCTGATCGGCGGCATTTCGACCGCAATGTTCTCGGTCGAACATTTCCACCGTATCGCCACCTACGGCCTTGCAGCGAACCTCGCCGCCATGCCGATCATCTCCTTCGTGGTCATGCCGGCCGGGCTGGCCGGCATGTTGCTGATGCCGTTCGGCCTCGATGCTCCCTTCATGAAGCTCATGGGCCTCGGCCTGGAGTGGGTGATCGCCATTGCCAACCACGTTGCCGCCTGGGGCGGCGATGTCGGCACAGGACGACAGCATCCCTGGTTCCTGACCGTCTCGACCGCAGGTTTTCTGCTGCTGACGCTGCTGAGGACGAGACTGAGATTGATCGGGCTGCCACTGATGATGACTGCTCTGCTGCTTTCCTGGCATGAGCGGTCGATGCCCCTGCCGGATATACTGATCTCGGAAGACGGGACCACGGTCGCCGTTCTAGATGGGGAGGGGGTCGCCATCAATCGCGCCCGCCCGCCCGACTTCATCTACGACCAATGGAAGAGGGCCCTTTTGCTCGGCGATCCCACCAAGCCTGAAATGTCGCCATCCAGGGAAAAGCCGCCCGACGACAAGCCTCCCGGCGAGAAAGCCAACGAGCGGCGCGAGCTGGCCCCAGCGGAACTCGAAACGGCAAAGTCGCAAATGAAACGAGCGCCTGCCGGCCGCTTCACCTGTGAGCAGAAGGCCTGGTGCGCGGCACGCACGGGCAAGGGCATCGTTATCGCTGTCGAGGACAGCCGTTATGCCGGTGCCGCCTGCGACGCCGCCAATCTTGTCATTGCCCCGCGCGCCCGCTTCGACCAATGCCGGTCCGGCGCGCCGATGATCAACGGCGCCACGCTTCGCAAGGCGGGCGCCATGGAGATATTCCTCAACGGCGCGACCGACGTTCGGCGCTGGCAGATCCGTGCCGCCATGGCGGGCGAGGATCGACCCTGGAGCAGGCACCGCCACTATGATTGGCGAAGCCGTGGTTTTGACAGGTCATTGCCGGAACCGGTCCGGCAGATGATCAGTGATACCGGCGGATGAGGCCGACGAGCTTGCCTTGGATCTTCACCCGGTCCGGCCCGAAAATCCGGGTTTCGTAGGCGGGGTTGGCGGCTTCGAGCGCGATCGAAGCGCCGCGGCGGCGAAAACGCTTCAGCGTCGCTTCCTCGTCGTCCACCAACGCCACGACGATATCGCCCGGATTGGCCGTATTGCTGTTGCGGATGATCACCGTATCGCCGTCGAGAATGCCGGCCTCGATCATCGAGTCGCCCTTGACCTCCAGCGCATAATGTTCGCCTGAGCCGAGCATTTCGGCGGGCACGGCAATGTCGTGCGTATTGTTCTGGATCGCCGAGATCGGCACGCCGGCAGCGATGCGGCCCATGACCGGAACGGTCGTGGCGTTCGATGGGTCGTCGTTGGCGGCGGGCTTTGGAGGCACCGCGACGGGCTGCGGCTTGCCGAGGCTGCCCTCGATGACGCTCGGCGAAAAACCGCGGCGGGGCTGGATGCTCGGCGAATAGGCTTCCGGCAGCTTGATGACTTCGAGCGCACGGGCCCGGTTCGGCAGGCGGCGGATGAAGCCGCGTTCCTCGAGGGCCGTGATCAGCCGGTGGATGCCGGATTTGGACGCGAGGTCGAGAGCGTCCTTCATTTCGTCGAATGACGGCGGGATGCCGGATTCCTTCATGCGTTCGTGAATGAACAGAAGCAATTCCTGTTGTTTGCGCGTGAGCATCTTTTGGCACCCTCAGAGTCGGAAACAAATCCAGAACGGACACTATATGTTCCATATGTGTTCTGCAAGTCCCTAAATTTCTGTGAAGTATGAAGATTTTTTCTTCATAGATGCGTGCCAGATATCTCGTGTCACACCACTTGCGCGGCGCGAGCCCGCTGCCAAAGTAGCTTTGCGATTCCAATTCCGGGGGGCCTCGCTTGAACGCAAGACCGATCGATCATCTCGTGCTGCCGGTGGCGGGACTTGCCGCTGCGCGTTCCCGGCTCACGAAGCTTGGTTTTACAGTTGCGCCGGACGCTTTTCATCCTTTCGGCACAGCCAATGCTTGCGTGTTCTTCTCGGATGGCAGCTACCTGGAGCCGCTGGCTCTTGCCAATCGCCGCCATGCAAGCGCTGCCGCCAAACGCGGTAACGTTTTTACGGCACGCGATCTGGCCTTCCGCAACGGGCGCGACAGGCAGGGGTTCTCCGCGCTCGTTATCGCCACGGGTGACGCGATGGCCGATCACGCGCGTTTCAAGATGCGTGGCATCTCGGCAGGCGACGTGCTGGAATTTTCCCGCGGCATGACCTTGGCCGATGGTTCCGAAACGCAGGCGAGCTTCCGGCTGGCTTTTGCGGGTGATGACCGCGCACCTGATTTCCTGATGTTTTCGTGCCAGCGGATCAATCCCCTGCCGGCCGATCGCGGCGAACTGGAGCGCCATTCCAATGCCGTCACGGGGCTGAGCAAGATCATCCTGTCGGCCTCGGCACCCTCCGACTTCGTACCCCTGGCGGAGCAGGTGCTGCTGACGAAGGCCAAGCCGGAGGCCGCGTCGATCGAGCTTGCCGCTGCCAATGCCCGCATTCGCATCCTGCAGGATCACCAACTCGAAGCGGAATTCGCCCTGCCGTCGACGCCGGGTGCCGAGGGGCTGCGCGGCCGGGTGATCATCTTCAAGACGACCGATCTTGCCGTGACAGAGATCACCCTTGCTGCTAATGACGTCGCATTCGTCCGCCGGGAGGGCCGTGTTCTCGTCTCGGCGGCGCCCGGCCAGGGTGTTTTGTTCGGCTTCGAGGAATAGGTTCATGGAAGTTACCGCCAATCCACGCGTCTCCGTCGGCGAAGGAGACGGCAAGGTGGTTTTCGCGCAGGATGCAAAGCTGTCGCTGATCGCCGGCCCCTGCCAGATGGAGAGCCGCGACCACGCCTTCATGATGGCAGGCGCGTTGAAGGAACTCTGCGGCAAGCTCGGTATCGGCCTCGTCTATAAGTCCTCCTTCGACAAGGCCAACCGCACGTCGATTTCCGGCAAGCGCGGCATCGGGCTCGAAACCGCCATGGAGATCTTTGCCGACCTCAAGAAGGAATTCGGCTTTCCGGTTTTGACCGACATTCACACGGAAGAGCAATGCGCCGTTGTCGCGGAGACGGTCGACATCCTGCAGATCCCGGCTTTCCTCTCCCGCCAGACGGACCTGCTTGTCGCAGCCGCCAAGACCGGTCGCGTCGTCAACGTCAAGAAGGGCCAGTTCCTGGCGCCCTGGGACATGAAGAACGTGCTTGCCAAGTTCACCCAGAGCGGCAATCCGAACGTGCTGCTCTGCGAGCGCGGTGCTTCCTTCGGCTACAACACGCTGGTCTCCGACATGCGCTCGCTGCCGATCATGGCGTCGCTCGGCGCTCCGGTCATCTTTGATGCGACACATTCGGTGCAGCAGCCGGGCGGGCAGGGCGCTTCGACGGGCGGCGACCGCACCATGGTGCCGGTGCTGGCGCGCGCGGCCGTCGCGGTCGGTGTCGCCGGCGTCTTTCTCGAAACCCACCAGGATCCGGACAACGCGCCCTCGGACGGCCCCAACATGGTGTATCTGAAGGACATGCCGCGGCTGCTCGAAAAGCTGCTCGCTCTCGATGCCATCGCCAAGGCGGCTTGAGCCCGCTCACTAAAAGCGCGCAAACTGCTTCGATTGTAATTTTCGCGTCATTGATTATGAGACATTTTCAGTGACCTCGTGACGTCAAGTCCAAACCCAGGGAGAGACCCTTGACCGCCATCACCGATATCATCGCCCGCGAAATCCTCGACAGCCGCGGCAATCCGACCGTTGAGGTGGATGTCTATCTGGAAGACGGATCGATGGGCCGCGCGGCCGTTCCGTCGGGCGCCTCCACCGGCGCGCACGAAGCCGTCGAACTGCGTGACGGCGGCAAGCGCTACCACGGCAAGGGCGTCGAGAAGGCGGTCGAAGCCGTCAATACCGAGATCTTCGATGCGATCGGCGGCTTCGATGCCGAAAGCCAGATCCATATCGACAAGACGATGATCGCGCTCGACGGTACGCCGAACAAGTCGCGCCTCGGCGCCAATGCCATCCTCGGCGTCTCGCTCGCCGTCGCCAAGGCCGCCGCCGAAACGTCCGGCCTGCCGCTCTACCGTTATGTCGGCGGCCCGAACGCCCATGTCCTGCCGGTGCCGATGATGAACATCATCAACGGCGGCGCCCATGCCGACAACCCGATCGACTTCCAGGAATTCATGGTCATGCCGGTCGGCGCCGATACGCTGAAGGACGCCGTGCGCATGGGCTCGGAGATCTTCCACGTCCTCAAGAAGGAACTGGCGGCCCAGGGCCACAACACCAATGTCGGCGACGAAGGCGGTTTCGCACCGGGCCTGAAGAGTGCGTCCGAAGCTCTCGACTTCATCATGAAATCGGTTGAAAAGGCCGGTTACAAGCCGGGCGACGACGTATGCCTGGCGCTCGACTGCGCTTCGACCGAATTCTTCAAGAACGGCAAGTACGAAATGGAAGGCGAAGGCCGCACGCTCGAGCCGGAAGCCATGGCCGACTATCTGGCCGAGCTTGCAGCCAAGTATCCGATCATTTCGATCGAAGACGGCATGGCCGAAGACGATTGGGCCGGCTGGAAGTACCTGACCGACAAGATCGGCGCTAAGTGCCAGCTGGTCGGCGACGACCTGTTCGTCACCAATTCGGCCCGCCTGCGCGACGGCATCAAGATGGGCGTCGCCAACTCCATCCTCGTCAAGGTCAACCAGATCGGCTCGCTGTCGGAAACGCTCGATGCCGTCGAGACGGCACATAAGGCGAGCTATACCGCCGTCATGTCGCACCGCTCGGGCGAAACGGAAGATTCGACCATCGCCGATCTCGCCGTCGCCACCAATTGCGGACAGATCAAGACCGGCTCGCTGTCGCGCTCCGACCGGCTTGCCAAGTACAACCAGCTCATCCGCATCGAGGAAATGCTGGGCCCGCAGGCGGTCTATGCCGGTCGCGGCATCCTGAAGGGTTAAGGACTGTTTGGCGAAGCCGACGAAACGATCCAGTGATCGTTTCGAAGGACGTACGCCCTGAGCCCAAGCGAAGGGCCAGCAAATCATTGCATCATAATTCCAAAGCCCGCGCCGAAAGACGCGGGCTTTTTTCGGACTCGATTCTGGTCAACGATTGCTTAAGCAAGTTCTGCGAATTTGAAGCTCTGTTTCGGATCCGATTTGAGATCCCGTAAGCGTGGCAAGGCGTTAGAGCGGCATGTGGACAAAGCATCATAAGAAAAGAAAATTCGGCCGTTTTGTCCTTCCCGCCATCACAGTCGCGTTTCTGTCCTACTTCGGCTATCATTCCATCCATGGTGATCTCGGTCTGATCGCCACGGAGGAATTCGAGCGTCAGCGGCAGGCGCGTGCGGAGGAACTGGCCAAGCTGACCGCCCGGCGCGAAACGCTGGAGCGGCAGGTTCAGCTGATGAGCGACGGTTCGCTCGACAAGGACATGCTGGACGAGATCGCCCGCTATCAGCTGAATATTTCCCGCAGCGACGAAATCGTCATCTTCAACAACTACTTCTAAATTAACCGAATTTCAGTTAATTTTACATTTCTATAACCTTTTCAGTGGGTTGTGCGGAATGTGAGCCATGCATTTATGGCATTGCTGGGGCAGGCTTTCTTGCCTATGGTACGCCCCGAAACCAGAGTGGGAATCTGGCGATACACGTCAGGGCGCAATCTCGCTCTCAACGCAGAACTCAAAGGGAGGGATGAATGGCGCCGACAAAAACCGCGTCTGTATCCGGCCGCAAACCAGCGGCAAAGTCTGCAATCAAATCGGCCTCGAAATCCTCCGCCAAGGAGTTTACGGGCAAGAACACCCCGGATTTCGGCAAGGATCAGGATCTTCACGCTTATCGTGAAATGCTGCTCATCCGCCGTTTCGAGGAAAAGGCCGGCCAGCTCTACGGCATGGGCTTCATCGGCGGTTTCTGTCACCTCTATATCGGCCAGGAAGCTGTCGTCGTCGGCATGCAGATGGCGCAGCAGGAGGGTGATCAGGTTATCACCGCCTATCGCGACCATGGGCATATGCTGGCAACCGGCATGAGTGCGCGTGGCGTCATGGCGGAACTCACAGGACGCAGGGGCGGCTATTCCCGAGGGAAGGGCGGCTCGATGCACATGTTCTCCAAGGAGAAGCATTTCTACGGCGGCCACGGCATCGTCGGCGCCCAGGTTTCGCTCGGAACCGGTCTCGCCTTCGCCAACAGGTATCGCGGGAATGACAGCGTCTCGGTCGCCTATTTCGGCGATGGCGCGGCCAACCAGGGCCAGGTCTACGAGAGCTTCAACATGGCTGCCCTCTGGAAGCTGCCGATCGTCTATATCGTCGAAAACAACCGTTATGCGATGGGCACCTCGACGGCCCGTGCGACGGCGCAGTCGAACTATTCGCTGCGTGGTTCCGGCTTCGGCATCCCCGGCATCCAGGTCGATGGCATGGACGTTCGCGCCGTGAAGGCCGCCGGCGACGAGGCGCTCGAGCACTGCCGTTCCGGCCAGGGCCCGATCATTCTCGAAATGCTCACCTACCGTTATCGCGGTCACTCCATGTCCGACCCGGCGAAATATCGCTCCAAGGACGAAGTGCAGAAGATGCGCTCCGAGCACGACCCGATCGAGCAGGTGCGCCTGCGCCTCCTCGAAAAGGGCTGGGCCACCGAGGACGAGCTGAAGGCGATCGACAAGGATATCCGCGACGTCGTTTCGGATAGCGCCGATTTCGCCCAGGCCGATCCGGAGCCGGATCCGTCCGAGCTCTACACCGACATTCTGCTCTGATCGCGGGGAGGGAACCCAATGCCAATCGATATCCTGATGCCCGCCCTTTCTCCGACCATGGAGGAAGGCACGCTCAGCAAGTGGCTGAAAAAAGAAGGTGACAAGGTCACCTCCGGCGATGTCATCGCTGAAATCGAGACCGACAAGGCGACCATGGAAGTGGAAGCCGTCGATGAAGGTGTGATCGGCAAGCTGCTGATCGCCGCCGGCACCGAAAACGTCAAGGTCAACACCAAGATCGCCGTGCTCCTGCAAGATGGCGAGAGCGCCGATGCGATCGGGTCTTCGGCTCCTGCCAAGGAGGCTCCGAAGGCTGAAGCACAGCCTGCCCCGGAAGAAAAGCCGGCCGCTGCTCCGGCTCAAGCCTCGGTCCCGGCCCAGCCCAAGGCGGAGGCCGCCGCCGACCCGGATATCCCGGCCGGCACCGAGATGGTCATGACCACGGTTCGCGAAGCGCTCCGCGACGCGATGGCCGAGGAAATGCGCCGCGACGAGGACGTCTTCGTCATGGGCGAGGAAGTCGCCGAATACCAGGGCGCCTATAAGATCACGCAAGGCCTGCTGCAGGAATTCGGACCCCGCCGCGTCGTCGACACGCCGATCACCGAGCACGGCTTTGCCGGCGTCGGCGTCGGTGCCGCCATGGCGGGCCTGAAGCCGATCGTCGAGTTCATGACCTTCAACTTCGCCATGCAGGCGATCGACCAGATCATCAACTCGGCCGCCAAGACGCTCTACATGTCCGGCGGCCAGATGGGTGCGCCGATCGTGTTCCGCGGCCCGAACGGTGCCGCCGCCCGCGTCGGCGCCCAGCACAGCCAGGATTATGCCTCCTGGTACAGCCAGATCCCGGGCCTCAAGGTCGTCATGCCCTACACGGCTGCCGACGCCAAGGGCCTGCTGAAGGCCGCCATCCGCGATCCGAACCCGGTCGTCTTCCTGGAAAACGAAATCCTCTACGGTCACCAGTTCGAAGTGCCGAAGCTCGACGATTTCGTCCTGCCGATCGGCAAGGCGCGCATCCACCGCAAGGGTAACGACGTCACCATCGTTTCCTTCGGCATCGGCATGACCTATGCCGTGAAGGCGGTCGCCGAGCTGGAAAAGGAAGGCATCGACGTCGAGCTGATCGATCTTCGCACGCTGCGCCCGATGGACCTGCCGACCGTCATCGAGTCGGTCAAGAAGACCGGTCGCCTCGTCACGGTCGAGGAGGGTTATCCGCAGAACTCGGTCGGCACCGAAATCGCCACCCGCGTCATGCAGCAGGCCTTCGACTATCTCGATGCGCCGATCCTGACGATCGCCGGCAAGGACGTGCCGATGCCTTATGCGGCCAATCTCGAAAAGCTGGCGCTGCCGAATGTCGGCGAAGTCGTCCAGGCGGTGAAAACCGTCTGCTACAAATAAGGGGAGGATGTTTCGATGCCGATCAACATCACCATGCCTGCCCTGTCTCCGACCATGGAAGAGGGCAATCTTTCCAAGTGGCTGGTCAAGGAAGGCGACAAGGTCAAGTCCGGCGACGTGCTCGCCGAGATCGAGACCGACAAGGCGACCATGGAAGTCGAATCCGTCGATGAGGGCACCGTTGCCAAGCTCGTCGTTGCGGCCGGCACCGAGGGCGTCAAGGTCAACGCGCTGATCGCCATCCTCGCCGCCGATGGAGAGGATGTCTCTGCTGCCGCCGCCGGTGGCGCTGCTGCCCCGGCTCCGAAGGCCGAGGCTGCACCCGCCCCGAAGGCGGAAGCCGCACCGGCTCCGAAGGTGTCCGAGCCGGCACCTGCTGTCGCCGCACCGGCCCCGGCCGCTGCGCCGGCATCGTCGTCCGGCGCAAAGACCTTCTCCTCACCGCTCGCCCGTCGCCTCGCGAAGGAGGCAGGGCTCGATCTTTCGGCCGTTTCCGGCTCCGGCCCGCACGGCCGTGTCGTCAAGGCCGATATCGAAAAGGCAGTTGCCTCCGGCGGCGCGAAGGCTACTCCGGCTGCAGCTCAGCCAACTGCCGGCGCACCGGCTCCGGCCCTTGCCAAGGGGCCGGCGGACGATACCGTCCTGAAGCTTTTCCCCGAGGGTTCGTACGAGCTTTTGCCGCATGACGGCATGCGCAAGACGATCGCCTCGCGCCTCACCGAGTCGAGCCAGACGGTTCCGTCCTACTTCGTCTCGATGGATTGCGAGCTCGACGCGCTGATGAAGCTGCGCGCCGAGATCAACAAGTCTTCGCCGATGAAGAAGACCGACAAGGGCGAGGTTCCGGCCTTCAAGCTGTCGGTCAACGACTTCATCATCAAGGCGATGGCGCTCGCTCTGCGCGATGTCCCGATGGCGAATGCTTCCTGGACCTCGACGGCCCGCGTGCTGCACAAGCATGCCGACGTCGGCGTGGCCGTATCCATCCCGGACGGGCTGATCACCCCGATCGTCCGCAAGGCGGAAACGAAGACGCTGTCCGCTATCTCCAACGAGGTGAAGGATCTCGCCAGGCGCGCCCGCGACAAGAAGCTGAAGCCGGAAGAATACCAGGGCGGCACGACATCCGTGTCGAACCTCGGCATGTTCGGCGTCTCCAACTTCACCTCGATCGTCAACCTGCCGCAGGCCTCGATCGTCTCGATCGGCGCAGGCGTCGAGAAGCCGATCGTCAAGAACGGCGAGATCAAGGTGGGCACGGTGATGACCGCAACCTTCGCCTTCGACCACCGCGTCATCGACGGCGCGCTCGGTGCGGAACTCGCATCCGCCTTCAAGCGCTACATCGAAAACCCGATGGCGATGCTGGTCTAGCGCGACTTATATGGGGACTATCCCTCCCCCTTGCGGGGAGGGTGTCCGCGTCAGCGGACGGGGGGTGGTGCAACACGCGGTGACGCTGATGGCCTGGAACCGAGAAAATCCAAATCCGCCCAGCACCAGCGCCGCAAGCAATGCCCGCGCCTGCGTAAATCTATGATGGATGCGGAGCGCCGTCTCTGGACTGCGCTTCGGAAGGAAATGCCGGAAACACCAGGTACGCATTTCCGGCGACAGATGGCGATTGGGCCGTATGTGGTAGATTTTGTGTGTCTAAGGCATCGGCTTATTGTCGAGGTAGATGGGAAATTTCACGATGTGCCCGATCAACGACTTCGAGATGCCGAGCGTGATGCCTATCTGCGGAGTGAGAATTTTCGCGTGCTGAGGTTTTCGAACGAAAAGGTGATGCGGGAGATGCCGTCCGTGCTGAGAAATCTGGCGGTAGCCCTTGCCACCCCCACCCCTAGCCCCTCCCCGCAAGAGGGAGGGGAACTGTGAGCACTTCGATGAAAACCGTTCTCTGCTACGGCGATTCACTGACCTGGGGCACGGATGCCGCGACCGGGGGTCGCCATGCCTTCGAGGATCGCTGGCCGAGCGTTCTGCAGGCAGCGCTTGGTCCCACGGTGAATGTGGTCGCCGAGGGTCTCGGCGGCCGCACCACGGCCTATGACGACGGGCTTGCCGATTGCGACCGCAACGGCGCGCGGCTGTTGCCGACCGTCCTTCATAGCCACGGTCCGCTCGAGCTGGTGATCATCATGCTCGGCACCAACGACCTGAAGCCGATCATCCACGGCACGGCGATCGGCGCCCGGGCAGGCGTGAAAAAGCTGGTCAGCCTCGTTCGCTTCCACGATTGGGGGCGCGAATGCGAGACGCCGGAAATCCTCATCGTGTCGCCGCCGACGCTGTGCGAAACCGCAAACCCGATGACCGGAGCGCTGTTTCGGGGCGGCATCGAGCAGTCGTCGATGCTCGCATCGCTCTACCGGGATCTCGCCGATGAAACCGGCTGCGGTTTCTTCGATGCGGGATCGGTGGCGAAAACGACGCCGATCGACGGCGTGCATCTCGATGCAGAAAATACCCGTGCCATCGGACGCGGCCTCGAGCCTGTCGTCCGGATGATGCTGGGCCTGTAGAACAAGATTTCCCGAGGCGGGCCGCTTGAAGCTGGCCCCCCAAGTTAAAGGCAGGAAAGCAATGGCTCAATCCTACGACGTCATCGTTATCGGTTCCGGTCCGGGCGGTTATATCGCCGCCATCCGGGCATCCCAGCTCGGGCTGAAGGTCGCGGTCGTCGAGCGCGAGCACCTCGCCGGCATCTGCTCCAACTGGGGCTGCATCCCGACCAAGGCGCTGCTGCGCTCCGCCGACGTGATGCATACCGCGACCCATGCGAAAGACTACGGCCTGACGCTGGAAGGCACGATCAAGCCGGACGTCAAGGCGATCGTCGACCGCTCGCGCGGCATTGCCCACCGCATGAACAACGGCGTCGGTTTCCTGTTCAAGAAGAACAAGGTCGACATCATCTGGGGCGAGGCGAAGATCACCAAGCCCGGTGAAATCGTTGTCGGCAAGTCGACCAAGCCGGTTGTTCAGCCGCAGGGGCCGATCCCGAAGAACACACTCGGCGAGGGCACCTATACCGCCAAGCACATCATCATCGCGACAGGCGCCCGCCCGCGCGCGCTTCCGGGCATCGAGCCGGACGGCAAGCTGATCTGGACCTATTTCGAGGCGATGAAACCGGAAGAGATGCCCAAATCGCTGCTGGTCATGGGCTCGGGCGCCATCGGCATCGAGTTCGCAAGCTTCTACCGCACCATGGGCGTCGAGGTCACAGTCGTCGAGATCATGAGCCAGGTCATGCCGGTCGAGGATGCGGACATCTCCGCACTTGCCAAGAAGCAGTTCGAGCGCCAGGGCATGAAGATCCTGCTCGAAGCCAAGGTCGCCAAGGTCGTGAAGGGTGCCAACTCGGTCACCGCGACGATCGAACTCAAGGACGGCAAGACGCAAGAGATCACTGCCGACCGGATGATCTCGGCGGTCGGCGTCCAGGCCAATATCGAAGGCATCGGCCTTGAGGCCGTCGGCGTGAAGACCGACCGCGGCTTCATCGTCATCGACGGCTACGGCAAGACCAACGTGCCCGGCCTCTATGCGATCGGCGACGTCGCCGGCCCGCCGCTGCTCGCCCACAAGGCCGAGCATGAAGCGGTCATCTGCGTCGAAAAGATCGCTGGCCTGCCCAACGTTCACCCGATGGACAAGCTGAAAATCCCGGGCTGCACCTATTGCAATCCGCAGGTCGCCTCGGTCGGTCTGACGGAAGCGAAGGCCAAGGAGCAGGGCCGCGATATCCGCGTCGGCCGGTTCCCGTTCGTCGCCAATGGCAAGGCCATCGCGCTCGGCGAGGATCAGGGCCTCGTCAAGACCATCTTTGACAAGAAGACCGGCGAACTCATCGGCGCCCACATGGTCGGCGCCGAAGTCACCGAACTGATCCAGGGCTTCGTCGTCGCCATGAACCTGGAGACGACTGAGGAGGACCTGATGCACACGATCTTCCCGCATCCGACCATCTCCGAAACGATGAAGGAAAGCGTGCTCGACGCCTATGGCCGGGCGCTGAACGCGTAATAGGCTCTGCATTGCCCGCTACCTGCGTTTGGGATGGGTGGGGAGGTGCCCCATCCGCCGTCGTCCTCGGGCTTGACCCGAGGGTGACGATTTAGGTGGGGCCGGCCTGTCCACCAATATTGCGAACGGGCGGGTAACCGCCCATATCTTTCGAACTTGGTTTCAACGGGGGTTCTCATGGGTGTAGGTTGGATTGCGGCGATCATCATCGGCGGCCTGGCGGGTTGGCTCGCCGGCAAGCTGATGGATGTCCGTTTCGGCATTTTCATGAACATCGTCATCGGCATCGTCGGCGCGGTTCTCGCCAACGGCATCTTCAACAGGTTCAACATCCATGTTGCAGACGGATGGCTGGGTTACCTGGTTGCAGGTTTCATCGGCTCCTGCATTTTGCTATTTGTTGCCAAGCTCGTCAGGCGTTGACGAAACCCGCGTTCCAAGCGGTTGAAAGCAGGTATCTATGGTCACCATTCTCGACACGATCGCATCCGGCGATGAAAAGCGCGTCCGTCACCCGGAAAAGGCGCACCGTCCCGACCAGGAAGTGATGCGCAAGCCCGAATGGATCCGCGTCCGGGCGCCGGTCTCCAAGGGCTACCAGGAAACCCGCTCGATCGTGAAGGAAAACAAGCTGGTGACGGTCTGCGAGGAAGCGGGCTGCCCCAATATCGGCGAGTGCTGGGACAAGAAGCACGCCACGTTCATGATCATGGGCGAGATCTGCACCCGCGCCTGCGCCTTCTGCAACGTGGCGACCGGCAAGCCGAACGCGCTCGATATGGAAGAGCCCGAAAACGTCGCCAAGGCGGTCAAGCAGATGGGCCTGTCCCACGTTGTCATCACCTCCGTCGACCGCGACGACCTGGCAGATGGCGGCGCAGAGCATTTCGAGAAGGTGATCTGGGCGATCCGTGCCGCGTCGCCGGCAACGACGATCGAAATCCTGACGCCCGACTTCCTGAAGAAGCCCGGTGCGCTGGAGCGAGTCGTCGCCGCCAAGCCGGACGTGTTCAACCACAATATGGAAACCGTGCCCGGCAACTATCTGACGGTGCGCCCCGGCGCCCGGTATTTCCACTCCGTCCGGCTGCTGCAGCGGGTGAAGGAGTTGGATCCGACCATGTTCACCAAGTCGGGCATCATGGTGGGGCTGGGCGAGGAACGTAACGAAGTGCTGCAGCTGATGGACGATCTGCGCACCGCGGACGTCGATTTCCTGACCATCGGCCAGTATCTGCAGCCGACCCGCAAACACCATAAGGTAGAGAGCTTCGTCACCCCGGACGAATTCAAGTCCTACGAGACGGTGGCCTATGCCAAGGGTTTCCTGATGGTGTCGTCGAGCCCACTGACCCGGTCTTCGCATCATGCCGGCGACGATTTCGCTCGCCTCAGGGCTGCACGCGAGAAGAAGATCCTGGCCGCCGCCGAGTAGGGCGGCGAGCCGGGTGTAAGTCTTATTCGGCGGCCTGAACCTTTTCGTGTCTGTCCTGGCCACGCCGGCGTTCGCGCAGCGTGAAACGGTGTCCGCGCGCCTCACTCTTCGCCATTTCAATAAGATAGACCAGCATCGGGAGCTGGTTCATGTCTGCGAGCTGCTTTGCGGATTCGAGCAGCTTTATCATCTGCGAGAAATCGTCCATGGATGCTTCTTTCGGGTGCGCCCGCTCTGGTGTCGGTTGAAGATTGCTATTGTACGCTCGTGAGCGGCAATAGATCATGCAACCGAATAGATCCTACATTAAATCTTATCAATCTGAATGCCATCTGACATCAACAAATTGACTGGCGGTTGAACCGGCCGATTTGAGGCCCTGTCGACGGCCTGTCACAAACGCATTCGGCAATCTCTATAGCGTCGTCTGCCTGACATTGAAATCCTCCTGTCATCATCGGCGGCTACCGCCAGTCACAATACCGCGATCCTGATTCACGGGAGATCATGATGGACATAGAATCTGGCCCGAATGCGATCCGTTACGTAGGAATTACGGCAGCGGCCGACAAGGTCCGGAATGCCGACCGAATCCTGGTCGTCGGCTGTTCCGGTGGCGGTAAATCGACGCTGTCGCAGAAGATCGCCCGCCGCTTCGGGCTCGCCTATATTTCGATCGATCGCGACGTGCTCTGGCTGCCGGGCTGGGTGCAGAGGGAAAAACCGGAACAGCACCGGCTCATCGTCGCGCTGACCGCCGGCGAACGCTGGATCATGGACGGCACCAATACCTCTACGTTCGACATTCGCGTGCCGCGCAGCGATCTCGTCATCTGGGTGCGCATGCCGCGTTGGCTGTGCGTCTGGGGTATCCTCAGCCGCTGGATCGCGAACAGGGGCGGTATCCGTCCGGAGATGGCACCTGGTTGCCCGGAGAAGATAGATTTCGATTTCCTCCGCTTCGTCTGGACCTGGGAGAAGGTTTATGGCCCGCGCGTACTTGCCGGGTTGGCGGCGCACGTTGCCGGAAGCCGGTTCTGGTGTTGAAATCCCGTCGTGAAATGCGCGATCTTCTTGATCTTGTCGGAGCGGGCGCTTAACTGAAAATCATGCCAAAGTTCGAAATCCGCCGTTCCGTCAAGCACAGCGCTGAAAAGATGTACGCGCTCGTTGCCGATGTCGAAAAATATCCGCAATTCCTGCCGCTCTGCGAAGCGCTGACCGTACGTTCCTCCAAGGAGCGCGACGGCAAGACGCTTCTCGTGGCCGACATGACAGTCGGCTACAAGGCGATCCGGGAGACCTTCACCACCCAGGTCCTGCTCAACCCGGCGGAGCGGATCATCGACGTGAAATATATCGAGGGACCGTTCAAATATCTCGACAACCGCTGGAGCTTCGAGCCGGCGGCCGACGGCTCGCCGAATGCCGGCCCGGAGGGCTGCATCGTGCATTTCTACATCGATTACGAATTCAAGAGCATGATCCTGGGCGCCCTGATGGGCTCGATGTTCGACCGCGCCTTCCGCATGTTCGCCGAAGCCTTCGAGACCCGGGCCGACAAGATCTATGCCTGAGCGGCCACCTCGGTCAGCATCGCGAGCGCAGTGCGCACCGTTGCAAGCCTGACCTCGGTTCGGCCGATATCGCCGTAGCGCATTTCCCGGTGCAGGATTTTCCCCGATCGGCTTTTCGCAGCCAGATGCACCAGCCCGACCGGCTTTTCCGCTGATCCGCCGCCGGGTCCCGCGATCCCGGTCACCGCGACCGCCACGGCGGCTTGTGAGCGATAAAGCGCACCATGCACCATCTGCAGCGCCGTTTCCTTCGATACCGCCCCATGCGTCGCCAGAGTGGCGGCGGTTACCCCGAGCACGTCCATCTTCGCCTGGTTCGTATAGGTGACGAAACCGCGATCGATGACGGCCGACGACCCCGAAATCTCCGTCAGCGCCCCGGCGATCAGTCCGCCGGTGCAGGATTCCGCGGTCGAGACCATCAGTCCGCGCGCGGTAAAATCCGTGATGATCCGCCTGGCCTGGTCCTCGATATCGGCGGGAAACAGGCTCACGCGGCGTCTCCGCGATAAACGACAGTCGCCGTGGCGATGGCGGCAATACCCTCGCGGCGGCCGATGAAGCCGATCTTCTCGTTGGTGGTCGCTTTGACCGAGCAGCGATCGAGCGAAATGCCCAGAATCTCGGAGAGGGTCTCGCGCATCGCCTGGCGGTGCGGGGCGATCTTCGGCGCTTCGGCGATCAGTGAGATATCCGCATTCATGATCGTGCCGCCATGTTCGCGGACGAGCTTTGCCGCATGGTCGAGGAAGATCTTCGACGGCGCGCCACGCCACTGCATGTCGGACGGCGGAAAATGGTCGCCGATATCGCCGGCACCGCAGGTGGCAAGCAACGCGTCTGTCAACGCATGCAGCGCGACATCGGCATCCGAATGGCCGCTGAGCTTCTGGTCGTGCGGAATGAACACGCCGCAGAGCGTCATCCCATCGCCGGGCTCCAGCTGGTGCACGTCATAGCCGTTGCCGGTGCGCACGTCGGGGAGGGTGGCCGTGGCCCGGTTCCGCGAGAGTTTTTCGTCGGCCATGGCGATGTCCCGCTTCACGGTGAGTTTGATATTGTCGACCGATCCTTCCACCAGCGTCACCGGCAGGCCGGCCCATTCGGCGATCGAAGCATCGTCGGTGAAATCCTCGCGCCGCAGTGCCGCCGCCTTTTCATGGGCGGTGCGGATCTCGGAGAGAAGAAAGCTCTGCGGCGTCTGGGCGGCATAAAGGCCGGCGCGCGGTACGGTTTCGTGTACCAGCCCGTCGGAACCGCCGCGCTTCAGCGTGTCGCTGACCAGAACGGCCGGCAGCACGCCGTCCTGTCCCTCGTCGAGCGCCCGCGCCACCCGCTCGAGCACGCCGTGGTCGACAAAGGGTCGCGCCGCATCGTGGATCATCACGTGTGTGGCCTCGGTACCGGAAAGGGCGCGCAACCCTTCATAGACCGAGCGCTGCCGTGTTTCGCCGCCGAACGTGGTGATCACGCCCGCCGCCCCCCTGACGCCAACGGTCGCCGCGGCGAACAGCGCTTCGTCGTCCGGATGGATGACGACGACGATCGGGCCGCTGCGGGGCCAGGTCAGAAACCGTTCGAGCGTATGGGCAATGACCGGTCTGTCGCCGATCCGCCTGTACTGTTTGGGGCCGTCCTCAGGAGAGCCTGCCCGTTCCCCGCGGCCTGCGGCGACGATGACGATACCGATTGTCTTGGAACCGATTGTCATGGATTTGTCGTCCCCGACCCGTAATTCGTTTTGGATTGACAGGCGCAGAACTATAGGACCAAAAGCCTGAATTCCAGCACGCCGCTCAAAAATAACGCAGTTCCGGAATTGCTCTTGGCAAACGCCCGAGACCTGAATAAAAATAGTGCAACTACCTCATGTGCCCGAAAGATCATCATTTGAGTTTTCAAGATCTCGCCAAGCCTTTTCAGATCGGGCCTGTCGCCATTCGCAATCGCGTCGTCCTGGCACCGATGTCCGGCGTCACCGATCTGCCGTTCAGGCAGCTTGCCTGGCGTTATGGAGCCGGGCTCGTGGTGACGGAAATGGTTGCCAGCGGTGAACTCATTCTCAACCGCGGCGAATCATGGGCGCGGCTGAAGGGCGCCGGCATTTCGCCGCACATGGTCCAGCTTGCTGGCCGCGAGGCGCAGCCGATGGCTCAGGCCGCGAAGATCGCCGCCGATAACGGCGCCGACATCATCGACATCAACATGGGCTGTCCGGCCAAGAAGGTAACGGGCGGTTATTCCGGCTCTGCGCTGATGCGCGATCCGGATCACGCGCTGTCCATGATCGAGGCGACCGTCAACGCCGTCAGCGTGCCCGTAACCCTGAAGATGCGGCTCGGCTGGGACGAAAACTCCATCAACGCGCCGGAGATCGCCCGCCGCGCCGAGCAGGCCGGCGTCCGGCTGGTGACCATCCACGGCCGCACCCGCATGCAGTTCTACGAGGGCAGGGCGGACTGGGATGCGATCCGCGCGGTGCGCGAGGCGATCTCCATCCCGCTGATCGCCAATGGCGATGTCGAAACGCCCGAGGATGCTCAAGGTATCCTTTCGCGCTCCGGCGCCGATGCGGTCATGGTCGGCCGCGGCGCGCAAGGCAGGCCCTGGCATATCGGCTGGCTTGCCGGTCATGCCGCGCCGTCGCCGGCCGAGATACCCGATCTGGTCGTCGAACACTATGAAGCGATGCTGGAACTCTACGGCCGCGAGGCCGGCCTTCGGCATGCACGAAAACAGCTCGGCTGGTATCTCGATCGCTATGCAGTGGATCTGCCGGTCGAAGAAAAGGCCGCCATCATGATTTCGAAAGACCCGGCCGATGTCTCGCGCCGGATGATTGCAGCGCTTGGCGGGCAAGCCGCCGCCGCTCAGAAGGAGGCCGCATGAGCAAGTCCCAGGCGCAGGATGCCACGATTGGCAACGCGCTCGCCATGGCTGTCCTCAACTCGGTGCAGAACCCGGTGATCCTGGTCGATGCGGCGGGCAAGGTCGCGTTCGCGAACTGGGAGGCGGAGGCCTTCTTCGGCGCCAGCGCCTCCCATCTTGCCAAGAACAAGATCTCCACCTTCATTCCGTTCGGCAGCCCGCTGCTCGCCCTGATCGACCAGGTGCGCGAGCGAAAGGCGCCCGTCAACGAATACCGCGTCGACCTGTCGTCGCCACGTCTCGGCCAGGACAAGCTGGTCGATCTCTATGTTGCGCCTGTTGTCAGCGAGCCGGGTTCGGTGGTCGTCGTCTTCCAGGAGCGGTCGATGGCGGACAAGATCGACCGCCAGCTCACCCATCGCGCCGCGGCTCGTTCGGTGACCGGTTTGGCCTCCATGCTCGCCCACGAGATCAAGAACCCGCTCTCGGGCATTCGCGGCGCCGCCCAGCTTCTGGAAAGTGTCGTTCCCGACGACGACCGGGCGCTGACCCAGCTCATCTGCGACGAGACCGACCGGATCGTCTCGCTGGTCGATCGCATGGAAGTCTTTTCCGACGAACGGCCGGTCGATCGCATAGCCCTCAACATCCATTCGGTGCTCGATCACGTGAAGGCGGTCGCCAAGGCCGGTTTTGCGCGGAATATCAAGATTTCCGAAATGTACGACCCGTCGCTGCCGCCGGTCTTCGCCAACCGCGACCAGCTCGTGCAGGTCTTCCTCAACCTCATCAAGAATGCGGCAGAAGCCGTCGGCGACCAGCCGGACGGCGAAATCATGCTGACCACCGCCTATCGCCCCGGCATCAAGCTTTCGGTTGCCGGCACGCGGGACAAGATTTCCCTGCCGCTCGAATTCTGCGTCATCGACAACGGCCCGGGCGTTCCGACCGATCTCGTGCCGCATCTCTTCGATCCCTTCATCACCACCAAGACGAACGGCTCCGGCCTGGGCCTCGCCCTGGTCGCCAAGATCATCGGCGGCCATGGCGGCATCGTCGAATGCGACAGCCAGGCGCGCCGGACGATATTCCGTGTTCTGATGCCCATGCACAAGGAAGAGGCCATGGACGGCCGCGCCTTGAACTCCACAGGAAACGTTAAATGACTGCCACGATCCTTGTCGCCGACGACGACGCGGCCATCCGCACCGTTCTCAACCAGGCCTTGACCAGGGCAGGCTATGAAGTGCGCATCACCTCCAATGCCGCCACCCTGTGGCGCTGGATCTCGGCCGGCGAGGGCGACCTTGTCGTCACCGACGTGATCATGCCCGACGAGAACGCCTTCGACCTTTTGCCGCGCATCAAGAAGGCGCGGCCCGAGCTGCCCGTACTCGTCATGAGCGCCCAGAACACCTTCATGACCGCCATCAAGGCGTCCGAGAAAGGCGCCTACGACTATCTGCCGAAGCCCTTCGACCTGACCGAGCTGATCGCCATCATCGGCCGGGCGCTCGCCGAGCCGAAGCGCAAGCCTGCCCGCCTCGACGACGACATGCAGGACGGCATGCCGCTCGTCGGCCGCTCCGCCGCCATGCAGGAAATCTACCGCGTGCTGGCGCGCCTGATGCAGACCGACCTGACGCTGATGATCACCGGTGAGTCCGGCACGGGCAAGGAACTGGTCGCCCGCGCGCTGCATGATTACGGCAAGCGCCGCAACGGTCCGTTCGTGGCCATCAACATGGCCGCCATTCCGCGCGACCTGATCGAATCGGAACTCTTCGGCCACGAGAAGGGCGCCTTTACCGGCGCCCAGAACCGCTCCACCGGCCGCTTCGAGCAGGCCGAGGGCGGCACGCTTTTCCTCGACGAGATCGGCGACATGCCGATGGACGCCCAGACGCGTCTCCTGCGCGTCCTGCAGCAGGGCGAATACACCACCGTCGGCGGCCGGACGCCCATCCGCACCGACGTGCGCATCGTGGCGGCCACCAACAAGGATCTGAAGCACCTGATCAATCAGGGCCTCTTCCGCGAGGACCTCTATTACCGCCTCAACGTCGTGCCGCTGCGCCTGCCGCCGCTGCGCGACCGCGCCGAGGACATTCCGGACCTCGTTCGCCACTTCATGCAGATGGCCGAAAAGGAAGGGCTGGACGCCAAGCGTTTCGACAGCGAAGCGCTGGATCTGATGAAGGCCTATGCCTGGCCGGGCAACGTCCGCGAGCTGGAAAACCTCGTCCGCCGCCTGATGGCGCTTTATCCGCAGGAGGTCATCAGCCGCGAGATCATCGAATCGGAACTGCGCTCGGATGTTCCCGACAGCCCGATCGACAAGATGGGCACCCGCAGCGGTTCGCTCACCATCGCGCAGGCCGTGGAAGAAAACATGCGCACCTATTTCGCGAGCTTCGGCGAAAACCTGCCGCCGCCGGGCCTCTACGATCGCGTGCTGACGGAACTGGAATATCCGCTCATCCTGGCGGCGCTGACGGCCACCCGCGGCAACCAGATCAAGGCGGCCGATCTCCTCGGCCTTAACCGCAACACGCTTCGCAAGAAGATCCGGGAACTGGGCGTCTCGGTCTATCGCAGCTCTCGTGGCGCTTGATGGTTAGTTTGTTCCCGACTGCTTGACACCATCCGCTCATCGTTGCATTTTCGCCACATTGCGTTGCTTAAAGGTCACGCAGGGTTTGGTGAAGGCTCGACGGAGTGGCGGCCGTTGATGGGGTAGGGCCAGCCCTTTTCTGGAAAGTGGCTGTCGCTTCGCCCGGTCTGACCGGGTTGGATCGATCTCCCGCGAGGGTTTTGGGGATCGGAGTGGATTCGATGACGGAAGGCGTAACAGCGCCGACGGCCGAAGACGAGCCAGCGGTGTCAGTGCAGGATCGGCGCGCGTCGTTTGCGCTCCCCGGCCTTCTGCTCGCCGGCGGAGCCTTGATCTGCGCGTCGGTGACGCTGTTCATCCTGCTCGGCCTGACGCCGATCGCCCCGACCACCAATGTCGTGATCGCCTCGGCTGCACTGAATTCGCTTTTCATCCTCGGCCTGATGTATCTGATCGGCCGCGAGATCGTCCGGCTGGTGAAGGCGCGCAACCGCGGCCGTGCCGCCGCCCGCCTGCATGTCCGTATCGTCGTTTTGTTCTCGATCGTGGCGATCACGCCGGCCGTCCTGGTGGCGATTTTCGCCAGCCTCACGCTCAATGTCGGCCTTGATCGCTGGTTTTCGCTGCGGACGCAGTCGATCGTGCAGTCGTCCCAGGACGTGGCACGTGCCTACATGCTCGAGAATGCCAGCTACCTTCAGGGCCAGACCGTGTCGATGTCGAACGACCTCGAGCGCAACCGGCCGATGTTCTATCTCGATCGTACGGGGTTCGTGGACCTGATGACCCGCCAGGCGCGGGGCCGCGGCATGCTCGGAGCCTTCCTGGTGCGCGAAGACGGGCAGGCGATCGTCCAGGCCGACATCAAGACGGAAAAGCCGCTGCCGGCGATTCCGGAGGATGCGCTGAAGACGGCGGCGGCCGGCCAGCCGACCCTGATCCCGCCAGGCGTCACCAACCTCGTCGGCGCCGTCATCAAGCTCGACGCCATTCCGGGCTCCTATCTCTATACGATCCGCGCCGTCGATCCGAAGGTCATCTCGGCGATGCGCCTGATGGAGGAGAACACCGCCGAATACCAGGCGATGGAGGCCGGCCGCACCTCGCTGCAGATCGCCTTTGCCGTGCTCTACCTCGGTTTTGCGCTGATCGTGCTGCTCGCGGCGATCTGGACCGCGATCGCGGTCGCCGACCGCATCGTCCGGCCGATCCGGCTCTTGATCAGCGCCGCCGACAGCGTGGCGACCGGCAATCTCAATGTCGTGGTGCCGGTGCGCGCCGCCGATGGCGACGTCGGCAGCCTGTCGCGCACTTTCAACAAGATGATTTCGGAAATCCGCAGCCAGCGCGACGAGATCCTCGAGGCCAAGGATGAAGTCGACGACCGCCGCCGCTTCATCGAGGCAGTGCTGTCGGGCGTCACCGCCGCCGTCATCGGCGTCGAGGAAGACCGCCGCATTACCATCGTCAATCCGTCGGCGGAGCATTTCCTCGGCGTTCCCGCCGAACAGCTGATGGGCGAGAAGTTGCAGGATGTCGCCCCCGAAATCGACCAGGTCCTGACCGAGGCGCGCAGCAGAGCCCGCGGCGAGTTCCGCAAGCATGTGAACCTGATCCGCGGCGGCAAGGAGCGGACGCTGTCGGTCCAGGTTACCCGCGAGGAACAGCGCGCCGCCCATGACAGCTACGTGGTGACGCTCGACGATATCACCGATCTCGTCATCGCCCAGCGCTCGACCGCATGGGCGGATGTCGCCCGCCGCATCGCCCACGAGATCAAGAACCCGCTGACCCCGATCCAGCTTTCGGCCGAACGCCTCAAGCGTCGCTACGGCAAGCAGATCGCCGAGGACGACCGCGCCGTCTTCGACCAGTGCACCGATACGATCGTGCGTCAGGTCGGCGATATCGGCCGGATGGTCGATGAGTTTTCCTCCTTCGCCCGCATGCCCAAACCCGCCAAGGAAGAGGCCGACCTGCGCGATATCCTGCGCGACGCGATCTTCCTGCGCGAAATGGGCACGACCCATGTGGATTTCATCCGCGAGCTGGGTGACGAGCCGCTGAAGGGCATGTTCGATGCGCGGATGCTCGGCCAGGCCTTCGGGAACCTCATCAAGAACGCCGTCGAGGCGATCGAGGCGGTCCCGAGCGATCAGGAACGCGATGGCCGAAAGGTCAAGGTGCGCTCGGTCTACGATGAGGCCAGCGACACTTATGTGGTCGACATCATCGACAATGGCAGCGGTCTTCCGACCGAAAACCGGCACCGCATCCTCGAGCCCTACATGACCATGCGCGACAAGGGCACCGGTCTGGGGCTCGCCATCGTCAAGAAGATCATCGAAGAACACGGCGGGCAGCTCGAACTCCACGATGCTCCCGCCGATTTCGATCATGGCAAGGGCGCCATGATCAGGGTGCTGCTGCCGCATCTGGAGCAGGCGGCGGTGCCGGGAACGGATAATAACAAGGAATTGGCTTATGGCGTCTGATATTCTGGTCGTAGATGACGAGGCGGATATCCGCGATATCGTTTCAGGTATTTTGTCCGATGAGGGCCATGAAACCCGCACGGCGCACGACAGCGATAGCGCTCTGGCAGCGATATCCGATCGTGTGCCGCGGCTGGTTTTCCTGGACATCTGGATGCAGGGCTCCAGGCTCGACGGCCTGGCGCTGCTCGACGAAGTCAAGAGCCGGCATCCCGATCTGCCCGTCGTGATGATCTCCGGCCACGGCAATGTCGAGACTGCGGTGTCCGCGATTAAGCGCGGCGCCTTTGACTTCATCGAAAAGCCGTTCAAGGCCGACCGGCTGATCCTGATCGCCGAGCGGGCGCTCGAAAACTCCAAGCTGAAGCGCGAGGTGACCGAGCTCAAGAAGCGCACTGGCGACGCGGCCGAACTGGTCGGCACCTCGGTTGCCGTTTCGCAGCTGCGCCAGACGATCGAAAAGGTCGCGCCGACCAACAGCCGCGTGATGATCCTCGGCCCCTCCGGTTCCGGCAAGGAACTGGTGGCGCGGATGATCCACAAGCGTTCTTCACGCGCGGCCGGTCCGTTCGTGGCGCTGAACGCCGCAACGATCACGCCCGACCGCATGGAGATCGCGCTGTTCGGCACCGAAGGTGGCCCCGGCCAGGCGCGCAAGATCGGCGCACTGGAAGAGGCCCATCGCGGCATCCTCTATCTCGATGAGGTCGGCGAAATGCCGCGCGAGACCCAGAACAAGATCCTTCGTGTGCTGGTCGATCAGCAGTTCGAGCGCGTCGGCGGTTCCAAGCGCGTCAAGGTCGATGTCCGCATCATCTCGTCGACCGCCTACAATCTCGAAAGCCTGATCGCCGACGGTTCGTTCCGCGAGGATCTCTACCATCGTCTGGCCGTCGTGCCGGTCAAGGTGCCGGCGCTGGCCGAGCGTCGCGAGGACATTCCGTTCCTCGTCGACATGTTCATGCGCCAGATTTCCGAACAGGCCGGTATCCGCCCCCGCAAGATCGGCGAGGATGCCATGGCGGTCCTCCAGGCCCATGACTGGCCGGGAAATATCCGCCAGCTGCGCAACAATATCGAGCGGCTGATGATCCTCGCCCGCTCCGACGGCCCGGATTCGCCAATTTCCGCCGACATGCTGCCGACCGATCTCGGCGACATGCTGCCCAAGGTTTCCGCCAAGGGCGACTACCACATCATGACGCTGCCGCTGCGCGAAGCGCGCGAAATGTTCGAGCGCGACTACCTGATCGCCCAGATCAACCGTTTCGGCGGCAATATTTCCCGCACCGCGGAATTCGTCGGAATGGAGCGCTCGGCACTCCACCGCAAGCTGAAATCGCTCGGTGTGTAGCCTATGAAAGTGATTATCTGCGGCGCGGGACAGGTGGGCTACGGCATTGCCGAACGGCTGTCTCAGGAGGACAATGACGTCTCCGTCATCGATACCTCGGCGAACCTGATCGCCGCGATCACCGAAACCCTCGACGTCAAGGGTTATGTCGGCCACGGCGCCCATCCGGACGTGCTGGAAAAGGCCGGTGCCGAGGACGCCGACATGATCATCGCCGTGACGCTCTACGACGAGGTGAACATCGTCGCCTGCGAGGTCGCGCAGGCGCTGTTTTCCGTGCCCACCAAGATCGCCCGCATCCGAGCCCAGAACTATCTGAAGCCGGAATATGCCGATCTCTTCAGCCGCCAGAACATGTCGATCGACGTGACGATCTCGCCGGAGATCGAGGTCGGCAAGATGGTGCTGAGACGGATCTCCTTTCCCGGCGCCACCGATGTCGTCCGTTTTGCCGACGATCACATCGCCATGGTGGCGATCGAGTGCATGGAGGACTGCCCGGTCGTCGCGACGCCACTGCATCAGCTCTCCGATCTCTTCCCTGACCTGATGGCGACGGTGGTCGGCATCGTCCGGGGTGGCGTCCTGACCGTCGCCCGCTCCGTCGATCAGCTCGAAGTCGGCGATCTCGCCTATGTCGTCTGCCAGTGCGAACACATCCGCCGCACCCTCGGCCTGTTCGGCCACGAGGAGCAGGAGGCGCGCCGCATCATCATCGCCGGCGGCGGCAATATCGGATATTACGTCGCCCGAACCATCGAGGAACACCAGCCGAAAACGCGGCTGAAGATCATCGAGAGCGACCGCGAGCGGGCGCTGGTCGTCTCCGAAAAGCTGCGCAACACGATCGTGCTGCACGGTTCGGCGCTCGACCAGAACATCCTGACCCAGGCCGATATCCAGGACACGGACCTGATGATAACCCTGACCAACAGCGACCAGATCAACATTTTGGGCGCCGTCCTGGCCAAATCGCTCGGCTGCAAGTCGAACCTCGTGCTGATCAACTCCACCTCGTTCCATCAGGTCACCGACGCGCTCGGCATCGATGCGCAGATCAATCCGCGCGCGGTGACGATCTCGCGCGTGCTGCAGCATGTCCGCAAGGGCCGCATCCGCTCGGTCTATGCGGTGCAGAACGGGGCGGCCGAGATCATCGAGGCAGAGGCGCTGGAAACGTCGCCGCTGGTCGGCCGGCCGTTCCGCGAACTCGACCTGCCCGACGGCGTGCGTATCGGCGCCATATACCGGGGCGAGGCGGTGATCCGCCCGAACGGCGACACGAAGATCAAGGCGCGCGACCGGGTGGTGCTGTTTGCCACCGCCGAAGCCGTGCGCCATGTGGAGCAGCTTTTCCGCGTTTCCATCCAGTATTTCTGACCAGCGTTTCTGAAAGAGCAGGGGATATCGATGTCGAGAATTGCCTATGTGAACGGACAATATGTTCGCCATTCCGAAGCCGCGGTGCATGTGGAGGATCGCGGGTTCCAGTTCGCGGACGGCGTCTACGAGGTCTGCGAAGTCCGTCACGGCATGATCGTCGATCTGACCCGGCATCTCAACCGCCTCGACCGGTCGCTGAGCGAACTGAGGATGGCGTCGCCCATGAGCCGCGCCGCACTGACCTTCGTCATCCGCGAGGTGCTGCGCCGCAACCGGGTGACGAACGGCATCTTCTACATGCAGGTGACCCGCGGTGCCGCCCGCCGCGATCACTTTTTCCCCGCCGAAGGCACGCCGCCGACCATCACGATTACCGCCAAAAGCACCGATCCCTCCGCTGCCGCGAAGAAATATGCGAACGGTATCAAGGTCATCACGCTGCCCGAGAACCGCTGGGACCGCGTCGACATCAAGACGGTCGGCCTGCTGCCGAACGTGCTCGCCAAGCAGCAGGCGAAGGAGGCCGGCGCCCAGGACGCGATCTTCATCGACCGCAACGGCATCGTCATGGAAGGCGCCTCTTCGAACGTGTGGATCGTGACGCGGGATGGCGAGCTGGTTACCCGGCCGGCCGAACACGGCATCCTCAAGGGAATCACCCGCACGACGCTCATCGATGTCGCCAAGAAGCTCGGCCTCAAGGTGGTGGAGCGCGAGTTCGGGACGGAGGAGATGCTGGCGGCCCGCGAAGTGTTTTTCACCTCCGCCACCGGAATCTGCGTGCCCATCGTCGAAATCGACAACAAGCCGGTCGCCAACGGCCATCCGGGCACCGTGTCGTCAAGTATTCGCGACGCCTTTTTCGACGTTGCGGAAAAGACGGCGATTTGATAGTCAAACATCGGGGAAGGGAAAGCACGGGGCGCTTTCCGGTCGTCTTTTATCAAGCTTGATCATGATCCCGGCTATCGGCCGGCAAAAAAGAAAGAAGCGGCGCTATGGCGGAACGTTCTCAGAACCTGCAGGATTTATTTCTTAATACCGTTCGCAAGCAGAAGATTTCCCTGACGATTTTCCTGATCAACGGGGTCAAGCTGACAGGTGTCGTAACCTCTTTCGACAACTTCTGCGTCCTTCTTCGCCGTGACGGCCACTCTCAGCTCGTGTATAAGCACGCGATCTCGACCATCATGCCGGGCCAGCCCATGCAGATGTTCGAAACCGAAGAGAATGCGGCCTAACAGGACAGAACAGATTTCAAATCGCGATACTTCCAACGAATCCATGGTCCCGGAGGCTGAAAAGCACCGGGACGATATGCGCGCACTCGTCATCGTGCCGGTCCTCAAGCAGGGACGGTCGAAGGCGGGGCAGGGCGATGCAAGCCAGGCGCCCGCACCGCAGCGCTCCAACGAAGCCCGCCTCGAAGAGGCGATCGGCCTTGCCAAGGCAATCGACCTTGAGATCATGCAGGGGCTGATCGTGCCGATCAGCCAGCCGCGTCCGGGCACGCTGATGGGCAGCGGCAAGATCGAGGAGATCAAGGCGCTGCTCGACGAGCACGATGCCGGCCTCGTCATCGTCGACCATCCGCTGACGCCCGTGCAGCAGCGTAATCTCGAAAAGGAATGGCAGGCCAAGGTCATCGACCGGACCGGCCTGATCCTCGAAATCTTCGGCCGCCGCGCCTCCACCAAGGAAGGCACGCTGCAGGTCGACCTGGCGCATCTGAATTACCAGAAGGGCCGTCTGGTCCGCAGCTGGACCCACCTTGAACGCCAGCGCGGTGGTGCCGGCTTCATGGGCGGCCCGGGTGAAACCCAGATCGAGGCCGACCGCCGGCTGCTGCAGGAGCGCATCGTCAAGCTGGAGCGCGAGCTCGAACAGGTCGTGCGCACCCGCCAGCTCCACCGCGCCAAGCGCCGCAAGGTGCCGCACCCGATCGTGGCGCTGGTCGGTTATACGAACGCCGGCAAGTCGACGCTGTTCAACCGCATCACCGGTGCCGGCGTGCTGGCCGAAGACATGCTGTTTGCGACGCTCGATCCGACGCTGCGCCGCATGAAGCTGCCGCATGGCCGCACGGTGATCCTCTCCGATACGGTCGGCTTCATCTCCGATCTGCCGACCCATCTGGTCGCGGCCTTCCGCGCCACGCTGGAAGAGGTGCTGGAAGCCGATCTCGTCCTGCATGTGCGCGACATGTCCGACCCGGACAACGCCGCCCAGGCCGGCGACGTCATGCGCATCCTTTCCGATCTCGGCATCGACGAGAAGGAAGCCGCCAAACGCATCATCGAGGTCTGGAACAAGATCGACCGGCTCGACCCGGAAGCCCATGAGGCGATTGCCGAGCGCGCTGCTGGTCGCGAGAACGTCATGGCGGTCTCGGCGATCTCGGGCGAGGGCGTTGATGCCCTGATGGACGAGATCTCGAAACGTCTCTCCGGCGTGCTCACCGAAACCTCGATCGTCATACCGGCGGATCAGCTCTCCATCGTCTCCTGGGTCTACAGCAATGCCGTCGTCGACGGCCGCGAGGACAACGAGGACGGTTCCGTCACCCTGGACGTCCGCATGTCCGAAGCCGAGGCCGCCGAATTCGAGCGCAAGCTCGGCAATGGACCGAAGGCGGCGAAGGAAGACTGGGAGCGGTAAGGTCGGATCAGTCAGAGATCCACCTGTTCGCATGACGGCACTAATTTCTGAATCCTTCAGATAGCTCTTTTTTTTAATTGTATACTAAGTATATCCTCTCCTAGGGTTGCGTAATTCAGCAATTGGAGGGCAGGTGAAGAGTGAGCTTTCCGATACTTTGCAAGCAGCGTTGGAGGGGTATCTTCGTTTTTTTGAAACGACGTCCTCACTTGGAGGCGCGATTTTTGGTGCTGCTATTTTCCTTATAGTCAGGGCGTTCGGACTGGTGAGCGATGATGGAATTGCAAAGATTGCCAACGTAAAGCTGATACTGGCCGCCGGTATTAGTGGCTTGGCAATGGTCGTTGCTGGATTTGTTGCTCAGAACGTCTCTCTTAATTTTTCGGTGGAACTGTTGCGTACTACACCTTTTAGCGGTTGCAAGCTGCCGACGGATGGTGAGCCGGCTACATTTTTTATGAATTGTCATCGAAAGTATTTGTTGGTTCTTGTTTGGATCGACTTGGTCGCTGGGTTTGTTGGGATTTTCTGCATAGGTGTTTGGTTTGTTCTTCAAACAAGGAGAGTGCCGAAATGAAAGGATATATCTTAGCACTATTCGCGCTTTTAGCGAATTGCTCTTTGGCGTTCGCGCAGAGCAGTTTCCTGGGTGATCTTTCAGGGTACAAGCCTCAGGTAACTGCTTTATCAGGGTCTTCAAGCCAATTAGAAGCAGTCTACGGAGTTTTTGGTAAGACTGGGCCTTCAGTTGATCCCAATGACATAAAGAAGCAGTTGGAAGATGGGGCTCATCTCTACATCACCTCCGGATCTGCAATTTTAGTTACCAAAGAAAAGGAAACAATCTTCTTGGTCCCATCTGAAGACGGGCGGATCGAAGTGGTTATGATCTGCCGAATACTACCCATTTGTCCAAAGGGTTCGGAACCTGTTGGCTTGAAGTGACTCGGTTTATCCGGATTTGATTGCCGACGACGGAGCGCAAGCTCGGCGACGGCCCGAAGGCAGCCAAGGAAGACTGGGAACGGTAACGAGCGCGCCATACGCGATTGCCGCGTCGAGCGGGCGCCATGATGTTGCCTGCTTTTTGCGGTGCAACATGAGCCGACGAGGACGGCCACGATTCCCGCAATATCATTCACCGGCCGGCAACAGGGGTGGCGCAATGATGCAGAGTCGGCCGCACGAAGAGACCGGAAAGCACCTGGACTATCTCGATGGGTGGCGAGGTATTGCGGTCATCTGCGTGATCGTCGGCCATTTCTGGCTCGATGATTTCTGGCCGGGGGCGAGTACGTTCGGGGTCGACCTGTTCTTCGTTCTGTCCGGCCGGCTGATGTCGGAAATCCTGTTCGTCAAACGGGCGGAGCTGCCGACCTTCTTCTTCAGGCGTTTCTCGCGAATTTACCCGGCACTCTTCGCATTCGTCGTCATCACCACGCTTGCCTTCCAGGGCACCGGGATCTCGCACGGCCCTGTCGCGGCGGTGCTGGCCCTGACGTTCACGCTCAACTACGCCATGGTCTATACGCATCCGGTGGCACTGCTTGATCACCTCTGGTCGTTATGCGTCGAGGAACATGCCTATATTCTTCTGGCCGGTATCGCCTTCCTGTCCCGCCGCCGGCTGTTCTCCGTCGCAGCGATCATCATAGCGCTTGGCACTGCTGCCATGCTGAACGGAATCGTCCGCACCGAACTCGGCGCCAGCGTTCTCTATACCCACTGGCGCAGCGACGTCTCCGTTGCCGGGATATTCATCGCCGGCGGTCTCTGGCTGTTCCTGCGCAACCGCCAGGCCCCTTGGTGGGTCTCGCCGCTGGCGCTGCTGATCGCGGTTGCGGCGAAGGGTATGCCATTCCAGGTCCTCTCATTCGGCCTGTCGACCGCCATGCTGGCATTATCGATCACCACGATCGACAGCGCGGCGCCGGTCTTCCGCAAGGTGCTGTCGACCAAGGTGCTCACCTATGCCGGACTATGGTCCTTCTCGCTTTATCTGTGGCAGCAGCCCTTCTACAAGCTCTACCGCGAAGGGGCGGCGCCGACGCCTGTGTTGCTTCTGGCTGCATTGGCAACCGCGCTGGCGAGCTTTTATCTCGTGGAGAAACCCTCACGGAAGGCGCTCAATCGTCTCTTCCAGAACCGCATGGAGAAAGTCGTCGCCGCCGGCCGAACAGCATAGGGAGCCGCAGATAGCGGCCTAATAGACCCCCGGGACCAGCCTGTATCTGACGCGCTCGCAATAGGCGGCATAACCCTGCAACTCGGCCCGCAGATGCCTTTCCTCGCCGATCAGCCTGGCGACCAGCCCGCCGACGATGGGTGGCACGAGTAGCAGTCCCCAGAGCGATCCGAGCGCCAGCGGGGCGCCTGCGAAAAGAAACATGGCGGAACTGTACATCGGATGTCGCACAAGACCGTAGAGGCCGTCGGAGACGACGCTCTGGCTGGGTTGGACGTCCACGGTCGCCGAGGCATAGGAGTTCTGCCGGAAGACGGCGAGACAGCCTGCAAATCCGAGCGCCGTCAGGATGTTTCCGATGATGACGAGGCCAACCGGCGTGGACGACCATGAAAAGCGGTAATCCAGAGCGGAGACCACATAGAGCGCTAGCATCACCACGCTGTTATATGCCTGGATGCGCTTCTGCGCGGGCAGCGTTTCCGAACCCGGCCCGGCGCTCAGCCGCTTCTCCGCAAGCTCGGGGCTGTGCGTCACCACATACCAGCCCGTTCCGATCGTCCATGCGGTGAAGTTTGCCAGGTAGAGCCAGGCCTGCCAGTAGTCCAATGTGCCCGCGCAAGCGAATATCAGGATTGCCAGGAAGGCCATGAAGATTGCGGTGACTTTGGCCGTTCGCAGGCCGAGCCGATTGCTTTGCTCCTGCATGTCACTGTCCAGATCTAATGAGCGAAATCTAGATAATCTTCTGACCGCGGCGATCAAGAGGTCGGAACGGACCGTCAGCCGATCTGCCGCTCGATCGCCTTTGCCGCCTGCCAGAGCTCTTCCATGCGCTCCAGGGTTGCCTCTTCCAGCGTCTGACTCGACTTTTCAAGTGAGGTCTCGATGTAATTGAATCGCCGCCTGAATTTCGTATTGGTGCCGCGCAGCGCCTCTTCCGGATCGGCCTTCACATGCCGGCCGATATTGACCAGCGCGAAGATCAGGTCGCCGAGTTCGTCCGAGATCTTGCCCTGGTTTCCGTCGCGCAGCGCCTCGCGCAGTTCGCCGACCTCTTCCTCGATCTTGTCGAGGATGGGCTCGGCCTCAGACCAGTCGAAGCCGACCTTCGCCGCCCGTTGCTGCAGCTTCAGCGCTTCGGTCAGCGCCGGCTGGGCGCGGTGGACGCTGCCGAGATAACCAGCCTTGAAATCTTCCGTAATGCCCCGTCGTGCCCGCCGCTCTGCCCGCTCGCGCTTCTCTTCCGTCTTGATGTCGTCCCATTGCAGCTTCACGGCATCCGGCGTCGCGGCATCCGAAACGGCAAAGACATGCGGGTGCCGGCGGATCATCTTTTTGGTGATCGCCTGCACCACGTCGCCGAAGGCGAATTCGCCGGCTTCCTCGGCCATGCGGGCATGGAAGACCACTTGCAGCAGTAAGTCGCCCAGTTCCTCGCAAAGATCGTCCATGTCGTTGCGCTCGATCGCATCGGCCACCTCATAGGCCTCCTCGATCGTATAGGGTTTGATGGTCGCAAAATTCTGCTCGAGGTCCCAGGGGCAGCCGGTGACCGGCGTGCGTAGTGCAGCCATGATCTCGATCAGCCGCGAAATATCCTTCGATGCTTCCATCTTCTTGGTCCTTCAATGTCGGAATGTCAGGCGAGCGGAATGCTGTTCTTGTCCTTGGACGACTGGTAGACGCCAGAAAGCCCCTCATAGCGCGCCTTGATACGGGTCGTCTGCGCCTTGAGCGCGGTGCGAAGCGGCTCGTCTTCGCTCTCGACGAGGTCGGCAATGGCATAGGAATGCCAGAAGGCATTGTTGCGCCGGTAGCCGCCGGGCTCCAGCCCGAACACCTCTTTGAGGATCTTCAGGTCATGCGGGATGGCGAAGGCGTCGCGCGAATCCTCGTGGCTGAAAAAATAGTAGAAATTGTCGAACCCGGCCCAGGTGATTGCCGACATGCACATCGTGCACGGTTCGTGAGTCGATAGGAAAATCAAATCCTTGGTGGGAAGATCTCGCGTGGTTTCATAAAAGCGCTTCAGCGTATGCACCTCGCCGTGCCACAGCGGATTTTCGAGCTCGTTGTTGGTTTCGGCAATCACCAGCGACAGATCGGATTTCCGGAGGATCGCCGCGCCGAAAACCTTGTTGCCGGTGGCAACGCCCTTTTCCGTGAGAGGCAATATGTCGCTTTCGATGACGTCGAGAAGGCGGGCGGCGATTGTCATGGGAACTCTTTGTTGCAAGGTGTCTAGGCAGTTTATGGCTCGGAACGAGGGGATCGAGGCAAAAAACACTTTAGTCTACAGAAATACTAGAGAAATATCGTTCGCGGTGGCTTTTGCTCAAGAACCGGTTGATCGTAAAACAGAAATACCGGCTCGCAATCCACTTCGAATATCCATTCCTTCAATTCCGATGCGTTATTGTGGATATTGCTGTCATATGATTCAGGATATGCGCATGTCTCCAAGCCAACAACGCCTGTCGGTCTTTCCGGCTTTCTTCCGCGTCAGCGGACGGAGCGTTGTCGTATTTGGCAATGGTGACGAAGCCTATGCCAAGGCCCGGCTGTTGCGCAACACCGATGCGGACATCGTTGCCTATGCCTCGGCACCGGATCAGGATTATGCCGGCTGGCTGGCCGCTCAGGGCATCGAGATCGTTCATTCGGACTTCTCGCCGGATCAGGTCTCAAACCAGATCAAGGACGCGGTAATGGTGTTCGCCGCGACCGGCGATGCCGCGCTGGATCGTGCGATCGTCACTGCCGCCCGCGCCGAAAAAGTGCCCGCCAATGCCGTCGATCAGCCGGATTTCTGCGATTTCTATACACCGGCACTCGTCAACCGGGCACCGGTCGCCATCGCCATTGGCACGGAAGGTGCCGGCCCGGTACTCGCCCAGATGATCCGTGCCGGCATCGACCAGATGCTGTCGCCGTCGCTTGGGCTTCTGGCGCGCCTTGCAGCCGAATATCGCGATGCTGCCGAACGCCTGGTGCCGCGCGGCGTATCGCGCCGCATCTTCTGGCGCCGCTTCTTCTCCGCCGATGTCGCAAGCGCCGTCGCTGCCAACGATATCGCCACCGCCCGCCGCTCGGCCAATGCGCTGCTATCGACCAGCGGTCGCGCCGCAGGCCATGTCTGGCTGGTCGGCGCCGGCCCGGGCGCCGAGGATCTTTTGACGCTGCGGGCCCAGCGCGTGCTGATGGAAGCCGACGCGATCGTTTATGACGCGCTGGTGCCGCAGGCGATCGTCGACATGGGCCGCCGCGACGCCGAGCGCCTGTCGGTCGGCAAGCGCAAGAACTGCCATTCGAAGTCCCAGGACGAGATCAACAAGCTGCTGGTCAGGCTCGGCCGCGAAGGCAAGCGCGTCGTGCGCCTCAAGTCCGGCGACCCGCTCGTCTATGGCCGCGCCGGCGAGGAAATGGGGGCGCTGCGCGAAGCCGGCGTCACCTATGAGATCGTGCCCGGTATCACCTCTGCCTTTGCCGCCGCCGCCGATTTCGACCTGCCGCTGACGCTGCGCGGCGTCGCCTCGTCGCTGATCTTCACCACCGGCCATGATCTCACCGGCGACGTCCTCCCAGATTGGGTAAGCCTTGCGATCTCCGGCGCGACGATTGCCGTCTATATGGGCCGCACGGTCGCAGCTTCTGTCGCCGAACGCCTGATGGGTGCCGGCCTTGCCCCGGAAACCACGGTCGCGGTGATCGAAAATGCCAGCCGCGCCGACCGCCGGCTTTTTCACGGGGTCTTGAGCGAGTTGCCGAATCTGGAAGCCCGCGACGATCTTTCCGGCCCGGTCATGGTGATCATCGGCGAAGCCGTCGCCGGTGCGAATTTCAAGAAGTCCGAACCGCTTTCCGCCGGGAAGGTTCTGGTTCGCGAGGAAGTGGGACTGTAAAAGATGACCGACAAGGTTCTGACCGCCAACCGCCTGTCCGACGGCATCGCCGTGTGGCTCGACGCGAACGGCCATTGGGTCGAAAACCTGCAGGACGCGATCGTCGCACGCCACGCCGAGGCCGTGGCCTCGCTGGAGGCGATCGGCAAGCGCGACTTTGCCGAAAACCGTGTCGTTGACGTTGCCGTCGTCGACGTGCAGGAACAGGACGGCAAGCTCTGGCCGCTGCGCCTTCGCGAACGGATCCGTGCCCAGGGCCCGACCATGGAATATGCTGCCGGCTACCGCCCCGCCGACCCGGCCTTCATCGCAGTTTGAGGAAGTCATGTACCGTTACGACGAATTCGACCACGCTTTTGTTTCGAGCCGCGTGGAGCAGTTCCGCGATCAGGTCGGCCGCCGCCTCGCCGGCGAACTGGCCGAGGATGCCTTCAAGCCGCTGCGCCTGATGAACGGCGTCTACCTCCAGCTGCACGCCTACATGCTGCGCGTCGCGATCCCCTATGGGACGCTGAACGGCAAGCAGATGCGGATGCTCGCCCATATCGCCCGCAAGTATGACCGCGGTTACGGCCATTTCACCACCCGCCAGAACATCCAGTACAACTGGCCGAAGCTCTCGGACACGCCGGATATCCTGGCCGAGCTCGCCAGCGTCGAGATGCACGCGCTGCAGACGTCGGGTAACTGCATCCGCAACGTCACGGCCGACCATTTCGCCGGCGCTGCTGCCGATGAGGTCGCCGATCCGCGGCCGTACGCCGAAATCCTGCGCCAGTGGTCTTCGGTCCACCCGGAATTTTCCTTCCTGCCGCGCAAATTCAAGATCGCCGTCACCGGCGCCGAGCGCGACCGTGCCGCGATCCAGGTGCATGACATCGGCCTGCATCTGAAGAAGAACGAGGCCGGCGAAATCGGCTTTGCCGTCTATGTCGGCGGCGGGCAGGGGCGTACCCCGATGATCGCCAAAAAGATCAAGGATTTCCTGCCCGAGGAAGACCTGCTCTCGTACACGACCGCGATCATGCGCGTTTACAATCTGCATGGCCGCCGCGACAACAAGTACAAGGCGCGCATCAAGATCCTCGTCCACGAGACCGGTGCCGAGGAGCTGGCCCGCCAGGTGGAGGAGGAATTTTCCCATCTGCAGGGCACCGAGCTGAAGCTGCCGGAGACGGACATCCAGGCGATCGCCGCCTATTTCGCGCCGCCGGCCTTGGCCGACCGTGCCGAGGGCTGGCCGCAGCTCGCCGGCTGGAAAAAGAGCGACGAAAACTTCGCCCGCTGGGTCGATCAGAACGTGCAACCGCACAAGCATCCCGACTACGGCATGGTGACCATCTCCCTGAAGCCGATCGGCGGCATTCCGGGCGATGCCTCCGACGTGCAGATGGACGCGATCGCCGATCTGGCGGAAGAATTCGCCTTCGACGAGATCCGCATCAGCCACGAGCAGAACGTCATCCTGCCGCATGTGGCGCTGGCCGACCTTGAGCCGCTCTACCGGGCGCTGGTGGCCCACAACCTCGCGACTGCCAATGCCGGGCTGATCACCGATATCATTGCCTGTCCCGGCTTGGACTATTGCGCGCTGGCGAACGCCCGTTCGATCCCGCTTGCGCAGGAAATCTCCTCCCGGTTCGGCGCGGCCGAGCGCCAGGCCGAAATCGGCGAGCTGAAGATAAAAATCTCGGGCTGCATCAATGCCTGCGGCCATCACCATGTCGGCCATATCGGCCTGCTGGGCGTCGAGAAGAAGGGCGCCGAGCTCTACCAGATCACGCTCGGCGGTTCCGGCGACGAGAACACCTCGATCGGCGAAATCATCGGCCGCGGTTTCGAGCCGAACAAGGTGACCGACGCGGTGGAAACCATCGTCGACACCTATCTCGGCCTTCGCACCTCGAAGGAGGAGACCTTCCTCGAAGCCTATCGCCGCGTCGGGCCGCAACCTTTCAAGGATGCGCTCTACGGTGATGCCAAGGCGGAGGCCGCATAAATGACCCGTATCTGGAGAGAAACCGGCTTCGTCGAGAACGACCCCTGGGTGATCGAGACCGAGGAGGTGAAGGCGACCGAAGACCAGAAGGCGCTGCTGCCGCTCGACGAGATGATCGCAAGGGCCGAGGAGAGCAACGACGTCGGCCTCGGCGTGCTGATCCGCCCGGCGGACGACGTGCGCAAGCTCGAACCCTATCTCTACCGCATCGAGGTCGTCGCGGTGGATTTCCCGGCCTTCAACGACGGACGCGCCTTTAGCCACGCCTCGCTGTTGCGCGACCGGCTCGGCTACAGGAACGAGCTGCGCGCGGTCGGCGACGTGCTGATCGACCAGGTGCCACTGATGCTGCGTTGTGGCATAGACAGTTTTTCGGTGAAGAACGCCACGGCGCTGAAGCGGCTCGAGGAGGGCCGGCTGCCGGGCATCGCCGAGCACTACCAGCCGACGGCCCGCCACGCCGAAAAGGGCGAGGGTTACAGCTGGCGGCGCCGCACTGTGACGGCCTGAGGCCCAGGGGACGAACCCGCCGAAAGGTGAATTTCCCGCACGTATTTTCCTGAAGCTCCGCGACAAAGGCACGCGGATGCCTTCAAATGCGGGCCCATATGGTATATTTCGCTTGTGCGAAAAACGATCAGACGAAGAGACCGATAGGCATGAACGCTCCAGCAAAGACGGAAGAATTCGCAGTGGCCCAGGCTCCGGCCAAGATCCCGGACGGCGTCTACGCCGAGACGGTGCTCGACGTCGAGCATTATACCGACCGCCTGTTCCGCTTCCGCATGACGCGGCCGGCCGGTTTCCGCTTCCGTTCGGGCGAGTTCGCGATGATCGGGTTGATGGTCGGCGACAAGCCGGTCTACCGCGCCTATTCGATCGCAAGCCCCGCCTGGGACGAGGAGCTGGAATTCTTCTCGATCAAGGTGCCGGACGGTCCGCTGACCTCGCACCTGCAGCTGATCAAGCCCGGCGACACGGTGCTGATGCGCAAGAAGCCGACCGGCACGCTGGTGCTCGACGCGCTGACGCCCGGCAAGCGGCTCTACATGTTCTCGACCGGCACCGGCATTGCGCCCTTCGCGAGCCTGATCCGCGATCCGGAAACCTACGAAAAATTCGAGGAGGTCATCCTCACCCATACCTGCCGCGATGTCGCCGAACTGAAATACGGCTTCGACCTCATGGAAGAGATCAGGAACCACGAATTCCTGGCGGAGCTGGTCGGGGACAAGCTCAAGCACTACCCGACCGTGACCCGCGAGGAATTTTCCCACAAGGGCCGGATCACCGACCTGATCGAGAACGGCAAACTGTTCGCCGATCTGGGCGTGCCTGCGCTCGACCCCGCCGTCGACCGCGGCATGATCTGCGGCTCGACCGCGATGCTGAAGGACACCAAGGACCTGCTCGAAAAGGCCGGCCTCGTCGAAGGGTCTAACAACAAGCCCGGCGAGTTCGTCATCGAGAGGGCGTTTGTAGGGTGAGAGGCGACGGCCTGCGGCCGGCAAAACGCTCCAGTGGAGCGTTTTGAGCCTCGAACGCCCTGAGCCAAAGCGAAGGGCCGGGGGGCGGTGCGGCATGTTCGACCCCCTTGCACCATTTCCACATTCCCCGACATTCCTGATCACCCTCCCTCCGGCGGCGGCAGCTTTTCCCGCTCGCGCCGATAGGCGTTCCAGCATTTGCGCTCCGGTTTCGGAACGGCGGTGCGGGCGATCTCGACGCCGGCATCCTCCAGCGCCCGCAAGCCGGGCCGGCGCGAGGCGAACATCAGGCCGTTTCGGCCGAGGTGATCGCGGGCGCCGCGCGCCTCATCGTAGACCGCATCGAAAACCTGGCGCTGCGCGGCGTCCAGGTTCTGCAGGCAGCAGGGTTCGTTGTTCGATTTGAAATGCCAGTAGCAGGCATTCCGCCGGCGGCATGAACGTCGGCGGCAGGCCATGTGGGGCAGGGCGAGCATTTCCGCGGTGCGGGCGGCGAGATAGGTTTCGATGGGCGGCTTTTCGTAAGGCATGGTAACTCCTTGGCGATCCCGATATTTTTCAGTTCGGACGGGGCGCTGAAAGCTGCCTCGTAAGGTAAGTAATAAGTGACACCTCTCAGCGCCCCGTTCGGCAGTTTATGCCCGCGACTTCGGCCCCTCTGCCGTGGCCTTCCCGGACGGTGTTCGTCTGACCCGTGGCGCCCGTCCGAACCAAGTTATCGGCAAGGCTTCCACAGGTCTCCGCCGGTTTCTCCGATTCCCTCGGGTTAATCCCGAGGATCGGTCGGACTTGTCAAAGCCCGGCGAAACCATCCGGTTTGCCACCCTGTGTGCCGCACAGGCACGCCCGGCGCGCTGTTTCGGGCTTCAAGAGACGAAGGCTCGGTCCGTTTGCCTTCGTCTCTCCCCGTGTCGCCGGAGGGAGACCATTTTCCGCGAACCCCGAATGGAAGGACTTACGTCGTTTCCTGCCACCCGGCGCCGGTCCCGCCTCGCCGGCACGCCTGCCGGTGTATCCGTGACGGAACGGGTGGATTGTAGGCACGGGTTGGGAGGCGGGGATGAGAGAGGGTGGAGATTTTGGGTAAGGCGTTGAAAGGGTTGGAAGAGGTGCTTGGGAGCATCCCCGCTTAGGGGCAGGGTTGACGTTTTCCACCGTCATCCTCGGGCTTGACCCGAGGATCCAGTCGCCGTGCGGTCGCACGGCGACACCCCTTTTATCAGGCGTCGCGTCCGAGAGAGTCTCTCGCGCCGCCGACGCGGCGCTGCTGGATCCTCGGGTCGTCCTCGGGTTTAACCCGAGGACGAGGATGACGGAGGAGAAATGCTGCCCCAAAAGAAAGACAGAGGGCGAGTCGCCCCCCGCGTAAAACCCCGCCCCCTATTGCCCCAAAAGCTCCCGAAGGCTCCAGGGGTCGTCGCCGGACTGGTCGGCGATGTCGTCCACCTTCCAGCCGCCGTTTTCGCGCACCAGCGTGTAGAAGAGCGTCGCCGATCGCTTGCCGTTGCGGAAAGACACTTCCAGCTCGGCCGTGTCGCCGAGGATGATCGGCGGGGAAAGCCGGACATTGCTGGCGACGCCATCCTGCCCGGCAAGGATCGGATCGAAATCCACCGCCTCGCCATTCGCCGCCAGGCTCTCGTTGAGCGCCTCGGAAAAATAGGCGGAATAGGGCGAGGGCGCATCGTCCTCGGCCGGGTCGATCGTGTCGGCATACAGGGATTTGATCAGCGCCTGCGGCGAGGCGTAGGTGCGGGCTTCGGCGGCGGTTGCGGCCAGCAGGGGGAAGAGCAGGGCGAAGACGAGGGCCGGCATGCGCATGGCGGTACTCCGAGACGGAATGGGGGATTGTAGGCACGGATCGGGAAGGGGACGAAGCAGAGATAAATATTTCTGTTGGCGTGCAAGAAATTTACGGTCTGCATCCAGTGGTAGCGATTGACAACCTCCCAGCTACTCCTTTTACATCAGCCATGTGTACGGGGGTCTTGGATGTCTTCTATTAATTGCCAGGTTATGATCTTTGTTCCGATGGACGAGGAATTCGCGCAGATTGCATCCTACTTTAAACTTGAGGAAGACTTAAGCGCCGAGTTTGACACGATCTGTTACACTGCCACATTACCCCCCCTTGATCTGAGATTTCTGCTCTGTAAGCCGAGAATGTGGGGCAACGCAGAATCCCAGATGCTTGTACAAGAGCTGTTGGAGAGGACAGGAACAAGGGTGATATTTTGCGTTGGTATCGCGGGAGCGATATCGGACGACTTGAACATTGGAGACGTGGCTGTGTCGAATGCCATCTTCGATGTGTCAGAGAGACAAAAACTGACGGATAAAGGCGCTCATTTCGACACCGATATATTCCAACCAGCAGAGAAATTAGCCCAGCGGATAGCCTTTCTACACTCCCATCCAAAGTTATCGCAGCTACTAGGGGAATGGCAACTTGATACCATAAATAATTTGGACAGATTTCTCAGGGAAGCCAAGCTTGGAGTACAAGACGAAGCCGACGCACGAGCTTTATGTAGCGATGGTGCGAACTTTTTGATCGGTGCCATATTATCCGGCCCTGTCGGGCAGAGCAGCAAGTTCAAGAGACAAGCCCGAGCGATAAAGCGGAAGATGCTTGCGCTTGAAACGGAGTCTGGTGGGGTAGCGCGCGCTGCGGCCAGAAAGAACATCCCGATGCTAACTATTCGAGGAATTTCAGATCTAGCCGATGAGAGCAAAAACAAGACTGAAGGAAAGTTCAAGAACGCACTCAGAGCTGTGGCGGCGCGTAACGCTGCCAGTTTCCTTATCCAGAACATCCTAAAAAATGAATTTTTCCAGAAGGAGTTGAAATCTCTCGTCGAAACAGCCTCGGAAAAGGTAAAAACTGATCCAGTCGACAAGTTTGACGAGGTCGTAACCTCACTAACGGAGGAAATTGAAGAAAAATTAAAGAAGTACAGTGCGGAGTATCGCGCAAAACCGAAAGGGTACAAGCTTCCTGTTCCTCGCGTACGGGAAATCAGCGCTAAGTCGAAGAACGTACAATCACTAGAGCCAGGAGAAGTAATTGCAAAAAGTCGGCTATCGCTGATAGAGATTCCTATAAATTATCCTGAGAAGAGTCTCCCCTGGATCTACGCGGATTTCTTCATAAAAGGAGGATGGGATGGAAAGATCGTCTTACCAGTTATCATTGACTATGAGACACTAGGTCCGCCGGCAAAAGGTTTCTCTCGTGAACTTGATCGGCTAAAGATCAACGGAAAGACAGAATTTGTATACTTGATTTATAACATTCAGGAGGTGGGGAGGCAGAAGCTAGAGTTCATCATTTCTGAATTTGTTAGCTCCTCTAGTAGTAAATTTATTCTATTCGGCACAACTGCAGAGCTTGAACAAATATCAAGCGCGCAATTAGTGGCGACACTCAGGAAAAGCTACAACGTCGTGGACGTATCGTTTCTAGCGCTCACGAAATTCCTCTCATCGAATTTCGAGATTCAGCTAATTGAAGCGGAAGTAATTGCTCTACGTTTAAAGGAAACATTCGCTCAATTCGATCTAACTCCGCATCCGTCCTACTTTGCTGCCATCTCCAGAGAAGCTCTCTCTGCATTAATTAGCGCACATCGACGGGCCGAGCTAATCAATCTTGCTGTTTCTGGGTACATAACTCACTCAAGATTGCTTGATCAGGGACGAACGAAGCTAAGTATTACTACTCGCCGAGAATTCCTGCGAAAGCTCGCTGCAGATCTCTATGTGGAGTTGAAAGAAATCACTACCGGGTCTCTTGTGGCAGATGCCACGGAGTATGCTCGCGAGATGGACTTTGATATTGATATCATGAAGTTCATCGATAGCTTCTATTCCGCTGGAATATTAGAAAGTAACGCGGCCGGGAGGGTTAGCTTTAGCCTCCCTTTCGTGAAGTCATATCTTCTTGCTGAAGAGCTTAAGGCAAAGGAAGCTGATGCGCTGAAGTATTTTGACTTTGATTCACCGGCTTTTGATCATCAGACATATGACGTTTTCTGCGAGATGGGAAGATCGGACCAACTCTACGAGCGGTTGCTCGAATCCGTTTCGAAATGCGTCAAGACGTTTGAGGCAATGGAGGGGCTTGATCCTGAGATGTACTTCTCCGAAAAAATCAATCCCAAGATCTTACGGGATAGCGCGCTGGCTGATCGGTTAGAGAAAGCCATGAGCGATAGTCTGCATCGCTTAGTTGATGGCACTGGGCAGACCGAAGAAAAGCAGAAGATGCTCGACGCTTATGAAGAAGCGAGAGCGGAAGCTTCCATCGCTATGGCCAGTCACGCCGAAAAGACGGATGATGAAGACACGGACTTCGATTTCGTAGTTTCTGCGGTGAGCAAGTACCTGGTAGCGATAATAACATTATCGGCAGGCTCGGAGACGCTGTCAGCAACGGATAAGCGGGAACTAGTTAGGGTCATACTTAGATTGGGCGGCTATATTACAGCATTCTTGCTCAAGAGGACACACGAACTCGATATTGAAAGGGCTGTGGAAGGTTTTCGATCTTCCGCCTTCTTCCAAAAGTATAAGGACAAGGCGGGAAAGAAGGATTCCGAGGAGTTCATGGTAATGGTGGAGCGATTGTTTCACTTTGCAGAACTAGAGGCGATGAGTCGACCTTTCGCATTCATCCTTTCGTCTCTTGGTGAGGGCGCAAGAAGCGCTATCCTGTTTAAGAGCGTGCTGGAATCCGAGACTTCTACTAAAGTTGAGGAATTGATGCGGTCAATATGGCTCTGCGAAATAAATCCAGATAGAGGCGTACCTCTTCTTAAGAAAGATATAAAGCATCTTCCGTCAAGCCGCTTTGTCCGAACTGGCGTAGCGCAATATTTTATAATGCGAGCCTTCTGGAAGCGGGATTCTGCTAAAGACAAAAGTCTATTCGCAGAGGTGGCCGCAGATACCATGGCACGCTTCAGCGACGTGGATTCGCAAAAGATACTTGATTTGATGAAGACACCCTCATCCGATCGTGAGCTCGCAAATTTGATTGAGGAGTAGCGGGCCATTCTGATGTACAAGAAGGAATAAGTCAGGACGCGACGTTACGAAGGTAGATGGAGGTGCGCCCTTCATCCACTACCGCCCCGGCCGCCCCGTCTTCCCCTTCGTCCGGCTCTTCCGCTTCTGCTCCCCAGCGTCCTCATAACTGCCCGCGCCGACCTTGCCGCGCACGAGAGGGCGGGGGTCGTCGGTGGATCCTCGGGTCGGGCCCGAGGATGACGACGGAGAGGTTGAGGTTACGGGCTTTGGCGGAACCTTGCCCATGACCGGTTTTTCGGTGCGGCCGACGGTCATTTCGTCGAGGTCGTTCTTGCGGAACAGCGATCCTCGGGCCTGGCCCGAGGCTGAGGGCTCGGCGATGTCGCGGCCCATGTCGGAAAGGTCCGGCTTACGGAAGAGCGGAGTCGCGGTGTCGGTGCCCGGGCCCATGTCATCGAGGCCGGGTTTGGCGAAGAGGGAGGTCGAGGGTGGGGCTTCCCCCTCATCCGCCCTGTGGGCACCTTCTCCCCGCTGGGGAGAAGGAGACTCGCGGCGGGCTTTTGCGCCGCCTTTGCCGTTTCCGCCCTTGCCAGCGCCGCCTTCGACGGCGCGGGCCTCGTCGCGGGCGATCGGGTCGTCCATGACGGCGAGTTCGGCGGCCTTGAGGCGTTTGATTTCGTCGCGCAGGCGGGCGGCCTTTTCGAAGTCGAGGTCGGCGGCGGCGTCGCGCATCGATTTTTCGAGCGCATTGAGATGGGCCTGCAGGTTGTTGCCGACCAGGTGGCCGCCATCCGCAAAACCCTTGCCGGAGACGCCGGAAATGTCGGCGCGGACGTGGTCGCGCTCGTAGACCGAGTCGAGGATGTCGGAGATCCGTGCCTTTACCGATTCCGGCGTGATGCCGTTGGCGGTGTTGTATTCCATCTGCTTTTCGCGGCGGCGGGCGGTTTCGTCCATGGCGCGCTGCATCGAGCCGGTGATCTTGTCGGCATAAAGGATGACCTTGCCGTCGACGTTACGCGCGGCACGCCCGATGGTCTGGATGAGCGACGTCTCCGAGCGCAAAAAACCTTCCTTGTCGGCGTCGAGGATGGCGACGAAGGCGCATTCGGGAATGTCGAGGCCTTCGCGCAGAAGGTTGATGCCGACCAGCACGTCGAAGGCGCCGAGCCTGAGGTCGCGGATGATCTCGATGCGCTCCAGCGTGTCGATGTCCGAGTGCATGTAGCGCACGCGCACGCCCTGTTCATGCAGGTATTCGGTGAGGTCTTCCGCCATGCGCTTGGTGAGCACGGTGCAGAGCGTGCGATACCCCTTGGCGGCGGTCTCGCGGATTTCGCCGAGCACGTCGTCGACCTGGGAGCGGGCGGAACGGACCTCCACCGGCGGGTCGATCAGGCCCGTGGGGCGGATCACCTGTTCGGCGAAGACGCCGCCGGACTGTTCCATTTCCCAGTTGCCGGGCGTGGCCGAGACGGCGACGGTGAGCGGGCGCATCGCATCCCATTCCTCGAAGCGTAAGGGCCGGTTGTCCATGCAGGAGGGCAGGCGGAAACCGTATTCGGCAAGCGTCGCCTTTCGGCGGAAGTCGCCCCGGTACATGCCGCCGATCTGGCTGACCGAGACGTGGCTTTCGTCGATGAACAGCAGGGCGTTGTCGGGGATGTATTCGAACAGGGTCGGCGGCGGCTCGCCGGGATTGCGGCCGGTCAGGTAACGCGAATAGTTCTCGATGCCGGCGCAGGAGCCGGTCGCCTCCAGCATCTCGATATCGTAGCGGGTGCGCTGCTCCAGCCGCTGGGCTTCGAGCAGGCGGCCGCCCTTTTCGAGCTCGGCGAGGCGTTGCTTCAGCTCTTCCTTGATCGCCTTGATGGCGCCGTTGAGCGTCGGGCGCGGGGTGACGTAATGCGAGTTGGCGTAGATTTTGACCGATTTCAGGTCGCCGGTCTTCTGGCCGGTGAGCGGGTCGAACTCGGTGATCGAATCGATCTCGTCGCCGAACATCGAGATGCGCCAGGCGGCATCTTCCAGGTGGGCCGGGAAGATTTCAATGGTGTCGCCGCGCACGCGAAAGGAGCCGCGCACGAAATTGATGTCCTGGCGCTTGTATTGCTGGGCCACCAAGTCCGCCAACAATTGACGTTGATCCAATCGGTCGCCGACCGACATCTGGAAGGTCATCGCCGTATAGGTCTCGACCGAGCCGATACCGTAGATGCAGGAGACCGAGGCGACAATGATGCAGTCGTCGCGCTCCAGCAGCGAGCGGGTGGCGGAGTGGCGCATCCGGTCGATCTGCTCGTTGATCGAGGATTCCTTCTCGATGAACGTGTCGGAGCGCGGCACATAGGCTTCCGGCTGGTAATAGTCGTAATAGGAAACGAAATATTCGACCGCGTTGTCCGGGAAGAAGTTCTTGAACTCGGAATAGAGCTGCGCCGCCAGCGTCTTGTTGGGGGCGAGGATGACGGCCGGGCGCTGGGTCGCCTCGATCACCTTGGCCATGGTGAAGGTCTTGCCCGAGCCGGTGACGCCGAGCAGGACCTGGGAACGTTCGCCCGAATTGATCCCCTCGACGAGGTCGCGGATGGCGGTCGGCTGGTCGCCGGCAGGCTCGTAGTCGGACGCCATGCGGATGGTGACGCCGCCCTCGGATTTTTCCGGCCGGGCGGGGCGGTGCGGCGTCCACAGCTTGCCGTCCTTGAACAGCGGATTGCCGCTCTCGATCAGCGCCGAAAGGGCTTCCACGGTGGCGGTGACCGCGCCGGAGGCGAGGTTTTCGGCATCCTCCAGCGACGTGTCCATGCCGGCGACCGGGTTGAGCCCGGCGCGGGCGCGCGTCTTCGGATCGGAGGAGGCGCCGATCGACACGCCGCGGGCGGTCTTCGAGGCCGTGGTGTTCTTGGCCGTGGTCGGCGAGGCAGCCCTCATGGCCTCCTTGCGCGCCTCGATCTCGATCTTCTTGCGGTGCTTGCCGGCCTTGGAGGCGATCTCGCGCTGCGTCTCGACGCCGGAGGCCTCCGCCTCCGCTTCGAGCTGCCTCACCCAGTCGGACACGCTGCCGGCGAGGGGGGCGCCCTCGAACGACGATTGAGGGGCTTCCTCGAAACCGCTGTTGTTTTCCGGGTTCGAGGCGGGCGATTTTTTCGGTGATCTGGCCATGCCGCGAATATGGAGAGACTCGTCGCGAAAGTGAAGAGGGGCAAGTCACAAAACGAGTACAAAAGGGAAACGGATTTGGGGGGTAAGACGGGTAGCCGCCGACGTTCGTCGGCCCAAAAGCCTTATTGCTTGAAGACATTCCCGCGGTGCCATTCAAGATAGTGCGGATGAGGTCGAAGCCGCTTCTCTGATGGAACTCTTGCCATCAAGTCACTGACAAGGAGATGGGACACATCTGCATTTAGCTGCCGCGAGCAGAGTATCCTATATTCGTCCGAAAGCGACAGCAGGCCGCGATCGAACATCCAGTGGACGGTGCCGGAGAGCGCGATACCGTTCTGCACGGAATCGTTGCCTCCACGTTCTACCGGAATGATATGAGCTGCTTCAACTTCGGGGCGCCCACCACCGTTGATGAGGCGTAGGCCGGTAAAAGCACATGTTCGGTCGTAGATTTTGCGCACATGTTGGCGGAACTTCGCCTCCCGGAATGGACGGTGGATGGTCTGCGAGATGATTGGGCGTTCATAGGCGCCTGCCAGATAGGGCGCTTGTTCCGGCTCTTCCATCGCGTCCGGTGAGTGGACTCCATCGATCGAGTCGGTCCGTTGCGGCCATTCGTCTGGGTCAGATAATCCGGTTGCAACAATGGCTGCGAATTCTCGATCCTCGATGAGCCTTACGGCTTGGACACTTCGGCCGCTGTTGATCGAGCCGTCAGGCATGACGAGTTTTTTCTCGAAGCCGCCCTGCTCGACGTAGCCGATTGGCCGGTCAAAATCCATGTAGCCAGAGAGGAACGCATAGTGATGGTCAGGCATATCCGGATCGGGTTCAACAGCAACGACCTGAGAAAGGCCGGAATAATAGCGGCTGTCCATCCCGGGGATCGGGCCGTAGTAGACGATCCAGTCCCCGACAGTTTGGAGCACCCTGGATAAGTACATCTTCGGAAAGTGATACTGGACTCCGGTTACATCCTTATACGCGCTATCGGGTTTGTGATAGAAAATGGCTTTGACCATACCGTGTCCATACTTGGTTGAGCCAAACCTATCGTTAGGTTCCGGCCAACCTCAAGGGCTTGCTATGAGGTTTGGACAGTTTTCCTACGCCACCCGGCGTTCGGCGAGCATGCGACGGCTCTCGATCCAGCCGGGGATGCGTTCGGCAGGCATCGGGCGGCCGAAGAAATAGCCCTGGGCGATCTCGCAGCCAAGTGCGGAGAGCGAGTTGGCCTCCTCCTCGCTCTCGACGCCTTCGACCACCACTTCCATCGACAATGCCCGGCCGAGGCCGACCAGGGCGCCGACGATCTCCTGGTTCTGGCGGCTGAGATGCACGCCGGTGATGAAGCGCCGGTCAATTTTCAGCCGATCGACCTTGAGGGCGACGAGATAGGCGAGCGAGGAATGGCCGGCGCCGAAATCGTCGACCGCCAGCTTGTAGCCGGAGCGCTCGATGCGTTTCAGCTGTTCGCCGGCGACCAGCGTATCGAGGATCGCCTCCTCGGTGATCTCGATCTCGAACAGCGCCGGGTCGATGCGGTGGGCACTGGTGATGCGGTCGAGCACGTCGGTGACCGAATAGAGGTCGAACTCGCGCGGCGAGACGTTGATGGCGACCGTCGCGCGCGGCAGGCCGAGCGAAGGCAGGCGGTTCAGGAGACCGCAGGCGGCTTCGGCGATGGTCGCGGTCAGCCGGTCGGCAAGATTGGCGGCCTGGGCGGCGGCGACGATTTCCGGCGGCGCGATCGGCCCGAGATAGGGATGGTGCCAGCGCACCAGCGCCTCGAAACCGGTGATCTGCTGGGAGGCGAGGTCGACCTGCGGCTGGAACCAGGCCTCGACGTCGCCGGCATCAAGCGCGTCGGCGAGTTCGTGCTCGATCTGGTTCTGGCGGTCGGCCTGGGAGCGGAAGGCGGGCTCGAATTCGCGCCATTGGCGCCGGCCGCCGTCCTTGGCCCTGTAAAGCGCCATGTCGGCGCTGATGAACAGGTCTTCGGACGTATCCGCATGCAGCGGGAAGAACGCAAGTCCGATCGAGGCGCCGACCACGGTCGGCTGGCCTTCGAGCATGACCGGTTGCCGGCTGCGATCGAGGATGCGCGCGGCCAGATCGCGAGCGCGTTCCCCCGCATCCGGACCGCCGAGAATGATGGCGAACTCGTCGCCGCCGAGCCGGGCGATGGTACCCCTGCCGTCGACGGCCGAGCGCAGCCGGTCGCTGACTTCAACGAGGAGGGCGTCGCCGGCGCTGTGGCCGAGCGTATCGTTGACCATCTTGAAACGGTCGAGATCGAGGATGAGGAGCGCGAGCTGCTCCTCCGTGGCCCGGGCGGTGGAAATCCCCGCACCGAGGGCGGCATTGAAGGCGGCACGGTTGGCAAGCCCGGTCAGCGGATCGCAATTGGCGAGTACTTCCAGCCGGTAGTTGGCGCGCAGGATGTCCGAGTTGGCGCAGGAGAGCGAATCGGCAAGCGCCGTCGCCTTCAGTTTGCCGAGCACGTTGCCGACGAAGGTCGCCTCGCTGGTGCGGCTGCTGCGGATCAGCACCAGCGTCAGCGCCACGACGTCGATGGTGAGGAGCCAGCCGCCCGCGCTGCCGCTGACAGCAAGCGAGACCATCACGGAGATGTTGGGCGGTATCGCGAAGGCCAGAGAAACCGGATTGTGTCCCACGCCCATCAGCACCGCGCCGGTCGCCATGCCGCACATGATCAGATAGAGGCCGCTATCTCCGCCAAGCGCGCTGAAATCGGGCACGGTCAGCGGAAGAGCCGCCCAGGCGAGGCCGCTGACCAGCGCCCCGAAGGTCAGGACGTGCAGTGCCTGTTGCGGAGCATGTTCCACGGTCTCCCAACGCATCAGGATCGAGGCCAGAATGACGCGCAGGACCAGGCTTGCGATCACCGCCATGAACCAGATGCCGGCCGAAAAGGTCAGGCCGCGGTCGATCGTGGTGACGAACAGCGCCGAAGCGGATATCGCGGCATTGGTGGCGAGCGTCGAGGTGAGGCGTTCGAGCATGGTCGAAGCCTGTGCACGCTTCACGTCAAGTGCGAGGGCCGGGTCGATTTGACCTGCTCTGAATTCGGCTTCCATCGATCTGCTCGGGCTGGAGTTCCTGATCAATCCCAGCACTATCGAACGGCGACGATAAGAAAGTCTTGCTTTCGGGAGATCCTCCTCACGCCGACCAATTTATCCTAAATGAAGATGTAATCGTCCGCCGTCCGCGCCTCGATATTGAGCGAATGCCTTCGGGTTGTTCCGATCCCTCGGTAAATCCCGCAATAAATTCGAATTTTCGTGCAGCGCTGGAACTTCCAGGGCGGCCACGAATTACAAATTGTCCATGTCACGAAATGGCCGCAATTCCTGTTGGTTTCCACCACATTTGTTCGGGACTCTGAGCGGGTCCAACGAGGAGTGATTCAATGGCTCTTCCCAATCCGACCCTGGCCGCCATCCGATACGGTTATGGTCTTCGTCCCGGCGAAGAGCCGCCCCGTGATGTCGAGGCGCTGCTGGGGCAGATCGAGGAAGGGGCTATCGAAAAGCCCCGTTTCCCGCGCGAGGGTATAGCTGGCCGGCTAGACACGGCAACCCGTGTCGTCTCGCTGCTCGCCGCCGAGGCGAAAGCCCGCAAGGCCGGCAATCCGAATGAAGACGTCCGCAAGGCAACCCAGAACGAGGCGCGACACATCTATCGGCAGGATGCCATGGCGCGGCTTGCCCAGGCGATCCATTCGCCGCTCGGCTTCTATGAGCGCCTCGCGAGTTTCTGGACCGACCATTTTTCGACCAGCGTGATGAAGTCGCTGCCGATGCGGATGATCGTGCCGCTCTACGAGGCGCAGGCGATCCGCCCCAATCTCGGCGGTTCTTTCACCAGGCTGCTGTCCGCCGCCATCCTGCACCCGGCCATGCTGATCTATCTCGACCAGGACCAGAGCGTCGGACCCGATTCCGTTGCCGCCCGCAGGAACGGCCGCGGGCTCAATGAAAACCTCGGCCGCGAGCTGCTCGAACTCCACACCCTGGGCGCCGGCAGCGGCTACACCCAGGACGATGTGCGGGCCGCGGCGCTGATCCTGACGGGACTTTCCGTCGACAATCGCGCCATGCAGGTCGTCTATCAGCCCCGGTTCGCCGAGGCGGGGCCTGTCGATCTGCTCGGCCGGACCTATCGGGACGACGAGGGCGACGGTCAGGACCACGTGCTGATGCTCGAAGATCTGGCCGCCAACCCGAAGACCGCGCAGCATATCTGCGGCAAGCTCGTCCGGCATTTCATTGCCGACGACGCGCCCCCGGAGATGGTCGCGGCGATGGTTGCCGCCTGGACGAAGAGCCGTGGCAATCTGACCGAGGTTTATCGCGCCATGCTCGCCCATCCGCGTGCCTGGTCGGATCCCGGGCAGAAGATCAAGCAGCCGTTCGAATTCGTGGTCTCCGGTTTCCGCGCGCTCGATCTGCCGGAGAGGAATTTCGGCAATCTGCTGCGCGACATGGACGATGGCGACGAAGACGAAGGTCCGGTCCAGAAAGCCATGGACCTGACCGGCATGGCGGCGAGGGAAGACACCAAGAAAAAGGCGGGGCGCGCCAATGCCTTGACGCTCGGCGCCCTGCAGCGCATGGGACAGCCGATCTGGCAGCCGCCGAGCCCCGCGGGTTTCGCGGACGAAGCGAGCGTATGGCTGACCCCGAGCCAGCTGAGCGAGCGGATTTCATGGTCGCGAATGGTCGCGCGCATCTTCGGACAGAAGATGGAGCCATCCGTTTTCCTTCAGGCCGCACTTGCCGATGCCGCCCATCCCGAAACCAGCAGGATCATCGCCCAGGCGCCCAACAAGGTGCACGGCATCACGATGGTGCTGGCGTCCGCAGAGTTCAACAGGAGGTAGACGATGAGCTTTGACAATGGCTTCCGGCTGTCCCGCCGCGGCTTCCTGGCCGGCGCCTGCTGCGTGGCGGCGTCTCCTATCCTGACACCGGTGAGTTTCGCGGCCATGCCCGGCGACAACCGCTTCGTGACGATCATCCTGCGCGGCGCGATGGACGGCCTCGATTTCGTCCAGCCCTACGGCGATCCGGCCTATGCGGCACTGAGGCCGAAGCTCGGCTTGAGGCCGGATACCGGCCTCATCGATCTCGACGGTTTCTTCGGACTCAATCCGGCAGCCTCCGCGCTGATGCCGTTGTGGCAGGCAGGCGAACTTTCCTTCGTGCACGCGGTCTCGACGCCCTATCGGGACCAGCGCAGCCATTTCGATGGCCAGGACATGCTGGAGACCGGCGGCAACGGCAAGGGCGAACGCACCGGCTGGCTGAACCGCACGCTGGCGGTTATCCCGCGCTCGAACGCCCGCAAGGCGATCGACATCAACACCTCGATGGAACTGATCCTCAGTGGTCCGAACGAGGCCGACTCCTGGTCGTCACAGAGCAATTTCGCGCTGGCGCAGGACGAGATCGCCTTTCTCGACCGGCTGTATGCCGGCGACCCGGCGTTTGCCAAGGCGATGGAGGAGGCGAAGAAGACCGACATGTCGGCGGACTCGCTTTATGGCGATGCCAAGCGGGGCGCCGGCATTGCCGATATGGCGAAACTCGCCGGCGGCATGCTGCGCGAGGACTACCGGATCGCCAGCTTTTCGATCAACGGCTGGGATACCCATGTGGGCCAGCAGGGGCAGTTCAAGAAGGCGGTGGGCGATCTTTCGACCGCGATCGTGGCGCTGAAGGCAGCGCTCGGCGAGGACGCCTGGAAGAAGACCGTCGTGCTGGCGATGACCGAATTCGGCCGCACGGCGCGCGAAAACGGCACCAACGGTACCGACCACGGAACCGGCGGGCTTGCGGTGCTTGCCGGCGGGGCGATCCCGGGCGGCAAGGTTCTGGGCAAATGGCCGGGCCTTTCCGAAGACAAGCTGCTCGACCGCCGCGACCTGATGCCGACCGGCGACGTGCGCGAGGTCGCTGCCGCCATGCTCTCCAGGCAGTTCGGCATCGAGCCCGACACTCTCACGGCCAAGGTGTTTCCGGGGCTGAGCTTCGATACGTCCTCAGCCTATCTGAAGGGGTAGCCCGCCTAGGTCAGGAAATCGTAGACGCGGAAAATCCAGTAGAGCTGGTAGACCAGCGCGAAGATGACAAAACCGGCGTGATAGCGCCGGTTTGCGGTCGTCGCGGCGATGATCGCGAGCAGGAAATAGATTGCCGTGCGGGCCGGATATTCCACCCCGAGCGAGGTGAAATAATCCCAGCCCTTCAGCGCCGTATCGATGATGTCGGTGACGAGCATCCCCGCCAGGAAACCGAAGAACCAGGTCCGTCGCGACAGGAAATAATGTTCGTAACTATCGTAATCCTGCATCGAGGTCGGGAAGAGCAGGGCGCAGAGGAAGAAGAACAGCGCGCAGAAGGCGATCAGGAACAGATAGGCCGCAAAACCGATGACCGGCAGGGCGTGCAGCCGGTATTCCCACCACCAGAAATGCACCAGGAACAGGAACATGAACGCCACCCAGCCGAGATGGACGGGGTAGATGCGGGCGGCGCGCGGATGCTGGACGATGCCGGCGAGGCCGTTCAGCAGCCGTGCCAGGCTGAGGCTGACCACCATGCCCATGACCACGCGGATATGCGTGAAGGTCTCGGCGGCGGTTGCGGCGGCGTCCATCGCTGTTCCTCGCTTTATTCCTCGGCCGGCACCGGCACCGGGCGGCCGTCCTCGTCGAGAGCCACCATGATGAAGGTTCCTGCGGTGACTTTCTCGATCATCCGGTGGCGCGCCCGTTGCGCCCAGGCCTCCACCATCAGCGTGATCGACGAGCGGCCGACGCGGGTGATTTCCGTGTAGATGTTCAGCGTGTCGCCGATCTTGACCGGCAGTTCGAACGCCATTTCCTTGACCGCGGCGGTGACCACGCGGCCGCGGGCGCGTTCGGCGGCGCGGATGCCGCTCGCCAAGTCCATCTGTGCCATCACCCAGCCGCCGAAAATATCGCCGGCCGCATTGGCATCCGCCGGCATGGCGAGCGTCCGGAGCGTCAGTTCGCCGGTCGGCTTGGCATTTTCGGTCATCGTCATCTCTCTTTCGAAGCGGTTGCCAGGGCGATTCCTCCCGCCGCGAGACTAACCGGACGCGAGGGCGAAGGAAACTCCAAGAAAAAATGGTGCAACATCAATAATTTAGGGTGAGCTAATTCGCGTTCGCCGCGATTTGTGGGCGCTTCACCACCTGGTAACCATCGGCCATTAGAATTTAAGGCGAATTGCACATAAGGGGGGTCCCATGCAACGTCTCGCCATTTCCTGGCGCCTTTATAGTCTCGTGCTGCTGTCGCTCGTCATTCTGGGCGGCGCCATGACCTTCAGCCTGTTCCAGAGCTACGCCTCGTCGGAACGGGAACGGAAGGCGGGCCTTGCCCAGATGAACGATGTGGCGCTGACGGTGCTCAAGAAATACCAGGCTCTGGAGGCTTCGGGTGCCATGACCCGCGAGCAGGCCCAGAGCGAGGCCAAGGCCGTCATCTCGGTGATGCGTTACGGCGAAGGCAGCGGCTATTTCTGGATCAACGACATGCATCCGCGGATGATCATGCATCCGATCAAGGCTGAGCTGAACGGCAAGGACCTGTCGAACGACAAGGATCCGAATGGCAAGTTCCTGTTCGTCGAGTTCGTCAACGCCGTCAAGGCAAGCTCGACCGGCAAGGGCTTCGTCGACTACTACTGGCCGAAGCCCGGCGCCGAGCAGCCGGTCGAGAAATATTCGCATGTCGCCGGTTTCGCGCCCTGGGGCTGGATCGTCGGCACCGGCGTCTATGTCGACGACCTGCACGCCATGTTCCGTCGCGACGCGATCAACTTCGCCTCGATGTTCGGCATCGGCGCGCTGGTCCTGATCGCCGGCGCTACCTTCGTGGTCAAGACGGTGACCGGACCGATCGGCAAGATCAAGCAGGCCCTGCAGTCGATCGCATCGGGCGAGGCGGGTGTCACCGTGCCCTGCACCGAACAGAAGAACGAGATCGGCGACATGGCCCGGGCGCTTTCCGTGCTGCGCGATTCGGTCGATGAACGCGCTCAATTGCAGGCGCGCGAGGCCGAACAGGCCCGCATGATCGCCAGCGAGCGCTCCGACAACGAGCGCACGATGACGGCCGCCGCCGAACGCCAGGGACGCGCGATCAACGAACTCGGCCGGGCGCTCGAGGCGCTGGCCGGGGGCGATCTTTCCGTGGCGCTTGCCGATATCGGCGAGGACTATGCGAAACTCCGCCACGACTTCAATGCCGCGGTCAGCTCGCTGCACCAGGCGATCGCGGCGATTTCCGAGACCAGCCTTGTCGTACGCGACAGCGCTTCCGACATTTCCGGAGCGACGGGCCATCTGTCCAAGCGCACCGAGCAGCAGGCGGCGGCGCTCGAAGAGACCGCAGCAGCGCTCGACGAGATCACCGCAACCGTCCGCACCGCGTCGGAACGGGCGGTCGAGGCCCGCACCATGGTCAGCGAGACCAAGGACAGCGCCGGCCGTTCGGGCGAGATCGTCCGCAATGCGATCGACGCCATGGGCCGCATCGAGGAGAGCTCCAGCCGCATCAACCAGATCATCTCGGTGATCGACGAAATCGCCTTCCAGACCAACCTGCTTGCGCTGAATGCCGGCGTCGAGGCGGCGCGGGCGGGCGAGGCGGGTCGCGGTTTTGCGGTCGTGGCGCAGGAAGTGCGCGAACTGGCGCAACGCTCCGCCAATGCCGCCAAGGAGATCAAGACGCTGATCAGCAATTCCGCCCGCGAGGTGGAAGGCGGCGTGGCGCTGGTGCGCTCCACCGGCGACGCGCTGGTGGAGATCGCCACCCTGGTCGAGCGGGTCAACGCCCATGTGGACACGATTGCGACGGCCGCCCGCGAACAGGCGACCGGGCTTCAGGAGATCAATTCCTCCGTCAACCACATGGACCAGATGACCCAGCAGAACGCGGCGATGGTCGAGGAAACCACCGCGGCGAGCCAGACGCTTGCCGAACAGAGCCTGCACCTGCAGGGCCTTCTTTCGGCCTTCAGGCTTGCCGACGGCGGCCGTGGGGCGACCTCCGGTCATGTGTCGCGCGCCCGCGCCGCCTGATCAGCACCGATCACCGCTGAGAAACAAAGGCCGCCGGCGCGACAAGCCCGGCGGCCTTTTGATGTCGGCCGCATTGACCAGGGTCAAATACGCGAACCTCCGTTGTCCCTAACGCTGGGGCACCTTCAACGGAGACTATGATGACGAGGATCGTGATCATCCAGGGACACCCGGACGCCTCGGAGCCGCACCTCTGTCATGCGCTGGCCGACGCCTATGCCAGGGGAGCCGAGGCCGGCGGGCATTCGGTCGAGCGCATCGAGCTCGCCCGAATCGGCGTGCCGTTCCTGACCTCGCAGAAGGAACAGCAACACGGGACGCTCAACCCGCCGATCCTCGACGCGCAGGTGAAGATCAGACGGGCGGATCACCTCGTCTTCGTCTATCCGCTCTGGCTCGGCTGCATGCCGGCGCTGGTCAAGGCGTTCCTGGAACAGGTGGCGCGGCCGGGCTTTGCCTACGACACGTCGCGGGGACCGTTCGACAGCGGCCTTCTGCGCGGCAAGTCGGCGCGGGTGGTGATCACCATGGGCATGCCCGCCTGGTATTACCGGATCGTCTACGGCTGCCACAGCCTGAAGGCGCTGAAAATCGGCATCCTGCACTTCGCCGGCATCCGCCCGGTACGCGCGGCCTTTGTGGGCACGGTCAATGCCGGGAATTTCAATGGCGCGAAATGGATCGCCAGAATGGAGGCCATGGGGAGGCGGGCGTCCTGAAACGATCTCAAATTGCACCGAAAGGTCACGAAAGGGCCTTGATTTCTCAAAGGTTCATTTACCGACTTTGCCTAAACTCGAAGCGTGTGTCATTTCGGCACCGGAAGAGTGGCAACTGGTATGGCGTATGCTTCCTTTTCTCGGCGGGTGATCGGCTCGCTGGTGATCCCGACAATGCTGGCCGCCTGTTCCGCCGGGGATCTCGTTCCGCCCGCGCCGATCGACAACGGCCGCGTCGGGGCGATCCAGCCGATGCGCGACATACCCCGCGAACCCGTCTCGCAGCAGCCTTATCCGACAAATTCCGCTCCGGTTTCGCAGGCGAGCGCCGTCGACTACGCGAACACGCCGAACCTCGCCGGCACCGGCTATTCCAATTCGGCCTATCCAGGTTCCGGCGCCAGTGACGGCGGCCATTATCTGCGGGCGCCGGCTCAGGTGCAGTCCGCGCCCCTGAACGCGCCGACGTCGCAGCAGGCACCTGCAGCCCGTCAGGGCCGCTTGCCGATGATCGACAGCGACGAGGCGATGCAGCAGCAGGCATCCGCCGGCCAGCGCAATACGACCCGCAACACGACCCGCAATGCCGGACCGATGACCATTCCGGAAGGGGGCGTCAATATCGATGCCGAACTCGGTTTCGGCCCAGACGAGAGCGACGTGACGGGGCTTGCCGAGGAAGAGGATTCCGATATCGCCGAAGGTGTCGGCGACCAGCCCGTCGTCGACGGCATCGGCACCGACAATCCGCGTGCGCTGCAGCCCCGCCGCCAGCCGATCTCGCAGCCCATGAACGACGACCGCGTGCTGGTGCCGCCGAAGCGCCAGGGCGCCGGCCTGCAGGGCGACCTGACGAACAATGATATGACGTGGAGCGACGGGTCGCGCGTCATTCCGCCAAGCAGAGCGCCTGCCGGCACGCAGCAGGTGGCGATGCTGCGCCCCAACAACCCGATGAGCGACAGCGGCCCGATGAGCCAGCGCGACATGCCCTGGCAGCGCGATGTGATGCCCCGGTCGGAAGTGAGCTGCCGCGCAGAACTGAGGCGCCTCGGCGTCGAATTCGACGACCGGCCGCCCATCGACGCAGGCCCGAGCTGCAGGGTGCCCTATCCGGTGAAACTCTCCGGCCTCTCCGGCAATATCGACGTCAAGCCGGCGGTTACCCTGAACTGCCAGACGACACTCGCCTTTGCCAAATGGGTGAAGAATGAGCTCGCGCCCTCCGCCCGTTACCGCTATCTCACCGGCATCCAGAAGATCGTGCCGATGGGCGGTTATTCCTGCCGGCGGATGAACAACAGCAATCAACGCAACAATCCGATGTCCGAGCATGCCAAGGGCAACGCCATCGATATCGGCCAGATCGTGCTGAAGGACGGCCACGAGATCGACGTGCGCAAGAAGGGCCTGTTCTCGATGCGCGAAGGCGGTCTCCTGAAGGCGGTGCGCAACGACAGCTGCAAATATTTCAACACCGTGCTCGGTCCCGGCAGCAATGCGGAACACTGGAACCATTTCCACTTCGACCTGCGCTCCCGCAGGAGCGGCAAGCGCTACTGCAACTGAGGTCCGACGATGGCCGATGCCGACATGCTCCGCAGCCTGGCCCTCTCCCTGGAGGGAACCTCCGAAGCGCCGCATTTCGACAGGGCGGCGTTCAAGGTCAGGCGCATCTACGTGACGCTGGCGGCCGATGGCCTGACCGCGAATTTCAAGTTCACGCCGGACGAGCAGCAGATCAAATGCGAGATGCTGCCGAACGCCTTTTCGCCGGTACAGAATGCTTGGGGTCGTCAGGGCTGGACGACGGCAGTTCTTTCGGAATTGGAAGAGCCGGATCTCCGCGACGCGCTGGAAACGGCGTGGCGGCATGCGCTTCCGGGCAGACGCCGAGCCTGAACTGCCCCGGCCCGATACGCCCGAGACACGGGCGGCCGTGAGCCTGTGGACATTAATCGTCCATAAACCATATCCGGCAACCAAACTGGAACCATAAGCGGCTGCGACGCAAGAGTGGTGACGCCGCAGCCCGCCCCCCGGCTTACCCCTGCTGCGGCACGAGACCCGGCGTGCGGACCTATGCCCATGGCAGACGCCGGGTCTCACATCTGAACCGGATCGGCTTGAAGCACCTTCAAAAAAGAAAGCCGGCTCAGGGAGCCGGCGAGGGTGGAGGTGGGGCTCGCGGGGAGGAGCCGTGCTTCCGGTTACTCAAGAGCTTGTACTTTAAAACACTACACATGCGGCAAGCGGAAACGAAAAGGACTGAAACACTCTGGTCATGACGGTCGCGCGAGAGGTTACGTGCGGCGTAAAAGACGGGACCGTTGCTTGCCTGATGGGGACAATGCTGTAAGAACGTCACGGAAAAATGACAACGGCAGTGGATGAACCTCCTTCTTCGGACCCGATGTCGGACTGGAGACCGGAACTTGTCCATCGCAGCGTTTTTCCCCTTCATACTGGCGCTTCTGGCCGGCGGCGCGGTCGCTGGAATTCTCGCCGGCATGTTCGGAATCGGCGGCGGTGCGATCCTGGTGCCGATCTTCTTCCATGTCTTCGGGCTGCTCGGCGTTCCCGAGGACGTGCGCATGCAGCTGGCGCTCGGCACGTCGCTGGCGATCATCGTGCCCACCTCGATCCGCTCCTATATGGCGCACCGGCAGCGCGGCGCGGTCGATACCGATCTGCTCAAGGGCTGGATCGTCGCGGTGCCCCTCGGCACGCTGATCGCAACCGTTATCGCCGCCAAGGCGACCAGCGCCGAACTGCAGCTGATCTTCGCGGTCATCGCGCTGGTGCTCGCCTTCCGGATGATCTTCAACCGCGCCAGCTGGAAGCTTGGCGACGACCTGCCGGGCAATCCCGTCAAGTTCCTGGTCGGTACCGGCATCGGCATCCTGTCCGGCCTGATGGGCATCGGCGGCGGCATCCTCAACAACACGTTCATGACGCTCTACGGCCGGTCGATCCACCAGGGGGTGGCGACCTCCTCGGGCGTCGGCGTGCTGATTTCGCTGCCGGGGCTTGCCGGTTATGTCTGGGGCGGCTGGGGGAAGCCGGGCCTGCCGCCGTTCTCGACCGGCTATATCAACTGGCTTGCCGTGGCGCTGCTGATTCCGATCACGCTCTACATGGCGCCGATCGGTGCGCGGCTTGCGCATGTCATGTCGAAGCGGCAGCTCGAAATCGGCTTCGGCATCTTCCTGATCGTCATCTCGGCGCAGTTCTTCACGTCGATTATCCTCTGAAACCGTCAGCAATATTCTTCCACGAGGGATGGTTTCGAAGGTTTGGGTGCCTATATTCGCGGCGCATCCCGCAAATCGATTCCTTGAAAAGACCGTCCCGCATGGCCTCCGTCGTTTCCATAGATAAACTCACCAAGACCTACGAGAACGGGTTCCAGGCGCTCAAGGGCGTCGACCTGGAGATCGAGGAGGGCGAGATCCTGGCGCTTCTCGGCCCGAACGGCGCTGGCAAGACGACGCTGATCTCGATCATCTGCGGTCTCGTCAATCCTTCGACCGGCAAGGTGCTGGTCGGCGGCCATGATGTCGTCAGGGATTTTCGCCAGACGCGGTCGCTGATCGGCCTGGTGCCGCAGGAACTGACGACCGACATGTTCGAGACGGTCTGGAATACCGTGAACTTTTCCCGCGGCGTCTACGGCAAGAAGCCCAATCCGGCGCTGGTCGAGAGCGTGCTGAAGGAACTGTCGCTCTGGAACAAGAAGGACAACATGTTGCGCGAGCTTTCGGGCGGCATGAAGCGGCGGGTGATGATCGCCAAGGCGCTCGCCCACGAGCCGCAAATCCTCTTCCTCGACGAGCCGACCGCCGGCGTCGACGTCAACCTGCGCCGCGAGATGTGGCAGCTGGTCGAGAAGCTGCGCGCGAGCGGTGTCACCATCATCCTCACCACCCATTATATCGAGGAGGCGGAAGAGATCGCCGACCGGGTGGGCGTCATCAACGGTGGCAAGCTGCTGCTGATCGAAGAAAAGGCGGCGCTGATGAAGAAGCTCGGCCGCAAGCAGCTCCGGCTCGAACTGTCGGAGCCGCTGAAGGTACTGCCCGAAAGCCTCAGTGCCTATAACCTTACGCTTTCCGAAGACGGAGCGGCACTGGTGCATGAATACCAAGGCGAAGAGGGGCAGGGCACGATCGCCGCGCTGCTGTCGACGCTTGCCGCAGCAAACATTCATTTCCGCGATCTTTCCACGCGACAGAGCTCGCTCGAGGATATTTTCGTGGCGCTGGTTGGAGAAGACGCATGAATTTCGAAGCGATCAAGTCGATCTATGTCTTCGAGATGGCTCGATTGCAGCGCACGCTGCTGCAGAGCGTCATCTCGCCGGTCATCACCACCTCCCTTTATTTCATCGTCTTCGGCACCGCGATCGGTTCGCGCATCCAGACGGTCGAGGGTGTCTCCTACGGGTCGTTCATCACGCCCGGCCTGATCATGCTGACGCTTTTGACCCAATGCATCAGCAACGGTTCGATCGGCATCTATTTCCCCAAATTCACCGGCACGATCTACGAGATCCTGTCGGCGCCGGTTGCCATGACCGAGATCATCATCGGTTATGTCGGTGCGGCCGCGACCAAGGGGTTGATCATCGGCGTGATCATCCTCGCCACCGCCTCCTTCTTCGTCGAGATCCGCATCGCACACCCGTTCATGATGGTGCTTTTCCTGGTGCTGACGGCGATCACCTTCAGCATGTTCGGCTTCATCATCGGCATCTGGGCGAAGAATTTCGAGCAGCTCAACATCATCCCGATGCTGGTCGTGCCGCCCTTGACCTTCCTCGGCGGCAGCTTCTATTCGATCAACATGCTGCCGCCGTTCTGGCAGACGGTCAGCCATTTCAATCCGGTCCTCTATCTCGTCTCGGGCTTCCGCTGGAGTTTCTACGAGATCGCCGACGTCAATCCGATGATCAGCCTCGGCATGATCGGCCTGTTCCTGGTCATCTGCCTGTCGATCCTCGGCTGGATCTTCAAGACGGGTTATCGGCTGCGCAGCTGACCGCAGCCGATAACGGTTTGAAGCCGGCTCAGCCCTGGCTGAGCTGCACCTGGCGGCCGCCGCGCACGACCATCACCGATGCACCGAGGATGGATGCGATGCCGAGGAAGGTCATGACGCCGAGCGGTCCTTGCGCGTCGATCAGCAGGCCGCCGAGGACGGCGCCGCTGGATATGGCGATCTGGAAGGTCGTCAGCAACAGGGCGCCGGCGCTTTCCGCCTCGTCGGGGGCGGCCCGGGTGATGTAGCTCTGGATGCTGACCGGCAGCGCGCCGAAGGCAAAACCCCAGAGCGTGATGGCGACAGCTGCGGCCGTCGTCGATGCTCCGAGCGAGACGAGGATCACGGCGGACACGGCGATCAGGCCGGAGGCGAAGACGACCCCGAGCGCCGAACTGCGTTCGGTGATGATGCCGCCGGCGATATTGCCGAAGAAGCCGCCGACGCCGTAGGCGAGCAGGACGAGCGAGATCATCTCGACGTTAAGCCGCGGAACGTCTTCCAGGTAGGGGCGGATATAGGTGAAGCCCGCAAAGTGGCCGGCGACGATCAGCAGCGTCGCGATAAGGCCGATCCGGATTTTCGGCCGCTTGAGGACCTCCGCCAGCGTGCCGAGCCCGGCGTGGCCGGCAGGCGGCAGCGAGGGCACGGTGACGGCCTGCGCCAGCAGCGCCAGTATGCCGACCGCGCCGGCAAGCATGAAGGCCGCCCGCCAGCCGAGCGTGGAGCCGATATAGGCGCCGAGCGGTGCGGCCATCACGGTCGCCACCGAGACGCCGGTGAAGATCATCGCCATGGCGCGCGGCAGGTGGTTCATCGGTACGAGCCGCATGGCAAGCGCCCCGGCCATGGCCCAGAAGCCGCCGAGCCCGACGCCGAGCAGCACGCGGGAGACGAGAAGCACGGTCAGGCCATTGGCAAGGGCGGCAAGCGCGCAGGAGAGGATGAGAAGGGCGGTCAGCCCGAACAGCGTCCAGCGCCGGTTGAAGCTGCGGGTGCCGATCACGACTGCGGGGCCGGCGAACGCCGCGACGACGGCGGTCACCGTCACCGTCTGGCCGGCGACGCCGGGACTGATGCCGAGATCGGCGGAGATGGGAGTGAGCAGGCTCGCCGGCAGGAACTCCGCCGTCACGAGGCCGAAAACGCCGAGGGTGAGCGCGATGACCGCGTCCCAACGGGCCTTGGCCGATGTGTTCGGGGACGATGCGTCGCGCACGGCATCGTCCTCTTCGAAAGTGCTGTCAGTCATGGTCATGTCCTGTCTTGGGAGGTGGCACGGCAGACCGTACCGGGAGGATGGACCAGACTTAGGCGTGACAACCTGTACTTTCCATGCTAGAAAATCCGATATGCTTGACCGTTCGTCCAAAGAAGCCCCGTCAGACGTCTCCGATCCGCTCACCGAGATGTTGCGGGGGTTACGGCTCGACGGCGTCGAATACGGACGCTGCCGGCTCGCCGAGCCCTGGGCGACCTCCTTTCCGGCCCAGGAGGCGGCCCGGTTCCATTTCATTTCGTCTGGCAACGCATGGCTGCAGACGCCGTCTGGCGAATGGCTGCAACTGCGGCCTGGCGATGCGGCGCTTCTGCCGCGCGGCGATGCACATGTGATCGCAAGCCTTCCGGGCCTGGCGCCGCTCCCCTTCGACCGGTTCGGTCGCAAGGAGGTCTGCCAGGGCGTCTTCGACGTGCAATGTGCCGATGCCTGCGGCGGCACGGTGGCGCTGACGGCCTCGATGCGCTTCAACATCGACAAGCTGCATCCGCTGCTGCAACTGATGCCCGAGGCGATGCTGACCAGCGATCTCGCCAGGAACGAGCCGTCGATCCCGCATCTTCTCGATGCCATGGCGCGCGAGGTGGACATGGACCGGGTCGGCGCCGGCGGTATTCTGGCGCGGCTCGCCGACGTCCTGACCGCCACGCTGATCCGCACCTGGGTCGAACACGGCTGCGGCGACACGACCGGCTGGATCGCCGCGGTGCGCAATCCCGACGTCGGCCGGGTGCTGGCCGCCATTCATCTTCAGCCGGAACGCGACTGGAACATCGCCTCGCTTGCCCGGCTGATGGGCGCTTCCCGGTCGGGTTTCGCCGAACGGTTTCTGCGCGTGGTCGGGGAAACGCCGGCGCGCTACGTGGCGCGGGTGCGCATGCACCAGGCGCGGCAATGGCTGCGTGACGGCGAACGGGTCGCGACGGTCGCCGAACGGCTCGGCTACGATGCCGAAGCCTCCTTCAGCCGCGCCTTCAAACGCATCATCGGCACGCCGCCGAGCCATTTCCGCAACAAGGGTGACGTGGAAACTGTCAGGGATTTCGGCTGAGGTCAGTCCCGCAATCGCAGCTCGTCGGTCTGCATCTGCAGGGAGCCGAGGGTGGAGAGGAAGCTCATGCCGAGCAGGCTCTCGCCAAGCCTTCCGTCTTCCGCCACCATCGCCCGGACGTTTTTCCGCACGATCGGGCCGATGGCGATTTCGTCGAGGCGGACGGGCGCCGCCATCGCCCGGCCGTTGGCGGTCATCACGCTCACTGAAAAATCGAGGCTCTGCGGATTAAGGCCGATGGCGCGGGCATCGTCGTAGGAAAGCACAACGGTGCTGGCGCCGGTATCGACCAGCATCGGCAGGACCTTGCCCTGGACCCTGACATTGGTCTGGAAATGGCTGCCCCGGGTCTTGTGAATGATGACCTCATTGAGACCTTCACTCGTCGTCGTGATCACGGCCGTGCCGGGCAGCAGGCCGGCGGTCACCCTTGCGGCGACATTGCGGGCGTCGTCGCGGTAGAGATAGGCGGTGACCAGCGCGAGGATGATCAGCAACCAGAGGACGATGTTGCGCAGCACCTCACCGGCATGGCCGCGCCGGCCGGCGAGAATGCCGGCCGCGAGCAGGCCGGCGATCGGCAGGAGGTAGAGGATCTGGCCGAAATCGTCGTTGTCGATGCCGAAGGTCTGCCCGGCATCGTGATTGAAGATCAAGAACGCCAGGCCGATGCCGAGGACGATGAGGATGCCGGTGAGCGCGTTCATGCCGTATCGCGTTCCTTTGCGAGACGCTGGCGGCGTGTCTCTCGCCGCGGCTTTCGCTCGACGGTTTCCAACCGCGCAGGAAGCGTCTCCATCAGCGTGCGGCGCTCCATGTCGGTATAGTCCATCCAGGCGGCGATCTCGTCGCGCGTCCGCCCGCATCCGAAGCAATAGCCGGTCTTCAGGTCGATCGAACAGACGAGGGTACAGGGCGAAATCATGCCCCAGTATATCGGGGTTTCACGCGGCAAGAGCAAGAGTGGCCAGCATGGCGATCTCGCTCAATTGTTGAGTGGCGCCGATCGTATCGCCCGTATGGCCACCAAGTTTCTGGCGCACGAGACGGGTGAAGCCAAAACCGGCGAGCGCTGCCACGATCAGCGACAACAGAACCTTCGGCAGGCCGAGAACGGGGACGAGCAGGACAAGCGCGAAGGCGGCACCGGTAAACAGCGCGATATTGCGGGCGCCATCCTCCGGAAAGCCGGCGCTGGCTGCGACGCCGTTTTCCCGGGCTGATGGCAACGCGCGCCAATGGGCAACCAGGATCGCGCGGCTGACGGCTGCAACGGCAAGCACGGCGAGTGCCGCAGTGACCGCATCCTCGTGGAACAATGCCGCGAGCGCCGAGGCGCGCAGGCCAAAAGACAGCACCAGCGCCACGACGCCGTAAGCACCGATGCGGCTGTCCTTCATGATCAGAAGCGCGTGGTCCTTGTCACGCCCGCCCCCGAGACCATCTGCCGCATCCGCGAGGCCGTCTTCGTGGAGCGCGCCGGTCATGACCGTCAGCGCGGCAAGCGAAAGCAGGCTGACGAGCAGCGGATCGCCGGACTCAAGGACGAGGAGAACGAGCGCCGGCAGGGCCGCGATGATCAGCCCTGCGACGGGAAAGGCCCGCACTGCCCGCGAAATCGTGCCGTCATGGCCGCGGAAGAACCGGTCCGGGACCGGCACACGGCTGAGGAACCCGATCGATCGGGCAAGGTCCGCGATGAATTCCGTTGCGTTTGGCAGTTGTTCCTCCGTTGCGACCCGACTATGAGTTTGCGCACAGAAGCGCGATTTGCCGGGAAAGACAAGTTTTCCTGCCGCGATACGAGACCGAATTACAAGAGAGACTTTCCATGAGCGTGAGCGGCCTGCCTTTCGACGATTTCCGTGTCCTGCTGCAGAACCTTCCCGGCCCGGACCCGCGGGCGCTGGTGGCGGCGCGCGAGCGCGATGCGCAGCTCACCAAGCCGCCGGGGGCTCTGGGCCGCCTTGAGGAAATCGCCTTCTGGCTTGCCGCCTGGACGGGCCGGGCGCCGGCGGTCAACCGGCCGCTGGTGGCGATCTTTGCCGGCAATCACGGCGTGACCCGGCATGGCGTGACCCCGTTCCCGTCGTCGGTGACCCAGCAGATGGTCGAGAATTTCGCAGCCGGCGGTGCGGCGATCAACCAGATCTGCGTCACCCATGACCTCGGCCTGAAAATCTTCGATCTGGCGCTCGATTACCCGACCGGCGACATCACCAGCGAGGCAGCCCTGTCCGAGCGCGACTGCGCCGCGACCATGGCCTTCGGCATGGAGGCCATCGCCGGCGGTACCGATCTTCTCTGCATCGGCGAAATGGGCATCGGCAACACGACGATCGCAGCCGCCATCAACCTCGCGCTTTATGGCGGCGAGGCGGAAGACTGGGTCGGACCCGGCACCGGTTCGCATGGCGAGTTCATGGAGCGCAAGATCGCCGCAGTGAAGGCGGCCGTCGAATTCCACAAGGACCACCTGGGCGATCCGCTGGAAATCCTGCGCCGCCTCGGCGGCCGTGAGATCGCGGCGATCGCCGGTGCGATCCTGGCGGCGCGCGTCGAAAAGATCCCGGTCCTGCTCGACGGTTATGTGGTGACGGCAGCGGCCGCGATCCTCAAGGCCGCCAATCCGGCGGCGCTCGACCACTGCCTGATCGGCCACGTCTCCGGCGAACCGGGACACCTGCGTGCGATCGAACAGCTCGGCAAGACGCCGCTTCTGGCGCTCGGCATGCGGCTCGGCGAGGGGACCGGTGCGGCGCTCGCCGCCGGCATCGTCAAGGCGGCGGCCGCCTGCCATTCCGGCATGGCGACCTTCGAGCAGGCCGGCGTCAGCAATAAGAGCCACTGAGCCCTGAATGGAAAAGACGCCGATCGACAGCCATATCGAAAGGGCGACCGGCATTCGCCGGGTGATCGCGGCATTCCGCTATTCCATGCAGGGGCTGGCGCGCCTGTGGCAGGAGGAAGCCTTTCGCCACGAGGTGATCGCCTTCGCGGCAGCCCTCGTGCTCTTTGCGGTCGTTGGCGCCGGCGCTCTCGACTATTTCGTCTTCGGTATTCTGATGCTGGTGCTGTTCGCGGTGGAATCGCTGAATACCGCGATCGAGGAACTTGTCGACCGCATATCCCCGGAAATCTCCACCGTCGGCCGCCACGCCAAGGACCTTGGCTCCTTCGCGGTCTTCTGCCTGCTGTGCGCCAACGGGTTTTTCGCGCTTTATGTGGCGGTGCGGAGCGTGTGGTTGTAACCGCCCGTCAGGATTGGTCCGGCATTGAGGATGGATCACGGGCGGCATGCCGGATGCCGACGACAACGATCTCATCCTCGCCGGGCAGATAGAATATCAGATAGGGATAGGGTGTCACGGCTACACGCCGCATCGGCTCAAGGCTGGTGCGCATACCGGTCAGTGGATATTCCGAGAGATTGCTCAATACCTGCTGAATCCGCGCGCCCACATTGCGGGCGCCTCCCGGTGAATGAGCGGCTAGATAGCTGAGGACGTCCTCAAGTTCGATGGCCGCTTCAGGGGTGAAGCGAATCGTCACCCTGTGTATTTCGACCAGATGGCTTGGACCTGCTCGGCTGGCGCAAATTGGCGCCGCGCGGCCTGTTCCAGCGATTTAGCGAAACTCGCTTCCTCTTCGGCGGTGAGCTGATGCACCGGCTCTCCCTTGCCAACGAGTGTGAGCATCACCCTGGCAATCTCATCCTGCATTTCGGCAGGGAGCTCCTTGGCTGCTTCGATGGCGCGGTCGAGAAGTTTGGTCATGGCCGCATTATGCACCGAAACCGGCCGGTGCAAAAGAGGTCGATCGCCTCAGGCGAAGCTCTTGCGGCGGCGGGCGACCGTCTGGGCGTCGGCGACGGCCGGCACGCTCTGGAGAACACGGGTCGCCGGCAGGATGGCGATCGCCTCGGTGCCTTCGCGCAGCTTGGAGCGCAGGATGAACTGGCCGTCGTGCTTGGCAAGGATCGCCTGGACGATCGGCAGGCCAAGCCCGGTGCCCTGCTCGGCGCTCTTGATGGCGATCGAGCCCTGGCCGAAGGCCGAGAGCACGACGGGGATTTCTTCCTCGGGAATGCCGGGTCCGTTGTCCTTGATCGCTACATACTGGCCGCCGCCGGCAGTCCAGCCGACCTTGACGGTGACCTCGCCGCCCTGGGGCGTGAACTTGACGGCGTTCGACAGCAGGTTGAGGAGGACCTGGCGCATCGATTTTTCATCGACCCAGACCTGCGGCAGCTGCGGTTCGAACTGCTGGCTGATCGAGATGTTCTTGGCGCTGGCACGCAGCTGCACCATGCCGATGCAATCCTCGGCGATCTCCAGCAGCGACAGCGATTCCTCGGCAAGGTCGTAACGGCCGGCTTCGATGCGCGACAGGTCCAGGATCTCGTTGATGAGGTTGAGGAGGTGCTGGCCGGAGCGGTGGATGTCGCCGGCATATTCCTTGTAGGTCGGGTTGGCGAGCGGTCCCAGAACCTCCGAACTCATGACTTCGGAAAAGCCGAGAATGGCGTTGAGCGGTGTGCGCAGCTCGTGCGACATCGATGCGAGGAAGCGGGATTTGGCGAGGTTCGCCTCTTCGGCGCGGCGGCGGGCCTCGTCCGACATGGATTTCGCCACTTCCAGCTCGGCAATCAGGTCGTCCTTCTCCGACTGATACGACATCAGCGTCAGGTTGGAACGATAGAGCCGGTCGGCGATATAATGGAAGAAGACGACCGCCGTGGCGCAGATCGCGATCATGCCGATGTCGAGCACGTTCCGCGTCAGGATGGCGGTGGCGAGCAGCGCGAGAATCATCGGCAGGAAGCCGAACAGCACGCCGAGGCGCAGCATGAAACTGCTCATGGCGGTGATCGAGATCGCAAAGAGGAGCACCGCTCCCTTGTAGAAATAATAGCTGTCGCCGGAGCAGGCATCGCAGTTCTGCAGCGCAAACAGGGCCCAGCCGCTGCCGACAATCATCTGCGCGGCAAGCAGCCTGCGCCGCCATTTCTGCACCTCTGCCGCCGTAATGTCCTTGCGGCTCGCGCGGCGGGCGAGCAGCACGTTGATGGCATGGACGCTGAACATCAGCAGCGCCCAGGCGAAGAGATTGGCATTCGGATTGAGGTAAACGCCGATCGCCGTCACCACGACGATGAAGAGAGGCATGACGGATGCGCCCTGCAGCACGGTGTTGACGTGCATGGCGATCATGTCGCGGTCGAAGATCTGATTGCCCTGGGAGCTGGACTGCAGGCGTTCGCGGGTGGCGCGAACAGCTTTGGAGACGGCCTTGTTGCGGTGGCCGCGCGAGCGATCAACGATGTTCTTGTCGGTCGATGTGCTGACGCCGCTACTCATGGCCACTAAACTGATACCCCGGGTGTTGAGAGAGTATGTCCAAAACCTTAAGAGAGTACTGCCGGGAAAGGTTTTGTTTGCCATTTTCCTGAAGCTTCCGTTTTCCAATAAGGCTGGATTGTGGCCAGAACGTTCAGGGTTTTTCGCGATGGCGCGGTTCTCGCCGCCTTCTTCATCCTTCTGGTGCTGATCGCCGCGAAGCTGGACAAGGCGGCCGACAGCACCGTGCGCGGTCCATTCCATGTGATCGACGGCGATACCCTCGCGGCGGGCGGTGAGCGTCTGAGGCTTCAGGGAATGGATGCACCGGAACTCGACCAGACCTGCGAGGACGACCGCGGCAGGCCATGGGCCTGCGGAGTAGAAGCGAGAAGGCTGCTGATCCGCCTTGTCGCAGGCGGCGAGGTCGAGTGCCTCGGCCGAGAGCGCGACAAATACCATCGGCTCCTGGTGCGCTGCCATTCAGGCGCGACCAGCATCAACGGCACGCTGGTGCGGCAAGGCCTCGCCATCGCCTCGGGACGTTACACGCAGGAACAGGTGGCAGCGAGGCGAGAACGGCTGGGGCTGTGGGCCGGCCAGTTCGAAAGCCCGCACGACTGGCGCGCCAGCCGCGGCATGATGGATGATATGAGCTTCGTGCAAGCGTTCATGGATTGGGTGAAGCGGATGACGGGCTGGCAATGAGCATGGATGGCATGGTCGATAGCGAGGAGGATATCGACGCGCTGACCCGCGCGATCGCGGCCTGCCGTATCTGTCGCGACGCGCCGGCGAAAGGCGAGGGCGACCGTCTGCCGCATGAGCCGCGGCCGGTCGCCGTGTTATCGAAGACGGCGCGGGTGCTGATCGCCGGGCAGGCGCCGGGGCTTCGGGTGCACGAGAGCGGGCTGCCTTTCAACGACGCTTCCGGCAACAGGCTGCGCGACTGGATGGCGGTGACCCGCGAAGAGTTCTACGATCCGGAAAAGTTTGCGATCGTGCCGATGGGCTTCTGTTTTCCGGGCTATGATGCCAAGGGCAGCGACCTGCCGCCGCGGCTCGAATGCGCCCCGCTGTGGCGCGCCCGGGTGATCGCCGCGATGCCGCAGGTCGAGCTGGTTCTCGCGGTCGGCGGTTATGCTCAAGGCTGGCATCTGGGCGACCGCCGCAGGAAAGGCATGACGGAAACGGTCCAGAACTGGCGCGATTATCTCTTTGCCAACCAGGGACCGAGGATCCTGCCGCTGCCGCATCCGAGTTGGCGCAATACCGGCTGGCTCAAAAAGAATCCGTGGTTCCAGGCGGATCTGCTGCCGGTGCTGCGACAGCATGTGGATAGCTTGATACGAGAAACAAATTTCGGTTAACTGCCGCGAATTCGGTGTATAACGAAAAATCATTTCGAAAGGACTCTGATGGACCGCCTCGACCGTAAGATACTGCGCATTCTGCAGGAAGATTCCACTCTCGCCGTCGCGGACCTCGCGAAGAAGGTCGGCCTCTCGACCACGCCTTGCTGGCGCCGCATCCAGAAGATGGAAGAGGATGGCGTCATCCGTCGCCGCGTCGCGCTGCTCGATCCGGTCAAGGTCAATACCAAGGTCACGGTTTTCGTCTCGATCCGCACCGCCAGCCACTCAATCGAATGGCTGAAGCGGTTTTCGGAAGTCGTCGTCGATTTCCCGGAAGTGGTCGAATTCTACCGCATGAGCGGCGACGTCGATTACCTGCTGCGCGTCGTCGTGCCGGACATCGGCGCCTATGATGCCTTCTACAAGCGGCTGATCGCCAAGATCGAAATCCGCGACGTTTCGTCGGTGTTTGCGATGGAGCAGATCAAGTACACGACCGAACTGCCGCTCGACTACATGATGCTGGACAACCAGAAATCGGGCGAAGAATAGTTCGCCGTTTGGCGGATCGGGATCATTTTCTGGCAGGACGGGCCGAGTTGAAACGGCCCGTTGGGTTTTACATGGGCTTCATCGAAACAGATGGAGCTCGACATGCAGGACCAAGCCAGGGCCAATAAAGCGATCATCCGCGGATATATCGAAGAGATCTGGAACCGTGGCCTGATCGACCGCTTCGGGGATTTTTTCGCAGCCGACTATCAGGAGGTCGCCTATTCGCCGGCCAGTTCGGAAGGGCACTGCGCCATGGTGGCGGTGCAGAAGCGGATCATGCCGGATGCTGTCTGGACGATCGAGCGGATGGCCGCCGAAGACGATAGCGTCATGTGCGAGCTGACATTGCGCGGCACGCACCAGGCGGCTTTCAAGGGCGTCGAACCCTCCGGCAATGCCATCCGGGTACGGGCCTATCGGTCCTTCGTCTTGAAGGACGGCAAGATCGTCCATCATTCCGCATTGCTCGACACCGCTGAACTGCTAAAGCAGATGCGGGGACAGCAGGCGGCATAGGGCAAAGTCCGGCAGCGATGGCGATGATTTCTCATGCCTATCATCGGGTGTTCGACGAGCCGTTCGAGATCGAACGGGCCTTCGATGCCGATTACCTGCTCTACGCATCGGCCGGCACCTTCGTTCTCGATATCGGCCACCGCCGCTGGATGCTGCCGCCGCAAAGGGCGGCGCTGATCGCACGGGGAACGGTAATTGCGGTGCGCGGCAAGGGGCGGGCCACGGCGTCCTCCGTCCTGTTCGGCGACAGCGAATTCGAAGCGCCGCTGCCGGCCTGCCGTGTCTTCGGTCTTTCCGATCTGGCGCGGCAGATGATCCTGCACGTCATGCGCTGGGATGCCGGGCGTGACACAGGCGGCGAAGCCGCGAATGCCTTCTTCAAGGCGCTCGCGTCCGTCGCGGGGAATCTGGCTGCGGAGGAGGACGAGACATGGTTGCCGAAACCGCGGTCACCTGGCATGGCGGTCGCCATCGACCGGATGCTGGAACATCTCGACCGGGATCTCGATTTTGGCTCCCTCGCGGTAGCGTCGCGTCTTTCGGAACGGACGCTGGCGCGGCGGTTCGATGCGGAGCTCGGCATGAGCTTTCGCGATTTCCGGCATCGGGCGCGGATGGTGAAGGCCAAGGAAATGTTGCTGGCCGGCCGGGAACCGATCACGGAAATCGGCCTCGCCTGCGGGTTCGAAAGCACGAGTTCCTTCATCAAAGCCTTCAGGACGTTTGCAGGTGCGACGCCGCGGCAATACCGGATTGGAAAAACCGGCTAAGCCTTCAGCCGCGCCAGAAGCTTCTCGCCCGACAATTCCTTCACCGCATCCTTGCCGATCCAGCGGGCGGTCTTGTCGCTCGAAGCGGCGAGTTTTTCGGAAAGCTTGAGGGCAGGGGCGTGGCAGGTGCGGTTGCGCTTGCCGATATTGCGGAGCGCCCAGTTGGCCGCCTTCCTGACGAAATTGCGCGGGTCGGTAGAACACGTCTCGATCAGCGGCAGATAGGCGATGAAGGTTTCGTCCGGCTCCTGTTTGCGATGCACGGCGGCACCGGCGATCATCGCAAACGCGGTGCGGCGGATGAATTCGCGCTCGTCCCCGGCGAATTCGGCGATCAGTTCCTGCCAGTACGGTGTTTCGGTAAAAAGGTCGGCGGCGGTATCGACGATTTCCCAGGAGGCGAAATCCTCCGACCATCCACGCGCCTCGGCTGGCGTCAGCGACGCGGGATCGGCGGTATAGATCGCGAGCATCCGGGCTTCGCGAACGCCGGTGCGCCAGAGATCCAGCGCCCGGCCGTGGTCGCGCTTGATCGCCCGCGCGATCTTCTGCAGGTCGGGATTGGAAATGCCGACGGCCCGGTCGGTGACGATGCCGAAACGGGCCATCCCCAAGATGTTCTCCTCCGAGCGCAGCGTTTCGAGATGCGCGATGATCCCGGCGACGTCGGAGGAGGGGCCGAGCACGGCCGGCCTATTTCTTTTCGAGCCGTGCGAGCAGCGAGGACGTATCCCAGCGTTTGCCGCCCATCGCCTGAACGTCGCCGTAGAACTGGTCGACGAGGGCCGTGACCGGCAGCTTGGCGCCATTGCGGCGGGCTTCGGTCAGTACGATGTCGAGATCCTTGCGCATCCAGTCGACCGCAAAGCCGAAATCGTATTTGCCGGCATTCATGGTCTTGTAGCGGTTCTCCATCTGCCAGGAGCCGGCCGCCCCCTTGGAAATCACCTCGATGACCTTTTCGATGTCGAGGCCGGCCTGCTTGCCGAAATGGATCGATTCGGCCAACCCCTGGACGAGGCCGGCGATGCAGATCTGGTTCATCATCTTGGTGAGCTGGCCGCTGCCCGCCGGACCCATGAGGCCGACCATGCGGGCATAGGCGTCGATCACCGGCTTGGCCTTTTCAAACACCGCCTCGTCGCCGCCGCACATGACGGTGAGCACGCCGTTTTCGGCACCCGCCTGGCCGCCGGAGACCGGTGCGTCGATAAAGCCGACGCCCTTTTTCCGTGCCGCGGCGTCGAGCTCGCGGGCGACTTCGGCGCTGGCGGTGGTGTTGTCGATCAGGATGGCGCCCGGTTTCATGCCGGCGAGAACGCCGGTCTCGGTGATTGTCACCGAGCGGAGATCGTCGTCATTGCCGACGCAGACGAACACGAAATCGGCATCCGTGGCCGCTTCGGCCGGCGTGGCTGCTGCCTTGCCGCCGAACTTGGCTGCCCAGTCATCGGCCTTGGCAGCCGTGCGGTTGTAGACGGTCACGTCATGGCCGCCCTTGACCTTGAGATGCCCGGCCATGGGATAACCCATCACCCCGAGACCGATGAATGCCACTTTCGCCATGCTGAACCTCCACAATTTTGTTGGGCAGAGGATTAGAGCAAAGCGGCCGTCCGGAAAAGCGCAGTTCGGTGAAAAGCGCAGATTTCGAGCGGTGGTTCCGTTGGCCGGACGCTGAAAATTGCCAGAGACCGGCCGCCGCAGCTCAGAACGGTTTGATGACCGCGAGCGCGACGATGACGACGACCGAGCCGAGCACGATCGGCAGGCCGGCGCGCACGAAGGCTGGCGGGTCGAGATGCGGATCGGCTTCCATGCGGCGCATCCAGGCGCCCTGCATGCCATGCAGCGCCGACAGTATGAGGACGATCAGGAACTTAAAGCCGAACCAGCCGGACGTATAGAAGCCGTAGCCGAAGGCGAGCCACAGGCCGAACAGCCAGGCGCCGCCGAGAGCGGCCGTGGTGACGGTGCGGTCGTATTTCCTGAGCGCCGAGATCACGCCGGTGCGGATGGTCGGCGGCACCATGCCGATGACGAAGGCGTTGATCAGCATGCCGCCGATCAGCAGGAAGTCGGACAGAATGTGCAGGGCCTTGATGACGAAATACAGCATGGTCAACTCCAGATCATGGCTTCGGTGAAGCCCAGTTCGGCAAAATCTTGTTTTCTCAATTGGTCTTCGCCCGCGCAGAAGAACTCGTCGAGCTGCGGCGGTTGAACGGTGGTTCCCGACAGCATAGCGTGAACCTGGCCGCGATGATGGATCTGGTGCTGGAAGAGATGCATCAGCAGGCGATCGGCAGCTTCGACCTGCACGAAGGTCTCCCGGGGAATGCGGATTTCCTCGGCGACGGTTTTCTCATCCAGGCTTCGACAGTGATCGATGAGGCGGCGGTCGGCGGCGCGCTGTTCGCGATCGAGATCGGCAAACAGGGGACACGGGATTTCCGGCTCGAAGGCGGCGGGGCCGAGGCAATTGCCTTCGAGCGCGCTGATATAGAGCCAATCGACGGTCAGGATATGGTTGAGGGTATGGATGATCGACGGGAAGAAGCTGACCCGCGTCGCATCCAGCTCTTCGCGCGAAAGCTCTCCGCAGGCTTTCAGCAGCCGGTGGTTGGCCCAGGCATTGTTATAGGCCTGGGCAAGAAGATAGCGCTGCGGCGTCATCCGAATCCCTCCGTTGCGGAGGCAAACTATCGATGAAGAGGGACGATGAGAAGATGGGTTGCTGAGCTTATGATGTCGCGGGCAGAAGGCTTGCCGGGCCGACGGTGTCGACCCGGAAATAGAGCAAGTCAAGGCCGGCGCGGATATCCGCGCGCCGGAAGCCTGTCAGTTGCTCCGTTTGCGGTGACGGCCAGCAATCGAGAACATCATGGGCCGAGATTCAGCCCGCGATTATCAAGACTTCACGATCAGCCGCGCAATCACTAGGTGGCCCGGGGTCGGGTTGCCGTCCTGCATCCGCACGTTGATGTCGGAGATTTCGAGGAGATCGAAGCCGGTGGCGGCGAGGCGTTCGCGGATATAGGTTTCGGAATGGGCGAAACGCTGGTGCGGGCCGACGATGTAGGGCCGGCCGGCAAAGCTCTCGTCAGGCAGGGTCTCCGAGGAGAAGATGAACAGGCCGCCGGGAGCCATGTTTTCTGCCGCGCCGAAGAACAGCGGCTCCAGGGCGCCGAGATAGGGCAGCACGTCGGTGGCGGTCACCAAGTCAAAGGGCTCGTCGTCATTGTCTTCGAGGAAATCCTCGACTTCCGCGACGTAAAGCGTCTCGTAGAGATCCTTTTCGTGCGCGATTTCAACCATGTTTTCGGAAATGTCGATGCCGGTAATGTCGTCGACCATGTCGCGCAGCGTGCCGCCGGTAAGCCCCGTGCCGCAGCCGAGATCGAGCATCCGCTTGAACGGCCCGAGCTTCAGCTCCTGTAGGCGCTGGCGCACGATCACAGGCACGGCGTAACCCAGCTGCTCGACGAGAATGTCCTCGAAGCTTTCGGCGTGCTGGTCGAACAAAGTTTCGACATAGGCGTCCGGCGCCTTGGGGGGCGTCTCGCCGCGGCCCATGGCGGCGATGCGCACGGCGGCACCGCCATGGTCCTCGGGATCGAGTTCGAGCACCTGCTCGTAGGCCTCGACGGCCGCGTCGATATCGCCCGCCTTCTCCAGCGCCAGCGCACGGTTATAGGCCTCTGCCAGGGCTTCCTCGTCGATCTTCTTCATGGCTCGCGTCCTTCGTTTCGCAAGCGGCTTTAAGCCGATGGCCGGCATTTGTCCATCAGCCGGAACAGGGCGGGTGCTCATTCGTTGAAGAGATAGATCTGGGAAACGCCTTCGGGAGAACGTCATGCCTGCCGATCAGGCTCAGAGCGTGCTGGAGCAGAATGTCGAACGACGCGCGCCGTCGCTGCCGATTACCTCTGCCGAGAAGGCCAACATGATCATCCATTATTATCGCGGCGAGCTTGGCCGGATGACCAGCTGGCGCGATCGGATCGATCGCACCACGAACTGGTCGATCACGGTGGTGGCAGCGCTGCTGTCGGTCTCGTTGTCGACGCCGACCTCGCATCACGGCGTGGTTCTGTTTGCGATGCTGCTGATCTCGCTGCTTCTCCTGATCGAAGCACGGCGCTACCGCTTTTTCGACGTCTACCGCGCAAGGGTTCGCAGGTTGGAACGCCATTATTTCGCGCAGGCGCTTTATCCGCAGGCGGACCTCAAGCCAGACTGGGCACAGGCGATCGCCACGAGCCTGCGCAATCCCTGTTTCCTGATCAGCTACCGGGAAGCGTTGTTTCGCCGGGTAAGGCGCAATTACGTGTGGATGTATGCCATCCTGCTGATGGCGTGGCTTCTGAAGATCTCGACACCCAAACTCCTGCCCAACGATACCCAGGCGGATGTCGTCTTCTCATGGTCGGAGGCGGTCAACAACGCAGCACTCGGTCCGCTGCCGGGATGGAGCGTGATTGCGCTCGTCGCGGCCCTTTATGCCGCCGTGATTTTCTCGGCCCTGCATCGCGAGCCGGACGACGGCGAACTCGCCCATGGCGAAGTGCACGTCTGAAGGGCGAGGCCGCTATTCTCTAGTGCAGGATGATCTCGCCCTTCACCGCCCGCCATTCGCTGGCCGAAATCAGCTTGCGGTGGACATAGCGGACGGAATGCAGCGGGCCGTCGAGTTTCTCCTGCCAGAATTTCAGAAAACCGTTCATCTCCGGAAAATCCGGGGCGAGGTCGTAGTTCTGCCAGACATAGCTTTGCAGCAGCGCGGGATGGTCCGGCATGCGGTAGAAGATCTGGGCGGTCGTCAGCCCGTATCCTTTCAGCATCATTTCCATTTCAGACATGCAGCAGTTCCCGTTGTTGTTTCGAGTTGACGTCGTTGCGTCACCCGATAGGGGAGCATGCCACGGTTAACCGAAGCTTTACAATTGCACCTTAAGAGCATATTCGCGATAATTTACAGTATGTTAGCAGCTCTTCTCCGTGAGTGCTGCTAACGCTTCAGGTGGCGCGTCAGACGGGCCTCGATGAAGGCCCAGAGGTGCCGCAGCGCCTCGACGATGGCGAGATAGAAGATCGCCGCCCATAGGTAGCTCTGGTAGTCGAACGTGCGCGAGAAGGCATAGCGCGTCTCGCCCATCAGGTCATAGACGGTAACGATCGCGACGACGGCGGATCCCTTGATCAAGAGCACGATCTCGTTGCCGTAAGGGCGCAGCGCGACGATCAGCGCCTGGGGCAGGATGACCTTGCGGAAAGCATTGCGTTTCGAGAGACCGAGTGCGGCCGCCCCTTCGTGCTGGCCGCGCGGCACGCTTTCGATCGCGCCGCGCAGGATTTCCGCCTGGTAGGCCGCGGTGTTGAGCGTCAGCGAGAAAAGGCCGCAATACCAGGCTTCGCGAAAGAACCACCAGAGGCCGACGGATTCGAGCTGCGGGCGGAAGCTGCCCAGCCCGTAATAGATCAGGAAGAGCTGGGCGAGCAGCGGCGTGCTTCGAAACACGTAGACATAGGCATAGGCGATGCCGTTCAGCGTCTTGCTTCTCGACATCCGCGCAAAGGCGATCGGGGTCGAGAGGATGGCGCCGAGGATGACGGCGAGGCCGACCAGCGAGATGGTGGTCCAGAGGCCGTGGAGGTAACGCGGGCCGTAGCGCTGGAATTTGTCCTGATCCCAGCCGTTGATCATCATGAAGGCGAGCGCGATCGCAAGGGCTACCCAAAGCAAGAGGACGGCGATGCCGGCAACACGCGCCGGCGCTAGCGACCTGACGGCCAGGGCCGGAGGCGCGCGGGGCGGGATCAGTTCCCTGACGTAACTCATCGCGGCCCCTCCGAGCGTTTCGCCCAGCGCTCGACGAAGCCGAGGCCGACGGACGAGATCATCGCAAGGATCAGATAGAGCAGGCATGCGATGCTGTAGAAGAAGAAGGCTTCCTTGCTGACGCGCGCCGCAATGCCGGTCTGGCGCAGGATGTCGGCAAGCCCGATGACCGAGACATAGGAGGTGTCTTTGAGCAGGATCAGCCAGAGGTTGGTAAGGCCGGGCAGCGCGATGCGGATGAGCTGCGGCAGGATGACGAGAAGCATGGTGCGCGAACGATGGAGACCGAGTGCATCGCCTGCCTCGTACTGGCCACGCGGGATCGCCCTGAAGGCCGACAGCAGGACCTCGGAGGAATAGGAGGAGAAGACGACGGCGAGCGCCGCCATGCCGGCGAAAAAGGCGTTGATCTCGACGCGCCCCTCGTACCCGAAGAAGGCGAGCACCGCCTGGATGAGGATCTGCAGGCCGTAATAGACGATGAACAGGGTCAGCAGTTCCGGCAGACCGCGGAAGATCGTCGTGTAGATGCCGGCGGCAAGCCGGAGCAGCTTTTCTTCCGACTGGGCGGCCAGCGCGATCAGGAAGCCGATGATCAGGCCGACGGGAAGGGTGGCCAGCGCGAGCGTGATGGTCACCTTGACGCCGAACGCAATCTCGTCGCCCCATCCGGCTTCGCCGCAGGCCACCAGGCTATTGGAACCAAGGAGTGAAAAAAGCCCGACAGGCCCGCAAAGCGGATCAAGCGCCGAAAAGAGGGCGGAAAAGAATCCGCTCATAAGGTCGTTTTCCCCTGCGGCCTTTTTGTGTGCCGCTTTTGTCTTGTGTTGACGCCATTAAAAAGAAAAACGGCGGAAGGGCAAGCCTCCCGCCGCGCGGTAACCGGGTTCTCCGGTCGATTACTGGCCGTAGGCGTCGAAATCGAAATACTTGTCGTTGATGGCCTTGTATTTGCCGTTGGCGCGGATCGCGAGGATCGCGGCCGAGAACTTGTCGGCCAGCGCCGTTTCGCCCTTGCGGACCGCAATGCCCGCACCTTCGCCGTTGATCTCGACGTCGATCGGCAGGGGGCTGAGGATCTTGCAGCACTTGCCGGCGTCCGACTTGATCCACTGCGACAGCACGACGATATCGTCGATGACGGCGTCGATACGGCCATTGGTGATGTCGAGCTTGTATTCGTCAGCCGTGGGATACAGCTTCAGCTCCGAGTCGGGCATATGCTTTTCGGCATAGTTCGAATGGGTGGTGGAGCCCTGCGCGCCGATCGTCTTGCCCTTGAGGCCGGCGGCGGTCGCTTCCTTGATCGGCGAATCCTTCGGGACGGCGATGGCCGGCGGCGTGTTGTAATATTTCTTGGAGAAGGTGACCTGCTCCTTCCGCTCGGGGGTGATCGACATGGAAGCGATGATCGCATCGAATTTCTTCGACTGCAGCGCCGGGATGATGCCGTCCCAGTCATTGGTGACGAAGGTGCAGGTGACCTTCATCTCGTCGCAGAGCGCCTTGGCGATATCGACGTCGAAACCGGTGAGCTGACCGTTGGCTTCCAGGTTGTTGAAGGGCGGGTAGGCGCCTTCGGTGCCGATCACGAGTTTCTCCTGCGCCATCGCCGAACCGGCGAAAAGCGACAGGGCGGCGATCGAGGCGGCAGCAAGGAATCGGGTGGAAATGTTCATGTTGATCCTCTCTGTTGGCAACCTGCGGTGTTGGTCTTTTTCGGCCGCAGGGAGACGGGGCACGCGTAGAGGCGCGCTCCGAATGGATTTTTAGATACCTGCTCGGGAAAAATTGCAACGGCATTTTACGTGCACGTCTAGTTGCCCTCAGTCGATGAACAACACATTCATGCGAGGTTCAGGCCCGCCGCAACAGGCTGCAAGGGAACCATTTTGGTGCAATTCAGTTGAGCCGCCGCGCAAGTCCGCCGAAAAACGGCAATAAAGGACACGCATGAAAGGGATGACACCCTAGAAGAGGAAATGTCCATGTCGAAAAAATTCAGACTGTTCGCCAGTGTCGCAGCACCTTTCGTGTCGCTGCCGCTGATGCTTCAGCCGGCCGGTGCTGTCCCCTTGAAACCCGCGATGGAGACGAGACCCGCCATCGAGGCGGGCCGGATGCCGGGCGTCATCGAAGTCCAGCAGCAGATCATCATCCCTCCGGAAGCGCAGGAAGGCGAGGGGCAGCCGCGTCCGCGCCGCAAGCCGCAGGAGGAGCAAAAGCAGGCCCCGCAGGCCGAACGACCGCAGGCACCGCCCCAGGCCCAACAGCAGGAACAGCCGCAGCGCCAGCGCAAGGCTGAGCCGGAAGCCGCCCCGCGTGAGGCTGCCCCACGTGAGGCTGCTCCGCGCGAAGCCGCACCTCGCCAGGCTCCGCAGGTCGAGCGTCCGGCAGCCGAGGCGCCCGCTCAGGAACGTCCGCGCCGCCAGCAGCAGGAGACCGGCCAGGGTCAAGGTCAGGGCGGAAACGACGCTCAGCCGCGCCGCCAGCGCGAGCAGGCGACACCCCAGACCGAGCCGCCGGCCGCAAAGGAAGCCCAACAGCCGAAGGCAGCTCCGGCTGAAAAGCAGGCCGAAACGCCGAAGCCGGAACGGCCCGCAACCAATCGCGCCGCAACCCCGGAAGCAGCACCTGAGGCTCCCTTGCGCCGCGACGCCCAGCAGCCGAAGGCTGCGCCGGCCGAGAAGCAGGCCGAAACCCCGAAGCCCCAGCCGCCTGCCACCAATCGTGCCGCGACGCCGGAAGCGACACCTGAAAAGCCGGCCAGCGGCAATGCCCAGCAGCCCAAGGCAGCTCCCGCTGAAAAGCAGGCCGAAACACCAAAGCCGACACAGCCGCCGGCTACCGATCGCGCCACGGCTCCGGGGGCAGCACCTGAAAATCCGGCTCGCGGCAACGCAACCGGCCAGGCACCTGGACAAGTTCCCGGACAGGCTCCGGGCACCGGAACCGCGCAGGACAGGCGCAACCAGCAGCCGCCGGTAAATGACCAGGCCGCCCCGGGCCAGCCGCCTGCCGGCGAGACGCCGCGCCGACAGACCACCGACGGACAGCCAGTGGTGCCTCAGGGTCAGCCGGTGCCGGGCCAGCCGCAGGGCCAGCAGGCGACCGGAGCCCAGCCGGGCACCCAGCCGACCGCGCCCCAGACTGCGACTACGCCCCAGCAGGTCGAACGCGCCAAGGAGCTCGCGAAGGATCCCGCTGCGGCCAAGAGCGGAGAGCAGGTCGTGTTGCCCGTTCAGAACGGTGCCGCCGTGCTCGACAGCGCCAAGGAGGCGCCTTCCGCACGCCCGCTGCGGGATGGAGAGCGTCCGCGCCGTCAAGCTCCGCAGCAGGCCGACCAGCAGCAGCTTGCACCGCCGAAGTCCGATGCAGAGGCTCAGGGCAGCACGCGTGTCACCCGTGAGCAGCAGCAGGAGTTTCGTCAGCTGTCCGAAGAGCGCGGCCAGCGCCTCGACCAGCGTCCGCAGTTCGAACGGCCCCGCGGCTGGGAGTTCCGCGATACGGCGGGTCGTGACCGCAACGGCGCTCGCGACCGCGACCGGGATGGCGGCCGCGTGATCATCTCGATCGACAACCAGACCGTGGTTCGCCATGACGACAGCCGTCGCTTCTACAACGATCGCGATCGGGCGCCGCAATACGAGCAGCTCCGCGACGGCCGGGTGCGCGAAATCATCGTGCGCGACGACGGTACGCGGATCGTTACCGTCCGCAACAGCTATGGCGAGATCGTCCAGCGCTCGCGTATCGTCAGGGGCGGCGAGGAATACGTTCTCTATTATTCGCCGGAGCTGATGGATAACCGCCGTGGCCGCGACTACGTCTGGCGCGATCCGGGCGACGACCTGCCGCCGATGCGGCTGAGCGTGCCGCTCGACGACTACATCATCGACACCTCGACCGACCCGGACCGGGATTATTACGAGTTCCTGGAGCAGCCGCCGGTCGAGCGGGTCGAGCGGGTCTATTCGATGGACGAAGTCCGCTATTCCGCCCGCATCCGGGACAAGGTGCCGCGTATCGACCTGGATACGATCACCTTTGCCACCGGCAGTGCCGAAATCCCGATGAACCAGGCGAGCTCGCTGCGCAAGGTAGCCGATGCGATCAACAAGGTTCTGAAGCGGGATCCTTCCGAAACCTTCCTGATCGAAGGTCATACGGATGCCGTCGGCTCTGACGACAGCAACCTCGTCCTCTCCGACGAGCGCGCCGAAAGCGTTGCGCGGGTGCTGACGGACGCATTCGGCATCCCGCCGGAAAACCTGGCGACCCAGGGTTACGGCGAACGTTACCTCAAGGTCCGCACCGACGGTCCGGAACAGGAAAACCGCCGCGTGACCGTGCGCCGCATCACGCCGCTGGTCAAACCGGTCGCTTCGAACCAGTAAGGTTCGGGTACCTCAAGCCAAAGCCGCCGGAGCGATCCGGCGGTTTTTTGCGTAGGTGATGGCGTCATATGCTGCGGCCGTTGGAAAATAGCGGCCGGGCGGCTATATTGGGTATTCAGGAAAGTGGTATGGAGCAGCCATGTGAGCGTTGTTGCCGAGCATTTGGATGGCAGGATCTTGCCGGCCGGCGAGTTTCCTGAGCTGGCGAAGTTGCTGAAGCGCATCGAAGAGGCATATAGGCCAATAGATGTCATCCTCTATGGAAGCCGTGCGCGGGGAGAAGCCACGAGCACCAGTGATTGGGACTTGAAGGTCATCGTTCCAGATGACTCACCAGATCGTCTGTTCTCCCCGATGTTCGGGTGGAAAATTCAAGAAGGTTCCGGAGTATATGCCGACGTTTCGTGCGCGCGGCTATCCGAGTTTCGCTCGGATCTGGAAGTGGCTAACTCTGCAGCGAGTCATATCGTGCAGGACGGTATCGTCCTCGATGTCCGCTGAGCTTCACATCGCAAACTCTCTTCGGCTGGCTCACGACGATCTCGAGGCCGCGGAGGCACTCGCCAAAATCCGTAACCGAAATGATGCTTACCATGCTCAGCAGGCTGCCGAGAAAATCCTGATCGCCCTTTTGACCTCGGAAGGTATCCGTGCGGAACGGAAGGATTCTCACCGCCTCGACGTCTTGCGGGATCTGCTTCCAGACGCGAACACGTTCAAGCAACGCTTCGTCGAACTTACTTTTTTTGACCGCCTATGCGACAACGTACCGTTACCCCAAGGATGCCGGGCGCCTTCCTGACCGGCCTGACCAGGACAAGCTCGACGGTGCAATCGGGAATCTGCGGCATGTGCTCGATGATGTGGCGGCGCACTTCGGCGTGGGGCTGACTGACTCGGAGCGTGTTCCGGCGGCGACCTCGGCTGCTCCGCGTTTGAAACATTGAACGCTTCCTTGTAGAGCCCAGGGCAAGGCCTAACTGCCAAGCCCCGTCACCTGTGCGATGAAATCGGCGATCGCGTTCGTATCGTCGAGGTCGAAGACGGGGATGGCGGCATCCGGGACCGGATGGTCGGCGGCAATGGCGACGATATGGGGATCGCTCGGCGCAAGCGGTTCACGGTTGTTCGCCTCGAGGCGGCGGGCTTCGATCTTCGGGACGGGCTCGCGTTTGTAGCCCTCGATCAGCACCAGATCGCAGGGGGCTAGGCGGGAGAGGATTGCCTCGAAGCTCGGCTCCGGCGCGCCGCGCAGTTCGTGCATGATCGCAAAGCGGGTGCCGGAAACGATCGCCACTTCGTGGGCTCCGGCCTGGCGGTGGCGGAAGGAGTCCGCCCCCACCTTGTCTATGTCGAAATCGTGGTGGGCGTGTTTGATCGTCGAGATCGCGTAGCCGCGGCGTGTGAACTCCGCCACCAGCCGCACCGCCAGCCCTGTCTTGCCGGAGTTCTTCCAGCCGGAAATGCCAAAGATGCGGGGAGGGGTCATGAAAGCTCCTCGGCGAAACGACGCGCCTCTTGAAGATCCTCGGGCGTGTTGATGTTGAAGAAGGGATCGAGCAATCCCTGTGGCGTCTCGACCATCGGGAACTCGACGGGCACCGTGGGGTGACGCTGCAGGAACGCCTTGATCCGCCGGTTGCCGGGGTCGGAGAGCCAGGTTTCCAGATCGTCGGAGATGGAAACCGGCCAGAGCCCGAAGACCGGATGATCTCGGCCGTCGGAGGCGGGGATGACGATCGCGTTCGGACCGCCCGCCTCAGATTCGAGCCGGCGCGCCAGATCGGCGGGTACAAAGGGGCTGTCGGAGGGGACCGTGAGAAGATGGGTTGCCTGAAGGCCGCAGGTCCGGATGTCGCGCAGGCCGGCGAGCACGCCGGCAAGCGGGCCGATCTGGCCGGGAATTTGGTCCGGCAGGAGGCGCAAACCGAGCGGATTGGGGAAACCCGAAGGCGCGTTCAGGGCAATCTCCGAGACCTGGGGTAACAGCCGCCGCACCACATGGCCGAGGATCGTGTCGCCGCCGATGGTGAGAAAAGCCTTGTCGGTGCCCATGCGACTCGATTTGCCGCCGGCAAGGACCAGGCAGGGAGGCAGGATGGGAGGGGCGGCAGGTGCTGTCATCAGCCGTCGTCCCTGGTCGGGATCGCGCCTTCGCGGCGGTCGATCTGCCGGACATAGACGGTGGCGGCGAGCGCAAGCACGGTCGTGACGCCCATGACCACGAGAAGCGGCATGGCGCCGCTCTCTTCCTTAAGTAACGCCGCGGCAAGTGTCGACAGCGCGGCACCGCCACCGACGGTGATCGCGCCGCCGAGGCCGGAAGCGGAGCCCGCGAGGTGCGGTCGCACGCTGACGATGCCGGCATTGGAGCTCGGAAGGGTGAGGCCGTTGCCGACGCCGGTCAGTGCCAGAGGCGCGAAGAAGGCGAGCGGCCAGGGCGCTTCCGCGACGAGGAATCCGGCGGTGATGAGAACGCCCACAAGGCTGACCAGGCTGCCGGAGATCATCATCGTCATCGTGCCGAACTGGCGGGTATAGCGGCCCGAAATGAAGTTGCCGATCATGTAGCCGGCCGCGATCAGGAAGAATTGCGCGCCGAGCATGGTCGGCGACAGATGATAGATCGCCGTGCCGACGAAGGGCGCGCCGCCGAGGAACGAGAAGAACACGCCCGACGAGAATGTCGATGTGAATGTATAGCCCCAGAAGCGGCGCGAGCGAAAAAGGTCCGGCCAGCTGCGGAACTGGGCGGTGAAGCTGGCGGCCGGTGCGTGGTTCGTTTCGCCCAGATCGGTGAAGACGAGCGTCAGGGTCAGAAGGCCAAGGCCGAGCATCAGCGCGAAATTCGCCTCCCAGCCGAACATGTCGTTGAGCGCGCCGCCGATCGTCGGGCTGATCATCGGCACCAGCGACATGCCCATGGTCACATAGGCGATCATCGAGGCGGCGCTCTCCATCGGCACCGTGTCGCGGATGATCGCACGCGGCAGGACGAAGCCGGCAACGACCGCCGTCTGCAGCAGCCTTCCGATCATGAAGACGGTGACGTTTGCGGCCATCAGGCAGATCACGGTGCCGAGCAGCATGATCAGGATGCTGCCGATCATCACCCGGCGGCGGCCGAAGAGGTCGGAAAGCGGACCGAGCACCAGCTGCAGCACGGCGGTGCCGGCGATATAACCGGAGACGGCCAGCTGCATGACGGCATAGTCGGTGCCGAAATGGATCGCCATGGCGGAAAGGGACGGCAGGAAGACATTCAGCGACAGGGCGGCAAGTCCGGCGCAGACGACGAGCGTCAGGATATGGGGCGGGGTTCGTCTATCCAGAAATCGGCTTTGCTGCACGTCGTCTTGTCCTTTTACGCCCGCCTTTCGGTTCTTCCATTCCGGCTCTTCCTCAGGCCGGCGGGGCGGCAGCGGCCTTGTCGGTGGTGATGCCCTGCCGCTTACGCTCGCGATAGAAGGTGTAAAGGCCGGAACCGATAACGACTGCCGCGCCCACGAGCATATAGGTGTTCGGATGTTCGCCGAAGACGAAAATGCCAATGATCAAGGCCCAGAGCAGACCGGTATAGCGGAAGGGCGCGATGAAGGAGATCTCGCCCGTCCGCATCGATTGGATGATCGCCTGGTAGCCAGCGAAAACCAGCACGGACGCAAATGCCAAGTGTCCCAGCGCATAAGCGCTGACCGGCTGCCAGCCGCCCATCGGCACAACCAGGATTGCCCCGACAACGGTGTTGGCGAGGGAGGTGAAGAGCGTCACCGTCAACGAAGGAATGTCGGCCTTGATGCGTTTGGTGGTGAGATCGCGGCATGCCGTAAAACAACAGGCGATGACGGCGAGCAGGGCTGCCGGCGTAAAACCTTCCGGGCCTGGGCGAATGATGATGAGCACGCCGAGGAAACCGATGCCGATCGCCGTCCAGCGCCGCCAGCCGACCGGCTCGCCCAGAAAGAGTGCCGCCCCCAACGTCACGGCGAGCGGCAGTGCCTGCAAGATCGATGAAATCGCGGCAAATTCGATAAGGGCCAATGCCGAGAGGAAGGTCAGGGTGGCTCCGAGCTCGAAGAACGTGCGCAGCAGCACCAGCGGATGCATGACCGCCCTGGCCGACAGGGTGACGCCCATGTAGCGCGCTACGCAGTAGATCAGCAGTGTCGCCATGACACCGCGTACTGCCATGATCTGGGGGATGCTGAGTTCCGGGGTGACCGACTTTACCAGCGCATCGTTGCAGGTGAAAGCCGCCATGGCGAGCGACATGAACAGTGCGCCCCGCGAATTTTCAGACCATGCCATCTGCGAGATTCCTCCGGTACCGGGTCTCTTAAAGCAACGGCTTACGCGTCGCCAGCCCGATTGCCTCCCGGGCGGTACTCTTTTGGATGGCGGCAGCAAGATCGGATATCCGACACTGTGTAACAATATGAATTGTAAGGGTCCCGAATTAACCGTTGTTCAACTCAATTTGACGATTGTGAAGGCCATTCATTCCCGCATGAAGCTGGAATCGTGCCGTTGCCGTTTCGCGAATGCGCTGACGCGAAGCCGCTTCTGGTTTGCAGTTGGGGGAAAAATGTCTTTCATCGATCGTCTTCTTCAGAGCCGCAGGATCGTCACCAAGGTCCTCCTGTTCGTCATCCCGCTGGTGCTTTTGATCGCCGGCGTCGGCCTGGCCGGTTATTATACCGCGAGCATGCTGAACGGCCATATGACGGTGACGCGTGCGACGATCGAGAACATCGGCGATTTCGAAAATCTCCAGGCGGTTCTCCAGGAATTCAACAGCAAGCCCGACAATGCATCGCTTACAGCACTCAAGGCGGCCATCGACAAGCAGGAGAGCGGCGTCCGTGTGCTCGGCGGGCTGCTCGTGACAGCCGGCGACCGAGAGCGCATCGCCGTGGTGACCGGGCTTGCGCCCAGGATGCGCGCCGATACGGACATGCTCTGGAAGATAAAGCAGAGGCGCGACGAAAACGCCGCAGCGCTCGACGACAGCATCGACAATGTCCGCACCGTCGCGACGGGGGTTTCCGATCAGGTTGCCAACGTCCGCAAGCAGTTCGAAGGCAAGGAAAAATTCGCAAAGGGCATGGTGCTGGAAGCTTATGCCTACAAGGCGATCGCCGAACAGATCGGCGAGCTTCGCAATTCCGTCAAGGAGACCGGTACCGACGACGGCGCGATCAGCACCGCCGACATGTATCTCGGCATTCTGGACAAGACCTTCCAGGAAGTTCAGGCCTTCCTCACCCCGAACGGTATCAAGCAGCTGAAGCCGATCAACGATGCGATCGCTGCTCTTGCTGCCACCATCAAGGGTAGTCAGGACGTTCCGGAAAAGGCAAAGGCCGTGCGTGACACCGTTTCCGGCATGGAGACGTTCCAGGCCAAGATGGAAGCGGAGGTCACCAGCAAGGCCGGCAACGCGGCCAGCCGTTTCGCCAGCATCGAGGGCGAAGTCGCGAGCCTGCGCACGCTCCTCGATCGCAGCGCTGAATCGCTGCGCCTCATCGACGCCATGCAGCTCTACGTCGAGCGGCTGCGCACCAACCAGACGGAGGACGCGCGCAAGGTCGTCCTCGACGTCATGGCAAAGCTGAAGGCTGCCAGCGCGGAAGTTTCCGAACTCGCCAGAAACCCGGCCATGCGCGACTTCTCGACCACGCTTCAGCCCCGCCTGAAGTCGATCGAGGAGGATACCGCCAAGCTTCTGTCCATCGCCGCAGAATGGAAAAAAGCCCGCGCCGCCGCCGGCGAAACTCTGACGGGCGGCATGGCCGGCCTCAAGAATTTCGTGGCCCAGGCCCAGGAGGTCGGCAAGGAAGACAGCGAGCGTTCCGCCCAGCTGTCGCTCGTGGCCATGGTGGTCGGTACGTTGCTTGCCATTGCCGGCGGCCTGATGCTGGTGGAAACGCTGCGCGGCCCGCTGCGTCGCGTCACCGAAGTGATGAAGCGGCTCGCCGACGGCGATCTCGAGGTCAAGATCGAAGGCCGCGAACGTGGCGACGAGATCGGCGACATGGTTCGCTCGGTCACCGTCTTCCGCGATGCCGCGGTCGAAAATGTCCGTCTCGAACAGGACGCCGCCGCAGCCCGAGAGCTCTCGACGGCCGAGTCCGAGCGCCGCGCCTCCGAGCGTGCCCGCATTGCCGGCGAACAGCGCCAGGCGCTGACCGCGCTCAACGACATGCTCGGCAAACTTGCCGAGGGCGACCTCGAGCGCAGCATGGACGAAAACCTGCCGGAAGACTTCATCGAGATGGCGCGCACCTATAACCAGGCTGTCGAGGCGCTCCGTGCCACGCTCGCCGACGTGCGCTCGACCGCGGAAGAAATCGACGGCGGCACCGGCAATCTCGCCGCCTCGGCCGACGATCTTGCCCGCCGCACGGAACAGCAGGCGGCAGCACTCGAACAGAGCTCGCGCGCACTGCGCCATCTGAGTGAGATCGTCCGCTCGACGGCCGAAAGCGCCAAGCAGACATCCGTCTCGGTCAACGAGACGGAAGATTTCGCGGTCCGCTCCGGCGAAGTCGTGTCCCGCGCCGTTGACGCCATGGGCGAGATCAGCCGTTCTTCCGAAAAGATCGCGACCATTATCGGCGTTATCGACGAGATCGCCTTCCAGACCAACCTGCTGGCACTGAATGCCGGCGTCGAGGCAGCTCGTGCCGGGGAGGCAGGCCGCGGCTTTGCGGTCGTTGCCCAGGAAGTCCGCGAACTGGCGCAGCGTTGCGCCGGTGCTGCCCGCGAAATCAAGGGCCTCATCTCGGCGAGCTCGACACAGGTCAGCAACGGCGTGCATCTCGTCGAGGAGACAGGTACGGCCCTCACCGAGATCATCACGCACATCACCGATGTCCGCAAACTGGTGTCCCAGATTTCGGCGGCCACCGGCGAGCAGTCGACGGGCATCAACGAAGTCACCAAGGCCGTGCAGGAAGTCGAGCTGATCACCCAGCGCAATGCGGCGATGGTCGAGGAAAACAATGCCGAGATCCATGGCCTGCGCCGGCGCGTGGAAATGTTGTCGGAAAAGATCGAACGCTTCAAGACGCGCGATCCGAACCTCAATTTCCAAGCCGGCGCCAACGAACGCCGGGGAGGCTTCCGCCGCAGCGACGCGGCCTGAGGCTCCGGACAGTCAGGCAAGCGCCGAGACCGTTTCGAGGAAGCGCTGCCCGATTGCGGAAAGCTGCGGTTTCAACCAGGACGCCGCCATCGGCAAGGATGGCGGCGTCGGCGTGACTGGCCGGAAAACGACGCCGGGACGCGGCAGGCGGGACAGGCCGCCTGTAACGAACCCCATTCCGACCCCTGCCGCCACCAGGCCTGCAAGTGTGGTCATGGGCGTAACCTCCTGCACGATGCGCGGGCTGAGGCCCTGATCCCGGAAGAGAGCGATGACCCTGTCGTAGATGCTCGGTCCGATGGAGCGGGGTGCGAGGAGGAAAGGTTCGTTGGCCAGGTCGGATATCCGGATCTCGGTTCGCATCGCAAGGGGGTGGCTTTCCGGCAATGCGAGCACCAGAGGCTCGGCCGGCAGATCATGGATCGCGAGTTCAGGATTGGCGAGCGGCGGATGCAGGACCGCCAGATCGATCGTCCCCGTCATCAGTGCGGTTTCCAGCGACGGGGAATTGAGCTCGACAAGCTCTATCTCGACCTGTGGATAGCGTTTCCGGAATGCCTGCACCGCTTCCGGCAGGATGCCGTAGAAGGCAATGACCGTGAAACCCAGCCGCAGCCGGCCGACTTCGCCACGAAAGGCTCGTAACGCCTGCTGCCGGGCGACGTCGGCATTTTCGATCGCCCGCCGGGCGGGTTCGAGGAACGCCTGGCCGGCCGGCGTCAGCGCGACGCTCCGGCGATCGCGCGCAAAGAGGTCCGTGCCGATCTCCAGCTCGAGGGCACGAATGCGCTGGCTGAGCGAGGGCTGGGTGAGGTGCATCCTCTCGGCCGCCCGGCGGAAATGCAATTCTTCGGCGACCGCCACGAAGCAGGCCATGGAGCGTATATCCATCGACATTCCTGATGTGTTTTGCCTATCACAGAGAATGGAATTCCGATTGGAACTCTATCAGAGTGGATCCTATCCTCCCTTCAGGCAATAGGCGGCAAATGTCGCCGCCTCTCGGAAGGAAAATGGATCATGAAGGCTTTGGTTTTTCTCGCGGGCACAGCCCTATCGTTGGCGACCGTGGCGCCCGGTACTGCTGCCGCACAATCGGCGGATATCCTGGGCGCGATCTCGGCCGGTCGGGTCGCCGTCATCTCCGACGGGGACTATCTGGCGCGCACCTATGCCGATTCCGTACTGGCTCCGAAGGAGGCCGGGCGCAGGGACCTGCTCACCATCCTTTCGATCACCGATGGCCGCGTGACGAGAGGTTCGCTCCCCATCTCGAACTCGGTGACGGCGGCGCCCGAAATCCTGGAACTGACGCCGGACGGGCGCACGGCCTTCGTGACCGAGCGATTGGGCGAGCGGCCGGATGGCGGCCGAACGGTCAGGGATCTGCCGCCCGGCAGGCGGCTGTTTGCCGTCGATCTCTCCGATCCATCGATGCCGAGGCTCGCCGATACGGTGGAGATCGGCAGCAATCCGGAGGCATTGGCCGTCAGCCCGGACGGACGGCGCGTGGCGGTCGTCTCCAATACCGCCGATGCGGCCCTGCTTCAGATCGTCGAATTTGCCCGTGGCCGCTTCGGCGAAGTCGCCCGCTTCGATCTGGCCGAACTCGGCATTTCCGGATCGGCGGACGCTCCGCGGGGCGGCGTGACGGCGACCAATGTCCAATGGCATCCTTCCGGGCGGTTTCTGGCGGCCAATATCAACACGCAGAACCGTGTCGCGTTCTTCGAATTTGCCGATAGCGACCAGGAGCCTGCCTTGCAGCCCTGGGGCAACGTCGTGGAGGTGGGCAGGGATCCCTTTGTCGGCCGCTTCACGCCGGATGGCCGCCACTATCTGACATCGAACTGGGGGCGCGATTTCACGGCGACCACCCTCGAAGGCCGCATCCCGAATGCGTCCTCCACCATGAGCGTGGTTCGGCTGGCGGATCCCGAGGCGCCCGAAGCCCGGCACGAGCGGTTGATGACAGTCGACACCGGCGTCTCGGCCGAAGGAATGGCGGTGAGCCCGGATGGCCGGCTGGTCGCGACGATCAACATGCGCGGAACGTCCTTTCCGCCCGGATCTGCGCGTCATGGCCGCGAGGCGGCCGTATCGCTTCTGACGTTCGATCCGGGCGCGGGCAGGCTGCACAAGGTTGGCGACTACACATTCGAGGGCGTATTGCCCGAAGGCGGAACCTTCGACCTGACGGGCGATCACTTGCTCGCAACCGTTTTTCAGGGACATGAAGGTGCAGGCCCCGAGGCCGGGGCAGGGCTCGAGGTCTTCAGGGTGATCAAGGGCGATACGCCGTCGCTGCAACGGATCGGGCGGGTGGCTTTGCCGCACGGAGTGCACCATGTCGATATATCGCGATGATCCCCGGCGGCAGCGGTCGCCGCTGCGATCCTGACGTCGGCGCGGATATCACCCGCCGGTGACGCTCATGTGGCGAGCGACGGCGGGGCGTTTGTGGGTACGGTCGATGATGAAGTCGTGGCCCTTGGGCTTGCGGGTGATCGCCTCGTCGATCGCGGCCGAGAGATAGTCGTCGTTCTCCGAGGCGCGCAGTGCCGTGCGCAGGTCCGCCGCGTCGTTCTGGCCGAGGCACATGTAGAGCGTGCCGGTGCAGGTGAGGCGCACACGGTTGCAGCTCTCGCAGAAATTATGGGTCATCGGCGTGATGAAGCCCAAGCGGCCGCCGGTTTCCTTCACCTCGACATAGCGGGCAGGGCCGCCGGTCTTGTAGGGGATCTCGGTCAGGGTGAACTGTTCTTCGAGATCGGCGCGCAGCTTGGAGAGCGGCAGATACTGGTCGGTACGGTCCTCGTCGATCTCGCCCATCGGCATGGTCTCGATCACCGTCATATCCATGCCGCGGCCATGCGCGAAACGCAGCATGTCGGCGATCTCGAATTCGTTGAAATCCTTCAGCGCCACGGCATTCAGCTTGATCTTCAGCCCGGCCTTCTGGGCGGCATCGATGCCTTCCATGACCTTGTGAAAGTCGCCCCAGCGGGTGATCGCCTTGAACTTTTCCGGGTTCAGCGTGTCGAGCGAGACGTTGATCCGGCGCACGCCGCTGTCATAAAGCTCGTCGGCGTATTTCGCGAGCTGGGAGCCGTTGGTGGTCAGCGTCAGTTCGTCGAGAGCGCCAGCCTTCACGTGCTGGCCGAGCTCGCGCACCAGGAACATGATGTTCTTGCGCACCAGCGGCTCGCCGCCGGTAAGGCGGATCTTGCGGACACCCTTGGAAATGAAGGCGGAACAGAGCCGGTTGAGCTCTTCCAGCGTCAGCAGGTCCCTTTTCGGCAGAAAAGTCATGTTTTCCGCCATGCAATAGGTGCAGCGGAAATCGCAGCGGTCGGTGACCGAGACGCGCAGATAGGTGACCGCGCGGCCGAACGGATCGATCATCGGCGCCTTGTCGGCGATAATGGGCGCTGCACCTGCGACCGGTCCTGCAAAACTGTTCACGTGATAATCTCCCTTACCCCGAAAGTGGGGGCTTCGAGCCTTGGCGTCAAGTATACGACAGTTGGTCTGGATGAACAGGCCGGCCATAAAACTGCTTGCGGCGAAACGTCGTAGCTCATAATCCTCCGCCAGGCATATGACAATCGGGAGCCTGAAAAGCATGAGCGACATCTGGCCGACGGAACTGCGGGTTTCCAAGGACCGCCACACGCTGAATGTTACCTTCAGCGACGGCGCGGCTTTTCCATTGCCGGCCGAAACGATGCGCGTGCTCTCGCCTTCGGCGGAAGTGCAGGGCCATGGTCCCGGCCAGAAGGTCACTGTGCCCGGCAAGCGCAATGTCGGCATCGCGGCGATCACGCCGGCCGGCAATTACGCGGTGCGAATCCGCTTCGACGATGGCCATGACAGCGGCATCTTCACCTGGCCATACCTGCGCGAACTCGGCGAGCGCGGAGCCGAACTGTTTGCCGACTATGAGCGAGATCTCGCCGAAAAGGGCCTCTCCCGCGATCCGCCGCAGAGAACGCGGTAAGCGTTGATCAGGCCGGTTCGCGGCTGTCCTCGCGGATTTCCGATTGCAGGGTGACGATCAGTCGTTCCATGGACTCCGCCATTGCCATGCATTGATCCAGCGGCTCGGAGGAGAGCGTCCGCTCGATCAGCGCCGTCTGGATGCCCATCGCCGCTTCCGTTACAGAGCGGCCTTCTGCGGTCAGGTAGAGGCGCAGCACGCGCTTGTCCTGCTTGTCGCCGCGCCGTTCGATCAGCCCGCGCTTTTCCATCAGCGGCAGCGCCATGCTCATGTTGGAGCGCCCCACCAGCAGCTTGCGGGCAAGCTCCTGCTGCGAGATCCCCTCGAACCGGTAGAGATTGATCAGGATATCGAGATGCGGCGGCTTGATGTCGAGTTCGGTGAGCTCGCGGGTCAGCACGGTTTGCATCAACTGGCAGGCGCGCGCGACGGCAATCCAACTGCGAAAACGCGGATGATCCCAGGGGAGGGATTGATTTTTGTTCATCGTTGTACTTTATTGTTCAGCATTGAACATTTTCGGATTTTCACACTATGCCATCCTTTGCACTCAAGGTCACCCGTTTCGGATTTGCTGTTGTGGGGCGGCCTTTGCCCCGAACCGCTGCCAGGCTCGCCTTTAGGCTCTTCTGCCTGACGCCCTCGCGCCGTGCCAAGGGCGAAAAGGCGAGGGCGATGGAGAACGAGGGAAGGGCCCGGCTCTCGGCCGCCCAGAAGATCCCGCTTGCCGTCGGAAGATCGACCGTGATGGCCTATCGCTTCAACGGCGACGGCAAGCCCGGCCGGCCGCGTTACCTGGTCGTGCACGGCTGGGGCTCCAGTGCCGCTTATATCGCTGCCCTGCCGGCGGGTCTTGCCGAAACCGGAGCCGAGGTCGTGGTGCTCGATTTTCCAGGCCACGGGCTTTCCAGCGGCCGCAGCCTCAACATGCGCCAGGCCGTCGAGGCGATCGTTGCGGCGGAGAAGCGGTTCGGCCATTTCGATGCGGCCGTGGGCCATTCGTTCGGCGGGGCGAGCATGATGCTCGCCGCCGGCGGGGTGATGCAGGAGGCCGGCGCGATCTCCCCCTCGAAGCTGGTGGTGATCGGCGCACCGAGCCATATCCATTGGCTGTTCGATGATTTTTCGCGGATGGTCGGCCTGCCGCCGCGCGTCAAGGTGCAGCTGATCCGGCGGGCGGAGAAGGTAGCCGGCGCCTCGCTCGACGACTTCGATACGGTTGCGAGCGCCGCGCGGCTCGGAACGCCCCTGCTGGTCGTGCATGCCGAGGAGGACAAGGAGGTTGCTGCCGACCACGCCCGGCGCTTCGAGGGGCTCGCCACGGCAAGGCTCGAATGGGCAAATGGCCTCGGGCATCGCCGCATCGTCAGTGATCGCGGCGTGATCAGGACGATTGCCGGCTTCCTGGCGGATGATGGCCGTCCGATGCGCGGGACCTCCGCCGTCGGAAATCCCGGCGACGACGCGGCTGCTTGATCCACAGGGGACGTCATCATAGTGTCGCCCGCGCGGGCTAAGGCCCGCCGATATCGAAAGGGCGAGCCATGACCATCATCACATCCGTCGAGGAACTGAAGGCGATCTATGACGGTGTCTCGGAAGCTTCGCTCGCCAAGGTAACGAAGACGCTGACCCCGGAATACCGGCAGATGATCGAAGCCTCGCCTTTCGTCGCATTCGCGACCGTCGGGCCGGAAGGGCTGGACTGCTCGCCGCGCGGCGATCTTGGCGGCGCGGTGCGTATCCAGGACGAAGCGACGTTGCTTCTGCCCGACTGGCGCGGCAACAACCGCATCGATTCGCTGATCAATATCGTCCGCGACCCGCGCGTGGCGCTGATGTTTCTGGTCCCCGGCTCGACGACGACGATGCGCATCAACGGTCGCGCTGTCGTCTCCGTGGACCCTGCGCTGCTCGGCAGCTTCGAGATGGATGGCCGGCATCCGCGCAGCGTCACGGTCATCGCCATCAACGAGGTCTATTTCCAATGCGCCCGCGCACTGATGCGGGCAGAGCTCTGGAACCCGGAACATTTCGTCGATCCCAAGAGCCTGCCGACGCCCGGCACGCTTCTGAAGGCCGCCAAGGCCGATTTCGACAAGGAAACTTACGACCGCGAATGGCCGGAGCGCGCCGCCAGGACCATGTGGTAGTTTGGTACGACATTCGGTCGGCTGTTCGGCGAAAAGTGGAAAAGGGTTGCCAGGTGTCCGGATGGACATTTCCGGCAGCCGGGGCGACAATCGAAATGGCCCGCCGATGGGGACGGGCACGGGGGATTTGATGAAGTTTGGAACCGGCCTTGCGGCGGTGATCGTGGCCGCGACGATGTTCGGCGCCCATGCGGTGCGGGCCGACCAGTTGATCGAGGAATACAACGCCTTCATCGGCGAGGACGACCTCTACAATTCCAATAATGTGCGCCTGCAGGAGCCCTGGCAGATCATCCGCCAGGACCGCGCCAATTTTCACCGCTTCGGCGTCTCGCAGCGCGGCGACCAGAGCGACAGCTTCTTCGACGATGCAGGCAATCGCGAACTGGTGGAGCGCATGATCAGCCGCGGCACCATCGATCGCGGCGCCCGCAGCGCCATTCTTCGCGGAAATGTCATGATCAACGTGCAGATTTTCCGTGGTCCCCGTGGCGACTACGTCAATGTCCTGGTCCGCTAGCGGGTTTCGTCCTTCAGGCGGCATCCGTGGTGCCGCCGGTCCTCTTCTGCAGCCCGGGTTTTCTGCAGCCCGGGTGACACCGCGCGAATTGCTCCTGGGGGAGAAGATCGCGGCCCTCGCGAAGCCTATCCCGAGATGATCGACGCGAGCCGCGACCGCAGGCTGATCATGAAGGACGCAGGCGTCTCGACCTGCGGCCCAGGGAAGATCTACTTCCTGTAGATCAGCCAGCTCTTGCCGACATAATCCTTCTTCATGCCGTCATCAAAGAAGACCGAGCGGTTCCTGCCGGAATTCTTGGCATTGTAGAGGGCCGTATCGGCATTGGCGTAGAGTTCGCCGGGATCGCTCGCCTGCGAGCCCATCGCAAAACCGAGAGAGATGGTGACCGGGCCGTAGTCGATGCCGGAGCGCGAATTGCGGAAGATGCGGGTTTCGAGCGCCCGGCGAATCCGCTCGCAAATGATCATCACCTCTTCCGGCGTATTGCCTTCGACGATGATCGCGAATTCCTCGCCCCCGGAGCGGGCGACGAAGACATCCTTGCGGACGTTCGAGCGGATCACGGAAGCAACCGTTGCGAGGATCTTGTCGCCGACCGGATGGCCGTAGCTGTCGTTGATCTTCTTGAAGTTGTCGATATCGGCCAGCACCAGCGCGGTGACCGGCAGGAGGGCCGTATTGTCGTAAGTCACCGCAAGGCGCTCGTCGAAGGCGCGGCGGTTGGCGATCCGGGTCAGCGAGTCAGTGTTGGCGATACGCTTGTATTCATCGAGTTCCCGGCGAACCTGGTCCATTTCCTGGCTGCGCTGGACGACGCCGCCCACGGTCGTTTCGCCATGCGCCATGGTGCTGCCCGTCGCCTCGCTCAGGAGCGCCAGCGCGCTGGTCAGCAGGTCGTTCGAAAAATTACTCTTGGAGTTGATCCGCTGAGCGGTTTCGCCAAGCAGTTTGCCATAGCTTTCGAGCGAGCTCTGTTCCTGACGCAACAGTTTCAGGAGCGCGTCGAGTTCGCCAAGAAGCCTGGTATGGGCGTCTTCGATGACCGCCACCTGTCCGGTTCCAAGATAGCGATGCGAAAGTGCGTCCAGCTCCTCCTGTGTGGCACGGCTTCCGAGCGCCGCCAGATCGCGGGTCAGGTCGGGATTGGAACCGATATAGGCCTCGTAAAAAAGCTGATAATTGCGAGGGATCGGCGCGACCCCCATCGATCGCACCGCATAGATGATCTGGCCGATCAGATCGCTAGATTGCGCTCTCGGCGCCGCTGCCGTCGTCATCGACGATCCCCACTAGGTCCCACCTGTATGCTATGAAATGAAGTAGTATGTGAAAAATGTTCGAAAAGAATTAAGGGGTACGAGATGAAGAGCTTGTTCTTAAATTTATTTCGCATTTCTGAAATACCCGTTTTTCCCTCAAAATTACTGGGTTTACAGACTTCGATCCCGAAAAGTTATTCACCGGCAGAATGTTGATATATTGTCGGAATTAACCCGTCTGGGCTAACCGAAAGAGAAAGCCCGCCTTTCGGAAGGCGGGCTTGCTCGTTATATTGTCAGGCGGATCGGCTTATTTAGGGCCGATCATGTTTTCGGGGCGGACATACTGGTCGAACTCCTCGTTCGTCAGGTATCCGCCGCCCACCGCTTCTTCGCGCAGCGTCGTGCCGTTCTTGTGCGCGGTCTTGGCGATCTTGGCGCAGATGTCGTAGCCGAGCCTCGTGTTAAGGGCGGTGACGAGCATCAGGGAGTTTTCGACGCCGCGTCTGATATTGTCTTCCCGGGCCTCGATGCCGACCACGCAATTGTCGGTGAAGGAGACAGCAGCGTCGCCGAGCAGCTGCACCGACTGCAGGAAATTATAGGCCATCATCGGATTGTAGACGTTGAGTTCGAAATGGCCCTGGCTGCCGGCGAAGGTGAGCGCCGCATGGTTGCCGAAGATGTGGGCGCAGACCTGGGTGAGCGCTTCCGACTGGGTCGGGTTGACCTTGCCCGGCATGATCGACGAACCCGGCTCGTTTTCCGGCAGCGACAGCTCGCCAAGGCCGGCACGCGGGCCGGAGCCGAGGAAACGGATGTCGTTGGCGATCTTGAAGAGAGCGGCGGCGGCGGCGTTGATCGCGCCATGCGCAAAAACCATCGAGTCGTGCGAGGCGAGTGCTTCGAACTTGTTGGGAGCCGTGACGAACGGCAGGCCGGTGATCTTCGAGATCTCCTCGGCGACCTTTTCGGCAAAGCCGACCGGGGCGTTGAGGCCGGTACCGACCGCCGTGCCGCCCTGGGCGAGCTTGGAAAGCGCCGGCAGCGTCAGTTCGATATTGGCGATCGCCGAGCCGACCTGCGCCGCATAACCGGAAAATTCCTGGCCGAGCGTCAGCGGGGTGGCGTCCTGCGTATGGGTGCGGCCGATCTTGATGATGTGGGAGAAGGCCTTGACTTTCACTTCCAGCGCTTCGTGCAGGTGCTTCAGCGACGGGATCAGGTGGCGCACGATGATCTCGACGCAGGCGATGTGCATGGCCGTCGGATAGGTATCGTTCGACGACTGGCTCATGTTGACGTGGTCGTTCGGGTGCACGGGCTTCTTGGAGCCCATCACGCCGCCGAGCATTTCGATCGCGCGGTTGGAGATCACCTCGTTGGCGTTCATGTTCGACTGGGTGCCGGAGCCGGTCTGCCAGACGACCAGCGGGAAATGGTCGTCGAGCTTGCCGTCGATGACTTCCTGGGCCGCGTCGATGATCGCCTTACCGAGGCCGGCGTCGAGGCCGGCGAGTTCCATGTTGGCGCGGGCGGCGGCCTGCTTGACGATGCCGAGCGCACGCACGACGGGAAGCGGCTGCTTTTCCCAACCGATCTTGAAGTTGCCGAGCGAGCGCTGCGCCTGGGCGCCCCAATACCGGTCGCTCGCAACTTCGATCGGGCCAAACGTATCGGTTTCGGTGCGGGTCGATGCCATCTTCGCTGCCTCTTTTTGCTCGTGGTCGCTGCCGGTGTCTTGCAAGATCAACAACGCGTTACCGCGTCGGGGCCGGCCGGCGGCATTACTATACGATTGGTGGATGTCCGCAAGTCGCCGAAACAGGCTTTTTAGTACGCTTTCGTCGTGCCTTTTATGACACGGACCGCGGAATTATATAGGGAAATCCACTCTCCGGTTGGGTGCTTGTTGGCCGCCGTCAGTAAAAATTTAACGAATAGTTTCTTAACCTTCCGGCTGCGCACCGATGCTGTTTCCGGCGGAGCCGAAACCCGCCGGTCACTCGGGCGTTTCTTTCCATCCCTCACGTGATCGGTTAGATGGCGTGATACATATTCGAGCCCGCGGATCAAGACGCGGATGCAGGTGACGGGGACGACATTGCAGCACAAACACAAAAAAACTTCGATCGCATTGGCGCTCGTCTCCGGCATCTCGATGTTTACCGGTGCGGCCGTTCCCGCCCATGCCGTGACACTTCTCGACCTCCTGCGCGGCGGTCCGGGCGCAGAACGTGCAGGACGCGCCGATAACGGCCTGCCGGGCGTCGGCGGCAATTCCGGCATGCCGACCGAGCGAAGCCTCGCCGATCCCGAGCCGCTGCCGAAAGTCTCCGGTCCTCGATATTACACCTACAAGCCGGATGCCGAGCGGGCTGTAAAAACGGCCGGCTTTGCTGCAGCCTCCGCGACCGACGGCACGCGCCTCCTCACCGAGGCGCGTGTTTCGGCACCGGCGGAAATCGCGACGGCTCTCGAAGCCTTCTACAGCAAGGCCGCGGAGCCTTTGTGGGTTTCCGGAGGCGACGTCAATGAGAAGGCGAGGGGCGTGCTGTCGCTCTTCGAGCGGGCCGGCGAATACGGTCTCGAACCGGCTGACTACATCCTTCCGGTCCCGGCTCTGACCACGGCAAGCGTCGCGGCGCCGACGGATTCTGCGACCCCCATCAATGTCTCCGCAACGACATCAGCGCCGGTTTCCGCCGCCGACAGCCACGATCGCGCGCTGATGCAGTTCGAGCTGGCGCTCTCGGAAAAGGTGCTGACGTTCGCGCAGGACATGATGCGCGGCCGCATCGACCCGAACAAGCTGTCCGGTTTCCACGACTTCAAGCGCAAGGACGTCAAGCTCTCGCTCGTCCTGTCTTTCGCCCAGACCGGCACGGACGTCGCGGCCTATCTTGAAGGCCTGGCACCACAGGGATCTCAATTCCAGGCGCTGAAGGCCGAGCTTGCAACGCTGCGCGCGGCAGCCGCCAACGACGGTCCGCAGATCTCGCTGCCGAGCGACATTCTCCTGAAGCCGGGCAAGAGCAGCGCGGATATGGCGAACATCATCGCCGCCATCCAGCATACCGGTTCGGAAGCGCTGAAGACCAAGCATGCGGCGACGCTGACGGCCTACCAGCAGACCCCCGACTACACGCCGGAGCTCGTCGACGTCGTCAAATCCTTCCAGGCGGAAGTGGGCCTCAAGGCCGACGGCGTCATCGGCAATGCGACGGTGCGCAAGATGGTCGGGCATACGTCGAAGGACAAGATCGAGAAGGTCGAAGTCGCGATGGAACAGGCGCGCTGGCTGCCGGACGATCTCGGCCAGCGTTACGTCTTCATCAACCAGCCGGCCTTCATGGTCTATTATCACGACCGTGGTGCCGAACAGTTTTCGATGCGCGTCGTGGTCGGCAGCAAGTCCAACCAGACCTATTTCTTCCAGGACGAAATCGAAACGGTCGAGTTCAATCCCTATTGGGGCGTGCCGCAGTCGATCATCATCAACGAGATGCTGCCGCATCTGCGCCAGGATCCGAGCTATCTCGATCGGCTGGGATACGAGGTCTCGATCGGCGGCAGGGCGGTTCCGTCGAGCAGCGTCAACTGGTTCGGCTCCACCGAGAAGATCTCCGTGCGCCAGCCGCCGTCGGGTGACAACGCGCTCGGCGACCTGAAGATCCTGTTCCCGAACAGCCACGCGATCTACATGCACGACACGCCCTCGAAGAGCTTCTTCCAGCGCGACATGCGGGCGCTGAGCCACGGCTGCGTGCGGCTCGCGGAACCGCGCAAGATGGCGGCCGCCGTACTCGGCACGACGATCGACGACGTGAACGGACGGATCGCCGCCGGCCAGAACGTCGCAGCCAAGGTGCCGGTCAGGATCCCGGTCTACGTCGCCTACTTCACCGCCTGGCCGAACAAGGACGGCAAGGTCGAGTATTTCGACGACGTCTATGGCCGCGACGATGCGACGGCCAAGGCTTTTGCCGCGACGACCAAGGTCCGCGCAGCCCAGAGTTAAGATCAGCTTTTGGGCTGAAACGAGTTTCGGATTGCAGAAGAAGGCGGCCTCGTGCCGCCTTCTTATTTGGCCGCCGTCAGCCGCTTCACGTCGGCGGAAATCAGCGTTTCCACCATCTCCAAGGTCAGCTCGTCATAACCGCAGATCACCCGATCCGGGTTGAGCATGTCGACCGCGACGTCGGAATAACCGAAGGTCACGGCGACCGAGGCAATGCCGGCATTCTGTGCAGCAAGGATGTCGTTGACGCTGTCGCCGATCATGATACTCGTCGCGGGATCGCCGCCGGCCCGTTCGATGGTACCGAAAATATGCCGGGCATCCGGCTTGCGGACGGCGAAGGTATCGCCGCAGGTCATCGCGACGAAGCGATCCAGAAGGCCGAGCTTTTCGAGAAGCGGGAAGGCGAGCCGTTCGGACTTGTTGGTGCAGACCGCGAGCCGCATGCCGGCCGCCGAGAGGCGGTCGAGACACGCGACGACGCCGTCATAGGGGCGGCTTCTGCCCGGCATCTGCGCCTCGTAGTGCTCCATATAGCGGTCGAACAGCCTTGCCGCCGTCGGCTCGTCGAGCGGAACCCGGCGAAGTTCGAAGGCGCGGCGGATCATCACGCGTACGCCCTGGCCGACGAGATGGGTGAGGTCCTCGAAGGTCACCGGCTGGAGGCCGATGTCCTCGATCGTATAATTGAGGCTGTCGATAAGATCCGGTGCGGTGTCGATCAACGTGCCGTCGAGGTCGAAAATGACGAGTGGAGCGATCAATGGAACCTCGTGAACGTCGTTCGGGAGATGCCCCGGATTAAGCAATGCTGCCGTGAAATGCAAATATGCGAGATTCGCCCACCTTCGTAAAACCCATAGCTACCTAAAACCCGGGGCTTCGTAAAACCCGCCGCGAGGGGACTTTCGTTTGGCGGGAGAGGCGTGTACACAGCGGGTCGGCGAAAACAGCGGGAGCTTTTGGCGGATGGACGCCCGGGAAATGAAAGTCAAGGCGGCGCAGGCGGCACTGGCCTATGTCGAGGACGGCATGAGGCTGGGCATCGGCACCGGTTCGACGGCGGACGAATTCGTCAGGCTACTCGCCGAAAAGGTCCACGGCGGCTTCAAGGTCGAAGGCGTGCCGACATCCGAGCGTACCGCGAGGCTCTGCGTCGAGCTCGGTGTCCCGCTGAAATCGCTCGACGAGCTTCCGGAGCTTGATCTGACGGTCGACGGTGCCGACGAAGTCGATGCCAACCTGACCCTGATCAAGGGCGGCGGCGGCGCGTTGTTGCGCGAGAAGATCGTCGCCGCGGCGTCTGCCCGCATGATCGTGATTGCCGACGAAAGCAAGCTGGTCGATATGCTCGGAGCCTATCCGCTGCCGATCGAGATCAATCCCTTCGGCCAGACGGCGACGCAGATTGCCATCGAAAAGGCCGCTTCCCGGTTAGGATTGACCGGTGAGTTGAAGCTGCGCAAATCGGGGGCTGAAGTCTTCACGACAGATGGCGGCCACTACATTTTCGACGCATCTTTTGGCCGCATTCCTGATGCAGACGCACTGTCGGCGGAGCTTAATTTCATTCCCGGTGTCGTGGAACACGGGCTGTTCATTCATATGGCGTCCTTAGCGATCATTGCCGGTAAGGCTGGAGCGCGGACGCTTGAGGCGAAGTAAACTAGGAGCAACCAACTCATGATCAGATTCGCGCTTCTCGGCCGTGCCGCCGCTGTGGCCATCCTCTTCTCCGGCGCCTTCACGGTATCGGCTCGCGCGCAGGAAGTTTCGGAAGCCCAACTTGCCGCTGCGCGCAACGCGATCTCAGCACTCAACGTCACGGATCGCTACGACAATATCCTGCCCAACCTGGCAGAGCGTCTGAAGGCCCAGTTCATCCAGGCCTCTCCGAACTTCCAGGGCCAGATCTCCAACGTCGTCGATGAGCAGGCAATCGCGCTTGCGCCGCGCCGTGCCGATCTGGAAAGGGAAGCCGCGACGATCTACGCCAAGAGCTTCTCCATCGATGAACTGAAGTCGATTTCCACCTTCTTCAACACGGATACCGGCAAGAAGCTCTTGACCAACCAGCCGCTCGTCAGCCGTGAATTGACCAAGGCCGCTGAAATCTGGGCAAACGGGATTTCCCGCGACCTGACCAACCAGAGCTCAGAAAAGCTGCGCGGCATCATCGACGCAAACCCGATCCAGGCGCCGGTCGTCGATCCGGCTCCGGCTGAAGCACAGGCTGCCGCACCCGCACCGGCCAAGCCTGCTACTCCGCCGGCCCCGGCCAAGCCCGCTGCTGCGCCTGCGGCCAAGCCCGCTGCTCCGGCCGCCACCGCTCCGGCAAAGCCCGCCGCTCCGGCTGCCAAGCCTGCTCCGGCCCCGGCGCCCGCACCGAAGCCCTGATAGCATCGTTGATCTGTCGATTTTTAAGGAAGCCCGGAGCAATCCGGGCTTTTCCTTTTGGGCCTCTCATCCCTATATGTGAGCCACATCCAGCCGCCTGCTCTCAAGGAGAATATTATGACCGCCTATGACTATGATCTCTTCGTGATTGGCGGCGGATCGGGCGGCGTGAGGGCCGGGCGCGTGGCGGCATCGCTTGGCAAGCGGGTGGCGATCGCTGAGGAATATCGTTTCGGTGGCACCTGCGTCATTCGCGGCTGCGTGCCGAAGAAGCTTTTCGTCTATGCATCGCAATATCACGAGCATTTCGAGGACGCGGTCGGTTACGGCTGGGAGGTCGGAGCAAGCACGTTCGACTGGAAGAAGCTGATCGCCGCCAAGGATAGGGAGATCGCCCGCCTCGAAGGCCTTTATCGGAAGGGTCTTGAAAACAACGGCGCGGAAATCCTCGAGACCCGCGCCGAGCTGGTCGATGCGCATACGATCCGGCTCGTGAAGACCGGCAAGACGGTGACCGCCGAAAAGATCGTCATCGCGACCGGCGGCGCGCCCAACCCGCATGCGGCGCTGCCCGGCCACGAGCTCTGCATCTCATCCAACGAAGCCTTCGACCTGCCGGAACTGCCGCGCTCCATCCTGATCGCCGGCGGCGGCTACATCGCTGTCGAATTCGCAAACATCTTCCACGGCCTCGGCGTCGACGTGACGCTGATCTATCGCGGCAAGGAGATCCTCTCGCGCTTCGACCACGACATGCGCCAGGGCCTGCACAAGGCGATGGTCGAGAAGGGCATCCGCATCGTGCTGACGGATGTGATCGAGGAGGTCACCAAGGCGCCGGCCGGCGGGCTTGTTGCCAGGACAATGAGCGGCGAAACGATCGCTGTCGACACCATCATGCTGGCGCTCGGACGCGATCCGAATACCAGGGGGCTGGGCCTGGAGGCCGCCGGTGTCGAGATGAACGAGCGTGGTGCCATCGTCGTCGACAGATATTCCCGCACCAGCGTGCCGCATATCTATGCGCTCGGCGATGTCACCGACCGGGTACAGCTGACGCCCGTGGCGATCCACGAGGCGATGTGCTTCATCGAAACCGAATACAAGGGTAATCCGACCGCTCCCGACCACGACCTGATCGCCACCGCCGTCTTCTCGCAGCCGGAGATCGGCACGGTCGGGCTGTCGGAAGAGGAGGCCGCCAAGCGCTATCCGGAGATCGAGGTCTACCGCGCCGAATTCCGGCCGATGAAGGCGACGCTTTCGGGACGGGCCGAGAAGATGATCATGAAGCTGGTCGTCGACGCGGCAAGCCGTAAGGTGGTCGGAGCCCACATTCTCGGCCATGACGCCGGCGAAATGGCGCAGCTTCTCGGTATTTCGCTGAAGGCCGGCGTCACCAAGGATGATTTCGACCGCACCATGGCCGTCCATCCGACGGCAGCGGAAGAGCTGGTCACCATGTACAATCCGAGCTACCGGGTGAAGAATGGCGAGCGCGTCTGACGCGCTCCCGGCTTCGGCGCTGGGCTAGCTTGTGATGCGCGGCGCGCTGACGATCTTGTGGAAAAGGGTATTCATGGCGTCCGCGATGCCCTGCTCGAGCGAGACCTCGAAGAAATAACCGGGGCTCGCGCATTCCTTCATCTTCGTAGAAATGCTGTCATCGAACGGCTCTACCCACCTTTTCCAAAAGTCATTGCTGTGTAGCGGCAGATAGGTGGTGTAGAGCACCGCAATACGGATGTTCTTTTCCTTCAGTTTCTGACAGAATTTTGTATCGATAGGCTCGATACAACGGCCTGCTGTGTTCGTCACCAGACCTTTCTCGCTGGTGCAACCGTTCGGTTTGTAGCTATCGCCTACACCGTCGGCCACCAGGAAAACAATCTTCTGGCGGTCGGCCTTACTCGTGCCGTTTCCCGGTAGGCCATACGCTGGTTTACTGAGGATCTCATCCCCAATGCGCGTCAGAGCGTCATCAAAGCTGGTTTGTTGATCGCTGTTGTAGTTCTGCTTTGGAATGCTCATCAGCTTGATCTTTTCAGTAGCTTCACCGACCGTAGTGAGGTTTTCGTTCAGTTCGGCGACCTTGAAGAGCTTTGCGTCCTGCGCCCGTTCCCCGAAGGTGTAGGCCGCCATACGAAACTGGCCGGGCACGGTCTGCGTATCCGTTGCCGTTTTCATCAAAGTTTCCGTTGCTTCGGCGACGACATCGATACGAATGGGGATGCGGTTCTGCTTGGCGACGTTGTAATAGCTGTTTGGATCTTCTTTTCCGTCCTCGAAAACGATATGGCAGGCAAAGGCGCACTCTTTGTTGTTGCCCTTGCTATCACCGTTGCGAGTTGCGTATTTCATGTCGTCGATGGCCTTCGAGTTGGCCCCGACGCCCATGGACGGCGTGTTGTCGAGCAGCATGTAGAAGTCGAGGAATGACGGCGTCTGGTACTGCGCGGTGGCCTGGCCGGAAACAGTGATGTCGTCCTTGCCGAGGATCGTCATGAAAGTGGTGGGCAAAGTGGCGCTGAACGATACGCGCGAGGTCAGGATGCCGTTGTTCTTCGCGACCGCGATATCGACATTGACCGGCAGGGAGGAAAGCTCGCCGGACATCTGACCGAGGAAGATGCTTCGGGCCTCGGCCGGATCGAGCGCCACGCTCCCATCCCCCGGCAGTTGCATCGCCTGGGCGACGGCCTTTGATTTCTCGGCAATGGCGCCGACGGCGGCCGCATCGGCTGCGCCCACGAGTTGCTGCTTGACGGTGAGCGCATAGCCGAAATCAAGCGCCATGCCGGCTGTTCCAATCAGCGGAACCAACAGAAAGGCGGTCATGACGCCGAAATTGCCGCGGCGATCCTTCCAGAAACGTGTCATCGGATGCATCGCCTGCTCCCCAGCAAGAAAACCCTGCGCGAAACGTCGCGCAAATTCGTGAAATTGTGGCTAAGAACGGGACTAAAATTCACGCCATGTCCTGAATTCACACTGCATGCGATCCGATCGGATGCGGCGTCAGCTTGATATTCGTGGCATATCGCGGGGGACGAGCCGGCGGTGAAAGCAGGCAAAACGGCTATGCAACGGGGCTGTTAAGGTCTATAAGCCGCCTCGATTTTAAAGACTTGCCCGGCAGAGGATGGCCGAGGCTGAAACAGGTGAGCGAGATGGCACAGAACTGGACCCCGAGCAGTTGGCGGCAAAAACCGATCCAGCAGGTCCCTGAATTTCCGGACAAGGCCGCGCTGGCGGCGACTGAGGCTCAGCTCGCGACCTTTCCGCCGCTCGTGTTCGCCGGTGAAGCCCGCCGCCTGAAGAAGCAGCTCGCAAGCGTCGCGGAAGGCAATGCCTTCCTGCTGCAGGGCGGCGACTGCGCAGAAAGCTTCGTCGAACACGGTGCGGACAATATCCGCGACTTTTTCCGTTCGTTCCTGCAGATGGCCGTCGTCCTGACCTATGGCGCCCAGCTTCCGGTCGTCAAGGTCGGCCGTATCGCCGGCCAGTTTGCCAAGCCGCGTTCGTCGAATGTCGAGGTGCAGGGAGGCGTCGAACTGCCGTCCTACCGCGGCGATATCATCAACGGCATCGAGTTTTCGCCGGAGTCGCGCATTCCCGATCCGGAACGCCAGATGATGGCCTATCGCCAGTCTGCTGCGACGCTCAACCTTTTGCGCGCCTTTGCGATGGGCGGCTACGCCAATCTCGAAAACGTCCACAAGTGGATGCTCGGCTTCGTCAAGGACAGCCCCCAGGGCGAACGCTACCGCAAGCTCGCCGACCGCATCAGCGAGACCATGGACTTCATGACCGCGATCGGCATCACCGCCGAAAACCAGCCGAGCCTGCGCGAGACGGACTTCTTCACCAGCCATGAGGCGCTGCTTCTCGGCTACGAAGAAGCCTTCACCCGCGTCGACTCCACGTCCGGCGACTGGTACGCGACGTCCGGCCACATGCTGTGGATCGGCGACCGCACCCGCCAGCTCGACCACGCGCATGTCGAATATTTCCGCGGCATCAAGAACCCGATCGGTCTCAAATGCGGCCCGTCGCTGCAGGCCGACAACCTGATCGAGCTCATCGACGCGCTGAACCCGGCGAACGAAGCCGGGCGCCTGACGCTGATCTGCCGTTTCGGTCATGACAAGGTTGCCGAGAGCCTGCCCAAGCTGATCCGCGCTGTCGAGCGCGAGGGCAAAAAGGTCGTCTGGTCCTGCGACCCAATGCACGGCAACACGATCACGCTCAACAACTACAAGACCCGGCCGTTCGAGCGGATCCTGTCGGAAGTCGAAAGTTTCTTCCAGATCCACCGTGCGGAAGGCACCCATCCGGGCGGCATCCATATCGAGATGACCGGCAAGGACGTCACCGAATGCACCGGCGGCGCTCGTGCCGTCACGGCCGGCGACCTGCAGGACCGTTACCACACCCATTGCGACCCGCGTCTCAACGCCGACCAGGCGCTGGAGTTGGCCTTCCTGCTCGCCGAGCGGATGAAGAGCGGCCGCGACGAGAAGCGGATGGTCGTCAACGGCTGAACCGCCACACACGATGGCTGAAAATCGGAGAAGGCCGGCGGTGACGCTGGCCTTTTTATTATTATTTCCTTTGATGGCATGATCAGCCGAATAGATTTGACCCCGCGGCCCGCGCTCGCGACACTGCGTCTTGCTTTCGTCGGGGATGTTGCATGGAGCAGAAAAACAGCGGTCGTTGCCTGTGCGGCGCGATCCGGTTTGAGACGGTCGGTCCGTTGCGGACGATCACGGCCTGTCATTGTTCGCAATGCCGCCGCCAGACCGGGCTCTATTATGCGGCCACCAGCGTGTGCGTCGAGAACATGACGCTTCAAGGCGAGGACAGGCTCAGCTGGTATCGTGCCAGCGACGAAGCGCGGCGCGGCTTCTGCTCGCAATGCGGCTCGGCGCTGTTCTGGCAGGCGGAGGGCGCGCAGAGCATTTCGATCCTGGCGGGCGCCTTCGACCAGCCGAGCGGGCTTGTCATGGGCGAGCATATCTATTGCGCCGAGAAGGCGGATTTCTATGAATTGCCCGAGGACGACGTGCCGCATTATCCGGGCGATCGTCCTGCATCCGCCTGACGGACAAAAAACTCTCGCAACGACGTTGCCGCCGCCTGCGGCTGACGCTAAATCGGTACCATGACCCAGGACATCAGCCAGACTTTCCGTATCGCCGTCGCGCAGCTCAACCCGACCGTCGGCGATATCGCCGGCAATCTGGCGTTGGCCCGAGAAGCCCGAAGAGATGCTGCCCGCGAGGAGGCGGATCTCATCCTGTTTACGGAGCTCTTCCTGTCCGGTTATCCGCCGGAAGACCTTGTCCTGAAACCGGCTTTCCTGAAGGCCTGCCTGAAGGCGGTGGAGGAGCTTGCTGCCGATACGGCGGATGGTGGCCCCGGTGTCATCATCGGATTTCCCCGCCAGGGCGAGGAAGGCCGGCACAACTCGATCGCCGTGCTCGACGGTGGCAGGGTGATCGCCGTGCGCGACAAGATCGACCTGCCGAACTATGGCGAGTTCGATGAGAAGCGCGTCTTTATCGCCGGCGAGATGCCCGGACCGGTGAATTTTCGCGGCGTCCGGCTCGGCATCCCGATCTGCGAGGATATCTGGGGCGATCTCGGCGTCTGCGAGACGCTGTCGGAAAGCGGTGCGGAAATCCTGCTCGTGCCGAACGGCTCGCCCTACTATCGCGGCAAGGTGGATATCCGCCACCAGGTCGTGCTGAAACAGGTGATCGAGACCGGCCTGCCGATGATCTACGCGGCCCAGCTCGGCGGCCAGGACGAACTGGTCTTCGACGGCGCCAGCTTCGCCTTCAATGTGGACAAGTCGCTCGCCTTCCAGATGAGCCAGTTCGAGCCGGCCGTTGCCGTCACCGAGTGGAGACGAATTGGCGAGACCTGGCATTGTGCACGCGGCCCGATGGCGCGCATTCCGGAAAAGGAGGAGGCGGATTACCGCGCCTGCCTGCTCGGCTTCCGCGATTACGTCAACAAGAACGGTTTCAAGTCGGTCGTGCTCGGCCTGTCCGGCGGTATCGACAGCGCCATCTGCGCGGCGATCGCCGTCGATGCGCTCGGCGAGGAGAGGGTGCGCACCGTGATGCTGCCCTATCGCTATACATCCGAGGATTCGCTGAAGGACGCGGCCGATTGCGCCAGGGCGCTCGGCTGCCGTTACGATATCGTCCAGATCGCCGAGCCGGTGGATGGTTTTTCGTCGGCGCTGGCCGAGCTGTTCGAGGGAACCGAGGAGGGCATCACCGAGGAGAACCTCCAGAGCCGCGCGCGCGGCACGATCCTGATGGCGATCTCCAACAAGTTCGGCTCGATGGTGGTGACGACCGGCAACAAGTCGGAAATGTCGGTCGGTTACGCGACCCTCTACGGCGACATGAACGGCGGCTTCAATCCGATCAAGGACCTCTACAAGATGCAGGTCTATGCGCTGGCCGCCTGGCGCAACCAACACCTGCCGCCGACGGCTCTCGGCCCGAGCGGCGAGGTGATCCCGAAGAACATCATCTCAAAGGCGCCATCCGCGGAACTGAGGCCCAACCAGACCGACCAGGACTCGCTGCCGCCCTATCCGGTGCTCGACGACATTCTCGAGTGCCTCGTCGAGTTGGAGATGGGCACCGAGGAGATTATCGCCCGCGGCCACGACATCGCGACCGTTCACCGCATCGAGCACCTTCTCTATCTCGCCGAATACAAGCGGCGCCAATCGGCGCCGGGCGTCAAAATCACCAAGAAGAATTTCGGCCGCGACCGGCGTTACCCGATCACCAACCGTTTCCGCGATCGGTAGGAGAGGGATCATGGCCCCGCGCAGATCGAGGCGCCCAACTGGTCACCCGCAGCAGTGAATTCGCCTAGGTGCGCTATTTCGCCGTCGCATGAGCGTCTTGCGCCGGGGATTGGGTAAGGGCATAACCGATCCTGTCAGGTGCCGGCCAAAAGCCGGAGAATCGGGAATCCGGGGTGGATCCGGAACGTGCCCAACGCTGTGAGGTGGACGCCCGGCCGCAGGAATTTAGCCACTGGGAAACCGGGAAGGCTGCGGCGGGAAGCGGACGAAGCCAAGTCAGAAGACCGGCCTGACACGATAGACCGAACCCGCGCGGACGGCGGAAAGGTTTCGGACCTCTCCTTGCTTTCGAAAGGTTGGGGAGCGACGGCATTGTTGGGGATAAACGATGCGACCTGACCCTTTCGCGCATGCCTTGCTGCCTGCCGGTGAATTTTCGAAGGCCGATCGTGCGGCCGTCTACAAGGCGATCGAGACGCGACGCGACGTGCGCGACCAGTTCCTGCCCGATCCGTTGCCGGACGACTTGGTAAAGCGGCTGCTTGGCGCCGCGCATGCAGCCCCCTCGGTCGGTTTCATGCAACCGTGGAATTTCATCCTCATCCGAGACCAGGCGGTGCGGGAGGCAGCGTGGGCCGCCTTTTCGCGCGCCAATGACGAAGCGGAGGCAATGTTTGCGGAGGAAAGCCGTGATTTGTACCGCAGCCTCAAGCTCGAAGGCATCCGCAAGGCACCGCTGTCGATCTGCGTCACCTGTGATCCGGATCGCGCAGGCCCGGTCGTGCTCGGCCGCACCCACAATCCGCGCATGGACGCCTATTCGACCGTCTGCGCCGTGCAGAACCTCTGGCTTGCTGCCAGGGCCGAAGGCGTCGGCGTCGGCTGGGTCAGCATTTTTCGCGACGAGGACGTGCGCGGGCTGCTGGGCATTCCCGACCGCATCGAGATCGTCGCCTGGCTCTGCCTCGGTTATGTCGACCGGCTCTATGGCGAGCCGGAGCTGGCGCTCAAGGGCTGGCGCCAGCGCCTGACCCTGGACGAACTGATCTTTGAGGACCGATGGGAAAACCGCTGACTATTGCTGCGGCTGCGGTCCTGCCGATTGCGGATTGCTGAGATCGATACTCTCATCGGGCAGGAAGGTCGGCCCGACGGTGCGCACCTTCTTGTTCGGATCGTAGGCTCGCTCCGGTGGCGGTGTGAGCACTGGCCGCTGGACTGCGGCCTGCGGCGGATGCGTCTGCAATTTGGTGATCCCGGAATAGGGCTCCTCCTGCCTGGGCAGCTCGATCCCCGGCACCTTTCGGCGGTCGTCGACGACAGGCGGCAGAGGCTCGAAAGAGGGGATGCAGCGCTGTTCGCGAATGGCGGCGAGAATGGCATTGCGCTCTTCCGAGGGCAGGATCATCTGCCGCGAACTGTTCCGTTCCGCTGCCAGCGCGTCGCGGCTCTGCTCCATTCTGTCCAGCGCATCCCGCATCTGGCCGCAGACCTCGGCATTCGGGCCGCCCAGAACCACGACGCTGCCGTTGCCGCAGCCGGCGCGGCGCATGTCGATCCTGAGCTCCCGGATATCGGCATTGTATTCGCCGAGTTGCTGGGCATAGCTGCGCGCCACGGAGGTGCTGCCGATGATCTGCGGGCTGTTTCCAAGTTTCCGGTAGAGTGCCGCACAAACGGCGGGGTCCCCCGCAAGCGCTGCGGCCGGCAGAAAAAACAGAGGTATGGTCAGCAGGCCGCGAAGCGGTATCGGCAATTCCGGCATCCTCTCCAGAGTGGAGATGGCATCATGGAACGTTCCGGTTGACAATCTCATAAAGTCGCCGGCATCGCCCTCAAAAATCGGGGCAATACCCGGCGCAGGTCATTTCTGCAGCAGGGAGTTCGAGCCCTGTTCAGGGCTCAAACCGCTGTGCGGGTGAATCTGCAATTTAAGATTGAAATTGCAGATTTGGCTGCGATGCTTCGACAACCGCCAGCGCCGCCATGTTCACGACGCCGCGCGACGTGACCGAGGACGACAGGATATGCGCCGGCTGGGCCGCTCCCAGAAGAATGGGGCCGACATGCAAGGCGTCCGTCAGGTTGCGCACGAGGCCGAGCGAGATGTTTGCCGCGTCGAGGTTCGGGAAAACCAGCAGGTTGGCCTCGCCGGTCAGCGAACTGTTCGGCATGGCCCGCTTGCGCAGCGTTTCCGACAGGGCAGAACCGCCCTGCATTTCGCCGTCCACTTCAAGCTCCGGTGCCCGCTGGCGCACCAGCTTCAGGGCGGTCCGCATCTTCTGGGCGCTTTCCGAATCGCGCGAGCCGAAATTCGAATGGCAGATCAGCGCCGCCTTCGGGGTGATGCCGAAGCGGCGGATTTCCTCGGCCGCCAGAACCGTGATCTCGGCGATTTCCTGCGCGGACGGGTTGTAGTTGACGAAGGTGTCGGTGAAGAACATCGCACCACGCTGGGAGATGACCAGGCTGAGGCCCGAGAAGGCGCAGACGTCCGGCCGCTTGCCGATGATCTGGTTCACGTCGCTGAGATGCTTGTCGTAACGGCCTTCGACGCCGCAGATCAGCGCGTCCGCATCGCCGCGCTTGACCGCGAGCGCGCCGATCACCGTGTTGTTGGTGCGCACGATGGTGCGCGCCGCTTCCGGATTGATGCCTTCGCGGCCGACCAGGGCGAAATATTCGTCGACATAGTCGCGATAGCGCGGATCGTCTTCCGGGTTGACCACGGCGAAATCGACATTCGGGCGGATGCGGATGCCGAAACGGGCAAGCCGTGCCTCGATGACGGAAGGACGACCGATCAGGATCGGGGTCGCCGTCTTTTCCTCGAGCAGAACCTGGGCGGCGCGCAAGACGCGCTCGTCCTCGCCCTCGGCGAAGATCACCCGGTTCTTTTCCGAAACCTTGGCGGCGCTGAAGATCGGCTTCATGACGAAACCGGAGCGCCACACGAAGCGGTTCAGCTGGTCGAGATAGGCCTCGAAATCCTGGATCGGCCGGGATGCGACGCCGGTCTCGGCAGCGGCTTTGGCAACCGCCGGGGCAATGCGCAGGATGAGGCGCGGATCGAAAGGCGAGGGGATGAGATAGTCGGCTCCGAAGATCGGAGTCTCGCCGGAATAGGCGCGCGCGGCAACGTCGGAGACTTCCTCGCGGGCAAGCGCTGCGATCGCCTTGACCGCTGCCATCTTCATCTCCTCGTTGATCGTCCGGGCGCCGCAATCGAGCGCACCGCGGAAGATGTAGGGGAAGCACAGCACGTTGTTGACCTGGTTCGGGAAGTCCGAACGGCCGGTGCAGATCATCGCGTCGGGGCGGGCGGCGCGGGCGAGCTCCGGCATGATTTCCGGCGTCGGATTGGCAAGCGCCATGATCAGCGGCTTTTCGGCCATCTGCGCCAGGAGTTCGGGCTTTAGCACGCCCGCGGCGGAGAGGCCGAGAAACACGTCGGCACCGCCGATGCTGTCGGCAAGGACGCGCTTGTCGGATTTCTGGGTGTAGATTTCCTTCCACTCGTCCATCAGCGTATTGCGCCCGTCATAGACAAGGCCTTCGATGTCGTGGACCCAGATATTCTCCTTTTTCGCGCCGAGCGAAACGAGGAGATGCAGGCAGGCCAGCGCCGCGGCACCCGCGCCCGACGTCACGATCTTCACGTCGGCGATGTTCTTGCCCGCCAGTTCCAACCCGTTCAGGATCGCGGCAGCGACGATGATGGCGGTGCCGTGCTGGTCGTCGTGGAAGACCGGGATGTTCATCTTTTCGCGCAGCCGGCGCTCGACCTCGAAACATTCCGGCGACTTGATGTCTTCGAGGTTGATACCGCCGAAGGTCGGCTCGAGCGCCGAGACGGTCGAGACCATCGCCTCGATGCCGGGCGCGTCGATCTCGATGTCGAAGACGTCGATGCCGGCGAATTTCTTGAAGAGGACGGCCTTGCCTTCCATGACCGGCTTTGAAGCCAGCGGGCCGATATTGCCGAGCCCAAGCACGGCCGAACCGTTCGAGACGACGGCGACGAGGTTGGCGCGGGCGGTATAGTCCGCAGCCATATCCGGGTTATCGCGGATCGCCAGACATGGGGCTGCAACGCCCGGAGAATAGGCAAGCGCCAGGTCGCGCTGGTTGCCGAGCGGCTTGGTCGCCTGGATCTCCAGCTTGCCAGGCCGCGGGTAGCGGTGGAAGAACAGCGCCTGCTCGTCGAGATCGCCGCTGACCGGCATGGTCGGCGCCTTCGGTTTGTCCTGCGCGTTCATGTTTCCTCCTGGCTTGCTTGTTCTGTCTTTGAGGGGTCGAAAGGAGAGACCTCTCCTTACATCAATCGATCGGCAGCGACAGCAGCTAATTTGGGGTGATGGCGGAAATTGGAACATGGCCGATCGGAACGCCGGGGCCGGCTTTTCCCCGCCCTGTCATCATCCTGAAACACGAGTCTGGTTTTGAAGCCACCAGAAGCGGCAGCGAAAGGACGACTTCGTGACCGGTGAGATGGATACAAGGCATTTCAGAACGCTCTTCATTTCGGACGTTCATCTGGGCTCCAAGGCGGCCCGAACAGACTTCCTCCTGGATTTCCTGCGTTGTCACGAAGCGGATACCATCTTCCTGGTCGGCGACATCGTCGACGGCTGGCGGCTGAAGCGCAACTGGTACTGGCCGCAGGGCTGCAACGACGTGGTCCAGAAGCTGCTGCGCAAGGCGCGCAAGGGCACCCGCATCGTCTACATCCCCGGCAACCACGACGAATTCCTGCGCTCCTTCCCGGGCACCCATTTCGGCGGCATCGAAGTCGCGGAGCGCGAAATCTACGAAATGGCCGACGGCAAGAAATACCTGGTCCTGCATGGCGACGAATTCGACGTCGTGGTCCGCAACGCCCGCCTGCTCGCCTATCTCGGCGACTGGGCCTATGACGCGGCCATCGTCATCAATATCGGCCTTGCCGCCATCCGCCGACGCCTCGGCATGCCCTACTGGTCGTTCTCGGCCTGGGCCAAGCTGCAGGTCAAACACGCCGTGAATTTCATCGGCGAGTTCCAGCGGGTCGTCGCCGACGAAGCCCGCCGCAACAATGTCGATGGCGTCATCTGCGGCCATATCCATCACGCCGTCATGGAAGACATCGACGGCATCCACTACGTCAATACCGGCGACTGGGTGGAAAGCTGTACGGCGATCGCCGAGAACTTCGACGGCACTCTGGAGATGATCTCGTGGCAGAACATCGCCGCCACGGCCGAGATCAAGGCCTTGCCGGCGCCACAATCCATCGAGGACATGCGGGCCGCCTGAGTGGCCTGCGACAGATGGACAGGCCGGTCAGAGGGCTACATCTTGCCATAGGCAGGCACAAGGGTGTGTGTTAGGTAAGCTGAAACTTCAGCAACCCACCCGTGAAATCGTGATTCCCTTAAATACGGCGCAGACAGCGCCCCGGTTCTTCCAGTTGCGCTGTGCGATCGCCTATGGGGCGCCGCTCGGGGTGAATGGCGTGATTCTGCCCTATCTGCCCGTCTGGCTCGACGGGCTTGCCTTTACCGAGTTTGAAATCGGCATCGTGCTCGCTTCGCAGCTTTTCCTGCGCGTGGTGGCAGCCCCTGTTGCCGGCCTGCTTGCTGACCGCATGACGGAACGCACCCTGATGCTCGCCTGGTCCGGCGCGCTGTCGTTGTTGACGGCATTCGCCATGTTCTTCACCCGCGACTTCTGGCCGGTTCTCATCGTCGTCGCCGTTCAGGCGGCGGTTTTCGCGCCCTATGCGCCGATCGTCGAATCGATCGCCGTGAGCGGGGTCCGGCGCTGGGGTTTCCAATATGGCTCGATGCGGGTGTGGGGGTCGGTCGGCTTCGTGGCCGTGGTGCTATTCGTCGGCGAGCTCCTCGGCTTCTGGGGTTTCCAGGCCGTACCGTCGGCGATAGCGGTCGGTTTTCTTCTGACCGTCGCCGTTGCGTTCGCGGCTCCCAAGCTCGGCCGGGCCGTTGCAAGGCCTGACCCGGACAAGGTGCCTCAGCCGAGCTCGCTGAAAAGGCTCGACCTGCACGTGCTGATGATCGGAGCGTCGGTGGCGCAGGCAGGGCACGGCATGTTCTATACGTTCGGCACCATACACTGGCAGCAGATCGGGTTTTCGAGCGGCTCGATCGGCGTCCTGTGGAGCGCAGCCGTCGTGTCGGAGATCATCGTCTTCTTCGCAGCGGGCTGGATCGCCCGAAGGATCTCGCCCTGGACGCTGATGCGAATCGGTTGTGCGGTGGCGGTGCTGCGCTGGACACTGTTTCCGATGCCGCTCGATTTCTGGGGATATCTGGCGCTGCAGGCCACCCACGCGTTCACCTTCGCCTTTGTCCACATCGGCATCCAGCACCGGCTGGTCGAGGCGGTGCGCGAGGACCAGGAAGCCTCGATGCAGGGCGCCTATGTCTTCTACAACGGCGTTTTTCTCGCGCTTTCGACGGTGCTCTCCGGCGTACTTTACCGCCAGTTCGGCCCGACGAGCTATGTGGCCATGTCTGTCCTGGCGCTGCTTGGCCTGTCGATCATCGCGCTTGCGGCAAGACTTCAGCCCCAGAGGGTCGCTTCCGGCGGGTAGACGAGGGAACCCTCGTAGCGCAGCCCGTCCGGCCGGTCGCGGGAAAGCAGCAGCGGTCCGTCGAGATCCGCGTAGTCCGCATCCTGGGCAAGCAGCACGGCCGGCGCCATGGCGAGCGAGGAGCCGACCATGCAGCCGATCATCACGGCAAATCCAAGCCGCTGTGCTTCCGCCTTCATCGCCAGCGCTTCGGTCAGTCCGCCGGTCTTGTCGAGCTTGATGTTGACGGCGTCATAACGGTCGCGAAGGTTTGCCAGGTCCTCCGTGGCATGCACGCTTTCATCGGCGCAGACGGAAACGAGGCGGCGGATACGGGCAAGCGCCGCATCCCGGCCGGCCGGCAATGGCTGCTCGATCAACGACACATTGGTTTCCGCGGCGATCGCCATGTGGTGGGCGAGGTTTTCCTCGGTCCATCCTTCGTTGGCATCGACGATGATCCGCGCGGCCGGCGCGGCGTCACGAACGGCCCTCAGCCGCATTTCGTCATTGTCCGTCCCGAGCTTGACCTTGAGAAGCGGTCGGTAGGCATTCCGGGCCGCCTCCGCTGCCATGACCTCCGGTTCACCGAGCGACAGCGTGAAGGCGGTGACGAAGGGTTTGCGGCTGGTAGCGCCGATCACATCGGCGACACGCTGCCCGCTCAGCTTCGCCTCCAGGTCCCAGAGCGCACAATCGACGGCGTTTCGGGCAGCACCCGGCGGCATCCGTCTCTGCAGCTCCGCGCGTGTCAAACCGGCGCGGATTGCGTCAGCAATGGCCGTGATATCCTCCATCACACCGTCCAGGCTTTCGCCATAGCGCTTGTAAGGCACACATTCGCCGCGGCCGGAAAAGCCGTTCTCGCTGACGATGCAGGTGATGACTTCCGCCTCGGTCTTGGAGCCGCGGGAAATCGTGAAGGAACCGGAGATCGGAAACGTCTCTATTGTGGCTTCGAGGTGACGGCTCATGGTTTTACGCGTCCCGTTGTGGCAAATCCCTATGACGCAGCTATATTGCCGGTCTCGAAAGTGCGATCAACCGCATCGTATTGAAACTCCTGACAAGCTTGAAGCGCGAAAGAAACACGTGACGTTCCAGCCAGCCGAAATCAAGGCCGAAAATCTGCCCGGCGACGGCGGTGAACGGTACGTGCTGGCCGGCGAATGGCGCGGCCCGACGATAGCACCTGTGCTCAAGGAGTTCGAGCGGTTCGAAAATGCCGCAAAACGGGGCAAGGTGGAGATCGATCTTTCCGGTATCACCGGCGTCGATACAGCCGGCGCCTGGCTCATCCGCCGGCTGATGACCGCCAAGGGCGGGCAGGGCGCAGAAGCGGCCCTGGTGGGCGGCGAAGGCCCGATCCGGGAATTGATCGGCGTCTTGCCGGAACACGTTCCTGCGCCGCCTGCGGACGGCGGAGCTAAGGGAAACCTGTTCGAACGCCTGTTTGCTCCGGTCGGCGAAGTCATAGTCTCGCTCGGCGGTGATTTCTATGCGGCCATGCATATTCTCGGCTCGGCGGTTCGCGGTGCCCAGATGAAGCTCGGCCGTGGCGCAGGCGTATCGCCGGCGTCCGTCGTCACCCATATCGACCGCATGGGCGTGCGCGCGGTGCCGATCATCGTGCTGATGTCCTTCCTGATCGGCGCGATCATCGCCCAGCAGGGCGCCTTCCAGCTCCGGTATTTCGGGGCCGAGATTTTTGTCGTCGATCTGGTCGGCATCCTGCAGCTTCGTGAGATCGGCGTGCTGCTGACCGCGATCATGATCGCCGGCCGTTCCGGCAGCGCGATTACCGCCGAGATCGGTTCGATGAAGATGCGCGAGGAGATCGACGCGTTGACGGTGATCGGCCTCAATCCGGTCGGCGTGCTGATCTTTCCGCGGCTCGTGGCGCTGACCGTGGCGCTGCCGCTCTTGACGATCATCGCCAACTTTTCGGCCCTGTTCGGGGCGGCCGTCGTCGCTCTTGCCTATTCCGGCATCACCTTCGATACGTATCTGTCGCGCCTTCATGAGGCGATCGACCACACCTCCGTCGCCTCCGGCATGATCAAGGCGCCGTTCATGGCGCTGGCGATCGGCATCGTTGCCGCCGTCGAGGGCATGAAGGTCGGCGGCAGCGCCGAATCGCTCGGCCAGCATGTCACCACCTCGGTGGTAAAATCGATCTTCGCCGTCATCTTCATGGATGCGATGTTCGCGCTTTTTTATTCCGCAATCGATTTCTGATGGAGAACGGTTTGGAAGAGGTGCCGCAGACCGTGATCAGGGACAAGTCGAATGGCCGGCAGGTGGTGCTGTCGGTCCGCGACCTGACGGTCGGCTTCGGAGAGAAGCTGGTGCTCGACCACCTGAACCTGGACATCTATCGCGGCGAGATCCTGGGATTCGTCGGCGCGTCCGGCACCGGCAAATCGGTGCTGATGCGAACGGTGCTCGGCCTGTTGCCGCACCGTTCCGGCACGATCCACATTCTCGGCGCCGATTACGACACTGTCGCGGAAGACGAGCGCATGGCGCTCGACACGCGGCTCGGCGTGCTCTTCCAGCACGGAGCGCTGTTCTCGGCCCTGACGGTGAAGGAAAACATCCAGCTGCCGATGCGCGAATATCTCGATCTGCCGCAGTCGCTGATGGACGAACTCGCCTACCTGAAGATCGAGATGGTCGGCCTGCCGCCCGATGCGGCCGACAAATATCCGTCCGAACTGTCAGGCGGCATGATCAAGCGCGCCGCACTTGCACGTGCTCTGGCGCTCGATCCGGACCTCGTTTTCCTCGATGAGCCGACCTCCGGCCTCGACCCGATCGGCGCTGCCGATTTCGACGCGCTCATCGCCAGGCTGCGCGATACGCTGGGCTTGACCGTCTACATGGTGACACACGACCTCGATAGTCTTTTCTCGGTCTGCGACAGAATTGCTGTGCTCGGAGAGAAACGGGTCTTGGTCGAGGGTACGCTTGAGGATATGTTTGCCTGTGACGATCCATGGGTACAGTCCTATTTCCGCGGCAAGCGGGCGCGGTCAGTCGTGGTCCAAGAAAAGCAGCCTGCGGCAGAAGTAGAAGAGTGACCTGATCTATGGAAACCAGAGCCAACTACGCCCTTGTCGGTTTCTTCACCTTACTGGTGATCGCTGCCGCGTTCGGCTTCGTCTACTGGATGGCGCAATCCGGCCGCGGTGGACCGACGGCCGAACTGGCGATCCGCATCCCGGGCTCGGCGAACGGCTTGTCGGTCGGCTCTCCGGTTCGCTTCAACGGCATTCCGGTCGGTTCGGTGCGCAGCCTCACCATCGACCCGGACGATCCCCGTTATTCGATCGCCTTCACCGAAGTGCGCGCCGATGCGCCGGTCTATCAGTCCACGCAGGCAGCACTCGAAGTGCAGGGCCTGACGGGGGCTGCCTATATCGAGCTTTCCGGCGGCGCCAAGGGCGAAGAGAACATCCTCCAGAAATCGATCGAGAACGGCCGGCCGGCCGTGCTGATCGCCGAGCAATCGAGCGTCACCAACCTGCTCGCCACCGCCGACAAGATCCTCGACCGCGCCGACGCGGCGATTGGCGATATCCAGGGCTTTGTCGCCGATGCGCGCGGTCCGCTGACCCAGACCATCCGCAATGTGGAAACCTTCACCTCGGCGCTCGCCCAGAATTCCGACAGCATCGACAAGTTCCTGAACAGCCTCTCGACGCTCTCAGCGACGATCGACCGGGTCTCCGGAACGCTCAACTCCACCCTTGCCGCAGCCGAACGGCTGGTGAAGGCGATCGACGCGGAAAAGATCAACGCCGTTGTCTCCAATACCGAGCGCGCCACCCGCAATGTCGCCATCGCCTCGGATAAATTTGACGACGTGGTGATCAATGTCAGGAATGCTGCCGCCAACCTCGAAAAGGTGGGTTCGGACGCCCAGACCCTTTTGAGGCGTGCCGATGGCGTGCTGAGTGCCGTCAATACCGATCAGGTCGCGACGACGATCCGCAATATCACCGCCGCCTCCGAGGATGCCCGCCAGACCATCGGCTCGGCCCGCAGCGTTGTCGACAATTTCGCCCATCGCAAGGACGATATCGACCGCGCGATCGGCGATTTCACCGATCTGGCCAAGAAGCTCAACGATGCTTCGAGCCGTGTCGACGGCATTCTCGCCAAGGTGGACGGGCTTGTTTCGAGCGACGATTCGCAAGGCCTGTTCGCCGAGGCGCGCAAGACGCTCGAATCCTTCCGCACCGTGGCCGACAACATCAATGCTCGGGTCGGCCCGATCGCCGACAATCTGTCGCGCTTTTCGGCAAGCGGCCTGAGGGATATCCAGACGCTGGTCAACGACGCGCGCCGCACGGTGCAGTCGCTCGACCAGACGATCACCAATTTCGACCAGAATCCGCAGCGGCTGATCTTCGGCGGCGAGACGGTGAAAGAATATGACGGCAGGACGCGGCGGTAAGCTGGGCGTTTCCAGTGTTGGAGAGTGGGGTTTGATGACCGGTTCTGGGTTCTTGATGCGACGTGCGGCGGCCCGCGGCTCGGTTCTGCTCGCGCTGCCGCTCGTGGCGGCGCTGCTGAGCGGTTGCGGCAGCAAGGCGAACAACGATACGTTCGACCTGTCGATTACGCCGTCCGGCCAGGGCGTTTCCGCCCGCAACCGGCAGATCCTCGTGCCCGAACCGACGGCGCTGAAATTGCTCAACAGCGAACAGGTCGTGGTGCGCGTCTCGCCGTCCGAAATCCAGTATCTCGCCGATTCCCGCTGGGGCGACCGCCTGCCGGCGCTCGTTCAGTCGAAGCTGGTCGAAGCCTTCGAAAACTCCGGCCGCCTCGGCGGCGTCGGCAAGCCGGGGCAGGGCCTTGCGATCGACTACCAGGTCGTCACCGATATCCGCGCCTTCGAGGTCACCGCCGGCAGCCCGCGTCTCGCCAATGTCGAGATCTCGGCAAAAATCCTCAATGACCGCAACGGCACGGTGCGCGCCCAGAGCGTGTTCAAGGCGACCGCTCCGGTCTCTGGCGCCGAGAACCGCGATTTCATCGAGGCGCTGGACCGCGCTTTCGCCAAGGTCGGCGCCCAGATCGTCGACTGGTCGCTGAAGTCGATGTGAGGCATCAACGGCTAAAGTCAGGTTCGCGGATATTCTGAGTTCCACGGGCCGGCCCTACTTGATCCAGTACACCGCCGACGGGGACGCCTGTCTCGTCGGATCGACGCGACGAGTGACGGCGTCCAATCCCGCAAAATCGTTCTTATGAATGTGCGAAAGAGGAAGACCTCTTCGCAGCATCATCCGTGGCTTGTCCATGCCGATGCTATCGGTGCCAAGTGGCAAAGCTCTGTGATCGAAGGCGGGTCATGAAGGCCTCCTCCGGGAGCCTTGCATGTCTTTTTTGCCAGGAGGCTGGAAATCCGGCCTGCCTTTGCCATTCCTCGACATCAATCGCTGATCCAGACTTCGTTAGCTCCAAACAAAAAAGCCGCCCCGAAAGGCGGCTTTTAAGTTATCGGCTGTTCCGATCCGGCTCTTAGTTGAACCGGCCGGCGGCGTGGGCCAGCATCGTGTAGACCTTGCCCGTATCCGAGGTGAGGTAGCTCTGGGTGACAGTCTTGTCGCGGTCGGTGCGGGCGACGTCGGCGAGCAGCTTTTCGAAATCGGCGATATAGCGGTCGACGGCGGTGCGGAATTCCGGCTCGCGGTCGTACTTGCGCTTGATCTCGTCGAAAGTCTGCTGGCCCTTCAGCGTGTAGAGGCGACGGGTGAAGACGTCACGCTCGCCGCGCTGGTAACGCCGCCACAGGTCGACCGATGCGTCGTGGTCGATGGCGCGGGCGATATCGACCGACAGCGAGTTCAGCGATTCCACCATATGGCGCGGGTTGCGGTTGTCGCCATTGCCGCCGCGTGGAGCGGGGGCCGGTTCGGCGGCACGCGGTGCCGGCTGTGGCTGCTGGCGGGGTGCCGCCGGGGTATCCGTCACCTCGTCGCGCGATGCGCCGCGCAACAGGTCGCTGATCCAGCCGCCGTCGGTGCCGCGCGGCTCCGGTGCGCGGGCAACGGGCGCCTGCCGATCGAGCGGCAGCGTGCCGCGCAGCGCGTTTCCGGCATACGGATCGTTGCGGGGTGCAGGCGGAGCCGGCTGCGGGATGGCCGCGGCTGCGGGCTGCGGTTGCGGGCGGGCAGGGGCCGGCTGCGGAACGGAAGCAGGTGCCTGGCGCGGTGCCGAAGCTTCGGAAATCTCGAAATTCTGGGTCGAACGCCCGACCAGCGCCGAGATGTCCTGCAACGCCTTGATCTGCTCGGCGACGGCACGCCGCATCGCGGCTGCGCTTTCCTTGGCTTCTTCCGGCAGGTCGAACGCGCCGCGCTTGAGTTCGGTGCGGGTCGTATCCAGCTCGCGGCGGATATCCTGCGCCGAGCGGCGGATTTCGTCGGTCGCGCCGGCGAAGCGGTTGATGGCTTCCTCGACCGATTCCCTGAGCGTATCGCGCAGCTGTTCGGCGGCGCTGCCGGAGCGGCTGGTCGCATCAGAGAGAAGCTGCTCGACGTCGCTCAGCGACTGCGAAATGCTGCCGCGCATCCGCTCGGAAAGATCGCGGGTGCGCCTCTCGGCGTCCGCCAGCGTCGTCTCGATGGCGTGGTTGGCGTCGCTGCCGGCACTGATCAGCGCTTCGCGCATCGCATCGGCTGTCACTTCGGCGCGATGCTGGGTTTCCCCGAGCGTCCGGCCGATATCGGCAAACGAGGCGTGCAGGCTTTCGCGAAGCCGCGAGCCGACCTGCAGCGAACGTTCTTCCGCCCGTTCGAAAGCGCCGTCGACGAGGGTCGTCAGGCTGCGCATCGTCGTCTCGATTTCCTCGGAGCGCTTGACCAGGCCGGTCGACAGGATGCGAAGCGCGTTCTGGCGTTCGTCCAGCGTGCTGACGAGGTTGGACTGTGCTGCGCCGAGGAGCTCGGATGCTTCGACAAGCACCCTTGAGTGGTCGTCGAAACGGCCGACGAGGCTGCTGACTTGCTCGAGTGTATTGCCGAAGACGTCCGACATCCGCCCGATATTGTCTTCGAGCATGCGGGTCGAGCCGGAAACGATATCGGCGGAGTTGGTTGCCGACTGAACGAACCGGTTGGCCGTGACGCTGAGCTTGCGATCGGCTTCCGAAAGGTGGTGGGCGACGGCATCGGCGGTACTGCCGAGTTCCTTCGCTGTCTCCTGGACCATCGCGGAAATATTCGAATTGCTTTCCGCCAGCTTGTCGATGAGGCTGTTGACGCTGAACGACAGGCCCTGTTCGACGTGACGCATGGTGCCGGCGGCACTTTCGGTCCGCTGGGTGATGGCGGCGAGCGTCTCGTTGGTCCGCGCGGCGATCGCATCGACGAGCGCGGAGTTCTCATTGCGGATGCGTGCCGTCGATTCTTCCGTGGCGGAAGAAAGCCGCGCGGTCGTCTCGTCTGCGGCAGAGGACAGCCGTGCCGTCGTTTCTTGCGCCACGGCCGAGAGCCGCTCCGCACCCTGCTGGGCAGCGGTCGTCATCTGCTCGATGGCGGTGCGGCCGGTCGCGGCATATTCCTCGACCATGGGCTTTGCCTTCTCATCGAGAAGGCGCGCCAGTTCCGCCGAGCGGCCGGCAAGCATGGAGTTCAGATCGCGTGCACGGTCATCGAGGGCCGTGTGGATGGCGTCGCCGCGGGCCGCGAGTGCCCGATCGACGGCGTCCATGGCGGTGTCGAGCTGGCTTGCGGTATCGGCGAGCGTGGCGCGGATGCCGTCGCCGCGCGAGTCGAGCGCCTTTTGCGCCTCGTCCAGCGCCTCCGAGATTGCCGTCACCTGGCGTTTCACCAGGCTGTCGGCCTCCGCGACCTTGTGGACGATCGCATTGCCGGCTTCCGAGAAGGCAAGCGCTACGGTTGCCGCCTGGCCGGCAAGCCGGTTCTGGGTTTCCGAAATCCGGCCGACGATCTGGGTCGAACGTTCCTCGATCGCCTTGGTGAATTCGGCGTTGCGGTTGGTGAGTTCCTCGGTGAATTCCGCACCGGCACGCGCCAGCACTTCGGCGGAGCGGGTGGCTTCGCTGTCCATGCTCTGGGCCGCGGCACCGACCGCTTCGCGCAGTGTCGAGGCGAGGCCGACGGCCTTGCTTTCGATGGTCTTGGTGACGTTGTCGAGGCCGATCGTCAGTGCGCGGTCGATCGTGCCGAGGCGCTCCTCGATACGGGCGGTGCGGCCGTCCATGGTCTCGGTGATGCGGTCAGAAGCCTCGGCGGCGACACGTTCCAGGTCGGCCGTGCGGTTGGTGAGCGTGCTGGAAAGATTGACGCCGGCCTCGTCGACGAGCTGAGCCGCTTCGAGGATCTCGCCCCGGATCCGGCCTTCGAGCCCGCCGAAGGTCGATTCGATGCGGCCGCCGGTTTCCTCGAGTGCCTCCTGGACACCACCGACGGTTTGGCGGATGCGGTTGGAGAAGGCGTCGGCCGAGCGGCCGATCTCGCCGGCGGCGTCGGAAAGCCGCTCGGCAAGCGTGCCGACATTGTCGCGCAGACGTTCTTCGAGAGACTGGCCTGCCGTATCGATCGCGTCGCGTAGGGCAGTCTGCTGGGTTTCGAGCGACATTTCCAGCATTCCGGCACTTGCGGCAATCGAGGTGCCAAGCGACGTCACCTGATCTTCCATCAGCGAGCCGATCCGGCTTTGTGCGTCGCCGAGCGTGCTGGCAATCGAGTGGGTGCGCTCTTGGAGAGTATCACGAATCTGCTCGTAGCCGGAGCCGAGCGTCGTTTCGAGCTGCTGATGGCCAAGGCCGATGGTTGCAGCAATGCGCTCCTGCGTCGAGCCGAGCACGGCTTCGACGCGCTCCAGTCCGTCCGCCATGCCCGTTTCGAAACGCTGGGCGCCGGTTGCGAGCGCCGTTTCGATGCGGCTGCTTGCACCGCCGACGGTCTGTTCGAGGCGTTCGCCGCCGCTTTCGAGGAGGCGTGCGAGCTCGGCCGTCCGGGTTTCGAGCGACAGGTCGAGATTGAGCTGATTGTCGGCATAGGCGTTGCGTATCGCTTCCGCCCGGTCCGCGAAGGATTGCTCGATGCGGACGTCGGCATCGATGAAGGTGTTGGCGATTGCCGTCGACTTTTCGTCCAGCATGCCGGCGAGGCGGTCTTCGCCGAGCGCGAAGGAGGTGGCGATCTCCATCGACTTGTCGTCGAGGATTTCCGCGAGCCTGTCCCGGTTTACGCTCAGCGCCTCGTTGATTTCCGAAGTGCGGCGGGCCAGGTCTCCGCTCATGCGCTGTTCGGTTTCCGAAAGTGCGCGCGTGATGGAGTCCGATTTCTCTTCGAGCATGCCGGCGAGGCGATCTTCGCCGAGCGCGAAGGAGGTGGCGATCTCCATCGACTTGTCTTCGAGGATTTCGGAAAGCCGCTCGCGATTGGCATCGAGCGACGTCTGCATTTCGGAAGCGCGCCGACCCAGCTCGTCACCGAGCCGCTGCTCGCTGGCAATGAGCGTGCGGGAGATGTGCTCCGACTTTTCGTCGAACATGCCGGCGAGCCGCTCCGGCGCGCCGGACATCAGCGTTTCGATCGCGCTGGACTTTTGGCTCAGCACCTCTGTCAGATGATCGTGGCTGCCGGAAAGGGCAGCGACAATGGCGCCCGAACGGATGGCCAGGCTCTGTTCGAACTTCGCCTGGTTTTCCGAAAGCGTGCTGAGAAGGCTGCTGCTGCGGTCGGCGATCGTTGTTTCGATGTCCTGACGCGCGCTGGCAAAGCCTGCGTGAAGTTCGCCGGTGCCGGATGCAAACACGTCCTTGAGTTCGCCGGTGCGCAATGCAAGCGCATCCTGAAGCTCGGTGGTGCCCGTTCCGAGCACTCCGTGCAGTTCCCCTGTACCCGAGGCGAGCACGCCCTGGAGTTCGCTGGTGCGCGTCGTCAACACGTCCTGGAGTTCGGTGGTGCGTGTTTCCAGTGTTTCGTGGAGTGCGCCGGTGCGCGTGGCGATCACGTCCTGGAATTCGCTGGTGCGTGCTTCAAGGGCTTCCTGAAGTTCCTCGGTGCGCGAGACGAGCACGGACTGGAGTTCGCTGGTGCGTGTCCCGAGTACATCCCGAAGCTGGCTGGTCCTCGATCCGAGGACCTCCTGGAGTTCGCCCGTGTGCGTCACGAGCGCATCCTGGATCTCGGTAGCGCGGGAGGCCAGCGTATCCTGAATTTCGGTGCTGCGGGCCGACAATGCGTCGGACAGTTCGCGCGAACGGCTTCCGAGCATGGCATCCAGCATTTCCTGGCCGGTGCCGAGCGTCGTCTCAAGCGCGAGCGACTGGTCGGTCAGCGAGGAACTGATGCGCTCGACGCTGGACGAGAGGATGTTTTCAATCGCATCCGAACCGCTTGCCACCGTCTCGTTGATGCGGGCGAGGCTGTCCATCAGCTTGCTGTCGAGCGTGCCTGCACGCTGGTCGAAGGCGGAGGTGAATTGCGAAATGCTGTCGTCGAAGGTCGTGCTGAGCAGGCCGACGGTCGTCTGCAGGCGTTCTTCGAAGAAGCCGGAGCGCATGTCGAGGTCGAGGACCACGTCTTCGACGGTGCTTTGCAGGCTCTGGCGGAATGAAGAGCTCTTTTCTTCGAGCGAACTGTTGAGTGCCGCAAGGATGCCGCCGAGCGAACCGGTGAGCGTCTGTTCGCTTTCGGCAAGCCCGTCGGTGATCTCGCGGGTCCTGGCAAGCAGCGTCTCGTTCAGCTGGCGGGTGCGGTCTGCGAGCGCTGCGTTGAGCCTTTCGGTATTGGCGTCGAGCGAGGAGGCGCGCGTCTGGAATTCGTTGAGAAGCTCCTGGCCGCGCTGCGAGAGCACGGTGTTGATCGCATCCATCCGCTCGTCGAACTCGTGAGCCAGCGCGAAGCCGGAGGAGTTGAGCGTCTGCAGCAGGTTTTCGGTCTTTGTGGTCAGCAAGCTTCCGAGTGCTTCGCCGGCGGCGTTGGACTTCTCCATCAGCGCCGCGCCGCGCGTCTCGATCATCGAGGCAAAGGCTTCGCCGGATGTCGCCAGGCGAATGGAGATTTCTTCGGTCGCAAGCGACAGCTCTTCCTTGAGCTGATCGTGGGCTCCGACGATCGACGAGCGAATGCGCTCGGCGTGGTTGACAATCGCGTCGCGTTCGGCGCCGAGTTCGTGGACAAGGCCACGAACGCGCAATTCGTTGTCGGTGAAGCTCCGCTCCAGCGCATTCACTTCCGAATGGACCAGCGTCTCGAGTTCGGCAGCGCGGGCGATGGTGCGCTCGATGCCTTCGTTCATTGCCGAGACTTCGCGGCGCACGGCCTGGCCGACGCTCATGATTCGCTCGGAGGCGACGGTTTCCGGATCGGACAGGCGAAGCGCCACCTCGGCCATCGAACGGGCGGCGGTTCTCAAGTCCTGGGCGCGGGCCATCATGATCGCAAAGGCGAAGAACAGCATGATGGGAATGAGGATGCAGACCGCGAGCGCGACGATACCGGGAGCGGCGAGAACGCCTTCGACCGAGGTGATCTGCCAGAGCTGGTTGCCGTAGATCATCTGCCCGAGCGCGATGCCGCCGATTGCCCAGAGGATCGAGACGATCACCGCATTGCGGATCGACGAGCGCATCGCGCCGCCTTCCAGCGTCCGCAGGATCGCCGTCGAACTGCGCTTGCCCGCATCGTTGGCGGGCTGGAATGTGGGAGACTTGGCGGCGGTTTCGGTGGCTGCCGATCTGTATGATTCGGCGGCATCGTCCTGGTACTGGGTCTGACGCGGTTTGTTAGTGTCTGACACTCTTGCCTCCGAGGCATGGGGCACTGATCTAGGGCGCGACTGATCATCGTTGAAGTTGATTTTTAGGGCATCTTCCAACGCCTGGAACGCCGTCTCATCGATCGACTCGCTGCTAGGGTTCTTTGCCATGCGGTTACGCCTCGTTACATACTCGCCCGGCAAATCCCATCTGACGCGCTGCCGCCCGCAGACCGACAGATGGAACGCTGCCTGCCGGAAACTCTCCACCCACAAAGCGGAATTCCAGTTTCCTATTCATTTTCAAGTCGGATGGCCGTTCTTTCAAACGGATGATAATGAAAGCTTACCAACCTACCATCCGGGGCAAAAGGACGATATTCCTCGCCACCTTAGGCGTATTGTAGTGGCACATTCGGCCACCCTGCACAATTATGACGCCTGCCTTCGAACGATGCCGTGGAATGTTGTTAACAGAATTTAAACCATGTGAAGATGCAAAACTCCTAAAATCCCGGGAGCTTAGCAGAAATTAACCATGCCGGAAGAAACCGGCCCAGATTGTGCCGGAATTTAACGGGATAGCTGCGATTGGCCCGCACAATTCGGGACATTATCAGAAGAACAACAGGGAAAACAGGTTCATGGCAATGGCAGCGGTCAGTATCGCGTTCGAAGCTCCAGAAACGTTGAGGGGCGGTTGCCCTTCTCAGTCCCGTCCGATCGATCTCGTCCATCTCGCGACCCAGACCATGGGCGACAAGAACCTGGAAGTCGAAGTGCTCCAGATGTTCGCACGCCAGGCGCGCCGCGCACTCCATGACATGGCGAACGCCGATACCGCCCAGGTCATGGCGGCCGCGCATCGCCTGAAGGGTGCTGCCGGTGCTGTCGGCGCTTTCAAGGTTTCGGCCGCTGCCGAGCGCGTCGAGGACAATGGCTCCGACGCTTCGTTGCGGGCTGCGGTCGCTGCCGCCGTCGTCGAGGCCGAAAACTTCATCAACAAGCTCTGCCGCTGAAGCGATTCGGCGAATCAGCTCCGCACGGCGCCGATGGAATAGCCGGCGGCGCCCGAAAATGTTGACTGCGCCGGGGTTTTATCGGAAGACAGCGCGCTTAAATAATCTGCCCTGACCCTTCAACATCCCGGATTTCCCTATCATGACGAAACTGACCATCGTTGCCTTTGACGGAACACGCTTCGATATCGAAGCCGAGCCAGGCTCCACCGTTATGGAGAATGCGGTTCGCAATTCCGTCCCCGGCATCGAGGCCGAATGCGGCGGCGCCTGCGCCTGCGCCACCTGTCATGTCTATGTCGACGAGGCCTGGACCGAAAAGGTCGGCCCGCCGGCGCCCATGGAGGAAGACATGCTCGACTTCGCCTTCGAGGTGAAGCCGAACTCGCGCCTTTCCTGTCAGATCAAGATCAAGGCGGATCTCGACGGGCTCGTGGTCAACGTGCCAGAGCGTCAGGCCTGACCAACAGGCCTGACTGATCCTCATTTCCCGCTTTCCTGTTTCCAGGCAAAAAAAAGCCTCGCTCCGCACAAAGGGCAAGCGAGGCAAGTCGGGCGCATCACCGGCAGGGGAGGGAGGAAACACCTGCGGCTTGAAGACGCGCCAGGAGAACTAAAAACACGGGGAACTAAAAACACAGGGAACCAAAATTCAGGAACACCTGAAGCAACTGCGTGCGATACGTCGGTCAGAGACCGGAAGGGCACGCTGGATCTTGCGGCTATCTACCTCGTTTGCTTCGTTTTTCGGAGCGTTGGTAGATAAGCTATGTCCTAGGTTGTATCCGAGATTCGTATTTTAGACTATCACCATAAATCACCCGTCATTGACGGGGGGTAGCGCAAGCCTCGCAAAAGCTCGGTGACGGTTGGTGGGGCTGATTCACCTCCCCCAAAAGCGGATTAATTGCCGGGTCGCTTCATGCGGTACTGCAACAGCCGCATCATCCGCGCGTCGAAATTGGCCGCCTCGATCTGGTCGAACCGCAGCTGCTCCCGGTCATGCGCCTCAAGAACACGGCGGGTCGTCTCCGCCACCTGTCTTTCCAGCGCATCGCAGGTTCTGTTGGCGGGGAGGCTAAGCAGTTCCCGTTCGAGTTGGCGCGCGTTGTTGCGGGCGATTTCCGCATGCCGCTCCTCGTGGCGCTTGATGTCCTTCGACAGAGTATCCCAGATGAAGCCGAGATCGGCCGTGGCACGGCCGCGATTGCCCCAGCGCGGCAGGATGATATGGGTTCGAAGTGTCACCCGCGCGCCGCCGACCGAGCAGCGCCCGCCCTTTTCCACATAGGTGACGTCGCCGCCGAACTTGATTTCGGTGGCGCCGGGATGGCGATGGCCGGTGCCGCGGGTGAGGGGACCACGGTTTTCCAGTTCCTTGTCGAGGTCCTCGGCCGTGCGGCCGCCGATCCGGAAATAGGAATAGGTCTTGTTGATGATCGGTTCTGCCATGGCCGTCACAGGGAACACGCAGAGGAGAAGAAAAACACCGAAAAACCGGCGGACTCTGCGCATGGAGAACATTCTATGGCCTGCGACGTTGAACTTATGGGGACCTTGGGGCATAGCCAGCCTGAGCGCAACACAAAGGCATCAAATTTTGCGTTACCCTTCGAAAGACGGCCGGCCGGTGATATCGCAGCGCAACAGCACCTGGCGTGTCGGGCGGGGCCGTGCCCTTGAACTCGGTCGCCAAGGCCAGATTATGGCGATCATCAACATCACGCCTGATTCCTTTTCCGACGGCGGAAGGTACGCAAACATGGATGCCGCGGTGGTTCATGCCGTTGCCTGCGTCAGCGACGGCGCCGCTATCCTCGACATCGGCGGCGAATCGACAAGGCCTGGCGCGGCCGAGGTGACGGCGGCGGAAGAGCAGGACCGGGTCCTGCCGGTGATCGAAAAACTTGCCGCAGAGACCGATGCGCTGATCTCGATCGATACCTACCGCGCCGAAACCGCCCGTCTGGCGATGGCCGCGGGAGCCCATATCATCAACGATGTCCACGGCCTGCAGCGCGAGCCGGAGATCGCGACCGTTGCCGCCCAAACATCTGCCGGCGTCTGCATCATGCATACCGGCCGCGGGCGCGAGCAGGAAAAGCGGCCCGATCGTATCGCGGACCAGGAATTTTTCCTGCGGCAATCGCTCGAGATCGCTCGCGGCGCCGGCATTTCCGAAGAAGCGATCGTGCTTGATCCCGGCTTCGGCTTTGCCAAGGACCGAGACGACGACATCGAATTGATGGCGCGTTTTGCCGAATTGCATAGGCTTGGTTTTCCGCTGCTCGCCGGCACCTCGCGCAAGCGTTTCATCGGCGCCTTGACGGGACGCGAGAAGGCGAACGAACGCGACGTCGGCACCGCCGCGACCACGGCAATCCTGCGCCTTGCGGGGGCCTCGATCTTCCGCGTCCACAACGTTGCCGCCAACCGCGATGCGCTGGCGATGGCCGATGCGGTTCTCGCCGCAGCCTCCGCTTACAACGCAAGAGAGGGCCTTTGATGGCGACCTACACGATCACGCTGAAGAACTGTGCGTTCTACGCCAAGCATGGCGCTTTCGAGCAGGAGGCCGCGCTCGGCCAGCGTTTTTTCATCGATGTCATCATGGACGTCGAGGCGGACGAGGCACTCGAAAACGACGATGTCACGAGCACGGTGCATTACGGCATTGCCTACGAAATCGTCGAGAAGGTGGTGACCGGCCACCGTCGCAACCTCATCGAGACGCTCGCCAAGGAAATCGCCAAGGCGCTCTGTGCCTGGACGCCGCAGATCCGCCGGGTGGAGATCGCCGTGCGCAAGCCGAGCGTGCCAATCCCCGGCATCCTGGACTATGCGGAGGTGCGTGTTGAGCATTTCGCCTGAAATGACGTTCGAGGTCGCGGCTCTCGGGCTCGGCGGCAATATCGGCGATCCGCCGTCGTCGATGGCCGAGGCGCTCAGGCAGCTCGACGGGCGCGAAGACTGCCGCGTTCTCGCCGTCTCGAAACTCTATTCGACCCCGCCCTGGGGCAAGACCGACCAGGCGGATTTCTTCAACTGCTGCGTCCTGGTGGAGACTTCATTGGAGCCGGAGGACCTGCTGGACGTCTGTTTGTCGATAGAGCGCGGCATGAAGCGCGTTCGCCTGGAGCGTTGGGGACCACGCACCATCGATATCGATATCCTGACTTATGGGACGCGGGAACAGAGAAGCGAAAAACTGGAAGTGCCGCATCCGCGCATGACCGACCGCGGCTTCGTGATGTTGCCGCTTGCCGATATCGCCCCGAATCTTCTGGTGAAGGGAAGGAAAGTGCGCGACTGGCTTGGTGGAGCCGATATTACCGGCATCAAGGTCGCGCGGGACAGCCAGGACTGGTGGCAGGGCGCCTGAGGCGCCCTTGGTGTCTTATTGTTGGATCGAGCCGACGGCGATCGAATCCATGTCGCGGTCGAGGCTGAGCCCGATCACCGGAACCATCTGCTCTTCGACCTTGATCGAGATGGTGATGTTCATCTTGTTCTCGCCGCGCAGGCTCGCGACCATCGCGCCGTTGAGCTGATTGCGGTTGATGCCCATGACGACCTTGTCGCCGCTGACCGAACCGGAAATGATGTCCAGCCCCTTGCCCTCGGCGCCATCCAGGAACTTGCCGGTGTAACCGCGGCCGCTCTGGGTGATGGTGGCGGACATCGGCTGCTGGAACACGCCGACACGGCAGGTACCGTCGAGCTTGATGCCGACATTGCTGTCCGGGATCGCGGCACCCGTGAGGTTGCAGTTGAATTTGGTGCCCTTGTACTTCCCGGCGACGATTTCGCCGGGACCCTTCCAGACGCCCGCGACCGACTGGAAGAAAGCCTTGTCGCGCGGAGCGGCCTCGGCCTGCGGCGCCACGGCGGAGGTCGCCGCGACAGTCAGAATGGCGAACCCGCCGAGAAGCGAAAAGAAGCGCGAATACATGAACTTTCCCCTGACGAGCAGCAACTTTAAGTATCCCGTAATTTAGGTGGGAATGGTTAACGAGTGGTGACGATGACCCGGTCTGAGCCATGGTCAGGTACTCTATTGTTCATCTTTTCGCCCGCCTATAGTCGCGATATCCGAGATAAAATCGCCGATTCCGGGCCTTTTGACCGCCCGGAAGGGCAGCGGCCGGCAGAGGTCCATGGCGGCGATGCCGATTCGCGCGGTCAGCAGGCCGTTGATCACGCCTTCGCCCAGACGCTTGGATAGCTTCGAGGCAAGACCGTGCCCCAGAACCTGTTGCGCGACACCGTCGCCGACGGCGATCGAGCCGGTGACGGCGAGATGGGCGATCACATCCCGCATCAGCCTCAAGAGCCCGAGCGTGCCCGGCCTGCCGCCGTAAAGCTCGGCCATGGCGCGGATCAGCCGCGTCACTTCGAAAAGCACATAGGCGAGATCGACGATGGCGCGCGGGCTGACGGCGGTGACGATCGAAACACGTTTGGATGATCCGAGGATGAGCGCCCGGGCCTTGCGGTCGAGCGGTGCCAGGAGCTCCCGTTCGGCCAGTTCGATGAGCTGCGGCCCGTCGATGATCTCGTCCTTCGTCGCGTCGAGATTGGCGCGCCCCTTGGCGGTCTCCGCCCGGTGACTGAGGATCTTGGTGAGCGTGGTGACGATGGTACGCGCAGCGGCCGGGCGAGGGGAAAGGATTGCCTCTTCCGCCTGGGCCTTCAGCGTCTGGACGGCGGAAAGCCGTATCATGCCGAAGATTTCGCGGCCGACGATCACGGCGACGGCGAGGAGCCCGATGGCAAGCGCGGTAAGTGCCGCATATCCCAGCCAGTCGGCGCGGGTGAACAGGTCGCGGACGACGCTATCGGCCCACAGGCCGAAGGCGAGCGACAGGAAGGTACCGAAGGCGGCCGCCGCCAGGTTGACGAACGAGAATTTTTTGCGCGCCCGGGGCTCGGCGACCGGGATCGCCTCTGCTGCGAGCTCAGGCGGCGTCACGAACGGATCCTCTTCGTCGGGCGTCACCACGACGCCATCCTCGAAGCTGCGCGGGCTGCGGCGAGGGACAGGCAGGGCCTGGCTTCCGGACGCGCTCTCCTCTTCGACCGAGAACGATGCGGGTCTGCGCCTGTTGTTCTGAGGTGATTCGGGCGGTCTCATGCGAGGCGGTCTCCGAACAGGAACTGCATGGCGCGGTCGAGCCGGATATGCGGCACGGAGAGCTTCAGACCGCCATTCGCCTCCTCCAGCGCCGGAGGGCGGAAGCGCACCACATTGATCTCGGGAAGCTCGGCGCCGGCCGAATCGAGTTTTTGAAAGAATGCTTCAGGATCTTCCGGCAAGTCACCGGGAAATATAGCAGTTTTCTTAAGTCCGTCGAAGCGCTCGCCATTGATCATCTCGCCGGAAATCGGCGTGCCGACGATGACCGGGAGGAGGTGGTTGTCTTCCTTGACGGTCGCCTCGCGGGTGGCGCGCACCGATGCGATCGCCATCACCTCGATGCCGGCGCCGGCCATGCCGATGCGCTGAACGGCGCGATCGACCAGCCGGCCGGTGAGTCGTTCCAGGCGGTCATGGCTTTCGTGGTGCAGGTGATCCGCCTTGGTGGCCGCGACCAGGACCTTGTCGATCCGGCGGCCGATCAGGGAGGAGAAGAAGCTGTTGTGGCCGGGACGGAAACAGGCGAGCACGTCGGTCAGCGCCCGTTCGAGATCCTGCACCGCTTCCGGCCCGCGATTGATCGCCTGCAGCGCGTCGATCAGTACGATCTGGCGGTCGAGCCGCGCGAAATGCTCGCGGAAGAACGGCTTGACCACGACGTTCTTGTAGGCCTCGTAGCGGCGCTCCATCATCGCCCGCAACGAGCCCTTCGGCGCTTTGGTCTCGGGCATGTTCGGCAGCGGCGCGAAGGTCAGCGCCGGCGAGCCTTCGAGATCTCCGGGCATCAGGAAACGGCCGGGCGGCAGGGTCGAAAGTGACCGTTCGTCCGCCTTGCAGGCCTTGAGGTAGCCCGCAAAGGCGTCCGACAACCGCCTCGCGGTCATTTCGTCAGCCGGGGCGTCCGCATCTATGCCGTTTGCGAGGGCGAGCCATTCCCGCGACAGTTCCTCGCGGATGCCGGTCCCGGCAAGGGTTACGGTATTGTCGCTGAAGGTGCGAAAATCCTGCGCCAGCAGCGGCAGGTCGAGCAGCCATTCCCCGGGATAGTCGACGATGTCGATCGACAGCCGGCCGCGCGAAAACATCCGGCCCCAACCGCTGGCACTCTGGTAGTCGAGGGTGATTCGCAGTTCCGAGATCGCGCGGGTCGAATCCGGCCAGGTGCGGTCGCGCACCAGGGCCTGGATATGGTCTTCGTACTGGAAGCGCGGGATGGCGTCGTCCGGCTGCGGTTCGAGCCGCGCCGCCGAGATCCGCCCGGAGCGCATGGCTTCGAAGAGCGGCAGCCGCCCGCCGTTCAGCAGATTGTGGACGAGGGACGAGATGAACACGGTCTTGCCGGCCCTCGACAGGCCGGTCACGCCGAGCCTGATCGTCGGATGCACGAGGCCCGAGGCGCGGTCGGCGAGATTGTCGAGCGCGATGCGCGCGTCATCCGAGAAGCTGGTAAGCGAAGGCGGCAAGGCGTCGTTCCGGGTCCAGAGTTTACGCCTATATAGGGAGCCGTCGCGAGGCCGCAAAGCCGTCGCGCGAGTCCAGTTCAGGCCGTCAGGAAGTCGGTCAGTGTCCAGGCGGCATCCGAGCCGGCGACAAAACCGCGATAATCGAGCACCGCAAGGCCGGCAGGCGGGTAGCCGCCGGGGATTGCCGCCACCATCTGGTCGGCGCCGATCAACCCTTCCAGGACCTCTTCCATGGTCGGGTTGTGGCCGACGAGCATGACAGAGCCGCTGTCCCGCTGGCCTGCAAGGATGGCGAGATAGGTGCCGAGCGAGCCGTTGTAGAGTTCGTCGATGAAGACGGGCTCGATCTCCTCGCTGATCGCGCGTCGGATCGCGTCCGCTGTCTGGCGGCATCGCGTGGCGGTGGAACTGATAAGAATATCAGGCCGGTAGTTGCGATCGGCAGCCTTGTCGGCAACGACCTCGGCCTGTGCGAAGCCCTGATTGTCGAGAGGCCGATCGAAATCGTGTTGTCCGGGCTCCGCCCAGCCGGACTTGGCATGGCGCAGCAGGTAGATGCGGGAAGGAGGAGGAGTGATCGTCGTCATGCCCGGCACCGCTGTTAAGAGGATGGAAGCGATGGGTAGCCTTTCGGCACGAGACTCGTCAACTGCCGCAGATATTCTGAAATAGCCTGCCCGACCGCAGCCTCCTGTGGAGAAGAGTTTCGGATGTTCAGAATAAAAGCTTAAAAAATAGCCGTTTAGCGGATTTTTATGACAGTTTTAAAAATGCCTTAATACTGAGCGCGAGGCTTGAATCGGGATGGGGGGATAGGATATAGAGCGCCGCATGAGATGTTCTTCAGGAGAATCGCGTTGAGTGAGAAGATCGATCTTAGCAATTATGTGCTCTCGGAAAACGACGAGTTCATGAATGCAAATCAGAAGGCGTATTTCCGGGCAAAGCTTATCGCCTGGAAAAACGATATCCTGAGAGAAGCGCGCGAAACGCTGGGTCACTTGGCAGAAGAGAGCGCCAACCACCCGGATCTCGCCGACCGGGCTTCCTCCGAAACCGACAGAGCCATCGAACTTCGAGCCCGTGACCGTCAGCGCAAGCTGATTTCCAAAATCGATGCCGCCTTGCAGCGCATCGAAGACGGCACCTACGGTTACTGCGAGGAAACGGGCGAACCGATCGGCCTCAAGCGTCTCGACGCCCGTCCGATCGCCACGCTGTCGATCGAGGCGCAGGAACGCCACGAGCGCCGCGAAAAGGTCTATCGGGACGAATAATCCGCCCGATCAGTCGGAAACGAATTCAAGGCACGGTTTTCCGTGCCTTTTTTCTTGGCCGAAAATTCAAATCTCGGGCCGGCTCACTTGTCGCGGGTGACGGACATCTCGCCGAATATGCGGGCGACTTCCGACTGCAGGCTCGGTTCCGGCGTGGCGCCGGTGACGGGCGGGACGCCGGGGTTCCTTGGCTGCATCTGACGGTTCGGCTGGGGGATGACGGCAGTCTCGCGGGCCGCGAGGTTGTTGGCCATTTCCTCTTCGAGAATCCGTTCGAAGTCGCTGCCGAGCTGTTTCGGCTTGTCGGCGGCCGATTGCAGGGCAGGTGGCACGATCGCGGCGCTGACCGGCACGACGCGCGGCTCGGGTGCTTCCTGGAAGACCCGCCCACGGGCGGCGTCGAGCACATCGGCTGCGTCGTCGAAGGCCGGAACCTGGACGGGAGCCGGGGTAGGCGGCGGTGCAGCAGCTGCCGCCAGTGCCGCGATCGGCCGCAACTGTTCGGGTTTTATCTCCGGGGCTTGACGGGCCGGCGGTTCGATCCTCGGGGCGGCGGTCGGCTCGGGAGATGCGGCATTGTGAGCCGGGGCAGGCGGCGCGGGGCGCGGGGCGAGTGTCCCGCTCATCGGTATGGGCCCCGTCGTGGGAGCCGCCGCCGGTGCCGCACGCGGCGTCTCTCGCTGCGGCAAGGCGCTTTCCCGGGCCGGCTCGACGCGCGGTTCCGGAGCTGCGGGACGTGGGATCGGGGCAGGGCGTGGTTCGGCAACGGCAGCCGGTCGGGCTTCCATGGCGGGTGCCGCTTGGACGGGAACCGTCATGTCCATTGGCTGGAACCGGTTGGCCCCTGTCGCAAGGGTTGCCGGCATGGCAGGTACCGCCGTGGAAATTCCGCTTTCGATGACGATATCGGTCGGCCCGCCGATCATGATCAGGTGTTCGACCCCGTCGCGGCGGATGAGAACCAGCCGACGCCGCGCATCGACGGCTGCCGCATCCAGCACCTGCAGCCGCGGCTGGCGGTTTTTGCCGCCGCGCACGAAGGGCGAAGGGCCAGTACGGCTGCGGATGAGCCAGAGCACGCCGATGAGCACGAGAAGCCCGATGCCGACGCCGACGACTGCGATCAGGAGGTTGCCTCCATAGGCGCCTATCAGGTCATTCAACATATCTTGCCACTCCTCATGTGAAAGCCGCGGTAAAAAACGACTTTTTTCCTACCGAAGCAAGCTGCTAACTGTCACTGTCCCGCGCTGAAAGACAGCGTAGAAAAGCAAAGATAGGTCACTCCGCCAAACTGTCCCGGGTTTTGTGGCTCAGCAGAGCTTTTTGCTTAACCTGCAACTTGCTAATAAGGAATCGCGGGATTCCTGATCCCTGAATGTTCATGGCCGCGGCGCCGGTCGAAATGCGAGGAATTGATGACGAAGTTGCAGCAGAGCGGCAACTACGAGGCGCCCCTGGTGGAAAAAGGGACGCGTGGCGGCACTATCATCCGGATCGTCCTTCTGGCGCTCGTTCTCTGTGGCGTGGCCGCCGGATTCGTACTGTTCCAGCATGCGCTCGACAACGAGCTGGTGCTCGGCCTGCTCGGCATTCTCGCGATGGTCGGCATCTTCTTCCTGGTGTCGTCGATCATCGGCCTCGTCGAGGTCATGCCGCAGTCGCGTTCCGACGAGCTGGCCCGCGGTTTCCTCGCCAACCATCCCGACGGCATTCTGATCACCGATGCCAAGGGTCGTATTCTTTACGCCAACGCCGCCTATGGCCGGATGACCGGCGCGACCAAGGCGAGCAACGTGCAGTCGCTCGAAGCGCTTCTGTCCAAGACCCGCGAATCGACCGAGGCGCTTTACAGGCTGACGACGGCTCTGCGCGAAGGCCGGGAAGGCCATGAGGAGTTCCGGCTTCTCCAGCCGATCGGACGCACGACCGGCAACGGTTCCGGTGCCCACTGGTACCGTCTCAAGGCACGGCTGCTGACGCCTGCCGACAGCCGCAAGGGCCAGCTCGATATCTGGCAGATCACCGACATCACCTCGGAACGCGACGACCAGGAACGGTTCTTCCGCGAACTGCAGAACGCCATCGACTATCTCGACCATGCGCCCGCCGGCTTCTTCTCCGCCGGCAAGAAGGGCGAAATCTTCTACCTGAACGCCACGCTTGCGGAATGGCTCGGCATCGACCTGACCAAGTTCGTGCCGCGCTCGGTGACGATCGCCGATCTGGTGGCGGGCGAGGGCATGGCGCTGATCCAGTCGGTGCAGGCAGCACCCGGTCTGAAGCGCACCGAAACGCTCGACCTCGATCTGCGCCGCGCCAACGGCCAGAGCCTGCCCGTGCGCCTCGTGCACAATGTCAGCGCCACCCGCGACGGCGCGCCGGGCGAAAGCCGCACCATCGTGCTGGCGCGGCCGAAGGGCGGCGAGGGCGACCAGTCCGCCTCCGCGATGCGCTTCACGCGTTTCTTCAACAACACGCCGATGGCGATCGCCTCCGTCGACGGCGAAGGCCGGATCCTGCGCATCAATGCGCCGTTCCTCAAACTGTTTGCCGGCGTCGTTTCCCGCGACGACGTGGATGCCGGTATCGAACTCGACCGCATCGTGCACGACAATTCCCGCCAGCATCTGATGCAGGCGATTGCCGCTGCCAAGGACGGACAGGGCGATATCGCCCCGATCGATTCGCGCCACCCGGGTGACGAGAACCGCTATGTACGCTTCTATGTGAACGCCGTGATCGACGAAAGCGACGAGGCGCCGGAAGAGGCCGCGATCGTCTATGCCGTCGAAACGACCGAGCAGAAGGCGCTCGAAACCCAGATGGCCCAGACCCAGAAGCTCAATGCGGTCGGCACGCTGGCGGGCGGCATCGCCCATGACTTCAACAACGTGCTGACGGCTATCCTTCTGTCCTCCGATCATCTTCTGCTGCAGGCGCGGCCCTCCGATGCGAGTTTTGCCGACCTGATGGAGATCAAGCGCAACGCCAACCGCGCCGCCGTGCTGGTGCGCCAGCTGCTGGCCTTCTCGCGCAAGCAGACCATGCGGCCGGCGGTGCTGAACCTGACCGACGTCGTCGGCGACCTGCGCATGCTGGTGGACCGGCTGATCTCCGGCACCAATGTGAAGCTCGAAGTGGATTACGGCCGCGATATCTGGCCGGTGCGCACCGATCTTTCGCAGTTCGAGCAGGTGCTGATCAACCTCTGTGTCAACGCGCGCGACGCCATGCCCCAGGGCGGCACGATCCTGATCAAGACCCGCAACGTGTCCGCCGAGGACGCGGGCGGTTTCCACCAGACGGACCTGCCGGCCGAGGATTTCGTGATGATCGAGGTTTCCGATACCGGCACGGGCATTCCGCCTGAAATCATGGACAAGATCTTCGAGCCGTTCTTCACCACCAAGGAAGTGGGCAAGGGCACCGGCCTCGGTCTCTCGATGGTCTATGGCATCGTCAAACAGTCCGGCGGCTATATCTATCCCGAATCGGAAGTCGGACGCGGCACGAGTTTCCGCATCTTCTTGCCCCGCCACATTCCCGAAGCGCCTGTCGTCGTCCAGGATGCTCCCGCAACCGGTCCGCAGGCGCAGCCGGCCGCTCTCGCGCCTGTCGTGTCGACCTCCGCTTCCGACGACCTCGACCTCACCGGCAAGTCGGCGGTCGTCCTGCTTGTCGAGGACGAGGAGGCCGTCCGTCGCGGCGGCAAGCGCATGCTGGAAACCCGCGGCTATACCGTGCACGAAGCGGGTTCCGGCACCGAAGCGCTCGACATCATGGAAGAGCTCCAGGGCAAGGTCGATATCGTCGTCTCCGACGTCGTCATGCCGGAAATGGATGGGCCGACGCTTTTGACCGAGCTGCGCAAGATCTATCCGGACATGAAGTTCATCTTCGTCTCGGGCTATGCCGAGGATGCCTTTGCCCGCAACCTGCCGGCCGACGCCAAGTTCGGCTTCCTGCCGAAGCCATTCTCGCTGAAGCAGCTTGCCGTGGCGGTCCGGGAAATGCTCGATTCGGAGTGAGAATCGGATTGTCTCTCATAAATTTCAAACGCCGCGATTCCCTCGTCGAATTGCGGCGCAGCCTTGATTTCAAACGGGGATTTTCCACACCCAGGCGGGCGTGAACATCCTGAGAACGAAATCGAAATATCTATTTTGACTCAATCTCTTGAGTGACCCTTGCCAAATGAGAACAAAATAGGTACATCACCTTTATCAGCTGCTTCATTGCGCGCGCGGCGGCAATAACCTAAAGGTGGGACCAGATGGCACAGAATAGTTTGCGGCTCGTAGAGGATAAAGGCGTGGACAAGAGCAAGGCGCTGGAAGCAGCATTGTCGCAGATCGAACGGTCCTTCGGTAAGGGATCGATCATGAAGCTCGGTGCGAACGAGAGCATCGTTGAGGTCGAGACGGTTTCGACCGGCTCTCTCAGCCTCGATATCGCGCTGGGAATCGGTGGTCTGCCAAAGGGCCGCATCATCGAAATCTATGGTCCGGAAAGCTCGGGCAAGACCACGCTTGCGCTGCAGACGATTGCTGAAGCCCAGAAGAAGGGCGGCATCTGCGCCTTCGTCGACGCCGAACATGCGCTCGATCCGGTCTATGCCCGCAAGCTTGGCGTCGATCTCCAGAACCTTCTGATCTCGCAGCCGGATACCGGCGAGCAGGCGCTCGAAATCACCGACACGCTGGTCCGTTCCGGTGCCGTCGATGTCCTCGTTATCGACTCGGTTGCAGCCCTGACGCCGCGCGCCGAAATCGAAGGCGAGATGGGCGACAGCCTGCCGGGCCTTCAGGCCCGCCTGATGAGCCAGGCGCTGCGCAAGCTCACCGCTTCGATCTCCAAGTCGAATACGATGGTGATCTTCATCAACCAGATCCGTATGAAGATCGGTGTGATGTTCGGTTCCCCCGAAACCACCACCGGCGGCAACGCCTTGAAGTTCTACGCCTCGGTTCGCCTCGACATCCGCCGCATTGGCCAGGTCAAGGAACGCGAGGAAGTGGTTGGCAACCAGACCCGCGTCAAGGTCGTCAAGAACAAGATGGCTCCGCCCTTCAAGCAGGTCGAATTCGACATCATGTATGGCGAAGGTGTTTCCAAGACCGGCGAGCTGATCGATCTCGGCGTCAAGGCTGGCATCGTCGAGAAGTCCGGTGCGTGGTTCTCCTATAACAGCCAGCGCCTTGGCCAGGGCCGCGAGAACGCCAAGACGTTCCTGCGCGATAATCCGGAGCTTGCCCGGGAGATCGAGACGTCGCTCCGCCAGAATGCCGGCCTCATCGCCGACCGCTTCCTGCAGAATGGCGGCCCGGACGCTGACGACGGTGACATGGCTGCAGATATGTAAGCCTTCCCGCCGCACTCGGAGTTTTCTCCGGCTGATTGCTTTTGAACCGGCCGCGCATGGAAAGATGCGCGGCCGGTTTCTCGTTCGGTGAGGCGGCGGGGCGGCTGGACAGTTGGGGGTGTGGGCGATACAAGCCTTTGGTTTTCGAATAATAGGACCGCATCCGGCGGTAAAAAGGGCGTAGCATGAGCGGCGTGAATGAAATCCGGTCGACCTTCCTCGACTATTTCCGAAAGAACGGGCACGAGGTTGTTTCCTCCAGTCCGCTGGTGCCGCGCAACGATCCGACGCTGATGTTCACCAATGCCGGCATGGTGCAGTTCAAGAACGTCTTCACCGGTCTTGAGAAACGCCCCTATTCGACGGCGGCGACGGCCCAAAAATGCGTTCGTGCCGGCGGCAAGCATAACGACCTCGACAATGTCGGTTATACCGCCCGCCATCACACCTTCTTCGAAATGCTCGGCAATTTTTCCTTCGGCGACTACTTCAAGGAACGCGCCATCGAGCTTGCCTGGAACCTGATCACCAAGGAATTCGGCCTCGACGCCAAGCGTCTCATGGTGACGGTGTATCACACCGACGACGAGGCTTTCGGCCTCTGGAAGAAGATCGCCGGTCTTTCGGACGACAGAATCATCCGCATTCCGACCAGCGACAATTTCTGGGCGATGGGCGATACCGGTCCCTGCGGCCCGTGCTCGGAAATCTTCTATGACCATGGCGAGCATATCTGGGGCGGCCCTCCCGGTTCGCCGGAGGAGGATGGCGACCGGTTCATCGAGATCTGGAATCTCGTCTTCATGCAGTACGAGCAGGTGACCAAGGAAGAGCGGATCGACCTGCCGCGCCCGTCGATCGATACCGGCATGGGCCTGGAGCGTGTTGCCGCCGTCCTGCAGGGCCAGCACGACAATTACGACATCGACCTGTTCCGGGCGCTGATCTCGGCCTCGGAAGAAGCGACCGGCGTCAAGGCGGAAGGCGAGCATCGCGGCAGCCACCGTGTCATCGCCGATCACCTGCGCTCTTCCGCGTTCCTGATCGCCGACGGCGTACTGCCCTCGAACGAAGGCCGAGGTTATGTGCTCCGCCGCATCATGCGCCGCGCCATGCGCCATGCGCAGCTGCTCGGCGCCCGCGATCCGCTGCTCTGGAAACTGCTGCCGGCGCTCATCCAGCAGATGGGCCGCGCCTATCCGGAACTGGTGCGCGCTGAATCGCTGATTTCGGAAACGCTGAAGCTCGAGGAAAACCGCTTCCGCAAGACGCTGGAGCGCGGTCTTTCGTTGCTCTCGGATGCGACCAACACGCTTCACAAGGGCGACATGCTCGATGGCGAGACCGCCTTCAAGCTCTACGACACCTACGGTTTCCCGCTCGATCTGACGCAGGACGCTTTGCGCGCCCGCGAAATCGGTGTCGATATATCCGGATTCACCGACGCCATGCAGCGCCAGAAGGCGGAAGCCCGGTCGCATTGGACCGGTTCCGGCGACAAGGCGACGGAAACGATCTGGTTCGAGCTTAAGGAAAAGCACGGCGCGACTGAGTTCCTCGGCTACGACACTGAAACGGCCGAAGGCGTCGTGCAGGCGATCGTCCGCGACGGCAAGGCTATCGACAGCGCTTCGGCCGGCGATCAGGTCCAGATCGTTGTCAACCAGACACCGTTTTACGGCGAATCCGGCGGCCAGATGGGCGACACCGGCGTGATTGCGACGGACAATGCCAAGCTGAATGTCTCGGATACCCAGAAGAAGGGCGAGGGCGTATTCGTCCACATCGCGACCGTCGCTGAAGGCACGTTGAAGGTTGGTGATGCCGCAGCGCTGACGGTCGATCACGACCGTCGCTCGCGCCTGCGTTCCAACCATTCGGCCACCCATCTGCTGCATGAGGCACTTCGCGAGGTGCTCGGCACGCACGTGGCCCAGAAGGGTTCGCTGGTAGCGCCCGAGCGCCTGCGTTTCGACGTCTCGCATCCGAAGCCGATGTCGGCCGAGGAATTGCAGAAGGTCGAGGACATGGCAAATGCCATCATCCTTCAGAACGCGCCGGTCACGACCCGCCTGATGAGCGTCGACGACGCGATCGCTGAGGGCGCCATGGCGCTGTTCGGTGAAAAATACGGCGACGAAGTTCGCGTCGTAGCGATGGGCAAGGCGATCGAAGGTCCGAAGGCCGGCAAGCCTTATTCGATCGAGCTCTGCGGTGGCACGCATGTCAATGCGACCGGCGATATCGGCCTTGTCCGCGTTCTTGGCGAAAGCGCGGTCGGCGCCGGCGTTCGCCGCGTCGAGGCGGTGACGGGCGAGGCCGCGCGTCTGTATCTCGCCGAGCAGGATGAGCGGGTGAAAACGCTCGCCGGCGCCTTGAAGGTGCAGCCGGCGGAATTGGTTTCGCGCGTCGAAGCGCTGATCGACGAACGCCGCAAGCTTGAGAAGGAACTGGCGGACGCCAGGCGCCGGCTTGCCATGGGCGGCGGGCAGGGCGGTTCGGCTGACGACTTCCGCGAAATCGGCGGCGTCAAGTTCATGGGCAAGGCGCTCAACGGCATCGACGCCAAGGACCTCAAGGGTCTGGCAGACGAAGGCAAGGCAAGCCTCGGCTCCGGCGTCGTCACGCTGATCGGCGTTTCGGAAGACGGCAAGGCAAGCGCCGTGGTTGCGGTAACGCCTGACCTGGTCGACCGCTTCAGCGCGGTGGACCTAGTCCGCATCGCATCCGTGGCGCTCGGCGGCAAGGGCGGCGGCGGCCGTCCGGACATGGCTCAGGCCGGTGGACCCGATGGCGCCAAGGCGAGCGAGGCGCTCGACGCGGTGGCAGCCGCTCTCGGCGCCTGATCATCGACAGGAAAAGCGGGCTTGGCCCGCTTTTCGGTTTCAAGGAAAGAGCGAATGGGCGTGACGGCCAAAATCGACGATGAGCTGGACGATGCCGTCGACGGCCTCGTGCCTGCGCTCTTTCGGGATGCGCCGAGCTCCGTCTCGTTCAACAAGCTGCGCAAGCGTCTGCTGCGTCAGGTGCGGCAGGCCTTCGACGATTTCGGCATGCTGAATGGCCAGAAACGCTGGCTGGTCGGCCTCTCGGGCGGCAAGGATTCCTATTCTCTGCTCGCGGTTCTGCTCGACCTGCAATGGCGCGGCCTGCTGCCGGTCGAACTGATTGCCTGCAATCTCGACCAGGGCCAGCCGAATTTCCCTAAGCACGTTCTGCCGGACTACCTCACTTCGATCGGCGTGAAGCACCGCATCGAATATCGCGATACCTATTCGATCGTGAAGGAAAAGGTGCCGGAAGGCGCCACCTATTGCTCGCTCTGTTCCAGGCTTCGGCGCGGCAACCTTTACCGGATCGCCCGCGAAGAGGGGTGCGATGCGCTGGTGCTCGGCCATCACCGGGAAGACATACTCGAAACCTTCTTCATGAACTTCTTCCATGGTGGGCGGCTTGCCGGCATGCCGGCCAAGCTGTTGAACGACGAGGGCTACGTAATGGTGCTTAGGCCGCTCGCCTATTGCGCCGAGGACGACCTGGCCAAATTCGCCGCCGCCATGCAGTTCCCGATCATCCCGTGTGATCTCTGCGGCTCGCAGGATGGGCTGCAGCGCAATTCCATGAAGGCGATGCTCGCCGATATCGAGGCCCGCATGCCGGGCCGCAAGGACACGATGCTGCGCGCGCTCGCCCACGTGAACCCGTCGCACCTGCTCGATCCGAAACTCTTCGACTTCTCCGGCCTGCAAGCCGCTCAAAACCTCTGAATTTTTCCCGAACCCAGCCTTCCCGCACCATCCCCCAAGAGACCGTTGCCATGACCCTTCCGCTCGACATCACGAAGCTTGCCGATCTCCTGCGCCTTGCCGCCAAGGCGGAAATCCTGCCGCGGTTCCGGCGGCTCGGCAGCGGCGATGTGCGGTCAAAGAGCGAGCCGTCCGACCTGGTGACCGAGGCCGACGAGGCTGCCGAGCGGATGATCCGCCGCGAACTCGAAGCCTTCGCGCCCGGCGCGCTCTTCGTCGGCGAGGAATCGGTGGCGGCCGATCCGTCGTTGCTCGCCAAGCTCGTCGATGCGGAATTTGCGGTGGTCGTCGATCCGGTCGATGGCACCTTCAACTTCGCCTCGGGCATCCCGGCCTTCGGCGTCATGGCCTCCGTCGTCTGGAAGGGCGAAACGGTCGCCGGGATCATCTACGATCCGATGGGCGACGACTGGGTGATGGCGGAAAAGGGCGCCGGTGCATTCATGAGGCGGCCTGACGGCGAGGCGATCCGGCTTTCTGTCGCCGAATCCCGCCCGATCGGAGCGATGATCGGCATGGCGTCGCCCGGATATTTCTTCGGCGGCGAGCGCGAGCGGATCCTCGGCAATCTCGCCAAGGTCCGGTTCTTCGCCAACTATCGCTGCTCGGCCCATGAATACCGAACCTTTGCGGGCGGCCACGTGCAGTTCGTCCTCTACAACAAGCTGATGCCCTGGGACCATCTTGCCGGCACGCTGATCGGCACGGAGGCGGGCGGTTACGTGGCGCGCTTCGACGGCTCACCTTACATGCCGCACCATGTCGATGGCGGGTTGCTGCTCGCGACCGACAAGGAAAGCTGGCAGATGCTGCGCAACGAGATCATCGGCCACTGAAATAATGGCGATTTCCACTAAAAAGGCCGGATTTTTTCCGGCCTTTTTAATGGGGGAGATCAGATCTTCGGATTATGCGGCTGGAAGAGTTTTCCCTTTTCGCCGATCAGCACGAAGATCAGTCCGATGATCGAGACGGTGAAGAAGCCTGCGACTAGGGGCAGCGCCGTACCGTTGAAGGCCTGGCCGATCGCAACGCCGATCAGCGCGCCGCCGACCGTACTCATGAAGCCGAGGACGGCGGACGCCGTTCCGGCGACATGTCCAAGTGGTTCCATGGCAAGCGAATTGAAGTTCGAGCCGATCCATCCGAACTGGAACATGGCGAGCCCGAAAAACACGATGAAGATCGCCAGTGGCATGGGTTGAGGCCCGAAGATCTGCACGAGCATCCAGACCAATGTGATGCCGATAAAGCCAAGCAGCGAGCCGTGCGAAAGACGCCGCATGCCGAAACGCCCGACAAACCTGGCGTTCAGGAAGGATGCCGCAGACATGAACACCGCCACGCAGGCGAAGACCAGCGGAAACCAGACGCCCAGGTCGTAGATCCCGACGTAGATCTGCTGCGCCGAATTGATGAAACCGAACATGGCGCCGAAGATGAATGTGCTGGCAATCGTGTAGCAGAGGGCGAGGCGATTGGTCAGAACCATCTGGAAGGCGCGCAGGATAGAGGAAAGGGTGAAGGGACGGACATCGGCCGGATCGAGCGTTTCCGGAAGGCGCGAATACATCCAGAAGCCGATGCAGAGCGAGGCGATTGCCATGAACACGAAAATCAGGTGCCAGTTGCCGAACAGCATGATCACCTGGCCCGTTGCTGGCGCGATGACCGGCACGACCATGAAGACCATCATGATCAGCGACATGACTTCCGCCATGGCGCGGCCACCGTATACGTCGCGCACGATCGAAACGGAAATCACCCGGGTTGCGGCCGCTCCTGCACCCTGGATGAAGCGAAGGACCAGCAGTGCGCCGAATGATGGCGCGATGACGGCGCCGACCGCGCAGACGAAATAGAGGCCGAGGCCGAAGAGCATCGGGTTCCTGCGACCGAAACGGTCGGAGATCGATCCATAGATGATCTGCGCGGCGCCGAGACCGAAGAGATAGGCCGAGATTACGTATTGCCGATGGTTCTCGTTGGCGACGCCGAGCGAGGCGCCGATTTCCTGCAGGCCGGGGAGCATGATGTCGATGGCAAGCGAATTGATGGCCATCAGCATCGCCATCATCGCGATGAATTCGACCCGGCCCATGCCACGCAGGCGGTCCGGGGCCGTTTGTGAGGGATTGGTCACAGCAGCTTCCTAAAAACAACGTGAAAGGCGCCGTTGGGAGCGGCGCCTTGAAAATGTCTTCTAAAAATCCCGGACCGAGCCCGGAAGATCTCAGGCCGCGCCGCGGACGCTGATGCCCTGTTCCTGCAGGTGAGTCTGCAGTTCGCCGGACTGGAACATCTCGCGGACGATATCGCAGCCGCCGATGAATTCGCCCTTGACGTAAAGTTGCGGAATGGTCGGCCAGTTGGAATAGTCCTTGATGCCCTGGCGGATTTCCGCATCGGCGAGCACGTTGACGCCCTTGTAGTCCAGGCCGAGATAGTCGAGAATCTGCACGACCTGGCCCGAGAAACCACACTGCGGGAACTGCGGGGTGCCCTTCATGAAGAGAACCACGTCATTGGTCTTCACTTCGTTGGCGATAAAATCGGTAATTCCGCTCATGTCCTATCCTTTCACATGCGGTTTCAAGGGCCGCTGCGCTGCGTCATTTCCCTTAAATAGCAATGTGGCATCGGGAATTCCAGCGGAATAGTCCGCAGGAACGCGCTTATTGCGTCGCAGGACAGCTGTCTAAGCCTTAGGCCGTTACGTTAGGGTCAGCGGCTGCGCTGCTTGCTGCGGCTTGCCGTCGTGCGCCGGCGGCTCACCTGTTTCGTCGCCGGCTTCGCCGCACGGGTGCTTGCGGGCTTGGTGCGTGCGGTCTTCTTGGCGAAACGTCCGGTAGTGGCCGAGCGGACCTGCCGCTTCTTGCGTTTGGCGGGCGTGCGGCCGTGCGACTTGCCGAGAAGTTCCTTCAGGGCGGTTTCGACAAGGCCGGTCACGATCTCCTTGATCAGGTCAGCCATCGCCTACTCCGCCGGAGCCGAAGTCTGCAATGCCAGCGCATGGAGCACGCCGCCCATATTGCCCTTCAGAGCCTCGTAGACCATCTGGTGCTGCTGCACCCGGCTCTTTCCCCGGAACGCTTCCGCCACCACTTCCGCGGCATAATGGTCGCCGTCGCCAGCAAGATCCCGGATGGTGACCTTGGCACCGGGAATGCCGGCTTTGATCAGGTCTTCGATTTCACCGGGTCTCATAGCCATGACGTCATCCCTTTTCTCCTCCGCGGACTCAAAACCGCGGAACCTTTTGTCAGGATACACTGCCTCAAAGCTGCTCGCCGGTCAAAGCAGGATCGAGCGGCTCCGCCTCAATGGTGCAAGAATACGTGTTTCACCTTGTGGAGGCTGGCTTTGGCCCGGGTTCTGAGCGGGGGAAGATGCTGCGTGCGGGAGAAGCGAAAAAGCCAGATGGAACTGAGGGTCAGGATCATGAAGCCGTAGGATTCGATGCTCTCCTCCATCACGACAATATCGAAATGCTCGGCGAGCTGGCTGCAACCGAGAACGGCGGCAACCAGGCCTAGCGGCCAGGAAAGGCGCGGATGAATGGCCCGGAGAAGACCTCCTCTATGGCGATATTCGAACACGATCGTCGCAATCAGCAGGATCAGGGCGGCTGCGCCGATAATAATCGGCAGCCAGGTCTTCGATACGCAAAAAACTGTCACACTTCCGCGGCATATTGGCATCTCGCGCATGAAGAAGACGATGGAGATGCAGGCCGTCGTGATTGCGACGAAACGCGCCAGTATCCGGGTCCCCAATGCCGCCATGACGGCAAAAAGGACGGTGATGGCAAGCGAAGCAGACTGAATGTCTTCGATGGGGCCGTCTTCATTGAAGATATCGCGGGTGGTCATACCCATCTTCGAAAAAGCCATCCAAGCCAGGACGTTCAGGCAAAGGGTGATGATCAGTGCATCGAGCCAGATGCGCTTGTAGTGCCAGGTCGGGCCCGATGACCTCAACCAGGTCAAAATCGGCATAAGCATTTTTGCGCGCTTACTTTCCTATGTCAGAAAACAGCGATGCTTACCCGGATAGCCCGAGTCCATCAATCCCTTGCGCTTCACGTTTGTTCACGCGTGCAGATAAACCGCGATGCCTGGACCGCGGTAAATCGCACCGGTGCGTTCGGGCCGGGTATCAGGCCATGAAGGCCGGGAACCAGCTTTCGTGCGCTTCCGTGAGCTGCAAGACCGCAACGTTGATGAGGTCGTCGACCACGAGGCTGTCGCCCGCGACCGTGCCGAGCGTGCGGAAGGGTACACCTGCGCCTTCAGCATTCGCCTGCACGAAATTGGCGAGATCAGCCGGCACCGCGATCACGTAGCGGGCCTGGTCTTCGCCGAACAGTAACGCATGGGCCGGGCCGCGCTGCTCCTTGAGGCTGACCTTCATACCCTTGGACGAGGCCATCGCCATTTCGGCAAGCGTGATCGCAAGGCCGCCCGAGGAAATGTCGTGGCAGGCCGTCACCTGGCCATTGCGGATGAGCGAGCGGACAAAATCGCCGTTGCGGCGCTCGGCCTTCAGATCGACTTCCGGGGCCGGGCCATCGATCGTGTCGAGAATGTCGCGCAGATAGACCGAAGAGCCGAGATGGCTGCCGTCCGCGCCGATCATGATCAGCTTGTCGCCGTCGTTGGCAGAACCGATCTTCGCCATCTTCTGCCAGTCGGGCAGCAGGCCGACGCCGGCAATCGTCGGGGTCGGCAGGATCGCGACGCCGTTGGTCTCGTTGTAGAGCGATACGTTGCCGGAAACGATCGGGAAATCCAGCGCCCTGCAGGCCTCGCCGATGCCTTTGATGGCGCCGACCAGCTGGCCCATGATTTCGGGCTTTTCCGGATTGCCGAAATTGAGGTTGTCGGTGGCCGCGAGCGGCTCGGCGCCGGTGGCGACGATGTTGCGCCAGCATTCGGCGACCGCCTGCTTGCCGCCTTCGAACGGATCGGCCTCGACATAACGCGGCGTGACGTCGGAGGAGAAGGCGAGTGCCTTGGTTGGATGGGTTTCGATACGCACAACGCCGGCATCGCCTCCCGGGCGCTGCAGCGAATTGCCCTGGATCAGCGTGTCATACTGTTCCCAGACCCAGCGGCGGCTGGACTGGTTGGCCGAACCGATGAGCTTCAACAGGGCTTGATTATAGTCAGCGGGTGCCGCGACCTGCGAGGCGGGCAGGGGCGCGCGGGCATTCGACTGGACCCACGGCCGATCGTATTCCGGGGCCTGGTCGCCGAGATCTTTGATCGGCAGGTTGGCGACTTCTTCGCCCTGATGCAGCACACGGAAGCGCAGGTCGTCGGTGGTCTTGCCGACGATCGCAAAATCGAGGCCCCACTTGACGAAGATCGCCTTGGCCTGGTCTTCCTTTTCCGGCTGCAGCACCATGAGCATGCGCTCCTGGCTCTCCGAAAGCATCATTTCATAGGCCGTCATCCGGTCTTCGCGCACCGGCACCTTGTCGAGGTAGAGTTCGATGCCGAGGTCGCCCTTGGCGCCCATTTCGACGGCAGAGCAGGTGAGGCCGGCCGCACCCATGTCCTGGATCGCGATCACCGCGCCGGTCGCCATCAGTTCGAGGCAGGCTTCCAGCAGGCATTTTTCGGTGAAGGGGTCGCCGACCTGAACGGTCGGGCGTTTCTCCTCGATGGACTCGTCGAATTCGGCCGACGCCATCGTCGCTCCGCCGACACCGTCGCGGCCGGTCTTGGCGCCGAGATAGACGACCGGCAGACCGACGCCCTTAGCTTCCGACAGGAAGATCGCGTTGGATTTGGCAAGCCCGGCCGCAAACGCGTTGACCAAGATATTGCCGTTGTAGCGCGGATCGAACTCCACTTCGCCGCCGACCGTCGGTACGCCGAAGGAATTGCCGTAACCGCCGACACCGGCAACCACGCCGGACACGAGATGTTTGGTCTTCGGATGATCGGGCGCGCCGAAGCGCAGCGCGTTCATGGCCGCGATCGGGCGGGCGCCCATGGTGAAGACGTCGCGCAGGATGCCGCCGACACCCGTCGCCGCGCCCTGGTAGGGCTCGATATAGGAGGGGTGGTTGTGGCTCTCCATCTTGAAGACGACGCAGTCACCATCGTCGATGTCGACGACGCCGGCATTTTCGCCCGGTCCTTGAATGACGCGCGGTCCCTTGGTCGGAAGCGTTCGCAGCCATTTCTTCGAGGATTTGTAGGAGCAGTGCTCGTTCCACATGGCCGAGAAGATGCCGAGTTCCGTGAAAGTCGGCTCACGACCGATCAGATCGAGAATCCGCTGATATTCGTCGGGTTTCAGGCCATGTGAGGCGACGAGTTCGGGGGTGATCGCGATACTGTTCGGGATGGTCATGATCTTCTCTGGATTGAAGGGCCAAGCTCTTGGCGCTCTTTAACCTATGTCGCTAAGCGGCGCGACAGGAAAATACTGCCATGCGGCGCTACCGCGTTGCGGCCGGAAAACAAAAAGCGCCGGAAAACCGGCGCCTCAGTTAGAAAATACGCGATCTGGATCAGAACTTGTAGCCGACCGCGATGCCTGCGTAGGAGAGGCCGTCGTTGTGATCGCAAAGATCGGCGTTCGAAGAGTGCTCGACGGTCGCAAGAACGCGCCAGTTGTTGGTGATGTTGTAACCGAGGCCGAGCGATTCATGGAAGAGCACATGGCAGCCGAGCTTCGGACCGTCGTTGGGCTTGTCGAGGTTGCCGTTGTTGAAGGCGCCGCCGAAGCCGAGATCAACGAAGATCTTGTCAGTGATCGGTGCCGTCCAGGTGAAGCCCGCGAACACCTGGCTCGCTTCGCCTGCCGTCGACACGATCGCGCCGACATGGACGCGCGGACGCAGCATATGGTCCATGAAGCTCTGGGCATGGCGCTGGTCGAAGGGGTCGAAGAAGACGGTGGCGGACGGAAATGCGCCCTTCTCGAAGGTGCTCTTGCTCTGGATCGAACCGGAAACGCCGATTCGCACTTCATCGAACAGCCGCTCCTGCGCAAAGGCCGGAGAAAACAGAGCCGACGCCGCTACGATTGCGCCGACCACGGATCCGAAAAATGCCTTGTTCATTCCATCGCCCTCATACGCGCCGCGATTTTTGCGGCTGGCGTGATCCCGATACGGGCCGCCCGCTTCTCGATGACGAAAGTGGTACAATGACGGCTAGCCCCCGTCCAGCGCCGGTTCACAGACCATTATGACTTGTGGCAAAAAAATGGAAAGATTCGGCGGGCCGGTGCAGAGCTGCAACAGATTGTTTACAGAGATGTAAATTCAAATGGTTAATATCAGCAGCCGCTCGCGCCGCCGGCCCAGCGCAGCACGTCGCGCTTGATTCTCTCGCCATCCGGGCCGCTCATCATCGGACCGAACGCGTCGAGGCGGGCCGGATTGCCCTCGGCCTGAACCACCAGCATCGGGCGCGATTCGGGACTGTTGCGCGGCACGGCGAGAATGCGCGGCCGGCCGGAGAAGGAGTTGAGTTCCGGTGCCAGTCGATAGGGCTTGAAGGCCGCGTCGCCCGATTTGAACCAGCAGCTATTGGCGGCAATCGCCACGCGCTCCATCGTCGGCAGCGCCGCACGGTTCGCCGTCACCGCCGCCGGCCGATCCGACTGGCAGGCGGAAAGCGCCATTCCGAGGGCGGCGAGAGGAAATGCAGCAAGCCGGCGATAAGTGAACGGCATCAAGCGTCCTGACGTGGTTTTGATCGTTCTGGGGATCGATCCGGATAAGATGAAGGTTCAGGCGGTCGCCGCGATCACATCGAGTGCCGAGGCGAAAATGCCGCGCCCGTCATTGCCGCCATGGGCGGCTTCGATCAGGTTTTCCGGATGCGGCATCATGCCGAGCACGTTGCCGCGGGTGTTCATGACGCCTGCGATGTCGTTCAGGGAGCCGTTCGGGTTGGTGCCTTCGGCATAACGGAAGACGATTTCGCCACGATCTTCCATGCCAGCCAGGGTGTCCGGATCGACGAAATAGTTGCCGTCGTGATGGGCGACCGGGCAGCGGAGCACCTGGCCCTTTTCATAGGCCCGGGTGAAGTCCGTGTCGGCATTGACCACTTCGAGCTTCACTTCCTTGCAGACGAATTTCAGCGAGGAATTGCGCATCAAGGCGCCGGGCAGCATGCCGGCTTCGACCAAAATCTGGAAACCGTTGCAGACACCGAGCACCTTGACGCCCTTGTCGGCCTTGTCCCTGATCGCCTGCATGACCGGCATGCGGGCCGCGATCGCTCCGCAGCGCAGGTAATCGCCATAGGAAAAACCGCCCGGAATGACGATGAGGTCGACATCATCCGGAATATTGGTCTCGGTCTGCCAGATGGTGATCGGCGCCTTGCCGGAAATCTTGGTGAGGGCGGCGATCATGTCGCGATCGCGATTGAGACCGGGAAGCTGAACGACGGCGGATTTCATGGGTGCGGTTCAAACCTTGCCTGGGCCTCGGCGAGCTCGCGCAGTTCGAGGCGGTTTTCGATACGGTCAAGGCGCTGTCCGTGCCTTTCCAAAGTCATGTAGATGTTATGAATATCCTGATGCATGGAGACCATTGTCCCACGCATCGCATTCATTTCAGGCTTGAGCTCGCGCTGACCGATCTTCAAATCAGTAATATCTGCGTGCATGCGCTTCATGAGCTCATACATCAATTCACTTGTGATCTCGGCCATCACACGCTCCGCAACCTTCAGTCGAGGGCGATAGTATAGTTCTCGATCACAGTGTTTGCCAGCAGCTTCTCGCACATGGCCTTGAGGTCCGCCTCGGCCTTCGCCTTGTCGGTGCCCTCGAGTTCAAGGTCGAAGACCTTGCCCTGGCGGACATGGCCGACGCCGGAAAAACCGAGACTGCCGAGCGCGCCTTCGATGGCTTTGCCCTGCGGATCGAGAACGCCGTTCTTGAGCGTGACCGTTACGCGTGCCTTGATCACTGATCCAACCCCCAGATTACTTGACGAGAACCGGTCCGGTCCCGCGGATCGGTTCGTTTTCATTGATGATGCCGAGACGCCGAGCGACTTCCGAATAGGCTTCAACGAGCCCGCCGAGATCGCGCCGGAAACGGTCCTTGTCCATCTTTTCGCGGGTCTCGATATCCCAGAGGCGGCAGCTGTCCGGCGAGATTTCGTCGGCAAGGATGATGCGCATCATATCGCCTTCGAACAGGCGGCCGCATTCGATCTTGAAGTCGACGAGCTGGATGCCGACGCCGAGGAAGAGCCCCGTGAGGAAGTCGTTGACTCGGATGGCGAGCCCCATGATGTCGTCGAGTTCGGCGGGGTTCGCCCAGCCGAAAGCCGTGATGTGTTCCTCGGAAACCATCGGGTCGGCGAGCGCATCGGACTTGTAGTAGAACTCGATGATCGAGCGCGGCAGGACCATGCCTTCCTCGATGCCGAGTCGGGTCGAGAGCGATCCGGCGGCGACGTTGCGCACCACGATCTCGAGCGGAATCATCTCCACTTCCTTGATCAGCTGTTCGCGCATGTTCAGCCGGCGGATGAAATGCGTCGGGATGCCGATCTTGTTCAGATGGGTGAAGAGGTATTCCGAGATACGGTTGTTGAGGACGCCCTTGCCGTCGATGACGTCATGTTTCTTCTTGTTGAAGGCGGTGGCGTCGTCCTTGAAAAACTGGATGAGCGTGCCGGGCTCGGGGCCTTCATAAAGGATTTTGGCCTTGCCTTCGTAGATACGGCGGCGACGGTTCATGATTCTTGTCTCGTTGTTGGCGCCCCTGACGGACGCAATGGATGATGTTGAGCGGTCCCTTATCGGAAAAGAAAGGGTTTCACAATGCGGGGCTCCAAAACCTTTGTGGGCGAGGGGTTGGCGAAGCTCAACCAGGAATCAGTGAGCTTCAGATTACACGGGTTCTCGAAGGTTTTGCTCTAGCAACTGGGGTGTCCGGGCCGAAAGGGCAATAATAAACAGGAAAAGCAGGGACCCATGACATATATGCTCTTCGTGACAGGGCCAAAGCCGTTGAGGACCAATTTACCTGTAACCAAAGCTTGCGGTTTCGCGCGCAAACTCGCCGCAGGGGCCGATGGGCCGCATCGCTGCTCGGCATTGCCGATGCAGGCGCCTATGCCCGCGATTTGGGATTTTCCACCCTCGACGGCAAGGCTCAGCAGGACTTAGCCATCAAATTGCGTCATGATTTCGACGCAGCCGGTGTCGCAATTCCAGGTGACGAACTGCGATTGGCGATGCCAGGCCTGCTTTCCTCAAGGCGGAAATCGCATTCGTCAATTGCCTGCCACGATTCCGCTTCCGTCCGGACCGGAATCGACAGCCCGCCGATTGCGCTTGGCTCGTCTTTTGATTAATGGGGTCCCATATAAGTTCACTTTGGGAGACCCGAGATGAGTGGCCTCAGCGATCGCGAAAAAGCCTTTGAAAACAAGTTTGCCCTGGACCAGGAATTGAAGTTCAAGGCGCTCGCCCGCCGCAACAAGCTCGTCGGCCTCTGGGCTGCCGGTCTGCTTGGCAAGGCGGATGCTGACGCTTATGCAAAGGAAGTCGTCGTTGCCGACTTCGAGGAGGCGGGCGACGAGGATGTATTCCGCAAGCTGCGCAGCGATCTCGATGCCGCCGGCGTCTCCATCTCCGACCAGGATATCCGTACCAAGATGGTAGAGCTTCTGGCTCAGGCGGTCGATCAGATCGAGAACCAGTAAGCCGTATTGCAGCGCCTCATATATAAAAGCTGCGTCCTGTGGGCGCGGCTTTCTCTGTCTGTGGATGAAATCAGGTTCTCAGCTGCCACTGGGATGCCGCTTGCGGCTGTCCGCTGGTAGGCTTTCGCCGGGACGCCAGCGGCCTGAAAGTATGAAGTCCGGAATGCCGGCGCGGGCCATCGGCCTTGCGAGCGCATACCCCTGCAGGACGTCGCAGCCGAGATCGCGCAGGATACGGATCTGTTCCGTGGTCTCGACGCCTTCCGCGACAACCTCGATATTCAGCGACTTGCCGATCTCGATGATCGATCCGACCATTTTCCGTTGCTTTTGCGACTGCGAGACGAGGCGGACCAGTTCGCGGTCAATCTTCAGGGCGCGCGGATTGAGCCGCAGGAGGCCGATGATCGAGGCGTGGCCGGTGCCGAAATCGTCGATCTCGATCTCGATGCCGAGCTTCCTGAGGTGCGCCAGGTTGCTCAGGACATCCTCGTCGCAGTCGTCGAGGAAGATCGATTCGAGCAGCTCGAAGGATACGGTGCCCGGCTCGATCTTGAGTTTCTTGAGCTTGCGCGACAGCGAAGCATCGCGCAGCCGCCGGTAGGAAACGTTGACCGAAAGTTTTGGGATCGAAAGGCCATGCGCGCGCCAGTCCCGGAAATCGGCAAGCGCCCTGTCGAGGATGGTCCCATCGATCACCGAGACGACGTCGAGCTCCTCGGCCATATCGAGGAATTTGTCCGGGGACAGGATGCCGCGTTCCGGGTGCATCCAGCGCGCCAGCGTTTCCACGCCGGCGATCTCCAGCGTCTGCGCATCGAATTGCAGCTGATAATAGGGAATGAATTCGTCGCGCTCGAGAGCAAGAAGGATTTCGTCTGAGATGCGCTTGGTGCTGATGATCTCGTTCTGGGTGTCTGCTGAGAAGAATTCGTGCCGGTTGCGGCCGCGGTTCTTGGCCCTGTAGAGGGCGATATCGGCGTTCAGGAGAAGCTGTCTCGCATCGACATCCGCTCCCGTATGGCAGGCGATGCCGATGCTGGCGCCGAAACGGCAGTCGTGGCCCTCATAGGATACCGGCTTGCGCAATTCCCTGATGATGCGGTCGGCCAGATGCGAAAGCTTGCGCGGCGAGCCTTCGAATTTCGACAGGATGACAAATTCGTCGCCGCCGATACGGGCGACGAAATCCCCCTTGCGGATCGTGCCTTTGAGGATTTTCGCCGCATGCTTCAGCATCATGTCGCCGGCACTGTGGCCAAGCGTGTCGTTGATCTGCTTGAAGCGATCGAGGTCGATGTGGAGGATCGCGATGCCGTGTCCGTCGCGGGCACATTCCGCCGCAACGCGGTCCAGCATCTCGTCGAGGTAACGCCGGTTTGGGAGATCGGTCAGGTAGTCGTGCATCGCATTGTGCTCGATGCTGGTGCGGGCGGCCTCGAGTTCGCGGTTGCGGGCCTCGGCAAGCGTCTTTGCCCGTTCGAGTTCGCGGTGAAGCGTAACGTCAGCCGTGACATCCCAGTTGGCGCCGACCATTTTCTGGTGACCGTTGCCGTCGACGAAAGACATGGTGCGCGTGCGCACGACGCGTTCGGAACCGTCCCGCAGTATCACGCGGTATTGGTCCGAGAAGCGCTTGCCCTCTTCGATATTGGCAAGGACGTTTGCCTGAACGCGCGCGGCATCGTCGGGGTGCAGCAAGCTTTCCCAGAGCCCGCCGATCTTCACTTCCTCGCTCTTTGCCAGCCCGTAGATCCGGAACATCCGTTCGTCCCATTCAACCTCGCCGGTGGCAAAGTCGGATTCGTAGACGCCGATGCCGGATATTTCGAGTGCCATGTCGAGCCGCCGCGACATCTGCGCCGTGGTTTCCTCCGCGGCCTTGCGGGCGGTGATGTCCGTGTCGGTGCCAACGACGCGGGTGGCCTTGCCGTTCGCGTCCCATTCGACGCAGGCGCCCCGGCATTCGATCCAGACCCAATGCCCCTGCTTGTGGCGTTCGCGATAGTCGAAAACGGCGTAGGCAGGATCCCCGGCGGTCTGCCGCTCCATGGCATGGACGACACGCGCATGGTCGTCAGGATGGACAAGCTTTAGCCAATCCTCCGTGCTGGCGGCCAGCGGGTCCTCCGGCGACATTCCCCGAATCTGCCGCCACACCGGCGAGTAATATTTCTGGCCGGTTGCGTAGTTATGGTCCCAGACGCCTGAGACGGAGCTTACCAGCGCGTTGTTCCAACGGCTTTCGCGTTCGGCAAGTTCTTCGAACTGCCGTCTTTGGGCGGTGATGTCCGTCAGGTGGGCTGCAAACAGACACTGGTCTTTGAAATTTCTTCCGAGCGGCGTGACGGTCGCCACCACCCATCGCTGCGAACCGGCCGGGTTCATGATGCGCAGTTCGAGGTGTTCCGCCGGGGAATCGATGTTCAGGCCCTGGATCGCCCGAGGGATACTGTCTTGGTCATCGCGATGCAGGAGGGCCGACAAGGCAGTCGGTGGCAGGCCTTCGCCAATCCATTCGCGTTTGAATGTGCTGTTTGCGAACAGCAGCCGAGCGGCATGATCGATGATGGCAATCGGGAAAGGAGCTGCCTGGAATACCGTCTCAAGAACGCCGATCTCGTCTCCTGGGCCGGAGTCCAATAGGCGTGAGAGAACATTTGACGGCATCGGCACAGCCTGGCTCGCTGGAAAACGAGCGGGCATCTTAACAAGTGTCAATTAAATCCAGCTTAAAAATGCTGTTCGAATTAACGCACCCGGAAATTATGGGTCAACGCCGTTTCCACTGTGCTTTCAAGGCTTCAAGCGGCTGATGAACTGTGCGAAGACCATTGTGCCTTCCGGCCAGGGGCCGTGACCGGATTCCTGGTTGATGTGGCCGGCTTCCCCGGCATCGACGAGCATCGAACCCCAGGCGGATGCGATGTCGTCCGCATGTTCATAGGAGCCGAATGGATCGTTGCGGCTTGCGACCGTCAGCGACGGGAAGGGGAGCGGATCACGCGGGTAGGGGCCGAAGGTCAGCAGGTGTTTGGGCCGGATGGAGGGATTGTCCACTTCCGGCGGGGCCACGAAAAAGGCGCCAGCCACCGGTTTCGTGAACAGCGGCACGGCGTGGACGACCGTCGGGATGCCGAGCGAATGCGCGACGATGACAACGGGCCGTGTCGCACGGTTCACCTCTTCGGCGACACGTGTGACCCAGTCCTCGCGCACCGGCTTCGACCATTCCTCCTGCTCGACCCGCCGGGCTGTCGTGAGTTTCTGCTCCCAACGGGTCTGCCAGTGATGCGGCCCGGAATTGGTGTAGCCGGGGACGATCAATATATCTGCTTCGGATGCCTTCATGGCGCCTATCTGTGTTCGCCGAGGGTCAAGATCAAGCCTCGCCGAAAACCCGGCGGAAGATCGTGTCCACATGCTTGGTGTGATAGCCGAGGTCGAATTTCTCGCGCAGGTCTTCTTCGGACAGCGCGGCACGGACTTCCTGATCCGCCAGCAACTCCTCGAGGAAATCCTTGCCTTCTTCCCAGACCTTCATCGCGTTGCGCTGCACGAGACGATAGGCGTCCTCGCGGGAGACGCCGGCCTGCGTAAGCGCAAGCAGAACCCGCTGCGAGTGAACAAGCCCTCGGAACTTGTTCATATTCTTCATCATGTTCTCGGGGTAGACGAGCAGCTTGTCGATCACGCTGGTCATGCGCGCCAGCGCGAAATCGAGCGTTACCGTCGCGTCCGGGCCGATCATCCGCTCGACGGAGGAGTGGGAAATGTCGCGTTCGTGCCAGAGCGCCACGTTTTCCATGGCCGGCAATGCGTAGGAACGCACCATGCGGGCAAGGCCGGTCAGGTTTTCGGTCAGCACCGGATTGCGCTTGTGCGGCATTGCCGACGAGCCCTTCTGGCCTGGCGAGAAAAACTCTTCCGCTTCGAGGACTTCGGTGCGCTGCAGGTGGCGGACCTCGATCGACAGCCGTTCGATCGACGAGGCGATGACGCCGAGGATCGCGAAATACATGGCGTGGCGGTCGCGCGGGATGACCTGGGTGGAGACCGGCTCCGGCTTCAGGCCCATGGCGGCGGCGACATGCTCCTCGACGCGCGGATCGATATTGGCAAAGGTCCCGACGGCGCCGGAAATCGCGCAGGTGGCGATCTCGTCGCGGGCTTCGAGCAGGCGGGTCTTGTTGCGGTCGAATTCCGCATAGGCCTGGGCGAGCTTGACGCCGAACGTCGTCGGCTCGGCATGGATGCCGTGGCTGCGGCCGATCGTGACCGTATCCTTGTGCTCGAAGGCGCGGCGCTTCAGCGCTTCCAGCAGCTTGTCGATATCTGCGAGCAGCAGATCCGTGGCGCGCACCAGCTGGACGCTGAAGCAGGTGTCGAGCACGTCGGAGGACGTCATGCCCTGGTGGATGAAGCGGCTGTCCGGGCCGACGAATTCGGCGAGATGAGTGAGGAAGGCGATGACGTCATGCTTGGTGACGGCTTCGATCTCGTCGATGCGCGCAACGTCGAACGTGGCCGAGCCGCCCTTTGCCCAGATCGTCTCCGCTGCCGACTTCGGGATCACGCCGATCGCCGCAAGCGCATCGCAGGCATGAGCCTCGATCTCGAACCAGATGCGGAACTTGGTTTCGGGCGACCAGATGGCGACCATCTCGGGCCGCGAGTAACGGGGGATCATGGGCTTGTCGTTTCCTTCACGTGTGCTGGCTGCGCTGTAGCAAGAAGCGCGGCCAAGCTCAAGTTTTTGAGGCAATCAAACAGGATTAGGGCGCCGTCTTGATCGGAACGGCGATCCAGCGTCCGTTCTGACCCTCGAAACCGGCGCTGAGGACCATGATGAACGCGACTTCGACCGGAGCGCCTTCGAGCGACGAGCCGCTGACGACACCGGCGAGCCGGTAACCGGTGACGCAGCCGCGCGAGGCCGGAATGCGCCGGTCTTCGTGGACCACGTCATTGACAGGCTTCCCGTTCCGTTCGGTAAAACGAAGGCGCATGGAGACCGTCTTTTCGACTATGCCTTCACATTGCGGGCCGAGTGGCTGCGGGACCTCGTCGAGGACAAGCGTGTTGGCCTCTCCGACCGGCGGCACGGCCGGCACGCTGCGATAGCGGAGCTGATGGGGGTCGTTGTCGATCTCGGTGATCGGGTTGAAGGCCACGAGTTCGCCCGGATGATTGGCGAGCTCGTGGGTTTCGACCATCACATCCGCGTCATTGTGGACCTGCCAGCGGGCTTTGGCGATCGTCGCTCCATCCTGTTCCAGCCGAACCCGGTATGGTGTTCCGGGCAGGTAGGTATCCTTGTTGAGGTCGAGCGCGTAGATATTGGCATAGGGAAAGCCGGATCCGTCCTGGACGCCGTATTCCTCGAAGGCGAAAACGGCGCCGTCGGAGGAAAAGCCGATCGGGCGGACGCTTGCGATATCGGCCGCGGACGTGGAGCCGGCGAACAACATCGCCGCAAATGCCGGAACCGAAGATCGCAAGGCTGATATCATCTGCGTCCGTCCTCCGCCGCGGCTTTCAGCCGCGCGATGTTCTCACGATAGGCCGCGATTCCTTCGCCTTTGTAAACCGCAGATCCTGCAACGAAGACATTGGCGCCCGCAGCGGTTGCCGCGCCGATCGTGTCGGCGGTAATGCCGCCATCGACTTCAAGCTCGATCGGCCGGCTGCCGATCATCGCCTTGGCAGCGCGTATCTTGTCCGTCATTGCGGGAATGAACTTCTGGCCGCCGAAGCCCGGATTGACGCTCATGATCAGGATCAGGTCGATATCGTCCAACACGTTTTCGATCGCCGAGAGCGGAGTTGCCGGGTTGAGCGTGACGCCGACCTTCTTGCCGAGCGAGCGGATCGTCTGAAGCGAGCGGTGGAGGTGCGGCCCGGCCTCGACATGCACGGTAATGCCGTCGCATCCGGCCTTGGCGAAGGCTTCGAGGTAAGGATCGGCCGGCGAGATCATCAGGTGGCAGTCGAAAAAGGCTGTAGTGTAAGATCGCAACGACTTGATGACGTCAGGTCCGAACGAGATGTTCGGCACGAAATGCCCGTCCATCACGTCGAGATGGACCCATTCGGCTCCCGCATCGACGGCGTCGCGCACTTCCTGGCCGAGCTTTGAAAAATCGGCTGCGAGAATGGACGGGGCGATACGGATCGGCAGGGCGGTGGCGAGCGTCATGGGTCGAAAGTCTCCGGTTGTCGAAGGTCCCTCTAACATTGCGGCGTGGGCGGAACAATCGTCAGTCAGTCGCGGCGCGCGAGAGCACGAACGTCGATCCACGCCATTCGAGCAGGCGGAACGGATTTTCCTTCAGTTCGTGGCCCCGATTGAAGCCGATCGGCCCGATCACGGTATTGAAGGAGCGGCTGCCGATCGTCTGTACCAGGGGCTGGCCTGCTGCAGCAGTCGCCGCCTGGTGAACAAGCTCGGTCGCGGCATAGGCAGGCAGCATATAGCCGTCCGCGTCGAGATTTTTCGCACGCAAGGCTGCGACAGCGGGGGTCGCGGAGGGCAGGGTGGCATAATCCGGGAGGGCGACGGCCAGGACGCCCTCGCGCAGGGGCACCGGACGGTTGGCGGCACGCAAGTTGTCGCCGCCCAGCAAGGTGAGGGGAAAGTTTTCGGAAGCGCCGTCGCGGGCGATGATCGCCATGTCGTTGCGGTCGCCGCCGACGAACACGTGGCTTGCGCCCGCCTTGGCGAGACGGCGCACCAGCGCCACCTGCTGCTCCTGACCAGGTCGGAACGTGTCGGTGAAGATCGGCGTGATGCCCATTGGTTCCAGATGCTGGCGGATTGCGCTGGCAAGCTCGCGACCGTAGATCGTGCCGTCCTCGACCAGCGCGATCGGCTCCGCCTTCCAGATGCCAAGGATGGTTTCGGACAGTTTTTTCGCCTCGTCGCCTTCGGCCGGCGCCATGCGGAAGAACGGCCAGCCGTTGCGCAGCGTGTCTTCCATCAGGATTTTCGAGCGCACCGAAATGGTGACGGCCGGAATCTGGCCCGCCTTCAGCAGTGGCAATGCGGTGGAGAGCGTTTCGACGCAGAGGAAGCCGATAGCGGCGGACACCTTGGCAGCGGTGAGGTTTTTGGCCGCGGCAATGCCACCGTTTTCGTCACAGCTTTCATCGATCTCGACGAGGGTGTCGCCGCCGGCTTCAGCTGCTGCGCGTGCGCCCTGAAAGACCTGGGTGCCGAGCGGTGCGTATGGGCCGGAGCGCGGCGCGACGACTCCGATCACTGCCGCCGGTGCCGATCCGCATCCGAGAAACGAAGCCAGCAGTCCGGCGATGATGAAACGTCGTGCTGTCATGTTTTTCCTGGGATTCTTTCTCGAAGCGACATTTAGCTTTCTCATCGCAGCCGTCAAAGAGAATCGGCTTTTGAAAGTAAAAAGCCGCAACTCCGGTGGACATCAAGGGTTTTTGCCACCATATCTCGAAGAGTAATGCGGGGCTGACAGCAGCCCTCGGATGCCTTTCAAGAGATGCCTTTGACGGACCAGCCTTTCCTCGACCCCGTCCACTACCGGAACGGCATGGCACGATATGCTGGCCACGTCCAGGTTGTGACGACGGAATTCGAAGGCGTGCGGCGCGGCGTGACGGTGACGGCAGCCTGCTCGGTCTCGGACAACCCGCCGACCGTGCTTGTCTGCCTCAACGGCAGCAACGTGAACAATGCCATCTTTGAAAGGAGCGGCGTCTTTGCTTTGAATTCGCTCGCGGCGCATCATCAGGCGCTCGCGACGGGCTTTGCGGGGTTGAGCGGCATTCCCGCCGAAGAGCGGTTCGCGCTCGGAGATTGGAAGACGCTGGTGACCGGCGCTCCGGTACTGGTCGATGCCGTCGTCAGCTTTGATTGCCGGCTGACCGACATAAAACGGGTTTCGACGCATTTCGTCATGTTCGGCGAGGTGAAGGCCATGCATTTCGGCGAGGCGAACCCCTCGCTCATCTATCTGGATCGCGGCTTTCGTAGCTTATAGGATGCCGTTTGAAAGGGTGTGAACATGCCTGAAGGAAAAACGAGCGCTTTGCCGACCTCGATCGACGAGACGATCGCGCTTTTGGGCGCCGAGGATTATCTTGCCGGGCGCTCGCTCGGCACGGTGATCTTCCTGGCGCTGAAGATGAAGCGCCCGCTCTTCCTCGAAGGCGAAGCCGGCGTCGGCAAGACCGAGATCGCCAAGGCGCTGGCCAAGGCCCTGAACCGGCCGCTGATCCGGCTGCAGTGTTACGAAGGCCTCGATATCTCCTCGGCGGTCTACGAATGGAACTATCCGGCCCAGATGCTGGACATCCGGCTTTCGGAGGCCTCCGGTATCAAGGATCGCACCCGCATCGAGGCGGATCTGTTTTCCGAACGCCACCTGATCCGCCGGCCGGTGCTGCAGGCGCTTGGCCAGCCGGGTGGCCCGGCGCCGGTCTTCCTGATCGACGAACTCGACCGCACCGATGAGGCTTTCGAAGCCTTTCTGCTCGAAGTGCTGTCCGATTTCCAGGTGACGATCCCCGAGCTCGGCACGATCAAGGCGCAAGAGCCGCCGATCGTCATCATCACCACCAACCGCACCCGGGAGATCCACGACGCGCTGAAGCGGCGCTGCCTGTATCACTGGGTGGATTATCCGGATGCGGCCCAGGAACTGGAGATCATCCGCCGCAAGGTGCCGCAATGTTCGGAAACGCTGTCGCGGCAGGTGGTCGCCTATGTGCAGAAGCTCCGAACGGTCGATCTCTTCAAGAACCCCGGCGTTGCCGAAACCATCGACTGGGCGACGGCGCTGACCGAGCTCGACCGGATCGCGCTCGATCCTGAAACTATCGCCGATACGCTTGGGACTCTTTTGAAATATCAGGACGATATCGCCCGCATCAAAGGCGGAGAAGGCGAACGGGTGCTTTCCGAGGTGAAGGCCGAATTGCTGGCAGCGGGATAGGGGCCATGGCAGGCTTGAGCGACGACGGAATGATCGTCCCGCCGGTTCCGGCGGGCGCTGGAGGCTTTGGCGCGGGCGATGGCCGGCTTGCGGACAACCTCGTTTATTTCTCCCGCGTATTGCGCCGTGCCGGGCTGAAGACCGGGCCGGCCGCTGCCGGCGACGCGATTGCCGCCGTCGATGCGATCGGCATCGGCTCGCGGGAAGAATTCCACGCGGCGCTGTCGGCCGTCTTCGTCAGGCGGCACGAGGACCAGCCGGTCTTCGACGAGGCCTTTCGCCTGTTCTGGCGCTCCCGCGATCTGGTCGGCAAGATGATCTCGATGATGTCGCCGAAGGCCGCCGACAATCGGGAACGGGAAAAGCAGAAGGCCGGCGCCACCCGCGTCAGCGAGGCGCTCACCGCCGACCAGCCGGAGTCCCCAAACCGCAAGAAACCGCCGGAGATCGAAGTGGACTCCCGCTTGACGACCTCTGCCGGCGAGATCCTCAAACGGATGGATTTTGCCCAGATGAGCGCGGCCGAACTGGCCGAAGCCCGGCGCCAACTGATGAAGCTCGCTCTGCCTTTGGACAAGGTGGCGACGCGCCGGTTCCGGCCGTCCAACCGCCCGCCGAGGATCGACCCGCGCGCCACCATGCGTCAGGCGATGAAGAGCGGTGGCGATCTCATTTTGCCGCGGTTTCGCGAACGCAAGACCGCGCCGCCGCCGCTGGTCGTGCTCGCCGATATTTCCGGCTCGATGAGCCAGTACACCCGCATCTTTCTGCATTTTCTGCATGCGCTGACGGAAAGGCGCACCAGGGTGCATACCTTCCTGTTTGGCACCCGGCTGACCAACGTCACCCGCCAGATGCGCCGCCGCGATCCGGACGAAGCGCTGTCGGGCTGCACCGACGCGGTGCGCGACTGGTCCGGCGGAACGCGGATCGGCGCGACGCTTGCCGAATTCAACCGGCTCTGGTCGCGCCGCGTGCTGGGGCAGGGTGCCGTCGTGCTGCTCATCACCGACGGCCTGGAGCGTGAAGGCGTCGAAGAACTGGAACGGGAAATGGATAGGCTGCATCGCTCCTGCCGCCGCCTGATCTGGTTGAACCCGCTGTTGCGCTTCGATGGTTTCGAGGCCCGGGCGCGTGGCGTGCGCGCCATGCTGCCGCATGTGGACGAGTTTCGCGCCGTCCATAACCTGCAGTCGCTTGCCGATTTGGCGATTGCGTTGTCGGGTGATCACACAAAGGCCGCGGACCCGCGGCGCTATATTGACATGAGGAGGGTCACATGACTGTTTCCGAAATTCTGGACCCGTTGCTGACCGCCGAGAGCTGGAAGCAGGCTGGCCGCGACGTGGCGATAGCCACGGTGATCGAGACCTGGGGTTCGGCGCCGCGGCCGACCGGCAGCCATCTCGTCATCGACGGCGATGGCAATTTCGAAGGCTCAGTCTCCGGCGGCTGCGTCGAGGGCGCTGTCATCACGGAGGCGCTCGACGTCATCGAGAGCGGCGCCCCGAAAATGCTGGAATTCGGCGTTGCCGACGAGACCGCGTGGCGGGTCGGCCTGTCCTGCGGCGGCCGGATCCAGGTTTATGTGGAAAGGCTCGGCTGATGCAGCTCGAGGTACTGACGAAACTCAACGCCGCAAGGCGCTCCCGCAGGGCTGCCGTGGTCGTCACCGATCTTGCGAGCGATGACACGCGGGTCGTCCTGGAGGGCGAGGCCACCTCCGGTCCGCTCGGCGAGGAGATCGCCAAGACGTTTCGCAGCGGCAAGGCGGGAACGGTCGACGTCGAGGGTCGATCGCTGTTCCTCAACGTGCACCTGCCGCCGCCGCGTATCGTGGTGATCGGCGCCGTGCATATCAGCCAGGCGCTGGCCCGGCTGGCTCCGGTCGCCGGGTATGACCTGACGATCATCGATCCGCGTACGGCTTTCGCGACGGAGGAACGTTTCGAGGGCGTCGAACTGATCGCCGACTGGCCGGAAGACGTGTTGAAGGATCGCCCGCTCGACGCCTATACGGCACTGGCGGCCGTCACCCACGATCCGAAGATCGACGATTTCCCGCTCTCCGAAGCACTGCGGGTCGGGTGCTTTTACGTCGGCGCGCTCGGCAGCCGGAAAACCCATGCGAAGCGTGTGGAGCGGCTGAAGGAAATGGGCCGCACCGACAACGAGATTGGCCGCATCGCCGCGCCGATCGGCCTCGACATCGGGGCCGCAAGCCCTGCCGAAATCGCGCTCGCCACGCTGGCCCAGATCGTCCAGGCGTTCCGCCGGCGCGACCTTGTCGCTGCAGGGTGACATCATGAGATACGGGACGTTCGGACTCGGCGAGGCGGAAGGCGTGGTCCTTGCGCATAGCATACGGCTCCCGGCCGGCCGCATGTCGAAAGGGCAGATGTTGTCGGCGGATGATATCGCCCGGCTTTCGGACGAAGGCGTCCAATCCGTCGTCGCGGTCCGGCTCGAACCGGGCGACATGCTGGAGGACGCCGCCGCCCAGGCGATTGTCGAGGCGATCGCGCCGGACAATCTGCGTTTCTCGGAGGCGACCACCGGCCGGGTCAACATCTATGCCAAGGTGGATGGGCTCTTCGTCGCTAACAAGGTCGTGGTCGATGCGCTGAACCGCATCGACCCGGCGATCACGCTTGCCTGTCTTGCCGACCATGTGGCGGTGCGGACCGGCGACATGGTGGCGACCGTCAAGATCATTCCGCTTGCCGTCGGCGGCGCAAAGGTCGCCGCGGCGGCGGCTCTGCTGGCAGAATCGATCGCTTTTGAGGTAAAAGCCTTCCGTCCCCGTGCGGTGACGCTGGTCGCAACCGAGCTTCCTTCGCTGAAAGCGTCGGTCATGGATCGGACAGCGAAGCTGCTGGAGCAGAGGCTCGCGCCATCCGGTAGCCGGCTAATAAAAGAGATCCGCATTCCCCATTCCGCCGAACGTCTTACCGAGGTTCTACAGCAGCTTCGACCCGAGAAAATTAATGAGCCGGCTATGATTATTGTCTTCGGAGCATCGGCTGTGGCCGATCCGGATGACGTCATTCCGGCCGCCATCCGCCGCGCGGGCGGCGGGGTGGATCAGGTCGGCATGCCCGTCGATCCCGGCAATCTCCTGGTTCTCGGGCGAATTGGCAATGTTCCGGTGCTGGGTGCGCCGGGCTGCGCCCGTTCGCCGAAGGAAAACGGTTTCGACTGGGTGCTGAACCGGCTGATGGCCGGCGAGACGCCGACCTCCTTCGATATTACCGGCATGGGGGTAGGCGGACTGCTGATGGAAATCCCGACCCGACCGCGCCCGCGCGATGCCACGGCGGAAAAGGCGGCGACCTTGTCGGTCGGCGCTCTGATGCTCGCCGCCGGCCAGGCGCGGCGCATGGGCAAGGGCGGCCCCCACAAGTTGCTCGCCGAATTCGACGGCATCCCGCTCGTCCGCCGCACGGCAGAGAGAGTGCTGGCGTCGGAGGCTTCGCCGGTCGTCGCGGTAACCGGCCATCGGCGCGACGAGATCGAGACGGCGCTTGCCGGCCTCGATCTGCGCCCTCATTTCAATCCGGACTATGGGTCCGGCATGGCAAGCTCGCTGGTTGCCGGGTTTTCAAGCTCGGAACTGACCTCGAAGGACGGCATCCTGGTCATGCTGGCCGACATGCCGGGCGTCACCACGGATCATCTGAACATGCTGATCGCCGCCTTCCGTCAGGCCGGCGGCGGTGTCGTGGTCCGTTCGGTCTCGGACGGAAAACGCGGCAACCCGATCATTCTCCCGCGAATTGCCTATGATGCCGTATTGCGGCTGGAAGGCGATGTCGGGGCCCGCGCGATCATCGAGAACTCTGGGCTTTCGGTGATCGACGTGGACATAGGGCCCGCCGCGCATTTGGATGTCGATACACCCGAGGCGGTGACCGCCGCCGGCGGGATTTTGAAAAGGTAGCCGAATGGACAATTCCGACATCGAGGACATGTTCGAGGGGCTCGGCCCCGTTTCCATCCGCCGCATGTTCGGCGGCAAGGGCATCTATCACGATGGTTTGATCGTCGCGATCGATCTGCGCGGCGAGATCATGCTGAAGGTGGATGCGGTCAGCGCGCCGGAATTCGAAGCGGCCGGTGCCAGGCAATGGTCCTATGAGGGAAAGAAGGGGAAACCGGTGCTGATGCCCTACTGGTCGGTGCCGGAAGACGCTTTCGACGATCCCGACGAGATGCGCAAATGGGTGCGGCTTGCATTCGACGCGGCCGTGCGTGCAAACTCGAAATCCTGAACCTGGCCCCCAGTGCTAAATTTAGCATCTTGCTCGACAGAATGCGAAGCGCATACCGTCCGCCTCGTATTGAGGGGCGTGGGCTGCCGAATCTCTCGACCAGGGTCGCGTCCGGAAATTCTGTCAAAATGATTTCATCAAGATGGCCGCTTCGGTTCTCCGGAGCGGCTTTCGTTTGGGTTCATTTTGGAAGATGGGCAAAGGCCCTGGCAGAAAAGGCCGAGAGCGGCTGGGGCGGATCATTCGGATCGAACCAGCCGATGTCCGACAGTTTGTCGGGCTCCGTGAGCGAAGGCTCGCCGGTGAAATCGCGCGTCATATAAATCAGCGAGACCCAGTGCTGCCGGTCGGCCTCGATGATCTCTTCGGCCGTGCAGAGAAGTTCGACCCTGCCAATTTTCAGGCCCGTCTCTTCTTCCGCCTCACGGCGGGCGGCTTCCGAGGAAGGTTCCATCGGATCGACCTTACCGCCGACAATGTTCCAGAAGCCCGCTTCCGGCGCCTTGAGGCGACGGCAAAGCAGAACCTTGCCGTCGTCACGCACGATGACGAGCCCGGCACCGACGCCAGGAAAATCAATGCCGGGTGTGGCCACGGAAATTTAAGCCTTGGCGGCGTTCGCGACGATCAGCATGAAGGCCGGGATGTCGTCGCCGAAGCCGACCGGGGTCGGGCCGTCGTCGTGGTCGCGGTGGTAACGCTGGCGACGCTCGCGATTGTCGTCGTTTGCGGGTGCCGGTGCAGGTGTCGGCCGCGAATTGCGGTTGCCGCCGTTGCTCTGCGGCTTCCTGTCTGCCTTGCGTTCCGGTTTCACGGTTTCCACCCTAGCTTCCACAAATGCCTCTTCGACTGCTTCAATCGGATTATCTTGGATTTTCGTGTCAGCCTTGTGACTCGAATCGCCGCGCCCAGAATCCGCGCGTCCCGAATCGCTTCGTCTGCCGCGGCCGCGCTCCTTATCACGATCGCGGCCCTTGCGGCCACGTTCGCTCTCATGGCTTTCCATCGGCGCAGGAAGCGCTGAGATGTCGCCGTTCAGCCATTCGATCTTCTCGTTGATGAGTTTTTCGATGGCGTCGAGATACTTGGTGTCGGAGCGGGTGACGAGGGTAAACGCACGGCCCGAGCGGCCGGCGCGTCCGGTCCGGCCGATGCGGTGGACATAGTCCTCCGCATGGATCGGAACGTCGAAGTTGAAGACATGGCCGACATCGGGCAGGTCGAGGCCGCGTGCGGCAACGTCGGAGGCGACCAGCAGCTGGATATTGCCGTCACGGAAATTCTGCAGCATCGTCGTGCGCGAACGCTGGTCCATGTCGCCATGCAGCGCGCCGACCGAGAAGCCGTGCCGCTCGAGCGAACGGAAAAGATCGGCGACATCGACCTTGCGATTGCAGAAGATGATCGCGTTCTTCAGGTCGTCCTGGGCCTTGATGAGATCGCGCAGCACGGCGCGCTTCTCATAGTCCTTGTTGTGGGAAGCGACGAGGCGCTGCGTCACAGTCTTGGCGGTCGACGAAGGCTTGGCGACTTCGATCCGTTCCGGGTTCTGCAGGAAGCGGTCGGCGAGCTTCTGGATCTCCGGCGGCATGGTGGCCGAGAAGAACAGCGTCTGCCGGGTGAAGGGGATCATCTTGGCGATCCGTTCGATATCCGGGATGAAGCCCATGTCGAGCATGCGGTCGGCCTCGTCGATGACGAGGATCTCGACGCCGGTCATCAGCAGTTTGCCGCGCTCGCAGTGGTCGAGCAGACGGCCGGGCGTGCAGATCAGCACGTCGGCGCCACGTTCCAGCTTGCGGTCCTGGTCGTCGAAGGACACGCCGCCGATCAAAAGCGCAACGTTGAGCTTGTGGTTCTTGCCGTATTTTTCAAAATTTTCGGCGACCTGGGCGGCGAGCTCGCGGGTCGGCTCGAGGATCAGCGTGCGCGGCATGCGGGCGCGGGCGCGGCCCTTTTCCAGGAGCGTCAGCATCGGCAGAACGAAGGAGGCCGTCTTGCCCGTGCCGGTCTGTGCGATGCCGCAGATATCGCGGCGCTGCAGCGCATGCGGGATCGCCCCTGCCTGGATGGGCGTGGGGATCGTATAACCCGCGTCTGTGACAGCGGAGAGGACTTTCTGGCTCAGGCCAAGATCAGCAAATGTGGTCAAAGGGAATTCTGTTTCCGTTCCGGTTCTGTACGAACACTATGGGAGCCGATGCATGGCTGCTCGACAACTGGCCCGCGACATAGGACCAAAATGTCCAAAAGTCAAGGAAAGCAAGGCGATTGGCCGCCGGATTGGTGAATGAAGACGCTCGCGGGGCAGGCCGGCTACCGTTCCGGCTGCAAAGAATTGCTTTCTTGCCGAATGCCCGGCTCAATTGAGGTAGGTCGTGAGCTTCATGCCGGCATTGAGGAAGTGAACGGGATCGATCGGATTGCCGTCGCGGCGGACCTCGTAATGGACGTGCGGTCCGGTGGAGCGGCCGGTCGAGCCTGCTTTGCCGATCAAGTCCCCGGTGGCCACTTCGTCGCCTTCCTTGACCAGTATTTTCGACATATGGCCGTAGCGCGTTGTGATGCCCTGGCCATGGTCGATCTCGACCATATTGCCGTAACCGCTGGCGAAGCCGGCCGAAATCACCTTGCCGGCGCCGGTGCTTTTCACGTCGTCGCCGGTCGAGGCTTGAAAATCGATGCCCGCATGCAGCGCAAGCCGGCCGAGGAAGGGATCGATGCGGTTGCCGTAGCGGCTGGTGACCGGACGGCCGGGTGCGGGATTGCCGAAGGGCAGGTCGCGCGCCGTCTCGCGCACGGCTTCCAGCCGGCTGAGTGCGGCATCGAGCTCGTCCAGCGAGGCATCGAAGGCACCGATATTGGTTTGCGGCGCGACATACGGGCCACCAACGCCGTTCACGGCGTCTTCCGTCACCCTGTCTGCGGATGCCACCTCGACGCCGGTCCGCTTCAGGATTGCGGCGATCGCGTCTGCGGTTTCCGAGGCGCCCGTCGTCAGGTTGGCGATCTTGGCAAGCTGTTCCTTCTCGATGGTCTTCAGTGACAGTGTCACCTTGGAAAAGACCCGATCGGCCCTGTCGGCGATGTTTTCGCGCAACGGCGCATAACCAAGCGCGGTCGACGTCTGGAGCGGCGTGGCGGAGGTTTCGCCGGAGAGGAGTTTCTCGATCGCCTTGACGCCACCGCTGCCACCGGTAAGCGAGGCCTGACGTTCCTTGGCCGGAGGCTGCAGCATGGTCGGTGCCGGTGTTTCCGGCGTCGTGAGGCCGGACTCCTCGGCGCGGTTCAGAAGCGAACCGAGTTTGCCGTGGCGCGAAAAGAGGGCGTTCTGCTGTTCCAGCAGCTTCTCGACCTTCTGCTCGACCACCTGCTGGTCGAGAAGTTGGCGCGAGGTGATGCGGTCGACTTGGGCGCGCAGCGCGGCGATCCGATCCTCGTAATCGTGCTGCATGCGGGCCTGCCGCGCCATGGTCGCGCCGATCAGGTCGTCGCGGATTACCAGATAGGAGGTGGCACCGAGATAGCCGATCGCGAAAACACCGAGAAAACAGAAGGTCAATGCGGCCATCCACGGCCGGATGGTCATGTGGCGGATCGTTTCACCGCTGGCGAAAATGAGAACGTGCTGAGGTGCCCGCTTCCCAAATACCCGGTTTTCGGTTCCCTTCGCCACGCGGATCTCCCGGAGATGCGACTCGTCCGGCCGCTGTTCCCATTGTCGGGATTACACATGGATATGGTTAACGAACGCTTTAATCGAGGCGCTCAGGCGTAGCTGGTGGAGGTCAGCGACCGGTAAAATGACGGCGTCAGACCCGCCTCGGCGCGAGCGATATCGTTAAATGGTGCCTTGAGCGATCCGCGGAAATTGGCGCGCACCAGCTGCTGGAAAGTCGCTGCCGGGTCCTTGCGTTCGCGGGCGCAGAGGAAGCGGAACCATTTCGCACCGATTGCCACATGGCCCTTTTCGTCATTGTAGATCACGTCGAGAACCGCCGCACTTTCGAAATCGCCGGTCTCGCGCATCTTGGCCTGCAGCGATGGCGTCACGTCGAGCCCGCGGGCTTCCAGAATGAGCGGTACGACGGCGAGGCGGGCGGTGAGGTCGTTACGGGTGGAGTGCGCCGCCTGCCAAAGCCCGTCATGGGCGGGCATGTCGCCATAGTCGGCGCCCATGTCGTTCAAGCGAGCCCGCACCATGCGGAAATGTTTGGCCTCCTCGAAAGCCACCTGCATCCAGCCGTCGAAGAAGGAGTTCGGCACCGGCTCGGTCGCAAAACGGGCGACGATGTCGAGCGCCAGATCGACGGCATTGAGTTCGATATGGGCGATCGCATGCAGCGTCGCGATGCGGCCGTTGACGGTATGCAGCGAACGCTTGCCGACCGCCTTGGGCGGCACCAGTTCGGGTTTCGCCGGCCGGCCGGGCCGCTCGGGCAGGGGCGGATCGAGCGGCGAGCGGAGCGACAGCCGACGCTCGAACCAGCGGGTGGCGGTCTCCTGCGCCAGCCGCGTCTTGATATCGAGATCGGCCGACAGGATTGCCGCCGTTGCGCCGCCTCTCAACGAGGTGATCGAAAACTCGCCGGCCATTGATTTGTCTCCTGCCTACAACGCCTTGAGGCTTTCAAGCACCTCCTCGGCATGACCCGCCACCTTCACCTTCGGCCAGATCCGAGCGATGCGCCCGTCCGCGCCGATCAGGAAGGTCGTGCGTTCCACACCCATATAGGTGCGGCCATACATGCTCTTCTCCTTCCAGACACCGTAGAGATTGGCAAGAGAGGTGTCCTCGTCGGCGGCGAGGATGACCGAAAGGCCATGCTTCTTGGCAAACTTGTCATGCTTCTTGACGCTGTCGGGCGACACGCCGATGACCGAAGCGCCGGCTTTTTCGAATTCCGGCAAAAGGCCCGTAAACGCGATCGCCTCCTTGGTGCAGGCCTCGGTATCGTCTTTGGGATAGAAATAGAGGATGACGCGTTTTCCCGAAAACGCCTTGAGGGAAACGGTGCCGCCGCCGTCGCGCGGGAGTTCGAAGTCCGGTGCGATATTGCCGATCGTCAAGTCGCCCATGGATTTCCTTTCTTTCGCCGGTATCTTGAGTGATATTCGCCGCAATCGGTATATAGTCGCCCGGGCGACGTCCAGAGCCGTTGCACCCGGCACCAATGCGAATGCAGAAAGATGAGTTCTCAACCTGATGTCGGAAATTCGCGGAGAAAGGGTCAGTTTCAGCCGGAAAGAACTCGTTCCGCTGCATGAATTGCCCTCCGCGCAGGTCGAGGATCCGATCATCGTCCATTGCCCGCTACCAAGCCGGCGGGGCAGGCGATTCGCCAAGACAGTGCTGCTTTTCCTCCTGCTGGTGTTTCTCGCGATCGGCAGCGCCGTTTTCGCGATCGAGAGCGGCATGGTCGACAGCACACTCTCGTCGCGCGCCCAGAGCGCAATCAACAATGCCATCGGTCCGCGTTACGTCGCCACCGTCGGCTCGACCGCCATCCGGTTCGATTCGGGGTTACGCCTTGCGCTGGAGGCGCGTGACGTCGATATCGTCGAACAGGCGACCGGCGAACACCTGAGCCGCGCCGGTGCCATGCGCATGGCCGTCGATCCGCTGGCGCTTCTCGGCGGCCGCGTGTCGATCAAGCATATGGAGGCGGAACATATCCGTCTCGACACCACGCAGCTGCCATCCGGCGATCCGTTGCCGATCTCGGAAGTCCGCATCGACGCCATGCCGGCGCTGCTGGAAGAGATTTTCCAGCGCCTCGACGAAGCTCGTGCGCTTATCGAGCGAACCGGGACGGGTTCCGTCAGCATCGCCGGTATCGAAATCCTGCTGCCGGCAGCACCTGGGCGCAAGCCGATCGTGCTGGTCGTCGACGATATCGAGCTGACGCAGAGCGCCGAAGGCGAGGTCGAGATCAACGGTGCGATCAGCCTCAACGGCCGCAAGGCGGTTCTGGTGGCAGCGTCGAAGACCGTCGAAGGGGTCACGTCGTCACTCTCGGCCAAACTGACCGGCCTCGAGGTGACATCTTTCATGCTGCAGCGAACAGAGAACGGTCAACCGCGCGAGGGGATCGAAGGCTCCCTCGATCTCGATCTTTCGGCGGTTCGCTCACGCGAGGCCGTAAAGCCGGCTATCACCGCAACGCTTCGCCAGTCTCCCGGCCATTTCTATTTCGACGGCATCCAGCAGACCTTGAGCGGCGCCAATATCAATGTGGCCTACGACTTTTCGAAGAATTCGATCGAACTGCTGAAATCCGAGGCCCGTTTCGGCCTGACCATCCTGCCGTTCACAGGCGCGATGATCGATCTCAACCGGCTCAATCCGGCCGACAAGCGTCCCGGTTTCGGTCTCGACGTTCTGATCAGCGGCGCAACAGCTGTTGGCGCCTCGACAAGCGAGCAGCCGGCGCGCTTCGATCTCAAGGCGAACGGGCGTTACCTGTCGGCCGATCGCGAGCTTCAGTTCGATGAAATGGCGGTCTCCAGCCCCCTCGGCCGCATGGCCGGCTCCCTGAAGGTACGGTTCGGCAACCAGTCTCCCGAGATCAGCTTCGGGGCGCAGCTGCCGCATATGGAAGTGACGGGGGTCAAGCAGCTCTGGCCGTTCTGGATGGCGCGGAAACCACGCGACTGGGTGATGGACAATATGTTCGGCGGCACCATTACCAACGGTTCGATCGCCGTCTTCATTCCGGCCGGCCGGATGAAGGGGCCTGGCATTCCGATGGAACTCGACAAGAACGAGTTGCAGATCGGTTTCGATCTTGCCAATGCCCGCATCAATCTGCCCGGCGACGTCCCTCCCTTGCGCGATATCGACGGGCGCTTCGATTTGAAGGGGGAGGTGATGCAGGTCGATGTCGCGCGCGCCTCGTCCTTCTTCCCATCCGGTCGGTTCGTCGCCATCGAAGGCGGCCGGTTCTCGATCCCGTCCACCTATGCCAAGCCGCTGATGGCGGACCTTTCGCTGAAGATTGCGGGGCCTGCCGATGCTATAACGGAGCTTGCGAATTTCCGGCCGATCAATGCCTTGAAGGGGACCGAGTTCAAGCCGGAGGATTTTTCCGGCCATGCACGCGTCGATCTCAAGGCCCGCATGGGCCTGATATTGGCTCACAACCCGCCGAAGCCCACCTGGAATGCCCATATCGAGCTGGACGACGTCACGCTCGGCCCGCAGTTTTCCGGTCGCAAGATCGCCGGTTTGGATGGCACGCTCAATATCGACAACCAGACGGCGCGGCTCGGGGCCAAGGGCACGATCGATAATGTGCCGGCTGACATCACGCTGGTCGAACCGGTCGATCCGGCATCTCCGACAAAGCGCGAGCGGATCATCAAGACCGTTCTCAACAACGATCAGCGGGAGAAACTCGCACCCGGTCTTTCCGAGGTGATCGACGGTACGGTGACGGCTCAGCTGACGCGGATCGACGAAACCCGCCAGGCGGTATCGCTCGACCTCAGCCGGGCCACTCTTTCCGTGCCATGGCTTGGCTGGACCAAGGGCGGGGGCATTCCGGCCAAGGCCCAATTCGAGCTGACCGATACGGGAGAGCGCACCGATATCCGCAATTTCGAACTCTCGGGCGACGGTTTTGGCGCGCGCGGCAGCCTTGCGCTCAATGGCGGCAGCCTGACGTCGGCGGACTTCTCGCATATGCAGCTCTCGCCTTCCGACAATTATGCGGTGAGCGTCAAACGCGCCAAGGGCAATTTCGACGTCTCGATCAGCGGCTCCGTCGTCGACATGCGGCCCGTCGTCACCAAGATCCGGGCAGGCGGAAAGACCGGCAGCGGCGCCAAGCGTGGTGACGACGATACGAGCAACGCCACCGTGCGCGGCAAGCTCGACCGCATGATCGGCTTCAACGACCAGACCCTCTCGAACGTGTCGTTCCTGTTTTCAAGCCGCGGCGGCAAGATCTCGACGGCCGATTTTTCCGGCTCGACGGAAAGCGGGCAGGCGGTCGTCAGCGAGATGAATGCAGGCGACACGATCTCGATCACCAGCGGCGACGCGGGCGCCATCGTCCGCTTCATGAACCTCTACGACAACATGCGCGGCGGGCTCCTGAACCTGCGCTTGAAGGCGCAGGGCGACGCGTGGACCGGAGCCATCGATCTGCGCAATTTCGCGCTGGTCAACGAAGCCAAGCTTCAGTCTCTTGTCGCGACGCCGGACCAGGAGGGTCGCAGCCTGAACACGGCAACGAAAAAGAACATCGATGTCAATTCGGCAAAGTTCCAGCGCGGTTTTGCAAGCCTGCTTTATCGGAATGGTTCGTTTGCCATAGAAAACGGTGTTGTGCGCGGCGAACAGATCGGTGCGACCTTCCAGGGCCTGGTGCGCGATGCCAAGGGCAACATGGAGATGACCGGAACGTTCATGCCGGCTTACGGCCTGAACCGGCTTTTCGGCGAGCTGCCGCTGATCGGCGCCATTCTCGGCAATGGCCGCGATCGCGGCCTGCTCGGCATCACCTTCAAGCTCGAAGGTCCGTTCGAGAAGCCGAGGCTGACCGTCAACCCGCTGTCGCTGATCGCACCCGGCATTTTCCGCCAGATCTTTGAATTCCAATAAAAAGGGGCCGCGAAATGCGGCCCGTTCAATTCGTAGTCGGGGGCGGTTCAGGCCGGACGCACCAGGATGTGCTTCTTCTTGCCGAGCGAAAGCTTGATCACTCCGTCGCCGGTGATTTCGCCCGTGCCGATCACCATGCGTTCGTCGCTGACGGCCTGGTCGTTGATGCGCACGGCGCCGCCCTGAACGTGACGGCGCGCTTCGCCGTTCGAACCGGCAAGGCCGGCGCGCACGATCAGCGACAACAGACCGATCCCGGCTTCGAGATCAGCCGTGGAAACCTCGACCGACGGCAGGTTTTCGGAAAGCCCACCTTCCTCGAACGTCTTGCGGGCGGTCTCTGCTGCTTCGTCTGCCGCTGTGCGACCGTGCAGGATGGCCGTGATTTCGGTCGCGAGGATCTTCTTGACCTCGTTGATCTCCGAGCCGCCGAGCGCCGAAAGCCTCGCGATCTCGTCCATCGGCAGCGTCGTGTAGAGCTTCAGGAAGCGCGGGACGTCCGCATCCTCGGTATTGCGCCAGTACTGCCAGAAGTCATAGGCCGACAGCATGTCCGGGTTGAGCCAGATGGCGCCCGTCGCCGATTTGCCCATCTTGGCACCGGATGACGTGGTCAGAAGCGGCGAGGTCAGCGCGAAGAGCTGCTGCGTCCCCATGCGGTGACCGAGGTCGATGCCGTTGACGATATTGCCCCACTGGTCCGAGCCGCCCATCTGCAGCCGGCAGCCGGTCCGCTTGGCGAGTTCCACGAAGTCATAGGCCTGGAGGATCATGTAGTTGAATTCCAGGAAGGACAGCGACTGCTCGCGGTCGAGCCGCGTCTTGACGCTCTCGAAGGACAGCATCCGGTTGACCGAGAAATGCCGGCCGACGTCGCGCAGGAACTCGAGGTAGTTGAGGCCGCGCAGCCAGTCGGCGTTGTTGATCATCAGCGCTTGCCTCGGACCTTCGCCATAGGCGAGGTAGTTCGAGAAGACGCGCTTGATCGAGGCGATATTGCCTTCGATCGTGTCGATCGTCATCAGCTGGCGTGCTTCGTCCTTGAACGAGGGATCGCCGACCATCCCGGTGCCGCCCCCCATCAGCGAGATCGGCCGGTGACCGGTCTGCTGCATCCAGTGCAGCATCATGATCTGGATCAGGCTGCCGGCGTGCAGGCTTGGCGCCGTCGGGTCGAAGCCGATATAGCCGGTGACGATTTCCTTGGAAAACAGTTCGTCGAGCCCGGTCTCGTCTGAGACCTGGTGGATGAAACCGCGCTCGTCGAGCGTGCGGAGGAAATCGGACTTGAACCTGGACATGATCTAACTCTGGCAGGGTGGGGTTTTGGGATATGTGGCCGCGCCTCTAGCACTGTTTTTGCCGGTAATCACTTCAAAAGTGATGTTGGGTGTGATCAGCGCTCCGAATGGACGGCAGCGAATAACGGGTCAGGCAGTTTTCGCGGGACGCAATTGCGGGTGCGAGAAGGACAACTATGCATTAACGGTTTCTTGTTTCATGCGCTTTTAACATCCGGCCCGGATACGGTAACCGGGTGGTGTGCAGGTCTCCTGCTTGATGGGCTGATGAACGGGGCTGCCTTTTTCCTCGCGGTGAATTTTATCATCGCCATATGCTTTGGTGCGGTTTTCGTTGTGGTTTCCACGCGCAGCCGCTCGCGGACGGCTGCGCTCTGGTTTGCCGCCGCTTTTACCGTCGCCTCGCTCTCGTCAGTCTGTGAATTGTTGGTCGCCTATGCGTATCTTACGAAATTCTGGGCAATCTGCGCCTTCGCATCGGTGCTCTGCGGCATGACCTTGCTCAGGGTCGGTATCGGCAGTCTCTATGGCCGGAAGGTCGCGCCCGTCTGGGCGGGCTGTTTCCTGGTGACGGGCATCTGCCTCGACCTGCTGATCTACGACCTGCCGCGCGGAACGGCCGCACACGCCTTTTCCTACCAGACACCGTTTGCATTGGCGCTCCTTTCGAGTGGGGCGGCCATCTTTTCATCGACCCGCCGGCTGGCGATCGACCGGGCGCTCGGTTATCTGCTGCTGGCGACCGGCCTGCATTTCTTCGTCAAGGCGAGCCTTGCGGTGATTGCAGGGGCGGGCACGACCGCCAAGGATTATATCGGCACCAATTACGCGCTGATCTCGCAAAGCTCGACGGCGGTGCTCATGGTCGCGGTCGGATTGACGCTGCTGTCGGTTCTCGTCCTGGAGATCATGGCGGACGAGCGCAGCAATTCCGAAAGGGATGCGCTTTCCGGTCTCGCCAATCGCCGCGGCTTCGAGAATGGCGTCAAGGCCGCGATGGCGCTGGCGCCGAAGGCCGCGCACGCGGTTATCATCTGCGATCTCGATCATTTCAAGCGCATCAACGACACCTATGGCCACCACGGTGGCGACCTGGTGATCCAGGCCTTCGGCGATCTGTTGCAGACAACCGCTTCCAAGAATGCCGTGGTTGGCCGTATCGGCGGCGAGGAGTTCGCGATCTTCCTGCCGAGCACGACGCTTGATATGGCGACACTGTCTGCGCAGGCGCTCCGGGGCGGGACGATGGAGATTGCTGTAAGCGGGCTTCCGTCCACCTTCGCGGTGACCGCGAGTTTCGGCGTGGCGGAGCTTGCGCCGGGCGGCGATCTTGCAGGGGCGATGCGGGACGCCGATGCCGCTCTCTATGAAGCCAAGCGCTCCGGCCGCAATCGTGTCAGGCAGGCGCGGCATATCGGCTCTCCAGAGCCGAAATCGATCAAAGCCGTCAAATGAAAACGGCCGCCGAAGCGGCCGTTCCCAGGGGGGGTTGAAAGCGATCAGCGAATGCGCTTGGCTGCCGGTTCCGGCACCAGTTCGCCGTTGAGGCGGCGATCGAGGTAGTCTTCGCATTCGCCCATCAACGTTTCCACTTGACCGTTGAAGAAGTGATTGGCGCCCTCGACCATGCGGTGGGTGATCAGGATGCCTTTCTGCGTCTTTAGCTTCTCCACGAGTCCGTTGACATCCTTCTCGGGTGCAACCTTGTCGCTGTCGCCGTTGATGATCAGACCGGATGACGGGCAGGGGGCGAGGAACGAGAAGTCGTAGATGTTCGGCTGCGGCGCGATTGACATGAAACCCTCGATCTCGGGACGGCGCATCAGCAGCTGCATGCCGATCCAGGCGCCGAAGGAATAACCGGCGACCCAACAGCTTTTCGAATCGGGATGCAGGCTCTGCACCCAGTCGAGCGCCGACGCTGCGTCCGAAAGCTCTCCGGCGCCGTGGTCGAATTCGCCCTGGCTGCGCCCGATACCGCGGAAATTGAACCGGAGTGTCGTAAAACCGCGCTTCTGGAACATGTAAAAGAGCTGGTAGACGATCTGGTTGTTCATCGTGCCGCCGAACTGCGGATGCGGGTGCAGGATGATGGCGATCGGGGCGCTCTTTTCCTTGGATGGCTGGTAACGACCTTCAAGGCGGCCGGCTGGGCCGTTGAAAATGACTTCGGGCATCGGTACTCCGGTCAATATGTTCAGGTTCCAAACGAGTATCGCGTCGAGTTTGACTTGACGAAGACGCTCAGCTTTTCTAAACTCAGTTTAGAACCATTCGAAACTTTGGGCGGCATTCAGATGCGCGCCCGATGCGATGTCTCTTACGGCAAGGCTGACGGAAATTTCAAGGAAAATGCGGGTCCCCTGTCTGCCCATGTGTAATTCAACCTCTATCTAGAAACGGAAGCCGATCAGGCAATGGCGCTGAACCGCACATATCTGGACTGGAATGCGACCGCGCCCTTGAGTGCGCCGGCCCGCGCCGCCATGCTGGATGCGCTGCAACTGCCCGGAAATGCCTCGTCGGTCCACGGCGAGGGCAGGGCGGCCCGGGCCGCGGTCGACAAGGCGCGCCGGCAGGTGGCGGCGCTGGTCGGCGCGGAGCCTGCGCATGTGACCTTCGTCAGTGGCGCGACGGAGGCGGCCAATCATGTGCTGACCCCGGATTTCCGCATGGGCCGGGCGCCCCTGGCGATGAGCCGTGTTTATGTCTCGGCGATCGAGCATCCGGCGATCCGCGAGGGCGGTCGCTTCGATCCGACCCAGGTGACCGAGGTGCCGGTGACGCCGGCGGGTGTCGTCGATCTTTCTGCGCTCCAGGCGCTGCTCGCCGAACATGATCGGACCGCCGGCATGCCGATGGTCGCAGTGATGCTGGTCAACAACGAGACCGGCATCGTTCAGCCCGTGGCAGAAGCGGCCGCCATCGCCCATGCCCATGGCGGCTTGATGGTGGTAGACGTTGTTCAGGCTGTTGGTCGCATTCCGGTGGACATCAATGCGCTGGATGCGGACTTCCTGATCCTGTCGTCGCACAAGATCGGTGGCCCGAAGGGCGTCGGGGCTCTCGTCTCGCGTGGCGAAGTGCTGATGCCCAAGCCGTTGATCCGCGGTGGCGGCCAGGAAAAGGGTCATCGCTCCGGTACGGAGAATTTCCATGCCATTGTCGGCTTCGGTGCCGCAGCCCAGGCTGCCCGCGACGATCTCGCTGAACGCAATGCGGTGATCGAAGAGCTTCGCCACCGGCTGGAGGCGGGAATGCGTAAGGCCGCTCCCGATGCCGTCATCCATGGCGAGGCAGTTCTGCGCGTAGCGAATACCTGCTTTTTTACTTTGCCGGGGCTGAAATCGGAGACGGGCCAGATTGCTTTCGATCTCGAAGGTATCGCGTTGTCCGCCGGCTCCGCCTGCTCGGCAGGAAAAGTCGGCGAGAGCCATGTTTTGACGGCCATGGGGCATGATCCGAAGCTCGGTGCTTTGCGGATTTCGCTCGGGCCCGAGACGACGCAAGACGATATCGCGCGGGCGCTGGCCGCCTTCGCCAAGATTGCCGGCCGGCGAAAACCGGCGGGCGAGGCGGCGTGACCGCCTCCAAAATTGCGCATGCGCAAATTTCCGCTTGCCAAAAGGTATGAAAACCGCCTTCTGGCGCCTACATAAGGGAGGCAACTGTCCCCCCGGATTGATGACAAGAATTGCCGGAATTTGAACCGGCAAGATTTGGAGTATGAACATGGCTGCCGTGCAGGAAACGATCGATCAGGTTCGCCTAATCGATGTGGACCAGTACAAATACGGTTTCGAAACCGTCATCGAAGTGGACAAGGCGCCAAAGGGTCTTTCGGAAGATATCATCCGTTTCATCTCCGCCAAGAAGCAGGAGCCGGAATGGATGCTGGAATGGCGTCTCGACGCCTATCGCCGCTGGCTGACCATGGAAGAGCCCACCTGGGCGCGCGTCGAATATCCGAAGATCGACTTTAACGACCTCTATTATTACGCCGCTCCGAAAAGCAGCGCCGGCCCGAAGTCGCTCGAAGAGGTCGATCCGGAACTGTTGAGGGTTTACGAGAAGCTCGGCATTCCGCTGCGCGAACAGGAAATTCTGGCTGGCGTCGAGACGCCGCGGGTCGCCGTCGATGCCGTCTTCGACTCGGTCTCGGTCGTCACCACCTTCAAGAAGGAACTGCAGAAGGCCGGCGTGATCTTCATGTCGATCTCCGAGGCGATCCGGGAACATCCTGAGCTGATCAAGAAATATCTGGGCTCGGTCGTTCCGACCTCGGATAATTTCTATGCGACCCTGAACGCCGCCGTGTTCACCGACGGCTCCTTCGTCTTCGTGCCGAAGGGCGTACGGTGCCCGATGGAGCTTTCCACCTATTTCCGCATCAACGAAAAGAATACCGGCCAGTTCGAGCGCACGCTCATCATCGCCGAAGAAGGTTCTTACGTCTCCTATCTGGAAGGCTGCACGGCGCCGCAGCGCGACGAAAACCAGCTGCACGCCGCCGTGGTCGAACTGATCGCCCTCGACGACGCGGAGATCAAGTATTCGACAGTGCAGAACTGGTATCCGGGCGATGCGCAAGGCAAGGGCGGCATCTACAACTTCGTCACCAAGCGCGGCGATTGCCGCGGCGCCCGTTCGAAGATTTCCTGGACGCAGGTCGAGACCGGCTCGGCGATCACCTGGAAATATCCGAGCTGCATCCTGCGCGGCGACGACTCGCGCGGCGAGTTCTATTCGATCGCCGTTTCCAACGGTTATCAGCAGATCGACTCGGGCACCAAGATGATCCATCTCGGCAAGAACACGTCGAGCCGCATCATCTCCAAGGGCATTTCCGCCGGCAATTCGAACAACACGTATCGCGGTCAGGTATCGATCAACCGTCGGGCTTCGAATGCCCGCAACTTCACCAATTGCGACAGTCTCCTGATCGGCGACCAGTGCGGTGCCCATACTGTGCCCTATATCGACGTGAAGAACGCATCGGCGCAGATCGAGCACGAGGCGACGACATCGAAGATTTCCGAGGACCAGAAGTTCTACGTCATGCAGCGCGGCATTCCCGAAGAGGAAGCTATCGCCTTGATCGTCAACGGCTTCGTCAAGGACGTCATCCAACAATTGCCGATGGAATTCGCCGTCGAGGCCCAGAAGCTGATCGGCATCTCGCTCGAAGGGAGCGTCGGCTGATGAACGAGAAGGTCGAAAACCTGATCCTGGAACATCTTCGGGCCATGCGCGCGGACATGCGCAAGATGGCGGACGACATTCACACGCTTCGTGCGGAAATGATTGCGATGCGCGCACATATGACCGGTGTTGCAAGTCTTCAGGATCATGACCACAGCGACATCGCGGCTATCAAGGTCCGATTGGACCGTATCGAGAATAGATTGGACCTGGTGGACTAATTCCTCCCCGGCTCCCCAAGAAAATCGAAAGACGAGACCATGCTTGAGATCAAGAACCTGCACGCCCGTATTGCCGAAGACGGCACCGAGATCATCCGCGGCCTGAACCTCACTGTGAAGGCCGGCGAAATCGCCGCCATCATGGGCCCGAACGGCTCCGGCAAATCGACCCTCTCCTACATCCTGTCAGGCCGCCAGGATTACGAAGTCACCGAGGGCGACATCCTCTATAACGGCGAGAGCATTCTGGAGCTCGATCCGGCCGAACGCGCGTCGAAGGGCATCTTCCTCGCCTTCCAGTACCCGCTCGAAATTCCGGGCGTCGCTACCATGCAGTTCCTGAAGGTTGCAATGAACGAGCAGCGCAAGGCGCGCGGCGAGGCGGAACTGACGACGCCGGACTTCATCCGCCGTGTCAAGGACGCCGCCGAGAAGCTGAAGATCGACCAGGCCATGCTGCGCCGTCCGCTCAACGTCGGTTTCTCCGGCGGCGAAAAGAAGCGCGCCGAAATCCTGCAGATGGCACTGCTGGAGCCAAAGCTCTGCATTCTCGACGAAACGGATTCTGGCCTCGACATCGATGCGCTGAAGATCGTCGCCGACGGCGTCAACGCGCTGAAGTCGCCGGATCGCGCCACCATCGTCATCACCCACTACCAGCGCCTGCTCGACTATATCGTGCCGGACACGGTCCATGTGCTCTACAAGGGGCAGATCATCCGTTCCGGCGACAAGGCGCTCGCGCTGGAGCTGGAAGAGAACGGCTATGCCGATATCATCGGGGAAGCGGCTTAAGCGGCCCGAGGAAGGATGTTGTCATGAACATGCAGACGACAAGCCGTCTCACGGCTGCCGAAACCGCGTTGGTCGAAGCCTTTGGCGCCCAGATCGGTGAACTGCCGGGCGATGGCGCGGTGATCGGCACGCGCGACCGGCTTCTGGACGAGCTCAAGAAGGCCGGCCTGCCGACCCGCCGCATCGAGGCCTGGCATTACACCGACCTCAAGAACCTGCTGCGCAGCGTACCCGAGGTCACGCTGGTTTCCGCCATCGATCCGGTCGCGCCGCTGGTCGAGGGATCGAGGGTCCTTTCGATCCTGCAGGGTGCTGCCGATGCAAAGGCCGCCGTGGAAGGCATCGAGATCGCGCTCTTCAAGGACAGGCTCGCCGACGGTTCGGCCGCTGCCGGCCTGACGGCGCTCGACAAGGACGATGCGATCGGCCGCATCAATGGCAGCTTCGTGCGCGATGGTTTTGCGATCACGGTGCCGGCCAATACCGAACTTGAGGCACCGATCGAACTGCAGGCGCGGCATGCTGCGGGCCAGGTCCATACGCGTTTCCCGGTTTCGTTCGGCGCCGCATCCAAGGCAACGGTCATCGAGCGTCACCAGTCGGTGACGGAAGATGCCGCACTCGTATCTTCGATCAGTGACATTGCGCTGGAAGACGGCGCCGACATCACCTGGATCATCCTGCAGCAACAGGGGGCTGCCGATACCCATCTCGGCCAGATCCGCGTGCGGCTCGGCACCGATGCCAAACTGCGGCTGTTCGTCGTCAACGCCGGCGGCAAGCTGGTGCGACAGGAATTGCGGATCGACGTGGCCGGCGAGGGTGCCGAACTGATGCTGCGCGGCGTCAACCTTCTCGGTGCCGAAAGCCATACGGATGTCACGCTGGTGCTCGGCCACAACGTGCCGCACACCAATTCGACGGAGATCATCCGCAATGTCGTGTTCGACCGCGCCAACGGCGTTTTCCAGGGCATGATCCGGGTCGCTCCGGATGCCCAGAAGACCGATGCCAAGATGTCCTGCAACACCTTGTTGTTGACCGACGATGGCGGGTTCTCGGCCAAGCCCGAGCTCGAAATTTTCGCCGATGACGTGGTCTGCGGCCATGGCGCGACGGTTGCCGATATCGAGAGCAGCCATCTCTTCTACCTGATGGCGCGCGGCGTTCCGGAAAACAAGGCGCGGGCCATGCTGGTCAACGCCTTCGTCGCCGAGATCGTCGAGGAACTCGAGGAAGAGACGCTGGTCGAGGCGCTGGAAGGCGTCATCTCGGCCTGGCTTGAAAGACATGCCTGATAAGGGGCTTGATATGGACCAGAGTGCACCCTCGATGACCTACGATGTGGAAGCAATCCGACGGGATTTTCCGATCCTGTCGACGATGGTGCACGGCAAGCCGCTGGTCTATCTCGACAACGGCGCCTCGGCCCAGAAGCCGCAGGTGGTGATCGACGCGATCAGCCACGCCTATTCCAGCGAATATGCCAACGTCCATCGCGGCCTGCATTACCTCTCGAATGCGGCGACCGAAGCCTATGAGGCGTCGCGCGAAAAGGTGCGCCGGTTCCTGAATGCCGGTTCGGTGGACGAGATCGTCTTCACCAAGAACTCGACCGAGGCGATCAATACGGTCGCCTACGGCTGGGGCATGCCGAATATCGGTGCCGACGACGAGATCGTCGTGACGATCATGGAGCACCATTCCAACATCGTGCCCTGGCATTTCATCCGCGAGCGGCAGGGCGCCAAGCTGGTCTGGGTGCCGGTCGATGACGAGGGTGCTTTCCATATCGAGGATTTCGAAAAAAGCCTGACCGAAAAGACCAAGCTGGTCGCGATCACACATATGTCGAACGCGCTCGGCACCGTGGTCCCGGTCAAGGAGGTCTGCCGCATCGCCCATGAGCGCGGCATCCCGGTGCTGATCGACGGCAGCCAGGGCGCCGTGCACATGCCGGTCGATGTCCGCGACATCGATTGCGACTGGTACGTGATGACCGGCCACAAGCTCTACGGCCCATCGGGTATCGGGGTACTCTACGGCAAGTCGGATCGGCTGAGGCAGATGCGTCCATTCCAGGGCGGCGGCGAGATGATCGTCGAAGTCACCGAGGACATCGTCACCTATAATGATCCGCCGCATCGTTTCGAAGCGGGTACGCCGCCGATCGTCCAGGCGATCGGGCTTGGTTATGCGCTCGACTACATGGACAAGATCGGCCGCGCGGCGATCGCCCGCCACGAGGCGGATCTCGCCGCCTACGCGGCGGAGCGCCTGGGTGCGATAAACTCGCTGCGCATCATCGGCAATGCGCCGGGCAAGGGCGGCATCTTCTCCTTCGAGCTTGCGGGCATCCATGCGCATGATGTCTCGATGGTGATCGACCGCAAGGGCGTTGCGGTCCGCGCCGGCACCCATTGCGCCATGCCGCTCTTGAAGCGCTTCGGTGTCACCTCCACATGCAGGGCATCGTTCGGCATGTACAATACCCGTGCCGAAGTGGATGCGCTGGCCGATGCGCTCGACTACGCCCGCAATTTCTTTGGCTAATTTCTTGTTTGGGGAGCCTTGTGATGGCTGTCGACGAAACGGAACTGAAATGGGATGCCCGCGAAGGGATCATCCAATCCGCCATCCCGGCCGATGAACTGGCGCGCCTGAGCGACGACATCATCGGAGCGCTGAAAACGGTCTATGATCCGGAAATCCCGGCCGACATCTTCGAACTCGGTCTGATCTACAAGATCGATATCGAAGACGACCGCATGGTGAAGATCATGATGACGCTGACGGCGCCCGGCTGCCCGGTTGCCGGCGAAATGCCGGGCTGGGTGGAAAACGCCGTCGGCGCCGTCGAAGGCGTGTCCGGCGTCGAAGTCGAGATGACCTTCGATCCGCCGTGGACACCGGAGCGCATGTCCGAAGAAGCGCAAGTTTCCGTCGGGTGGTATTGATTGCCAGGGATCGTCGATTGCCGCCGGCTGCAAGATGACATAGAATCCCTGCGGGAGGTCGTGGCATGGACGACAACTATCGCATCACCGTCGATATTTCCCCCGAACTCGCCGCGGCCGTAAGCGAAGCGGTCGATTCCGGTGAATATGCCTCTGCGGATGAAGTGATCGCGCATGCTTTGCGTGAATGGGCGGAAAGGCAGACGGAGAGCAGCTCACTCTTTCCAAAGGTGGCCATGACGCCTGAAGAGCACGATGCCTGGTTCAGCAAGGAAGTTCGGGATACGCTGGATCGTGTTTCAAGCGGCGCGACCCGCCTCATGTCGCATGAGGAGCACCTTTCACGCTGGCGGACCAGGCGTGCTGAGCTTCTGGCAAGGGCCGGCGGCGGAAAATGATCGCACTTCGCTGGTCTGAAGAGGCCGACGCCGACGTTGATAACCTTGCGAATTACCTTTCCGGCTTTGACGTTTCTGCGGCGATCAGGATCGTCGACGAAATCCATGGGCAGGCCAGTCGTTTGCTGGAATTCCCTTATTCGGGTCGCACTGGCCGTGTCGAGGGGACACGCGAACTACCCGTTCTGAGAACGCCCTATGTGATTGTTTATGCCGTCGGGGATGACGTTGCCATTCTGCGCGTTCTGCACGGCGCTCAACGTTGGCCGCTTTCCACGGAAAATTAAAGTCTGCTTGTTTTGATCGGGCGGCGACATTAAATAGTTGAATGAAACACCGGACCTTGAATCCGTGTGCGGAAGGAGAATGAGCCGATGGGCTTCGCCATTATGACCATGACCGATGCCGCTGCGACCCGGGTCAAGCAGCTTGTCGCCAATTCCGGACCGGACGCCAAGGGCCTGCGGGTCGGGATCAAGAAGGGCGGCTGTGCCGGCATGGAATATACCGTCGATCTCGTCACCGAACCCAATGCCAAGGACGACATGATTGAGCACGACGGCGCGAGCGTCTGGATCGAACCTTCCGCCGTGCTTTATCTCCTCGGCACGCAGATGGATTTCGAAGTCACGCAGATGCGATCGGGCTTCACCTTCGTCAATCCCAACCAGACGTCCGCCTGCGGCTGCGGCGAGTCGGTCGAGCTGAAACCTGCGGACCTTGCAGCGCTCGCAAAACAGCGCGAAGCGGAAGCCCGCGTCTGATCTTTCCCTTATGAATTCGTGAGATAGGCGAGGAGCGTTTCCATCGCTCTTTGTGCCGCTTCGACATCGCCCGACCGGATAGCACGGATGACGGCGACATGCTGCGTGACCGACTGATCCATCCGCTCGATGGAGGCGTTCGAAAACCATCGCCGCCTGGAATGGGTCTGGAGCGGCGCCAGCGCCGACGTCAGGAACCGGTTGGGGCAGGCTTCCTCCAGGATATCGTCGAAACGCTTGTCGGCTTCGAGAAATCCGGGAATGTCGCTGGTCGCCGCAGCGGCGCCCATTGCCTTGGCGCAATCGAGCAGGGCGGTGCGCTGCTCTTCGTTGGCGTGTTCGGCGACCAGCGCTGCGGCTACCGGTTCGAGCTGGCGCCGCGCCTGCATGATGGCTTCATGGTCGCTCTCGATGATCTCGGTGACCTGCAGCCCGACGCGAGACCGTACCCGCATCAGCCCCTGCCATTCGAGTTTCTGGATCGCTTCGCGCACGGGCGTTCGGCCCTGGCCCGCCAGGCGGATGAGCTGCTTTTCCGTGACCAGCGCGCCGGGTGCAAGTTGAAGGGTGACGATGAGGTTTTCGAGCCGGCGATAGGCCTGTCGGCTGAGCGATTCCGCCTCGGATGCCATGCGCCTCGTCCCCCTCTGATATATCACAGAGTGCCATGTCGCATTCGAAATAGCAAGGGTAGCTGATATATCAGGCAAGGGGATACAGTTGCCGGCGATCCGGTGGAAGCGCCAGGCGCCGCCGTTCATTCGTGGCGGAGCGCCTCGATCGGGTTGAGCTGCGCCGCGCGGCGGGCCGGAAAGTAGCCGAACACCATGCCAATCATTGCCGAGAAGGCAAACGCGAGCAGGATGATCGTCGGGCTTGCGACGAAGGGCACGCCGAGGAAGCTCACGACGCCATAGGCAAGCGCAAGGCCGGCAATGATGCCGCTGACGCCGCCGAAGATCGACAGCATCACCGCCTCGACGAGGAACTGGGTCAGCACCTGCCGCTCGAGGGCACCGATCGCCAGCCGAATGCCGATCTCGCGGGTGCGCTCGGTGACCGACACCAGCATGATGTTCATGATGCCGATGCCGCCGACCAGCAGGCTGACGGCAGCGACGGCGCCGAGAAGGCCGGTCAGCAGCACCGTCGTGCCGGTCATCGCCGCGGCGATCTGCGACATGTCGTTGACCGAGAAATCGTCCTCGCGGCCGATGGCGATCCTGCGCCGTTCGCGCAGCAGGCTTTCGACGTCCGACTGGACCTTGGTGGTCGCCACGCCGTCCTGCGCCGACAGGATGATGCTGCTGATCGTCGTCGTGCCGCCGATCCGCCGCTGGTGGAGCTTCAAGGGCATGATGACCGTGTCGTCCTGATCGTCGCCCATGCCGGACTGGCCCTTGACGGCAAGCACGCCGACGACCGGGCAGGCGACATTGCTGACGCGGATACTCTGCCCGACCGGGTTGGCCGCGCCAAACAGTTCCTTGCGCACCGTCTCCCCGATCATGCAGGCAGCCTGGCCGCCGCGGTCCTCGTTGGCAAGGAACGATCGGCCGAGCGACAGATCCCAGTCCTGGGCGATCAGGTAGTCGTTGGTGGTGCCGATCACGCTCGAGGAATGGTTGGCGCCGCCCGCAATCACGGTCGCCGTGCCGCGGTTCAGCGGCGCCACGGCGCGAAGCCCGGTCACCTGTTGCTGGATCGCCAGGACATCCTTGTCGCTGAAGCGCTTGGCCTCGCTGCTGGCGCGTCCCGGCCCCCACTGGCCGGGGCGGACGAAAAGCGTGTTGGTGCCGAGGCGGGAAAGCTCGGCCTGCACCTTTGCCGTCGTGCCATTGCCGACGGTCACCATGGCGATGACGGCCGCGACCCCGATCACCACGCCGAGCACGGTCAGGAAGGAGCGCAGCATGTTGCGGCTGATTGCACGCCAGGCCAGTTTCGCCGTCTCAAAGAACATGGGTATGCTCCTTCACCTGCGCCTGATCGGAGGCGAGATGGCCATCGACGAACCGCAGGAGCCGCTTGCCATAGGCTGCGATATCCTCCTCATGGGTGACCATGATGATGGTAATGCCGTTGTCGCGATTGAGCCGGGTGATCAGTTCCATGATCTCGGCGCTGGTCCTGGTGTCGAGATTGCCGGTCGGTTCGTCGGCGAGCAGCACGGCGGGATCGGTGACGATGGCGCGCGCGATCGCCACGCGCTGCTGCTGGCCTCCGGAAAGTTCCTGGGTCGTATGGCCTTCGCGGCCCTTGAGGCCCACCTGTTCCAGCGCGGTCATTGCCCGGCTGCGCCGCTCGCGGTGATCCATGCCCCGATAGACGAGCGGCAGTTCGACATTTTCCACGGCGGATGTGCGGGCGAGAAGGTTGAATCCCTGGAACACGAATCCGAGCATGTGACGCCGCAGCAGCGTCAGTTGCGCGCGGTCGAAGCCGCTCGTCGGAATGCCCTGGAACAGATATTCGCCGGATGAAGGGACGTCGAGCCCGCCGATGATGTTCATCGCCGTGGATTTTCCCGAGCCGGACGGACCCATGATCGATACGAACTCTCCCGCCGCAATCGACAGGTCGATGTGATCGAGAGCACGGATCGTCGCTTCGCCGTGCCCGTAGAATTTCGAGACCTGCCTGAAGGCGATGATGGGAGGGAGCGTCATCAAAACCCTCCTCAGTTCGCCCGGGCGACGGCGTCCGTGATCAGCAGATCGCCTTGTCTGACCTCGCCGGATTTCAGCACCGTGAACTTCCCGTCCGTCGGACCGGTTTCGACCTGAACCCGTGTCGGCACCCCGGCGCGCAGGACCCAGACGGCACGGCCAGCACTCGAGGCATTGTCGCTCCCCCGATTGCCGCGCGGACGCGGCGGTGTGAAAAGCCGGGTGAGGAAATTGCCGCGGCTGCGCGCGGTCGTCGGCGGCGAATAGCGCAGCGCCGCATTCGGCACGAGGAGCGCATCGGTGACCGATTGCACGGTGATGTCGGCTGTTGCCGTCATGCCGGGACGCAGCAGCAGATCGGCGTTGTCGACCGTCAGGATCGCCTTGTAGGTGACGACGTTGGAGACGGTTTCGGATGCAAAGCGCACCGCCTGGATGGTGGCCGGAAAATTACGATCGGGATAGGCATCGACCGAGAATTTCGCCGTCTGGCCTTCCTGGACATGGCCGACATCCGCCTCGTCTACGGCGACCTGCAGTTCCATGCGCTTCAGGTCGCCGGCGATGGTGAAGAGCACCGGCGCATTCAGCGAAGAGGCGACGGTCGCGCCCGGGTCCACGTCGCGGGTCAGCACGATGCCGTCGATCGGCGACACGATCTTGAGCTTCGAAAGGTTGAGCTCCGACAGCCGCAGATTGGCTTCGGCGGAAAGAACGGAGGCCTCGTTGACGGCTTTGGTGGCAAGTGCCGAATCATAAGTGAATTTCGCCGCATCCAGTTCCTGCTGGGTCGAAATGCGGTTGCTGACGAGGCCGGTCAGGCGGTCGAGCGAATTCTTGGCCGAGGCCGCTTCCGCTTCGGCCTTCAGCACGTTGGCCCTTGCCGAAGCCAACTGGGCGCGGGCGCTCTGAACGTCCGCTTCCTGCTTGTTGGTGTCGAGTTCGGCGAGCACATCGCCCTGTTTGACCGCGCTGTTATAGCTGACATTGACCTTGCGGACGGTGCCGGACAGTTCGCTCGATATATCCACCTGATCCGTCGGCTGGACCGACCCGGTCGCCGTGACGATGACCGAGAGGCCTCCGTTCTTCGCCGGCTGGGTGGTGTAGTCGTAGCGCGGGCCGTTGCTGCCGAAATAGCTGTAGGCGCCTGCCGCCGCAGTTACGAGAACGATCAGGACCGTCGGCCAGACCCAGCGGCGCTTCTTGCGCTGGTTTCCCGAAGCGGCCAGGATCGCGGCGAGATCGGGCGTGCCGCTGGTCTTTGTTGCCGGGTCGGATGTGTTCTGCACGTTCAACGGTTCGTCCTTTGCTGGGGTGCGATACAGCCGGGGCTAAATCTCCCGCCGCGCCGTCATGCGGCGCAATCCGTCGGAAGCGTGGTCGCCAGACGGAATTCGTCTTCTCTCTCAATGGCATAAAACCGGAAGCGGTAAAACTTAAATATCGGTAACCTGCGGCACGTCTGAATACCCGCCGTTTCACCATGCCTTAGGAACCGAGTGATAGTAATAAAGCATGCAATGACGGGTAGAGGCGTAGTGTTGTGATTAAGAAATTCTCGGCGTTGGCTGGCATTTACGCAGTTATTCTGACGCCCGCCCACGCCGCAAACGATCTTGTGTTCACCCTGATCAATAAAACCAAGGGCACACTTGAGGCGCTTTTATACCTCGCCGGAAGGCGTGGATAACTGGGAAGAAGACGTTTCGGCGATGACGTACTGGAGCCGGGCCAGAGCATCAAGATCACCATCCGCGATGGCCGCCGTTCCTGCAAATACGACATGCGCTTCGAATTCTCGGAGGATTCCAAGACATGGAAGATACGCAGGACTTCTGCAAAATGGGCACCTATACCCTGTACCAATAGTTCCGGTCGTTCTCCGCGGGGGAGTTTGTGAATAGCCCCCATTTTCGAAGAGAATGCATCGATATCTTCATTCATGCGTTGTCGAAACGCAGAAAAGGAGATTTCCCATGATCGATGCTGCAAGAATCAAGGAACACGCCGAAGTCATCGGCGCGGATGGCGTCCATGTTGGAACGGTCGATCGCGTCGAAGGCAGCCGCATCAAGCTGACCAGAAAGGACAGCGGTGAGGGCGGCCATCGCGGCCACCATCACTTCATTCCGCTGGAGCTGGTCGCCGATATCGAAGGTGACAGAGTTCGCCTGTCGGCAGACGGCGATGTCGCCGTGACATTCGAAGAGGAGCAGGGCGGCAAGGCCGTTCACTAATCGGGTACAATGAAAAAGGGCCGGCGCCTGGAAAGAGACGCCGGCCGTTCGTATTTCAGATCCCGCGCGATCACTGCGTCGAACCAGGAACGCCGAACCGTTCCGGCAGGAAGGCGGTCTCCGCCGGAGGGCCGCCGAGGCGATCCGATTTCGCGGTGGCGGTCGGTCCGGCGGGATGCATTAGAAGGGCGACGACAAGGCCGCCCGCAATGGCGGATCCCAAGGCAATCAGGACATTCTGGGCGCTCATGGCGACAGCTCCTCCATAGCCTGACAACACCCGGAAAACCGGAAAGTTCCGGCCGGAACCGGAGCCTTGAGATCAATGTGGCGCGACGGCCGATCAGGCCTTTTCCCGGGCCGTCTTGAGGGCGGTGGCCCACCAGGAAAGGTCGTCCAGCATCGTCTTCACGCCGGGTTCCAGATGGGTGAGTTCCGAGAGCGCCTTGCCCTGCTGCCAGACTGCGAAGAAGTCGGCGCCCTGGATGTGCACGCCCGGGCGGGTCGGAGCCATCTGGAGCTCGACCGCGATCGTGCGGAAGTGTTCGACCGCACGGGCGCCGCCGACGCTGCCGTACCCGACGGCTGCCGCCGGCTTGCGGTTCCATTCCGGATAGGAATAGTCGAGCGCATTCTTGAGCGCTGCCGTGATCGAGCGGTTGTACTCGGCGATCACGAAGATATAGCCGTCGAATTCGGCAACCTTCTTCTGCCAGCGCTGGCCGACTTCGTTTTCCGTGGGAACCCAGGCGTTCGATGCCCTTTCGTTGAAGAAAGGCAACGGGAAGTCGCGCAGATCGACGATCTCGAATTCCATGTCGTCGCGCTTGGACGCCGTATCATAGATCCAATGTGCCGGCTTGTCGCCGAACCGCGCGTCACGTGTGCTGCTGATGATGATCGCAATCTTTGGCTTGGCCATGAAAACCTCTCGTGTTTGGAAAATGGATTGGGGCGGGACCGCAGGAATATGGCGATGAGGCCGGAGCGGTCAAGCCGATCCGAGGAGCACGCGGAAAAGATCAACCGCTTCACGCGAGCGGGTCAGTTCTGGGAAGAGAGCTCCATGGGAGAGGCTAGGATATCGCCACCGCCAAGCGACTGGTCGGCATATTTGAATGCCAGGATGCTGAGCACCGAAACGATCATGACCACGAATATAATGCGCATAAAGACGCTCCTTCGGCCGGGCAAACGCCTTGTGCCGATGAAGGTTCCGGTGGCGGTTTCATCAGAAGGTGCAGGCCCTGGAGGACGTGGTGGACAAACCGATCGCCCATTCATCGGTGCTTGCTCGGGCGAGGGCGAGATTTGCGGAACTCGTTGCCGCGCTGGAGGACGCACGGAACATGGGCGGGGCAAAGCGATCGCCGCCCGGCTCACACCGGGCGGCGCCGAGAAGATAAGGCGAGGCCGAGGTTCAGCCGATCGAGAAGGGGACCGCGACGAAGGTTTGGTTCTCGCCACGTTGGATCAGGAACAGGACGGACTTGCGCCCTGATTTGCCGGCTTCCGCGACCGCCGCCTTGGCCTGCCGGGCAGACTTCACGGACTGCTGGTTGATCGAGAGGATGATATCCCCAGGCTGCAGGCCGGCATCGGCAGCCGGCTTGTCGGGAGCGACGCTTTCGATCACCACGCCGTTTTCCCGGCGCGGCAGGTTGAGGGCTTGGCGGATATCCGGCGAGATGTCCGCAAGGCCGATACCGATGGTTGGAACGCGCTGCGCACCCTGCGTGGACTTGTCGCCATTGTCGGCCGAAGCCTGCTGCTGGTCGGGCTCGTTGCCGCCGACCGTGATGCTCAGGTTGCGGCTTTGACCCTGGCGCCAGACGGTCAGGCCTTCCTTGGCGCCGGGTTTGAGGTCGGCGACCATGCGCGACAGGTCGCGTGGAGATTTGATCGCCTGGCCGCCGAGCGCGGTGATGACGTCGCCGGTCTGGATACCGGCCTTGGCAGCCGGCGTGTCGTCGTTGACATTGGCAACCAGCGCGCCTTCAGGCTTGTCGAGGCCTATGGCGCCTGCCACATCCGCCGTCACCGGCTGGATCTGTACTCCGATGAAGCCATGCTCGATCGTGCCGTCCTTCATCAGCTTGGCGACGACTTTTTGAGCCTGGTCGGACGGGATGGCAAAGCCCACGCCGACGCTGCCGCCGTTCGGGGAATAGATCGCCGTGTTGATGCCGACGACCTTGCCTTCGAGATCGACCAGCGGACCGCCCGAATTGCCGTGATTGATCGGCGCGTCGATCTGGATGAAATCGTCATAGGGACCGCTATGGAGATCGCGGCCTCGGGCCGAAACGATGCCGGCGGTGACGGTCGTGCCGATGCCGAACGGATTGCCGATCGCCAGAATCTGGTCGCCGGCATTGAGCTTGTCGGAATCGCCCCAGGCGATGGTTGCCAAGGGCTTCGGCGCGTTGATCTTGATGACGGCGAGATCGGATTTCGGATCGGCTCCAACGAGCTTGGCAGGGACTTCCGTCCCTTCGTCAAGGGTCACCTTGATATCGATCGCGTTGTCGATCACGTGGTTGTTGGTGACGATGTAGCCGTCGGCCGTGACGACAAAGCCGGAGCCGAGGGCTTCGGTTCTGGGGGCCTGGCGCTGCTGCGGCATATGGCGCGGCATGGGAATGCCCTGCTGGCCGAAGAACTGCCGGAACTGCTCGTCGAACGGCGAATTGTCGTCGAGGGGCGAGCTGTCGTCCGAGGCGACGTTCTGAGCCTTCATCGTGGTTGTGATGGTGACGACGGCCGGCTTGTCGGCTGAAACGATCGGCGCGAACGAACCACCCGGTGCGACGATGCCCGAAACGGAACCGGTGACGGACGTTGCCGTGGTTGCGGCATGCGCCGCGTTGGTGCCGAGAATGACCGGCACGGAGAGCGGGACCGCGACGATGGCGGCGCCAAGAAGTGCCGCGATCCGATGTCTGCGAAGGATATTGGACATGGAGGTCTTCCTTTCAAATCTGCGGCCCTGACGCCGGGAGACGGCGCATTGGGCGAAGAGGATCGGGGCCGCGCGAGGGAGCACGGCCGGTCGATGGGGTTCTAGAGATTTACGAAGCTGAAAAGCCGGCGTTTGGGGAAACCGTTGCTTCAGGAACCGGTTCGCCGGGAGGCAGGAAGCGGCTTGAACGCCTGACTATCGAAGTCGGTTGCCGGGCGGTCCGGTGAGGTGCATGACCGGGCAGGGCGCCGGCGGCACCGGGGATTGCTGATTTATTGGGGCAAGCGAGCGCATATCTGGGCTCCACCTTCTGCGAACGGTTCTGAAACTGGCTCTGCCGCCGCGGCACTGCCGACCGTCGGCATCATTCAGTCCTGAAGACAGCAATACGCCCCGAAACGCCGAAGGTCAGCTTAACAATAAATAAGGTTTGGAGGACCTCATCTGCCGAATTTTCGGCCAAATCCTAGCCCCCACGGATGTTCACCATCTCGCGAAATTGAGATATCTCAATGGCTTGAGGCCGCCACCCGGCTTTTCACCTGTCCGCATTTTGCCGCTGCAAACGTGACTTGGCTGTAATGAACGGCGTTCGCCCCGAAGATGAGCAAATTGTAATGGATACGGGAGGCTTTTGGCGATGCGATTTCGCGTGCCGGATCTAAGAATGGACGGCCGACGTGATCTCGTGGCAGCGACGTGACGTCAATCGGTCGCCCGACCCCGTTCTAAAGCTAACGGCAGTCGCGTCCGGATCGGCTTTTGACAGATGGGCGGGATTTCGTCCACCCACATTGTGACGAAGCCGACCCACCGAGCCTGCCCGCCACGGCGAACAAGGCAGCGGTGCGAAGCGGATCGCTATCGGGCCTCTGGTCCGGTACGAGGCGCCAGGAGCGCATGCACCGGGCAATCCGGTCTTTCTCATCCATCAGGCAGAGCTCGTACCCGTCGTCGTCCAGGAAAAATGCTATGCAGATCTGTGGTCCGTCTTCCTGCGGAAGGCAGAACTCGTCGAACGGTTCATCCTCGAAGTCGTCTGCGACCGCCGGAGATGAGAAAGTCCCGGCTGCCGCAAACAGAAGGAGGGTAGCGAGACGCTGCATTCCGCGGCTCGCGGCACGTAGGGATCGCATGGTCTCTCCCACCGCATCACCGCTCGAAGAAACGGGTATGGCTGTTGCCGCGCGGGCCGGTGCGGGTGACGGAGCAGGACTGTTCCGCCCGGCTGCAATTGCGCACCCTCGAAGCGGTGTTTCCGCGGGGACCGACGACTTCGCGGGTCGCCGTGCATTCGCCGCCGGCGCAGGTGCGGTTATGGGTGGCCGTGCCGCCATAGATGCCTGTCGTCGAGCGTGTGGCGGTGCAGGCGCCGTTTGCGCATTCCACCGTCCGGTCGAAGGAATTGACGCGTGGCGCGACGACCGGCGGGTGGTAACGCCAGGCCGAGTACCACGGATAGCGCACATAGTAGCGATCCCAATAGGCGCGATTGTAGCCGACGACCACGACGCCGATACGGGGAGCAAGCGCCGGCGTCAGCACCACGGGCGCGCCGCGATAGACGACTTGGATATAGCTTGCCGAAACCCAGCCGCGCGTGGTGCCGAGCCCGATGTCGCACCAGCTGTAGCCGTCAAGGCAGCCGTAGGTGATGATGCGGGCGCCGGCCGGCACGACGGTGACGACCGGATAGGCGGTCGAGGGGCCGGCCCTCAGATTGACGTTGCCCGTGGCGATCGCTGCCGTGGCGGCGGCGGCGGCCGAGGTCATGCCGGCAAGCATAGCGAGCGTGAGAAGCAGTTTCCTGAACATCGGATTTGTCCTTTCGATGGTGAGAGCTCAGTGCTGCATCACGTCGTTCAATGCCGTGCGGCAGGGCGGAGAGAGCTTTTGCGCATTGTCTCTGAGGCAGGCGGCGATGCGGCCTTCGCCGCGCTCGACGCCGTCGCAATAGGTTTTCAGGTCGGTGCGGCAGGCGCGGGCGACCTTGATCGCCTGCTGCCGCATTTCGGGCGAGACCTGCATCTGGGCCGAGGCTGTGCCGGCAAGCGCCGCGAGGAAGAGGGCAAGCAGGCTTGGGGCAACGAGGAGTTTGCGGATCATGGCGATAGTCCTTCGGTTCTCGTGGTGGTGTTGTCGTGTGTCGGAAGACTGTCATTCGCAGGTCTTTCGATTGGCCGCGGGGCGGGACTGACTGGTCCGAACAGTACCCGGAGCTTGGCGGCCGGGCCGGTTGCACGGCAGAAATCCCGCCAGAGGATGGCCCACTCGCCAAGCGCGATCCGCCCCGGATTGAGCGAGGTCGAGCGGCCGCGCAGACCGTAGCGCAAAGGCTCGGTCTTCGGCGCCTCGGCAAAAGTGCCGAACAGCCTGTCGAAGACGATCAGGATACCGCCGAAGTTCTTGTCGAGGCAGCCGGCATTGGAGGCGTGATGCACCTGATGGTGCGCCGGCGTGTTCAGCACCCATTCGAGCGGGCCGAGACGCGGCGAAAGCTCCGTATGGATAAAGAACTGATAGGCGAGGTTGAGACCGAGCATGGCAACGATGCCGAACGGATGGAAGCCCGCCCACGCAAGCGGCAGAAAGAACAGGAAATGGCCGGAGATATTGCTGGTCCAGCCGAGCCGGATCGCCGCCGTCAGGTTGAGTTTGGTCGGCGAGTGATGCACCGCATGGGTTGCCCAGAGCCAGCGGATGTGATGCGAGGCTCGGTGATGCCAATAGTAGACGAACTCCACGGCCACGAAGAGCGCCAGCAGCGCGGCCGCGGAGGTGATGTCGATGTCGAACAGGCGGTGCCGATAGGCGAGCATGAAGGGTATGGCGACGAGGGTGGCTTCGAGGGGACGCACCAGGCCATGGATCACCGCGACGCCGAAGGACGCGGCCGATTCCTTGAGGTTATGGGTGTCGTGCCGCGCCAGCCTGCCGATCAGGTATTCGAGCAGCATGAAGGAGACCGCGACGATGAGGAAACCGACACGCAGCGATGGTTCGACGGAACTCTGGAACATGGGAGGGCCTCGTGAAAAGGATTGCCCGGCGGCCCGTGCTGGGGGCGGGAAGCCGCCGGGCGCCGCGCATCAGGTCAGTAGCGATGAAAGCTGCCTGAGCGGGTAACCGTATTGCCGCGGGGGCCGGTCGTGGTCCGGGAGCCGGAGCAATAACCGCCGTCACAGGACACAGAGCCGTTGCGCGACATGCTGTATCCGTTCGGCCCGGTGCGATTGATGCTGCGCGAGCACGAGCCGCCGGCGCAGCCGCCATTCGCATGGACGGATGCCGTGCCGCGCGGACCACTGATCGAGCCGTCGCGGGTCCAGGCATTCGCCTGACCGACCGAAAGCAGAGCGAAAGTGCAGGCAAGCAGGCCGGCCGTCAGTGTCTTGGTCATCGTTTCATCCTCGTTTCGAAGTGGATCGCCGCGTTGACGAAAGCAGGGGATCGATCGTCGACATGGGTGAGGATGGCGGCGCGATGTATGCCGGTTATGTCGCGCCGGTTTCGATTTGTAGGTCTTTGTCGCCGATTTGTAGCGTTTTGTATCAACGGCCCGCCGGCGCTTGATTTCGGCAAATTGCTTGTTCATGGTCGCGCCATGGACCGATCCATGCCCACCATTCTGATCGTCGATGACGATGCCGACATAAGGCAGCTCGTCGGCGATCTGCTGTCGCGCGAAGGTTTTGCCATCGAAACGGCCGAGGATGCGCGTGCGATGGACGAGGTGCTTCGGCGGCGCGAGCCGGACCTGATGATTCTCGACCTGATGATGCCCGGCGAGGACGGGCTTTCCGTCTGCCGGCGCATCCGCGCGACGCGGCCGTTGCCGATCCTGATGCTGACGGCGAAAAGCGACGAGACCGACCGGGTCGTCGGCCTCGAACTCGGCGCCGACGATTATCTCGTCAAGCCGTTCGGCCCACGCGAACTTTTGGCGCGAGTGCGGGCACTGTTGCGCCGTGCTGCGCCGCAGGTATTCCAGCCGCCGAGCCGGCGTTATGCCTTCGATCGCTTCATCGCCGATCTCGATGCACGTCAACTGGAGACCACGCTCGAAGGCGTCGTTTCGCTGACGAGCGGAGAATTCGAACTCCTCTCCTGTTTCGTGCTGAGGCCGCGCCGGGTTCTCTCCCGCGACCAGATCCTCGACTGGACCCATGGCCGCACCGCCGATTCCTTCGACCGCACGGTCGACCTTCTCGTCTCGCGGCTGCGCAAGAAGCTGGAGGCGGCAAGCCCAGGCAGCAACCTGATCAGCACGGTGCGCAACGGCGGCTATTTGCTGACGGTGCCGGTGCGGCAGGTGACGTGATGTTTCGCCTGAGCCTTTCCAGGCGGCTCGTGGCGATCGGAGGAGCGGGTTTCCTGGCGCTGTGGATTGCGCTGATTTCGTTCTACTATCTTGCAAACGGCCTTAGCCGCACCGCCTCCAACCCACCGCCCGGCCAGATCGCCGCGATCGTCACGCTCCTGAAGGCCGAACCCTCCGTTCGTTGGCCGGCGCTGATCGACGCGGTGAGCTCGCCTATCCTCGATCTGAGCGTTGTCGGGATTGATTTGGCCCCCGAAAACACCCTCGATCTGTGGGAAGATCCGGAATACCGGATCTATCGGGAGGTTCTCGGCGACGACCTGTTGTCGATCCGCCTTCTGGTTCCGGAGCGCAGGTTCCGGCGGCCGCGCCTCTTGCAAGGTGTGCTCAACCCCGTCCAGTTCCGGGTCCGCCTTGCGCCGGATCGGGTTCTGGTGATGGAAACCCGCACGCCGTTCATCGTCTCCTGGTTCGGCCTGCCGGCGGGGCTCGGCGCCGGGCTGATTGGCACGTTGTTCGGCGTTGCGGCGCTGATCGTCTTCCATCGGGAAATCCGCCCGCTGACCCGGCTCGCAGCCGCTGTCGACCGGATCGACCCAGTCGGCGCGCCGGTTGCCCTGCCGAAGCTGAAAGGCGCGGCGCCCGAAACCCAGGCGCTGCTGAAAGCCTTCGACCGGCTGCAGACGCGCCTGCATGCCATCGTCCGCGCCAGGCTGGCGCTGATCGGCGGCATCCAGCATGACGTGCGCACGTTCGCAACCCGGTTGAGACTTCGTGTCGAGCACATCCCGAACGTCAGGGAGCGAGAGAAGGCGGCGACCGACATCGACGACATGATCGAGCTTCTCGACAATGCGCTGCTGGCCGGCCGCGCCGGTGTCGGTGCGCTCGACGAGGAACTTCTGGACCTTGTGCCGCTTCTCGAAGCGGAGGTCACAGACCGCCGCGCGGCCGGTGCGCGTATAACCTTGGCCGCCCTGCCGCCCGAGACGGCACTGGTGATCGGCGACCGGCTGGCGCTCAGGCGGGTTTTCGCCAACCTCATCGACAACGCGCTCAAATATGGCGGTGCAGCGCATCTGGCGCTCGCGATCGAAGCCGAGTGGTTGCGGGTAACGGTTGATGACGAGGGGCCGGGCATTTCCGCCGATCGGCGCGAGATCCTGATGGAACCTTTCGTGCGCCTCGAGACCTCCCGAGCCCGCAAGACCGGTGGCGCCGGCCTCGGCCTCGCGGTCGCCCGAAATCTGGCGGAAGCCCACGGGGGGACGCTGGAAATCGACGATGCGCCGTCCGGTGGCGCGAGGCTGATCGTCCAGCTTCGCCTATTTTGCAGCCAATGATGTTGCCGCCGTTCAGGACGGGCATCATGGCCTTTTCCGGTTGGACTTTATCATTCTCCCAAAAGACCAAGGGGGCTTTTCAGCGCGCCGGGTGGGCGAGCGCTTCCCGCGCATCCTCGGCGGCGTCACGCGGTCGATGATCGACAACGCCCGCCGTCCAATTTTCCTGGCGAGAAAATTTTCTTGAAAGGCTGGAGTTACCGAGGCTGCAATGCTTCGGTGGCTGGGACGCTCTTGGTTATTATAGGAATGACGTGGCTTGCCAGTGGCTTTAGGGGCTCGGCTATGAGTGAGGTCGCGGACGTCCGGACGCATGGCGGCGCGGCGTTATATCCGGCCACGAAGCTCGCCGCCGGACAGGCGCGCGATCTTACGGATACCTCTACGGCTTGTTCGCGAACATGACGTGGAAATCCGGTTTCGTCCGAGGGACGTGGTATCCTCGACGGCACTCTGACTCCAGAAAAGGGTCAGGAAATCTTCGGAATCCAGGACTCCGCTGATATGCCAGGCTTTGTTGCTGCCTGGACTGCCTAGGTTGGCAAGCGGTCAACACGACCAAAAAGCCTGAGATTCGCTCGTTGCTGGGTCCCTTAAACAGCCTGCGGATAATGTACGGTTTTCAGACTGCTGACCCTTAGGGGTACAAATCAACGGCATATAACGTCTCAGGAGACTGTCATAAATTACTGATTTTATTAGATATATTTGTGGTGAGAGCGCAGGGATTCGAACCCTGGACCTACTGATTAAAAGTCAGTTGCTCTACCGACTGAGCTACGCTCTCCCGCGGGCCGCGGGTAAGCGCGTCCTTGAAAGTGCGCGGAACATAGGCAGGTGCCCCCTTGCGGTCAACCCGCAAAAACAGCAAAAATGCGGCTATCTGACGCTTTTCCGCCGCGGTGCGAAAAGGTGATTGGCTTTCGCCGCGTTCGGCCATTACTTCAAGCGCAAGGACGCGGGCTCCCGAAAGCCCGCCATTCGGAGCCACACGTGTCGATTGCCGAAATATCCCTGCTGAGTGCGCTTCTTGCCGGCGCATTGTCGTTTCTCTCTCCCTGCGTGCTGCCGCTCGTGCCGCCCTATCTCTGTTATATGGCCGGCATTTCGGTCGAGCAGTTCCGCGGTGGCGGAGGTGTCGCGGTGATCGATTCGCGAGGCGGAACACGGCGGGCGGTACTCAAGTCGGCGCTGTTCTTCACGCTAGGGTTCGCCACAGTTTTCGTGGCGCTCGGGGCCGGCGCCTCGACGATCGGCGTTTTGCTGCGTCAGCATCTCGATCTCCTGTCGAAGCTCGGCGGCCTGATCATCATCGTCATGGGCCTGAATTTTCTGGGTGTTTTCAGGATAGGCCTTCTCGCCCGCGAGGCGCGCTTCCAGGGCGGCGGCCAGCCGGCGACGCTCTCCGGCGCCTATGTCATGGGACTTGCCTTCGCTTTCGGCTGGACACCCTGCATCGGCCCGGTGCTCGGCGCCATCCTCGGCGTTGCCGCATCCCGCGATACGGTCGGCGAGGGGGCGGCGCTGCTCGCCATCTATTCATTGGGCCTGGCCGTGCCGTTCTGGATCGCCGCCGGCTTCTCCGGTGCCTTCATGCGGTTCCTCACCCGCTTCCGCCGCCATCTCGGCATGGTCGAGAAGGTCATGGGGGTCTTCCTGATCCTGACCGGGCTCGCTTTCATCTTCGGTTTCGTCACTTCGGCCGCAATCTGGTTCCAGCAGACCTTTCCAATCCTGATGCAAATCGGCTAACGGAAAAGCGTCTTCCAATACGGCCCGGTCATTCGGGCAGGGAACCGATGGCCGATATCATTGCATTGCTGCTGCCCTTCTTCGGCCTGATCTTCATCGGTTATCTCGCCGCGAAGGTGACGAGGCAGCCGGCTGAAGCGCTCGGCTGGATGAATACCTTCATCATCTACGCGGCCCTGCCGGCGCTCTTCTTCAAGCTCGTTTCCCGCACTCCGGTCGAGCAGTTGACCCGGGCCGACTTCATCTTCGGCGAGATCGGGGCGACCTACCTGGTCTTCTTCGTTCTCTTCCTGATCGGCTTCTTCTTGCGTCGCAATTCGTTTGCAGATTGCACCATCCAGTCGTTTGCCGGCGCTTACGGCAATATCGGCTATATGGGGCCGGGCCTGGCGCTGCTGGCTTTCGGTGAGGCGGCAGCGGTGCCGGTCGCGCTGATCGTCTGTTTCGAGAACGCCGCGCATTTCATCGTCGCGCCTGCGATGATGGCGGTGGCCGGCGGCGACAGACGTCCGGCCAGCCATGTGGTCGCCGATATCGTCCGCAAAGTCGTACTGCACCCGTTCATCATCTCGACGGCGCTCGGATTCTGCTTCGCGGCATTTGCCGTGCAGCCGCCCGCTGCCTTCCAGCGGCTCATCGACTATCTCGCCCAGGCGGCGGCTCCTTGCGCGCTGTTTGCCATGGGGGTGACGCTGGCGCTCCGGCCGATCAAGCGCGTGCCGGTGGAGATCAGCTATATCGCGGTCTCCAAGCTGATCGTGCTGCCGATGACGACCTATGCGGTCCTGTCGCTGATCGGCAATTTCGATCCCGTGTGGATCTATTCTGCGACTTTGCTTTCGGCGCTGCCGACGGCGACCAACGTTTTTGTCATCAGCCAGCAATACGGCGTCTGGCAGGAGAGGGCGTCGGCGAGCATCCTGATTATTACGGCCGCATCGGTGGCAACACTGCCGGTGCTGCTTTACCTCATCAATTCCGGTACCTTACCGCCGGATCTCTTTCCGTAAGGCGTCGACGACGGCGCGCAGCCCCCGGCCGGGCTCGATGCCTTCCCGCATCAGCAGGTTTCGCAGCGGCGGCGCGTTGGTGAGGATGTGCAGGCCCGCCGCGCGCAGCATCTGGACGGGCAGGAAATCCGACAGCAGCGAACGGTTGAGGAGATCGACGCCGACCGTGCGGCTGACGATGTCTGGGCCGCGGCGCCGGTTGAAGCGGTCGCCGGCATCGGCCGGGATCGGCCGGTCGCCGGCTGCGGCGAGCAGGTCCGAAAGCGCGATGATGTCGCGCAGCGACAGGTTGAGGCCCTGTGCTCCGATCGGCGGAAAGGCATGCGCGGCCTCGCCGATCAGCGCCAGCCGACCCTTGCCGAACCGCTCCGCCATCAGGCTGGAGAGTGGCCATGCCTGTGCCTTGCCCTCGACCTTCACCTTGCCGAGCATCGATTGCATGCGGTCTTCGACCAGCCGCGACAAGTCCTCGGTTGGAAGCTCGACGAGACGGCGGGCTTCATCCGGCTTCACCACCCAGACGAGGCTGGAGCGCAGGCCGGGCAGGGGAACCTGGGTGAACGGTCCGCTTTCCGTATGGACTTCGGTCGAGACATTGCCGTGCGGCAGGGTATGGGTGAAGTTCAATACCACCGCTGACTGGGGATAGGACCAGCGGCGCACGCCGATGCCGGCCGTTTCCCGCGCTTTCGACTGACGCCCGTCCGCACCCACGACGAAATCGGCGCTGGCAATCGTGCCGTCCGACAGTGTGAGCATCACTCTCTCGGCCGAGAAATCGAAGGTCTCGACGGTTTGGGCGACGTTGGTAATATTGCGTTCTGCTGCCACCGCCGCATCCAGCGTTTCCGACAGCGCCCGGTTCGGTATGTTGTAGCCGAAGGCGTAGAGGCCGACATCCTGCGCCCGGAACTGTGCCGTCGGCGCGCGCAAGAGCCGCTTGGTGCCGTCGACGATCTGCATGACCGAAAGCGGCGCGGCGGAAGGCGCTATCTCCTCCCAGACGCCAAGTCGTTCAAGAAAGCGAATGGAGTGGTCCATCAGTGCGGTCGTACGCTCGTCGGTTTTCGCGGAGGAGGGCGCGATCATCGCCACCTTGCGGCCGGCACGCGCGAGCGCCAGTGCGGCAACCGATCCGGCCAGTCCCCCGCCCACCACGGCGATCTCGAAATGCTGCATGTCCGTCGTCCTGCTCTTTCAAAATGTACTCTCGATTATCTAGAGCTTCGCGGCGGGCATATCCATGGGGCACGGCTGCGCAGCATGGAAAAAGCAACGCTCCATGTCTTGTGGCGGGGCCAAGCCGGTTGCAATGCGCGGTGATTGGCCGCATACCTCGCCGGATGAGGGAAAGGCGGGACTGACGCGTGATTAGACGAATCTTCAATTACAGAAAAGTTCCGTATGCCGAAATTCGCGCCTTCTCGGTTCACCTCCTGACGGCATCCGGTTCGTTCCTTGCTTTTCTCGGGGTCGTCGCGGCAGCCGAGCATCGCTTTGTCGACATGTTCTGGTGGCTGGGGCTGGCCCTCCTCGTCGATGGCATCGACGGACCGATCGCCCGCAAGGTGCGGGTCAAGGAAGTCCTGCCCAACTGGTCCGGCGATACGCTCGACAACATCATCGATTACGTGACCTACGTGCTGTTGCCGGCGTTTGCGCTTTACCAGAGCGGTATGATCGGCGAGCCCTGGTCCTTCGTGGCAGCGGGCGCGATCGTCGTTTCGAGCGCGGTTTATTATGCCGACACGGGCATGAAGACGGACGAGTACTTTTTCTCCGGCTTTCCGGTGGTCTGGAACATGGTCGTGTTCACGTTATTCGTCATCGATGCGAGCGCCACGGCGGCCCTGGTCGTTGTCTCTGTCTCGGTCGTCTTGACCTTCCTGCCGATCAACTTCCTGCATCCCGTCCGCGTCAAGCGGCTCCGTCCGCTCAATCTGGCCGTCTGCCTCATCTGGTGCGCACTCGGCGGCTACTCGCTGCTCCTGCATTTCGAGACACCCGACTGGATCGTCTACGGTGTCGTATTGAGCGGCATCTATCTCTATTGCATCGGCGGTGTTCTGCAGCTTTTCCCCAGTCTTGGAAAATAGTTGGGCGTTCCGCAAACCCCCTTTTTTAATGTTGTGCGAAGCAACAAAAACGGTATCAATATCAGTCGAATGTCCGGAGTGATCGCCGGATGTCGTCAAAGTCAATACGCTGCGTCGCCCTGAAAAACCTCGAAGAAGGTAGGCCCGCGGTGAACGAGGGGGTTCAGTGACGTTATCCGAGGGTCCGGCGACCGTTCCGCTTCTGTCGGTTCGAGGTTTGACCAAGCTTTTCGGCAGCTTCGCGGCTTGCAACGCGATCGATTTGGATATCGCTCCCGGTGAAATTCACGCATTGCTCGGTGAAAACGGCGCCGGCAAATCGACGCTCGTGAAAATGCTCTTCGGCGTGCTGCAACCGAGCGCCGGCCAGATCCTCTGGCAAGGCGCACCGGTGACGATCGCCTCGCCGGGCGAGGCCCGCCGGCTCGGCATCGGCATGGTCTTCCAGCATTTCTCGCTGTTCGAGGCGCTGACGGTCGCGGAGAACATTGCGCTGTCGCTCGACCCGAAGATTTCCCTTGCCAGGATCTCGGACGAAGCGGCGTCGCTTTCCAAGGCATATGGCCTGCCGCTTGATCCCCAGGCGCATGTGGCGGACCTCTCCGTCGGCGAACGCCAGCGCATCGAGATCGTCCGGGCGCTGCTTCAGAATCCCAAGCTGATCATCCTCGACGAGCCGACGTCTGTCTTGACACCCCAGGAAGCCGACCGGCTGTTCGAGACGCTGTTCAAGCTGAAGGCCGAGGGGCGGTCGGTTCTCTATATCAGCCACAGGCTGGAGGAAGTGCGCCGCATCTGCGATCGTGCCACGGTCTTGCGCCATGGCAGGGTCACCGGCGCCTGCGACCCCAAACAGGAAACCCCAGCCTCGCTCGCCCGCATGATGGTCGGCTCCGACGTCGCCGAAGTCCATCGGGACAATGCGGCAGCACTCGGCGATATCTGCGTCGAGGTCAGCAATCTTTCGGTTCCGGCGCGCACGCCCTTTGCCGTATCGCTCAAGAACATCACCATGAAGGTCCGCGCCGGAGAGGTGCTGGCGATCGCCGGCGTTGCGGGCAATGGCCAGGGCGAACTCTTCGATGCGCTCTCGGGAGAATATCCGGTCGCCGAAGACGAGGCGATCCGCATCCGCGGCAAGGCGGTCGGCCGCACCGGCATCAACGGCCGCCGCCTGCTTGGCGCCGGGTTCGTGCCGGAAGAGCGCCATGGACATGCCGCCGTTTCCGCCATGGCGCTTTCGGACAATCTCCTGCTCGCCCGCAGCCAGTCGGACAAGAAGGCCTTCCTGTCCGGCGGCGCCTTTTCCGTCATCCGCTTCGATGCGATCCGCTCCGCCACCCGCCGCATCTGCGAGGCGATGGATGTCCGCAAGAGCGGCGAGAATCCGCAGGCAGGCTCGCTCTCGGGCGGCAATCTCCAGAAGTTCATCGTCGGGCGCGAGCTGGACCGGCAGCCCTCCGTGCTCATCGTCAACCAGCCGACCTGGGGCGTCGATGCCGGTGCCGCAAGCCGCATTCGCCAGGCGCTGATCGATCTTGCAAGGTCCGGCTCGGCGGTTGTGGTGATCAGCCAGGATCTCGACGAGATTTTCGAGGTGGCGACGAATATCGCCGTGATCTCGGAAGGCCGTCTCTCCGAGGCCTATCCGGCCGGCACGCTGACGCTGGAACGCATCGGTCTGCTGATGGGCGGCGTCCATGAAAGCCACTCTGTTGCGGAGGCGGCGCATGCGCATTGAGCTCCAGAAGCGCGCCCGCGTCTCGACGCTTTTTTCGGTCCTGTCGCCGCTGCTGGCGCTGGCGCTGACACTCGTCTTCGGCGCCATCATGTTCTGGCTGCTCGGGAAGAACCCGGTGAGCGCTCTCTACAGTTTCTTCGTCGAGCCGCTGCTGGAAGTCTGGTCGCTGCACGAGCTGGCGATCAAGGCGGCACCCCTTATTCTGATCGCGGTCGGCCTGTCGGTCTGCTACCGGTCCAACAACTGGAATATCGGTGCCGAAGGCCAGTTCACCATCGGCGCGATCACCGGCTCGATCCTGCCGGTGATGTATCCCACCTGGCACTCGCCGCTCATCCTGCCGCTGATGCTGATCCTTGGCATGGTGGGCGGCGCGCTTTACGCCGGCATCCCGGCGCTCCTGAAGACCCGTTTCAACACCAACGAGATTCTGACCAGCCTGATGCTGGTCTATATTGCCCAACTCTATCTCGACTGGTTGGTGCGCGGTCCCTGGCGCGATCCGCAGGGCAATAATTTCCCGATCACCAAGACGTTTCAGATCGAAGCCGTCGTGCCGGAAATTCTGTCCTCGTCCGGCCGCGCCCACTGGGCGTTCATCTTCGCGATCGTAGCTGCCGTGGCGCTCTGGTTCATGATGCGCTTCATGCTGAAGGGCTTCGAGGTCTCGGTACTCGGCCAATCGGAACGGGCAGGGCGTTTCGCGGGCTTCTCCGCCCGCCGCATGGTCTGGTTCTCGATGCTGCTCTCGGGCGCACTTGCCGGGCTTGCCGGCATTTCCGAAGTTTCCGGCTCGATCGGCCACGTCCAGCCGGTCATCTCGCCCGGTTATGGCTTCACCGCGATCATCGTTGCCTTCCTCGGGCGCCTCAATCCGCTCGGAATCATCGCCTCCGGCCTTGTGCTGGCGCTGACCTATCTCGGCGGCGAGGCGGCGCAGCTGTCGATCGGCATTTCGGACAAGGTCAGCCGCGTCTTCCAGGGGCTGCTGCTCTTCTTCGTGCTCTCCTGCGATACGCTGATCCACTACAGGATCCGGCTGATCTTTGCGGGCACGAAAACAGCGGAGGTAAGGGGCTGATGTTCGAGGCCATCCTTCTCACCGTCATCACCGCATCGACCCCGCTGGTCGTCGCCGCGCTCGGCGAACTGGTGACCGAGCGCTCCGGCGTCCTGAACCTCGGCGTCGAGGGCATGATGATCATGGGCGCTGCCTGCGCCTTCGTGGCAGCGCAGCTGACAGGCTCCCCTTATATCGGCATCCTCGCCGGCATTTTGGGGGGCGGGGTCTTTTCGCTACTCTTCGGTTTCCTGACGCTGACGCTGGTGGCCAACCAGGTCGCGACCGGCCTTGCGCTCACCATCCTCGGTCTCGGGCTTTCCGGCCAGATCGGCGAGGCCTTCGTCGGACAGCCGGGCATCAAGCTGCAGCCGATCGTCTTTCCGTTCCTTTCGGACATCCCGTTTTTCGGTCGCGTCCTCTTTCGCCAGGACCTGATCTTCTACGTATCGATCGCGCTTGTCGTCGGCATCAGCTGGTTCCTGTTCAGGAGCCGGACCGGACTGAAGCTGCGGGCGATCGGCGACAGCCATGCCTCCGCCCATGCGCTCGGCATCAACGTCATCCGCACCCGTTACCTGGCGGTCATGTTCGGCGGCGCCTGTGCCGGACTTGCCGGCGCTCAGCTTTCGCTCGTCTACACGCCGCAATGGGTGGAGAACATGTCGGCCGGCCGTGGCTGGATCGCGCTGGCGCTCGTCGTCTTCGCCTCCTGGCGGCCATGGCGGGTCCTGGCCGGCGGGTACCTGTTCGGCGCCGTCGGGATCGGCCAGCTGCACGCGCAGATCGTGGCGCAGAACCTCGGCATCGTCATCCCGTCGCAGTTCCTGTCCGCACTTCCTTATGCGGCGACTATTGTGGTGCTGATCATCATTTCGCATAATCGTCGCACGACGCTCATCAATACGCCGGCCGCGCTCGGGAAACCCTTTGTCCCGGACCGGTGACCGCGGAACCAAAAACAAAACGTCTTCAAGCCAATAGAGGTTAGGAAATGAAGAAGCTGATTATCGCCCTTGCCGCATCGGCCGCCCTGATGGGCGGTTTTTCGACCGGCGCCGAGGCCCAGGAGAAGAAGAAGGTCTGTTTCATCTACGTCGGTTCGAAGACGGATGGTGGCTGGACCCAGGCGCATGACCTCGGTCGCCAGCAGCTCGACAAGGCACTTGGCGCCAAGGTCGAAACGCCCTTCCTCGAAAACGTGCCGGAAGGCCCGGATGCAGAACGCGCCATCGAGCGCATGGCCCGTTCCGGCTGCTCGCTGGTCTTCACCACGTCCTTCGGCTTCATGGATGCCACGGTCAAGGTCGCTGCGAAATTCCCAGATGTGAAGTTCGAGCATGCGACCGGCTTCAAGGCTGGGCCGAACCTTGCGACCTACAATTCGCGCTTTTACGAAGGCCGCTATATCCAGGGCCAGATCGCCGCGAAAATGTCGAAGAAGGGCGTCGCCGGCTACATCGCCTCCTTCCCGATCCCGGAAGTGGTGATGGGCATCAACGCTTTCGAACTCGGCGCCAAGTCGATCAACCCGAACTTCAAGCTGAAGGTCGTCTGGGCCAATACCTGGTTCGACCCCGGCAAGGAAGCCGATGCCGCCAAGGCGCTGATCGACCAGGGCGTCGATATCCTGACCCAGCACACCGATACCACCGCTCCGATGCAGGTCGCCGCCGAGCGCGGCATCCTCGCCTTCGGCCAGGCTTCCGACATGATCGCTGCGGGTCCGAAGACGCAGCTGACCGCGATCGTCGATACCTGGGGCGCCTACTACATCAAACGCGCCAAGGCGCTGCTCGACGGTACCTGGAAGTCCGAGCAGATTTGGGACGGCCTGAAGGATGGCATCCTGACCATGGCGCCCTATACCAACATGCCGGACGACGTGAAGGCCATGGCGGAAGAGACCGAAGCCAAGATCAAATCGGGCGAACTGCATCCGTTCACCGGCCCGATCAACAAGCAGGACGGCACGGCGTGGCTGGCCGCCGGCGAAAAGGCTCAGGACGGTGTCCTGCTCGGCATGAATTTCTACATCGAGGGCGTGGACGACAAGCTGCCGAAGTGAAGCGAAGCGGCCGGCGCAGCCGAGGAAGCGATCAAGGAATCGCCTCGAACGCCGAGCGCCGGCATCTCAGCGCCGGCAATGGTCGGCATAGCAAGAAAGGGCGGTCCGCGGACCGCCCTTTCTGTTTCGACGTTTTTTATTTCAGGCTGCCAGCGAGGCGATGTCGATGACGAAGCGGTAGCGCACGTCACTCTTGATGACGCGCTCGTAGGCTTCGTTGATATCCTGGATGTTGATCGTCTCGATTTCCGAAACGATGTTGTGTTCGCCGCAGAAATCCAGCATTTCCTGGGTTTCCTTGATCGAGCCGATCATCGAGCCCGAAAGGCTCTTGCGGCCGCCGATGACCGAGAAGGCATGGACCGGGACCGCATGTTCCGGAACCCCGACCAGCACCATCGAGCCGTCGAATTTCAGAAGGCCGAGATAGGCGTTCCAGTCGATCGTCGTACCGACCGTGCAGATGATCAGGTCGAACGTGCCGGCGAGCTTGGTGAAGGTCTCGGCATCGCTGGTGGCGTAATAATCCTTGGCGCCGAGCTTCAGGCCATCTTCCTTCTTCGACAGCGTCTGGCTGAGCACGGTGATATCTGCGCCCATGGCCGCACCGAGCTTGACGCCCATATGGCCGAGGCCGCCCATGCCGACGATCGCGACCTTCATGCCGGGTCCGGCCTTCCAGTGGCGCAGCGGCGAGTAGAGCGTGATGCCGGCGCAAAGCAGCGGGGCGCCGGCGTCGAGCGGAATATTGTCCGGGAAGGAGAGGACATAACCTTCCTTGACGACGATCTGATCCGAATACCCGCCATAGGTCGGCGTCGTGCCATCGGCCTCGACGTCGTTGTAGGTTTGGACCAGGCCTGGCAGGAAGTGTTCATAATCGAGATCGCGGGTAGCGCAGCCGACGCAGGAATTGACAAAGCAGCCGACGCCGACGCGGTCGCCGACCTTGAACTTGGTGACCTTGGAACCGACGGCCGAAACGACGCCGGCCACTTCATGGCCCGGCACCATCGGAAAGCGCGAATTGCCCCATTCGTTGCGGGCCTGGTGGATGTCCGAATGGCAGACGCCGCAATACTGCACCGAGATGACGACATCGTCGTCGTTCGGTTCGCGGCGCTCGAAGGTGAAGGGCGTCAACGGTTTCGACGCGTCGGTAGCGGCATAGCCTCTTGCAATAGCCATGGTAAGCTCCATTCATCTGTTGGGTTGGGAGGGAAATTGGACGGGCGGACTATGCCTCCCGGCCGCGCAACAGCGTTAGAGCGATCCTGCTAGGTTTTTGCACGATCCTGCAAAAGTGATGGCCGGCCTGTTGGCTCGGAGGCTGAATTCGGCTTAGGAAAAGTAATCACTCGCCGATCCCGGAGGCACCATGACACTGCCCTTCAATCCCTACTACGAGGCCGCCTCGATTGCCGCACGGCACGTTCAGAAGGACGGGGAGGTGTTTACGCCCATCGGAAACCTCGTGCTCGGGCGGCGGTCGGTCCCGACCGCACCGCTCTATATGGATTACCGGCCCTGCATCTGCCTGGTTCTGCAAGGCACCAAGAGCGTCAGGCTTGGGGACGAGACGATCGCATATGGCGTCGGCGATTGTCTTATCACCTCTATCGAATTGCCGGTGACATCGCGCGTCACGGTCGCAAGCCCGGACATGCCGCATCTGTGTTTCGCCCTCGCCATCGATCCGGAAAGGCTTTCGGCGCTCCTGGAGCGGGTCGAGGTTCCGCGGCCGGGTTCCGACACCGGCGCGATGCGCGGCATCGTCTCCAATGTCGCACCGCCCGAACTGCTCGACGCGGCGACGCGTCTGCTTCGCCTCCTCGACCGGCCGGCGGATATTGCGGCGATGGCGCCGCTCATCGAGGAGGAAATCCTCTATCGGGTCCTTTCCGGCCCGGACGGCGCGCGCCTTCTGCATATCGCGACATCCGAAAGCCGCAGCAATCGCATCGCTCGCGCCGTCGCCTGGCTGCGCGCGAATTTCCACCGGACGCTGCGGATCGAGGACCTGGCGGACCATGTGGGCATGAGCCCGTCTTCGCTGCACCATCATTTCAAGTCGGTGACGGCGATGACGCCGGTGCAGTTCCAGAAGAAGCTGCGCCTGCACGAGGCGCGACGGCTGATGCTGCTGGAGGGGCTGGATGTCGGCAGCGCCGGCCACCGGGTCGGCTATCAGAGCCCGTCGCAGTTCAGCCGCGAATACAGCCGGCTCTACGGCGTGTCACCGCTGCGTGACGTGGATGCGATCCTTGCTGCTGCGGAATGAAGAGATCCGAGAGGCCTGCGATCAGCCTGGGAACTTCAGGGCCTTGTCGTTGCGGCACTGGGCAAGCTTGAGCTGCTTGAACGAATAGATTCTGGTGATCTGCCCGTTGTCGTCCGTATCGACCTTCATGCAGGCGCAGGCGTAACCATAGCTGCCGTTCGTCTTGACGTAGTCGCGTTCGGAAATATCCGGAATGAGGTCCATGCCTTCCGGTTCATCCTCGCTTCCCTGAGTGCGGATCGTCCAGGTATCCTCCGCATCGTCCAGCCACCAGTTGCCCGGTGTCGGGTTCTGGATCCAGCCGCAGCGGTTTTCGGCGGCTTGGGCCATAGCCGGAAGGGCGAGAAGAGCGAAGGCTGCAAAGGCGCAGTGTACCCGGTTCATGAATCCTCCCCTGATCGTTCGGGCGATTGCATCGCGTCTGAGAAGATCTAGCCTAAAATCCTTCATCCTTGATGACCGACCGTCGAAAAACAGGCTTGACGGCAGCGGCGGATGCTTTATACGGGCAGAACCGTACCGTACGGTACGCAAAAGGATTTGAGAACGTGAGAGCCGATACCACCGACATGCCCGAATTTTCGCCGCGCCAGAACGCCGTTCTGGAACAGGCGCTTCGGCTGCTCGTGGAAGGCGGCGAGAAGGCACTGACCACCTCCGGTCTTGCCCGGGCCGCCAATTGCTCCAAGGAAAGCCTCTACAAGTGGTTTGGCGATCGCGAAGGCCTGCTGGCGGCGATGATTGCCCATCAGGCGAGCAAGGTGCGCACGTTCGAGCGCTCCGGCGAACGGCTGACCGCCGATCTCCTGCGTGACCACCTCGAACTTTTTGCCCGCGATCTGCTGCAAGTTCTGGCCGGCGACGTTTCACTGGCGCTGAACCGGCTGGCGATCGGCCAGGCGACCCGGGAAGGATCGAAGCTCGGCAAGCTTCTGCTCGAACACGGCCGCCGCCAGATCGACCGCCGTGCCATGGCGCTGATCGACCAGGGAAAAAGGGCAGGGCTGCTGCGCTTCGACAATGCGGACGCCGCCTATCACACGCTTTACGGCCTGATCGTGTCCGACCTGCATGTCCGCATGCTGCTCGGCGAGCCCGGCCTCAAGGACAATGCGCGCCAGGCGGAGAGGGCGGTAGTTGCCTTTCTCGCGCTGCACGGCACGCAAAAACAATCGGCGGACGCGCGTGGCGTCTCCGCTGGACGATGACAGACATCAACAAACCTCAGCATAGGGAAGGGAAAAACGATGCGCGTTTATTATGATCGGGATGCCGATATCAATCTCATCAAGGCGAAGAACGTCGCCATCATCGGCTACGGTAGCCAGGGTCGTGCGCATGCGCTGAACCTCAAGGACTCGGGCGCCAAGAACGTCGTGATCGCACTCAAGGCCGGTTCCGGGACCATCAAGAAGGCCGAAGCCGACGGCTTCAAGGTGATGACCGTCGCCGAAGCCGCCAAGTGGGCCGACCTGATGATGATGGCGACCCCGGACGAGCTTCAGGCCGACATCTACAAGGCCGAGATTGCCGGCAACATCCGCGACGGCGCAGCGATCGCCTTCGCGCACGGTCTCAACATCCATTTCGGCCTCATCGAGCCGAAAGCTTCCGTCGACGTCGTGATGATCGCGCCGAAGGGCCCGGGCCATACGGTTCGCGGCGAATACCAGAAGGGCGGCGGCGTTCCCTGCCTGGTTGCCGTTCACCAGAACGCTTCCGGCAACGCGCTTGAACTCGCGCTCTCCTACGCCTGCGGCGTCGGCGGCGGCCGTTCAGGCATCATCGAAACCAACTTCCGCGAAGAGTGCGAAACCGATCTCTTCGGCGAACAGGTCGTTCTTTGCGGCGGTCTCGTCGAGCTGATCCGCGCCGGTTTCGAAACCCTGACCGAAGCCGGTTACGCACCGGAAATGGCCTATTTCGAATGCCTGCACGAAGTGAAGCTGATCGTCGACCTGATCTACGAAGGCGGCATCGCCAACATGAACTACTCGATCTCCAACACGGCCGAGTGGGGCGAATACGTCACCGGTCCGCGTATCATCACTGAAGAAACCAAGGCCGAGATGAAGCGTGTCCTCAAGGACATCCAGACCGGCAAGTTCACCTCGGACTGGATGCAGGAATACCGCGCCGGCGGCTCGCGCTTCAAGGGCATCCGCCGCATGAACGACAGCCACCAGATCGAGGAAGTCGGCGCCAAGCTGCGCGGCATGATGCCCTGGATCGGCAAGAACAAGCTGGTCGACAAGAGCGTCAACTAAGCCCCAAATATTCGGCGAAATGAAAAAGGCTCGGGCGGATTCCCGAGCCTTTTTTTAGATATGCTGTGTTTGTCGGACTTAATTGGTGTGGCCGACTTTTATCCATCGAACATCGATATCAAGTTTCCGGGGGGATCACGCCCTTGGTGAGGAGGAAGCAGCCGTAGAAGCGAGTTTCCCCGGTTGCGATGACGCAATAGGCCTTCTTTGCCTCTTCGTAGAAGGCAAAACGCTCGATGCCGTACATTGGCGCCGATTTTCCTTCGACGGCGTCGATCTCAGCCTGAACTTCCTGTTGAATGAGGGGAATTTCCTCAGGCTTCCCCATGACTTCCATCCGGCCGACGGAAGGCTGAAGAGGCGTGTCGAGGGGCAGTACCGATAGGATTGCGCGCATCGCCCGTGCCGCGGAGATGTTGTCCGTCCTCAGCAGTTTGCCGAGCATCGTCTGCCGGGCCACCGCATCGGCTGGAAAATTGGTGTCGACGAGCGCCAGGGTATCGCCGTGGCCCATGGAGCGCAGGGCATGAAGCACGTCGGCATTTAATATCGGATCGATGTTCTTGAGCATATTTTCCTCCTCGGGCGCACTGCGTCGCTTCGTGCCGAACCTGTCTTTTCTTCGGTCTTCTGGCAAGCCTGTCCGGGTGGTGCTAAACAAAGGAAAATCAGAAAAAAACACGATAGGTCAGCCTTGCTGACCTATCGATCTTTGTGTAAAGATGACGCATACAAAATTGAAATAAGAGGAAACATCCCGTGCTTGATTGGGAACAGATCTTTGCGACGCGCTCCAGCCGCATGCGCGCCTCTGAAATCCGCGAACTGCTGAAGCTGCTCGACCAGCCCGATATCATCTCTTTCGCAGGCGGCATTCCGGATCCGGCGCTGTTTCCGGATGTGGCCTTCAAGGAAGCCTATTCGGACATTTTTTCCGGCCCGCAGGTGAACGCGGCACTGCAATATTCCGTCAGCGAAGGTTACAAGCCGCTGCGCGAGTGGATCGCCAAGGACGTTGCCAAGATCGGCATCGACTGCACGCCCGACAACGTTTTCATCACGTCGGGCTCGCAGCAGGCGCTCGATTACCTCGGCAAGCTGTTCCTGTCGCCGAACGACACGGCGCTGGTTACCTGGCCGACCTATCTCGGCGCGCTGTCGGCCTTTAATGCCTATGAGCCGAATTACGACCAGCTGTCGTTGAACGGCAATCGCACGCCGGAGGCCTATCGCGACACCGCGGCAAAGGCCGGCGGCAGCGTCAAGTTCGCCTACCTGTCTGCGGATTTCTCCAATCCGACCGGCGAGACGATCGACTTGGCGGCCCGCGAAAAACTGCTGGCACTTGCCGACGAACTCGATATCGCGATCCTCGAGGACGCCGCCTATCAGCATCTGCGCTATGACGGCGAGGCCATTCCGCCGATCATGGCGCTCGATATTGCCCGCAGGGGCGGCATCGAAAACACCCGCACGATCTACAGCGGCAGTTTCTCGAAGACGCTGGCACCGGGCCTGCGCGTCGGCTTCGTGGTCGCGGCGATGCCGGTCATCCGCAAGCTGGTGCTGATGAAGCAGGCGGCCGACCTGCATTCCTCGACGATCAACCAGATCGCCATCGAACATGTCGCCTCGCGCGGTTTCGACGCCCAGGTCGCCAAGATCAGGGCCGTCTACAGCAAGCGCCGAGATGCGATGCTTTCGGCACTCGACAAATACATGCCGAAGAACACGACGTGGACCCGCCCGGAAGGCGGCATGTTCGTGTGGGTGACACTGCCGGAAGGCATGGACGGCGCCGAACTGCTGGCGAAATCGATTGCTACCGAAAAGGTCGCCTTCGTTCCGGGCAAGGCGTTCTATGCGGACGGCAGCAATGCCAATACGCTGCGCATGAGCTTCTCCTGCGCCGACGAGGCGATGATCGACGAGGGTATCAAGCGGCTCGGCCGCCTGATCTCCAACGCGATCCGCGCTGCGGCCTGATCATCAAGACATTCGAGCGTAAAAAAGCCTGCCGCAGAACGGCAGGCTTTTTTGTTGGTATATAGGCTTTCCGCTGTCCGGCTAGTCGGCAGCCAGCACGATAAGCATGTCGCCCTCGGCATAGGTGGTCTTCTCGGAGCGAGGCGGATTGACGACCACGCCGCCGAGATTTCTGGTATCGGCATCGCCCGGCCGCTGGCGGCGGTGGCCGATGGCGATCTCGCCGCGGCGAAGGGCAGCGAGGGCCACGGTGAAGAAGTTCACCGGCTTCGAGATATCCACATAGTCGCCCATCGGCCGCATGTAGATTTCGGAACCGGCCTCATCCAGAAGCTCGTCGAAGATAGCCGCCATCGATTCGTTTTCGGAGGCCTGGGCGAGCATCAGGCTGACCAGCTTGTTGCTGACGACGAAATCCTCGGCGCGGGTGACTTCCGCAAGCTCGCGGTTACGCACGTCGATCATCTCGCTGACCACGCTGATATGCTTGCCGGCCGTCTCGCCGATCTTGCGAAGCTGCAAAAGGGTGATCAGCGTGCGCGTATCGGCCGATTGCGCCATCATGCTGTCGCTGTAGCCGAGAACCAGGACATGGTCGTAGGACGGGATATCGAGTGCGTCGAGCGCCGAGCGGCTGCTGGTGTCGATCACTCGATGATCGACGGCGAGCCGTGCCTTGTCGAGTTTAAGTGCTGCGATTTCGTCTTCGAATTCCGGCGTGTCGGCCGCGATCGTCAGCCGCGAGCCGGGCGCCACGTAGCGCACAAGTTCGGACGCAATGATCGGGCCGCGGCGGTTCCAGCCGAGGATCAGCGTACGCTCCGCGGTCTTGGTTCGCTTGACGATAGCCTTGATGGCGTTCTTGTCGATGCCCATGTCGCCGGACCAGGTTTTGATCGCACCATCGTCTTCGGCGATGATGACCGCGCGGTCGCTGGCGACGATCACCTGGTTGGGGTTGGGGTTGAGATGAATGGCGCCGTCCTTGTCGCAGAGGCCGATCAGCGTGCTGTTCTCGTAGGCGAGCACCGCATTGCCGAAGGATTTTCCGACGAGGCCGGGCTGTTCGAGCGTGTAGATCTCGCAGCCGTCGAAATCGAGCAGTTCGGAATAGACCGCGCTCAGGCCCGCCTGCCGGCTGGTATGGACGACGATGCGGGCAATCAGGTCGTCGGCGAGCACCAGCTGCATTTCGCCGCCGCCGACGATCCTTGCCACTTCGGCATTGTCTGCGTTGCGGATTTCCGCAGCGATCATGTATTTCTCCGGCCGTCGGTTGGGATCGTTGACCAGCGCAAGCACCGTCTTGATTACCTGAGGATCCGCGTCCTCACCTTCCGGTGACAGGACGATGATCGACCGCGAGGTCTGCGGGTTGACGATGCCGAGATCGTAGAGATCGGTCGGGTCGCCGCTGCGGCAGATGATCTTGGTATTCTTACGGTCAGTCACCTTGGTGGCGATCTCGTCTTCCATCTCCACCTTGTCCTTGTTCGCCATGATGACGATACGCGGATTGCGGCGGCTCTGGTTGGCGATGACGAGTTCCGAGATGACATCGAAGATCGAAGGCGACCAGTTGAGGATGATCGTGTGTTCGGTTTCGAGCACCCGCGAGCGGCCCTTGCGCAGCTCGTCGAGCTTTTCCTCGAGGCCGGACGAGATGACGCCGATCAACGCGGAGAAGACGAAGATGCCGGCGAGCGTGACCAGCAGCATGATGATGCGGAAGCTCCAGCCCTGGTCGGCGCCCATCGTACCGGCATCGAAGGTGCGCATCAGCGATTCCCACGTGCCTTCGATGAAGCCGAGCGACTCGGCGCCTTCCGGAGCGATGCCGGTTACGGCGAGTATCGCGCCGGCGATCACGATGACGATCAGCGATATCAGCGCCAGCCAGCCGATCAGCGCGATCGCGCCGCCCGCCATGCTCTTGTCGAACCCATAGCGCAATCGTGCGCCCCAGTTGTCCCGGTTTTTCATTCTGTGCCCCCGAAAATATACCCTGGAGCACGAGATGGCAGGATTAGGTTGCGAAACAATTGAAGTCGAGGGGTCGGCGGCGCCACCGTGAGGGAATGATCGGATAACAGTAAATTTAGTCTTCGTATTTCGGCGGCCGCTGGTAAAACACGCCGGAAGATCGGCGTTGCCCTCCAGTCTGTCACATGGCTGTCAAGCAGGAATGCTTATCGTCCGCAGCTTTTGTTCGAACAGGGACGCTCCGATGAAGAACCTTCTCTCCGCTTTCACAGCCCTCGTGGCCTTCGGCATGATTGCCGGCACCGCCGAGGCCGCCGATCTCGTGCTCTATACCAGCCAGCCGAACGAGGACGCGCAGGCGACCGTCGACGGTTTCAAGGCCGCCAATCCGGGGCTCGACGTGCAGTGGGTGCGTGACGGGACACCGCAGATCATGGCCAAGCTCAATGCCGAGATCCAGGCCGGCAATCCGGCCGCCGACGTTCTCCTGATCGCCGACACGGTGACGCTCGAACGGATGAAGCAGGCAGGCCAGCTGATGGCCTACAAGTCGCCGGAAGCCGCCAATTACGACAAGGCACTCTACGACGCCGACGGTTTCTATTATTCGACCAAGCTAATCACCACCGGCATCGTCTACAACACCCAGGCGGCGATGAAGCCGACCAGCTGGGCGGACCTTGCCAAGCCGGAAGCCAAAGGCCTCGTCACCATGCCGAGCCCGCTCGCCTCGGGTGCGGCCCTCATCCACGCACAGACGCTCTCCGGCGTCCCCGGCCTCGGCTGGGACTATTACAAGAACCTCAAGGCAAACGGCGCGATGGCAGCCGGCGGCAACGGCGCGATCCTGAAGTCCGTCGCTTCCGGCGAGAAGGCCTACGGCTTCGTCGTCGATTACCTGCCGATCCGCGAAAAGGCGAAAGGTGCGCCCGTCGAGTTCGTCTTCCCGAAGGAAGGCGTATCCGCCGTCACCGAGCCGGCAGCGATCCTTGCTTCCACCAAACACGCGGAAAATGCCAGGAAGTTCATCGACTACGTGCTTTCCCAGAAGGGCCAGGAAGGCTTCCTGAAGCTCGGTTACATTCCGGCCCGCAACGGCATGGCCGTACCGGCCGGCTTCCCGGCGCGCGAGACGATCAAGGTCCTGCCGATCAATCCCGCCGAGGCGCTCAAGAACTCCGAGAAGGACGTCAAGGGTTTCGCGGATATCTTCGGCATCAAAGGCTGATATAAGCGCCTCATGATGCGACCTCAGAATCGGGGAAACAGCCAGCCACGCTGGCTGTTTCCTTTTGTCGTAACCGTGATCTTCTGCCTGAGCGTGCTGCCGCTCGGCCGGCTCGCCGCGACCGGAATCATGTCCGCCTTTCGGGGTGGGGCGAGCGAACTTCTGTCCGATCCGGGCCTGTGGCGATCGGTCTATGACACGTTGTCCACCTCGTTCTTCGGCATGATCGCCGCCGTCGTCCTGGGGGGCGGCTTTGCGTTGCTGCTGACGCTGTTTGACATCCGTGGCAAGGCTCTCCTCGGTTTCCTGTTCATGCTGCCGACGATGATCCCGCCGCAGGTGACGGCACTTGCCTGGATCGGCATGACCGGGCCTTCGAGCGCGCTGCTGAAGGCGATCGGGCTGGCGCCGCCGCTCGGTTCACCGCAGCCGCTCTATTCGATCGGCGGCATCGCGCTGCTCTACGGCGCGCAGAATGCTGCGCTCGTCTACCTGTCGCTCCGGGCCGGGCTTCTGGCGCTGCCGCGCGATGCGGTGGAGGCGGCGAGGCTTTCCGGCGCATCCTCCTTTCAGGTGCTGAAAGATGTCATTCTGCCTTTGTCGCTGCCGGGTCTCGCGGCGGGCGCGGCAATCGCCTTCGTTTCCTGCGTCGGCAATTTCGGCATTCCGGCGATCCTAGGCATCCCGGCCGGGATCTATACACTGCCGACCCTGATCTATTCGAAATTCGCGGCTTTTGGTCCCCGCACGTTCGCCGATATCTCGGTCCTGTCCGGCCTGATTGCGATCCTGTCGGTGATCGGCCTGATGGTCGAGGCACGGGTACTGCGCGGCCGCGACTATCGCGTCATCGGCCTGTCGGGGCAGGTCGCCGTCTTTCGGCTCGGCGCGTGGCGCTGGCTTGCCGAGCTCCTGCTCTGGCTGACGATCTTCCTGATCCTCGCCATGCCGCTGATCGCGCTCGTCGCAAGTTCGCTGGCGCCGGCTTACGGCGTGCCGCTCAGCCCCGCGACCGTCACTATCAAGGCCTATGAGGAAATCCTGTTCCGCCAGGCGGCGACCCGCATCGCTTTCACCAATTCCCTCTCGCTGTCGCTTGCCACCGCCTTCGGTCTCCTGGTGGTGACGGTGCTGACCGGCTATTTCCTGGTACGCAGCAAGAGCCGCTTTGTGGGCCTCATTTCGGCGCTCGCGGAAATCCCCTATGCGCTGCCGGGCATCGTGCTGGCTGTCGCCTTCATCCTGCTGTTCGCCGCCCCCATTCCGGTGATCAGCATCTCGATCTACGGGACGATCTGGATCATCCTGATCGCCTATTTCTCGAGTTTCTTCGCCGTCAGCCTCAAGCCCGTGGTCAGCGCCTTCCGCCAGCTCGATCCTTCGCTCGAGGAGGCGGCGCGGCTTTCCGGAGCGGGTTTTGCGCGCCGGCTTGCCGATATCGTCGTGCCCCTGGTGGCGCCGGCGGCGGGCGCCTCGGTGATCCTCGTATTCCTGATCGCCTGCAACGAACTGACAGTCTCGGCGCTCCTCTGGTCGGCAGGCACGCAGACGCTCGGCGTGCTGATCTACAATCTCGATGACAGCGGCAGTTTCAACATCGCCGCCGCGCTCTCCGTCCTCGTGGTCATCATGGTGATCGCGATGATGGTGGTGCTGGAGTTGATGGCGAAACGTCTGCCGAAAGGTGTGGTCCCGTGGCGAAGCTGATCCTCAACCGTCTCTCCAAGACATTCGATCTGGGTGGCCGGGCGGCCGTCAACGACGTGTCGCTCACCGTGCGCGAAGGCGGTTTCCTGGCGTTGCTCGGACCTTCCGGCTGCGGCAAGACGACGGTGCTCCGGATGATCGCCGGCTTCGAACAGCCGAGTGACGGTTCGATCCTGCTCGGCGAGCGGGTGCTCGCGGATGCGAGCGAGATGGTGGCCCCCGAACACCGCAACATGGCGATGGTTTTCCAGTCCTATGCGCTCTGGCCCCATATGAGTGTCGCGGAAAATGTCGGCTATCCCCTGAAGGTGCGTGGCATTTCGGGCGAGAAGCGGGACCGCAAGGTGAGGGAGGCGCTTGCCGCCGTCCACCTCGAAACTTATGCGGACCGCCGCCCCGCCGATCTCTCCGGCGGCCAGCGCCAGCGCGTGGCGCTGGCCCGCTGCCTCGTTACCGAGCCGGACGTGGTGCTGCTCGACGAACCGCTCGCCAATCTCGACCGGCACCTGCGCCAGGAGATGGAAGAGACGTTCCGGGAGTTTCACGCCCGGTCTGGCGCGACGATGATTTATGTCACCCATGACCAGGCGGAAGCGATGGCGCTTGCGACCGACGTTGCCGTGATGTCCGAGGGTAAGCTGCTGCAGGTGGCGACGCCGGAGGAGATCTATGCGCGCCCGGAGGGCCGGCTGGTCGGCGGTCTCGTCGGGCAGGGGGCGATCCTCTCGCTTCCATCACCGTTCGGTGACAGGCGGCTTTTCGACTGGCCCGCCATGCAGGACATCCTCGCCGGGCCAGCACAGGAAGCGCGTGCCGATATCCTCGTCCGTCCGCAGGACGTCGAAATTGCGGCGGAAGGACAGGTGGCCACCGTTCTCTCGGTGCTGTTCGAGGGCGAGCGTTATGCGCTGCGTCTCGCTCTGCCGGACGGACAGGCATTGCGTGCTTTCAGCCGCCAGCCGGTCAAGGTCGGCGATCGTCTGTCGATCGTGATCCGCGCGGCCTGGAGATTGTAGCCAGGCGTTCCCATGGTTATGGTACTGGCGAGAAAAGGAATCCCTCCCATGTCGCTGCGTCTCGGCACCTTCAACATCGAAAACCTGATGACGCGCTTCGATTTCTCCGGCTGGCGCAATCAGCTCCGGCAGGACCGCGTGCTGCGGCTCTACGACGTGCAGGACAAGGCGGTCTATCAGCAGCTCGAACAGGCCCGGATGATCGCCGAGACCGACGACACGCGGCAGCTTTCGGCGCTGGCGATCGCGGAGGCGGACGCCGACATCCTGTGCCTCCAGGAGGTCGACAGCATGCCGGCGCTGCAGGCCTTCGAATACGGCTATCTCTACCGCATGGTCGGCAACGGCTACCGCCAGAAATTCCTGGTCGAGGGCAATGATTCGCGCGGCATCGACGTCGCCGTGCTGATGCGCGAGGAGACCCGCAGCGGCGAGAAAATCGAGGTGCAGGACGTGCGCAGCCACGCCATGCTGACTTATCAGGACCTCGGCCTCTTCAACGACGAACTGGCACTCAGCAACCAGGCGCATGACAAGATCTTCAAGCGCGACTGCCTCGAACTGGAGCTGACGATCGGGGGCAAGCCATTCTCGCTGTTCGTCGTGCACTTCAAATCCATGGGCAATGCCCGCGACGGCCAGGATGGCCGTACCGGCACGATGGCGATCCGCATGGCGGAGGCGAAAGCGGTGCGCCAGATCGTTGAGCGCCGTTTCGGCGAGGGGCGAACGGCGGACAAGAACTTCGCCATCTGCGGCGACATGAACGATTATCAGGAAAAGGTGCAGGTGATCGGCACCCGCCGCGAGGGATACCGGTTCGAGCCGCGGCGCGAAGAGGTGAGTGCGCTGAACGTCTTCACCGACGACGACTTCGTGGTGAACCCGACGACGCGTCGGGATGTGATGGATCGCTGGACGCTTTACCATGCGCGCGGTCCGGAGGAGCAGCATCTTTGCCAGCTCGATTATATCTGGCTGTCGCCGACGCTCGCCGAGCACAACGCCGATAGCGTGCCGGAAATCATTCGCGGCGGCCAACCCTATCGCACCGTCTTTCCGCCGGGACAGGAAGTCGAACGGTTTCCGCGCATCGGCTGGGACCGGCCGAAGGCATCGGACCATTGCCCCGTCGTGATGTCGCTGGAGCTTCGATGACCATCCAGGCGATCAGCGGCTGGCCCGCCGAAAATACCGTCTTCGAGGTCGAGGCTTTCGATCTTTCGGTCCTTCCCGGAGCGCATCCCATCTATCTCGCGCATCGGGACGAGATCGAGGAGAACTGGGTGCGCGAAGCGGCGGCCAATCCGTATCTGTTCAACGGCCAGATGGTGCTGCAGAACAGGCTTTCGTTTCGGGACGGCGTGATCATCGGCGAGGCGCATGTCATCCCCTATTCGACGCTTTTATGGTGGCGGAGACAGCCCGATCCGACCGGCGCCTTTCACCTCTTCGGCTTCGCCGTGCCCGTCTCGTCCGATGGGGCGATCATAGCCGTCCGGATGAGCGAAAGGACCGCCAATCCTGGCCAGGTCTATTGCGCCGCCGGTTCGCTTGATCTCCAGGACATCGTCGACGGCAAGCTGGATCTCGAGGCCAACATGCACCGCGAAGTGCGGGAAGAAACCGGCCTCGATCTCGCCGAGGCAAAGGCGGACCGGCAGCTCTTCGCCAGCTATAGCGGGCACCGGGTCGTCGGCTTCCGCTTCTATCGATTCGACCTTACGGCGCAGGAGATGCTGGCGCGCATTGCCGAGCATATGGTGCACGACGAGGAACAGGAGATTGCCGGAGCCGTGGCGATCCGCTCTGCCGATCGCGGCGCCCATCCCTACAGCCCGTTGATGTTCCCGATTCTCGACCTGTTTTTCGGCCAGCCGATGCGCTGAACAGGGTTGCTTTGAGCCGACCGGTCGGGCAGTTTGGCGCCATCGAAATAAGGGGAGGTGTGGTTGGCCCGTCGCTACAGCATCTATGACGTCTTCACCGACAGACGACTTGCCGGCAATCCGCTGGCGGTGATTCTCGACGGAGACGACCTTGCCGACGACGAAATGCAGGCGATCGCCAGGGAGATGAATCTCTCCGAGACGGTGTTCGTTCAGCCTTCCGCGAATACAGCCTATGCAGCCCGTCTGCGCATTTTCACACCGGGCCGGGAATTGCCTTTTGCAGGGCATCCAACCGTTGGAACGGCGGTGGCGCTCGCCGAACTCAATCATGGCTCGGGGCAGGGGGGCGGGCAGCCGGACATGGATCTCGTCTGCGTGCTGGAGGAAAATGTCGGCCCTGTGCGCTGCGCCGTGCGGCTTCGTGCCGGCGAGGCGGGATTTGCCGAATTCGACCTGCCGAGAAAGCCGGTGCAGATCGAGCTTCCGCTCGACCGGCAGGGGCTCGCCGATGCGTTGAGCGTAAAATCCACGGATATCGGCTTCGAGAATCATGCCGCCTCCATCTGGAGCGCCGGCGTGCCGTTCCTGATGATTCCGCTGCACAATCTGGCGACGGTGCAGAATCTCGAATTCGACACGGCTTTGTGGGAAAAGGCAGCGCCGTTCGTCGAGGGTTCGCTTGCGTCGGCTTACGTCTATTGCCGCAGCGGCGTGAACCATCAGGCGAAATTCCATGCCCGGATGTTCTCGCCGGACATGGGGATTTCCGAGGATCCGGCCACGGGCGCTGCTGTTGCCGCACTCTCCGGCGCGATCCGGCATTTCGATGCACTCCCGGACGGCCATCACCCGGTGCTGGTGGAGCAGGGGGTGGAGATGGGGCGGCCGTCCTTGATCCATCTGCATATCGACGTGAAGGAGGGAGAGATCGCCAGGGCGCGCATTGGCGGCCAGGCAATCAAGGTCGCGGAAGGCACGCTCTATCTTTGAATTTCGCTGTCGTGTCGAAGGTTGCGATATTGTGACGCACTAAGACCTTGAAGTTTTTCGCTTTCCCGCAGTTTGTTGAGCTGTGGCGACGGTTCTTCAGACGTAAAATCCGCCCCGACGGATTTTTTGCCCGGTCGGGCGAATAATTTTGGCCCAGCCGCTGGACAAGCCGAACGATCCCCTTTATACGCCCCTCACACCGCTGGCGAGCACGCCTCGCACAGCCGGTTCTTGGGTGATTAGCTCAGTTGGTAGAGCAGCTGACTCTTAATCAGCGGGTCGTAGGTTCGAGCCCTACATCACCCACCATCTCCTCTTTCGAAGAGTTGGACGAAGAGGGGCGGCATGTCGCCCTGTATCCATCCGTGATCTCCAACCCTGTTTCTTTTTCTCCCCGACGGGAACTCCGGCGCCTGATCGGCATTTGGTCCGCAAGACGAAATGGGAGCGCGGTCATGAAGCCAATCCTTTTGCTTTTGGGCAGCCTTGTCCTGCTCGTCCTGGTGTTCCTGAGCGGCGTGATCATCACCGCCAACGTGATCGCCAAACCCGAACCCCATAAGTTCGCCAATATGGATACGCCCGATCTGTGGACTTCAAAACCGAAGGCCGTGGACACCGCCGGCCGGGATTATAAGCGCCTGCCTACTGCGACGCCTCCGGCTTCGGTTGCAGCCGATACGCCGGAAACGCCAGCTGTCCAGCAGGCCGCCGCAGGGGTAGCCGTCGACAATACAGTGACCGGGTCCATCAATCCGCAGCAGCCGGCCGCCGTGCCGCAGCCGCAGGCCACCTTGCCGCAGACGCAGGAAGAGCGGAAAGCCATGGTCGATCCCGCGCAGGCGGACTGGTGCTTCGCGCGATACAGGTCCTATCGCATCGAAGACAACAGCTACCAGCCCTTCAGGGGCGGCCCCCGTCGGCAATGCCGGGCGCCGGGCGCTGCCGCGACCGGGACTGTTGCCGCCGCACCGGTGCCTGACCAGCCGCAAGCCCCGCAGATACAAGACGAATTGCAGCCGCTTCCGGAGACGCCGGCTGCCCGCGCCAATCAACGAGCCGACGACGGAGCGGCGGGCTATGCACAGTCGCAGGCAATCGATGCCGACGTTCCGGCCGGATCCCATGAGGAATGGTGTTTTGCCCGTTACCGGTCCTACCAGGCCGAGGACAACAGCTATCAGCCTTTTGCCGGCGGCCCGCGCCGCCAATGCCAATCGCCTTTCGGCTGACGGGCGGCTTCAGATCGCGCGGTCGACGAGGGCTTTTGACATCATCATATGCACGCCCTTGCAGCCGTTGACGGTCTGGGTGATGCGAAGGTCCCCGGCGAGGCTGCAGAGCGTGTAGGCATCTTCCCGCGACAGGCCACCTTTTTCGCCGAGCAGCACGATCATGTCGCGCAGTGCCATCACGGCGCATTGGTCGAGATCCGGATCCATACCCATGGTGATGTAGTGCGTCGGCGTTTCAGCGCGGGGATAGATGAAATCGAGATCCTCACGAACGGTGAGCCGGAAGGTACCGCGCAGTGCAGTTTCGATGGCGGTGATGCAGACCTCGCCGTCACCCTGGGCGCCATGGCCATCGCCACAGGAGAACAGCGCGCCTTCGTTGAAGATCGGCAGATAAAGCGTGGTGCCGGCCACCAGTTCCTGTTGTCGATATTGCCGGCGTGCGAACGCGGCATGATCGAGGCAATGCGGCCCCAGTTCGGCGGCGGAGCGACGCCCATGACCCCGAAGAAGGGCGCAAGCGGCAGGTCGAGGCCCCAGGGCAGGTGGCCGACATTCCTCTGCTTGTCGAGCGGGATGGTGATCATTCGCGGCGTCTCGAAATCGTAAGGGAGGGTGCCGGCAAGCGGACGGATGACGTTGTAGCCCCAGTCCTGGCGCAGCTCGACATCGAGGATCGTCACCTCCAGGACCTGTCCGGGCTTGGCTCCGCGCACGGCGACCGGGCCGGTCAGGATATGTCCCTGCATGATCGGCCGGCAGTTTTCGTGAATTTCGAGATGTTCGGGAAGAATGGTGAACCCTTCCTTGGGCAGAACTTCCGCAGGGCCGGATACAGAATCGATCACCACCGTGTCGCCGCTGTCGATGGTCAGCACCGGCTCCCGGTCAGCATCGAAATAACCCCAGGCGCAGGTTTTGGAAGAGGCGGCGACGTGATGTTTCATGGCTGGCTCTCTTGTTTGGTCAGGCGAGAGACTAGCCGATTTTACTTTGCACGCCAGTCCGCAAATCTCGCCCGGCTTGCCCGCGACGCCTGATCTGGTGGATCGGTCGTTCTCACGCAGTTCTGGCGATTTCCGGCCTCGTTGCCGCGATGCGGCGTTCGGTCTGGCGCAGGAAGAGTGCCAGTACCAGGCCGAGGCCGGTGGCGGCGGCGATGTAGAACGGGGCGCCCTGCCAGCCGGATGCTGCAACGATCGAGGCGAGCAGCATCGGTCCGAAGACCTGGCCGATATTGGAGCCCTGCATGACGAAGCCGCTGAACGTGCCGACGAGGTCGCGGCGCGGCGCATAGACGGGCAGCGAGCCCATGATGGTGGCTGGTAGGACACCGCCCGACACGGCGTAAAGCACCGAGGCTCCGTAGCGCGTCCAAAGCGGAAAACTGTGGCCGAAGACGACGAAGGCGGTGAGCGTCAGCATCACGCAGGGGCCGGCGATCAGTACCCAGCGCGGGGCGCCCCAACGGGCGAAGACGCCGCCGACGACGTTGCCGACGCCGTTCGCCAGCACTGCGAAGGCGGTCATGATGGATGCAGCCGTGAGGCCGATCCCCATTTCCTCGATCAGCAGCGTCGGCAGGAAACCGAAGACTGACATGAAGCTGGCGCTGTAAGCGGCAAAAATACCTGACAGTATCCACGACATCGGCCGGGAGGCAGTGAGGCTGACGGCCGTCAGCAGCGAGGTTGCCGGATGTCCTGCAGCCTGCGGTTTCGGCACGCTCATCGTCAGCAGCGCGACCATCGGGATGACGCTGAGCATGGCGGCGAAAATCCATGAGCCCTGCCAGCCGAAGCTCGGAAGCAGGAAGGGCGAGATCATCATCATCACCGCGACGCCGACCGGCATCCAGATACCCCAGAGCGCAAAGGCAAGGCCGGTGTCGCGCAGCTCGACTGAAGCAGCGATCAGGCCGGGGGCGGCGACCGAGACCATGATGAGGCCGACGCTCTCGAGCACGCGGCTGGCGAAGATCACGGTTTCCGAATGGGTGAGGGCCCCGGTCAGGCTGCCGGCGATCAGCAGGGCAAGACCGAGGATCATGGCGCGACGATGGGTCAGGTAATCGGTGAAGCGGCCGATCAGAATGCCGCAGGCGGCGCCGAGCGCACTTGAGAGCCCCATCAGCCAGCCGGCGGCCACGAGATCGATGCCGAGTTCTGAACGCAGCAGGGGGATGGCGGGCGGCACCTTGCCCACATGCAGGGCAGCGGCGATGCCACCGAGAACAGCGATTGTGACATGTCCCCAACGAGTCATGCTGTCGGTATTCCAATCATCGAACAAACTCCCCAGGGCTCTATCATCCCCGTACGTGTCGAGGCATAAATTCCTGCGCGGAGGGCATGATTTTTTGGCCACCGCCTTGGCGGAATTCTTGTCTATCGAGGTGCTCCGAAAGCCGATCAGGGTGGAGGTGGTCGACGGCAAGACGTGACCGCCCTTCCGGCAGCTTCAACGAAGGCTGGATCGCGTTCAGGGTAATGCGCCGTTTCGGCGAGGCAACGACTGAGGGTCGTCGCCGCCTCATTCGTAAGTTGCGCCTAACCTGCTTTGCGCATCTGCTCGCGGCTCTCCTCGACCTTGAGGTTCTGGACCAGCTTGGCGAGCCAATCGACAAAGACCCGCACCTTGTTGGAAAGGTGGCGCGTCTGCGGATAGACGATGTAGAGGGGCAGGGATCCGCAGTGCCAGTCGGAGAGCACTTCGACAAGTTCGCCCTTCTCCACTGCCTCCCTGACCATAAATCGGGGTGATTGGGCGATACCCATGCCGGAGATGGCCGCGTTCACATAGGTCCGGGCATCGTTGACTGAGACCACGTAACGGGGGGTGATTTCCACGGTTTCATCGTCGCGATGGAATTCCAGTGACCTCACCCGGCTGGACTGGGCATTCAGGTAACCGACCGCTAGATGGTCTTCCTCCAGATCCTGCGGGCGTTCAGGTGCGCCGAATTTGCGGATGTAGAGCGGTGCCGCATAGGCTGACATGCTGATCTCGCCGACCTTGCGGGCAATCAGCGACTGGTCGGTCAGGGTGCCGGCGCGTAAGGCGCAGTCGACGTTTTCGGCGATATAGTCGACCAGCCGGTCGCCGACGCCGATATCGAGCCTGATCTGCGGAAAACGGGTATGGAAATCGCACAAATTCGGAATCACCAGCAAATCGGCAAAGGCGCCGGCCATTTCCACCCGCAGCCGTCCGGAAGGCTGACTCTGCGAATTCGACATGCTGCCATCGAGTTCGTCGAGTTCGGAGATTATCTGCATCGCCCGCTCATAGTAGAGCGCGCCGTCGGTCGTCACCATCACCTTGCGGGTCGTCCGGTTGAGCAGCGTCGTGCGCAGATGGCTCTCGAGGCTCTGCACGAGATTGGTCACCGTCGTTTTGGGCATGTTGAGGGTCGCCGCAGCCCGGGTGAAATTACCGGTCTCCACGACGCGGACGAACACCCGCATTGCCGAAAGCTGATCCATTGTCTTGATTCCTGCTGCGCCGCAACATTGTTCCGAAATATGGAATAGTGTTGTCGAATGCCGTGAGCTTGTGTGTTTTCACCCGAATAATAATATCAGGTCCAAGATTGACGGCAAGTACCCCGCTTTAACTGGGGGTTTGTCCGAGGATTTTTCAATGACCGCGCAGTGGGAAAACATCGCATTTGACAAGTCGGGCCTGCCGGCTGTTCCGATGCGTGTCTACGAAGGAGCTGCCAAGGCTAAGGCTCCGCCGCTGGTTCTTTATCTGCGAGGCGGGGCGTTTCTCAATGAGCAGCGCGGCGAAAACGAACGTCCAGTTGCAAAAGCACTGGCCGAATCCGGGGCCGTCGTACTCGAAGCTGATTACAGCAGCGTCTCGCAAAACATGTTTCCGCAAGCGATGGAATGCGCGTTTGCGGCGCTTCAGTGCCTGGCCGGCCGACGCAAGCAGTTCGGCAGCGCGAAGTCCCTCCTTTTCGTCGCAGGTGACGAAGCGGGCGGCAATGTCGCGGCGGGCGTGGCGCTGAAGGCGCGCGACCTGATGCCGGGTGAACTGAGCGGCCAGATTCTGCTGTCGCCGATGATCGACCCGATGATGACGACGCAGTCTTTCCGCAAGGCGGACGCGATTGGCATGGGCGAACGCTGGGCGGAAGGCTGGAGCCATTATCTCGGTTCCCATTGCGGGTTCCAGCATCCTTATGCGGCACCCTGCCTCTGTTCGCGGCTTTCGGGTGTCGCGCCGGCACTCGTCGTGACATCGGAGGACGATCCGCTGCGCGATGAAACGCTCGGTTATGCAGTTCGTCTGAGTGAGGCCGGCGTTTCGGTCAGGCGGAAAATTTTCCCGGCCAGCTGCGGCTGGACGGGTATTTATAGAGAAGGCGACGGCGAGTGGATGAAGACGCTCTGCGCCGAATTCACTGATTTCGTCCAAGAATTAAGTCCGAAGCATAGCATATTTGAAGGTAAATAACGGCTAACTCCCAAGGCCGTAAGGAGACTACAGATGACATCGAAGATCAAAAGCTGGGCCCTTTGGGGCACTGGACTGAGCACGGCCGCACTGATTGCCGGCGCCTCGGTCTATCTCGATCTGCCGCAGGGTGCCCATGCTGCGCCTGCGACGGCTGCTGCTGCGGCTCCGGCCGTCCCCGTGACGGTCGCCACCGTCGAGCCGCGCAACGTTTCCACCTGGCAGGAATTTTCCGGCCGGTTGGAAGCTGTCGACCGCGTCCAGGTCCGGCCGCGGGTCACCGGCACCATCCAGTCGGTACATTTCCGCGAAGGCGGACTGGTGAAGCAGGGCGACCTGCTCGTCAGCATCGATCCGGAGCCCTACCAGGCGGCGGTCGCTCAGGCCGAAGGCCAGGTGGCTTCGGCGCAGGCGAGGGTCGAACTTGCCAATACCGAACTCGATCGCGGCAAGAACCTCGTCTCCAAGAACACCATCTCTCAGAGCGATCTTGCCCAGCGCCAGAGCGCCCAGAGCGAGGCGTTGGCCAATCTCCAATCCGCCAAGGCGGCATTGAAGACGGCGCAGCTCAATCTCGACTATACCGAGATCAGGGCACCGATCGCCGGCCGGGCCGGCCGGTTGGAAATAACGGTCGGCAATCTGGTCGCGGCAGGTTCCGCCTCCGCCCCGCTGACGACGCTGGTTTCCTCCGATCCGATCTATGCGAGCTTCGATGCCGGTGAAGAACTGGTGTCCCGCACGCTCGCCGACCTTCCACTCGTCGATGGCGTACCGGCGATCGAACAGGTGCCGGTCGAGGTGAGCACGCTCGCTACCAACGGCACGCCGATCCGCGGCAAGCTGCAGTTGATCGACAACGAAGTGAACGCCTCGAGCGGCACGATCCGTGTGCGCGCCGTCTTCGACAATCCGGGCGGCAAGCTGATCCCGGGCCAGTTCGTGCGGGTCCGCATGGGCCAGCCGAAGGCGCAGGATCACCTGATGGTCAGCGAAAAGGCCGTCGGCACCGACCAGGACAAGAAGTTCGTCTTCGTGGTCGATGCAGCCAATACCGTTGCGTACCGGCAGGTGGAGCTGGGCACGGCGGTCGACGGCATGCGGATCGTCGAGAAGGGCCTCAATCCGGGCGACCGGATCGTCGTCAACGGCCTGCAGCGCATCCGTCCGGGCGCGGTTGTCCAGCCTCAGGAAGAGGCGAAAGTCGCCAACAAGTAATGCTCTGAGCGGCGGTTAGTCCGCCGCTTTCCAACACTCATCCAGTTCCGGTTCGTGGAGCTTGCGGCCTTGTCGGCCGCGAGCCGGGGCCGTTTCGCCTCTTGTTCAACCCCGGAGAGAGGGCTTTGACATGAATATTTCCAGGTTTTTCATCGACAGACCGGTCTTTGCGGCCGTGCTGTCGATCCTCATCGTGGTCGCAGGCCTGATCGGCATGCGGTCGCTGCCGATTTCCGAATATCCGGAAGTCGTGCCGCCATCGATCGTCGTGCGCGCCGTCTATCCTGGCGCCAACCCGACCGTCATCGCCGAGACCGTCGCGACACCGCTCGAAGAGCAGGTGAACGGCGTCGAGGATATGCTCTACATGTCGAGCCAGGCGACGTCCGACGGCGTGCTGACGCTGACCGTCACGTTCAAGCTGGGCACTGACCCCGACAAGGCGCAGCAGCTAGTGCAGAACCGCGTCAGCCAGGCGGAACCACGCCTGCCGGCGGAAGTGCGTGCGCTCGGTGTCACGACCGTCAAGAGCTCGCCCGACTTCATCATGGTCGTCAATCTCGTCTCCGACCGCTACGACATCACCTACCTGCGCAACTATGCGACGCTGAACGTCAAGGATCGGCTCACCCGCATCCAGGGCGTCGGCCAGGTTCAGGTGTTCGGCGCCGGCGACTATTCGATGCGCGTCTGGATCGATCCGCAGAAGGCTGCCGAGCACTCGCTTGCCGCAAGCGACATCTCGAACGCGATCCGGAGCCAGAACGTCCAGGCCGCGGCCGGCATTATCGGCGCATCGCCCAGCCGGCCGGGTGTCGACCTGCAGCTCAACGTGAATGCCCAGGGGCGTCTGCGCACCCCGGAGGAATTCGGCAACATTATCGTCAAGAGCGGCGAAAACGGCGAGATCACGCGGTTGCGCGACGTCGCCCGCATCGAGCTCGGCGCGGCGGATTATACCCTGCGCTCGCTACTTGATGGCCAGCCGGCCGTCGCCGTTGCCGTTCTTCAGGCACCCGGTTCCAACGCGATCGAAATCGCCGATAACGTCCGCGCCACGATGGACGAACTGCAGAAGGTGATGCCGGAAGGTGTCAAATACGAGATCGTCTACGATACGACCAAGTTCGTGCGCGCTTCGATTGAGAAGGTCATCGAGACCCTGCTTGAAGCGATCGCGCTGGTCGTGCTCGTCGTCATCCTCTTCCTTCAGACCTGGCGGGCGTCGATCATCCCGCTGATTGCCGTCCCCGTATCGATCATCGGCACGTTTGCGGTGATGTACGCCTTCGGATTCTCGATCAACGCGCTGACGCTGTTCGGGTTGGTGCTGGCGATTGGTATCGTCGTCGACGACGCGATCGTGGTGGTCGAAAACGTCGAACGCAATATCGAGAACGGCCTCAGTCCGCGTGACGCGACCTACAGGGCCATGAAGGAAGTCTCCGGCCCGATCATTGCGATCGCGCTGGTGCTGGTCGCGGTCTTCGTGCCGCTCGCCTTCATCAGCGGCCTGTCCGGCCAGTTCTACCGGCAGTTTGCGCTGACGATCGCCATTTCGACGGTCATCTCGGCGATCAATTCGCTCACCCTGTCGCCGGCGCTGGCTGCCCTTCTGCTGAAGGACCACCACGCCAAGAAGGACTGGCTGACGCGGTTCATGGACGCGGTCTTCGGTTGGTTCTTCCGCGGCTTCAACCGCGCCTTCGGGGCCGCCTCGAACGGCTACGGCTGGACAGTCGGCGGGCTCCTGTCACGCAAGAGCCTGGTGATGATCATCTACCTTGCGCTTGTCGCCATGACTTACAGCATGTTCAACGCGGTGCCGGGCGGTTTCGTGCCGGCGCAGGACAAGCAGTACCTGATCGGTTTCGCTCAGCTTCCCGACGGCGCAACCCTCGACCGTACGGAAGATGTGATCAAGCGGATGAGCGACATTACCCTGGAGCAGCCTGGCGTCGAGCACGCCATCGCATTCCCGGGCCTGTCGATCAACGGCTTCACGATCGGCTCGAACGCCGGCATCGTCTTCGCAATCCTCGACGATTTCGAGAAGCGCAAGACGCCGGAGCTTTCGGGCGGCGCCATCGCCATGGCGCTGAACCAGAAATATTCTGGCATCCAGGATGCGTTCATCGCGATGTTCCCGCCGCCGCCGGTCAACGGCCTCGGCCAGACGGGTGGTTTCAAGCTGCAGATCGAGGATCGCGCCGGTCTGGGCAACCAGACGCTCGACGAGGCGGCAAAGGCGGTCATCGCCAAGGCCTACCAGACGCCGGAACTCGCCGGCATCTTCTCGAGCTTCCAGATCAACGTGCCGCAGCTCTATGCCGATCTCGATCGCGCCAAGGCCGAACAGCTCGGAGTGTCGGTGACCGATGTCTTCGAAACGCTGCAGGTCTATCTGGGCTCGCTCTACGTCAACGACTTCAACGCCTTTGGCCGCACCTACAGCGTCCGGGTTCAGGCGGATGCGCAATTCCGCGCCAAGCCGGAAGATATCGGCCAGTTGAAGGTTCGTTCGCAGTCCGGCCAGATGATCCCGCTTTCGGCTCTCCTGAAGGTGGACGCGCAGACCGGTCCGGAACGGACGACCCGCTACAACGGCTTCCTCTCCGCCGATATCAACGGCGGTCCGGCACCGGGCTTCTCGTCGGGCCAGGCTCAGGCCGCGATCGAAAAGATTGTCGCGGAGACACTGCCTTCGGGGATCGACTACGAATGGACTGACCTGACCTACCAGCAGATCCTCGCCGGCAATTCCAGTATCGTGGTCTTTCCGCTGGCACTGCTGCTCGTCTACCTGGTGCTCGCTGCCCAGTATGAGAGCCTGACGCTGCCGCTCGCGATCATCATGATCGTGCCGATGGGTGTCCTTGCTGCCTTGACCGGGGTCTGGCTCACCGGTGGAGACAACAACATCTTCACCCAGATCGGGCTCGTGGTCCTTGTGGGTCTCTCGGCGAAGAACGCGATCCTGATCGTGGAATTCGCCCGGGAACTGGAGTTCCAGGGGAGGACGCCGTTCCAGGCGGCGGTCGAGGCAAGCCGGCTGCGGCTGCGTCCGATCCTGATGACGTCCATGGCCTTCATCATGGGTGTTGTACCGCTCGTGGTATCGACCGGTGCGGGTGCGGAAATGCGCTCCGCCATGGGTATCGCGGTGTTCTCCGGCATGATCGGGGTGACGTTCTTCGGCATCTTCATGACGCCGGTCTTCTACATGCTGGCACGTTTGCTTACCGGCAGCCGCCCTCTGCGGCAGCACGGTACGGAGGAGGCGGCTCCCGCTCTCTCTCCAGCGGAGTAAGGTCTACCTCCGGCGCCGCGCGGGTTCTTTCCACCGGGAACCCGCGCGGTATTTTTATGCCTAAAGTGCACCCCCATCGATGATCATCGTCTGGGCCGTCATGGCGGCGGAGGCATTCGAGGCGAGGAACAGGCAGGGGCCGACCAGGTCTTCAGCCACCAGCACCCGCTTCAAGGACTGGCGCGCGACCATCGCCGTGATGCTGTCGTCATTCAGCCAGAGCTTCTTCTGCCGTTCGGTGACGATCATGCCCGGCAGGATGGCGTTGACGCGGATGTTTTCCGGCCCGAGCTTTCCGGCGAGGCTCTTGGTCAGGCCGATGATCCCGGCCTTGGCGGTCGCATAGGCGGGCAGCCCGCCCATGTTGAGCAGATAGGCGATCGAGGAGAAATTGACGATCGCGCCGCCGCCGGCCTCGCGCAGGTGCGGGACCGCGGCCTGGGAGACGAAGAACATCTGCTTGATGTTGATCGCCTGGGCGTTGTCCCAGTATTCCTCGGTCACCGTCTCGAATTCATGGCGGTCGTCCCAGCCGGCATTGTTGACCAGCACCGAGAGCGACCCGAGTTCTTGCACAGCCCTATCGACGGCGGCTTTCGTTTCCGCGACGTTGCGCAGATCGGCTTTAAGGTAGACGACTGGATGCCGGGCGGTCCTGGAAAGACGTTCCACCAATTCGCGGCTAGGGTCGTCGGCAATATCGATGAATGCGACCTTGGCGCCCTGTGCCGCAAAACCTTCCACCAAGGCGGCGCCGATGCCCGAACCGCCCCCGGTGATCAGCACGCCACGATCGGCCAGATCCGCGTGCGTTATAGAAATTTCGGCCAAAATACCCTCCTTGCCCGGCTTGGTCGCCAAGTTCTAACGCTTCGAGGCGCGAAGACAAGGACGCCCGACAAACTCTCGCCATCTGAAGACGCGATGGTCGAGCCATGACCATCGCGACAGGAATAGCCGTCGGCGTCGGGCTTGGTACAGTGCTCGGGACAGCCGTTTTCGACAACATTGGTATCGGTGTTGCCGTCGGCATCGCGATCGGCGTCGCCGTCTCCCAGTTCCTGCGTTCGCGATCGAAATAGCGTCACCCAGATCGGAGGTTCTTTGCGAGGAATTGCCTTTCCGCATCATTGCATCTACTCGGAAAAGGGCAGTTCCGGCCATCTCCCGAGTCGGAATGCGACGCCAAAGGAATTTTCCGTGCCTCTTCCTGCTGCCGAACTCTCCCTTCCCGAAAAGACCTATGCTGCTTTCCTGTTCGACATGGACGGCACGATCCTGAATTCGATCGCATCCGCCGAACGCGTCTGGGGACGCTGGGCGGCGAAGATGGGTTTCGACGTGGAGGCGTTCCTGCCGACCATGCATGGCAAGCGCGGGATCGACACGATCAGCGCACTGAACCTGCCCGGCATCGATCCGGTCGCCGAGGCCGAGGGCATCCTGCGCGGCGAGATCGAGGATGTCGAAGGGGTCGTGCCGATCCCGGGCGCAGTGGAATTCCTGTCGGCCCTTCCTCCGGAGCGCTGGGCGATCGTCACGTCCTCTCCGATCGAACTCGCCAAGGTGCGGCTTGCCGCGGCTGGCATTCCGCAACCGCGCTACATGGTGACCGCTGAAGACGTCACCGTGGGGAAGCCCAACCCGCAAGGTTATATTCTGGGTGCGGAACGGCTCGGGGTAAGCCCGTCGGACGTGCTGGTATTCGAGGACGTACCTGCCGGCATCCAGGCGGGCGAGGCGGCAGGGGCCGACGTCATGGTCATCACCGCCACCCATTCCCATCCCATCGAAACCGGGCATTCGCAAATACCCGGCTACCTCGATGTGGTGCCGCATATCGGCGAGGACGGACGGCTTTCGGTCCGTCTCAAGGGTTAGGCATCAGGCGGGCTGGGTCGAAGCGCCGGTTGTTCCTGAGAAAAATGCAGAGGTTTCAGGCCGTTCCGTCTTCAGCCCGAAGGCTTGACGCAAAATTTCACTAAAATCTTGCACTCGATGCAAATATCGCTTAAGTGTGGGGGCGTCGGGGCTGCACTGGACAATTCTGCAGCCGATTGCGTATTTTTCCTGAACGGAGGCTCCCATGCCTTGGAATTGCCATGCGGGCTGTGAAGGTCGGCGGAATACTCGATTGCATTTTCGAACCGGTGAGTCTCTGACCATGACAGCAGATGCCGCATTCTCCGATTTCCTGCATTTCTTCCGTTCCTGGATCAGCAATCCATTGCGGGTTGCGGCGCTGGCGCCTTCGGGGGATTCGCTCGCGCGGCTGATGACCCAGGAGATCGCGCCGCTGGACGGCCCGGTTATCGAACTCGGTCCGGGCACCGGTGTGTTCACACGCGCGCTGCTGGCGCGCGGCGTTGCCCAATCCGACCTCACCCTGATCGAATATGGTCCGGAATTCGTGCCGGGCCTGCAGCGGCGGTTTCCGGAAGCGCGGGTGCTGCAGATGGATGCGGCGAAGCTCGCCCATGAGGATATTTTCGAGGGCCAGCCGGTCGGCGCGGTCATCAGCGGTCTGCCGCTGCTCTCCATGTCGCCGCGCAAGATTACCGCGATCCTCGGCGGCGCCTTTACCTATATCCGCCCGGGTGGTTCCTTCTATCAGTTCACCTACGGTCCGCGTTGCCCGGTGCCGCGGCCGATTCTCGACCGGCTCGGCCTGAAGGCCGTGCATATCGGCCACACCGTGCGCAACCTGCCACCGGCGGCCGTTTACCGGATTTCTCGCCGCAGGCCGCTGGACTTGACGCGGGAGCGTTCCAGATATCGCGCCGAGGCAGAGGCTGGACCGGTCCACAATGCCGACGAAGCGGGCGGCTAAAAAAATCGGATGCAATGACCAGGACGATTGATGGCGCGAAGGAAGGCCGGCGGGAAATCAAGCGCCGGCAAACCCGGGAACGCATTGAGGAATCGGCGATGAGCCTGTTCCTCGAGCGCGGTTTCGACGCCACGACGATCGAGGAAATTGCCGAGCGCGCCGAAGTTTCGAAGCGCAGTTTCTTCGACTATTTTCCTTCCAAGGAAGAGGTTGTGTTCGCCTGGCAGGATGGCTTTGCCGATCGCTTGATGGCGACCATCGCGTCGAGACCGGCGGACGAGCCGGCGGTGAAGGCCGTGCAACACGGACTCGTCAACGCCATCGTCTCGGCGACTGACGAAAGAGCGATGGCACTCGGAGAACTCATCCGCCGCACGCCGACGCTGAAGGCCCGCGACCAGCTCAAATATGCCAAGCTCGAGATGAAACTCACGGAAGCGCTGAAGGCTCGAAGCCGGAGCGACGAGGAGCGGCTGCGCGCGCGCCTGCTCGCCGCTGTGGTCATAGGCGCCTTGCGGGCGGCCGGAGAACTCTGGAACGAACAACCACCGGGCACCTCGCTCGAAACCTTCGCGCATCAGTTCTTCGGCGATTTCTGGAAGACGCTTGCCGATTTCGGCAACGAGGGGCAGGGGCGCTGATCAGATTACGCTGAGCGTCGCCGCGGCGAGCACCACGTAGCGCAGCGCCTTGCCGATGAACACCAGGATCAGGAAAGTCGGAAGCGGCTCCTTCAGCACGCCCGCCGCGACCGTGATGGCGTCGCCGCCGATCGGCAGCCAGCTCAGCAACAGCGACCATTTTCCATATTTTCGATACCAGGCCTGCGCCTTGTCCAGTTTTTCCTCGCTGACCGGAAACCAGCGGCTGTCGCGAAATCGCTCGACGCCCCGACCGAGCAGCCAGTTGACCGCGGCGCCCGCCGTGTTGCCGACCGAGGCAACCAGCAGCAGACCGACGAGCGAATACCGGTCGGCCAGGATAAGGCCGACCAGGATCGCCTCCGACTGCATCGGAAAGATCGTGGCGGCAATGAAGGCGGCGGAGAACAGTCCCGCATAGGCGGCGAAATCGAACATGGTCGACCTATAGCGGAGCAAACGAAAAGGGCGGATGAAAAACCGCCCTTTCTGTTTTCATGACAAGGAGACTCAGGCCTGGCTTGGACGCTCGCCGTCGCCGACGGCGGCTTCGGCCTGCGCCTTGTGGCGGGTGCGCCAGTCGCCAAGGAAGAGCAGGATTGGTGCTGCGATGAAGACCGACGAAAGCGCTGCGACTGCGATACCGAAGACCATCGGCACCGCGAAGCTTTCCACCGCGCTACCACCCCAGATCGCCATCGGCAGCAGGGCCAGGAAGGCGGTTGCCGAAGTATAGAGGCTTCGGGCGAGCGTTTCGTTGATCGACAGATCGATGACGTCGCGCAACGACATCTTCTTGTAGAGCCGCATGTTTTCACGCATGCGGTCGTAGACCACGACCTTGTCGTTGACGGAATAACCGACCAGCGTCAGCAGCGCTGCGATAGCCGTCAGGTTGAAGTCGAGACCGGTCAGCGCGAAGAAGCCGATCGTCTTCGTCACGTCGAGGACGAGCGTCGCGATCGCGCCGACGGCGAACGGCCATTCGAACCGCGCCCAGATGTAAATCATCATGGCGATCGAGGCGAGACCGACCGACAGGAAACCGGCGGTGGCAAGCTCGCCGCTGACCTTCGGGCCGACGACTTCGGTGCGTTCCACCTTGGCGGTCTGGTCGATCTTGGTAATCTCCGCCTTCAGCTTCTCGACGGCTTCCGTCTGGGCCTGCTCGCCGCCGGGCTGGCGCTCGACGCGGACAAGCACGCGGTTGTTGCCGCCGAATTCCTGCAGGGCCACTTCGCCGAGGCCAAGCTCTCCAAGGCCGGAGCGGAAGGCCGCAAGGTCGGTCTGTTGTGCGGTGGTGACTTCCATCTGGATGCCGCCGCGGAAATCGACGCCGTAGTTGAGGCCCGGCGTGAAGAACAGCACGACCGAGGCGATCGACAGGATGACCGAGACGCCGATACCGAGGAAACGGCCCTTCATGAAGTGGATATGGGTGCCGTCCGGAACGAGCTTGATCGGCAGCAGCGGCCTGATGTCGATCTTCTTCAGCTTCCTGCGGGCGGTGATGAACACCATCGCGACGCGAACGACCGACACGGCCGTGAACATCGAGATCATGATGCCGAGGCCCATGGTGACGGCGAAACCGCGCACCGGACCGGAACCGAACCAGAAGAGCAGGACCGTGGCGATCAAGCTGGTGACGTTACTGTCGACGATGGTCGAATAGGCGCGCTTGAAGCCCGCGTCGATCGCCGCAAAGGCGCTGCGGCCCTTGCGCGTCTCTTCCTTGATGCGTTCGTTGATGAGGACGTTGGCGTCCACCGCAAGGCCGATGCCGAGCACGACGCCGGCGATGCCGGGCAAGGTCAGCGTCGAGCCGATCAGCGTCAGGCCGGCGAAAGTCAGGATGACGTTGATGAACAGCGCGACGTTCGCGAGGATGCCCCAGGTGCCGTAGAGAAACAGCATGAAGGCGACCACCAGGCCGAAGCCGATGATGCCGGTGAAAATGCCCATTTCGATGGCATCGGCGCCGAGGTCGGCACCGACTGTGCGTTCCTCGATGACGGTCAGCTTGGCGGGCAGGGCGCCGGCACGCAGCAGCGCAGACAGCGTGTTGGCTTCCGAAACCGAGAACCCGCCGGAGATCTGGCCCGAACCGCCGGTGATCGGCGTGCGGATAACCGGAGCGCTGAGAACCTTGTTGTCGAGCACGATCGCGAAGGGACGGCCGACATTCTGCTGGGTGATCTGCGCGAAGCGGTTGGCGCCGGCGCTGTCGAACCGGAAGTTGACGACGGGTTCGTTGGTCTGCTGGTCGAAGGCGGCGCGGGCATCCGTCAGGCGGTCGCCGGAAAGTTCGACGCGGTCGAGGACCGGATACTGGTTGCCGCGCTCGTCGGCGAGCATGGTGACGCCAGCCTCGCCCTGCTGGCCGAGCAGATGGAAGCTCATCTTGGCGGTCGAGCCGAGGAGCTGGCGAAGGCGGGACGGATCCTGCTCGCCCGGAAGCTGCACGAGGACGCGGTCCGAACCGACGCGCTGGATGGTCGGCTCCGCGACCCCGACCTGGTCGACGCGCTGGCGGATGATTTCAAGGCTCTGCTCGACAGCCGCGGTGATGTGCGAGTTGATGCCCGCTTCCGTCTGGGCGATCGAGATCGTGTTGTCGGTCGGCGTGGTGATCGCGAGATCGCTGCCGCCGACGCTCGTGCCGAGGCCGATCGGGTTGGCGAGCGTCTGGAGTTCCGTCACGGCTGCATCGCGCTGGGCCGCGTCGCGCACCGCAACGGTGATCGTATCGCCGGACCGGCGGATCGCCGAAGTGTTGATGTTCTTGTCGCGCAGCACGCGGCGGGCGTCCTGCAGCAGGCTCTGAACGCGTTCATTGATCAGGTCGGGACGGTCTACCTCGAGCACGAGATGCGAGCCGCCGCGCAGGTCGAGGCCGAGTGCCACGCGGCTATGCGGCAGCCACGACGGCATGCGGTCGAGCGCCGACTGGGGAATCACGTTCGGTAGAGCGACTAGAATGCCGAGAATGATGATGACGGCATAGCTCGCCACCAGCCATGGGGAATTTCTCATATGTTTAATCCTGTTGGGCCCAAGCCTCGCTCTGTCGAGCGGTTAGGGCAGAATGCTGATGTTGTTCAAGCGCTTGGCGCGCGATATCTCAGACGCGGGCCGGCGGCGCGCGCGGCAGCGAACCATGCCAGAACGGGGAGGCCGCCGGATGGGAAGACGGCTTCGAGGCGAAGGCCGGGACGAAAATCGGGAAAGTGAGCTCGATGGCACGGGCTTCCAGCGCACCGCCGCCCGTGTGCCAATGGGCGCCTGTTGCGTCCTTGCGGTCCATGGCCGCCAGTGCGCGCAAAGGTTCGCGCTTGGTCAGGTGCGGAGTGTCGCTGGTCCTGTCAGCCGAAAGGATGCCGCGGGGGAACTGCACGTCCTTGACGACGCTCGACAGCAGGCCGAACAGGGCGGCGATCAGCAGAGCGGCGGCAAAGACCGGCCAGCGCGACAGGTGGCTTTCCTGTTCGCGTCGGTCTCTCGTCCGCTTGTCCTGCGGAAACAGCGCCATCCGCATCAGCTCCGGAGCGTTAAAAATCCCGAAGTCTTTGCTTCGGAACGGAATGCCGCCTTCTAAAGGAGAGGTTCGAGGCGGTCAATCTCCAGTAGGCCGGGAGCGTACCGGCAGATTGCGGCGGCATTTGCGCCGATCACGGCATTGCGGCTCTGAAATCAGCGCTTTTGCCGACCTGCCTGCATGAGACCATGAAGATGCCGTCCCTATTTGTGGATCGGGTCCTTCCACAGGACTTCTTCCGGCTTCTCGATGGGTTCGATATCGAGGTTGACGACGACCGGGTCCTGGCCGGAGCGACAAAGCACGCATTCCAGCGTCTCGTCCGGACTGGCATTGATCTCCTGATGCGGCACATAAGGCGGCACGTAGATGAAATCGCCGGGGCCGGCCTCCGCGACGAATTCGAGATGGTCGCCCCAGCGCATCCTCGCTTTTCCCTTCAGCACGTAGATGATGCTTTCGAGATCGCCGTGGTGATGGGCACCGGTCTTGGCGTTGGCATGGATGGTCACCGTTCCGGCCCAGATTTTCTCGGCGCCCGCGCGGGCGTTGTTGATCGCGGTCGCACGGTTCATGCCCGGGGTCTGGGCGGTGTTGGGATCGAGCGAATTGCCGGGAATGACCTTCACGCCGTGCTCGCGCCAATCGACGTTGGAATGACCGTCATGGTCATTGTCATGAGGGTGGTGATGATCGTCGTGGCTATGACTCAAGATCGTTCTCATTGACTAGGACGGGGCTCACCAACTCTTGCGAGTAGGGGGTCCGCGAGCCCCTAACCGGCTTCATGCCGGCTGGCGGCCACGTAGCTTTGCTTGAGGAACATGATCAATGGGAACGTCACAAATGTCAAAGACTTGGTGAGGAAAGTATAACTTTCCTGTTTCAAATCAACGCACTGTCACGCGCCGATGGCCTTCTTTACCCTCTCCCGCGTGAGTGGCAGATCAAACAGCCGCTTACCGGTTGCATCCCGGACCGCGTTAGCCGTTGCCGCCGAGGTCGGTCCCTGAAGGAGCCTTAAACGCCCTGGATCAGCGGCAGGACTTCAATCGAGCCCTGGTAAATCATGTCGAGCGCCACGTAGACGATGACGGCCAGGCCCACATAGGCGATCCAGCGGAAACGGGAGAGTAGTTTAGCGACGAAGTTGGCCGCCACGCCCATCAGCGCGATCGAGATGATCAGGCCGACGATCAGCACTATGGAATGTTCCTTGGCGGCGCCGGCGACGGCAAGTACATTGTCGAGCGACATGGAGACGTCGGCGACGACGATCTGGGTGGCGGCCTGGAAAAAGGTCTTGTTGGCGGCCTTTTGATTTGCTTCGGCGGCGGCATGTGCATCGCCGCTCTGGTTTACGCGCAGTTCGCTCCACATCTTCCAGCAGACCCAACCGAGCAGCAGGCCGCCCGCAAGCTGGAGCCCCTTGATCGCCAGTAGATAGGTGGCGACGACGGCAAACACGAGGCGCAGCACGGTGGCGGCGGAAATGCCGAAGATGATCGCTTTTTTGCGGAGTGCGGCTGGAAGACCGGCGGCAGCAAGGCCGATGACGATGGCATTGTCGCCGGAAAGAACGAGGTTGATGGCAATGACCTCGAGAAGCGCCGCAAAGCCGCCTGCGGTGAAGAGTTCCATCATGAAGCGTGAACCTGAATCGGGAGTAGATTGAGGGTATGAGGCTATGCTGATCTGCTAGTCACGTTTATGCAGATTGCTACAGGATATTTCGGGGCGCTTGGCAAGTCCATTTTGCATTCTGTCAAATGGCATTGTCCATTATTGAAACAGCCGGGTGCCAGGGAAGGCCGGGAGTGAGGAGCGGCCTTCCCCGGCTTCGCCTCCACTTGCCGCGACTCACCTGTCTCCTATATGGCCTTACGGCGGAGCGGGTCCCAACCTGCCACTCACGGAGCGTTTGCGCCTGTTGAAGCTGTGGGACAAGGTCCAAAGGATGAAGGAGACGTTATGGCGCAGAAGGCCGTTGTGCTTGTCGTCGAGGATGAACCGCTGATCCGCTTCACCACGCTCGATGCGCTGGAAGAGGTCGGGCATCTCGTGCTGGAAGCCGGCAATGCCGACGAGGCGATGGTGCTGTTCCGCAACCGTGACGATATCGACATAATCTTCACCGACGTCAACATGGCCGGGTCCATGGATGGCATTCAGCTTGCTCAGCGCATCCGCGCAATCCGCCCGAGCATCGGCATCATCATCACGTCGGGCGTTGTCAGCCTGGATCCGATGCTTCTGCCGGCCAACACGGTGTTCCTGCCCAAACCCTATCAGCACGACCTGCTGCTGTCCTCGATTCATGAGATGATGCCGGGCTGAAGGTGCCGGGTCGAAGACGAACCGCCGGAACAAGTGGCATCGCTTCCGGTTATCTCCTCCGATCAACCGGAGGAATTTTCAGATGCTGAAGAGGCTCATCGCGTTTTCCGCCCTCTCGCTGTCGCTCGCAGCACCCGTCTTGGCCCAGACATCCGGCGCGGGAGCTACTCCCACCTTGCCCCGGACGACAACGACCCCACCCCAAGCCAATGCCGGCACCTTGACGGTCACGACGCTTCCCGGCGTTGCCGATCCGACGACGACCAACAGCACGACGGGCACCGTCGACCAGGAGGATCACTGCCAGCCGCCGGGGACGCCCAGCAATACAAATCCAAGCGCCGAATCTCCCGCGCTGCCGCGCCCTGAACAGGCATGCAACTGAGAGAGACGCGAAAACGCCTTTACTCTGCGTCAATCTCTATTAAATTGGTAGACATTGAAACGGCCACGGAAGCAGATCCAAAACCGGCTTCCTGTGGCGTCCAAGACAGCCTTTCGCCCAAAGCAAACAAGGACGAGGAGTGTGCTTGATGACTTATGATGTCGCCGTCGTCGGTTCCGGTTTTTCCGCAATCGCCCTTACTATCAATCTCCTTCGCTTCCTGCCGGCTTCCGCTTCGATCGCTGTGGTCGGCGATGATCCCGGCTTCGGGCGGGGCACCGCCTACCGCACCGAATTTTACCTGCACCGCCTCAATGTGCCGGCGGCGCGGATGAGCGTGTTTCCGGATCGGCCGGACGATTTCGTCGAGTGGCTGCGCGGCCAGGGCAGGGCGGCCTTCCCGGAGGATTTCGCCTCCCGCGGTGATTACGGTCTTTACCTGCGCGACACGCTGGCCTCGCTGCTGAGGCCCCGCGAGCGGCGCGCGCATGTGGATTTCATCCGGGCGAAAGCCACCGCCTGCGTCCACTGCGAACAGGACGGGCTCGTCTTCCATCTCGACAATGCCGGCGAACTGCGCGCCCGTACCGTTATCCTTGCACTCGGCGTCGGCAATGCCGATCTGCCTCTGCCGAAGGATCGTATCGATTCGGCCGTCAGCGCCCGCATCGTCGACAATCCCTGGCGCCTGGGCTGGCTTTCGCGTGTCGGCCGCACCGACGAACTCTGTATCTTCGGCTCCGGGCTGACCATGATCGACCAGGTCCTGTCGCTGCGTGCCCAAGGCCATCGCGGCCGTATTCATGTCCTGTCGCGGCGCGGACTGGTGCCGCATTCGCATCCGACCCGGCGCGCCGCTCCGGTCACGCCGGACCTGCCCGATACGCGGGAGATCAGCGCGCTGCTTCACGCCTTGCGACGGCAGGTGGAGAACGGTGCCGACTGGCGGGGCGTCGTCGACGGCCTGCGACCGCAGACACAGGCTTTGTGGCAGAGCCTCAGTGCCGTTCAGCGCTCCCGTTTCCTTCGGCACGCGCTTGCGTGGTGGAACGTCCACCGCCACCGTATCGCGCCGGAGGTGTTTGCGCGCTTCGACGCGCTTCTGAAGGATGGCACGGTGACCGTGCATGCAGGCTTCCTCCGCTCGATAGACAGGGACGGCGACGGTGCGCGCGTCCAGTTCAGGCGGCGCGGCACGCGGGACCTCGTCTCCCTCCACGCCGACTGGATCGTCAACTGCACCGGCATGGAGCGCGCCGGAATCGGCCATTCGCCGCTGCTCACCGAGATGCACAATCGACAGATGATCTCCATGGACGAACTCGGACTCGGCATTTCCGTTGATCAGCAGTCTCGGGTTCTCGATCCGGACGGCCGGCCGCAACCAGGCCTGTTTGCAGCCGGAGCGCTCACGGCCGGCCAGTTCTGGGAGATCACGGCGGTGCCGGATATCCGGGTCCAGGCGAAGGCGCTGGCCGAGACGATCAGAACGGAGGTCGCCCGGGCTGCTCCGCGGACGGCCCGCATCGCGTGATCAGGTTTTCCCTGAGCATGATTTTCTCCTGGCGGGATATCTGCGGCAGGTTCCTTGCTTCCATGCTGCGGTACCGACGCTAATCTGGGGAAAGTCGTTGCGCAGAGAGGAATTTCCATGGCCCTGAAACTCGTCGGTCTTACGGGAAGCTATAACCGCCCATCCAAGACCTTTGCGCTGGTGGAACATATCGCCGCCGTTGCTGCCGAACGTTATGGATTCGACGTCCGGCTTCACGACCTCGCCGATGTCGGGCCGTCTCTCGGTCAGGCACAACGTCAGAGCGATCTCGACGAGGCAGCCGCCAGCGTGCTCGCCGATGTGGTGGAGGCGGATTTCCTGATCGTCGGTTCGCCGACCTACAAGGGCAGCTATCCCGGCCTGTTCAAACATTTCATCGACCTGATCGATCCGGAACAATTGCGCGCCAAGCCGATCCTGATCACCGCAACCGGTGGCGGCGACCGGCACGCGCTGATGGTCGAACATCAGCTTCGGCCGCTCTTCGGCTTCTTCATGGCCCATACATTGCCGACGGCCGTCTACGCGTCCGATCGCGATTTCGCCGATTATTGGATAGTCTCGGAGTCCCTGCAGCAACGGATCGGTTTTGCCGTCGGTGAGCTTGCCGCCTTCTTCCCCGTCCGGGAACTCGCCGCCGCCGAGTAACTTTACTTTCGCCGGATTTGTCGTCATCAATCCCCGCCATCGCAATCGGAGGGGAGCGCATGACGATCGAAGAAGACATGGCGAAGATCGCGGAACAGGAGCGGGCACTCGTCTTCGACCGGTTCGACTTGACGACTGCCTGGGATCTCGGATCACTGCTTCGCCACACGGCCGTCGAGCGGGGCCTGAGCGTCGTCATCGACGTGCGGCTGCACTCGATGTCGGCCTTTTACACGGCATTGCCGGGCACGACCGCAGACAACGAAAACTGGGTACGCCGCAAGCGCAATCTGGTGCTCCGCTTTTTCCAATCGAGCTACGGGATCGGACGGAAGCTCGATCTCCAGGGCGATACGGTGGAAGACCGATACGGCATTTCCGCGGCGGACCACGCGCCGCATGGCGGCAGCTTTCCGATCAAGGTCGCCGGTGTCGGCTGCATCGGGGCGGTGACCGTATCCGGGCTGCCGCAGCGCGAGGATCACAATATGGTCGTCGAAGCCCTTGCCCGGATGACCGGCAAGGATATCTCCACACTCCGTCTCGGCTAAGGAGATATGCAATGGCACAGGCCGATATAAAAACCCCCGAGGAAGTTTTCACCTTCTGGTTCAGGGAACTGACCCGCAAGGACTGGTTCGAGAAGAACGAGGCGCTCGACGAGGCGATGCGCAGGCATTTCGCGGCGACTCATCTTTCGCTCGCCCGCGGCGGGCTCGACGCCTGGCGGACGTCGCCGGAAGATCGCCTCGCGGCAGTGATCGTGCTCGACCAGCTTTCCCGCAACCTCTATCGCGGCACCCCGCTAGCCTTCGCAACGGATTGGCTGGCTTTGCGCGAGGCCAGACTGGCGATCGAGGCTGGCGCGGATATGGCGGTTCTGCCCGAGCAGCGTGGCTTCTTCTACCTTCCCTTCGAACACTCGGAAACGCTCGCCGATCAGGATCGGTCGGTGGAACTCTTCGCCTTGCTGGGTGATGCGGAATATCTGGATTATGCGGAACGTCACCGTACGGTGATCCGCGAATTTGGCCGTTTCCCCCATCGCAATGCGCTGCTCGGCCGGGAATCGACCGCCGCCGAACTCGAATATCTGGCCAAGCCCGGCGCCGGTTTCTGATCTTGTATTAACTATCGGCGGAACATGCGTGCGACGGCGATCAGGATGCATGCCCCGATGAAGCCGGCAATCAGGTAGCCGATCCAGCCGCCGAGCGCGACGCCGAAGACGCCGAGAATGGCATTGGCGATGATGGCGCCGACAATGCCGAGAATGATGTTCATGATCAAGCCCATGTCGCTTTTCATGAACTTTTCGGCGAGCCAGCCGGCAATGCCGCCGATGATGATGGCTGCGATCCAGCCGATACCTGCCTGTTCCATGACTTACCCTCAGTGGTTGTTGGGACGGGGAAACGCGAAGAAATGGTCCAGGTTCCAGGAATTGTTCCAATTCCTGGAACCTGATTGCAGCATTCCTTTTCTTCGCCCAGAAGTCACTCTATTTTCGCGCGCGAATCCGATCGAAAGACAAAAGAGCAGACCTTTGACAGAACTTCGCACGACCGGCCCTTCGACCATTCAGCGGATAGCGCGCGCGCTCCTGGCGGCACTCATGATCGCCGCCCCGCTCGGCTTGCCGTCGCAAGCGGCGGCACAGGCGCAGCAGCAGGCACAAGGACAGCGACAGGAACAGGTGGCGCCCGACGTCACGGTCGATTCCATCAATACCGACATGAAGGGCAAGATCGATGCGATCCGCCAGCAGCTCGATTCCTTCCGCAACCGGATCCAGAGCGATGCCGACGACGACGCACGTCTTGCGGAACTCAGGGTTAGGGCGGAAGCAATCGTCGGCGAAATGCGCTCCGCATCGGATGCCATGCGTACGCGTGTCGAACAGATCGAGGCCCGCCTCAAGGGACTTGGCGAGCCGCCCGCAGCCGGCCAGCCGCCGGAAGCGCCCGCGGTCGTTGAGGAGCGCAACCGGCTGCTGAACGAGCGCTCGGAGCTCAATCTTATCGTCGACGACGCCGGCCAGCTTTCCAACAGCGCGAACCAGGTCGCCAACACGATCACCAATCTGCGCCGCACGCTGTTTACCCAGACGCTGTTCCGCCACACCGAGCTGTCGGGGGAATTGTTCGCCGATGCCGGCCACGCGTTCGTCGCCGAGGTCAGGAATTTCGGCTCCACCTTCAGCGGCTGGATCAGTTTCGTCTGGAAATTCAAGAAGCTGCAGCTGCTGGGCGCCCTGGCGTTGTCGCTCGGCGCGGCCATGCTCTTCCTGTCTGGAGGATACCGGCTGTTCGGGCGCTTCATCCGGCGAAACGACCACGAACATCCCTCCTATATAAGGCGATTGTCGGTGGCCTTCTGGTCGACGGTGATCCAGACCGTGGCGCTGGCGGCTTTTCTGCTCGCTTCCTTCCTGTTCCTCGACGGCTTCAACGTGCTGCGGACGGATATCACGCCGATCGTGGTGACCTTCTTCGCATTCGTCTGGTTCGTCAATTTCGTCTGGAAGCTCACCTATGGGGTATTGGCGCCGGGCGAGCCGGAGTGGCGGCTCGTCCGCATCACCAATCGCGGTGCCCGCCTGCTGACGCTCGCCGTACTCGCCATGGCGATTGTCAACGGCCTCGACTATCTGCTCGGCGCGATCAGCGAGGCGCTCAATTCGCCGCTGGTTCTGACCATCGTCAAGAGCCTGCTCGCGTCGGTGATCATCGGCCTCATCCTGATCGCCATCTCCTTCATCCAGCCGCGGCTTGTCGAGGGGGAGGATCCCGACGGCCCCGGGCATCGGTGGCCGCGCTTCTTTCCGCTGCTCCTTCGTATCATGGGCCTGCTCCTGATCCTGTCGGTGCTGACGGGATATGTGGGGCTGGCCCGGTTCGCCTCGACCCAGATCGTGCTGACAGGTGCGGTGATCGTGCTGATCTATATCGGGCTCCTGTCGGGCAGGGCGATTTCGAAACAGGGGTCGTTCACGGATACGGCTGTCGGTCGCCGGCTCGCCGAGAGCTTCGATTTCGGTGAGGTTTCGCTCGACCAGGCTGGGCTTGTCGCGGGACTTGGCATCTATGCGTTTGCGCTGATCCTCGGCATTCCCCTCATCCTGTTGACCTGGGGTTTCCAGATCGCCGATATCGAAGCCTGGATCTACAGCTTCTTTACGCAGATCCGGATCGGCAACATCTCGATCTCGATCGTCGGCATTCTCGGCGGCATTCTGCTTTTCGGCCTCGGTTTCGTCGTCACGCGCTGGATACAGAAGTGGATCGACGGCAACGTGCTGGCGCGCAGCCAGGTGGATCTCGGCGTGCGCAATTCGGTCAAGACCGGTATCGGTTACCTCGGCATCGGGCTGGCGGTGATTGTCGGCGTCTCGGCCGCGGGCATCGATCTCTCGAGTTTCGCGCTGGTCGCGTCCGCCCTGTCGGTCGGCATCGGTTTCGGTCTCCAGAATATCGTCTCGAACTTCGTGTCCGGTCTGATCCTGCTCGTCGAACGGCCCTTCAAGGTGGGCGACCATGTGGTGACCGGGGCGACGGAAGGTATCGTCAAGCGCATTTCGGTGCGCGCCACCGAGATCGAGACGTTCCGCAAGCAGTCGATCATCGTGCCGAATTCCGACCTGATCAATTCGCCGGTCGGCAACTGGACGCATCGCAACAAGATCGGGCGTTCCGAAGTGCCGGTCGCGGTTAGCCACCATGCCGACCCGCAGAAGGTGATGGATATCCTTCTGGAACTGATCGATCAGGTGCCGGAAGTGCTGCGCAATCCGGAACCGCATGTGGAGTTCCTGAGCTTCGGGCCGTCGTCGCTCAATTTCGAACTGAGGTTCCATCTGGCCGACATGGGCGAGGGCTTGAGAATCCGCAACAATCTGAGGATCGCCATCCTCAGGCGGTTCAAGGAGGAGGGGATCGAGATCCCGTTCCCGCAGCAGGAAATCATCTTTCATCGCGGCAAGCCGATCCTGCCGGCGGAGAGCGATGCAAGAGGGGGCGCATGACCGTCCCTCCGGTCGAGCCCGCGCGGCCATTCTGAAAACCGTCGCGGGCTGGCTCTTGCCATGTCGTAATCAGGCGTTTGGCCCGCCTGTCGGAATTGCATAGTCCCTGCAGTTTGCGAAAAGGCCGCACGAGGCCGAAGAGGGGTTCTTTCCATGAAGACACATGCACGGGCGGTGGTGATCGGCGGCGGCGTGGTCGGTGTTTCGACGCTTTATCATCTGGCGAAAAAGGGCTGGAGCGATGCCATCCTGATCGAACGCAAGGAATTGACCTCCGGTTCGACCTGGCATGCGGCGGGTCTCCTGCCGCTCTTCAACCTCTCCTATTCGGTCGGCCAGCTGCATAAATATTCCGTGCGGTTCTATCAGGAACTGCAGGAGGAGACCGGCATGAATGTCGGTTTCTCGAAAGTCTCGAACATCCGTCTTGCCCGCACCAAGGACCGCTGGGAAGAGTACATGTATTATGCCGGGATCGCCGAGACGATCGGCGTCAAGGTCAATATCCTGACGGCGGAACAGGTGAAGGAGATCTGGCCGCTCTGTGAGACGGACGGCATTCTCGGCGCCATCCAGCATCCGGACGACGGCTACATCCAGCCGGCGGACCTCACCCAGGCGCTTGCCAAGGGTGCGCGCGACCTCGGCGCCACGATCTATCGCAACACGACCGTCACCGCCATCGAACAGCAGCCGGACGGGCTCTGGAAGGTGACGACCGACAAGGGCGAGATCACCGCCGAGCACATCATTTCCTGCACTGGCAACTTCGCCCGCAAGACCGGCGAGATGGTCGGTATCAACATTCCGGTCATCCCGGTAGAACACCAGTACATCGTCACCGAGCCGCATCCGGCGATCCAGGAGCGCAAGGCCAAGGGCCTGCCGGAAATGGGGGTCTTACGCGAATCGGACTCTTCCTGGTACATGCGCGAGGAGAATGGCGGCCTGCTGCTCGGGCCTTACGAGGTCGGAGCACCCGTCTGTTACGTCGACGGTCCGTCCGACGAGAGCGAATACGAGCTCTTCAACGAGGAACTCGACCGGCTGATGCCCTATATCGAGACTGCCATCGTGCGGGTGCCGGCGTTTGGAGAGGTCGGCATCAAGAAGGTCTACAATGGCGCGATCGCCTATACGCCGGACGGCTCGCCGATTGTCGGTCCCGCGCCTGGCCTCAAGAACTTCTGGCTGAACGAAGGCCATTCCTTCGGCATCACTGCGGCCGGCGGCGCCGGCTGGCAGCTGGCGGAATGGATCGTCGATGGCGAGCCGACCGTCGACATGATGGGCGTCGATCCGCGCCGTTTCGGGCCTTACGCAACGGAAGGCTACCTCATCGAGAAGAACGAAGAGGCCTATGCCAATGTGTTCACGATGCATTATCCTGATGAAGAGCGTTCGGCCGCGCGTCCCTTGAAGACCACGCCGGTCTATGACCGGCTGAAGAAGATGGGTGCCGTGTTCGGCTCCGTCTACGGCTGGGAACGCGCCAACTGGTTCGCGCCTGAAGGTTATCAAGTGCCTGCGGAAGACCTCGGCGTCGGCGTCGACGTGTTGACGGCCCACAATCACGCGCCGGCGCTGGAAGATGGCCGGATCGTCGAGAAATGGTCCTTCCGCCGCTCGAATTATTTCGACCACGTCGGCAACGAGGTCAAAAATGTCCACGAGAATGTCGGCGTGCTCGACATGTCGGCTTTCGCCAAGATGGAAGTCTCAGGCCCCGGCGCACGCGCTTTCCTCGACTCGATCTTCGCCAATGCGATCCCGAAAAAGCGCGGCCGCATCGCTCTCTGCCACCTTCTGACGAAACAGGGTGGCGTGCGCGCCGAATTCACCGTCTACGAATGGGCGCCCAATCGTTTCTATCTCGTGTCGGCGGGTGCCTATGAGGCGCATGACCAGGACTACCTGCGTAAGCTCGCGCCGACAGATGGCTCGGTCAAGCTCACCCAGATCACCCAGAAGCTCGGCGTGCTGGTTCTGGCCGGGCCGAAATCCCGCCAGGTTCTGAAGAAGCTCACCCGCACCAGCCTCGACAACAAGGATTTCCCCTGGCTTTCCGGCAAGGAGATATCTGTCGGCATGGCGTCAGCCCATGCGCTGCGCGTCAACTTCGTCGGCGAACTCGGCTGGGAACTGCATCACCCGATCGAGATGCAGAACTACATCTTCGACAAGCTGATGGAAGCCGGTGCCGAATTCGGCATCAAGCCTTTCGGCATCCGTGCCATGCTCTCCATGTCGGTTGAGAAATCCTACCGGCTCATCCCGCGCGAAATGTCGATCGAGTACAATGCCTTTGAATCCGGTCTCGACCGGTTCATCAAGACCGACAAGGAGTTCCTCGGCAGAGAGGGCCTGCTTTCCTACAGGGAAAAGGGGCTGAAGTGGAATTTCTGCACGCTGATCATCGAAGGCGCCAATGATGTCGATGCCCGCGGTTCGGAGGCGATCTACAACGAATCGGGCGAATTGATCGGCCGCGCCACCAACGGCGCCTACGGCTGGCGTATCGGCAAGTCCTTGGCGCTTGCGATGGTCAAGCCGGGTTATGCAGAGACCGGCACCAGGCTCAAGATCAAGATTCTCGGCAGCCTCTACAATGCCAGCGTCGTGCCGGAAAGCCCGTTCGACGCCGACAACACGGCGCTACGGGCCTGAAAACCGACTGCAAGTAAGAAGTCGTTGACATTAGCGGGCGGTCCTCGGGCCGCCCGTCCCGTTTTGATACCGTAGCGCCGCTCCGATTAACGGTTCTGCAAACCGTTTCCACTACGGATGTTATCAGAGGGGATAATATCTTATTCGATAAGGGGCACCATGACATTCCTCGGTATCTCCGGGATGCAGTATTCCGGCCAATCACTGGCAAACTCCCGCATCCTGCTTGCGGAGGATTCCAACGTCTTCACGTCGATGATCGGGACCCGGCTCAAGGAGCTGTTCGGCATCGAGGTCGAGATCTGCCGCAACTTCGAGGAATTGCAGTTCGCTTATGACCGCTCCGTCGAGCCGGTGATGCTGGCGATTTCCAATATCAACCTGCCAGGCGCGGAAAATGGCGAAGCGCTGGAGTATCTCGTCGATCTGTCGATCCCGACCATTGTCTTTACCGGGACCTTCCATGAAGAAACCCGCGACAAGCTGCTGACCAAGGACATTGTCGACTATATCCTCAAGGACAATGTCTTCGCGGTTGAGATGCTGGCCGAATCGGTCTGCCGGTTCCTCACCAATCATCGCCACCACGTCTTGATCGTCGACGACAGCCCGACCGCCCGGGCGCTGCTCTCGAGCCGCCTGAAGCGCTACAATTTCCGCGTCAGCGTTGCGGAGAACGGTGCCAAGGCCTTGGATATCCTCAAGAAGAACCCGGATATCGGCCTCGTCGTTACCGACTACAACATGCCCGATATCGACGGTTTCGAACTCACCCGCCGCATTCGTTCGGTGCGCGGTTCGCACGAACTCAGGATCATCGGTGTGTCATCCTCTTCGAACCGCCTGCTTTCGGCCCGTTTCCTGAAGGCCGGCGGCAATGACTTCATGCTGCGCCCCTTTATCGACGAGGAATTTTACTGCCGCGTCAACCAGAACCTGGATACGCTCATCCAGATCCGGTCGATGCAGGCAAGACGTCAGGAAACGGCGGTGAAGAACGTCGCCTGATCCCAGAGGAACTCCGTATGCCGTACCTTCTAAGCCAGCATTTCCGGGAGAAGGAGCGCTTGACCCACGGTTTGGCGGCGCCGTTGCCGATCCAGATGGAGGCGGCCCGTCCGACTGCCGATCCGTTGACCGGTTTTGCCAACCTGAAGGAATTTTACCGGCTTGGCGAACCGGTAGTGAGGGAATGTCTTTCCGAGGGGATATCCTGCGCCGTCGCGATCGTGAGCATCGACCATTTCCGGCGGTTGAACGTTGTCCATTGCGAAGAAACCGTCGCTCAGGTCGTCAAGACCACCGCCGCCAGGCTTGGTTCCGCGTGTCGCGGCAGCCGACATTTTCTTGCGCGGCTGGGTGACGAAGAATTCGGCATGCTGCTGGTCGGTCTCGACGTAGCCGCTGCGACGGAATTCTGCGAGAAGCTGCGGCTTGATATCGCCGACGTCAGGATCATGTCCGGCGATGTCGATTTTTCGATGACCGTTTCGATCGGACTGGCCGAGGTCTGCGGCCCGGAGACGTTCGACAATTATCTCAATGCCGCAGAACAATTCCTGTTCATGGCGAAAAGCCATGGCCGGAATAGAGTGTTCTCCGACTATACGATCGCGCTGCAGACGGCAGGCTGACCCGCCGTTATCCCCGGTTCAGGCAACGACCCCGGTGCGCGACGTATTCATGTTGAGCTTGCGCTCGGCCCGTTCCTGCTGCGGCGAACGGTTATAGACCTCACGATAACATTTCGAGAAATGCGACGCGGACACGAAACCGCAGGCAACCGCCACCTCGACCACGGGCATCGAGGACTGTACGAGCAGGTGCCGCGCCCGGTCGAGCCGGATCTCCAGATAATAGCGCGCCGGCGAGCGGCCCATTTCCTGGCGGAACAGGCGTTCGATCTGGCGTCGGGAGAGACCGGCGTCGTCAGCGATCTCGACCAGCGACAGCGGCTCGGAGAGGTTGTTTTCCATGACCTCGATGATCGTCAGGACCTTGGCGTTCTGGACGCCGAGGCGCGCCCGCAGCGGTAGGCGCTGGCGGTCGTGCGGATTGCGGACGCGGTCCGTCAGCTGTTGTTCGCAGACCCGGTTGACGAGGTTCTCGCCGAAATCCTGGCTGATCAGGTTCAGCATCATGTCGAGAGAGGCGGTGCCGCCGGCGCAGGTATAGAGGTTTGAATCGACCTCGTAGAGATCCGCATAGACTTCCGCCTGCGGGAATGCCTCGGCAAAGCCCGGCAGGTTCTCCCAGTGGATCGCACAACGCTTGCCGTTCAGCAGCCCGGCCTGGGCGAGCACATGCGCCCCGGTGCAGAGACTTCCAACGGCAATGCCGCGGTTATAGGTTTCTCTCAGCCAGGCGTTGACCGACTTGTTGTTGAATTCCTCGACGTAGACGCCCGAGCAGACCAGGACCATGTTGGGACGGTTTTCGCCGGAGAGGTTGCGACGTTCGTCGGCGAGAGAGGAGTTGACCTCGATCCCGATGCCGCTCGAGGAATAGACTTTTTCGCCGTCGGCGGAACAGAGCCGCCAAGTATAGGCCGAGTAGCCGAGCATGCGATTGGCGATTCGCAGGGTCTCCACCGCTGCAGCAAAAGGCAGCATGGTGAAGTGGGGAACAAGAAAAAAGACGAGAGAGCGCTTTGCCGCCGGGTTTTTGGTCATCACATTCATGCCGTCATTCCCCTTGTTGGTGGCCGTGCATTGCGGCCCGCTTTTCTTCAAAAGCGACATTGGCACGGGGAAAGTCGGCGGAGAAGGGCTTTTGACGACAGGCTGATAACATTTTTGCGACATGGGCGGGTCGCAGACGTAATTGCCGGAGGGAGTAGGCTAAAAGCGTGTCGCAGGCAGCATGGCCCGTCTCACGGATGCGTGGGCGGGCCATGGAGCGGGAGGGTTATCGGCGATGCGGTGCGGCATTGGTCGTCGGCCATCCGATGTCCTTGCGGATTTCTGCCGGCAAACCTTCCAGCATTCTTTCGGTCTGGCGGCGACGCCATTGATCGCGAAGCCGTACCACCACAGTCAGGGCAGGGTGGATGAGCGAGGCGAACGAGGACGGCCGGAACCGGGAGCGATCGCTCTCCTGATAGGTGATCATAGTCATGTCGGTTCTCCTTGGGTGTCTCACGGGACAACGCTCAATCGGGACAATGAACGCCATCAATCCATCAATCAATCGGATGCGTGTTGTGCGTCTCATGAAATTCTGTGCTGTATCGACGCTCGCTTCCGATGCTTTTGACTATGCCGCGCGTTTGACATTCAATCAAACGAAATGATATGGTCATTAAGTTCAGAATTATTGATAGAGGCTGATATGACTGTTCCATTCCGCCCGCCGCTTCCGCTGCTCGATAACGATGTATTGCGCACGTTCGTGGCGATTGCCGAAACCGGCAATTTCTCCACCGCCGCCGATGCGGTTCTGCGCACGCCCTCGGCCGTTTCGATGCAGATCAAGAAACTGGAAGAGCAGCTGAAGACGGTGCTCTTCCTGCGCGATGCCCGCTCGGTGTCGCTGACGCAGCACGGTGAGATGCTGCTCTCCTATGCACGGCGCATGCTGGCGCTCTCCAACGAAGCCGTGTCACGTTTCGTCATGCCGGAACTTTCCGGCGTGGTGCGCCTGGGTGCGCCGGACGATATCGCCGAACGCCTTCTGCCGAAGGTCCTCAAGGATTTCGGCGAGAGCTTTCCGGGCATCATGGTCGATGTGACCGTCGACATGAGCCTGGCGCTCAGGAAGCGCATGGACGAGCAGCGGCTGGATCTGGCGCTGATCAACTGCGCCACCCGGCCTTTCTCGACGGCCGGCGAGATGATCCATACGGAGCGACTGGTCTGGGCCGGCGCGAAATGCGGCACGGCCTACCTGCGCGATCCGCTGCCGATTTCGGTCTGGGAGGACGGCTGCGTCTGGCGCCAGGATGCGATCGCCCAGCTCGAGAAGCACAAGCGGACCTATCGCATCGCCTATGCGAGCGCCCATACGATGGCGCAGCGCGCCGCCGTTTTGTCCGACCTCGCGATCGCGCCGTTCCCGCGTTCCTACGTCACCGATGACATGCAGATACTCGGCCCCAAGGAAGGCCTGCCGGAATTGATCAACTTCGATATCCGGCTGTTGACGGCACCGCAGCTTTCGGTGCCTGGCAAAGCGGTGGCGGAGAGCATCCGCGAGGCCTTCGGCTCCATGGTCGCCGCTGCGGCCTGATGTTATTCGCGGCCGCGGCGACGCCTGCGGCCGCCATCCCCCGAAGCCTCGGCCATCCCCTTGCGCTCGGGCAGCGTCACGACCGATGCCAGATGCGGAAAGGGATCGACCTTGTTCGGCAGGGCCATGGCATGGACGAAATGCTCCTGGAACTTCGGTTCGAGCGCCGTCTCGATCTTTTCGATCCTGCGGACGGTCTCCTCGATCTCGCGACGGTAGCCGCGGTTCAGCAGGCACATGCGCGCACCGGTTCCGGCCGCATTGCCGACCGACTTGACGCGGGCCAGGTCGCAATCCGGGATGAGACCCAGCACCATTGCATATTTCGGATCGATGAACGTGCCGAAGGCGCCGGCAAGGCTGATGCGATCGACATGGTCGACGCCCTGTTTGTCCATCAACAGCTTGACGCCGGCATAGAGCGCCGCCTTGGCGAGCTGGATGGCCCGCACGTCGTTCTGGGTCACGGTGATGCGCTGCTCGCCGTCATGAACGAGATAGGAGAAGGTCCGGCCGTTCTGCAGGATGCGCGGTGAGCGCTGCGCCATTGCGCCGTCCACGACGCCGTCCTCCGAAATCAATCCCGCGAGGTACATTTCGGCAATCACTTCGATGATTGCCGAGCCGCAGATGCCGGTGATGCCGGTCGCCGCAGCAGCCTCCGCAAAACCCGGCTCGTCCGACCAGGGCTCGACGCCGATCACCCGGAAGCGCGGTTCGAGGGTAACGGCATCGATGCGGATACGCTCGATGGCGCCGGGTGCTGCCCGCTGGCCGGAGGAAATCTCGGCGCCTTCGAAGGCAGGGCCGGTCGGCGAGGAGGCTGCGACGACGCGGGTCGAGTTGCCGAGCACGATTTCCGCATTGGTGCCGATATCGACCAGCAGCATCATCTCTTCCTGCCGGTGCGGGCCTTCCGACAGGGTTGCCGCCGCGGCATCGGCGCCGACATGGCCGGCGATGCAGGGCAGGAGATAGGTGCGCGTGCCCTCGTTCATCGACAGGCCGATCTCGGAGGACTTCACCCTGACCGCGCCTGAGACGGCAAGTGCAAACGGCGCCCCGCCGAGTTCGGTCGGGTCGATGCCGAGGAACAGATGGTGCATGATCGGATTGCCGACGAAGACGCTGTCGAGAATGTCGGTGCGCGACACGCCGCCCTCGGTGCAGACCTTGTCGATCAGCCCGTCCAGCGCCTCGCGCACGGCCAATGTCATTGCCTCGTGGCCGTCCGGGTTCATCATCACATAGGAGACGCGGCTCATCAGATCTTCGCCGAAGCGGATCTGCGGGTTCGACGTGCCGGCGGACGCCACGGTGCGGCCTGACAGAAGCGAGGAGAGATGCATGGCGATCGTCGTCGAGCCGATATCGCAGGCAATCCCATAGGCCTCGTTCTTGAGGCCCGGATAGAGCGCGACGAGGCGGGCGCGATCGTCGTCCTGATCTTTGTGAATTGCCGCCGTGACCCTCCATTCGCCCTTGCGCAAGATCTGCTGCACTTTGGGAATCAGATGGAAATCCACGTCGAGATCGTCGAAATGCCAGTCGGCTGCAAGCGCTGCCTTCAGCCGGTCGAGATCGCCGAGCGGCTTTTCCATGTCGGGCTCTTCCACCTCGACATAACACATGCGGATCGCCGGATTGCGGTCGAAGACCCGCTCGTCGGCCGCCTTGCGGACCACCTGCGCATTGATCACCGTATCCTGCGGCACGTCGATGACGAGGTCGCCCAAAATCTGGGTCGAGCAGGAGAGGCGGCGGCCTTCGGGCAGCCCGCGCACGCGGTCGTAACGCTCTTCCTTCGGGCCGACCGGCGAGAGGTGATCATCGGACGAGGTGATGCCGTGCTTGGCGAAATGTCCCTCCTGGACCGAGACCTGGCATCGCCCGCAGGTCGCTCGCCCTCCGCAGACGCTTTCCACGTAGACGCCCAATTGGCGCGCGGCATCGAGCACCGGGGTGCCGACCGGAAACCGGCCGCGTTTGCCGGATGGCATGAAGAGGACGAGGGGATCTCTCTTGGAAATATCCGCCATGATACCTGTACTTACTCCATACTCGCTCCGGCGCCGGCCCGTGCTGCCCGGCCGCCGCGTCGGCCGCTGGCAGCGGAAGGTACCGCCGTCGCAGCAGTTCCACCGCCTTCGACGGGCTTGTAGTCGCGATAGGTCATAATCCAGTTACCGCAATTCTGATCCGTGCCGTTCAGCACGTTGGCGGCGCGCACCGCTTCCATTTCCTGCGGCCGGCAGGGGTTCATGATCGCCGACGTCATGCCGGCCCCGATCACCATCGGAATAAAGCCGGCATTGATGCCGTGGCGGTGCGGCAGGCCGAAGGAAATGTTGGAAAGCCCGCAGGTGGTGTTGACCTTGAGTTCGTTGCGCAGGCGATACAGTAGCGCGAAGACCTGGCGGCCGGCATCGCCCAGCGCGCCGATCGGCATGACCAGCGGATCGACGACGATGTCGTGCGGCTTGATGCCGTAGTCGGCGGCGCGTTCGACGATCTTCTTGGCGACCGCGAAACGCACGTCGGGATCCATGGAAATGCCGGTCTCGTCGTTGGAGATCGCCACGACCGGCACGTCGTATTTCTTGCAGAGCGGCAGGATCGCCTCGAGCTTCTCCTCCTCGCCGGTGACCGAATTGACCAGCGGCCGGCCTTTGGCGACTTTCAGCGCCGCCTCGATGGCGGCTGTCACCGAACTGTCGATCGACAGCGGCACGTCGACGAGGCCCTGGACGATTTCGAGGGTTTGCACGAGAAGGCCCGGTTCGGTCTCGTTGGGATTGACCGAGGTGACCCCGGCATTGACGTCGAGCATGGTGGCGCCGGCCGCGACCTGTTCCAGCGCATCCCTGATGACCGTGTCGAAATTGCCTTCGATCATCTCCGCGGCGAGCTTCTTGCGGCCCGTCGGGTTGATGCGTTCGCCGATCACGCAAAAGGGCTGGTCGAAGCCGATCACGATCTCCCGGGTTGCGGATGCGACGATGGTGCGGGTCATGTCTTCCTCCAGGCGCGCGATGCGGCGCCGAAACGATGTGATTGTCTGAACGTCAGGCGGTTTCGCGGCCGCCCGTCTTCAGCAGCGCGACGAGTTTTTCCCTGTCGTAGGCTGCCTCGAGCTCGGCTGCCGCCCTGTCGGCTTCGGCTTCAAGATCGTCGGAAACGGCGGTCGGCTCGGCCTTGCGCCATTCTGCAAGGTAGTCGTCGGTGCCGGCGGCGCCGCTGCGCATCGCGCACATGTCGATCGCCTCTGTGAAGCGCAGCGACAATTCCCGCTTGGCGGTCTGGCGGCCCTTCTTGATGATCACCTGAGCCGGAATATCCCGCCAGAAGACGACGATTCGGTCGGCCATGAACTCCTCCGTGTTGGATGCAGCATGCACGGGCACGATGGATAAGACTGCGCTTGCGACGACGTCGCACACGGCCAATTACGACGCGGCGATGGGATTGCCTTGCCGGATGCCGGGCGGGATGCCGGTTACCAGATCTTCCGGGTCAGCCCGTGGTATATCCAGGTCCAGATCGGCGGCGGGAAACGCAGTGCGGACGGGCCCTGCGGCTGGCACGGCTTCAGCGTTCCGTCGATGGCATCCTGAAGCGCGCGGACGCTGATACCGACGGAAGAGGCGGTCATCAGCAGCGGATAGGTGGCGAGCGTGTCGCTTCGCGCGGGGTCCACGCGGTTCTCGTAGAGCGTCCCCCCGGTATCGATGCCCTTGTCGACCAGATGCACGGTCGCTCCAAAATTCTTCTCGTCACCTTCGACGCGCGACCAGTAGCCGCCCATCTGGCCGCGATACATCGGGTTGATGCCCGCATGGAAGTTGATGACGGGGCAGGGCATTGCGGCAAGTGTTGCGGGCGACAGGATGCGGCAGGATATGGTGAAGATGGCGGCGGGCTTCAGAGTTGTCACCGCTGCGTGGCAATCCGGATCGTTGAGAGAGGGCACGTGCGTCACGGGGATCGCCGGGTTCGGTTCGGCGGAATGGCCGTAGTCGCGGATGATCTCGGCGGAGCGCCTTGCCGCAACGCTTTTGGTGAGCCGCGATGCGATCATCGTCGCAAGCTGGCCGAGCGCGGTGAACCAGCCGAACCGCCGGGCGCGGCGTTTCAGCAGCGTGCCTTTCGATTCCGGCTGTTCCTCGACAACATGCAGGTCGGGAAAGTGTTTTGCCAATGCATTGATCATCACCTGCGGGTTCGCCCCGCCTGATGTCATCACCACGATCCGAGAATTCCCGTCCTGCATCGATCCCTCCGCACAACCGCAGGGCCGCACTTTTCCGCCGAAGGCCCGAAGAAACGGTTAAACCGAGCGTAACGCCTGCGTGAGGTCGCCGTAACCGGTGAAGCGATATTCGTATTCCAGACCGAGATAATCGGCGGCGCCACGCGCCTTTTCCTGAAGAGCCTTATCCTCCTCCTGGCTGAGATAGACGAGCTTTCGGTAATTGCCGAAATACATGTCCTTCAGCTGCGGATGACGGTCGAGGCCGAGCGGTTCGATGACGAAGGCCTCGAACTGGCGGGCGAGGAAGTCTGTCAGGAAGAACGAGAACAGGTCTTCGTCCGCTTTCGCGGCAAAAGCGTCGTTTCCGGCGAAGAAGGAATAACAGTGCGGGCCCTCGATGCGGGCGATACCCTCGCGTTCGCAGAGCCGGTCGATGTCGCCGCCGGTTCCGCAATCCGCATAGGCGAAAAAGATCTTTTCGAACCCTGCTTCCCGCGCCTGAGCAACGGCTTTTTCGAGCCCCGGCACGATCTTCTGCGGATAGGCGTGCCAGATTGCCGGCAGGCAGTTGAGATCGATATGACCGAGGCCATGCTGCCTGGAAACAGCAAGGATTTCCCTGGCGATCGCTCCGCACGCGATCACGTGAACTTTTTCGCGAGTTGAACGTTCCTTTGCCGGAAAATTCATTTCCGCCACGATTTCATCTCTCTCCATCGGAGTATTCTAACATGACGGTCAAGACAGTCACGGTAATCGCCGCTCTTCTCGCGACGGTGGTTTCACTCACCTCCTGCGGCAATACCATCCGCGGCATAGGCAAGGATGCGGCCAATACCGTCAATGCCACGCAGGATGCGGGACGCCGGGTCGATCGCGCTGCGCGCTAAGAGGTCGCCGTCAGCAAGCCGTTCGGCGCTCAGGCGCCGGCGGCAAGGCTGTTGTGCTTGCGGCGGATATATTCCTTTGCCGTTTCGACAGCGACCGCCGCATCGCGGCAATAGGCATCGGCGCCGACCGCCTTGCCGAATTCCTCATTGAGTGGTGCGCCGCCGACCAGCACGATATAGTCGTCGCGCATGCCCTTTTCCTTGAGCGTATCGATGACGACCTTCATATAGGGCATGGTCGTGGTCAAAAGTGCCGACATTCCGAGAATATCCGGCTGTTCCCGCTCGATCGCCTCGAGATAGTTTTCGACCGGATTGTTGATGCCGAGATCGACGACGTCGAAGCCCGCACCCTCCATCATCATGCCGACGAGGTTCTTGCCGATGTCATGGATGTCGCCCTTGACGGTGCCGATCACCATCTTGCCGAGTTTCGGAGCGCCGGTCTCGACCAGAAGTGGCCGTAGGATGAACATGCCTGCCTTCATGGCGTTCGCCGACAGCAGCACTTCCGGCACGAACAGGATGCCATCGCGAAAATCGATGCCGACGATGCGCATGCCTTCGACCAGCGCCTTCGTGAGGACGTCATAGGGCGTCCAGCCGCGTGCGAGCAGGATGTTGGTCGCCTCCTCGATCTCCTCCTTCAAGCCGTCGTAAAGATCGTCGTGCATCTGCTGCACGAGTTCCTCGTCGGAAAGTTCCGCCAGGATGATTTCGTCGTCGGACATGCAATGTTTCCCTTCGTTCGAGGGGCCGGTTCGAAGGCCGGCAAATCAGACGTTTACCGTCCCGACTATCTGTACCTTTATTTCGTCTGGCAATTTCTTTCGTATGCGACAGCGGCGCGTCGGAAAAACGACGGTGGATCGCTGCGCGATGTCTGTCCTGTACAAACCCGTGACGCAGAAAGGCGGGGCTGTGCTTGCGCTTGAGCCTAGCATGGCGCATCAAAAAGCTTGAGGCGCTTTTCAAAGCGGAGGCGAGGAACATCATGGACGATTTGACCCCAGAGACGGAACCGGCAGGCAGCGGGGCCAGACGCGGCCGCGGCGAGCGCGGAGCGGCAGGCCGCCGCGCGGCCCGCGCAGGCAACGGTCCCGGCCTTTCCTTGCCCTATATCACCCGGAAAATCGGCGTCTACGAGGTGCTGGACGAGGAGGGCCTTACTCTCATCGAGCGCAATGCGGATCTCATTCTCGAAGAGATTGGCATAGAATTCCGCGAGGACGAGGAAGCACTCGATCTCTGGGCGAAGGCGGGTGCCGATGTCCGGGGCCACCGGGTGCATTTCCCCAAGGGGCTTTGCCGCGAACTCCTGAAGACCGCGCCCAGCGAATTTACCTGGCATGCGCGCAATCCGGAGCGCAATGTCCAGATCGGCGGCAAGGCGACCGTGTTTGCGCCGGTCTACGGCCCTCCCTTCGTGCGCGACCTCGACGGCAAGCGCCGTTATGCGACGATCGAGGATTTCCGCAATTTCGTGAAGCTCGCCTATATGGCGCCGTCGATGCATTCGTCGGGCGGCACGGTCTGCGAGCCGGTCGACGTGCCGGTCAACAAGCGGCATCTCGACATGGTCTACAGCCATATCAAATATTCCGACAAGCCGTTCATGGGATCGGTCACCGCGCCGGAGCGCGCCGAAGACACGGTCGCGATGGCGAAGCTGGTGTTCGGCGACGAGTTCGTCGAGAACAACTGCGTCACCCTGAACCTCATCAACGCCAACTCGCCGATGGTGTTCGACGGAACCATGCTTGGTGCGCTGAAAGTCTATGCGCGGCACAACCAGGCCTCCGTCGTGTCGCCCTTCATCCTGTCCGGCGCCATGAGCCCGGTGACGGTGACAGGCACGTTGACGCAGATCCTTGCCGAAGTGCTGGCCGGTGCCGCGCTGACGCAGCTGATCCGCAAGGGCTCGCCGGTGCTGTTCGGTACGTTTGCGGCTTCGATCTCGATGCAGTCCGGTGCCCCGACCTTCGGGACGCCGGAACCGTCGCTGGTCTCTTACGGCGCGGCGCAGCTTGCCCGCCGCCTCGGCCTGCCGTTCCGTACCGGCGGTTCGCTCTGCGGCTCGAAAGTGCCCGATGCCCAGGCGGCGCACGAATCAGCAAATACGCTGAACACGACGCTGCTCGCCGGCACCAATTTCGTCCTGCATGCCGCCGGCTGGCTGGAAGGCGGCCTGGTGTCGTCCTACGAGAAATTCATGATCGACCAGGACCAGCTCGGGATGATGCAAAAGATGGCGCAGGGCATCGATTTGTCCGAAGAAGGCCAGGCGCTCGATGCCATCCGCGAAGTTGGTCCGGGCAGCCATTATCTCGGCTGCGCCCATACGCAGGCCCATTTCCAGACGGCCTTCTATCGTTCGGCACTGATGGACAACAATTCCTTCGAACAGTGGGAGATCGAGGGCGAGAAGCGGATCGAGCAGCGCGCCAACGCGCTCTGCCGCTCCTGGCTCGACAGCTATGAAGCACCGCCGCTCGATCCCGCGATCGACGAGGCGTTGCTCGCCTTCATCAAGGATCGCAAGGATTCGATGCCCGACGCCTTCACCTGAAGAGAGCCCGATGCCGCCAGGGAGCAAGGCGGGGCCAGGCTGGTCGCCGATTTTATCCAGGAGGGGGTCTGGCGACCGCATTACAGATACCAGGGGCCTAGGTGAGGCCGCCATCCTCAGTTCTCGATCGGATTACCGCGTCGCTCGGACGGCACGGCATCCTGATCCGCGGCGTGGTGAATTTCGGGCCGGGCGAGGGACCGTTGCTGGGCGACGGCTCCCTTGCGCGGGCCGTCATATTGCTTGGCAATGTCGGCGGTTCGATCTGGCCGGCGTTTACGGAATGGCGAAAAGGCCGTGACGGTCCCGATCCCCTCGATACGTGGTCGAAGATGCTGATCCGGCCGCTCGCCGAACAACTGGGAGCCGCCGCCTATTTTCCGTCCGATCCGCCCTGGCAGCCGTTCCAGCAATGGGCGATGAAGGCCGAAGGCCTGAAGTCGTCGCCGCTCGGCATCCTCATCCATCCGCAGTTCGGGCTCTGGCACGGTTATCGCGGCGCTCTCGGTTTTCCCTTTGCGATAGAGAATTCGCCTGGGGCCGAGCATCCTTGCGAGAGCTGCGCGGATAAGCCCTGCGTGTCAGCCTGTCCCGTCAATGCGATCAGCCTGTCGGGCTTCGACATTCCTCGATGCCGAGCCTATCTTGCCAGCGACCTGGGCAAGGCGACGTGCATGGTTTCCGGCTGTGTCGCCCGCAATGCCTGTCCGGTCGGTGCAAGGTATCGCTACCCGCCGAAGCAGCTCGAATTCCACATGGAAGCGCTGATGCGCTGAACTTAAAATTTTTTCTTGCTCCCCCAAGGAATTCCCTGAGCGAAACGTCTAAGCTCTTAAGCGACGGAAAAGCGGGCGGATAAGTGAGCGCGGAAATCCTCGATAAGGCATGCCAGGGCGATCGCAATGCGTTCTCAGCGCTCGTCGAGACGCATTACGATTTCATTCACGCCGTCGCCTGGCGCTGGTGCGGCACGCAAAGCGATGCGGAAGACATTGCCCAGGACGTCTGTATCCGGCTTGGCAAGGCGATCCGCAGCTTCAAGGGACAGTCCGCGTTCCGCACCTGGCTCTACACGCTGACACTGAATGCGGTGCGTGACCATCAGCGCCGGTTATCCCGGCAGCGGCGCGACCAGAACCGGCTCGCAAACGACCCGATCTTCTTTTCGCACCTGGAGCCGGAGGAAGACGACCGCGGCGACTGGCTGTGGGCCGCGGTGCGCCGGCTGCCGGAAAAGCAGCGGGATGCGGTCCTCTTGGTTCATAGCGAGGGACTGTCCCATGCGGCTGCGGCGGGCATTCTCGAGTGCAGTGAAAATACGGTCTCCTGGCATCTGCACGAGGCTCGCAAACGATTGAAGGACCTTCTGAAGAAGGAGGCGGTTTGACCATGACGGACGAATTCGACCAGCTCGGCAATTTAGCCCCGGCACCCCGCGCTTCCAGCACGGCACGCGCCCGCGCGCTTGCCGCCGCCATGCAGGCGTTCGACGAGACGGAAAAAAATGCAGCGCGCAGCAAAGGAAGTTCCTGGTGGCAGCGTCCAAACTCCGTTCTCAACCGGATCTGGAGCACCCCCATGGTCACCCAACACCGTTATCTCGCAGGCTCCGCACTTGCGACGATGCTGATCATCCCTGCAGCCGCCCTGCTGACCTTCGAACTGACGCGCGGAAACCTGCCGAACTCGGGCCAGGTCACCCTGCCGCAAGTCCTGGACGCGCCGAAGCCTGCCGCAGAACGGGTTCCGGTGCCGTCAGTCGCGGCGCCGGCTGAACCGCGCCAGCCGGAAGCGGGGCGGGGGAGTGACGCTGCGCAAACGGCTCAACCCTCCAGACAAAGCGATTTTGTCGAGTCGGACATTGCCCGGCTGCTGAACAAGCAGGAGGCCACCGGTGGTGCGGCCAAACGAAGCGTAGCGCCCGCTCCCATGGCACCGCCGCCTGTCCTGGCTGAGCGTGCGGTGCCATTGGCGGCGGCTCCACGTTATGCGCCCACTGAGCATGAAATCCTGCCGCCGCTCGAAGAAAGCCGCGACCGTTTCGCCAATGCCGACACCAATCCGGTGAAAAGCGTTGCAACCGATCCGGTCTCGACCTTCTCGGTCGACGTCGATACGGCATCCTATGCCTTCGTCCGCCGCTCGCTGATGGAAGGGCGGCTGCCCGATCGGGACAGCGTACGGGTGGAGGAGATGATCAACTATTTCCCCTACGACTGGCCGCGGCCGCAGACGGTTGACGAGCCGTTCCGCACCACTGTCACCGTCACGCCGACACCGTGGAATACCGGCACGCGGCTGATGCATGTGGCGATCAAGGGTTTCGAGACGGCGCCGGCCTCGCAGCCTGCCGCCAATCTCGTTTTCCTGATCGACGTCTCAGGCTCGATGAACGCGCCGGACAAGCTGCCGCTCCTGAAAAGCGCCTTCCGCCTGCTGGTCGGCAAACTGAAGCCGGAGGACAAGGTCTCGATCGTCACCTATGCCGGCAATGCCGGGACGGTGCTGGAACCGACGTCTACCCGGGAACGGGACAAGATCCTCGCCGCGATCGACAATCTGCGGCCAGGCGGCTCGACGGCTGGCGCTGAAGGTATCGATGCGGCCTATCGGCTGGCCCGCCAGGCCTTCATCCAGGGCGGCGTCAACCGGGTGATGCTGGCGACCGACGGCGATTTCAATGTGGGCGCCTCCAGCGACGAAGAGCTCAAGCGGATCATCGAGCAGCGCCGCAAGGACGGCATTTTTCTGTCGGTTCTTGGCTTCGGCAAGGGCAATCTCAACGACAGCCTGATGCAGACGCTCGCCCAGAACGGCAACGGCACGGCCGCTTATATCGACACGCTTGCGGAGGCACAGAAGGCGCTTGTCGACGAGGCCGGCTCGACGCTTTTCCCGATCGCCAAGGACGTCAAGATCCAGGTGGAGTTCAACCCGCAGCAGATTTCCGAATACCGCCTGGTCGGCTACGAGACCCGGGCGCTGAAACGCGAGGATTTCAACAATGACCGGGTGGACGCCGGCGATATCGGCTCCGGCCATGCGGTGACGGCGATCTACGAGGTGACGCCGAAGGGCAGCGCCTCGGCACTCAACGAGCCACTGCGTTACGGCCCAGCAGCGCCCTCCGCGCCGGTTGCGGTCTCCGATGAAATGGCGTTCGTCAAAATCCGCTACAAGCAGCCGGATGGCGACACCAGCAAGCTGATCACCACTGTTGTCACCGAGATGAATGCGGTGCGCGACTTCTCGGCGGCGTCACAGGACGTGCGTTTCGCCACGGCCGTTGCCGCCTTCGGTCAGAAACTGCGCGGCACCGATGCGCTCGATGCCTATCCCTATCGCCTGATCCTCGATATGGCGCGCAATGCCCGCGGCGAGGACGCGTTCGGATATCGCAGCGGGTTCCTCGATCTGGTGCGGGTCGCCGAGACCCTCGACCGCCGATAAATCAGGCCTTGGGGTACGCCCGCTCCAGGCCGCCGGAGCGGGTCAGTCCGTCGCGAAACGCCGAATAAGCCGGATGCTGGCTGGATTTGGCCGCTTCCATCAGCCGGATCTGCAGCCGGGCAGGGGCGGCATTGCCGATCCATTCGCCGCATTTCTGCAGCTTCAGCGAGTTCAGGAATTTTGCTTCCGAAGCCTGGTCGAGATAGAGATGCAGGCCGTCGAGCAACAGCTCGTCGGATGTCGGATTGTCCATCAGCAGCGTCAGCCAGGACTGGTTCTCGGCCGAGAAACTCGAAAGGCTTTCCGCTACCGTTTCCCGGCTGCCGATCGGGGATATGTTTGCCATGTCTGTGTCCTTCAGCCCAACGCGTCAGCCGCGGCGGCGTCGTCTTTCCCGGCCGGAGTCACCGCCCGATTCGCTGGCGGTCTTATTGCGCAGCGGGCCGATCTTGTCGACGATTTCCTCGATCGTCGGCCTCGGCCGCGGTGTATAACTATCGAGTGCTGCACGCATGGCGGCTAGATGTTCGCAGGACGTGCCGCAGCATCCGCCGATGATCCTTGCGCCGGCATCGCGGGCGAGCCTCGCATATTCGGCCATCAGCGGTGGCGTTCCGGAATAGAAGATCTCGGAGCCGCGAAATTCCGGAATGCCGCAATTGCCCTTGACGATGGTGACGGCGTCAGGATCGGCGGCGGTGATGTCGAGCAGGCTGGAGAGGATATCGGATGCGCCGACGCCGCAATTGGCGCCGACCGCGACCGGGCCTTCGCCGACGTCCTTGGCGACGCCGTGGATCTGTTTGGGGTCGAGACCCATCATCGTCCTGCCGGCCGTATCGAAAGAGCCGGTATAGATATAGGGCAATCCGACCTTGACGGCAGCTTCGGCCGCCGCGCGGATTTCTTCCGGCGCGGACATGGTCTCGATCCAGGCGATATCGGCGCCGCCGGCCTTCAGGCCTTCGATCTGTTCCGCGAAGGCGGCGACTGCATCCTCATAGGTCATGGCACCGAGCGGCACGAGCAGCTCGCCGGTCGGTCCGACCGAACCCGCGACGATCACTTTGCGACCCGCTCCGTCTGCCACCTTACGGGCAATCTCGGCGGCAAGCCTGTTGAGCTCGTGCACCCGGCCTTCCGCCCTGTGCAGCTTCAGCCGTTGGCGCGTCCCGCCGAAGGAATTGGTAAGGATGATGTCGGCGCCCGCATCGACGAAATCCTGATGCAGCTTCTCGATCTTTTCAGGCGCGGCCTCGTTCCACAGTTCCGGCGCTTCGCCGGCTTCCAGGCCCATGGCGAAGAGATTGGTGCCGGTCGCGCCGTCGGCCAGCAGCACGCCCTTTTCGGCCAGAAGTTCGGTCAGTGCGTTGGCGGTCGGCATGGCGGCGCTCCTTGCAAGGAAAATATCATATAAAGAAACCTTTATATGATTGCAACTCGCAGCCACATGCCTCTTCGCGACGCCGGCGGCTTCAGCAACGCCGGTTCGAACAATCGCGTCAGAGCGATGCCTTGATCTTGTCGGCGACGTCGGGAGCGACCCACTTGGTCCAGATATCCGGACTGATTTCCAGAAAATGTTTGGCGGCAGCTTCGTTGGTGCTCTTGTTCGCTTCCTGCCAGGCAAGCACGCTGTTGACCGCGGAATTGGTCCACTTGCGCCTCTTGATATAGTCCATCGCCACCTCGGCCTTCTGAGCGAATTGTTTGGTGACCAGAGTGAAGGCTTGAGACGTCGGATAGGAGTTGACCTTCGGGTTCGGGCAGTTCGGTACTGCGGTGCAGGCGTCCCAATCCGCCTTGTCGTGCGGTACGTTGAAGGAGAGCTTCACCATCTCGTATTTGCCGAGAAAAGCTGTCGGAGCCCAGTAATAGCCGAGCCAGCCGGTCTTCTTCTCGAAGGCGGCCGCGATCGAACCGTCAAGGCCAGCGGCGGTGCCGGTATCGATCAGCTCGAATTTCTTTTCCTCGGCCCCAAGCGCCCTGAAAAGGTTGGCACTCGAAACCTGGCAGCTCCAACCGGAAGGGCAGTTATAGACGGCCCCCCTTCCGGGTTTCTGCGGTGCCGGGAAAAGTTCCGGATGGGTCAGTGCCTGCTGCACGGTCTTGATGTCGGGATGGGCGTCGGCCAGGAATTTCGGAATCCACCAGCCTTCGACGGCGCCGTCGGAGAGGATTTCCGCACCGACCACCAAGCGGCCTTCGGCAACGGCCTTGTCGAGTGTGGTGCGCACGGAGTTGATCCAGAATTCCGGCGCGAGATCCGGCTGACCTCTTTCGTTCATGGACGTGAAGGTCGGAAGCGTGTCGCCCGGGACAAGCTGGACCGTGCAGCCGAAACCTTGTTCGAGGATGATCTTGTCGAGATTGGCCGCAATGCCGGCCGAAGCCCAGTTCATTTCGGCGATCGAGACAGTACCGCAGTCCGCCGAGGCTGACCCTGCGAAAGCATAGAGACCGGCAGCAAAGACCGTGGAAGCGAGGATTTTTTTCATTCAGGGACCTCCCGGTCTTTCCTTTCACTGTTGACTTCAATCGAGCGCGAGGTGGTGGCCACTGTTGGATCCAGTCTGAGCAGGCCTGCGCGAGTATAGGTCTCGTTCGCATCTGCGACAGCATTCCATGGATAGTGTGCATTTATTATGTCAGTTCAAATCACGGTACGTCTTCCTCATCAGAAATCAACACGCGCGGGCTGGCGCAATCTGCGCTGGTCAACGTTTTCGCCTCCTAGGATCACCACTTCCAAGGACGCAGACATTCACCGATTGCGAAGTTGTGTCGCGTCAGGCTGGGCCTTTTTTCCGGTAGCCGCCGCTATCCACTCCATCATTCTTTCGGAAAAGAACGGAAAAATGAGAAAATCGCGTAGCTTACGGAGTTCACTAACCATCCGGTAAGAATGTGGCGTTATTGCTTTTCATGCGGGCGGTTAGCTCGCGCTTGGCGCCGGATCAGGTAGTGCGTACCGGTCGCCTTTGCCGTCCGATGGCAGGCCCTGTTTGTTGGCCCGCGGACACTTCATCTTCCGATCGTTGTCAAACTCGCGACTGTCAAATAGGGGCCACGGCCTCCTTTGCCAAATATGCGGATTTGCGGCCGAAATCGGCTGACCGGACCGGTCAGCCGAGGCTGCCTTCGTCGATGAATCCGAGCGACGGCCAAGTGGGTGTTGGTTGACACTCGGCGTATATGGCTGCACCATCTACCGGCAATGCGAATCCAGAGACATCATCACCAACAGGGCCGGACGCCTCCTGTCTACGAATCGTCCGGTCCCCTCTGGTTCAGGCCATTTTCTCCATGACACGCAACGGTCACGTTACCCTTGTCCTCGGCGGCGCCCGCTCAGGCAAATCCGGCTTTTCGGAAAGGCTTGCGAAGGAGAGCGGCCTGGAACGGCACTACATCGCCACCGGTCGTGCCTATGACGACGAGATGCGCGAGCGCATCGCCCGACATCGTGCCGATCGCGGAGACGGCTGGACCACGCATGAAGTGCCGCTCGATCTGGTGGAGCGACTGAGCGACATCGATGCGCCGGGCAGGGTCGTCCTCGTCGATTGCCTGACGCTCTGGCTCACCAACCTGATGATGGACGAGCGCGATATAGACACCGCCGCCGCCGCACTTGTACGGCAGTCCGAAAGCCTCTCGGCGAAACTGATTGTTGTCTCCAATGAGGTCGGCCTTGGCATCGTGCCGGACAACAGGATGGCGCGGGAGTTCAGGGATCATGCCGGAAGGCTGCATCAGCGGATCGCGGCATCGGCCGACGAGGTCTTCTTCATCGCCGCCGGCCTGCCCCTCAGGATGAAGGGCTAGAAGCCGAGCCAGACTCGGACGGGATGGGCCGGATCGGCGAGCAGTTTCAGCGCCAGGGCCAGGCAGGAGACGACCAGAAGCGGCTTGATCAGTTTCGCGCCGTTCTTCATGGCCAGCCGAGAACCCACCTGGGCGCCGAGGAACTGGCCAACGCCCATGATCAGGCCGATCTTCCACAGTACCGACCCGGTTGCCGCAAAGACCAGGAACGAGCCGAAATTCGAGCCAAGATTGATCAGCTTGGTATGAGCGGTCGCCTTCAGCATGCCGAAGCCTGCAAGCAGCACGAAACCCAGCATGTAGAACGAGCCTGCGCCAGGCCCGAATATGCCGTCGTAGAGGCCGACCAACGGCACGACCGTCACGCCGAACACCAAGGGCGTCACCCGCCGGTGACTGTCGACGTCGTTGAGGTTGGGCTTGACCGCGAAGAACAGCGCGATGGCGATCAGCAGGAACGGGATTGCCGCTGCAAGCCAGCCTGCCGGCACCAGCGACGCGAGGGTGGCGCCGACGGCCCCACCGATCAGCGACATCGCCGCCATCGGCAACTGGCTTTTGAGGTTCACGTGACCTCGCCGGGCGTAGGCGATCGTCGCTGAAGCCGATCCGAACTGCGACTGCAGCTTGTTCGTGGCAAGCGATTCGAGCGGCGGAATGCCGGCGATCAGCATGACCGGGATGGTGATGAGCCCGCCACCGCCGGCAATCGAATCGACGAAACCGGCAAAAATCGCTGCAAGAAACAGCAGGAAGAGGAACTGGAATGCGAGGTCGGTCAAGGGGAGGAGACTCTGTAAGCGGAAGCGCACCCGGACGGGCACGGCGGGCTTTTCGCATCGAACGGTCGTCATCGCAACCGCCTTCCGCGAACTGCAGCCATGTCGCTTCCGGGATTGCGCATCAGCGGTTTGGCGTTATTGTGCGCCGCTTTCGAAGAGCCGGAATGAGGAAAAAGCATATGCATAAGGTGATTTTCGACACGGATCCCGGCGTTGACGACGCAATGGCGCTGCTCTTTCTGCACCGGCACCCGGAGGTCGACCTTCTCGGCGTGACCACCGTCTTCGGCAATGTTCCGCTCGATCTCACGACCCGCAATGCGCAGTTCCTGCATCAGGAATGGGGGATTTCAGCCCCCATCGCCAAAGGCGCCGACAGGACGATCGATCCGTTGCGCAGCGACGATCGCGCCGCTTCCGTCGTGCATGGCCTCGACGGTCTCGGCAATATCGGTCTGCCGGAGACGATCGACTGGCCGCTCGATCCGCGTCCCGCCTACCAGTTCATAATCGACACCGTCCGCGACAATCCGGGTGAGGTGACGCTGATCGCCGTCGGCCGCATGACCAACCTGGCGCTGGCGCTGCAGGCCGATCCGGATTTCGCCGGTCTCGTCAAGGAAGTCATCGTCATGGGCGGCGCCTTCGATGTGAACGGTAACGTCACGCCGGCGGCGGAAGCCAATATCCACGGCGATCCGGAAGCCGCCGACATCATATTCACCACGCCGTGGAAGGTGACGATCGTCGGTCTGGACGTGACGATGAAGACGATCATGACCGGGGAGTATCTCGCCGACATGGCCAAGTCGGGTGAGAAGTCGGTGCAGCTGCTCTCCGACCTGTCGCAATATTATATCGAATTCTACAAGAGCCGTGTCGGCATTTCCGGCATGGCGGTGCATGACAGCACGGCCTGCGTCTATCTGGTACGGCCTGATCTCTTCATCCTCCGCACTGGTCCGGTGCGAGTCGTCTGCGGCGGCATTGCCGACGGCGAAACCATCCAGGCGCCGGACAACGCCCGCAAGTTCGTCGGCACGGCCTGGGACGGCCAGCCGAGCCAGTGGGTCTGCACTGATATCCGATCAGGCGAGGTTCTGGAGGTGATCCGGGCCGCGCTGGTCGAGAGCCGGGCCTCCGGAGCCTAGGCGATTGCTGTTTAGGCAACAGTTCCGGTGCAAATTTCCATGCGGGAACACGAGGCCATTGGCATTTGTGATCGATTTCCCTATGTGGAACCTTGATTTTGATATTCGACAAAGGACATGGGCGTGACAGCTACATTCGATAAAGTTGCCGACATCATCGCTGAAACCAGCGAAATCGATCGCGAAACCATCACGCCGGAAAGCCACACGATCGATGACCTGGGCATCGACAGCCTGGACTTCCTGGATATCGTGTTCGCCATCGACAAGGAATTCGGGATCAAGATTCCGCTGGAACAGTGGACCCAGGAAGTGAACGAAGGCAAGGTTTCGACCGAAGAGTACTTCGTTCTGAAGAACCTGTGTGCCAAGATCGACGAGCTGAAGGCGGCCAAGGGCTGATCGTCTCCGATCATCCCGGGCCGGCAAACTCATGCTGCTCGAATATTTCCAGATGATCGACCGCGTCGAAGCGGTCGATCTTGGGGCCAAGGTGTTGAAGGCGCGGTCTGTCGTGCCGTCCAAAAGCCCTGTCTTCGAAGGCCATTTTCCCGGAATGCCGCTGGTGCCGGGTGTGCTCCTGATCGAAACCATGGCGCAGGCCTCCGGTTTCCTGGTGCTTGCCGCCACCGATTTCGCCGCCATGCCGTTCCTGATGTCGGTCGACGGCGCCAAGATGCGCGCCTTTGTGGAACCCGACGCGGTTCTCGACATCGAGGCGTTTCTGGAGCATGAGGGATCCGGTTACGCGGTGACCAAGGCAAAGATCACGTGTAACGGCAAGAAGGTCTGTGACGCGCAGCTCAAACTGCGCACCATGCCGTTCAGCGAGATCCCGCTGGCGCCGGTCATCCGCAAGCGCGCGGAAGAGGTCGGCCTGATGGATGCGATTGCTGCAAGCGCATAAAAGCCCGCCCGTTCAAGCCGGTGGGTCAAAGAGGACATTATGAAGTCTGACAATGATGTCGTGATCACCGGTATCGGGATCGTCACCAGCCAGGGCGTTGGCAAGGAGCCGCATATCGCGCTCCTGTCGTCGACGGAAGCCGGCGCTCCGAAAGTCGAAACCGACCGCTTCGCGCCCTATCCGGTGCATCCGATGCCCGAGATCGACTGGTCGGCGCAGATCGCCAAGCGAGGCGACCAGCGCCAGATGGAGAACTGGCAGCGGCTAGGCGTTTTTTCGGCCGGCCTTGCCCTCGACGACGCAGGCCTGAAGACGGACGCCGAAGCCTGCGCCTCCATGGACATGATCGTCGCCGCCGGCGGCGGCGAGCGCGACATCAAGGTCGATTCGCTGATCGTCGACGAAGCGCTGAAGCGCAACGACCGCGAAATGCTTTTGAACGAGAAGCTGACCACCGAGCTCCGCCCGACGTTGTTTCTAGCCCAGCTTTCCAACCTCGTCGCCGGTAATATCTCGATCGTCCACAAGGTCACCGGTTCGTCGCGCACCTTCATGGGCGAAGAGGCGGCCGGCATCTCCGCCGTCGAGACCGCCTTCCACCGCATCAAGGCCGGCCAATCGACCCACAGCCTGGTCGGCGGCGCCTTCGTCGCTGAACGCGCCGACATCATCCTTCTGGTCGAAGGCATCCAGGCGCATGCGACGGGCGGCTGGCATCCGCTCTGGTCGCGTTCCGCCGACAACGGCGGCGGCATGATCATGGGCACGGTCGGTGCCTTCCTGGTGCTCGAATCGCGCGCCCATGCGGAAGCGCGTGGCGCCCATATCTATGCCGTTATCGACGCGATCGAAGGCGATCGTGGCAATCGCGATGAAGGCAGGCTCGAAAAGCGCCTCACCCGTCTTGCCGGCCATGCTTCCGGCATTTCGAAGGCCGATACGATCGTGTTTTCCGGCGCGAGCGGCGTCGTCGATCTCGCGACGCGGGAAAAGGCGCTGCTGGAGACCGAATTCCCCGGAGCGGCGATCCGCGGATTTGGCGGTGTCACCGGGCACGGCATGGAAGCCCAGTTCCCGCTGGGTCTGGCGCTCGCGGCGTTGACCTTGGATGGTGCGTCCACAGTACCCACATTCGACGCCGAGAACGAGAAGCCGATGGCTGCGCCCGCGAAGCACGCCGTCGTGACGACCGTCGGTTATACGCGCGGCGAGGGCCTTGCAGTCCTCTCGGCCGCGTAAAGGAGATTTTGATGAGCGACAACCGCTTCAAGGATCATCTCGGCCGCCCGATCATCGCGATCACCGGCATGGGTGTCATCACCTCGCTCGGCCAGGGGCTGGCCGACAACTGGGCTGCGCTAACGTCTGGCACGTCCGGCATCCACAAGGTGACCCGTTTTCCGACCGAGGGCCTGTCCACCCGGATCAGCGGCACGGTGGATTTCATCGCCGTTCCGGCCGAAAACTCCGTCGAACGTTCCTTCGCCTTCGCCCGCGAGACCACTACCGAGGCGCTCGCCCAGTCGGGCCTTTCAGGCGATTTCGACGGACCGCTGTTCCTTGCCGCACCGCCGGTCGAGCCGGAATGGAGCGATCGTTTCGCGCTTGCCGACCGCGCTCCGCCGTCGAAGGCCGAGGGCGACGCCTATGACCGTTTCCTCGCCGCCATGCGCGAGCGTCCGGATCCGGTCTTCCTCGAAGCCGTCCAGTTCGGCTCGATCTCCGAACGCCTCGCTGACAAGTTCGGAACTCGCGGCCTGCCCGTCACCCTTTCCACGGCCTGTGCTTCGGGCGTGACCGCCATCCAGCTCGGCGTCGAGGCGATCCGCCAGGGCCGTACCGACCGCTCGCTGGTGGTTGCGACCGACGGTTCGGTCAGCGCCGAGGCGCTGATCCGCTTTTCGCTTCTCTCGGCACTGTCCACCCAGAACGATCCGCCGGAAAAGGCTTCCAAGCCGTTCAGCAAGGACCGCGACGGGTTCGTCATCGCCGAAGGTGCGGCGACCCTGGTGCTCGAATCGCTCGAATCGGCGATCGCTCGCGGCGCCAAGGTGCTCGGCATCATGAAGGGCTGCGGCGAGAAGGCCGACCATTTCCACCGCACCCGTTCGTCGCCTGACGGCGGCCCTGCGATCGCCACGATTCGTGCTGCGCTGGCGGATGCCGGCATGGACGAAAGCGGCATCGGCTACATCAACGCGCATGGCACCTCGACGCCGGAAAACGACAAGATGGAATATGGCGCGATGCTCGCCGTCTTCGGCGACCGGCTGAAGGAAATCCCGGTTTCCTCCAACAAGTCGATGATTGGCCATACGTTGACTGCGGCCGGCGCCGTCGAAGCCGTGTTCTCGATCCAGACGATGCTGACCGGAACCCTGCCGCCGACCATCAACTATACCAACCCCGATCCGACCATCGTGCTCGATGTCGTGCCGAACAAAAAGCGGGACGGGCAGCCGACGGCGGTGCTTTCCAACTCATTCGGCTTCGGTGGACAGAACGCCAGCCTTGTCATGACGCTGGAACCGGCTTAGAGACCGTCGCCAATCACGTTTGACGAATTGGGACGCCTCCGGGCGAAGGAAGACCTATTATGCGCGCTCTGCAACTGATCGATGACCGGAAGCTCGAAGCGGTGGACATTCCCGAGCCGGAGGCCCCAGGCCCAGGCGAGGTAACGCTGCGGGTCAAGGCCGTCGCCCTCAACCATATCGACGTCTGGGGCTGGCGCGGCATGGCATTCGCCAAGCGCAAGATGCCGCTGACGATCGGAGCGGAAGCGTCCGGCGTGGTCGAAGCGATCGGTCCGGGTGTCTCGAACGTCCTGCCGGGCCAGCTCGTGTCGATCTACGGCGCGCGCACCTGCGGTCTCTGCAAGCCCTGCCGCGAGAAGCGCGACAATCTCTGCGAACACGTTTCGGGCGTGCACGGGTTCCATTTGGACGGCTTTGCACAGGAAAAGGCCAACCTGCCGGCCCGCCTGCTGGTGCCGGCCCCTCCGGGCGTCGATGCGGTTGCCGCAGCGCTGGCGCCGGTGACTTTCGGCACCGTAGAGCACATGCTGTTCGACAATGCCAAGCTGCAGCCGGGCGAAACCATTCTCGTCCATGCCGGCGGCTCGGGCATCGGCACGGCTGCGATCCAGCTCGCCAAGAAGATCGGCTGTACGGTGATCACCACGGTCGGCTCGGACGACAAGATCGAACGGGCCAAGGCGCTCGGCGCCGATCACGTCATCAACTACCGCACCGACCGCTTCGAGGGCGTCGTGCGCAAGCTCACCAAGAAGAAGGGCGTCGACGTCGTCTTCGAACATGTCGGCAAGGATACCTGGGCCGGCTCGATGCTGTGCATGAAGCGCGGCGGCCGCCTTGTCACCTGCGGTTCCACATCCGGCGTCTCGACCGACATGAACCTGATGATGCTCTTCCAGCAGCAGCTGAAGCTGTTCGGCTCGTTCGGCTGCCGCATGGAGAACATGGCGAATGCCATGCAGAAGATGGCGCAAGGCATCGTTCATCCGGTGATCGACACGGAGGTCACCTTCGCCGAGATCGACAAGGCGCTGGAACGGATGGAAACCCGCCAGGTGTTCGGCAAGATCGTGCTCCGGATGGACTGAGGCGTCCCCCGTGAAGATGTTCCTGACCCGGATCGCTCTGGCGTTACTCCACTTCCAGCAATGGCTGGTGGCGCAGAGCGCGTTCGGGCTCCTCAATTTCCTGAAGATCTTTCCGGCGGATCCGGGCATCCGGTTCGCCGACCGGATGGCGCGTCGTATCGGGCCGAAGCTCGGCCGCCACAAGCTGATGCTCGTCAACCTGCGCAATGCCTATCCGGAAAAGACAGACGAGGAACTTGAAGAGATCGCCATAGCGAGCTGGGGCCATATGGGCCGGCTCGCCGCCGAATACGTTTTCCTCGACAGGCTGTTCGATTTCGATCCCGAACAGGACAAGCCGGGCAGGGTGGAAGTCTCGGGCGTGCCGATCTTCGTGGACCTGCGCGACAATCCGCGCCCGTTCATCGTCTTCACGGCCCATACGGGCAATTTCGAACTGCTGCCGGTCGCCGGCAATGCGTTCGGCCTCGAAGTGACGGTTCTTTTCCGGCCGCCGAACAATCCTTATATCGCCGACAAGGTTTTTGCCTTCCGCAGCGCCCGCATGGGCCAGCTCGTGCCTTCGCATGCCGGCTCGTCCTTTGCTCTGGCGCGCAAGCTCGAAACGGGCGGCGGCGTTGGCGTCCTTGTGGATCAGAAATTCCGCAAGGGTCTCAAGACCAGCTTTTTCGGACAGCCCGTCCAAACGAGCCCCTTGCTCGCAAAATTGGTCCGGCAGTTCGATGCGGAAGTTTATCCGGCCCGCTGCATCCGACTGCCGGGCAACCGCTTCCGGCTGGAGATCGAGCCGAAGATCGAACTGCCGCGCGACGCGAACGGCAAACTCGACCTCCAGGCCACCGGGCAGCTCCTCAACGACAAGGTGGAAACCTGGGTTCGCGAATACCCCGAACAATGGCTCTGGTACCACGACCGGTGGCATATCAAACGGTATCTGTAATCGGATTTTGAGCTTTTCCGGACCGCGTTACTGCATTCTACTTTAAGTCACCGGCTACAAATCGGGTCTGCTTTTGAGGGATAAATTAATCTGATTCGCATTTAAATATTTGGAGGCGTCGATCTTGGGGAAGAATCGGCGGTAATCTCCGGCACCAAGGGGAGGGCATTTTGGAAGCGTTGATCGATCTGTTCTGGTCAAAATATGCCGACCTGCGGCAGGCGGTCGAGCGCAATGACGTGTCCGCGACCGCTTTGCTCGATCGTGAACTCGATCCGCTTCTGCTGGCCGTCTTTTCGAGCCAGAGCAAGGATCCGGCCAGCATCCAGGCTCAATTCCGCTTCGCGCTGGACCTCCTGAACGAGGAGGCCGATGACCGCGGCTGCGTCCGCCGCAACGGACATTTGCTGCAGATGCTTGTGGAGCGTTATGTCGTCCCGGAAATGGGTCTGTCGGCCAATCGCCGCCCGGAGCCGGAGCCGCCCGAGCATGCGGTGATCGCCGAAGCGACAGTTGACGGTTTTCTCGACGACGCTCTGCTCAATCGCATCTCCGACCGGATCGTCGTGATCGCACCCGGCTATCGGATCTTTTATTCCAATGAGACCAACGCACGCCGGCTCGATCTGGCGCGCGACGATCTGATCGGCCGGCATTTCGCGGAATTTATCGGCCTCCACCGCTTCAAGAACGATTTCAAACCCAACCTCGACCGATGCTTTGCCGGCGAGAGCATATCGCTCACCTACGCGGATCAGATCGACGGCCAGACGGTCGTCTTTCGCTGCCGCATGTCACCTTGCGTTTCGGGCTCGTCGCAGCTCATCGGCGCGCTTCTCGTCATGCAGGAAACCGCCGACCGGCGCCGGCGCCCCGCTGCCTAACCCTTACCTGTCGGACCAGATGGCCAGCTCGTAGCCCTCCGGATCGGTAAATTGGAATCGCCGCCCGCCGGGGAATGAGAAGATCGGTTTGACGATCCTGCCGCCACCCTTTTCGACCCGCGATAGCGCATCCTCCAGATCGTTTGCGAAAAGAATGACGAGCGGACCGCCTTTGGCCGTTACATCCGCCGACTTCGCAAAGCCGCCTGTCAGCCTTCCGTCCTGGAATTCGCAGTAGTCCGGTCCATAGTCCGTGAAAGTCCAGCCGAAGGCCGAGCCGTAGAACGCCTTGGCGGCTTCGATATCCTTCACGTTGAACTCGATATAGTCGATCTTGCGATCGGCTTCCTTGGTGCCCATCGGGCCCTCCTGTTTCTTTTCTTCCAGCAGGCTTTTCAGTGCCATGAGATCGTTCCGCACATGGGCGGCATCTGCCTCGAAAGCCGCGTCGTCAAGATCGGGGCGCTGGAAAAGTGTGAACATGACTTCAGCACCATCGCCGTTCGGCACGACGCGCAACGGGTTTTCGACGACGAGGCCGTTTCCCATCGTCACCGTGTGATCGAGGATGCCGAACGGATTGTCAGGCGAGAACCGCACGCGCACCAGGCCGACCGGTCCGCCGTCGCCGATCCAGTCGTCGCCGTCGCGGGTCAGCCCGGCGGCAAGGCCGGATGCCCAGAGCGGCATGTTTTCCGGCCGGCTCGCGAAGGCGTAGACATGCTGCCAAGGTCTCTCGATGCCGATATGAATGATACGGGCGGGCAGGGTGGTCATATGGTGGGATCCTCGATTTTCCCTCGGTCTAGCCGATGAGAAACAGCGGTTCTTGAACAAAACGGACAATCAGCCGCAAAGTTGCCCGCGAATCTCTCCCGGCGTCAAAGTGGTCAGATCCTTCACGTCGCGCGTCATATGCGCCTGATCGGCATAACCGGCTTTAGCCAGTATCGGCAAATCCCTACGCATATCTCTGGCCGTATTCGTACCCTCCTTGTCGCATCCGAATTGGGCAGTCGCAAGACGCGGTTCCGCTTGGAAAAAACAGGTCGCTGCCTTGCCACGGAGAAGACGGAGTGTCATTGAAATTTAATCGTTTAGCGTCGCCATCGCCTTGCCGTTTCCCTATATGAATGCGACAACACCCTCGAATCTCAATATGGAGGCACATCCGTGGAACAGGCAGAAATCGGCCTTATCGGGCTCGGCGTCATGGGCTCTAACCTCTCCCTCAACATCGCCGAAAAAGGCAACAAGATCGCCGTCTTCAACCGGTCTCCGGAAGCGACCCGCAAGTTCTACGCCGAAGCCGGCGAACTGCAGGGCCAGGTTATCCCTTGCGAGACACTCGAAGAATTCGTCGCCGCCATCCGTCCGCCGCGGCCGATCATCATCATGATCAAGGCCGGCGACCCGGTCGATCAGCAGATGGAGCTCCTGAAGCCTTATCTCTCAGCCGGCGACATCATGATCGATGCCGGCAATGCCAATTTCCGCGATACGATGCGCCGCTTCGACAATCTGAAAGACTCGAGCCTGACCTTCATCGGCATGGGCGTATCGGGCGGTGAAGAGGGTGCGCGCCACGGCCCGTCGATCATGGTCGGCGGCACCGAGGACAGCTGGAAGCGCGTCGAGAAGGTGCTGACCTCGATCTCGGCCAAGTTCAACGACGAGCCCTGCGTCGCCTGGCTCGGCGAAAACGGCGCCGGCCATTTCGTCAAGACCATCCATAACGGCATCGAATATGCCGACATGCAGATGATCGCCGAAATCTACGGCATCCTGCGCGATGGCCTCGGCATGAGCGCGTCCGAAATCGGCGACGTGTTCGGCAAGTGGAACGAGGGCCGCCTGAACTCCTATCTGATCGAGATCAGCCAGACGGTTCTGAAGGCCGCCGATCCGATCACCGGCAAGCCGATGGTCGATCTGATCGTCGATGCCGCCGGCCAGAAGGGCACGGGTAAGTGGTCGGTCATCGAAGCCCAGAACATGGGCGTTGCCGCAACCGCCATCGAAGCCGCCGTCGCCGGCCGCATCCTGTCGTCCCAGAGAACCGAACGCCTCGCTGCCGAAAAGATCTTCGGCCTGCCGAAGGTCGCGGAAGCGCCGAAGGACAAGGCGGCCTTCATCGCCGACCTCGAAAGCGCGCTGCTCGCCGCCAAGATCGGCGCCTATGCGCAGGGCTTCGCGGTCATGGCTGCGGCGTCGGTCGAATATAACTGGAACCTGCCGATGCCGACGATCGCCAAGATCTGGCGCGCCGGCTGCATCATCCGCTCGGCCTTCCTCGACGAGATCACCTCGGCCTTCACCAAGGACCCGCATGTGGCGAACCTGATCGTCACGCCGGCCTTCGCGCAGATGGTCAAGGATACCGACGCCCCATTGCGTCGCGTCGTGTCCTACGCCGCTCTGTCGGGCCTGCCGGTTCCGGCGCTCGCTTCGGCGCTCTCCTATTTCGATGCCTATCGTCGCGGCCGCGGCACGGCGAACCTCATCCAGGCGCAGCGGGACTTCTTCGGCGCCCACGGCTTCGACCGCCTCGACGGCGTCGACAAGCACCACGGCCCGTGGGGCAGCGGTCTGAGCGAGTTCGCCTGATTTTCATCGGTATGACGAAAAATGCCCGCCGGATCCGGCGGGCATTTTTGTTTTCGGTCCCTAGTTTTTAGGCCTTAGTCCTTGGGCGCCATCTTCGACCAGACGGGGCTTGCGACGCTCTGCAGCAGTTCGGGACCGACGCCGTCGATGCGTGCCATCAGGGCCTTGGCGAGCTCCCGTCCCGCCTGGCGGATATCCTCGCTCACCGTATAGATCTCCGGCCGGATCCAGTTGAGGAAATCGGCCGACTGTTTCGATACAATGTCGACGTCGTGCCCCAGCTTCTTGCCCGCGGCCTCGATCCCGGCCACCAGTGCGATCGTCGCCGATCCGCTGATCGAGATGATCCCGTCCGGAGGCTCGGCCGCGCGCATCATGCGTTCCGCATAGGCGCGGGTTTCTTCGAGTGGCGTCTCGCTGGTCACCCGGCCCATCGGCACTTCGGTAGCACCAAAATCGGCAAGCCCGCGTTCGAAGCCGATGCGGCTGTGGACGTAGAACGAGAAGCGGCTTCCCGGCGACAGAAACGCGATCCTCCGGCGGCCTTTTTCCACCAGCTTGCGGACGGCCTGATAGGCGTAAGCCTCATTGTCGTAGTCGTGATAGGGATGGATTATCCCCATGTCGGTGCGACCGTGGGTAACGAACGGCAGGTTGCGCTCCGTCATCAGTCGTACCCGCGCGTCGTCGGGCTCGATGCGTGAGATAATCACTCCGTCGGCCGAGCCGGTATCGAGGATATAGCGCACCGGCACCATCGGGTCCTTCTGGAAGGAATGCGGCGTCACCACGAGGTGATATTGCGTGCCGCCCAGCACTTCGGAAATGCCATGCACCATCTGGCTGGTAAAGCCCATCAACTCCTCGTCGATGCTGAGCACCAGCGCGATGACATTGGTCTTGCCGGTTCTGAGGCGCACGCCGGCGCGGTTCGGCTGATAACCGAGCTGGTTGGCGATGAGGCGGACGCGTTCCTTGGTGTCGGCGCCGATATCCGGCGCATCCTTCAGCGCACGCGAGACCGTGGTGATGCCGAGGCCCGTCATATAGGCGATCGTTTTCAAGGTAGGACGTTCACGGACCGCCGTCTGCGTTCCGCCCGTCTTTGATCTTCCGCTATCGTCCATTGTTTGCCGTCGCTGCCCGAGTCAGTTGCCCACTATAAAGGGCTGAAGCTTGCCCGGAAACGTCGCGACACCTCCCTTGTCCTCCACTCGAAATCAATAACTGAAACGATACAGGTAAAAAGTCGAGTGGAATTTTGATCAATGCCAGAGTTCCATAGCCTTGGGTTGTACAACGCATATGCGAAATGGATTTGTGCAGGCGCGAATGCTAGGTTTCCTGATATTGCCCGTTATGTCGGACACACCGGGCAATATTGCTAGGAATTGACAGAGCTTCGGCGTCGCCGATACCTCTCTGGATTCTTCTTAAGATTGTATTTTCGCGACTCCAGAATTTTTTCTCCCAAAACAGGTTGCGTGACATGGGGGATTGCCTTACGTTTTTACGGCAACGTTTCAGTGAGGGAGGAGACTCATGAATATTCGTTCTATGGCGGCTGTTCTTGCCGCAACCGTGATGCTGCCGTTAGGCGCGGCTCATGCCACAGATCTCGAAGTCACCCATTGGTGGACGTCCGGAGGCGAGGCTGCCGCAGTCGCGGAACTCGCCAAGGCTTTCAACGCAACCGGCAACAAGTGGGTTGACGGCGCGATTGCCGGCTCCGGCGGCACCGCCCGCCCGATCATGATCAGCCGTATCACCGGCGGCGATCCGATGTCGGCCACCCAGTTCAACCATGGCCGCCAAGCCGAGGAGCTGGTCCAGGCAGGCCTGATGCGCGATTTCACCGATCTCGCCAAGAAGGAAGGCTGGGACAAGATCGTCCGTCCCGCGGGCCTGCTGAAATCCTGCACGTTCGAGGGCAAGATCTACTGCGTGCCGCTCAACATCCATTCCTGGCAGTGGCTGTGGCTTTCCAACGACGCCTTCAAGAAGGCGGGCGTTGCGGTTCCGAAGAACTGGGACGAGTATGTCGCAGCCGCTCCGGCGCTTGAAAAGGCCGGCATCGTGCCACTCGCAGTCGGCGGCCAGGCCTGGCAATCGACCGGTCTGTTCGCCGTGCTGACGGTCGCGATCGGTGGCAAGGAGATTTACCAGAAGGTCTATGGCGACAAGGACGCAAAGGTCGCGGCCGGTCCGGAAATGGCCAAGGTCTTCAAGGCGGCCGACGATGCCCGCAAGATGTCGAAGGGCACCAACGTCCAGGACTGGAACCAGGCCACCAACATGGTGATCACCGGCAAGGCCGGCGGTCAGATCATGGGTGACTGGGCGCAGGGCGAATTCCAGCTTGCCGGCAAGAAGGCCGGCGTCGATTATACCTGCCTGCCGGGCCTCGGCGTCAACGAGGTGATCTCGACGGCCGGCGACGCCTTCTACTTCCCGGTCCTCAAGGACGCGGCGAAGACGAAGGCACAGGAAGCGCTCGCCTCGACGCTGCTCGACGCCAAGACGCAGGTCGCCTTCAACCTCAAGAAAGGCTCGCTGCCGGTGCGTGGCGACGTCGATCTTGCGGCCGCCAACGACTGCATGAAGAAGGGTCTCGAAATCCTCGCCAAGGGCAACGTCGTCACCAGCACCGACCAGCTGATCACGCAGGATACGCAAAAGCAGCTGGAAGACCTGATGTCGCAGTTCTTCGCCAATACGTCGATCACGGCCGAGGAAGCCCAGAAGCGCTTCGTCGCCATTTTCTCCAAGGCCGGTTGATCCGACAGACAGCGATCCAACAGCCGGCTCCGCGTCCGAGAGGGGCGGGGCCGGTGGTGGCTTGCTTCCGGCAGCCTTTGTTATCCAGAGGAGTTGACCATGGCGGCGCATACTCAGCCCGGCCGACCCAACCAGTTGTTCCGCAATCTCAATTCGAAGATTGCCTCGATCCCGATGATGCTGACGGCCGTGGTGATCTTTCTCGGCGGCACGATCTGGACCGTTGTTTATTCCTTCACCAATTCCAAGCTCCTGCCACGCCTGTCCTTCGTCGGCCTGGAGCAGTATGAGCGGCTCTGGGATACGCCGCGATGGATCGTCTCGATCCAGAACCTGGCGACCTACGGATGCCTGTCGCTGATCTTCAGCCTGACGATCGGTTTCCTGCTGGCGGCGCTGATGGACCAGAAGATCCGGTTCGAAAACACGTTCCGGACGATCTTCCTCTATCCGTTCGCGCTGTCCTTCATCGTCACAGGCCTTGTCTGGCAATGGATCCTCAACCCGGAATTCGGGGTGCAGTCGGTGGTCCGTTCGCTCGGCTGGACGAGCTTCACCTTCGATCCGCTCTACAACTCCGACATCGTCATCTACGGCATCCTGATCGCCGCGCTGTGGCAGGGGACGGGGCTCGTCATGTGCCTGATGCTCGCCGGGCTTCGCGGCATCGACGAGGACATCTGGAAGGCCGCACGCGTCGATGGCATCCCGATGTGGAAGACCTATCTGTTCATCATCATCCCGATGATGCGGCCGGTCTTCGTCACCACGCTGGTCATTATCGCCAGCGGCATCGTCAGGATCTACGACCTTGTCGTGGCACAGACGAGCGGCGGCCCCGGCATCGCCTCCGACGTGCCGGCCAAATACGTCTACGACTACATGTTCTTCGCCCAGAACCTCGGCCAGGGCTTTGCCGCATCCACGATGATGCTGCTCGCCGTCGCCATCATCATCGTGCCCTGGGCCTATCTCGAATTCGGAGGACGCAAGCGTGGATAAATCGCTCACGATGCCCGCCATCTCCAATCCGGCCGGTTCCCGGCTGGAAACCGGACCGCAGGGGAAACGCCCCCGCAAAACGCTCTCGTCGCGCAATATCATCGTCTATGGCGCGCTCGGCCTTGCGGCAATTTATTACCTTATTCCTCTCTATGTGATGGTCGTCACCTCGCTGAAGGGCATGCCGGAAATCCGCCTCGGCAACATCTTCTCGCCGCCGATGGAGATCACCTTCGAGCCCTGGGTGAAGGCCTGGGCGCAGGCCTGCACGGGCTTGAACTGCGACGGTCTTTCGCGTGGCTTCTGGAATTCGGTCCGGATCACCGTGCCATCGGTGATCGTGTCGATCGCGATCGCCTCGGTGAACGGTTATGCGCTTGCCAACTGGCGGTTCAAGGGTTCGGAGATCTTCTTCACGATCCTGATCGTCGGCGCGTTCATTCCCTATCAGGTGATGATCTATCCGATCGTCATCGTGCTGCGCGAAATGGGCCTCTACGGCACGCTCTACGGCCTCATCCTGGTGCATTCGATTTTCGGCATGCCGATCCAGACGCTGCTGTTCCGCAACTATTTCGTCTCGCTGCCGGAAGAACTCTTCAAGGCCGCGCGCATCGACGGGGCGGGGTTCTGGCAGATCTATTTCCGGATCATGCTGCCCATGTCGCTGCCGATCTTCGTCGTCTCGATGATCCTGCAGACCACCGGTATCTGGAACGACTTCCTGTTCGGCGTGGTGTTCACCCGGCCGGATACCTACCCGATGACCGTGCAGCTCAACAATATCGTCAACTCGGTTCAGGGCGTGAAGGAATACAACGTCAACATGGCGGCGACGCTGTTGACGGGTGCGGTTCCGCTGATCGTCTATTTCGTTTCCGGCCGGCTTTTCGTCCGCGGCATCGCGGCCGGCGCAGTCAAAGGATAAGCCTGATGCTCAACAATGTTTCCGCGCGCACTCAGAGCAGCGTTTCCATCCGCGAACTGTCGCTGTCCTTCGGCTCGGTGAAGGTGCTCGAAAATCTCAACCTCGACATCCAGGACGGCGAGTTCCTGGTCCTGCTCGGCTCGTCCGGCTGCGGCAAGTCCACGCTGCTGAACTGCATCGCCGGCCTTCTGGAGCCCACCGAAGGCCAAATCTTCATCAAGGACAAGAACGTCACCTGGGAAGAACCCAAGGACCGCGGCATCGGCATGGTGTTCCAGTCCTACGCACTCTATCCGCAGATGACGGTGGAAAAAAACCTCTCCTTCGGCCTGCGCGTCGCCAAGGTTCCGAAGGACGAGATCGATCGCCGCGTGGCACGCGCCTCCGGCATCCTGCAGATCGAACCGCTGCTGAAACGCAAACCCTCCGAACTCTCCGGCGGCCAGCGCCAGCGCGTCGCGATCGGCCGTGCATTGGTGCGCGACGTGGATGTCTTCCTGTTCGACGAGCCGCTGTCGAACCTCGATGCGAAGCTGCGCTCGGAACTGCGCGTCGAGATCAAACGGCTGCACCAGGCGCTCAAGAACACGATGATCTACGTCACCCACGACCAGATCGAGGCGCTGACGCTGGCCGACCGCATCGCCATCATGAAGAGCGGCGTCATCCAGCAGCTCGACGATCCGGTGACGATCTACAACCGGCCGAAGAACCGTTTCGTCGCTGGCTTCATCGGCTCGCCGTCGATGAACTTCCTGAACGGTGAGCTGGCGGAGGAGGGCGGCCATACCGTCTTCAAGACCAATGGCGTCAGCTTCTCGCTCGACGGTTACGATGCTTACGAGCCGCTGAAGGGCGGACGCAAGGTCATCCTCGGGGTCCGTCCGGAACACATCAAGGTGGATGGCGACATCGCCGGCGGCGAAGTGCATGAGGCGATCGTCGATATCGAGGAGCCCATGGGCGCCGACAACCTGCTCTGGCTGAAGCATGCCGGTCACGTGATGTCGGTTCGCATCGGCGGCGCACGGCGTTACGCCGTCGGTGCCAAGGTGCGCCTCGCCTTCGACATGACCATGGCCTCGCTGTTCGATGCAGAGACGGAAGAGCGCATCTGATGTTTTCGTCGAGCCAGTTGCAGGTGGGCCGATCGCCCTTGGGGCAATTGTCGTTGCGGCAGGTAATACCCCCCTCTGTCCTGCCGGACATCTCCCCCACAAGGGGGGAGATCGACTCGTGGCAAAGTCTCGCCCTCTTCGAGGCTCACGGTCGAAGTGACTCGGGCGCGCCCAGCCAATCTCCCCCCTTGTGGGGGAGATGCCCGGCAGGGCAGAGGGGGGCTGCTCCGGCACGCCCTGAATTTTGCGGGCGGGCATCCTAATGGATATCGACCTCTCCGGCCCCTGGCAGCTCGCATCTGCCGACGGAACGCATCGCACGGGGATGCCGATCCCCGGCGACATTCATACTGCGCTGAAGACGGCCGGCATCATCCCCGACCCCTATTTCGGCCGCAACGAGAACGACGTCCAATGGGTCGCAAACGCAGACTGGACGATCGAGCGGCGTTTCACGCTCGATGATCCGGCCGGTTCCTGGTATCTCGACATCACCGATCTCGATACGGTCGCGACCGTCTTCGTCAACGACATCCCGGTGCTTGAGGCAGACAACTGCTTCCGCCGTTACAGGCCGGACGTATCGAAGGCGCTGAAGGCTGGCGAGAACACGATCCGCATCCTTTTCCATTCCAGCATCGCGGAAGGGGCGGCGCGGCAGGCGCGGCAGCCCTTCTACATTCCTTATTCCAAAACCAATTCGCCGATCCCGAACGGCAATATGCTGCGCAAACCGCAATGCCATTTTGGCTGGGACTGGAATGTCGCTTTGGCGCCACTCGGCCTCTACGGCGAAATCGCCCTGAAGAGGCTCGATACCGCCCGTATCGAACATGTCGTCACCAGCCAGAGACATGAGGCGGGCGCGGTCGATCTCGTAGTCAGCGTGACGTTCCATGCCGAAGGGCAGGGCGTGCTGCCGGTGTTCTTTTCGCTCGGTGAAGAACGGGTCCGGCTCGATTGTGGCGTGCGCGCCGGCGAGACGGTCGTTAGCCACGTCTTCCACGTCGAAAACCCGAAACTCTGGTGGCCTTCGGGCAGTGGCGAGCAGGATCTTTACGACCTGAAGGTGGGCACCCCGACAGAATCCGTCACCCGCAGGATCGGCCTCAGGACCGTCGAACTGCTGACCGATCCGGACGAAGCAGGCAGCCGTTTCGCCTTCCGTATCAACGACCGCGAGATCTTCTGCCGCGGCGCCAACTGGATCCCCGCCGACGCGCTGTTTTCTCTCTCGAGCCGGGAGAAAACCGAGGATCTGCTGCGCTCCGCCATCGACGCCAACATGAACATGATCCGCGTCTGGGGCGGCGGTTTTTATGAGGCGGACTGGTTCTACGATCTCTGCGACCAGCTCGGCCTGATGGTCTGGCAGGATTTCCAGTTCGCCTGCAACCTCTATCCCTCGACGACCGATTTCCTCGAAAACGTCGCGGCGGAAGTCGATTATCAGGCCCGCAGGCTGATCTCGCATCCCTCCATCGTGCTCTGGTGCGGCGACAACGAACTGGTCGGTGCGCTGACATGGTTTCCGGAATCCCGCGAGAACCGCGACCGTTACCTGGTCTCCTACGACCGGCTGAACCGGGTGATCGAACAGGCCCTGAGCAAAGCCGCGCCCGACGCGATCTGGTGGCCGTCCAGCCCTGCGTCCGGTTATCTCGACTACGGCGACGCCTGGCATGCGGATGGTTCGGGCGACATGCATTACTGGTCCGTCTGGCACGAGAACAAACCGTTCGCCGATTACCGCTCCGTTCGCCCGCGCTTCTGCTCTGAATTCGGCTTCCAGTCCTATACCTCGCTGCCGGTCATCGAGACCTATGCTGCGCTCAAGGACATGAATATCGCCTCGCCGGTCATGGAACACCATCAGAAGAATGCCGGCGGCAACGAGCGCATTGCTGGCACGATGTTCCGCAATTTTCGCTTCCCGACCGATTTCGCCAATTTCGTCTATCTGAGCCAGGTACAACAGGGATTGGCGATCAAGACTGCCGTCGATTTCTGGCGGTCGCTGAAGCCGCACACCATGGGTGCGCTCTACTGGCAGCTCAACGACACCTGGCCGGTGGCTTCGTGGTCGAGCCTCGATTATGGCGGCAGCTGGAAGGTGCTGCATTACATGGCACGGCGCTTTTTCCAGCTCGTGGCTGTCGCTGCGATTCTGTCGGACGACGGCCGCGAAATTCGCTTCTCGGTCGTCAATGACACAGCGGAAGATGTGACGGCGACGCTCAACCTGTCGCTGCTGACCCTCAGGGGCTATCGTAGCTCGCTTCGGAGCCTCGAAGCTCGCTGCACGCCGGATGCCGCAGTTACCGTGCTCACCTTGCCGGCCGCGGATGTTCCGGATGGAACGATCCTCGCCTGGACCTTCACCGCATCGAACGGCATGGGCGGCGAGGGGCATCATGTCCCGGGCAATTACAAGGCTTTGGAGCTTGAACCGGCCGGCCTCGAGCTTCTCGTATCTCCGTCCGATGACAGCGCCTTCGAGCTCAAGATCACTGCCCAGGGCCTGGCCCTTTTCGTGCTGGTCGAGAGTATCACGCCCGGCCGTTATTCCGACAACGCCTTCGATCTCGCCGCTGGCGAAAGCCGCAGCATCCGCTTCACGCCCGCCGAACCGACGGACGCGACCCCGCAATTCCGCATCTACGACCTCTATTCCTGCCAGGCAGCAGGTTGAGGTCTTTATCAAGGAGGAACACCATGACGAAACTCGGTTTTCAGCTTTATTGCGCCCGCAATTTTCCGCCGCTTTCCGATGTCCTGAAAAAGGTTGCCCAGGCGGGTTATACCGAGGTGGAAGGTTTTGGCGGTATCTATGCGACGCTCGACGAAGCAGGCCTGAAGGCGCTCAAGGGTGATCTCGATGCCAACGGCCTGACCATGCCGACCGGTCATTTCGGCATCGACCTTCTCGAAAAGGAGCCGGAACAGGCGCTGCTGATCGCCAGGACGCTCGGCGTCCAAGCGATCTATTGCCCGCATCTCATCGCCGAGCAGCGCCCGACCGATGCCGCCGGCTGGTTCGCTTTCGGCCAGCGGCTGCAGAGTGTCGGCAAACGGTATTGGGATGCCGGCTACACGTTCGGCTGGCACAACCACGACTTCGAGTTCAAGGCGCTGCCGGACGGCTCGACGCCTCAGGAACAGCTTCTTGCCGGCGGGCCGGATCTTGCCTGGGAAGCGGACATCGCCTGGGTCATCCGCGGCGGCGCCGATCCGTTTGCCTGGATCGAGAGCTATGCCAAGCGGATCACCGCCGTTCACGTCAAGGACATCGCGCCGGCCGGCGAGAACAAGGATGAGGACGGCTGGGCCGATGTCGGCCACGGCACCGTTCCATGGAAGGACCTGATGGCGGCGCTGAAGAAGACCTCCGCAAAACACTACGTCCTCGAACACGACAATCCGAAGGATCTCGACCGGCTGCTGACGCGCTCGATCGCTTCCTTCAAGACCTATTGATCACAGCATTTTCGGAGTTTTCCATGCCCAAGGAACTTGGCGTCGGCATCATGGGATGCGGCAATATTTCCACCACCTACTTCAAGCTGTCGCCGCTCTTCAAAGGCCTGAAGGTTCTCGCCTGCGCGGATCTCAATGAGCAGGCAGCCGCAATGCGCGCCGAGGAATACGGCGTCAAGGCGCAGTCGATCGAGCAGATGCTTGCCAATGACGAGCTCGACGTGATCGTCAACCTGACCATCCCGGCGGCGCATTTCGCAGTCTCGAAAGCGATCCTCGAAGCCGGCAAGCACGTCTACTCGGAAAAGCCCCTCGTGATCACGCTGGAGGAAGGCAAGGCGCTGCAGGCGCTCGCCAAGGAGAAGGGCCTGTCGGTCGGTTGCGCGCCGGACACGTTTCTCGGCGGCGCGCACCAGCTCGCCCGCAAATATATCGACGAGGGCGGCGTCGGGCGCATCACCTCCGGCACCTGCCACGTGATGAGCCCGGGCATGGAAATGTGGCATCCCAATCCGGGATTCTTCTTCCTCGAAGGCGGCGGGCCGATCCTCGATCTCGGGCCGTATTACATCGCCAACCTGATCAACCTGATCGGTCCGGTGAAGCGGGTCGGCGCACTCACCTCCATGGCGAGCCCGACGCGCAACGTCACCAGTGAGGGACCGTTCAAAGGACAATCGATCCCGGTCGAGACGCCGACCAACATCCATGCGCTGCTCGAATTCGTCAGCGGCGCGACGATCACGCTCTCGGCAAGCTGGGATGTCTGGTCGCACCGCCATGCCAATATGGAGCTCTACGGCACCGAGGGCTCGATCTTCGTGCCCGATCCGAACTTCTTCGGCGGCACCGTCGAGGCGAGCGGCCGCAACAAGGACATTCAGCCGCTGGAGCCCTGGGATCATCCCTTCGGCATCAACAATCAGGAACATCCGCAGGGGCCACGCGCCAACTATCGCACGGCGGGTCTGGCGGACATGGCGATGGCCCTGATCGAAGGCCGCGATGCCCGCTGCTCGCTGGAGCGCACGCTCCACGGCGTCGACGTGATGACCTCGATCCTGAAATCCGGCGAGGAAGGGCGGTTCATCGAACTTTCGACCACCTGCACCCAGCCGGCGGCGCTCGGCATCGACGAGGCGCTGGCGCTTCTGCGCTGATCGGTTATGAATGCGGCGCGCACGGCTTGAGACCAGGTGCGCCGCATTTCATTCGGAGGAAACGATCATGACCTGGCAACCAGCGTCCAACCGCTACGAAACCATGAAGTACAACCGCTGCGGCCGTTCGGGACTAAAACTCCCGGCGATCTCGCTCGGCCTCTGGCACAATTTCGGCGACGACACGCCGCATGACCGCAAGGTCGCGATCGCCCGCAAGGCCTTCGACCTCGGCATCACCCATTTCGACCTTGCCAACAATTACGGCCCGCTGCCCGGCAGCGCCGAGACCGCTTTCGGACAGATCCTGCGCGAGGATTTCAAGGGTTTTCGCGATGAACTGATCATCTCGTCGAAGGCCGGTTACAACATGTGGCCCGGCCCCTATGGCGAATGGGGCAGCCGCAAATACCTGATCTCCTCCTGCGACCAGAGCCTGAAGCGCATGGGTCTCGACTATGTCGACATCTTTTATTCGCATCGCTTCGACCCGGATACGCCGCTCGAAGAGACCTGCGGCGCTCTCGATCATATCGTCCGCTCGGGCAGGGCGCTCTACGTCGGCATCTCGTCCTACAATTCAAAACGCACCCGGGAAGCGACGGCGATCCTGAGGCAACTCGGCACGCCTGTTCTCATCCACCAGCCGAGCTATTCGATGATCAACCGCTGGGTCGAGGAAGACGGACTGCTCGATACGCTGGAAGAGCTGGGCATCGGTTCGATCGTCTTTTCGCCGCTCGCGCAAGGCATGCTGACCTCGAAATATCTCGGGGGCATTCCGGAGGGCAGCCGCGCCGCGCAGGGCAAGTCGCTGCGGCCGGCCTTCCTGAACGACCGGAACATCGCCAACCTCAAGGCGCTCAACGCAATCGCCGAAAAGCGCGGCCAGACGCTGGCGCAGATGGCGCTCGCATGGGTCCTGCGCGGCGGCCGCGTGACCACGGCGCTGATCGGCGCGAGCCGCCCGGAACAGGTCGAGGATTGCGTCAAGTCGCTCGACAATCTGGAGTTCACGGCAGCCGAACTCGCCGAGATCGACACCTATGCCAAGGATGCGGACATCAACCTCTGGGCCAAGTCGGCCGAGCGGGCAGGGCCGCAACGCTAATCCCCATGCCCGGTGGCAAACGCCGCCGGGCATTTTCATGTGTCACTGGGAGGAAGACAGGACATGATCCACAACCCCATCCTGCCGGGCTTCAATCCCGATCCGTCCATCTGCCGCGTCGGCGAGGATTATTATATCGCCACCTCGACCTTCGAATGGTATCCCGGCGTACAGATCCATCACTCTCGCGACTTGGTGAACTGGACGCTGGTGCGTCGGCCGCTGGAGCGGGCGAGCCAGCTCGACATGCGTGGCAATCCCGACAGCTGCGGCATCTGGGCGCCGTGCCTTTCCTATTCCGACGGGCTGTTTTTCTTGGTCTATACGGACGTCAAGCGCTTCGACGGCAATTTTAAGGACGCCCACAATTACATCGTCACCTCGCCGAGCATCGAGGGCGAATGGTCAGATCCGATCTACGTGAATTCCTCCGGTTTCGATCCGACGCTCTTCCATGACGACGACGGCCGCAAGTGGTTCCTCAACATGCAGTGGAACCACCGCACCGAGAGTTACGGCGGCGCGCCGAAACATCCGGCCTTCGACGGCATCCTGCTGCAGGAATGGGATTTCGAGACGAAGGCGCTGAAAGGCCCGATCAAAAACATCTTTGCCGGCAGCCCGCTCGGCCTGGTCGAGGGAGCGCATGTCTTCAAGCGCAACGGCTGGTATTACCTGACGACCGCCGAGGGTGGCACGGGCTACGACCATGCCGTCACCATGGCCCGCTCCCGCTCGATCGACGGGCCGTACGAAATGCATCCACAGACACATCTGATCACATCCAAGGACCATCCGAAGGCCGTGCTGCAGCGCGCCGGCCATGGGCAGTATGTCGAAACGCCGGATGGTGACGCATACCACACCCATCTCTGCGGCCGGCCGCTCGCCCCGAAACGCCGCTGCACGCTCGGCCGGGAGACCGCGCTGCAGCGCTGCATCTGGGAGGACGACTGGCTCTATCTCGCCCAGGGCGGCGTTGTACCGGATGTCGAGGTGCCTGCACCGGGCGATGCCAGGCGTATCGAGAGGCCCGCTCGCATCGAGCGCACTTTCGAGGATTTGGCCCTGCCGCCGGAATTCCAGTGGCTGCGCACGCCGCATCCGGAACGTCTGTTCAGCCTGGCCGACCGCCCAGGGCATCTGCGCCTTTTCGGCCGCGAAAGCATCGGTTCCTGGTTCGAGCAATCGCTGGTCGCCCGCCGCCAGGAGCAGCATTCCTTCCGGGCGGAGACGGTGGTCGATTTTTCACCCGACACCTATCAGCAGGTCGCCGGCCTGACCCACTATTACAATCGCCACAAGTTCCATTCGCTGGTGGTAACCCTGCACGAAAAGCTCGGCCGGGTCGTGACGATCTTCTCCTGCCCCGGTGATTTCCCGCATGGGCGCATGAGCTTTCCGGCCGGAAGCGGCGTTTCCGTCCCCGATGGGCCGGTGCATCTCGCCATGGAGATCCGTGACAACGACCTGCAATTTCTCTGGCGCGCCGGCGGCTCCAACGAGTGGCAGGAACTCGGCCCCAAACTCGATGCCGGCGTCATCTCGGACGAAGGCGGCCGCGGCGAACACGGCTCCTTCACCGGCGCCTTTGCGGGCATGTTTGCCTTCGATACGTCGGGGCGAGCAAGGACGGCGGATTTCGGCCGTTTCGTTTATGAGGCGCTAATAGTCGATCCAGAACATCAAAAAATTACAACAACTCCATAATTTCATTACCGAAATGTAATGCGGCAATTCACATACGGTTCATCATTCGGGTCCTAGTTTCCGGGCGTGGTCAACACGAGGAGACACCCGATGAAGAAGTTCTTTGCAATCCTTCTTTCCGCAACCGTGCTTGCTGCTCCGCTTGCCGCCCAGGCGCAGGATCGTCATTCCGGTCCGGAGCGGACCAGGACCGTGACCCGCACGGTGACGGTTCAGAAGAAGGTCGTGGTCGTGAAGCCGCGTTGGTCGAAGGGGCATCGCATGACGGCCGCCGAGCGTCGCCGCATGGCGGAGATCCGGGATTACCGCCGTTACCGCCTGTCGGCCCCGCCGCGCGGTTATCACTGGGTCAAGGTCGACAACGACTTCCTGCTGGTCGGCGTCGCAAGCGGCGTGATTTCGAGCTTCATCGCGGCTCGCTGAGAAAGATCGGCCTGCGGGGGTATTTGCCTTCCCTCCCGCAGGCCTCACACATTCGCCGCTATGCGACCGGCGATCGTGTTTCTCGGTGCCTGATCTCAGGTCCCTTGCGACAGGCATTCCTTCATCGAGCGGGCAAGTCCCCGCATCAGTTCGAAATAAAGGCCGGGACCCGACTTCAGCGTCGCTGCTTCCGGATCGAGCGTGCCCGAGCGGGCAGGCGTGCCTTCGGTCACGACCGCCACAAGCTTCGGCTCGAACTGCGGTTCGGCGAAGACGCAGGTGGCGCCTAGTTCCTTCACCTTCTTGTGGATTTGGTCCACGCGTTCGGCCCCGGGCATGGTCTCCGGGCTGACGGTGATCGACCCCGCGACGCTCACTCCATAACGATGCTCGAAATATTGATAGGCATCGTGGAAGACGATGAAAGGTCTGTCCTTGACCGGAGCGATCGTCGCCTTGAGCTCGGTATCGAGCGCGTCGATGTCCTTCATCAGCGCGGCGCCGTTTGCCTGATAGGCGGCGGCATTCGCCGGGTCGGCACTGACCAGCGTCTTTTCGATTTCCGCCGCCATCGCCTTGGCATTCATCGGATCGAGCCAGAGATGCGTGTCGAAGCCGCCGTGATCATGATGGTCATCGTCGTGGTCCGCGTGATCGTCGGCGGGCTGGTCATGGTCGCCATGTGGATGGTCGTCATCTTCGTGTGCCTCCGCCGCTTCATGCCCGTCGTCATGGGCCTCGAAGGCGCCGCTTTCGCGGAACGACAGTTTTTGCAGTCCAGGTGCATCCTCAAGCTCGACCACCGTTGCCGAGGCCGCCAGCGCATCCAGGGGCTTTTCGAGAAAGGCCTCGATGCCGGGGCCGACCCAGAAGATGACGTCGGCGCCTTCGATGGCAGCTGCATTGGAGGGCTTCAGCGAGAACGTATGTGGCGAAGCGGCGCCGTCGACGATCAGTTTCGGCTCGCCAACGCCCTTCATGATCGAGGCGACGAGCGAGTGGATCGGCTTGATCGAAACCACCACGTCCGGCGCTGCAAAGCCGGGGCCGGCGCCTGCGGAAAACACCACGGCGGAGAGGAGGGAGATCGAAGCGAGTTTCATGCCACGTCCTTGCATTGCATCGTAATGTTATTACATCAATTGCGTTATGCTATAACGTGTGTCATAGCCACTGACAACAGGGAATCTGGAAAAACATGCTGATGTCCAATCGGGCTCGCGCCCCCAAAACCGAAAGCCAATTGGTATCGCTTGCCGATGCCGGCATTCGCCGGGATGGCCGATGGTTGGTGCGGGGCGTCGATTTCTCGATCCGCCGCGGCGAGGTGGTGACGCTGATCGGCCCGAACGGCGCCGGCAAGTCGACGACCGCAAAGCTGGCGATCGGGGTGCTGCGCCCCGACGAGGGATCTGTCGCAAGACTGTCTGGCCTGCGCGTGGGTTATGTCCCGCAGAAACTGTCGATCGACTGGACCATGCCGCTCTCCGTGCGCCGGCTGATGCGGCTGACCGGCCCGCTTAATGACGCCGATCTTCTGGCGGCGCTGGCATCGACTGGCATTTCCCATCTCATCGATGCCGAGGTCCGTCACCTCTCCGGTGGCGAGTTCCAGCGGGCGCTGCTTGCCCGGGCGATCGCCCGCAAGCCGGATCTGATGGTGCTCGACGAACCGGTCCAGGGCGTCGATTTCGCCGGCGAAAGCGCGCTTTACGATCTGATCCGCTCGATCCGCACCACGACCGGCTGCGGCATCCTGATGATCTCGCACGACCTGCATATGGTGATGGCCGGAACCGACACCGTCATCTGCCTCAACGGCCATGTCTGCTGCCGCGGCACGCCGGAAGTGGTGAGCCAGAGCGCCGACTACCTGAAACTCTTCGGCAATTCGCGGTCGCTGGCGGTCTACAGCCATCATCACGATCACACGCATCTGCCGGATGGCCGGGTGATGCATGGCGACGGTTCGGTCACCGATCACTGCCATCCCGATGACGGGCACCATCATCACGACGGCGATGATCACGACCATTCGCATCACCACCACCATCACGGCGATCATGCCGAGGCGAAGGGAGAGGGCCGTGCTTGACGACTTCTTCACCCGGGCACTCATCGCCGGGATCGGCGTGGCACTGACCGCCGGGCCGCTCGGCTGTTTCGTCGTCTGGCGGCGGATGGCCTATTTCGGCGATACGATGGCGCATTCGGCACTGCTCGGGGTGGCGCTGTCGCTGTTCTTCCAGATCAACCTGCTGGTCGCCGTCTTCGGCGTCGCTGTCGTCGTGTCATTGCTGCTTCTGGCGCTGCAGCGGCTCCAGTCGCTGTCGGCGGATGCACTGCTCGGCATCCTCTCCCATTCGGCTTTGGCGATCGGCCTCGTGCTCGTCGCCTTCATGACCTGGGTCAGGATCGACCTGATCGCCTTCCTGTTCGGCGACATCCTCGCCGTGACGCGCGCCGATATCGTGCTGATCTGGGGCGGCGGAGTGCTGGTGCTGGCGGCGCTCGTCTGGCTCTGGCGGCCGCTGATCGCATCCACCGTCAGCGAGGACGTGGCGGAGGCGGAAGGCATGAAGCCGGCGCAGACCAGGCTGCTCTTCATGCTGCTGATGGCGCTTGTGATCGCCATCGCCATGAAGATCGTCGGCATCATGCTGATCACGGCGCTTCTGATCATTCCGGCGGCGACGGCCCGGCGGTTTTCGGCAAGCCCGGAGCTGATGGCGGTGCTCGCCTCGGTGATCGGCGCGCTCGCCGTGATCGGCGGCCTGTTCGGCTCGCTGCACTACGATACGCCGTCCGGCCCTTCCATTGTGGTGGCGGCGCTCTTACTTTTCATATTAAGCCTGCTCCCGGCAGCGGGTAAAAACACGGCCGAGAAGGCCGGCAACCAAGGAGTGCGATGATGAACGCACCAGTCTCGACACCGACCTCCGCTCCGGCGCTGACCAAGAACCAGTCGCTCGTCTTCGACGTTCTGACCCGGTCCGATGCGCCGATGAGCGCCTATACGATCCTCGACCGGCTGCGCGACCACGGTTTTCGCGCCCCGCTGCAAGTCTACCGGGCACTCGACAAGCTTTTGGAATTCGGCATGGTGCATCGGCTTGAGAGCCTCAACGCCTTCGTCGCCTGCGCCCATCCGGAAAGCGAATGCTGCGGCCAGGGGCACGGCCACGGGCACGGCACCGTTGCGTTTGCCATTTGCGAGAGCTGCGGCCACGTGTCGGAATTCCACGATCACGAGGTCGATCACCGCCTCGGCGACTGGGCGAAGGCGAAGAATTTCAAGCCTGCCAAGACGACGATCGAAATCCGCGGGCTGTGCGGCGCCTGCGCCGCCTAAAGTTGGCGCAGGTCGCGGGCGAACCGATTCCAGTTGGCGACGTAACGAACTGCCGACTGCTTCAGCTTCTCGACGGCTTCATCGTCCAGCACCCGCATGACCTTTGCAGGCGAGCCGACGATCAGCGAATTGTCGGGAAATTCCTTGCCTTCGGTGATCAGCGCATTAGCGCCGACGAGGCAGTTCCGGCCGATCTTCGCGCCGTTCAGGATCGTCGCACCCATCCCGACCAGCGAATTGTCGCCGATCGTGCAGCCATGGATGATCGCGTGGTGGCCGATCGTGCAGTTTTCACCCAATGTCACCGGATAGCGTGGATCCGTATGGATCATCACACCTTCCTGGATGTTGGTTCCCGCACCGACCACGATTGGCTCGTTATCACCGCGAAGCACCGAGCCGAACCAGATGCCGACATCCTCGCCGAGTTCCACCTTGCCGATGACGATCGCGTCCGGCGCCAGCCAGAAACGATCGGGGCCGGGGGTTTTCGGTTCGAATTCTCCGAGAGCATAAAGCGGCATGGTTCTCCTCCCAGGCTGGTGCGTCAGCCGATCTGGTATCGGGGCTTTTGCGTCAGACGACGGTCAGCGACAGTTTTCCGACTCCGTCGATCCCGCAGGTGACCTGATCGCCGCGCAGGACCGGGCCGACGCCAGCCGGTGTGCCGGTCATGATCACGTCGCCGGGTGCGAGCACGAAGAGTTTCGACAGTTCGACGATGATCTCCGGCAGTTTCCAGATCATCTGGTTCAGGTCGCCGGACTGTTTGCGGGCGCCGTTGACGTCGAGCCAGATGGCGCCTGCCTGCGGATGACTGATCCTGGCCGCCGGCACCAGGGCGGAGACGGGGGCCGATTTCTCGAAGGCCTTGGCTGCCTCCCAGGGACGGCTCATCTTTTTTGCCTTGTCCTGCAGGTCGCGGCGGGTGAAGTCGATGCCCGCGGCATAACCGTAGACCTTGGAAAGCGCGTCCTCGAGTGCGATATCCGCACCGCCGCCGGACAGCGCCATCACCAGTTCCGCTTCGAAATGCACGTCGCTCGACTGCGCGGGGTAGGGGAAGCTGTCGCCGACATAAAGATTGTCGGCATTCTTCTGGAAAAAGAAAGGCGGTTCGCGGGACGGATCGCCGCCCATCTCGATCGCGTGGTCGGCATAGTTGCGGCCGACGCAATAGACCCGCCGCACCGGAAAGCGCTCAGCTAGCCCCTCGACCGGCAGAAGAACGGTTTCGGACATGGGGATCACGGTCGCAAGCATGGAGGATATCCTGGAAAACTGTGGTGCGCGGGCGATGAAGACGGCGCCCTTTGTCTCCCAATTCGCTGATTCATCCTAGCACTTTTTCAAGACCGCAGGAAAAGCTTGCGCCCCGCGGCGGAAGGTTTCATGAAGCGCAATTTCAACCCTCGATAGTTCATGCTAGGTTATTTCAGTGATTCGTTGAATAAACTGGCCGGGTCTTTCGGCGGCCAAACTCGTCAACAATAGCGCCCTGGATCCGCGGTATCCAAGCGGCCTCACGAACACAGTTGGAGATTACAACGGCTGAGCTGAGGGGCTCATTGTATCAAGCGTTAGGTTCCCAAGCCGGTGCCAGAACGGGGCTACCTGGTTGTCGACACAGCAGATACTCACCGGCGACTTCCTGGCGGGCGGTGGCGAAATGGCCGAGCTCGTCCGGACAAAGGACTGGAGCAACACGCCGCTCGGGCCCATCGATCGATGGCCCCAAAGCCTCAGGACAACCGTCAGTCTTTGTCTCGCCTCGAATTTTCCGATCAACGTGATCTGGGGCGACGACAACGTCCAGATCTACAATGACGGGTATCGCACCGTGTGCGGCTCGGCTCATCCACGCGCGCTCGGGGAGGATTACAGCGTCACGTGGTCGAGCGCCTGGCCCGCGATCGGTGAGCCATTTCGTCAAGCGCGCCAGGGCAATACGTCATTCCTCGAAAACCAGCGGATGTTTCTGACCCGCAACGGCTATCTGGAGGAAACATTCTTCACCTTCTCGCTTTCACCGATCCGCGACGAGACCGACGAGATCGGCGGCCTGTTCCATCCAGTGACGGAGACGACTGCGACCATGTTGTCGGAACGACGAACGCGGGCGCTCCGGGATCTGAATGCCAGCGTGACTTTGGCAGAAGACATGGACGACCTGTTGCGGCGCATCGTCGAAGTGCTCGCCCAGTTCGAGTTCGATCTGCCGGTTCTTCTTCTCTACCATTTGTCCCCGGATGGAAGCGCCTATGTGCTGGCGGCGCATCACGGTCTGCCGGCTCGGAGCCTGGCATCCATCACCGCTATCGACGCACATTCCAATACGCCCTGGCTGATGGCGAAAGTGCTGACTACGGACAGTACTCTGGGGATCACCGAGTTTTCCGATCTCTTCAAGGGTGCCGGCCCCTATCAGGAGCCTCCGGAGCGTGTGCTCCTTCTTCCGATCACTGTCCCCGGACTGGATCTGCCTCCGGTCTTCGTGGTGGCCGGAGCTTCGCCGCGGCTGCCGTTCGATGATGCCTATATGGGTTTCTACGAACTGCTTTCGACCGCGATCTCGGCCGCCGTAAACGCCGTGCGGGCGCGTGCGGACGAGCGGCGGCGGGCCGAGGCGCTGGCGGAAATCGATCGCAGCAAGACCATGTTCTTCTCGAACGTCAGCCATGAGTTCCGCACCCCGTTGACGCTGATACTCGGGCCGCTCGCCGACGTGCTTCAACAGCCCGAGGGGCTTTCCTTCGAAGACAGACAGCGAATTCTTGTCGCCCAGCGCAATGGCCTTCGCCTGTTGAAATTGGTCAACACGCTGCTGGATTTTTCGAGGATCGAGGCGCAACGCGTGCAAGCCTCCTTCGAACAGATCGATATCGGCATCCTGACCGCCGAACTGGCATCGAATTTCAGGTCCGCGTGCGAGCAGGCCGGGCTCAAGCTCGTTGTCGATATCGCTGACTTGCCCCAGCCGGTCTATCTCGACCGGGATCTCTGGGAGAAGATCGTCCTGAACCTGCTTTCCAATGCGTTTAAATTTACGTTCGACGGAGAGATACGCATAGCCGTTCGGCCGTCGGACGACATGGAACATGCCGAAGTCACGATCCGCGACACCGGCACGGGAATAGCGGCCGAAGAATTGCCGCGCCTGTTCGAGCGCTTTCACCGCATCGAGGGGGCAAAAGGAAGGTCATTCGAGGGCTCCGGCATCGGCCTCGCCCTGGTGCAGGAACTGGTGCATCTTCAGGGCGGAGAAATCCGTGCCGAAAGCCGGCTTGGTGAAGGCACCTCCTTCTCGATCTCGATACCCTTCGGAAAGGCGCATATCCCTTCGCAACAGATGCGGACTTCCCAGCCGGTCGAGAGCAATGCCGGCAGAACCCAGGCTTTCGTCGATGAAGCCATGTCGTGGCTCTCGGCAGGCGCTGCTGCGGGCGCCGTGTCGATATCGCCAGCCGCGAGCACGGAGACGGCCGAAACGCTCGCTCCGACCGGGCATGTCCTCCTGGCGGACGACAATGCGGATATGCGTGCCTATGTGGAGCGGCTGCTGTCGATATCCGGCTTTACGGTCGAGACAGCCGGTGATGGCGAGGTGGCACTTGACGCAGCGCGCCTCAGGCGGCCGGACCTCATCGTTTCCGACGTCATGATGCCTGGGCTCGACGGATTTGGTCTGTTGTCGAGGATAAGGGCGGATGGCGACCTCAAGGACACGCCCTTCATCCTGCTGTCTGCCCGTGCCGGCGAAGAGGCCAGGCTGGAGGGTATCGGCGCCGGTGCAGACGATTACCTGGTGAAGCCTTTTTCGGCCCGGGAACTGGTGGCGCGCATTGCGGCGTTGATCAGGCTATCGCGGGATCGACGCGAGATGCTTTTGAGAGAAACCGCCGCGCGCCTTCAGGAGCTGAATGCGGATCTGGAGCGCCGCGTTCTTGAACATTCGCGCGAGCGGGGGCGGACCTGGCAATATAGCCAGGACCTGCTCTCGGTGATTGACTTCGAGACAGGTGTATTCGAAAAGACCAATCCCGCCTGGAAGAAAACCCTCGGCTTGGACGAGGAGAAACTTCTGGGTACGCCTTTGCGGACGCTTCTTCATCCGGACGACGTTGTCGCGAGCGAAACTACGCTGCAGGCGGCGCGACGCGGCGTGCCCGTGCTTCACTTCGAAAACCGGTGTCTGACCCGGGAAGGCGACTATCGCTGGCTCTCCTGGGTGGCTGTCGTCGTCGATGACAAGCTCTATTCCAGCGCTCGCGACGTCACCGACCACAAGACGCGCGACGACGAGCTGAGGAAGACGCAGGAAACGCTGCGCCAGGCTCAAAAGATGGAGGTGATCGGTCAGCTCACCGGCGGTGTCGCGCACGATTTCAACAACCTCCTGATGGTCATCTCCGGTGGATTGGATGTCCTCGACAAACGCGACGATCCGGTGCGGCGGGAGCGTATCAAAAGCGGCATGCTGCAGGCAGTCAATCGCGGAGCATCGCTCACAAGGCAATTGCTGACCTTTGCCCGGCGGCAGCCATTGAAGCCGCAGCCCGTCGATCTTCGCCACCAGATTTCCCAGATGCGCGAACTTCTCGACCGGACACTCGGCGGGGACATCACCATCGAAGTCGACGTCGATACGGGAGTGTGGCCGGTACAGGCAGACCCGTCCGAACTCGAGCTCGTGCTTTTGAACCTTTGCGTCAATGCCCGCGACGCAATGCCGACGGGCGGTACGATCGTCATCAGCGCCTCCAATTCCGTCGTCGATGCCTCGGGCAAACGAGGTGAGGTTGTGAAGATCACCGTCGCCGATGGCGGCATCGGAATGCAGCCCGAGGTTCTCAAGCGGGTATTCGAGCCGTTCTTCACCACCAAGGAAGTCGGCAAAGGATCAGGATTGGGGCTCGCGCAGGTTTACGGTTTCGTCGAAGCCTCCGGCGGATCGGTCGAGATCAACAGCGAACCAGGGGTCGGAACGGCCGTAGACCTTTGGCTTCCCCGGTCGAGTGAGGCGTCATTGGAGGCGAGCGGCAACCATTCATCCCGCGCCCACGGCGAGGCGGACAGGAGCGTCGCCGGAAAAATCCTGGTCGTGGAAGATGACGACAGCGTCGCCATGCTGGTCAACGACATGCTCGACCAGCTTGGCTATTCGGTAACCCGCGTCGACGGGGCAGCCGCCGCGCTGAGCGTGCTCGCGTCCGATGCCGAGCCGGATTTGATGTTCTCCGACATCATGATGCCTGGCGGCATCAATGGGGTGGACCTCGCCAAGGAGGTCAAACAAAGACATCCAAAACTGCCAATCCTGCTCACATCGGGTTATGCGGACGCGCTCAAGAGCGCCGCCACCGCGGAAGGCGTGGAGATCTTGCCGAAACCCTACAGTCTGCGGCAGCTTTCGGAGGCACTCCGGGCAACCATCCCGGATGCCAGGGAATAACGTAGGCCCAGTGCGATTATTGCAGCAAATCCGCGAGGCCGTAGAACGCCGCCGATATCGCTGCGGCTGTCGGCATCGTCACGATCCAGGCGATCACGATGTTGCCGGCGAGCCCCCAACGTACAGCTGAAACCCGGCGGGCGGCGCCCACGCCGACGATCGCTCCGGTGATCGTGTGTGTCGTCGAGACAGGAATGCCGAGCCAGGTCGCGCCGAACAGTGTCAGCGCTCCGCCCGTTTCGGCGCAGAAACCCTGCATCGGGTTGAGCCTGGTGATCTTCGAGCCCATCGTATGGACGATCCGCCATCCTCCGAAAAGAGTGCCGAGCGCCATTGCGGATTGGCAGGAAAGTACCACCCAGAAGGGCACGTAAAAGGTCGAACCGAGATATCCCTGGCTGAACAGAAGCACCGCGATGATGCCCATCGTTTTCTGCGCGTCATTGCCGCCGTGGCCGAGGGAGTAAAGCGACGCGGAGATAAACTGCATCACGCGAAATGTCCGGTCGACCGCGAACGGCGTTTGCCGAACGAAGAGCCAGGAGACGAGGAGCACGAGCAGCAGCGCCAGCAGGAAGCCGATGGCTGGCGACAGGAAGATCGCTCCGATGGTCTTCCCGAGACCACTCCAGACAATCGAGCTTAAGCCGACCTTTGCAAGACCGGCTCCCACCAGTCCGCCGACGAGCGCATGCGAGGAACTGGACGGTATTCCGAAAATCCAGGTGAGAATATTCCAGATGATTGCCCCCATGAGGGCGGCAAAGATCACCTGGGGCGAAACGATTCCAGGATCGATGATGCCTGTGCCCAGTGTTTCCGCCACGTGCAGGCCGAAGAAAAGGAAGGCGATGAAATTGAAGAACGCCGCCCACGCGACCGCATATTGCGGCCGCAGGACGCGGGTCGACACGATCGTCGCGATGGAATTGGCCGCGTCATGAAGACCGTTGAGGAAATCGAAGAACAGGGCGAGTGCGATCAGCCCGAAGAGAAGTGGCAAGGCGAGAGAGATATCCATCAAACGTTCTCGATAACGATGCCGCTGATCTCGTTGGCGACGTCCTCGAAACGGTCGACAACCTTCTCCAACTCGCCATAAATCTCGCTGCCGATCATGTAGGCCATCGCATTGCCGCTCGCCCCGTGACGCCGATACAAGTCTTTCAGGCCCTGGTCATGAAGGTCGTCCGACCGGCCTTCCACGCGGGTAACCTCCTCAGCGATCGCTGCAAGGCGTTGAGCATTGGAGCCAACCTTGTTGAGAAGGGGGATTGCTTCCGAAATGAGGTTCGCCGCCTTGACGATTTCGCCACCCATCTGCTGCATAAGCGGATCGAAGCCGGATTGCTCGAACAGCCTGATCGTTTTGACCGTTTTATGCATCATGTCGATCGCGTCATCCATCGACTGGATGAGGTCCTTGATGTCGCCGCGGTCGAAGGGCGTGATGAAGCTCCGCCGGACGGCAAGAAGAACGTCTCGTGTGATGTCGTCGGCCTCATTCTCCAAGGTGACGATGAGTTCGCAGTTTTTCTCGACCTCATTGCCTTTCAGGAGCTGGTCAAGCGCGTGGGCTGCTGCAACGACCGTTTTTGAGTGCTGGGAAAACATTTCGAAGAATCGGTCTTCACGCGGCATCAGCTTCCGAAAAATACTCATCATACCGTGCGACCTTCCATGCGGCTGACTGTCATAAATGTGTCATAAACACGCTCTGGCAATTGAAGCAACACGCAAAATCGACAGTTTGATCCGCATGAAATCCACAAAAAAACGCGGCAAACCGCGACCGGACAGATCCCAGACGCTGCTCAAGCAACTCGCGGCAGTTCCCGGCAGCCTGTTCGCCGGCGCGTTTCGCCAACAATATGGCGCTTTGTGCTTTCGATATCGGGTTGACGGCCCCCATGTTGAAGTCCTGGTGATCACCTCGCGCGAGGCCGGGCGGTGGGTCATCCCGAAAGGTTGGCCGATGAAGGGGAAAAAGCCGTTCGAGGCGGCGGCGACCGAAGCCTGGGAGGAAGCCGGCGTGAGCGGGACGGTGAAGAAGAAGCCGGTTGGCCGCTATACCTACCTGAAAGAACTCGACAACGGCGACGTGGCCCCCTGTATCGTCGACGTATTCCAGATCGAAGTCACGGAGGTCGCGGCTGGCTTCAAGGAACAGGGGCAGCGCATTCTCGAATGGGTCAGCCGCGATGAAGCGGCGCGACGCGTCCGCGAGATCGAGCTCAAGTCGCTGCTCGTCGAATTTCAGCCGCAGGGTCGCAAGAAGCGCAACCGCGGCTAATTCTGAACCTGATCGCCGACGCTTTGGTGGGTGGTCCTGCTTTGCAGCAGCTCGCCTTGCCGTTCCAGGACCGGATAGGCCGTGGCTGCGACAAGGTGCGAATTGATCTGCTTGAAATCCCGCAACAGGTCCAGGTGCACAGAGCTGGTTTCCGCCGTATCGAAATCGCCCTCGCGCAGCCGCTGGAAATGGGCGTTGGTTCCGTCACGCTCCGCCCGCCGGAAGACGATTTTTTCGTCGGCGAGCATGCGTGCGACGCGCTCGTCCTGCGACATGAAAAGCGCAGCGGCGGCGCGCAGATTGTTGGAGAGGCGGTCCAGCAGGCCGCTGAGCTCATGCTGGCCTTCCTTCGAAAAGGTCATGCCTCGGCGCAGTCTTTTGACAAGATGGGGAAGCACGTTTTGGTCGATGACGTCACCTGCGTGTTCCAGGCCGGTCGAGAACAGCAGGATCTCGTCAAGGCGTCTCCGGTCGATATCGCTGAGTTCTTCCGGGTCGATGGATGTGAGATATCGTTTGACTGCCGTATTCAGGCGGTCGAGGACATTGTCCTTCCGTCGTAATTCCGCCAGGGCGCGGCGATCGGTACTCGTCAAGGCAGCCTTCGTTCCCGCCAGCATTTCCTCAAGCACGTCGACCAGCCGCAGGACTTCCCGCGCCGCTCCCTGCAGCGCGACAACCGGCGTTTCCTTCGCTGACGGATCGAGATATCGCGGATGGCCAGGATCGCTCTCGTCGATCCGCCGCGGCAGCAGCCTGACGAGAGCGTTTGCGAACGGCGAGAGGAACGGCATGAAGACGACCGCGACCACGAGATTGAATGCCGTGTGAAAATTCGCGACCAACCGGGCACCATCGCCCTCGATCTGGATCATCAGCGCCGTAATCGGGGAGAGGAGCGCAAACGCTGCCAAAACGCCCAGAATTCTGGTAATCAGATTACCGATCGGAAGCCGTCTGGCCGAAAGATCATTTGCGGACTGCCCCTCGACGACCGGATTGATCGCCGTCCCCAGGTTGGCGCCGAGGGTCAGTGCGAAAGCCTGATAGGGATCGATCAGCCCCTGGCTCGCAAGCGACATGACGAGCAGGACCACTGCGACGCTCGAATGGGCGGCCCAGGTCAGTGCGGCGGCGAGCAGAAGGCTGAGGAGCGGCGTGGTCGATATGGCTGAAAGAACTGCGGCAAAGGCCGGCGTATCGGCATATTCCGTCAGCACACCGAGCAGTTGATGCAGGGCGAGCAACATGAAGCCGAGGCCGATAAACACACGACCGAGGTCATGGACCTGCGGATTTTGGGTGCGGCGGAACATCAGGACGCCGAGCAATACGAGAGCCGGTGACGCGGCGGCCACGTCAAAGGACAGGACCTGCACGATGAGCGTACTGCCGACATTGGCACCCAGCATGACGGCAAGCGCCGGGACTAGATCGACCAGCCCGTCGGCCGCGAACCCCGATGCCATCAACCCGGTCGCCGTACTGCTCTGAAGAATTGCGGTGACGCCCAGTCCGGAAAAGAAGGCTTTTATCCGATTGTTTAGAGCGCGGCCGAGAAAAGACCTGAGACTGGGGCCGAAAGCACGCTGGATGCCCGTCTGCACCATCCGCGTCCCCCATAGAAGGAGGGCTATGTGTCCGGCAAGGGTAATGATTGCAATAATGAAGGGCATGGTATTTCCGTAAGTAATCAGCCGGACGGAGAATCGAACTGGCGCCGCAAGATGTTAGCCAGCTAACACAATTGCCGGGATCTATTGCTTTTTCAAGGCTGAGGTCTGGCCGGCGGGTATCGGGGGCCATCGTCCGGTATTCCCGGAAGACGGAGCGTTTTTTCGAGACGATAGGATGTCGGATCGGCAAAGTCTCGTTCGTCCTAGAGTCGTCTACTTCACCCCATCAGAAGGATCACGGCCATGCCGAACACCATACGCCTGCATCGCGTTCTGGCAACCAGCCCGGAGAAGATCTATCGCGCTTTCATCGAGCCTGACGCGCTCGCCAAATGGCTTCCGCCCAACGGCTTTTTGTGCACCGTGCATCACTTGGAGCCGAAAGTCGGCGGCAAGTTCAGGATGTCCTTCAGGAACTTCACGACAGGCAACAGTCATGCCTTCGGCGGGGAATTTGTCGAACTCGTCCCAGGCGAACGCGTCCGCTACACAGACAAATTCGACGATCCCAACCTGCCGGGCGAAATGGAAGTCACGGTAAAACTGAAGAAGGTTTCGGTCGGCACCGAGGTGGATATAACCCAGGCAGGCGTACCGGACGTCATCCCGCCCGAGGCTTGTTATCTCGGCTGGCAGGAGTCGCTGCGGAACCTGGCAAGGGTCGTCGAGCCTGAGATCAACGAATAACGTATATCACGGTGCAAGGCCGGGAGACCGGATCGCGTCAGCAACCTTTCGCGATCCGGTGCGAGACGCAGGTTTCCTGCGTTTCCAACCTGATCTGGTTCTCGTCGCCTATGCGGCGGCCATCGTGGTGCGCGCGAAAACCGGACAGTGGGGTAAAGACCGGAGGCCACGTCGCCGCCGGATTGTGTTACCATTCCAGCGGTCTCAAAGCGGAAAGGTCGAATGCCCCTTCAGCGTGTCAGTTTCTATGTGCTTTTGGTCCTGGTGACCATTGCGTTCGTCGCAGTCGTCCTGCCGTTTTATTCAGCGATATTCTGGGCAATCGTCCTCGCTATCATCTTCTTCCCCCTTCATGCTCGCATCGAGGCCTGGCTGGGTGGGCGCAGAAATATCGCGGCGGCGCTCTCCGTCCTGATCTGCCTTTGCGTCGTCATCATTCCAGGGCTGATCGTCCTCAGCTCGCTCATCCAGCAGGGTAACCTTCTTTATGCGCGTATCGACAACGGCGAGATCGACGTGCGGAGGTTTTTCCAGGAGCTGCAGGAGACGCTGCCCCTGTTCGTCCGCGGCTGGATCGAGCGGATCGAGCTGGAGGGCTTCGACACGCTTCGGGAGCGCGTCTCCACGGCGCTGATGCAGGGCGGCGGTTTCTTTGCCGGGCGCGCCCTGAGCCTTGGCCAGAACACCCTGCAGTTCTTCGTCGCCTTCGGCGTGATGCTCTATCTGCTGTTTTTCATGTTCCGGGACGGGCGGGTGCTCGCCCGCACGATCAGAAAAGCACTGCCTCTCAGCGACGCGCATACCCGCCGCTTCACCTCCAAATTCACCGCTGTCATCCACGCCACCGTGCGGGGCAACATCATCATCGCCATCATCCAGGGCTCGATCGGCGGTATCGCATTCTGGGCACTCGGGGTGGAGCCGGCCTTGCTGTGGGGCGTTCTGATGAGCGTCCTGTCGCTGCTGCCGGCGGTCGGTGCTGCATTGATCTGGATGCCCACGGCCGTTTACCTGGCGCTTGCCGGCTTTTGGGTGAAGGCCATCGTGCTGGTCGCGGTGGGCGCTCTGGTCATTGGTCTTGTCGATAATCTTCTGAGACCGCGCTTGGTCGGTAGGGAAACCAAGCTTCCCGACTATGTCGTCCTCATTTCCACCATTGGCGGAATCTCTCTGATGGGTATCAACGGGTTCGTCATCGGACCGCTCGTCGCTGCTCTCTTCATCGCCGCCTGGGGAATATTCGTCGAGGAGGAGGGCATTTCGGATGCCTGATGAGGGCAACGGTCTCTCCCATGTATTTAACGACGATCTTGGATTTTTCCCGCAGATCCCGCGCAGCTCGGAAATTGACCCAGGCGGGGTCGATGGAGTAGGGAAAGCCGACCCGGCATGCCTGCGGTTGCTTCGGCGCAGTGGTGCCGATGACCGATTGCTCGTTTGGCACATGGTAATTCCATTTGCCGGATTGCGCCGGATCCAGGCCCGAAACGGCGGATCGGGGCGAGGCCGGGCGTCAAGAAGACGGTGAAAAAAGTGACACAAACAGCTAAGAAAGCTGAATATTTCAAGGCTCCAGTTTTTGCCGTCGCCCCGATGATCGACTGGACCGATCGGCATTGCCGTTTCCTGCATCGGCAATTGTCGAAGTCGGCGCTGCTCTATACCGAAATGGTGGTGGCGGACGCGATCATCCATGGGCCGCGCGACCGGCTCCTGTCCTATTCGCCGCAGGAGCATCCCGTTGCGCTTCAGCTCGGTGGTTCGGATCCGGCAAAGCTTGCCGAGGCGGCCAGGATCGCGGCCGATTTCGGCTATGACGAGATCAACCTCAATGTCGGCTGCCCGTCGGACCGGGTGCAGTCGGGCACCTTTGGCGCCTGCCTGATGCGCGATCCGGGGCATGTCGCCGAGCTCGTTTCGGCGATGAAGCGGGTGTCGAGCGTGCCGGTCACCGTCAAGTGCCGGATCGGCGTCGACGACCAGGAGCCGACGCAGGTGCTGCCGGATTTCCTCGCCCGGGTGATCGGCGCCGGCGCCGATGGCGTCTGGATCCATGCCCGCAAGGCCTGGCTGCAGGGGCTGTCCCCGAAGGAAAACCGCGAAATCCCGCCGCTCGACTACGACCTCGTTTATGCCATGAAGCGGAAAAACCCGGACGTGTTCATCGGCATCAACGGCGGCATCGCCGATCTCGAGCAGGCGGCCCGGCATCTTGGCCACATGGACGGCGTGATGCTCGGCCGCGCCGCCTATCACAATACCGGATTGCTGGCCGGGGTGGATGCGTTTTTGAAGTCTGGTGCGGTCGAGACGGCTCGAACCCCCGACATCGACTGGCTGGCGCTCAGCGAGACGATGATGGCCTATGCGGCGGAACTGATCGGCCGGGGCGGGCGGCTGCATCATGTCACCCGGCATATGGTCGGGCTGTTCCAGGGTTTTGCCGGCGCGCGGCGGTTTCGCCAGATCCTCTCCACCGACGCCACCCGGCCGGGCGCCGGACCGGAAGTCATCGCGGCCGCCTTTGCGGCGGTCGGTATCGATGCGGCGACGGTTCACGCCGCCGAATAGCCGTACGCCCACGAAAGGCGGCGCCCGCCGGGACGCCGCCGTCTTGTTCCCTTCAATGCGCCATGCCCATGTCCGGAGAGATGTTCTGGTTCATCCGGAACATGTTCTGCGGATCATAGATTTTCTTGATCCGCGACAGGCGCTGATAGTTGCCGCCATAGGCGGCTTCCACGCGGTCGGTCTCGTCGGCCGGCATGAAGTTTATATAGGCGGTGCCGATCGCATGCGGCTTGGCCTTTTCGTAGAGGTCGCGAGCCCACGCGATGCACGCCTTGTCCATCGAGGCGTCGCGCCAGCGGGCATGCACGTTCATGACGAAATGCGAACTGCGCTGCGGGAAGGCAGTGGCATCCGACGGCACGCGGCCCGCTGCCCCGCCGACATGGCCGATAAAGATCTCGCATTCCGGACCGGGCAGCTTGCCGATCGCCTGGAGCAGCATATCGATCGTCGCATCCGAAAGCGATGCGAAATCGTGGCTCTTCCAGTAGTTGCGCGCACCCTTTTCCAAGAGCGGATCGAAGGCCTGCTGCCATTGGGTGAAGGGCATCGGCGCGACGATATCGGCGATCGGCTGGCCGATGCCGCGCAATTGCGCGCAGGCCTCTTCGGCGATCGCCATGCCGCCGCAATAGCACATGGCAAGTGCCAGGATCTCCTTGCCGTGCCACTCCGCGGGCAGGAAGGGAAGCGGCGGTGCCTTGCGCATGACGGCCCAGCAGGTCAGTTCGTCGGGCGCGGCTTCGAGCGCCTTTCGATATTCGGCAAGGACGTGCCGCGCATCGGCGAAGGGATGAACGACCAGCCCGGCCATGATCTGCCGCCCGAGCGGATTGAGCTTGAACTCGAAGGATGTGACGATCCCGAAGTTGCCGCCGCCGCCGCGCAGCGCCCAGAAGAGGTCGCTGTTTTCAGTTTCGCTCGCCCGCAGCAGCCGGCCGTCTGCGGTCACGACGTCGCAGGACATCAGGCAGTCGAGGGTGAGGCCGTATTTGCGGGTAAGCCAGCCGAAGCCGCCGCCGAGCGTCAGCCCCCCGACGCCCGTGGTAGAGTTGATGCCGGTCGGCACGACCATGCCGAAGGCGCTGGTCTCCTTGTCGATGTCGGCGAGCGTAGCGCCCGGTCCCACCCGGACACAGCCGGCGGCAAGATCGACGCGCACATGGTTCATGGGCGAGAGGTCAATCATCAGGCCGCCGTCGCAAACGGCATGTCCGGCGATGTTATGGCCGCCGCCCTTGACCGCAACGAGCAGATTGTTATCTCGCGCGAGTTCCACGGCATGGATGACGTCGGCGCAGCCGAAGCACTGAACGATAAGCGCCGGTCGGCGATCGGTCATCGCGTTCCAGATCGTCCGCGCCTCATCGTAGCCCGGATCGTCTGGCGCGAGCACCCGGCCGCGCTCCTGGATGGCGAGGGCTTCGATGGCCGCGCCGCTGAGCGTGGTCTGGCCGGTCTGCAGTGTCATGAGTTTAGCGTCGTTCATCATAGTCTCCTCCCAGTTGGGGTTCAATGTCCGACGCAGCACATTTTGCGCCTTCGCCCTCCTGGAAGCAAGTAGGCGAAAGGGAGGCCTGGCGCAGACGCCGGACAACCGAGCGCAAACCGCAGATCATCGACGAAAGCTTTCAGGCGGCGAGAGGTCTCGGCGGGCCGCACCGACCTGCGAAACCCTAATCCCGCACCATCGTTATCAAAACCTCTCAGACATCCGCGCCGGTCTCGAAGACCGAGGCATTGGCGGCGAAACCTTGTTCGGCGCCGAGGACGTCGAGCATTTCGCTTGTCAAATCGACATTGGAGCCGTTGGGGGAAGTCGGGGAGGTGGAGGGTGTGACGCTCAAGGAGACGCTGCTGTTCGGCAACGAGGAGAACTCGGCCGCCAGCCGGTTCTAACTGCCGGTCTCGGCATTGGCGATGTTATTGGCAGTCGCATTCGCGCTGCATGCTGTGTCGTGGTGGTTGCAGAGACCGCAACCGGACAGGGGGATGCTCATGGATGCAATCAAGATCGGCGGATTGACGCTCGAATTTCTGCACAGCAAGGACGATACGGTCGGGAGCTTGGACCTCTTCCGCATGACCGTACAGCCCAAGGCAAAAATGCCGGCGCCGCATTATCACGAAAGCCGGGATGAGGCGGTCTACGGGCTTGCCGGCACGCTGGTTCTCAGGATTGACGGAACCGACCACGCGATCGGGCCGGGCGGCTCGGTCTTCATTGCGCGCGGCGTCGTGCATTCCTTCCGCAATCACGGCGACGAGCCGGCGGTCGTGCTCAGCGTCCTGACGCCCGGCGTGCTCGGGCCCGCCTATTTCCGGGAACTCGCCGAACTGATGGCCGCCGGCGGGCCGCCCCATCCCGCAACGGTCAAGGAGATCATGACGCGTTACGGGCTGGTGCCTGCTGCGGCGTGACGACTGCGGCGGAGTGAAGAGGGGGCCAGACTAAGCCCGCCGCCCGCGTTTATTCGGCTGCCTCCGCGTAAGCCTCCAGCGGCGGGCAGGTGCAGACGAGGTTGCGGTCGCCATAGACGTTGTCGACGCGGTTGACCGGGGACCAGTATTTGTCGACGCGGAAGGCGCCCGGAGGGTAGCAGGCCTGTTCGCGGGAATAGGGGCGATCCCATTCGCCGACCAGGTCTTCGACCGTGTGCGGGGCGTTCTTCAGCGGATTGTTCGACCGGTCCATGCGGCCGTCCTCGATGGCGCGGGCTTCCTCGCGGATCGCCAGCATCGCATCGCAGAACCGGTCGATCTCGGCCTTGGTCTCGCTTTCGGTCGGCTCGATCATCAGCGTGCCGGCGACCGGCCAGCTCATGGTCGGGGCGTGGAAACCGCAGTCGATCAGGCGTTTTGCGACATCGTCGACGGAAACGCCGGCCGAGACGTTGAGCGGGCGCGTGTCGATGATGCATTCATGCGCGACGCGGCCGGCCTCCGACTTGTAGAGCACGTCGTAGGACCCTTTAAGGCGGGCGGCGATGTAGTTGGCGTTGAGGATCGCCACCTTGGTCGCCTGGGTCAGACCTTCGCCGCCCATCATCAGGCAGTAGGACCAGGAGATCGGCAGGATCGACGGCGAGCCGAAGGGGGCGGCCGAGACGGCACCTTCGCGTCCGTCCGTCGCCGGGTGGCCGGGGAGGTGCGGGGCGAGATGCGACTTGACGCCGATCGGGCCCATGCCGGGACCGCCGCCGCCATGCGGGATGCAGAAGGTCTTGTGGAGGTTCAAGTGGGAGACGTCGGAGCCGATGTCGCCGGGGCGGGACAGGCCGACCATGGCGTTCATGTTGGCGCCGTCGAGATAGACCTGGCCGCCATGCTTATGGGTGATCTCGCAGATCTCGCGCACCGTCTCCTCGAAGACGCCGTGGGTCGAGGGGTAGGTGATCATGCAGGCCGAGAGGTTGGCGGCATATTGCTCGGCCTTGGCGCGGAAATCGTCGAGGTCGATATCGCCGTTGTCGCGGACCTTCACGACCACGACCTTCATGCCGACCATCTGCGCCGAGGCCGGGTTGGTGCCGTGCGCGGAGGTCGGGATGAGGCAGACGTCGCGGTGGGTGTCGCCCTTGGCGAGATGGTAGTTGCGGATGGTGAGCAGGCCCGCATATTCGCCTTGCGCGCCGGAATTGGGCTGCATGGAGAAGGCGTCGTAGCCGGTGATCTGGCAGAGTTTCTGCGACAGGTCGTCGATCATTTCCTTGTAGCCGAGGGCCTGGTCCGCGGGCACGAAGGGGTGGATGTCGGAAAATTCCGGCCAGGTGATCGGCAGCATTTCGGCCGTGGCGTTCAGTTTCATGGTGCAGGAGCCGAGTGGGATCATCGCCCGGTCGAGCGCCAGGTCCCGGTCCGAGAGCCGGCGGATATAGCGGGTCATCTCGCTTTCGGCGCGGTTCATGTGGAAGATCGGGTGGGTCATATAGTCGGATTTGCGCAGAAGCGCGGTCGGCAGGCGCCAGGTGGGCTCGAAGTCCGAAACCTTGAAATTGCCGCCAAAAGCCCGCCAGACGGCTTCGAGCGTCACGGGGCGGGTGCGCTCGTCGAGCGACATGCCGATACGGGTCTCGCCGACCTTCCTGAGATTGACGCCCTCGGCGACGGCGGCGCGCAGGATCAGGCCCTGCATGTGGCCGACTTCGACGGTGATCGTGTCGAAGAAAGTATCGGGTTCGATGACATAGCCGAGCTTTTCGAGGCCCTTGGCCATCAGCACGGCCTTGCGGTGGACCTGCTGGGCGATCGCCTTCAAACCGTCCGGGCCGTGGAAGACACCGTACATGGAGGCCATCACGGCCAGCAGCACCTGGGCGGTGCAGATGTTCGAGGTCGCCTTTTCGCGGCGGATATGCTGTTCGCGGGTCTGCAGCGACAGGCGGTAGGCGCGGTTGCCGCGACTATCGACCGAAACGCCGACCAGGCGGCCGGGCATGGCGCGCTTGTGGGCATCCTTGACCGCCATATAGGCCGCATGCGGGCCGCCGTAACCGACCGGCACGCCGAACCGCTGGGAGGAGCCGATGGCGATGTCGGCGCCCATTTCGCCGGGGGATTTCAACAGCGTCAGCGCCAGCGGATCGGCGGCGACGGCGGCGACCGCGCCGGTCTGGTGCAGGCGGGAGATCAGGCCTGAAAAATCGCGGACATGGCCGTTGGTGCCGGGATACTGGAAGATCGCCCCGAACACATCGACCGGGTCGAGATCGGTCATCGGGTCGCCGATGACGACGGTCCAGCCAAGCGGCGCGGCGCGGGTCTCGATGAGGGCAATGGTCTGCGGGTGGCAGGCGGCATCGACGAAGAAGGCGGTCGCCTTGGATTTCGCCTGGCGCTGGCAGAGCGCCATGGCTTCGGCGGCGGCGGTCGCCTCGTCGAGCAGCGAGGCATTGGCGACGTCGAGGCCGGTGAGGTCGCAGATCATCGTCTGGAAATTGAGCAGCGCCTCGAGACGGCCTTGAGAGATTTCCGGCTGGTAGGGCGTGTAGGCGGTGTACCAGGCGGGGTTTTCAAGAATGTTACGCTGGATGACGGGGGGCGTGATGGTGCCGTAATAACCCTGGCCGATCAGCGAGACGAGCGCCTTGTTGCGGTTCGCCGTATCGCGCAGCTTGTCGAGCGCCTCGCGTTCGGTGAGCGCCGGCCCCCAGCTAAGCGGTGCCGTCTGGCGGATCGAGGCGGGAACTGTGGCGTCGATCAGGGCGTCGAGGCTCTTGTAGCCCACCACGTTCAGCATCTCGGCCATTTCGGTCGGCGAGGGGCCGATATGGCGGCGGTTGGCGAAATCGTAGGGCTGGTAGTCGGTGAAATGGAAATCGGTGCTGTCGGTGGTCATGCGATCAGGTCCTGGTAGGCGGCCTCGTCCATCAGCGCGTCGGCGTCCGCGGTGTTCTTCAGCTTCAGCTTGAAGAACCAGCCTTTGCCCTGGGGGTCGGAATTGACGATCGAGGGGTCGTCGACGATCGCCTGGTTGACCTCGGTGACTTCGCCATCCAGCGGACAATAGACGTCGGAGGCGGCCTTGACGCTTTCCACGGTCGCGGCATTGCCGTCTTTGGTCAGCTCGGCGCCGACCTCCGGCAGTTCCACGAAAACGAGATCACCGAGCTGGTCGGCGGCATGCGAGGTGATGCCGACGGTCGCGACACCGTCCTCAAGCTTCAGCCATTCGTGTTCGGCGGTGAATTTCAGCATGGTTCTCTCCGGAGGATTATCGTTTGTAGGTGGGGGTGATGAAGGGAAGGGCGGAGACGGTGAGGGCCAGGTATTTGCCGCGCACCTCCGCAAAAATCTGGCAGCCGGGTTCGGCAAAGCGGGTCGGGACGTAGCCCATGGCGACGGGGCCTTCGACCGAGGGACCAAAGGTGCCGGAGGTGACTTCGCCGAGTTCGGTCGTTCCTTCGGCGTCCGCATAAAGCTTGGCATGAGCGCGGACAGGCGCCTTGCCTTCCGGCTTCAAGCCGATGCGGCGGCGGGAGGTGCCGTTCGCCAGTTCGTCGAGAATGCGGGCAGCGCCCGGAAAACCGCCGGCGCGGGCGCCGCCCAGGCGGCGGGGCTTCTGGATCGCCCATTCGAGCGCTGCCTCGATCGGCGACGTGGTGGTGTCGATGTCGTTGCCATAGAGGCAGAGGCCGGCTTCGAGGCGCAGCGAATCGCGGGCGCCAAGCCCGATCGGCTGGCAGTGCAGGTCTTCGAGCAGCGCCTTGGCGATCTGCTCTGCCTGGTCTGCCGGAACCGAGATCTCGAACCCGTCCTCGCCGGAATAACCGGAGCGGGAAATGATGCACTCGGCATCGTGAAGAGACGCGTCGCGCACATCCATGAACTTCATGTCGACCACATCCGGCCAGAGCGCCGCCAGCACCTCTTCCGCGCGGGGACCCTGAAGGGCAAGAAGGGCGCGGTCGTCGAGGAGGGTAACGTCGCAGCCGATCAGATGCGCCTGCATATGGGCGAGGTCGGCGTCCTTGCACGACGCGTTGACGACGACGAACAGGTGGTCGCCGCGGTTGGTGATCATCAGGTCGTCGAGGATGCCGCCGTTGTCTTCGGTGAAGAAGCCGTAACGCTGGCGGCCGGGCTTCAGGCCGAGGATATCGACCGGCACCAGGGTTTCGAGTGCAAGGGCCGCGTCTTCGTAAGTGCCGGACTTCGCACGGATGACGACCTGGCCCATATGGGAGACGTCGAACAGGCCGGCCGCAGTGCGGGTGTGCAGGTGTTCCTTCAGCACGCCGGCCGGATATTGCACCGGCATGTCGTAACCGGCAAATGGTACCATCCTGGCGCCGAGCGACAGATGGAGGGCGTGAAGCGGGGTGGTCTTGAGAACGGTCTGATCGTCCAAGGACGCCTCCAGGGTTGGCGCTTCCAAGCGCCGGCTCAGATTCAGGCGCAGTGACGCACCGGTTTATGAGCCCCCTCTGTCCTTGTCGCCTGAGATTGTTATCCCTTCGGCGAGCCCCGTTCGGGCTTCTCTCCAGAGTTCCTGTCGGTCGACTGCTGGTCCTTTTGCCTGAGAGTTTCCGGGGCGGTTGCTCCTTCGGCACCGCATTGAAGCGGCTTCTCCCAGCGAGTCTGGGCGGTATTATCGGCCTGGATCGCCATTTGGCAAGCCCTCCATGTCGCGCCGGACAATATTTTTGTCGCAGCGCAGCAAACGCAATTTGACCTAATGCAATGGCTGGCGAAATGGCCGGATACCACGCGGCAAAAAGGGCTTTTGCGCTTTGCCGCGATTTGGGTTATTCCGGCAAGCATACGGACAGGCGAGACGATGACGGCACGGCTCAACACGGCGGCGAACCCAACGCGCGTTTTCTGCGCGATGCTCCTGCTTTTGCTGGGGTTTGCCCATCAGCCGGTCCAGGCGGCAGCGCCGCTCGATTCCTACAGCGAGGCCTATCGCCTGCCGGACAGCACGTTTGCCGACATCTGCTCGGAAGGCGAACGCGGGCATCCCATGCCGGCGGCAAAACCGCTCTGCGAAGTCTGCCTGCTTGCCGCGTCGGTCATCCTGCCGCCGCCGGACGACGAGGCCTGGCTTGCGACAGCGCGCGCGTCGCTTGCCAATCCCCTTCGCCAGTTTTCCGAACTGCTCGGTACGACCGCCGTCGCCCGGCCTAAGTCTCGTGCCCCGCCGATCTCGATCTGATGTTCTAACTCTCTCAGATCAATCGCGGTCGATCGGCACAGATGCTGTCACCGTATGGGGATATTCCATGAAGACTTTCACCAAACTCGCCTTCCTCGGCATTTTCGCTGCGACCGGCATCGTCATTGCGGGAGCTACGGCCGCTCAAGATGCCCCCGCCAAGGTCGCCGACCTCGAAATCACCAGCGCCTTCACCAAGGCGATGCTGCCCGGCCAGCCGGTTGGCGGCGGCTATCTCACCATCAAGAACAGCGGCAAGTCCGACGACATGCTGGTGTCAGTATCGTCGCCGGCCTCGGGCACCGTGGAGATGCACGAGATGGTGATGCAGGGCGAGGTGATGAAAATGCGCAAGCTCGATACCGGCATATCAATCCCGGCTGGCAAGACGGTCGAACTGACGCCCGGCGGATTGCATCTGATGTTCATCAAGGTCAAGGAACCCTTCAAGCAGGGCGGCAAAGTGCCGGTGACACTGACCTTCGAAAAGGCCGGCAAGGTGGATATCACGCTGCCGGTCGAGGCGGCGGGGCCGGGCGGCCATATGCACAAGTAAAATTCGATGGAGCCTGCTCTGCGGAGCGGGCTCTTCGTCTCTAGCGCAGCAGCTTGAGGCTGCCGGTCAGCGACTTTATCCATTTCGAAGGCCCGGCGAGACCAAGGCCGTCGATCTCCTCTTCCGCGAGATCGCGATCGGGGAAGGCGGCCTCGTAATCGCGGTAGTCGTGCAGCGATCTGGCGAAAGCCGGAAAGGGCACGACTGCGTGGTGCTGGATCTGATTCATGGCCTTCAGCATCAGGGATCGGATCGTATCTGCCTGCGCCTGCAGGACCGGCACCGGCAGGGAAGAACTGATATCGATCGTGCGGCCCTGGCGATCGGTGAGCCGGCGAGCCGCGAGCGCAGGCAGGCGAGCGCCGAGGCCGATCGAGATGGCGCCGGCCGTGTTGGCAAGGAGCCCGAGCGGCAGGGTTGGGTTGACTATAATGGCAATACGGGTGTCGTCGGTCATGGGCAGGCAGGATATCCGTCAGTGGAAGAGGGCCTGCAGATTACTCCGGATCGCCCGGTCGATCCTGCCTTTTACTTCTCTCTTTTTGGGTTTTGGGGTAGGGTCTACCTCCTGACTTGGAGATATGGGTAGAATTTGATGGAAAACGACGTCGAGCCGGCCGATATACGAATTCTGGAAGCGTTGCAGGACGATGGCCGCCTGACCAATCAGGCGCTGGCCGACAAGATCGGGCTTTCGACCTCTCCAAGCTGGCGGCGCGTGCGGCATCTGGAGGAGACGGGGGTTATCGAGGGCTACAAGGCGGTGCTGAACCGAAAGGCGATCGGCCTCGGCGTACTTGCCTTCATCCGCGTCAAGATCGACAGCCACAGCGAGGAAGAAGCGGAAGCGTTCGCGGCGGAGGTGATCGGCCTGGACGAGGTGGTCGCCTGTTACAGTATCGCGGGCGACGCAGATTTCCTGCTGCAGGTCGTCTCGCCCGATCTCGACGCCTATGCGGATTTCGCCATGTCGACGCTGCGGCGGTTGCCGCGCATCAAGGAAATGCAGACGACCTTCGTCCTGAAGGAAATCAAAGCTTTCGGCGGGCTTCCGCTGCGTTTCGCGGGCAGGCGAACATAAACATGCTGCCCGGGTTTCCCGGGCGGAGATGCGCACTCGGCCCGATTTGCGTCGGCGGTCCGCAACCGGCAGGGTTTTAGAAGTTGCTTCGATACAACCTGATCGAGTTGCATCAAGGAATCTTAACAGAAGTCGGCGATGAATGTCGCCCAACACCTCTCATCAAAGGTTTCGGCAATGGAACTGCGACGTTCTCGGGTGATTGCGGCGGCCGTTTTTCTCGGCCTGCTCGGGGCAATCGTTCCGATTGTCGCGATGGTCTATATTTCGTGGATCATCACGGTCGAGAAACAGCAGAACAATCTTGAACGGCTCGCCGAGCAGACGATCATGCGTGCGAGCAGGACGTTCGAGGATGCGCGGGCGGCGCTCGATTCGCTCGCCTATCCGCGCCTGGTGCCCTGTTCTGACCAGCATATCGCCCGCATGCGGGTGATCGCCTTCAATACGCCCTCGGTCAAGGAAGTCGGTTATTTCGAGAACGGACTGTTGAAATGCACCTCCTGGGGGATCGAGGAGCGCAAGGTCGACAGGCCGTGGATCGACTACATGACGCTAGACGGTGTGGAAGTGGCGACCCGCGTGCAGCCGGCAGTCAGCATGGGCAATCCGATGATGGCGCTCCATTACGGCCCCTACAACGTGCTGGTCGATCCGGCCCGTTTCGTCGATATCCTGGCGGACGCCGACATATCCCTGGCGCTCGCCAATCAGCAGGGCATGGTCCTCAACGAACTCAATTCCCCCGAAACGGACCTCGTCAAGGCGCTGATCGACGAGCCGAAGAACGGCATGACCTCATCGGCGCTCTATGCGGCGGCGCACGACAACGGGCTGATCGCGATCGCGATGGAGCCGCGCTCCAACCTGACCGGCAGGCTGCGGGAGGAACAGCTCCTGCTGCTGCCGGTCGGCGCCTTCGTCGCCATCTTCGTCGTCGGCGTGGTAGTCTGGCTGTCCAAGAAAAGACTATCGCCGCTCGGTGAGCTGGCGATCGCGGTGCGCAAGCGCGAATTCATCGTCCACTATCAGCCGATCATCGAGCTCAAGACCGGCATCTGCATCGGCGCCGAGGCACTGGTGCGGTGGCGGCGGCCGGATGGCTCGCTGGTGCGCCCGGACCTGTTCATTCCGCTTGCGGAGGAGAGCGGGCTCATTCAGCCAATCACCGACCAGGTCATCGAAGCGATCATTACCGATCTCGGGGGATTGCTGAGGGCGGAAAGTTCGCTGCATATCGCCGTCAACCTTTCCGCCGCTGATGTCACCTCGGGCCGCATTCTAGATGTGCTCGACAGGAAACTTGCGAAGACTGGGATCGCGGCGGGGCAGATCTGGCTGGAGGCGACCGAACGCGGCTTCATCGACATCGAGGCTGCGCGAACGACATTGACAGAGGCTCGGCAGAGAGGCCACTCGGTGGCGATCGACGATTTCGGCACGGGATATTCCAGCCTGCAATACTTGCAGGGGCTGCCGATGGATGCGCTTAAGATCGACAAGTCCTTCATCGATACGATCGGCCGCAACAGCGCCACCAGCTCGGTCACCGGTCACATCATCGAAATGGCGAAGACGCTCGACCTGCAGATCGTCGCCGAAGGCGTGGAGACGGAAGAGCAGGCGGACTATCTGAAGGCCCACGACGTCAATTTCGGCCAGGGCTGGCTGTTTTCGAAACCGCTGCCGGCCGCAGATTTCATCGACTATCACCGGAATGCAAAAGCCCGCTCGGGGAGCGGGCGGGAGAATTTCCGGTGCGTGGCGGCCTGAGGGCCGGCCGGATGAGATCAGTCTTCCAGATCGCGATAGGCCGACTCGGCCTGGCGGAACGTGACCTGCTGGCGCGGGTTCTGGTCGGCGGTGAGCATGTCGAGCGAAACGGTGGTGGCGGGGATCATGAATTCGGTATCGCCGGGATCGCCGGCGTTTTCAGCGCGGCGCTGGTTACGGTCCGCGTCGGCCTTGATGTCCTTGACCTGGTCCTTGGCCGAGATGCGCCGGCCGGGCTTCAGGGCCTCGATGGCGAGTGCGGCGGTGCTCGCCGATATGCTGACCAGTTGTGTCATGTCGCCTGTCACCGTTTTCCCAAAACATATAATTACGGCGACCTGATTTGTTCCCCTTTAAACAAAACGTCGGCATTTTATCGATTTGACGATTCTCGTTTCTGTTCTAGAGAAAGTTCCATGACCAACATGCTTCTCGTCGCCATCGGCGGAGCGATCGGCTCCGTCTGCCGCTATCTTGTCGGGCTTTGGACGCTACGCCTTTGGGGGTCGGCATTTCCCTGGGGAACGCTCGCCGTCAACATCGTCGGCTCGTTCGCGATCGGCTTTCTCGCCGAACTCATCGTCCGGCGGTTCGATGCGTCGCCCGAGATGCGGCTGCTGATCATCACCGGCTTTCTCGGCGGCTTTACGACGTTCTCGGCCTTTTCGCTGGATGTCGTGTCGCTGCTGGAGCGGGGCGCGACCATGGTCGGCGTCACCTATATCGTCGCGAGCGTGGCGATCTCGCTCGGCGCCGTCTTCGCCGGACTGGCGCTCGGGCGGGCAATGCTCTAAAGACCGCGCAAAGGGTCGTTGGCCCACATCCAGATATGAAAGAGCTTTGATGGCAGGCATCGAGCATATCCGCGTCGAAGCGGACGAGGCGGGCATGCGGCTCGACCGATGGTTCAAGATCCATTACCCCGGCCTCGGCTTCGGGCCACTCCAGAAACTGCTGCGCTCAGGACAGGTGCGCGTCGACGGCGGACGGGTGAAATCCGACGCCCGCGTGCAGCCGGGACAGACGGTACGCATTCCGCCTCTGGATGTGGATGCGAAGAAGGCGGGGCCGATCGCCGGCAAGGATCTCAAGCATTCCAGCGATTTCGAACTGCTGTCACGCATGGTTCTGCACGAGGACGAGAAGGTCATCGTGCTCAACAAGCCGGCCGGCCTTGCGGTGCAGGGCGGATCCGGCGTCTCGCGCCATATCGACCAGATGCTCGACAGCTGGATCAGCCCGAAGGGCGAAAAGCCACGGCTGGTGCACCGGCTCGACCGCGACACATCCGGCGTGCTGGTGATCGCCCGCACCCGTGGTGCTGCGCAGAAGCTGACGGCCGCCTTTCGCGAGCGCGATACCAAGAAGACCTATTGGGCACTGGTCAAAGGCGTGCCGCGCAAACACGAAGACAAGATCTCCACCTGGCTGGTGAAGGAACAGACGCCGGATGGCGACCGCATGCGGATCGCCAAACATGGCGAGGACGGTGCCGACCACGCGGTGTCCTATTACCGCGTTCTGGAAATGGCGGCACAGACGCTCTGCTGGCTGGAGATGGAACCCTATACCGGCCGCACCCACCAGTTGCGCGTCCATGCCCTGCATATCGGCCATCCGATCATCGGCGACCCGAAATATTTCGACGACGATCACAACTGGGATTTCCCGGGCGGTATCCAGAAGAAGCTGCATCTGCATGCACGGCATATCGACATTCCGCACCCGAACGGAGGGCGGCTGAAGGTCACGGCACCGCTGCCGCCGCATATGGTGCAGAGCTGGAACCTTCTCGGGTTCGACATGGAAAACGGCCGCAGGGACGAAGACGAATGAAACTGGTCCTTTTCGATTGCGACGGCACGCTGGTCGACAGCGCCAACCTGATCCATGAAACCATGCGCCGTACCTTCGCCCATTTCGGCAAGCCGGAACCGATGGTGGAAGACACCAAGGCGATCATCGGGCTGACGCTCGACATCGCGATCGCCCGCATGCAGGGCAAGCCGCATGCGGACGACGAAGCCGTCGAGATGATGGCCTATTACAAGACGCTGTTTGCCGTCGTGCGCCAGGATCTCGGCTTCAAGGAGCCGTTGTTCGGAGGAATTCGCGAGCTGATCGACGCGATCGGTCCGCGCGAGGGCCTGCTGATCGGCGCGGTGACCGGAAAATCACGGCGCGGCCTGAAGCTCGTGATGGAGACGCATGGTTTCGACAAGTATTTTACCGTGTCGCGCACCGCCGACGATTGCCCGTCGAAGCCCCACCCGGCGATGGTGACCGAATGCTGCGACGAGACCGGCATGAAACCTTCCGACACTCTTGTCATCGGCGATGCGATTTACGATATGCAGATGGCGAAGGCGGCCGGCGCCACGGCGATCGGCGTTTCCTGGGGTTATGCCTCGGTGGACGAGCTGAACAAGGCCGGCGCCGACGCGATCATCCATCATCCGAGCGAGTTGCTGAGCCATATCGGCTGAGGTTTTATTTCCATGCGTGACATGTTTCCCGATCCCTCCGAGGCGCTGAGCCATCCCGACCCGACGCGGCGGGCTCAGATCCAGATGCACAAGCCGCTGCCGAAGCGCTTCTACAAGGAAGTATCGATTGGCCAGGGCGAGGGCGGCCATGCCATCCACCTTGATGGCCGGCCCGTCAGAACACCGGCAAAGAACGGCCTCGTCGCCCCGACGGCACGGCTTGCCGAACTGATCCGCGACGAATGGGCCAATCAGGTGGACGTGATCGATCCGGGCACCATGCCGGTGACCCGGCTCGTCAATACCGCGATCGACGGCATCGCCGCCGACCCGCAGGCTGTGTTCGAGGATATCCTGCGGTTCTCTTCGAGCGATCTGCTCTGCTACCGCGCCGAGGCACCGGAAAACCTGGTCGCACGCCAGAACGAACTCTGGGATCCGGTCGTCGATTGGATCGCGAACGAACGCGGCGCGCGCTTCATCCTGGTCGAAGGCGTGATGCCGCAGGAGCAACCGAAGGAGGCGACCGCTGCCTTCGCGGTGACGCTGAAGAAATACGACACGCCGATCGAACTGGCCGTCCTGCATACGGTGACGACGCTCACCGGTTCTGCAATCCTGGCGCTTGCCTTCGCGGAAGGCCAGCTCACTGCCGAGGAGGCCTGGGCGCTTGCGCATCTCGACGAGGATTGGACCAACGAGCACTGGGGCACGGACGCGGAAGCCGAACATCGTCGAGCGAAACGGCTTGAAGAAATGCGGGCAGCAACCGAAACTTTTCTTGCTTTGAAGCCCGCCGTTTAATGCTTCTATAACCCTGTTCGTTGGAACATCGGGACGTGCCGTTTTCCGGGTCCGTTCATGTTCCGTCGCCTGTTTCGTTTCGCTTTCATTGTGCTGACGGCCCTGCCGCTGATGTCGTTCCGTCTGGAACAGGCAAACACGGCGCAGGAAAAACTTCTCTATGACGTGCGCGGCGCCTTCGTGACCGCACGGCCCGACGTGCCGAAGGGGCTGGTGATCGCCACCGACATGCTGGTCGACGAGGCGATCCGGGCGACTACCAGATCGATCGCCCTTCCGAGGACGATCATCTCGGTGCGGATCGACGAGATGTCGCATGTTCCGATGCTGATCGGCAGCCGGCATGGGGCGAAGGTGACGGTGCAGGCGATTTCGGTCAACAGCGGCGAACCGATCGCCAAGGGGACGTTCAAGACGTCGATCTTCCTGTTGGACGGAGATACGGCGGACCGTGACCTCGCCGAAAAGATCGCCGACCGCATCTCCAGCGAATTCCGCCTCGACGGGACACGGCGCCCGACGATGGCAACAGCGCTGTTTCAGTGAGGGTCAGGCAAGCCGCTCCGCGTGCCAGCGCAGGTGATCGTCCATGAAGGTCGAGATGAAATAATACGAGTGGTCGTAGCGCTCGTGCAGGCGCAACGTCACGTCGATTCCGATTCCCTTCGCCGCCTCCTCGAACAGCCAGGGGCGCAGGCCGGTTTCCAGGAAACCGTCCGCCTTGCCCTGGTCGATCAGGAATTCCGGGAAACGGGCACCGTCCTCCACCAGCGCGCAGGCGTCGTATGGACGCCAGGCCGAGCGATCCGACCCCAGATATTTCTCGAAGGCGGGGGCCGACCAGTCGGCGGTCGAAGGCTCGACGATCGGCGCGAAGGCGGAGCAGCTCCTGAAGCGGTCGGGATTTTTAAGCGCGATCGTCATCGCGCCGTGACCGCCCATCGAGTGGCCGAAAATGCCCTGGCGGTCCATGTCCATGCGAAAATGCTGGCTGGCGAAATTCGGCAGTTCCTCGGTGATGTAAGTGTACATCTGGTAGTTTTCGGCCCAGGGCTTCTCCGTGGCGTCGAGATAGAATCCGGCGCCCTTGCCCATCTGCCAATTGGTGAGCTCGTCAGGCACGTCGTTTCCGCGCGGGCTGGTGTCCGGGCAGATGACGATGAGGCCGAGTTCGGCGGCCATCCGCCGGTATTCGCCCTTTTCCATGACATTGGCATGGGTGCAGGTGAGGCCGGAGAGATACCAGACAACCGGGCAGGGCTCCTTGATCGCCTGCGGGGGCACGAAGACGGCAAACGTCATCTCGCATTTGCAGGCCTCGGACGGGTGCATGAACACGCCCTGCATGCCGCCGAAGGCGGTGTTCTGGGAAAGGACCTTCATCGGTGCTCCTCGAAAGATATCAGTTGCCCATCGACACGACGGCGTTGACGGCCGCGGCGACAAGGACGGTGTTGAAAAAGAAGGATACGACCGCGTGCAGAAGGTTGATGCGGCGCATGCCGGTCGTGGTGATCTGGACGTCGGAGGTCTGGGCGGTCATGCCGATCACGAAGGAAAAATACAGAAAATCATAGGCCCCGGGCTCGTCTGTTTCGGGGAAATCGAGCCCGCCGCGCTTTCCTTCGTTCTCTTGCGCCTGCTCGTCAGGCCGCCAGAAAAGATGGGCATAATGCATGGCGAACATGGTGTGGATGGTCAGCCAGCCGAGTACGACCGATCCGAAGGCGAGCGAGACGGCGGCAAGACCCGCAGGTTGCGAACGGTTCAACGCCTCGAACAGCGAAACGACGGCGGCGGCGACCGCAAGCAACGTCACGGCGAGAATGACCGGCGCCGGCTCGTCGTCGTTCTGCCCCTTGCCCCGCAGCGTGCCGCCATCGAGTTTGGGGATGCGCACGGCCATCATGACAAGATAGATCAGGAAGAAAACGATGACAGCAATACCCGGCGCGAGCTCCGGCACATAGAAGATCAGGAACGGCAGGCAGGCGAGCGAGGCGATCGTGCCGGCGAAGAACGGTCCATGCCGGTGATAGGTCAATCTGTGCCAGGGGCTCGGCATCAAGGTCTTCCGATCGCTCACGTGGCTGATTTGGCGCGGCGGCAGAGCCTGTCCAGCGTTTCCAGGAATTTCGACCGGTCGCGCGGCGAAAAGGCAGCGTTGTAGCCCTTGCTCTCGCCGGTTTCCCGCAAATGTGCCCCAAGATCGCGCATGGCGCTCGCCATGCCGATATTGGTTTCGTCGAAGACACGGCCCGTCGGGCCGGTCACCAGCGCGCCGGCGGCAACGCAGCGTACGGCCAGCGGCACATCGGCGGTGACGACGATGTCGGCGGGTCCGGCGCGTTCGGCGATCCAGTTGTCGGCGGCATCGAAGCCCGCCGAGACGATGACATTGTGGACCATCGGGTCGCGGGATGGACGAAGGCCGGAATTGGCGACGAAGGTCACTTCCAGGCCATGGCGTTCAGCCACTTTCAGGATCTCCGGCTTGACCGGGCAGGCATCGGCGTCGACATAGATCATGGATGGATATTCCGGCCCCGGCCCGGTCGGCGCCTCAAACGGCGGGAAGCCACGCAGCCCGACAGGGCGGGCTGCGTGCAGGAAGCCGCCTCAGGCTACGGCGGTCGTCTGGTCGTCGATCGCTGCGCCGGGCGCGTTCTTCTGGATCGATTCGATCGCCGAAACGGCCGAAGCCTTGGCCGAATAGCCTTCGGACGAGAACATGGTCTGACCGTTTGCGGCCTTGAAGCGGAAACGGTATTCCCCGGCCTTGTCCTTGTAGATTTCGAATTTGTACATCTCTGCGTCCCTCACATTAAACGGAGTTAAATCCTAGGTCCATTCGCAGTATCGGAGCGTGTTGGAACATCGCTCAGTAAATCACTACGCTGCGAATCGATTCGCCGCCATGCATCAGCTCAAAACCTCTGTTGATGTCTTCGAGCGGCATGGTGTGGGTGATCATCGGATCGATCTCGATCTTGCCCTGCATATACCAGTCGACGATCTTCGGCACGTCGGTGCGGCCGCGGGCGCCGCCGAAGGCCGTGCCCATCCAGGTGCGGCCGGTGACGAGCTGGAACGGGCGGGTGGAGATTTCCTGACCGGCGCCTGCAACGCCAATGATCACCGACTTGCCCCAGCCGCGATGGGAGGATTCGAGCGCCTGGCGCATGACCCTGGTGTTGCCGGTGCAATCGAACGTGTAGTCGGCGCCACCGATCATGTCGCCATTGCGCTTGGTCATGTTGACGAGATGGGGGACGATGTCGCCATCGATTTCCTTCGGGTTGACGAAATGGGTCATGCCGAAGCGTTCGCCCCAGGCCTTGCGGTCATTGTTGATATCGACACCGATGATCATATCGGCGCCGGCAAGGCGCAGGCCCTGCAGCACGTTGAGGCCGATGCCGCCGAGGCCGAAGACGATGGCGGTCGAACCGATTTCGACCTTGGCAGTATTGATGACCGCACCGATGCCGGTGGTGACGCCGCAGCCGATATAGCAGATCTTGTCGAAGGGAGCGGCCGGATTGACCTTGGCAAGCGCGATTTCGGGCAGCACGGTGTAATTCGCGAAGGTCGAGCAGCCCATATAGTGGTGGATCTTGTCCTTGCCGATCGAAAAGCGCGAGGTGCCGTCCGGCATCAGGCCCTGGCCCTGGGTGGAGCGGATCGCGGTGCACAGATTGGTCTTGCGCGACAGGCAGGAATAACATTCACGGCATTCGGGCGTGTAGAGCGGGATGACGTGGTCGCCCTTCTTCACCGAGGTGACGCCGGGGCCGACGTCGACGACGATGCCAGCGCCTTCATGGCCGAGGATTGCCGGGAAGAGGCCTTCCGGATCGGCGCCGGACAGGGTGAAATCGTCGGTGTGGCAGATGCCGGTCGCCTTCACCTCGATCAGCACCTCACCGGCGCGGGGGCCTTCGAGCTGCACGGTCATGACTTCGAGCGGTTTGCCAGCCTGAACGGCGACGGCGGCGCGGACATCCATGATGTTCTCCCTTGAGGCTTTATAGATTCGGCGCGACCTTGGCACAAGCGAGGGGACCGGCTCAAGCCGGAACCAGCCGTCGGCGGTCGCATTTCAGTGAGCGGATCAAGGTCCGATGAGGGGCACCTGCGGCGAGGTCGTACGCGGTGTCAGGCCGGTCAGGCGTGGATCGTCGAGGACTTCGACCATCAGCGCGTAGGGCGTGAACCCGGAGCGCTGGTAGAACTGCATGGCAGCGGGGTGGTCGAAATGACAGGTATGCACCCAGAAACGGCGGATCGGATGCGCCCAGGCCCTCTCGGTTGCCCAGTTCATCATGAAGCGGCCGGCGCCCTTGCCGATCGCACCGGCAACGAGACCGAAATAGACGAGTTCGCATTCGCCCTTTTCCCGGAAATCGAGTTCCAGCAGGCCGATGCGGCGGCCGCCGTCTAGAAGCACGTAAATCTCGACCTGCGGATCATTGAGGACCGAGGCAAGTTCGTCATCCCCCATGACCAGCCGGGAGACCCACATCCAGTTCTCGCCGACCGCCCGAAACAGCGCGCGGTATTCATCGAGCGCGGGAGACTGCCAGCGTTCCAGGGTGAGGGTGTCCGGCGCGGGCGCGGTTTTCCTGCGCGGCCTGCCCAGCATTTCGAGGCAGGTCACGACGGTCGCAATCTTGCCTGGGGGAACGGCGGAATAGCCGGATGGTAGAGTGGGGTTTTCGCTTTTCATGTAACCTTTGGAGCCGCTTGGCGGGTTGATGTCAATGGGCGGAGACGTCGATGGCAAGTGATATCGAGAGCGGGTGATCAGCCGAAAAGGCGGTCGCAGGCGTATATGATACCATAGGAATGGATGGCGACGGCTGCATAGAGGCCGAGTCCCGCCATCAGCCGCTCGCCGGGATGCATGGGGTCGAGGCTTTCGCGCGGTTTGACCGACGAAATGCCCATCAGGCTCATCAGCGTAAAGACGGCAAGTGCCGCGATCAGGGCGGTCGGCGACAGCCCGATCCGGTAACCGACCCAGAGCATCAAGAGCGTGATACCGAAACTGCCGGCGACGAGCAGGCTGCGGGTCGGAAAGATCTGCCTCAGCACCCTGCCGCCGTCGAACCGGTACATGGGCAGAAGATTGAGGAGGTTGAAGGCGCCGAGGATCAGCAGGAAAACCAGCGCCGGTTCCCGCAACGCCACGGGAAAAATGCGGCTGTTTGCGAGGTCACAAGCGGACACCACGACCGGGACCAGGAATGCCGACATGCCGGCGCCCATCAGCGCGCAGGTCGCCACCTCGAATCGGCTCTTATAGGGCCTGCCGCCGATCGCCAGGCCGCCGAGCAGCGGCACGAAGATCATCCGGACCGTCTCATGCCCGAAGGCGCGATAGGCCGCCAGATGTCCGAGTTCGTGCAGCACGATGACCAGGGTGAGGATGACCGAGATCGTCAGGCCGGCAGGAGTGAGCCCGAAAAACGGCCAGAGCAGCAGCGTGGACAGGACGGCCAGGCATATCTGGGTGAGGGGGTGTTCGATCATGCCGCCCGCCTTCGGCCGGCCGCTCTTCAGCCAGGCGGTCAGCGACGAAAGCTCGCGACGGATCATGAAATAGCGAAACAGGTAGACTGCCAGTCCGCGATAGGTGTCCGTCTGGGCAAGGGTGAGCGTCGAGCCGCCCGACGCCGCCGACACGGCGCGATATTCCTCGAAATTGCGCCAGACGGAAATATCGAGCGCGGTATCGTCGATCACGCGTGCGCGGCTCTCGTAACTGTGCCTGAAGCGATCGACATTCTCCTCCACCTTGAAGACCCGCCGGATCGGCGCGCCGTGGCGGTCGGGATGGCTGTAGGCGATCTCGATGCCGCCGCAGTTCTGTTCCAATCCGGAAGAGAGGACCGAAGGGTTCCAGCTCGCCTCCTCGCCGCCCGGGTGAAAGGCGCCCCAAAGGCGCTCCGGGGAGACTTCAAGTGTCCGGTGCAGCGTGATGGTGCGGCGGCCGACGGGTGCGGCCATCAGCAGCCAGAGAAGGCCGAGATTGATCGTCAGCAGCAAGATGGCTGAAACAATGGGCGTCATGTCGACCTCCGGAGCCTGTCGGCTTGGCTTTGGCCGATCATCACAGACACCATTAGGCCGATTGATTTTCCACGGGGTTTAGCCAATCGCTAAAATGCGAACGAGCCGCCGTGCGCGGGTTGCTACCTGACGATTCGTGAGGCCGCCACCTCTTGCGTCAGGCGATGCCCGGCATCGGTTACCAGCCACGGGCCGGAGCGCAGCACCTCCCTCGGCCTCTCATAGGTCGCCACCGCCGCGATCATCTCCCGCCAGGCGGGATGATTGGCCTCGGGATCGGCCAGTTCGTCGATCTCGCGCAGGCCCCGCGCTTCAAGCGGTGAAAGCATCAGCCGGCCACGCTCCATCGCGCCGCGCAACACCCGCCAGACATAGGCGAGATCAAAGGTGGTGATGCCGGCAGAGGCCGGACGAGTGGCATGGTAGGCGCCGCGCGCGCCCGGCTCGAGGGCTAGGCGAATCTGGTCGAGGGCAAAGGCCGAGAGGCTTTCCGGCACCTCGGACGCGACTTCCATGGCATGCAGCAGCAGTTCGAGCTCGACGGCCGAATGAACGGCGCCGTCGGCGGCGATCGTGCGCATCAGCCAGCTGGCCTTGGCGTCGTCGATGCGTCCCGGCGGCTTCGTTCCACGCACGAGATATGCCGTCAGGCTTTCGACGAAATAGGTCGACCATTCGGGGCTTTGTTCGGAACAGGAATCATTCAGCGCAAGAAGGGCGAGCGCATCTTCGGAGGAGCAAATGCCATCCGGGAACGCGTATTTGCGCAGCATCAGAATATCGTCGGCCACAATCCGACCCTTCCCGGCGATGACACATGCCGGAAAAGAAAAGCGGAATCCGCTCATCTTCATTTCTCCGTTTCATCATGAAACTGAATGTGGGGGATAAATGAGAGAAGTTGAGGGGCGGCAAAGAAGCGGGGTTAATGGGCAGGAAACAAGGCCGTCAAACCGTCTCCAGCTGCTTCGATTTGGAACGCTCCCGCCAGATGATGAACAGGCCGGAGGCGACGATGACGGCGATGCCGAGCCATTTGGAAGCGGTCGGAAAATCGCCGAACAGGGCGTAGCCGAGCACTGTCGCCGAGATGATCTCGAAATACTGGAAGGGCGCAAGCAGTGAAAGCGGCGCCAGCCGGAAGGCCCGAACCACGAGCAGATGCATGTAGCCCGAGATCGAGCCGAGCAGCATCAGCAGGACGAGGCCGAGCCAGGAGGCGGGCAGCGACGGCGCAAAATCCTCAGCCCCTGCGGCATCCCCGATCACCAGTGTTGCGGCCATGAACAGCGTTCCTCCGACGCCCGCCATGGTCTGCATGACGAGCGGTGAATCAGCCTCGCCGATCGCGCGGTTGAGGAAGAGGTAGAGCGTGAAGAGGAAGGCGCAGGCGACCGGCAGCAGCGCCATCCAGCCGAAGATCGCATAGCTCGGCTGGATGACGATCATGGCACCGCCGAAACCGACGACGATCGCCAGCCACCGCCGCCAGCCGACCTTTTCCCGCAAGAAGATCGCCGACATCATGGTGAGCATGAAGGGCTCGACGAAATAGATGGCGAAGACATCGGCAAGCGGCATGTATTTGACCGCCGCGAAGAACATCAGGCTGGCCGCCGCATGCAGCCCGCCGCGCAACAGGTTCATCCAGGGGCGTTTCGGCCGGAAGATGGCAGCCCCGGTAAAGGCGGCGAGCGGCAGGATGCAGACGAGCTGGAAAAAGAACCGGTAGAATGTCACCTGGCCGGGCGACATCGCCTCGAAGGTCGCCATGTATTTGGCGATGGCATCCATCAGCGGCAGGATGACCATGCAGGTGGCCATGATGGCCATGCCCTTCAGCGGATTTTCAGATGTGGAAGAGCGCATGCCCGGCACTTTCGTGGAACCGGGTTCTTCAACCACAGCGTTCGGCAATGTTCAAGGCGCGATCAGGAGGAGGCGCTATCGGAAGCTGTGGCTCCAAAAATTTCCTCGAAGGCTTCGCGCAGGCGCATGTCCACATCGGCCATCATCACAGGAAGACCGAGATCGACGAGGCTCGTCACGCCATAGGCGCTGATGCCGCAGGGCACGATGCCGGTGAAATGCGAGAGGTCCGGATCGACATTGAGGGACAGGCCGTGGAAGCTGACCCAGCGGCGCAGGCGGATGCCAAGCGCGGCCACCTTGTCCTCCGCCATCGAGCCATCCGGCAGCAGCGGTTTTTCCGGCCGGCGCACCCAGACGCCGACGCGGTCCTCGCGCCGCTCGCCGCGCACGTTCATCATGCCGAGGGTGCGGATCACCAGTTCCTCGAGCGCCGCCACATAGGCGCGCACGTCCTGGCGCCGGCGCTTGAGGTCGAGCATCACGTAGGCCACCCGCTGGCCGGGACCATGATAGGTGTATTCGCCGCCGCGGCCTGTGGAAAACACCGGGAACCGGTCCGGCTCGATCAGGTCGGCCGTGTCGGCGCTGGTGCCGGCGGTATAGAGCGGCGGGTGTTCGAGCAGCCAGACCAATTCGTCGGCGCGGCCATCGGCGATCGCCGCCACCTCCCGTTCCATTTCGGCCACCGCCTCCTCGTAAGGAACCAGGCCATCGGAGATTCGCCAGCGCACCGGCGGGGCGCCGGCTTGCGGCAGCATGGACAGATTGAGGTCGGTGCGTGTGAGCATGGAAAATCTTCTGGCAAAAACAAAAGGGTGCGGCAAGAGGCCGGTTTTCGGTCCTGTTTATATAGGCATTCGGGGCAAGAATTTTTATCCTTCAAAAATCTGTCACGGCGGACTTGTGCACCCCAAATGCTTTTGCTACATGCAGCCCCGCCGGCGCAAGTCGGCTCTACCACGATGCGGTCGTGGCGGAATTGGTAGACGCGCAGCGTTGAGGTCGCTGTGTCGCAAGACGTGGAAGTTCGAGTCTTCTCGACCGCACCATTTTAACATGAAAAGAGCCGGTTTTCCGGCTTTTTTTGTGCCTTTGTGTCCCACGTCAAGACCATGCGCGGGACACCTCGACTCTGTCCAAGGCGACTTTCGCCAGCTTCCAGCGCTCGACCCGCTTCGTGTAGACCTCGCTGGTTTTCGCTTCCGAATGGCCGAGAATCGCCATGATCTCGTATTGGCTGCAGCCAAGCTCTGCGAGAACTTCTGCCAGTCCCTTGCGGACCCCGTGCGCAGAAAGATGCCCCAAGCCCGCATCCTGGCACCAGCGTTTGAACATCGCTGATGCACTGTCCCCGCTGGACAATGGCTTGCCTCCCTTCGCCAGGACATATGTGTTCCCCTGTACCGTCGCGGCGCGCGTTGCCGTCTTGAGTGGTGGCAGGAGAGGGATGCAGACTTCGGACGACCCTTTCTTGAGCGGGGTCCACCGTAGAGCTTCGAAGCCGTCGATGACGCATTCGTATTTCCGGCCCAGAATGGTCAGGTCTTCGATCCGGCATCCGGTCCACAGAAGCACGGACATGGCGGCGTAGGGCTTCGTCCCCACTTGGTGACACGCAAAGAACTTCTTCACGTCAGCGGCCTTCCAAGGAATAGCCCCACCACCTTTCCGGTAGATCGGCTTTATCCCGCGAGCCGTGTTTTCATTTATGTATTTCCGTTCCATTGCCCAATCGTACATTACGCCGATGGCTTCGATCAGGGCATCCGCTTGGGCAGGCGTTGCCCCCATCTCATCTTGCTTCTCGATGAGCTTTTCCCTCGGGATGAGCATCACCATGTCGGGATCGACGGTCAGTCGGTTCAGGAGATTTTTCTTCTTCTTGAGGGTTTTAGCACTGGTCGTGCCGGCCTTGACCCGCTCCTCCAGATACTCATAATAGCTGTTCACGAGCCATGCGATCGAGCGCGGCTTCGCATATTCGGACGCCTTCTTCAGCGGCTCCGGTTGCTCCCCTCGGCGCGCTGCCAGATATTGGCGCTGGAAATCCTCGTCGCCCGGCCCGCAATAGATGCGGATTCGCTGCTTCCGCTTTCCTTCGGGTCGCACCCGATACCGGTATTGGCCGGAAGGCATCTTCTCCCTCAACAGCCCTGCATAGTTCACTTTCATGGACGGTCTCACCATTGCTTGAGGCCGCCATCCTTTTTGCGCGTCGGCTTCTCTTCAAGAGCGCCGCAGTGGATCTCGATTTGTCCACCGGATACGCACACCTTATCCACAGGCAGCCCCGCGTCCTGGATGGCCTTAAGGGCAATGCGCAAAGCACGATCACTGGCGCGGACGCGCTTGGGGCCAGACGTGACGAGAGCCGGATCTGTCATCTACTCCTCCTCTCGAAGGGCGCGGATAGCGGCAGCAGCGTTGCGGCACACGATTTTCCCCGCGAGAATGATCCCTGCCTCAAGAGGATTTCCCCCATCTGGGAAGGTCATGGTTTCAACGGTCTTCGCCGCTTCCTCAAGCACAGCGTTCCTCGCCTGGGCAAGCTCTGCTCGGAGGGATTCGATACAGTCGGCGGCTTCCCCGAATATGCGACTTCCCCACACCCGTTGTTGAGAGTGGATGTCTGCATGGCGCAATCGGTCAACGATATCGCTCATCTACTCCTCCCTTACCTTGGAAGGGGGAAGGGGAGATTCCCTCGGTTGCGGCGATGGGGCCTGCCGAAAAGCCTTATCAAGCTCTGTTGCAGCGTCAAGAATTAGGCTCGCCATGTCAGACATTTCGTTCGCCCAAAACATCTTGAAGCCGACCTTTTCGTCCAATGCGCGAAGGAGCTTATCGTGCAGTTCGCAGAGGCTTTTGACGGTCTGTGTCGATGCCGCATGTGCATAGGGTGATGGGGGTGTGTCTGCCGCTGACTGGAGGGCGGCGGCGAGGGCAGAATGCATCTGCTTTCGCTTCCATACTCGTTCCGCCTCCCTAATGATCTCGTCCCAGCCGGGGTACGCCGCACGGCAGGCATTCTCCACCATCTCTTCCGTCACGACAGACTGGAGGGCGGCGGAAAGAACTTGCTCCATCCCGTCGCGAGGCATTTCATAGTGCCACATGGAAAGCACTTTGGCCAATTTCAGTTCGGCCGCAGCGATCATCTCGTTCGTGATCTTCATGACTTGTCTCCTGAGAGAGTGCGCGCGCGGAAGAAGTCGCCGGCCAGGAGGCGGTGGGAATCCTCTGGTGTATCGAGCGCGACGACGATGGCTTTGGCGTTCCAGTTGCGGGCGAACATCTCGCCGGCAATCTTGCTGAAAGGCTCCAGCGCCTTCAGCAGCGCATCTCTTTCGGCTTCGGCCTCCTTGAGGATCGGCCTGACCTTTTCTCGGATCGCCTTCATTGCATCACGGCGCACCATCTGAGCGATATAAAAGGCGCTGGTCTCCCGTTCGCCTTCGTCCCGTTCGTCTTGTGACGTCTGCTGGTCGCGAACAAGGAGGAACTCGGATATTAGCGAGCTCGTGCCCTCGTTGTTGCAGGCGTAATCCAAAGCCTCCCGGATCTGCTCTATGACTTGGTCTGGTGTAGCGGTCATGGCTGCTCCTGATATAGCTGGCGAGGCGGCAATGACGGCTTGTTCATGCGCTCAGCCTTTGCGGGTTTGGGGAAGCCAGCGGACTTGATCTTGCCGGCGGCGCGGAGGACCCCGGATGCCTTGTCCCTCTGGCGATCGGACTTTCGGATCTGACGGACATCGTTCCGGGTCTTAAATTTATGGCACTGCACACAGATCGCCATGCAGTTATCCAGGCCGTTGTCGCCCCCGAGCTGATCAGGAACGTTGTGGTCGAACTGGACGCCGACAGAGAGCGAGCAGTTGCAGCGCTGACCTTCCTCGAAGCCGTAGCGAGTGCCCTGCGCTTCGCAGCGATAGCCGGAGCGCTCAAGAGCCTGATGCTTGGTCTTGCGGGTGAATTCGGTACGGGCCATCACTTCCCCCATATCCGGCCAAGCCAGAACAGAGTGCGGCGTAGACGGCTTTGCTCCCGTTTCGGGATGGGCTGGTATCTGCCGAGAAGAACGGCCTTGCGGGCCTCGATCATCGAAGCCAACGGATCTGGCTTCCTCTCTGGCTTGGAACGCTCATAGGCTCCTACGCGGATCTTGTTCATGCTGCAGCCTTTCCTGAGATGGTGAGGCCGATATCCGGCGGGATCGTCAGAACGATGCCCTGCGCCGAATAGTGGCGGATGATGCTTTCGAGGTATGCGGCATGCTGGCGCGTGGTCATGAGCCGGGTGATCGGCATATCCAGCGGCTCCATCATGATCGCCAGCTTCTGCTCATAGGATAGCGGCCGGACCACCCTGTCGTATTGGATGCGGAACACTTCGTTCTCGTTTCTCAGGATTGGGACCCCGAGCGTCAGCTTGCACTCGCCGCGTACTTCTTCTGGTGTCCGGTCATTGAGCTGAGACGAGATCTCGTTCATCCATAGCCGCTGCGTCTTGTTCTGCTTTATCGAACGGTGCTTGCCATCCGCTATCGAAACAGTGAACGGCGGCGTTTTCGCCTGCAGGAAACTGATGAGCAGTTCCTTTTCATATTCATTTTCTATGCTTCGGTTGATCGTAGACATAAATCATGACCTTGAGAGAGACGGGCGATAACTGAAAAGCTTCGGAGGCGGCGGACATCGTTTCCGACGCCTCCTGCTGCACTGCATCAAAAAGGAATGTCGTCGTCGAGATCGCGCGGTGGGGGATTGCGCTCATCAAAGCCGCCGGCGCTTGCCATTTCCCGCTTGGGCGCCGCCTTCTGCTGCTTCGGCGGATAGATGCGAATGGCCTCGACCGACTGGCCCTGGAAATCGACATAAGTCGTTCCGAGAACCACGCGCTTGCCAACCCAATCGTCCGTCTCGTAGCCGTAGAGCTTCGAAATGTTGGTCGCGTTGGTCTTGTTGAGGATGATCCCCTTGTCCTCGCCCTGGAAGTAGAGGACCGGACGCATCTCCTTGTCCTTGCCTACTTCTTCCTCGACGATCTGGTCGATGATGACCGTGGGGTTTCCGTCGATATCTGCAGCCTTGAGGTATTTGCTCGGGAATGCTTCGTTGATGTTCATGTGAGTTCCTTTGGGTTTGGTTGTGGCCGTAGCGATGAGCTTGGCCGTTCACTTGGTGCGGATCATTAATCCGCTTTCCCCGATCACCAGTTCGGCACCGGGAACCTTTTCGCCAGCCTTGAGGGCCGACAGGATTTCCTTGGAGAGCGGCTTGCGCTCGGTTTTGAAGAAGCCCTGGGGCAGGGCGTCGGCATCGATGATCTCTGCCTTCTCCCGCGCCGCAGTGATCGAGATGGTTGCTTCAGGGAGCGTCAGCCTCGTCTGGTGCGAAGCCTCCATGAGCTGCTGGATGATCTTGCGGCCGCTGTTGCCCTGACGCTCGAAACGCTCCTGACGGGCTGCTATCTCGTCCTTGCGGGCCTTGACTGCTGCCGCCATGGTTTCGGCATCGCGGACGAACGACACGAGCTTTTCCATAACGCGCTCAAGCTCGGTCTCACCAGACAGGGTGTCGGCCAAAAGGGTGGCGTCCTCCTCCAGTTCGGGATAGATTGCGATCAGCGCGTTGATCTGGTTTCTGACGATCTGGGCGTCACGGAAGATAAAGCCGGTCATTATGCTGCCTTCCTATACTTCTGTTTCGGGGTGAACATCGCGGCATGTGCGGAATACCAAGCGGCCCGTTTCTCAGCCTCTTCGGCTTCCCATTCGCACACTGCGCGGCGGTGTTCGTCGGTCGTCTCGAAAGCTTCGGCGCGATATTCCGCAGCCAGCTTCAGGGCGGCACGAGCGCCTTCCATGTGGGCTTCAGCGGCGCGGGACATGAACCGAGTCCTCCTGATGTACGAGTGCCAGCCTCTTGCTTTCAGCAGCCCCATAGGAAGCTCCTAAGCAGATAAGGGCGCCTACGAGAGCGAACGTTCCGACGAGGGCTATCTGTTGGGTGAGGGTGTCACGCATCGGTCTGCTCCTTATCGCGAAGCCGGCGTCTAGCCCGTTGTGCAGCGCGCCCCGTTCCTGCAGCCAATCGCTCCCATCGCCTATGCTGGTCGGCATCGCGCTCCGGGTCGGGAACCCCGCGAAACTCGATTGCGCACTCAGCGTGTTGCGTCCGCCAAGCGCCACGGAACCTTTCGAAATGTCCTTCGCCGGCTCCAACCTCTTTCCCGCACCGATAGCAAATTCCTGGGAACCGGTTACGCATCTGAAGCTCCCTGATTGAGAGCGGAGCGGTCGGCATCCAGTTCCACCATGAACTTTTCCAGCCACTGGCCGGGCAATGTCACATGGTTGATGACGAATGCCATATTGTCGGCCTGCCTGTTCAGAGCCTCCCGCAGCTTGGCGAGTTCAGCATCCTTGGCGGCGAGAAGATCGAACGTGTTCCACATCTGGCAGCAACCGCAGTCCTGATCGACATCTGGGCATCGTTCGCCCCAGTCGCGCGTGATCTCTTCGGCGGTCGGAAATTTGAACTTCTGAACCGGGTTACTCATCGCTTCCTCCTACCGGAAGGGTGGGGGAGGTGATGATGTCCTCGACTGTCCAAGACATTTCGGCTCTGTCGAACGTATCGCCGTAATCAACGATGATGTATTCCACCCAAGCGTCGTCTGGGGTCTTGAAGTGGTTTCTCAGGATCGCCGAGATTTCATCGGATCTAACCGATATCGTCGTTTTTTTGGTCACGGTTACGTTGCTCACCGGGCCACCTCCTCAGCAAGAGAGGCACCACGGGGAAGGGCGGGAGGACCGGCGTCGATATAGGCGCGCAGACGGCGCTTGTGATCGCGTGCCTCAATAGGCCAGCGCATGGACACGTCGTCCTTGAAATCCCTCCATACACTGCTATTCTTGACGTAATCGGGGAACGTCTCCTCGTCGGACAGACGGGCTTGGGAGAGGTGAAGGTAGCGCTGGACGAGGTATTCCATGGCGCAGTCCTCGGTAATCTCGACCGGCTTGCCGAACGTGTTCGAGTTGAGCTTGAAGACGCGGATGACATTATCGCCAAGCTCGCGGATCAAGTCCTCGTTGTCGAAGATCTGCCCCTTGAACGGGCTCTCGTTGATGAACTGGCGACCGCTGCTGTACTCCTCCAGCTTCAGGAGGAAATCGTCGGCGCCGATAAGCTGCTTGCTGTCTGACATCGTGTCGTTCCTTACGAGGGAGGGGGTGGCTACCATTGCCCGAGGGCGTCAGAACTGAATGGATGCTCTTGCGCGTCGAACATGTGGCGCGCGCAATGCCAGGTAATGCGACCGTCCATGCCGTGGACGCCGTTGACCGCAGGCGCTCCGCAATCCTCACAGAACTTGTGTTTCATGGGCGAAACCCCATCGTGGCGGGGATAATTGCTTCTGCGGGTCTTGGCCTTCGTCTGCTTGATCGCCTTGCAGGACTTGGAGCAGAACTTCGCCCAACCTCTAGCGCGGTCTGCAGCGCGGGCCTCGAAGGGCTTTTTGCATTCCTTGCACTGGTATGTGGCCGTTGCTGCCATCTTCATCTCCAGTTCCGTTTATCGATCTGGTCTTGCAGACCGGTGGGGGTTTAATCCGTGATGACTGTCGGGTATTTCTTCTCGTCAGCCGGAGAGGCGGGGCCTTCATCGATCCATCCGAAGCCGACCCATTCCTTGAGGTTGCCGTCGAGGATCACCTTTGGGTGCCTCGTCTCTCCGCCAGAGACCATCTTGAGCGAGGACAACTGGCTTAACTTGACGGTCTTCATGACTTTTCCTCGCTGGTCGCTTCGCACTTTTCGCGATGTCCGCGCCATTCTGCCGCCGCGTTTGCTTTCGCTCCAGAATTGCACCAACCGGCGCCCTTCCAGCCACAAGAGCATTCGCAATTGACGATGATTGTGAAGCGCGCCTTGTGGTTAGGATTGGTCTTGCTCATAGCTAGAACTCCTTGCCCCACTGGGTTTCGGCTTTGACGATTTCCTCAGCCGTCCAGAACTGGCGCACGTGGGCTAGGAGATTTTCCTTGCCTTTCTGGTGCTGCTGTTCGAGCGCCTGGATCTGCTTGTAGAGAGCGGCGATCTCAGCCGAGATGCGCATCTGCTCTTCACCGAGCTTCTGTGTCGGCCGGCCTACTTCGGGGAGGTAGTCAACCCAGTGGCTCATCGTCATCTCCTCGTTTGCGAAGGTCTTGCCTCGCTGTGGTGTTGAGATGAATGTATCCTCTTTAGCGGATGCGGTCAACATAAATATCCGCTATAGCGGACGAATTATTGATGGTCATTGGAGATCTGTGGAGCGATGACTTCTGCACCGCAGACCGATCGGTAGCTAAATTCGTTGCTTGACCTTCCGCCCCCGAGCAAGACTTCCTCCAGCTCTGGCGCTATAATGTCGAATGTTCGGTATGATGTGACGACCGGGCCGCCTACGTGCGCGGCCATATTGGCGTCATCGATCCTGACGAGAATCCGAATGGTCATGACAGCGCCTTCCTGGCATGCTCTTGCATTGTCCGTGCTGCCGTCTCGAAGTGACCGAAGTCAACGGCAACCGAGTCTATATTTTTGAGTGCCTCAAGGTAGCGGTCCCGCTCTGCTTCCAAAGCCTCTATTACAGACCCACGGCGGTCCATTTCCGCCGTGATTTCAGAAACTGATGCCGTGCGGGTTGTTGTCATAGTAGGCATGTTATTTCCTTCCTGATCGAATGTGTCGAAGAGATGCGGGTAAAGTTGCCGAGAAGAATTCTCAAGCCACGGAGCCCTATGCATGACGGTGACAGGCCCAATGTCGTAGCGAACGGCATTGGCAAGTCTAAAACGAGCCACATACCAGCGAGTCCAGTGCGACCACTGGTTCCAACGAACGCAGATCAAATCGGATTTAGGCAACTTCTTCTTGATTTTTATTGGGGTCGACATTTTCAAATCTCCTTAGAGACTCCGCCTAAGCGGACCACTCCACGTGTGAGTAAGTGACCTTGGCGACCCGATCGTTCGCCACGTCGTAGAAGAAACCTACCGCGCCATCGTCGGCGCGATGGATGACGGCGACCATGTTTGCCTTGGCGAAAGCCTTGGCCGCGCCCTCGACGCTCTTGCGACGTGAGAGGCCGCGCCATTCGTTGGCGGACTTCACGAAGAAAGCGGTGCGGGAGAAGGAAGGAACGGACATGAGAGCCTCCTTAAGGCTGGCGGCGCTGGCGGAATTGCCGCGCGTCTGTTTCGCTTCGATGATTTGAATGTATCCGCCAAAGCGGACAATTGCAATAGTCATCCGCTAAAACGGACAAAATATTTGCAAATCATTTTCGGAGGGCGTAGAAAAGAGAAAGCCCCGGTCAGGAAGTGATCCTGCCGGGGCGTTGGTTGCGGTTTGAACCGGGAAGTTTTTCCGCCGCCAAAGAACATATGTGTTTTACAATACACAAATGTCTACGTCAAACCAAAAACCTCCCCCCAGGTTCCGAAGCCTTCTAATTTTCGGGGCATACGGATTCGAGACGCCGCGGTTTTCGGGCTAACCGGATCTAGGAAAGGCATATGGAAGGAAGCGCGGGCATCAAGACGGCCCTATCTGGTAGGCAATGCCAGAGATAAACGACTATCGAGCTGAGGTTCCGGCGCAAATGCCGACCAACGGGAGTGCAGGACCCTAACTTACCCCGGGAGCATCCGGGATAGATCCTGGTCGATAAAGCGCCGGTGTCCAGTCATGCGTAAACGATGGAATAGGACGAGAGGACTGCTAACCTCAGCCTCGTCTTATTGATAGCTATGTCCTGAAATAACTGGCTGGAACACAAATTAACCAGCCGTTTAATATGATCTAACTTCAGCTATTTGTGTCTTGCACCGGACGAACCGAATATGCGTGATATGAGATCGGACTAAAAAACCATCAGATAAATGAATTTCGACCGAGAGGGCTTTATTCCTAAAACCGCTTGCGTCTGTTCTCTTTATGTTCGATGATAAGAAAATAGTCCTAGCGGGAGGTCACCATGAAGGTCTCTGAGCTGATAGCCGTATTAAACGGCCTCACCCCAGAAAAAGCAGTGCAGTGTCTTCGGGAAATCAGGCTGCAGGTCGCAGGATCTTCAGAACAGCGTCTCGTGTTTCAGGATTCTTCTCCAGAAGGTGAAGGATCTCTTCCGTCTCGGCCGACATCTGGACGCCGAAAAGGATATAGGAAACGCTGACATTCAGAACCGCGCAAACCTTTAGCAGGTTTTCCACAGTCGGTTCCTTCTGCTCTTTGTTGAACCACGAGTTCACATAGCCAGGCCCAAGCCCCGCATCTAACGATACGCGGCGCTGCGATGTGCCTCTTTCTTCGATGGTCGCTAGAAGGCGACTCTTCCAATCGTCTTTTGCCATGCCGGCAATATCCGCTAAATCGGATATTTTTGCACGTCCTTCATAGCGGACACTTGACCTATCCGCTAAAGAGGATATGATGGCGGACATGGCAACACAATTCTCCGAAAAACTCTTGGCTGACATTGAAGCGTATCTCTCTCAAACGGGGATGAGCATTTCATATTTCGGCAAGCGCTCAGCGAAAAACTCTGAACTGGTCAAGCGCCTTCGAGATGGCCGACCCATCCAGAGCGACACTGAACAGCGGGTGAGGGACTTCATGCGCCATCACAAGCCAAGGGCCTCCAAAGCAAAGCAATCAGAGGCAGCCGAACTATGAGCGAGACGTTTCAAGCGATCATCTTTCCGGCGTCGTTTCTGGTGGTTGGTCTCGGCTTCGCCTTAGCCATGAATTTCACCAACTGGTTCAAGTGGTGAGCGGGCGCGCATGACCTCCAGAGACCCTCATAACCCAAAAGGCCCGAGCAGGTACGCGCAGGCCAAGACCAAACAGGTGGACGAATGAGCGAGATATCTGAGTACGAAGCATTCAACGGCCCTGTTCATCCTGTCGTCTACGGCAATTGGGATTTCGATATCTCCAGAGCCCCGAAGGGTAAGACGGTTTCTCATCAGAGGCTTGTTCCCGGCAAGGAGGCCGGAGACGAGTGCTCGGCCAGGACGTTCGAGGTATTCGAAGCCGACGACGTCATCCTCGCCAGCAAGTGCGGCAAGGTCATCAAGTCGTATTGGCTCCCCAAGGAAAATCGGTGGGCTGGTTTCAAGGCCGGTGAAGAAATCCGCGCATGGCAGGCTTGGCCGTCTCATCCTGACGCCCCTCCCGCGCAGGCCAAGAAAGACGAGCAAGCGAAATGAGCGAGTGGATCGAACATGATGGCAACGGGATGCCGGTGGATGGCGAGATACTGGTCCATGTAAGGTTCCCCGACGGGTATGAAGACACGCACGATTACCAAGGCAATCCGCTTAAGCCGGATCGGGCCTATTATTGGTCCAGAAGCTGGGACTGGATGCGTCCTGGGGCGCCGCTCGACGTAGAAATCTTCGCGTATCGCGTTGTTCACGATCTTTCGTCTTCCAAAGCAAAGCAGGTGGAGAAGGACCAATGAGCGAGAGGTGGATACTCCGCATCCAAGACAAGTACGGGCGAGGCCCTTGGAGGCCTGGGTTCTCCAAATCTTGGGTCAACCAAGATGAAGGCGCTCGTCCGCTTCCTCCGACCGTTCAGGACGAATTCAAGGACATCGCCAAGATTGTGGCGCAGGCCGACTTGCGCGGGTGGAGTATCGGCTGCGGCGCGCGAGGGCATTCTGGAATAGGCAAGTGGTTCCTCCCCGACGAGATCGAGAGACTTCGGTCCAAGGGGTTTTATCTGGTTAGAGCCCATGCCTGCCGCGTCCTCGCCGAGAGTGAAAACCAAGTCGTTTTTGCCTCAAGAAGGCCTTTGAGATTTCTTCCGCACATCTCGTTTCAAGAGCCTGTCGGTATCGCCGCATGACCAACCCGACCAAGAACACAGGAATACAAACGATGCCTGAGGGGAAGAGCGACGATCTGATGGAAGCAGCAATCCGGGCTGTAGACGCGGCCCGCGAGGATCTGCTGCTGGCGAAGGCTTCGGACAACAAGGACCTGTTGCGACAGGTTGCGATCAGCGTCGTTCATGGTGCCCTCCTTGCTGAACGCGAGACAACCGAGGCCAAGATGCTTGCCCTCCTCAAGGACCCTGCAGCAGTCCGCATCAATTACCTCCGTGGTGATATCGCCTGCCAGGCATTGATCGACGAGGCAGTTCTTGCTGAACGTGAAGCCTGCGCCAAGATCGCCAGCGCCATCTCCACGGACCTGAGAAATGGCGGTCAAACGCGGTTCGCGGCTGCATTAATAGCGAATTCCATCCGGTCTGGCGACCGAACATCCTCCACAGAGGAGAGCTGAACCATGACTAACGAGAGACACGAGAAGGCGCTCGAAGCTGCCGACTGGATTGAGCACGACGGAAGCGAGATGCCGGTAGACGAAGAAACATTTGTCGACATCAAGTGCCGGAATGAGGCGCTTTGGAGAAAGCTCTTCGGGTTCGCCGCGCCGTCGCGAGCCGGATCCCTTCGATGGGACCACAAAGGCTCCGGCGGGGACATCCTTTCCTATCGGCTTGCTTCCCCCAACCACTTCACCAACGGAGAGTAACACCATGAACGCCTACGGTGCATTCACGACTGCTCTTATCGCCCTCCCATGGGTCATCATCGTTGCAGCCTGTGCCGTCTGGTTCGCCAAGAAGCGCTCCAAGTCGGCCGGCTCCGATACTGGCACGGAAGTACCGATTTTCCACCATCCAGTTTGATCGCCGGGCCCTCCTCCTCCCGCCCAGAGCGATCAGAACGGTGGTGCGATGGGATCACAACCTGCCCCCAGGTCCTGTCGCACCACTAACAATCGAGGGAACTGAAAAGTTCCTAGCAGTCTGACAGCGAGGACGCCAACGCTTTCCCAGCAATCGGCGTCCTCGTCATCCCCAGCCCAAGGCGGCGGCGAAAGGGTGGGGAATGGAATTACGTTATCGGCCCAGGCGGACCGGGACGAGGGCACTGAAACTCCGGCAAGAGCGCCAGTGTCCTCGTCATTGATTTGAGTGCTGTGCATTGAAAGCACCTCCGTTTCACAAGGAGATCAATCGCACAGGAGTTTTCGGAAATGCCCAAAAAGGCTTCGGAGAAATCAGAAATGTCTACTGTTGAGTTCTTTTGCCAGCAAACGTTGAGGACGGAAATTTCTCCGCCAAGCATCGGGAACGTGCAGGCGCGGATCAGGTCCGCCGCTCGCGAACTCGGATGGTCGTACACCCGCACCAAGGACGCTTGGTACGGCGACCCCAGAATTTCGATCAAGCCTGAAGAGCTGTTCCGTGTCGAGGCGGTCAGCGGTCTTACCTACGCACGAGAGGAGATGCGGGAACATGAACACGCAATCGAACGAGCCGATGCTCTCCTTGGGGGCAAGAATTCGCATCTCCTTGGCGAGATCGTTGCTGCGATTGTCGAGAGACTTGGCCTATCGCATCGCGCCGGAAATCAAGGATGAGAAACAAGCCGACCCGAAACTTTAGGGGGAAGGTTCAGATCTCCCCTAACCAACCGAAGCAATCAATCCCAACAGGAAAGGTAAATCACCATGCCAATGTCGACATTGAACGATCACTACTCGCAAGAACTCATGAAGGCGAACACGGCGACGATAGGCGCCAGGGGCGAGACAGAGCTTGATATCGCAAGATCTGCTCTTCGGCAAGCTCGGGAACTTTCGAGCTATGCTCAATCGCTCGTCAATCAACTGTGCGGTTGCCAGCCAGAGACGACGGCCGACCCCAGCCCTACCAAAGAATATGAGCCTGACGGGCTTCTTCCGCAGATTGCCCAGGAAGCGCGTCGGGCGTCGTCCGACATGAGCATGGCTATGGGTGCGCTTCGACGGCTCGAACGGCTCTGCAGCTAGTCCTAACCCCCTCTACCCCTTCATATCAACGAGGCGCATGCGGATGACAGTATCAGCGAGAGGTTTGTTTCGAGCGACCGGCAAGACCAGCAAGCCGGTGTTCACTCTGCTGGATGGCGAGATCGTCAAGGTTGATGCGCTTGAGCGTGAGCCTAACGAATTCTATCCGACGCCAGCAGAACCGATTCGGGCAATCATTCATGCCGAGATGGACCGTCTACGCGACTTCCCGATGATTTGGGGACCGGCTTGCGGTACTGGCGTCATCGGCAAGGAGCTTCGGCACCATGGCCTGCAGACCTATGATAGCGACCTGATCGACCGCGGCGCGGGGGCTGAAATCCGCAGCTTCTATGATTACACCACCGCTCCAGCGCCGGCAATCCTGGAGAATCCGCCGTTCGCAGAATGCGGGTGGGGCAATGGCAAAGCCCGCTGGCTGAAGCATGCGCTCGACGTCCTGAAGGTCGATTACATGGGCCTTCTGATGAATTGGGGATGGCCTGGGGCAGGTGGCCTCAAGCACTTCTATGCGGCTCACCCGCCGGCCCGCGTCTACCTCATGCGCTGGAAGATCGATTTCACGGGGCAGGGCGCACCGCCGATGCTCAACGCTTGGTTCATCTGGGATAATGCCCATCGCGGCGAAACGGTCCTCCGCATGCTCGATCGAAACGACGCTCGGCAAGAGGAGATGTTTGCATGACCAGGCTCATATCCACGACAGAGAAGACAGTCACCGTAGAGGCGGCAAGCAAATGACAGTGGTAGCATCGAACTACGCCCGCAAGGAAAACGACCTATACCAAACCGAGCCATGGGCAACGGAAGCATTTCTGCGCCGGTTCCCGGTTAATGGCCTGAAGGTATGGGAGCCGGCCGCCGGCAACCACCTCATGGCCGACGTTATGCGCGATGCAGGCGCGACGGTGAAGACATCCGGCATCGTGGTCTATGATCGGCAGCATGACGCACTATTCGATTTCCTGAACGATCGTCCGCACAACGAGCCGACCATTCAGGCCATCATTACCAACCCGCCATACGGGAAGGGGAACCGCGACGCCGTCAAATTCGCCCGGTTGGCGCTGGAGCGGTGCGAAGGTTTAGTCGCCCTTCTTCTTACAGCAAAATTCGATTTCGGCAAAACGCGGGCGGATCTTTTCTCAGGCAACGAACGGTTCTGGGCGAAGATTGCCCTCGTGGATAGAATCCAGTGGTTCCCCGGAGACACGACCGGCACTGAAGACCATGCTTGGTATGTATGGGGCAGCAAGGGCGCAAGCTATACGCCGCGCATGTTCTGGGAGGGGCGCCAAAATGCCGTTCCGTGAAGTCGATATCCAATATGGGTTCCCGCTGAACGAAGACCATAAGCGGTATCTAATACACTTCCACAAGCGTGCGAAACGAAAGTGGCTGTCAACTGCGGTTGTTGATGGGAAGATGCGGATGAGGTTCGGTCGGTTTGAACGGTACGTCGAGACCGCTCCCGAAATCGAGCGAGGGCAGAGCCGATGAACGCCGAGTTCTTCCTCCCATGGCCAGACAAGAAGCTGAGCCCGAACGCCCGGGTTCATTGGCGGACATTGGCGAGGGCGAAGAAGCAGACGAAGGAATTCTCCTATTATCGTGCCATGGAAGCTGGCCTCCGCAAGATCGCCGCGGACACGGTCGCCGCACGGTACACCTTCTATCCTCCCAGCAGGAGGAGGTTCGATCTGGACAACCTCATTGGCCGCATGAAGGCGGGTCAAGACGGGATCGCAATGGCGATTGGCGTCGATGATAGCAAATGGACGACGACTTACAAGCTGGCCGGCCCGATCGAGAAAGCCGGGATGGTCAAGGTTGAACTTGAATGGAACGAGGAAGCGGCATGACGAAAGAGCAATTGGATCAGTTCGAGACGTTCTGGCGCACGTATCCGCGCCGCATCGGCAAGGGCGCCGCCAGATCAAAGTTCGAGCGCGCGCTGAAGATCACCAGCTTCGAAGAGATCATGGCCGGGATACGCCGGCAGCTCGCTTATTACGCCAGCAGGGAACAGCAGTTCATCCCGCACCCGGCCACATGGCTCAATCAGGAGCGCTGGAGCGATGAGCCCCAGCCCCCAGCTAACAATAACCACCGCAGGACAATTCGCGATGCAGCAAGAGACCTTGAAGCCAGTTTCGATTATCGCGGCGATGCTCTCGGGTTTCCCAGCATCGGCCGGCACTGACGTCGATATGCAGATCCGGGCCTACATGGTCGCGGTCGATGGCGTCGAGCACGAGGCCATCAGGAACGCGGCAAAGGCCTTCATGCAGGGCAAGGTGAAGCGGGAAGACAACCGCTTCGCCCCTTCCTGTGCAGAGTTTGCCGATCGATGCCGAGACGAGGCCAACATGATCGCAGCCCAGCGCCGGCCGAAGATAGAGCCGCCGGCAAGGGAGAAGCCCTCTTCGCCACCGGTCGCCCCTTGGAAGATGAAGCTCTTCATCAAGGCAAGCAAGGGGGACGAGCAGGCGCAGCAGAAGCTTAGAGAAATCGGAGTTTGGAAATGAGTGCAGCGCAGAAGATACATTTCGAGGAGCAGTCTACCGAATGCCCGTTCAACGAGCGGGAGATCGAGGTAATCAAGTGGGCTGCCGAAGGAAAGACAGCCGGCGAGACTGGCCTTATCATGGGCATCTCCCAAGACATAGTGCGGACCATCACCCAGCGCGCCGGCTACAAGATCAACGCCTACAACAAGGTCAATCTGGTGGCGAAGTCGCTTCGTAACGGGTGGATCGCATGACCATTCCAGAGCTTATCGAGAAGCTGGAGAAGGCAACTTGTCCGGATCGGGATATCGACAAGGCGATCACGGAGCTCTTTGGCACCAAGAACGATCACGGCGTTCTTATATGCGCCGGGTATCTGGGGATCGGGATGTTTACATCCTCCATCGACGCCGCAGTGCAACTCTGCGAACGGGTGCTGCCTGGGTGGCTGTGGCTTGTGGAAGCTGGAGGCGATTCTGATTACGGAGCAACGGTCGTCAGCGATGACAGCAGTATTTGCAGCGATTGGCACAAATCCACGCCGGCCATCGCCCTCTGCATAGCCATCCTCCGCGCCCTACAGCCCAAGGAAGGAGAGTAGCATGAGCATCTTCGCATCGTGGGGACGGAAGGCCGCAGAGGGCGCCCTGAGAAAAGCCATCCCCGGCATGGTGAAGGAAGTCTTTGAAAAGGAACTGGACCGTCGCCTCCCGGGCATCATCGAAGAAATTTTGGCTGATCGGTTCAAGAATAAGCCGGACGACCCGCTGAGCGAAGTCGGCTTCAATTGGGCGCTCGCACTCGCGCTCCGGGAAAAATGGCCTGACGTTCCCAAACAAGAGGCCGTCCGGTGGCTTCGAGAATACATCGAAGTGCCGTTCGGGCACAAGGATTACGACTGGACGCCCAGTGCCGCGAAGATGATCGCGAACGAATATGTCAATGAATTTGGCGAACTGAACCAGGCATAACAGCGAGGAACACCATGGCGGCGGCAAATACCCATTGGTACGCAATACGAACGAAACCAGGCTATCAGCGCATGGCGTCCAAGTGGGATGCGGCGAATGAGCAATATCGTCTGGAGACCATGATCGAGCGCAATCTCAGGAAGGCGAGCGTCGAGTGTTTCATGCCCGCCTTCAGCATCGAGACAAAGCATCATCGCACCAAACAGTGGATGGAGAAGCGCTTCCCGATGCTGGTAGGCTACACCTTTGTCCACCTACCTCGGATGAATTTCGAGGAGGTGAGGGCGATCGACGGGGTTATGTGTCTCCTCAAGCCAGTCAAGGATATGCCGCCCGTCCGGTTCAGCATCGGCGACATCAAGGCGTTACGCGATGCTGAAGACGAGGCCCATCAGAACTTCGTTGCCCGTCGAGAGCAGCGCATCAAACGGGAAGCAGCTGCCCTGAACAAGGTGACGCGCCGTGAGGTGGAAGAGATGTTCCCGGCCAACAGTATCGCCAGGATCGCGGATGGAGCCCCATTCGAGGGGATGCTAGCCCGCGTTCTGGGGCCGTCGTCGCGCGGAAAGGTGAAAGCTGTGATTGACACACTGAATGGCTTCGCAAGTGTTGACATCCCGCTTGAAAGTTTGCGTCAGGCGAGTTAGATTGTGCGCAGTTGATTTGCGCGTAACGTATCGTGGGTGTTGCAGAGCGGTTATCGCCGGCCCACGTCCTGGTGATGATCCGGGACACATGGGAAAAGACCGCCTAAATTTCGAGTTTGGAATGGCGCTTCGGCGTTTATGGTTCTCGCGATGTTGGCTTTAGCGGGCAGACAAACGAGACATAAAGGGTAGGGCTCCGCAGGTGAAGGCGTTCGGCGGCTGGCGGTCTATCTCCCTCTTTCCAAAGCCAATCTGGAAGACTGATGCGGGAACTGCCCCCTAGTCTGGCCAGACGTTAGGCATGAAAAGCCGGTCTTCCCGAGCCAAACAAAGCCGCATAAGCGGTAGATATCGCACACCAGCCTGATCAGCTGGTGGTCCCGTAGCTCAGTCTGGTTAGAGTGCTCCTTGAGGAGATGTCGCAGGTTCGAATCCTGCCGGGTTTGGCGGCCCTAAGTGTCTTCATGCCTAGCCGCCCTATGGTTAGGTTGCAGTGACGGCAGCGTGCCTCTGGGGAGAGAATCAGCGCTGCCGTCAGCCCATTCACGATATCGGGGTTGGCAAGTGAGCCATGGCCCATTAATCCGGAACCGGCATGACTGCCTCATCAGCAGCGCGCCCCGGATTGGGTCTGACAGCCGGAGTGCATCCCGGCCCCCGACCCCATTAACAGATGTCACGGGGAAATGTCGATCTATGCAGATCAACCGCGGCTACAAGTTCTTGCTCCGGCCAACATCCGTCCAAATGGCGGCTATGGAGCAACACGCCAGCATCTGCCGATTGATCTATAACCTCGCTGTCGAACAACGACGAGACCATTATCGCCAATTCCAAAGGGCGATGGGCAGGCCTATTTCCTTTGCCACGCAGTGTCTTGAGTTGACCAAACTCCGCGCAGAATTCGAGTGGTTGTCTGCCGTATCACTAACGGCGCAACAACAGGCTCTGCGCGATGTCCAAAGCGCGTATCAGAATTTTTTTTCTGGTCGATCTGAATACCCGTCCTTCCGCAAAAAAGGGATAAACGAGAGCTTCCGCTTCCAAGGACGGGAGGTGTCGTTCCGCCGACTCAACAAGTCTTGGGGCATCGTAAAGCTGCCCAAGATAGGCGACGTCCGTTTCCGCTGGACCCGCGACATTCCCGGCAAACTCAAGAACGTTACGATCATTCTCGATCCTCTCGGCTGGCACGTCAGTTTCTCCACGGAGCAGGATGTCGAAGTCCTTTCGAACTTCCGTCCCGCCCTCGGTGTCGATCGGGGGATCGTGGAACCGATCGCCTACTCTGACGGAACCTTCGCTGATTTCCCGATTGCGCGGATCAAGGCGCTGGACAAAAGGGCTCGCAAGGCGGCTCAGGTGGCTTCTCGCGGCAAGAAGGGTTCCAACCGCCGCAAGGTCGCAAAGGCGCGTGTGGCGGCAAACCGAGCCAAGCTGGCCAGAGTGCGCACGCACTTCAACCATGTCGAGACAGCGCGCCTCGCACGGATGTTCGGTGTGATATGCCTAGAGGCACTGAAGATCAGGAACATGACAGCCAGCGCTCGTGGGACAATTGATGCTCCTGGCACGAATGTTGCGCAGAAGAGAGGATTGAACCGATCGATCATGGAGATTGGTTGGTATCAGTTCGAGCAGTTTCTGACCTACAAGATTGTAGCTGCCGGCGGGGAAATCCGCCATGTGAACGCTGCATATACCAGCACGACTTGTTCATGCTGCGGATTAAACGAAAAAACGAACCGCAAGAGCCAAGCGGTTTACGAATGCGCAGGTTGCGGTTCAGCTATGAGCGCCGACACCAACGCTGCGATCAACATTCTACGGGCCGGAACGCGGCCTGCGCAGGATCGACGGGTAGCCGCGAAGCGTAAATCTACACTTGAGGTGGAGGCCACCGCGGCCTGATTCCAAGAAGGAAATCCCCGTTTTAAAGGATGGGGAAGACGTTAAAGGTACAACGGCAAGCCACTGAGGCCTACGATGCAAGAGCAGCACATGGCTTACCCCCTGGAGACATCAGAAGGCTTCCCGATCGACATAGAGGTCATCGACGTTATCGAGGGATACGTTCTGTTTCGTGGCGGTCTTAAGCTGGATATTGACACATACCTCAGCCTCGATGAGGAGATCGACGATGGAGAGGACGCTGACCAGTGCATTGTCGAGCACCCGGAATATGGCTTTCTGTTCATCGACATTTTCCCGGAAGCTGTGACGAAGCAATAACCGCGGGACCTATCCAAGCCCATGACCTTCAAATGCGATAACTGCGAAGACTGCGGCTGGGTATGCGAGAACCATCCGGATCTTCCCACCGCAATCTGCTCCCCGAGCAAGAGAGCATGTGATTGCGGGCCTGGCATGCCTTGCAGATGTTGCGATCAGGCATTTGAGGCAGCATCCACGCCAGAGCAGGCGGCTGGTGATGAGTACTAGTTGGCAACCGCATGATTCGGTTGCCATATCGAAGATAAAGACTATCTTAGTATCGCTCGACTGATCCGGCGCATGGAGCCGGGGTAGGTCTTGCTTAAAGGGCGGGGGAAACCTCGCCCTTCGCCTTTTTAGCGAATATCCACCCACCACAGCCGAAAGGCGGATATCATGAGCTTCCCATTCGCTGACATTCATCGCGAGATCAACGGCCTCATGTTCGAGCGGCCCAGCGACGTATCGATCAAGGTCGATAATCTCGACAGGTTCGTCGGCGCCTTGTCGAAGGATGTGGATCTTGTCCCGGCGGAAAAGCCGATCAAAGGCGCCGAGTTCTGTGGCGTCAAGGTAGTTGCAAACGATATGGTTCCGGAAGGAATGGCCGTCATCATGCACGGCAAAGAGATCGTCAACATCATCCGATACGCCTCCTAAGCCATTGATATCCCACGCCAGGAGCTAACGCTTCACAGGGCGGAGAACACAATGACCACAACGTGGCAGGATGTTATTGACGCAAGGCATCGAACAGATGCGGCTCAGGCTCGTCTTGACGCTGTTAGGCGTGAGAACGCCCCGAAGCTTGCGGCAATCCGGGCTCGTAGTGAAAAACTACGCCAGCAGCGGGGTTTCTGCATGCTCATGGCGATGGTGTCTGCCGCGGCGCCGGTGGCGATAGGAGCTATTCTCGCATCAAGCGGTCTGCTCCGGTAGAAAGCCATTCCAGCAAGTCTCAAAAATCGCCGGGCCTGGACCAGGAGACGCGAAACCGAATTCTAATGAGCGCGGATATGCCATGAAAAATCCATCACTGGCCAAGGCGAAGCAAAAGCTTGCCGCAGCCAAGAAGGCGAAGCCCGAGAACAAGCGGGAATGGGGCCGGATTATCCGGGGCGCCGAATCCCTTCTCAAGTCGGCGGGCGTGAAATCCTGAAGCCCGATCGGGCGAAGTCTCAGAGCTACCAAATCCAGTTGCCCTCAAAGGGGAGTTTGAACGATGGCAAACAGTCCTATCGCCCGTGGTTCCGGCGCTGCCCTCGGGCCAAAGACCAGTGGCATCGCAATCACCCCGCACGCTTCGACCACATTCACCCCGACCCGTGGCATCGTCTGCTCCGGGGCCGGGACTGTGGCCGTCAGGTTCGCCGACGACTCCGCGGACGTCTCTCTCACGCTTGCCGCCAGCGTTGTCTATGACATCGCCATCATTGCGGTCCGCGTCACCGGCACCACGGCCACCGGCATCGTGGCGCTCTACTAGCCCCCTCCAAGCAACAGCAACCATAAAGGAGCATACCAATGGGCGTTACCACATCCATTCACGGCCGCCGCCTCGGTCTTGGTGACAAAGGACAGCTCGTCGCCAAGGGCATCGACATTTCTCGTCCTTGTGTCGATGCCAGTATCACGGTCGGCGCTGAAGCGTCCGATGCGCGGGCGATCACGATCCAGCTCAAGGACGCGGACGGGAACGACATCAATTACGTCGAGACTGTCGAGATCATCATGTTCCTCAATGCGGCGCGCACGGCTTTCGTCGTCACCGGCGGCTCTACCGGTATCGCGATCGGCACGGATGGGGCGCTCCTGGCCGTCGTCGCCAAGAAATACTTCCTCGCCACCTCCGAAGCGGATGGCGATATCGATCTGACGTGGACAGACACGGGCACAGAGGCAGCCTACCTCGGCCTAAGGCTCCCGAACGGTCGGATCGTCATGTCCTCGGCCCTCACGAACGCCTAACGCGCGGCACCCTATGCTCTGCCGGGTAAACCATTCTCGGCAGAGCCTTCAGGAGAAGCCAATGACCCGTGTCCTGGCAATCATCATTCTCCTCACCTCGTGCCAGTCCCAGGACCGGCAATGGTCTGACATGCAGATCATCGTGAAGCACACGCAGCCCCGCAAATAAACCGGCTTGGAGGCAAAGCAAGCTATGACCAGTTGGTCCAAGACAATCGGAGGCGACTTCGATCGCATCGTTCTCACAGGCCAGGACGGGCAGCTAACGTTGGAAATGCGTGTTGGGTATGACGTCGAGCGCGTTCAGGTGAGCCTGCGCAGCGAAGAAGCCGTAAGGGATCTCCACTTCGCGTTGGGTCGTTACCTGGCGCACATCGGTCAGTCCCCAGATCCGGAAAGCTACCGGGTCGCATGGTACGATAGACCGCAGGCAGAAAAGGCCGTTCGCTGATGTCTGCACCTGTCGGTAACGAGTTCTGGAAGGCCCGGAGCTCTCACGGCCGAAAGCCGATCTTCGCATCTCCCGATGACCTGATGACGGCATGTCTTGAATATTTCGAATGGGTAGAAGCCAACCCACTGTACGAAGTGAAGGGCTTTGCATTCCAAGGCGTCGTGACGAAAGAGACGTTCCCAAAGATGCGGGCAATGTCGATCGGCGGGCTGTGCATCTTCCTCGATATCGCTCGCCCGACATGGGACGAATACCGGAAGAACAAAGATTTTACTGTAGTCTGTGGCCAGGTAGAGGAAACAATCCGCGCCCAGAAGTTCGAAGGCGCCTCTGCTGACCTGCTGAACCCGGCAATCATCGCGCGAGATCTTGGCCTCGCCGACCGATCGGAAGTGACTGGTAAAGACGGCGGCCCGATAGAAACCAAGGAAGTCAGCGACAACGAAATGGCGCGTCGTATCGCCTTCATGCTGGCAAAGGGCCTCCAGGCTAAACAGAATGAACCTGAATGAGGTTCTGGCGGCCTTCAATGCGCTGCCTGCCGATGAGCGGAAAGAACTAGAGGCGCTCGCCCTCGAAGGGACAAGGGGCAATCTGTTCGTTCCGAATGTCGGCCCGCAGACGGAGGCATGGTTTTCGGAAGCTGATGAAACCTTCTACGGTGGCGCGGCCGGCGGCGGTAAAACCGCATTGCTCTGCGGGCTTGCCATCGACGAGTATCAGCCTGCTCTCATCCTTCGCCGGGAAGCAACGCAGGTCAAAGGCATCGAGGACGAGCTGGAGCGGATCCTCGGGACACGGGGCGGCTACAACTCGCAAAGCCACATCTGGCGCCTCCCAAGCGGAGCGACGATCGAGCTTGGCGGTGTCCCGAATGAAAAGGACAAGGAGAAATACCAGGGCCGGCCGCATCGTCTGAAGGGATTCGACGAGATAACGCAGTTCACGGAAAGCCAATACCGGTACATCATCGGCTGGCTGCGTGATGCCCAGGGACGGCGGTGTCGTGTCGTCGCTACGGGAAACCCCCCGACGAGTGCCGCAGGCGAATGGGTCCGGCGCTATTGGGGTCCGTGGCTCGACAAGGCCCACCCCAACCCCGCCAAGCCCGGCGAACTGCGGTGGTTCACCACGATCGACGGTGAAGATGTCGAGGTTGAAAAGGATTACGTGGGCCCAAGCGGTGAACTGCCTCGGTCAAGGACGTTCATCAGGTCTCGTCTGGAAGACAACCCGGATCTGATGGCAACGGGATATGCCTCCAACCTTGAGGCGCTCCCGAAGGAATTGCGCGATCGGCTTCGCTACGGCGAGTTCGACGGCGAATCCGAAGACGATGAATGGCAGGCCATCCCAACGAAATGGGTGAGGGCGGCGCAGGCCCGGTGGGTTTCCGCTCCGCCAGCCATGCCGATGACAGCAGTCGCCGCGGACGTTGCCCAGGGTGGCAGCGACAAGACGCAGATACAGGCCCGCTACGGCGACTGGTACTCGCAGTTCGACAGCTACAAGGGCGCCGATACGCCAGACGGGCCAAGTGTCGCGGCCCTGATCGTCAAGAAGATGAGGGACCGCTGTCGGGTTATCGTCGATGCCGGCGGTGGTTACGGCGGTGATACGCTTACACAGCTCGCCCACGCGGATATCGATTGCTTCGGCTTCAAGGGTTCGCAGGGGTCGTCGTCTGCATCCCGTAACGGTCTGTACCGGTTCAAGAACCTCCGGGCGCAGGTCGTGTGGCAGTTCAGGGAGCTGCTCGATCCGGACTTCGGTTCCCAGATCGCGCTCCCTCCCGATGCTGAGTTGTTGGCTGACCTGTGCGCGTATCGATACGAATTCACGCCAAGCGGTCAAAAAGGCGGTGGTGAGATCCTCGTTCTTCCAAAGGAGGAAATGAGGGAACAGCTCGGCCGATCCCCAGACAAGGGCGATACGACAATCATGCTGTCGGCATCTGGTCTTGCCTGCTTGAAGCGCCCGAAAGCAGCGCAGGACAGGCGCGATACCCGCCGGCCGCCGACGATTAATCTCGGCCATGCACGACTGAAAAACAGGAGATAGCCCATGGGCAAACTTTTCGGCGGCGGTTCCACGCCTCAGCCTACACCCCCGACACGCATGCCGGATGAGCAAGACCCGGCAGTGCTCGAAGCCAAGCGCCGCGCCGCTCAGCAGCAACAGGCTCGCTCCGGTCGGACGTCCACCGTCCTGACGCGCCGGCCGGCCGCAAATGCGGGTGGAACGGGCGGAACACCAGGCACCGGGGCGTACAACAACTCGCTTCTAGGCCAGGCTAACTGATCGTGGATAGCCGCGCCAAGTCGCTTTGCCAGATCGGGTCGTCACTCTTCTCGAAGAAGCAGCAGTACGATTCACTGTGCCAGGATATCGCCGAGAACTATTACCCGCTCCGCAGCGACTTCACCCGCACGCTTGAGCTTGGCGACGACTTCGCGACCGGCCTGATGGAAAGTTATCCGGTCCAGGCCCGTGAGACACTCGGCAATTCGATCAACGCGATGCTTCGGCAGGGCGACTGGTTCGCAATCAAGACCGGTGTGGAAGAGGTGGACGAGAACCCCTCCAATGCACGCTGGCTTGAGGCTGCGACGAAGCGCTACCGTCGTCTGGTCTATGATCGCCGGGCGAACTTCACCGCGGCAACGATCGAGGCGGATCATGATTGGGTGACGTTCGGCAATCCGGTCCTGTCGGTCGGAGAATCCCCGACCCGCGACCACATGCTGTTCAACGCATGGCATCCGAAAGACTGCGCATGGATGCTGAACGATATCGGCAAGGTTGACCATCTCCAGCGCAAGATGAAGATGACGGCCCGCAACCTCAATCGGAAATACAAGGGCAAGGTCCACGCCGACATAGTCCAGGCTGCCGAGAAGGATCCGTCCAAGGAATTCAACATCCGTCATGTCGTGCTGCCGATGGAGGAACTGTACGGCGATGACAAGGCGATGCGCAGGAAGTTCGCCAAGTCGCCCTATCTGTCGCTCTATATCGATGCTGACCATGATGATCTGCTGGGCGAGGGCGGCCTTCCCGTCTTCACCTATGTTGTTCCCCGCTGGCGCACGCTGTCCCACATAGCACAGGGCTTCTCGCCTGCCACCATCAATTCGCTTCCGGACGGCCGGATGATCCAGTCCATGGCCCGCATCCTGCTTGAGCAGGGTGAAAAGGCCGTAGACCCGCCGACGATCGGCAAGGGTGATATCTTCAGGGACGCCATCAACCTCTATGCCGGCGGCCATACGCACGTCGATCTGACGGACGACGACGATATCCGCAAGGTGTTCCAGACGATAGAGAGCGGCAACGTCTCGATCGGCATGGAGATGAAGCAGGACGTTCGCGAGATGATCGCCGAGGCGTTCCTGCTCAACAAGCTGTTCCTTCCGGATACAAGGGAAATGACGGCATACGAGACAAGCCAGCGCGTTGCGGAATTCCGCCGTGCGGCACTGCCGTTCTTCGGCCCGATCGAAAGCGAATATCATCTGCCGCTTCTGGACGTCGGCTTCCAGCTTGCCATCCACAACCAGCAGATGGATTTCGGCGACATGCCGGACGAGCTGGAGGACGCGGATACCACGTTCACGTTCGAAAGCCCGCTGAACACGGCAGAAGGCCGGGCGCTCGTCGCATCGTTCCAGGAGAGCGTGCAGATCCTGGCCGGCTCGTCGCAGTTCGACGACACCATTCCGGCAACCATGGACTTCGCCAAGATGACCAAGGATGCGGTCAAGGGCACGGGAGCTCCGGCGGATTGGTTCAAGGACGAGGTGGAAGCGACAGAGGAAGCCGACAGGCAGAAGCAGGTGGATAACCTGGCTGCAGCGGCTGCCATGCTCCAGACCGGCGCGTCTGTCGGCCAGCAGGTCGGCGATGCGGCACAGAGCCTTAAGGCTGCTGGAGTCCCGGTAGTCTAAACCGTAGCATCAGTGAACCCAACCGCTTGCCCACGAACGATAACTATGTGGGTGTTCCAGCCAAGCCGGCCATCAAAGCCATATGGTCTCGCCTCGACATCGTCGAGAGCCACTGGCGATAGCTCTGGATAGCGGGAATTGATCACATGGATAAGGTCGGTTTTGTTTTCAAAGGAAACGACGGTCTCCATTGACTGGCTCAATCCGGCGCGATGTTCGCGGAACAGCATGTTCAAAGCCTCTGAATTAGGGAGGCCCAGTTCTACCACACCATAGAGAGGCAAAGCTATGGCAATCACCAAAGTCAAAGTCGATGAGCGGCATGAAAAGCTCATGCTCGCTCTCGGCGAAACCATCCAGCACTTCACGCAGCAACACCCGATGCCCCATGACATGATCGTCGGATGCCTTGCATTCACGACAGGCGCGGCAATCGGGCAGGCAAAGACAAGGGGTGACCGGTTCCAGCTTCGCAAGATGGCCGACGCCAACGTGGATTACGGCACGCAGGCCATCACCGGGAGCGCGGCATCGAGCCGGCTCATTCTTCCGGATCATGTGGCATGACGGAAGAGCTACTTCGCTACCTGGTCTCGACATGCCAGCCGAGCCGAGCGCCCGACAAGATCGAATTTGCATCGTACAGGGATGGGGCTCTCATCCCGGCGAGCGGCGCCGATCACATGATCTGGACGATTGCGATCGGCAAGGACCATTCGGCGTCCGTCATCATGCACAAGGATGATTACGCCGAGCTTATGAAGATGGTTTCGGCATGACGATCAAGCCGGCAGCCTACGACAAGGAAGTGCTCTACGCCTTCCGCGCGCTCTTCGATGGCAAGGCGAACGACGGGCAGCAGAAGCGGGCCATGGAATGGTTGCTGCTGAACCTCTGCCACATCGGCATGGCCAGCTTTTCAGAAACGGACCGCGAAACGGCATTCCTTGAGGGGGAGCGCTCCGTAGGACTGCAGATCGCGAGACTGAGGGAGCCCGAGGCCTTGGCTCTCATCACCCCCAGAAAGGCCAAAGCAGAGGCAAAGAATGACTGAGGCAGCAGAAAAGATCGAAGTGGTCGAGACCGGCCACGCAGACAAGGCGGTCGTCGATACCGCCGCGAACGAGAATGCAGACAAGGCGCAGGATAAAGCGGCCGTCACCGATGGTGCAGCGGCCGACGCCGGCAATGCTGACGCTGGCGGTGCCGACAAGAAGGCCGATGACGCTGGCAAGCCAGCCCTTCCGGATAACTGGCGCGAGCTTGGTCTCGAAGGCGCCGGCTTCAACAAGGAGCAGAAGGACCGCGCCGAAAAGCTGATCAGCCGCTATGGCTCGCTCGGCGGCGTCGTCAAGGCTCTCCTGGAGAAGGACGACTTCATCCGGACTGCGAAGATCAAGCGCGATATGCCTGATCCAAAAGACGAAAAAGGAATGGCGGAATGGCGCAAGGAGCAGGGTATCCCTGACAAGCCGGACGGCTACGTCATTCCGGAGCCCATCCAGAAGCGCCTCATCGACGAAGACAAGCCGATCCTGGCCGACTTCACCGAGTTCGCCCACAGCAAGAACGCGCCGGCCTCTTTCGTGGAGATGGCTACCGAATGGTATGTCGAGCTTCAGGAGAAGATGGGCGAGCAGATCACGCAGCGTGACGAGCAGGCCAAGGAGGAGGCCGACGACGTGCTGCGCGAGAATTGGGCGCGCGACGAATACAAGCCCGGCCTTCAGCTCGCCAAGCGCTTCTGGGAAGCCTCCGGCGTCGAAGGTCTCTCGGAAGCCCGCCTTGCCGATGGCCGTAAGCTCGGGAACATTCCGGAATTCATCATGTGGTCGTCCGATCAGGGCCGCGAGCGCTTCGGCGACGTCGTGTTCTCCTCGGGAGACGCTGAGACCAAGTTCAACAACCGTAAGGCGGAAATCGAAAAGATCCGCGATACGAACTTCGAACGCTACGAAAGCGAAGGTCTGGACAAGGAAATGCGCCAGATCATCGAGAAAGAACTCGCGCGCGGCAAGCGCTGACACCCATTCATCTGACAGCCCGTCAGTGATCACCCGCTTTCGAGCGGGATTTTTTATGCCTGCATGAAGGCCACCCCGGCAACGGCCCCTGACTAACGGCACCCCTCTACCCCGCCATAGCGTGAAAGCCCCGGAACGACAGCGGCCACCCCGGCAACGGCCCCGCATGTCCTCCGGCCACCCTCGATTGCTCCGGCTCCAACCCCCTCAACAAGTCTTCGAAAGGAAACGATCATGGCCATTGAAGCCGCGATTATCCAATATCGGAAAGACTTCGTTCCGGCGTTCGAGCAGAAACAGAGCCTGCTCAAACTGACCACGACGAAGGAATCCGTTCTCAACGGCAACCAGGCTACCTTCCTCGTCGCAGGTTCCGGCGGTGATACCGCTGTCACCCGCGGCACGAACGGTCAGATCCCCTACGGCAACCCGACGAACAACCAGGTCACGGCAACCCTGGTCGAGAAGCACGCTCCCTACGAGCTCACCGGCTTCAACGTCTTCGCCTCGCAGGGCAACCAGATCCAGATCATGCGCAACTCGTCGATCGCGGTCATCAACCGTGACATCGACCTGACGCTCCTGACCGAACTGGCCAACGCAACGCAGGACTTCGGTACCGGCACCGCCACCTTGGCAACCGTGACCGGCGCCCAGGCGATCCTCGGCAACAACGATGTTGATGTCGAAGAAGAAGACAACATGTTCGCGGTCATTTCCCCGGCCTTCCGCGGCTATCTCATGCAGACGACGGAATTTGCTTCCGGCGACTATGTCGAGATGAAGCCGTTCAACGGTCCGGCCCGCAAGATGTTCCGCTGGATGGGCATCAACTGGCTCGTCTCCAGCCGCATCACCGGTCTCGGGACTGCTTCCGAGATTTGCTACATGTATCACCGCAACGCCATCGGCTACGCAGTGAACGTGGGCGAAGAAAAGATCGAGGCCGACTACGACAAGAAGCAGGACACCTCGTGGTCCCGCGCGACTGTCTATCACGGCGCCAAAATCCTCCAGAACAACGGCATCGTGAAGATCACTCACGACGGCTCTGCGTTCGTTGCCACGTAAGGAGATCTGACGATGGCTTATACTCCGGACACCTTGATCCTCCTGGATACCCAGATCAGCGGCTACGGCCCTCGCATCTGGCGGTATTCCACGGCTGCTGATGCCGACGCTACCATTGTCGGCGCCGGCTACTTCTCGGACGGCTACAGCAAGGGCATGCGCGCGGGCGACCTCGTGCACGTCATCGCGACGACCGGCCCGAAATACAAGCTCTACCAGTGCTCGGCCTCCAGCGCGACGACCGGTCTTTCGACTGTCGCCGCTCCGACCGCCATTACCTGATAGCAGCATCGCGAATTCGGTTCGCGGTGCGCCTCCACCCGATCCGGAAACGAGCGGCAGCCTTTCCTCCCTGGCTGCCGCTCGTCCTCCGGCCCCTCCCAACCCATGCAAGAGGCAAAGACATGGCTAAAACTCTCCACCCCACGAAACTGCGCAATTCCGCCGAATATGCCCGCTCGATCTGGCACATCGTCGTCGATCCCGGCGTGACCGTCGAAGACGTGCTCGTTCCCGGTTTCTGGGCGCATCATACCGACAAGATCCGCATCAACGACCTGATCGATATCATCGGCCAGGACTTCGATATTCAGCTTCGCGCCACCGGCAAGGGCATCGGCTATGTCGAAACCCGGCTGCTGCGCAAATGGACAGACGACGTCGCCGTTGCTTCCAAACCCGCACCGGACCTGGACGTTCCCGAAGGCTACGTGGTCGATCACACTCCGAAAACCCTCTGGCGTGTTCGCCTGAAGGATGGCGGTGTCGAGGTCAAGCGCGACATCAAGACTCGCAGCGAGGCCGTCGACACGGCCGTTGCCCACGCCATGCGTGCCAGCGGGATTGCTGCGTGAGCATTCTCCACCTCATACCTGGCAATCGAGAGGAATAAGCTATGGCAGACCGCCTCTCGATTTACCGCGGTGCCCTCCGACTCCTCGGTCCCTCCAATCTGGCCTCGCTCACGGAAAACCTTCCCGAGAAGCGGGCGCTGGACGGCGCATGGACCGACAGCGTCAACTATATGCTCGAACAGGGCATGTGGAACTTCTCCATCCGGACTGTCGAGCTTTCCTATGACGAGGATGTCGATCCGCTGTTCGGGTTCCAGCATGCTTTCTCCAAGCCGACCGATTGGGTTCGCACGGTCTCGATCTCGGAGACTGCGGATTTCTGCGAAGGCATCCGCCGCTATGAGGACGAGACCAATTACTGGCATGCCGACCCGGAGACGATCTATATCCGCTACGTCTCGAATGACGAGGCCTATGGCTGGAACGTCGGGGCATGGCGCCAAGCGTTTGCCAAGGCTCTTGAAGCCTATCTCGCGTTCGAATGCGGGCTGCCCATCTCTTCCGATCGCGGCAACCGGAACGATCTGTTCAACCTCTTCAAGCAACGCCTTTCCGATGCCAAGTCCAAGGACGCGGTAGACGAGCGGGTGCGGGAGAAGCCCCCCGGCAGATGGACCCGAGCCCGCTTTGCCAACGGCCCGCGAGACCGCTATCGTGGGTAAAGTCTCAACCTATCTCCACAGCATGGCTGTCGGACAGCAGGACGCGCGCGCGCTTCCTCGTATCGATCTTGAGCGGATGCGTCTTGCCGCCGAGGAGCAGACAAACTGGTTGTGCATGGCAACCGGTCCCGGTTTTCTGCGGCCTGGCCTCCAATACATCACGAACACGGACGGAAACGCAGAAGCCAGGATAAAGGAATTCGTGTTTGGGGCTGCTGATGCCGCCCTGATGGAATTCACCGACCAGAGCTTTCGCGTCGTCCTCGATGACGTTCCGATCACCCGCGCGTCGGTTTCCAGCACCGTGACCAACGGCGACTTCTCGTCTGCGGCCGGCTGGACCACGACCGGCATCGGTGGCGGCACATCGACGATCTCCGGTGGCAAACTGACGATGAATGCCGTGACGGTCGAAGGCGTGGCGCAATGCTCGCGCTCGGTCACGACGGCGACCGCCGGCACGGAGCATGCGCTGCGCATCATCGTGGACCGCGGCCCCGTGGTGTTTCGGTGCGGATCGGCGGCAACCAGCGACGACTATATCTCGGAAACGGAACTGCCGACCGGCACACATTCGCTGGCCTTCACGCCGGCAGGCACCTATTACGTCCAGTTCGCCTCAAAAGCCCGGTCCAACAAGATCGTGGACAGCATTCAGGTCGAAGCGGCCGGCATCATGGAATTGCCGACCCCCTGGGTTCTCGCGGACATTGAGAACATCAGGGTTTCCCAATCGGCCGACGTCTGTTTCGTCGCATGCGACGGATATGCGCAGAGACGGATTGAGCGCCGGGCGCAGCGGTCATGGTCGGTATGCCTGTATCAGGCCGACGACGGGCCGTTCCGTGTCAGCAACACAAGCCGGGTGCGCCTCAAGCCGAGCGCGCTGGAAGGCAACATCACCATTACCGCCAGCACGCCCTATTTCACGGCGGACGACGTTGGGAGCCTGCTCAAGCTCAGCCATACGGGCCAGAACGTCATTCAAAAGCTTGGCCAGGAGGACGTCTATTCAGACCCGATCCGCGTGACTGGCATCTATACTGTCGGCCTCAGTGACCGTGACTTTACGTTCGCGATCACGGGGACATGGACAGGGACCGTCAGCCTCCAGCGTTCCTATGACGAGCCGGACGCCGGGTATGTCGCCATCCAGAACTTTACCGGAAACACGTCGGGGCCGCAGGACGACCAGGCGAGCAACGCGATCTACTATTACCGGGCTGCGGTGTTGCCTGGAAATTGGACGTCGGGCGAAGCGACAATAACCATTACCTATGACGGTGGTGGTGGGTTCGGTATCTGCCGGATCACGGCCTACAATTCCGAGACGTCCGTCGATGCGGAAGTCCTGACGCCGTTCAAGAACACCGTCTACACCCGCGATTGGCAGGCCGGCGAATGGTCCGACCGGTTCGGCTGGCCGGCCGCCGTCGCGCTCTCCGATGGGCGCCTGTGGTGGTCTGGGGCAGATCGTATCTGGGGCTCGATCTCCGATGCCTTTTCCTCCTTCGACGAGGAACAGGAAGGCGACAGCGGGCCGATCTCAAGATCGATCGCGACCGGCGGTGTCAACGAAACAAAGTGGCTCCTGTCTCTGCAACGGCTTCTGGTCGGGACAGAGGGAACGGTTGCGACGGTCAAATCGTCGTCGCTCGATGAGCCGCTCACCCCCACGAACTTCGGCATCAGGGATTCCTCGACAACCGGCGCCGCCTCGCTGGACCCGATCAAGGTCGATACCCGCGGCATCTTTGTCGAGCGGGCCGGTACTGCCTTGCTCGAACTCACCTTCGACGGCTCCTCGTCGGAATACATCGCCACCCAGATCAGCAAACTGACCACGGACATATTCTCGTCTGGAGTAAAGGCAACGGCCATCCAGCGCCGCCCCGATACCCGCATCTGGCTTGTGATGGATGATGGTTCCTGCGTCTGCATGGTCTATGAACCGGATCAGCAGGTGCTTGCCTTCATCCCGATCGAGACCGATGGCTATTTCGAAAGCGTGGCGGTGCTCCCGGCTCTTGTGCAGGACCGGGTTTATTTCTCCATCCGCCGCACGGTCAACGGAAACACGGTCAGGCATATCGAGAAGATGGCCCTCGATACCGAAGCCCGGCCTGACACGACGTGCAAGATCATGGATGCCTTCGCCTCCGGGACGAATGGTCCGGCCTCGACGACGATCAATGTCGGAACCCACCTTATCGGCGAATCCGTCGTGGTCTGGGCCGATGGCGCTCCGATCGAGACAAGCTATGGCGTCCCTGCGACCTTTACTGTGGATGGAAGCGGCAACATCACTGTGCCAGAAGCGGTGACGGATTGGGTCGCCGGCCTTCCATACGAGGCTCGATACAAGTCCGCGCGCCTCGCTTACGGCGGGGATGCGGGAACGGCGATGCTCCAGAAGAAGGCAATCAACTCGCTTGGCCTGATCCTGACCGACTTCGCGCGGGCCGGCATAAAATATGGCCCGTCCTTCGACTTCATGGACAGCCTGCCATTGATGACCGATGGCGAGACGCAGCCTGAGATCGTGCTGAGCAGCATCCGGGATGAAGAGCCTGTCACCTTTGCGGGGGAATGGAACACGGACTCCCGCCTCCACATCAAGACACAAAGCCCGTACCCGGCAACCATCCTGGGGATCGTGCTCGCTTTGACAACGAACTGATGCTCGAGATCAAACAGGTTCCTCCGACCTTTCCGAACATTGGCGTGCGGGTGGATCTGCCGGCGCTCGCGTTCGTAGGCGTGGATGACGGCGATATCGTGGGCGTTGGCGGGCTCGCCTGGGGCGGGGGCCGATGCTGGATCTGGCTCCAGATCGACAAGCCAAAGCCGGAATATGCAATCCCTCTGATGCGGAAGACAAAGGCCTTGATCAAAACAGCCCGCCAATTCGGCGACACGGAAGTCTATACGCCCCGTGACTCTTGCTATGCGACATCGGAGAAGCTTTTGAAAGTACTCGGTTTCGAGTTTTTTGGCATCGAACAAATTGTTGATGGACCGGCTGTGGAGATTTGGCGCTATGTCAGGACTTGAACTCGTCGGCTCCCTCCTCGGCGCGGCTGGCACGATTGCTGCCGGGCAGGCTGAGAAAAAGAACCAAGACTATCTGGCGAAGCAGGAAGAGATGCGCGGCCAGGAAGAATTTGCCGCATCGCAGCGCGAAGCCGGGCAGCAGCGCAAGGAAGCCGATCTTGCCATGTCCCGCGCCCAGGCTCTCGCAGCCTCTTCCGGTGGTGGCGCTGGAACGGATGCGCCGACCATCGTCAAGATCATGAGCGACACGGCGGGGCAGGGCGAGTTGAACGCCGGCACGACCATGTATGGCGGCATCTCTCGCAGATCCGGGCTGTACGACAGCGCCAAGGGCCGCAGGGCAGCCGGCAAGGCGTCTCTGATGGGTAGCGTGCTCTCCGGCTTCGGCCAGGCTGCAAGCGGCATTGGGAAAGCCTTCCCGAAAGGAAGCTTCGGCTGATGGCAAAACTCCCAACCCGATACGACATCAGTCAGCAGCCTTCCGGCCGCTCTGGGCGCATGCTTGCGGAATACGATACGTCCGCGATCGGCAAAGGGCTCGCCAGTCTTGGCGGCTCGCTGCAGGGTCTCGGTGCTGAAATCCAGCAGCAGCGGGATACCGTCGATCTCGCGCGCGCCGAAGCCTACAAGACCAAGGGCTTTATCGACGTCACGAACGAATTCTCCGAAGACGGCGACTATTCGACGTTCAACAAGCGCGCTCCGGAAAGGACGGGAACCGTCGTCAAGACGGCGGCCGACCTGATCCGCAACCCGGCGCTCCGCGAGAAGTGGAAGATCAACGCCGAGACGGACGCGGTTCGCACCAACGACTCCATCGGAGACCGCGGTCGCGCGCTCGGGCGGCAGGCGGAAACAGTAGCCTTCGACGATGCGCTCGAAACCAACCGCCGCATCTATGTCGATCCGGAGACCCCTGAGGAGGCGAAAGCCAAGGCGCGCGCCGATATCGAGGGCGCTATCCAGATCGGCGAAGAGAAGGGACTGCTGACACCTGAACAGGCTGCCGCTCGCCGGGACCAGTATGTCAAGAACGCCGAGTTCAGCCGGGCGAAGCTGTTTGCTGAGAAAGATCCTTCCGCTATCCTGGACTGGTCCGGCAAAACCCCGTCCATCATTGACTCCATCACCACGGTCGAAAGCACGGGGAATGCAGGCGCCGAATCCCCAAAGGGAGCGTCCGGCCTTATGCAGGTCATGCCGGAGACCGGCGCCGAAATCGCGCGGGAGCTTGGAGACAAGAATTTCCCGGTCGGCGGCACGATCGAGCAGCAGAAGGCCTACCTCAAGAACCCCACGGTCAGCCGCCAATACGGCACACACTACTTCGGCAAGATGCTGGCACGCTATGACGGCGACACCGAAGCGGCGCTTATCGCCTACAATGGCGGGGCGCAGCGTGCGGATGATTGGCTATCGTCCGGCCGCGATGACTCGGTCATCCCAAAGGAGAGCGCCGACTATTACAAGAAGGTTCTGGCGAATACCGGTGTATCCAAGATGGATATCTCCCCGTCCGACGTCCAGCGCTCCAAGGCCTTCCTGCAGACTCGCACAGACAAGGATGCCTCGCATATCCAGGGTTTGAACGACACCTTTTCCGTCAAACTCGCCCGGTTCTTCGATGCCGCGCCTCCGGAAATCAAGGCTGGCCTCGGCATCTATTCCGGCGCTCGCACGATCGATCGTCAGCAGGAACTATGGGACGAGGCCTTGAAGAAATACGGCTCGCCTGAAGCTGCCCGCAAGTGGGTAGCGCCTCCGGGCAAGAGCGAGCACAATCATGGGACCGCGGCCGACCTGTCTTACAACGGTCAGTCTCTTGCCGGCGCTCCGCCCGAAGTCGTCAAGTGGGTTCATGAAAACGCCCCACAGTATGGACTGAAGTTCCCGCTCGGGAATGAAAATTGGCATATCGAGGATGCCGGTACTCGCGGAGGAACAAGGGTTGCGTCGGCCGCGCCTTCATGGTGGAACGATCTCTCACCGGAGCAGAGGCAGATTGCCACGAATGCCGCGGAGACTAGGAAGCGGCAGATTTCTGCGGAGCAGCAGGGCGCAATCGAAAACGTCGTGCAGAACGCCCCGGCCGCCATCCAGAATACCGGCAGCTATTCTGGATCGACGCCTTCCATGCAGCAATTCATGGAGGCCTATGGCCCGCAAGAGGGTGCCCAGAGATATGCCAAGTTCTCGACCGCGCTTGAAGTGGCTGACCAGTCGTACAACTTCCGCACTCTGTCAGCACAGGATATCCAGCAGGTCGTGGAAGCTGCCGTTCCGACGTCAAGCGGCAATGACGCCGCACTGGAGGGCGCCCGATACAGCGCTCTCCAGCAGGCAGCAGCGACCACTTTGGCGGCTCGCAAAGCCGACCCTTCCGCCTACACCATGCAGGTATTCCCGAGTGTAGGGAGAGCTTGGGAAGATGCAGAGGCCAGCGGTAACTATCAGCCGGCGATGACGGCAATGGCCGCAGCGCAACAGCAACTTGGCATCCAGAACATGCAGCTTCTGCCGAAGGCGGTTGCCGATCAGTCGGTGAACAATTTCAAGGATGGCACGTTGCCCGGTCAGGACCGGTTGAACGCTGTCACCGGCCTTGTGTTCTCCACTCCGGACCCGACCCAGCGCCAGGCCGTATTCAAGCAGCTCGTCGATGCAGGGCTACCCCAGACCATGGAAGGTGTCTTCGAGGCCGTCGCCCGCGGTGACCAGGGGGCGGCAACCCGCCTGATGGAGGCGGTCACGGTTGACCCGGCCAAGCTCCCCAACAGTGGAGAGAACACGCCGGCCGTCATCACGGAGAACATCTATAGCAATGTCTGGGCTCCCGGAGAGGTTGGGTATACCGCCTATGGCCTTTCCTATGGGGATGCGTCCAGCTTGGAGCGTGCCCAGCGCGGAACGGAACTCCTGAACAAGGCCGTCCGTCTCCGGATTTCCCGAGGCGAGGATATGCAGACGGCGGTTGACGGGGCGAAGAAAGACCTGTTCGGCGACAAGGTCGTGTTTGACGGCTTCTCTGGCGTGAATGCCGATATCGCAGTTGATCCCGATGTGGACCAGGCAGCCTTGAATTCTGGCCTCAATGCCTCGAAAGACGTGTTTCGCGAGGCTCTGGCCACTCAGCGCGACCGCATTGTCTCAGGAACGAACGCTCCGGCCGCCGATGGGCAGAAGGCTATCCTCGACACCGCCACCGAAAACCGGATCAACGACATCGTCAGCAATGGCGTCTTCGTCCAGACCGGCGGCGGTATCGGGTTGCGTGATCCCTATACCGGGCAGTTCGTCGCCGGACCAGACGGCAAGCCTTTGACGCTCTCCATGGAGGAAGTGATATCGCTGGCTCCCGGTTGGGACGATAGCCAGCGCACGCAGCCAACTACCGGAAGGCCTCTTGGCGGATGGGCCGGACGCGCTCGCCAGAACAGGACAGGCCAGTGAGTTTCCAGTTCATCCAGAACCCGCTCGGCGCCGGTCTCGACAACGCATCACTGATCGAATCCTCCCTTGATCAGCCGATGTCTCTCGGGTCAACCTTCTTCGATCAGGCAAAGGGCGGCATTCTCGAAAGCTTTGGCCTCGGCACGGCTATCCGCGAGGGAAGTCTGCCGGCGGAAGCGCCAACGAAACCCGAACTGATGATCACTCCACCGGAAGGAACCGGCCCCGTTCTCGTGCCTGATACTCCGCAGATGCGCCGCCGGCGAACGGTCTTCGAATCCGTCAATCCTGAGCTGAGCCTGCAGGCGAGACCGGAAGCGCCACAGGAACTCCAGAAGCGGCAGGAGGAAGCCGGCGCATTGAGCGAGGATGCATACAAGGCATCGCCATTCTTCCGCAAGGATATCCCGTGGCAGAACGGCATGACGGCCGAGCGCGCCGCGGCACTGGCTGAACAGGACGATTACCGCAAGGTCCGGCAGTTCTACGCCAGCAAACGGCCGATCACGTCGTTCTTCGGCAATCTCGGGGGCCAGGCTCTCGACCCGATCAACTATATCCCGGTTGCCGGCGAGGTGGTGGCTGCGGCAAATGTCGCGCGGTTCGGTCGGGTTGCCGGTCGAGCGCTGACAAGCTCCATCGATGCGGCCGCGAATACCGCGATTGCAGGACTGGCCACAGCCCCGATCCGGCAATCGCTTGGCGACGATGTCTCGTGGCAATCGACGATCTCTCAGGTTGCCATGGCGGCCGTGATCGGCGGGGCGTTTGGCGCGGTCGCTGGTCGGTTTGGGCGGGCAACGCCAACGGAATTAAGGGCGGAGGCGGAAAGCAAGCTCGCCACGCTCCAGAACGTGCAGGAGGCGCGTGTCGCCCTGAATGACGCCCTGGATGGGATGATCAACAAGGGCGAGGTTGAGGTTTCTCCCGCAAGTGCTGATGTCGTGGCTCGCGTTGCCGACCTCGAACTCCCCAAGGTGGTTATCGAGCGGATGGCCCGGGAAGCCGACACGGCGGCATTCGAGCGCCTCGACAATCTGAACCGCACATTCGAAATCAACGACGCTGAAATCCGGCGCCTTCAGGGCGAGACGATGGACAACCGGCGCTTTGGTCCGGTGCGCGCCGCGATGATCGAGGCCGACAGACTGGCGGAACGCGTTCGGAATGCCGACGACGCGCTCCAGAAGGCGGCCACAGAGAAACAGCGCCAGATCGAAACGACAAGAGCGGAAAAGGCCCGTGAGGATCTTCGCCGCCATCTTGCGACGATCGATGACAACGCCGTCCAGCAGCTTGAAGATGTGGACGCAGCTCTTGCCGCGCGACGGACCGCAAATGAACCCGTTGCCCGGGAGAGGGCCGAACTAACGGCCAAGGCTGCAGCGCTTCGATCTGAAGCACAGGCGCGCTATTGGGCAGAGCGACCGGCGCCGGCTGTTCGTCGGGCGGCGGAAGCTTCGAATGCACAGGCCGCCCCGGCACCTGTTATCGACCCCGCTCCTGCAGAAGCGATGAAAAGGGTCGGACGCCCGGAAGCGCCGCGCGAAGCCGCGGAGCAGTATCGGGTCAATCCGGAAACCGGAGAGTTCGCGGAACAGGGTGAGCTCGACCAGCTTATCGCCGCCGGCCGGATCACCGAAGAAGACCGAGCCGCGCTCGACAGCGCAGACGAGACATTGAAATCCGCGAACGCTTACGGTGAAGCCGTCAAAGCCTTCGCGAACTGCGCGGTGTAGAATGGCTGATGAATTCAAAGGCTCCGCTTGCTATTCCGCTGCGGCAAATGCTGCAAAGGCGGCAGGCGAAGAACTGTCCGAACGGGACATGGCCGCTGCCTATCGCGCCGCGCAGCAGGAACGCCAGCGCCTACGGGATGCCGGCGTGACCGATGGGGTTGACGAGAAGGTGAGGCAAGCCGCCGAGCGTCTGGCTGAACGAACCCGGATCGCCGCCGCCCTCCAGAAGCGCCATGCCGCATTGAACATTCTGGCCCGGGACAAGCTTGACCAGACCATCGAAGCCTTCAAGGCTGCCGGCCTCTCCCCTCGCAATGCACTGCTTGCCGTCATGGAAGGCACACAGCAGGGCGTGGCAGGCGCCCGCAACTCGGTCTATGCCCGCACGCTTGGATATGAGGCCCGTTATGTCGGCGGCATGATGTCCGAGATCCAGCGGGAACGCCCGCATCTGGTCAACACCCTATCCGACAAGCGCCTTTCCGACGACGTCTTCCGTGAGATGGGCGAGCTTCGCGAAGGCGGCAAGCCGGGGGTGACCGGGAATGACGATGCCAGGTATCTGGCCGGCGTCTTCGCCAAATATGCGGAGATGAGCCGCACGGAACTGAACAAGCTCGGCGCCTCGATCGGCAAGCTGGACGGATGGGCAGGCGCCCAGGTCCATGACGACATGAAGATGATTGCGGCAGGCAAGGATAGTTGGGTCGAAAGCATCGCCCCGCTGCTCGACCTCAACCGCACCTTTCCGGATGCCGGCGGCCCGAACGAGGTAAAGGAAATCCTCGGGGACGTCTACGATACCCTGATCACGGGCGTTCCGAACAAAGCCACGGGGAAAGAGAAGGGCCAGCGCGTCAACCCGGCCAATCTCGCCAAGAGCCTGGGCAAGAACCGTGTCATGCATTTCAAGGATGCGGAAAGCGCCTTGGTCTACCGGGATGCCTTCGGTTACGGCAATTCCATCTATGGCGTCATGGCCCACCAGCGCCGCGCCGCACAGATGGCCGGCCAGATGGAAGTCTTCGGCCCTAACCCGGAGATCATGTTCAACAGCCTCGTCGAGGCGGAACGTCGGAAGCTTCGGGATAGCGAGACACTATCGCCGTCCGAAAAGGTCAAGGAGATCGAAAAGCTCAATGCCGAGGCCGGCGCGCTTCGCGGTGCCTTCGATGTGATGTCCGGCGCCATCTCCAGGCCGGGCAGCGTCAAGGTCGCCAAGATTGCCGGCGACATCCGGGCGGTCCAGAGCATGGCCAAGCTGGGCGGCGCGGTGCTGACCGCAATGCCGACCGATATCGTCGGCGCTGCGCAATCCGCCATGTTCCGCGGCTCCGGCTTCTGGAATGGTATGGTTGAACAGGTCAGCGGCATCTTTCGCGGACGCCCGAAGAATGAGCAGGCAGAGATTTCATTCCTGTTCGGCGAAGGTTTTGACAGCTTGATCGGGGAAGTCATGTCGCGCGGCATGGCCAGTGATGGCCCGGTCGGGAAACTGAGCCGCCTGCAGGAGACGTTCTTCAAGTGGAACGGCCTCAACTGGTGGACCGATGTTGGGCGCTCTGTCGTGGGGCGCACGGTTGCGGCCGAGATGGGCATGCGATCCAGATCGTCCTTCGGGGATTTGCCGGCCAATTACCGCCACGTTCTCGGGCTGCATGGCATTACCGAACCGAAATGGGAAGCGCTGCGCCAGGCAGGCGCCCGCGAGATCGACGGGAAGTCCTATATCACTCCTGACGCAATCCGTGATCTGCCGGACACCGCTATCGAGCCGCTCGTGTCGGACCGTCTGGCAACGGCAAAGACAGATGAGCGCAAGGCCGAGATCCTCAACGACGGGCGCCGGGAGCTTGAACTCGATCTTCTGCGCTTCGTGGCCGACGAGACCAACTACGCGATCGTCGAGACCGACGCCGCAAGCCGGCGCATCTCTACCCTCGGGACAAGGCCGGGAACGTTCGCTGGCGAGGCAGCGCGCTTTGTCATGCAGTTCAAGGGGTTTCCGATCGCGTTCTCTCAACGCATCCTCGGGCGTGCGCTGTTCGGCGGCAAGGGAGCGACCAAATACGAGCGCATCATGAACAATGCCCCGCACCTCGGGGCGCTTATGGCTGGTCTGACCGTCGCCGGCTACATGGCCATGACGATGAAGGACGCTGCAAAGGGATACTGGCCGCCACGCGATCCGCTCGACCCGAAGGTGATGACAGCAGCACTGACGCAGGGCGGTGCGCTCGGCATCTATGGCGACTTCCTGTTCGGAGAGGCAAACCGGTTCGGATCCGGAGCGCTCGAAACATTCTCCGGCCCCTTCATCGGGACATTGAGCGACGTGATCAACCTGCCCTTGAAGGCGCGCACTGCAATCGAGAAGGGCGAGAAGCCGAAGATGGCGGGCGATCTGTTGAACCTTGCACTCAGCAACACGCCGTTCATCAACCTTGCCTACACCCGTCCGGCGCTCGACGTCCTGTTCATCAACTCGCTGAAGAATTGGGCGAGTCCCGGTTATACGAACCGGCAGAGGAAGACGCGCCTCAAGGACTATGGCCAAACTTCGCCATTGCCAGCAACCCTATCAGAAGCCCTGCGATAACCAGGATCGCCCAGCTATGCAGGGTTCCGGTCAATAGGGCTTTGGCGCCTTTCAGACCGTCAACCACGTATCCGACCGCAAGCAGCGTGGTCACGAGCCAAAAGGCGGCAATGACCCCGCCGTTTGCTCCGGCGTCGAGCATGATTCCGGAAATCAGGGCGGGAATGAAGATGGCAGCCAGAAATCTGGCGAACTGCGAAACGTCCTTGCTCATCTCCGGCCGAACCTCCGGACGAGGAGGAACAATGCCAGGACCGCGAGAAGCAGCGGCACCATCAGGACATATTGCCCGTCGATCTCGCGTTCTCTCTGCTGCGCCATGGCGGAGGACTGGAATGTCCTGTCGTCCAAGGGCGTGCCTACCGGATTTGGGATGAAGTCGAAACTGGCGATCATATGGTTCATGCGTTCCCTTTAGGGTCAAACAAGATCGCCGCCTCGTAGACCGAAATTACCCGACAACCTGAAGAAACTCAAGGCTCCCTCTCCGGGGGCCTTTTCCATGGGAAAATCAAATGGCCTCTACCGCAATTGACCGTCTCGACGGGCTCTCGTCTTCGGCTGCCATCAAAGGCCCCGCGCGGGTCGCGACGACAGCAAACATCAGCCTCTATGGCCTGCAGACGATCGACGGCGTTGCGCTCGCGCAGGACGACCGGGTGCTGGTCAAGAACCAGACGGACGCCTCGGAGAACGGGGTCTATGTCGTGGACACCGGCCAGTGGCGCAGATCGACGGACTTCAACAAGACGCGGGATGTCGTCAAGGGCTCCATCGTCTATGTGACCAACGGGACGGTGAACGCTACCACCCTCTGGATTGTATCGGCAGAAAACCCGGTTGTCGTCGGGACCGATGACATTACGTTCTCGGATGGCATTGTCTTGCCGGAAGCGCAGGAGATGACTGTCGTGTCCCGCGCGGCCGGGTTCACGGCGGGCAACGACGACAACGACTCGTTCCAGCGCTGCACTGCGGCCATCACGATCGCCATTGATGCCGTAGCCACCTTGGATGCGAATTGGCACATGTGGGTTTCAGCCCAAGGCGGGGCCGTCGTCATCGACCCGAATGCCGCCGAGACCATCGACGGCTCGGCAACTCTAACCATACCGGACGGCTATACGGCCCTGATCGTCTCTACCGGATCAGCCTTCTTCAGCGACAAAATGTCAACGACCATCCCGGCGGCAATCGCGGCCGCTGTCGCTGCAGGCATCAGCACCAAGGCGGATTTGCTCAACCCCTTCACCGACATCGCCAGCGCAACCACGACCACGATCGCAGGCGTGGCTTCTCAGAGTGTGCGGATCACCGGCACAACTACCATCACGTCTTTGGGCACCGCGACCGCAGGCACCGTGCGTCTCGTCAAGTTCGCTGCCGCTCTCACGCTGACGAACAACGCCAACATCATCATCCCGACCGGGGCGAATATCACGACGACCGCGGATGACGTCATGTTCGCCATCTCGGAAGGCACGACGATCTGGCGAATCCTCTGGTATCGCGGCGCTCTTGTGACGAGCGACTGGACGACGGGAACCAAGACGACCCCAGGGATGCCTACGCCCGCCCAGATCGCGGCTGCGATTGCCGCTCTTGGGAGTGCCGCCGCACCATTCGTGAGTTCGCAGCAGACCATTACGGCTGCTGGCGCGCTCACGCTTGCCCACGGATTGGGCGCGAGGCCGACGATATTCCAGGCCGAGCTTGTCTGCACGACGGCTGAAAATGGCTATTCGATCAACGATATCGTCCCATTGATGTGCGTTGATTTCGGCGACACGTCGCGCGGGTGTGTGATCACGGCGGATGCGACGAACATCTACGTCCGATACGGCTCGACCGCCACGACGTTTGCTCTCCCCAACAAGACAACCGGCACAGGCGTCGCCCTTACAAATTCGAGCTGGCGTCTGGTGATAAGGGCCAAGCTGTCATGAGCACCGTTCACTATGTCAATGACGACGGCGTGCATCAGGGAGGATGGGACGGGTCAACCCCGCCTCCGGGCCTTCATGCCGTTCCATCCGCGCCAGACGACGCTCGGCAGATCTGGGACTTCGACACGGAAACATGGTCGATTTTGGAGGTTCCGGCATTGGACGTGCCGCCAGTCCAGATCGCCTGCGTCCTTCACGCCATCACAGACGGCGGGGACGTCACCGGGTTCGGTGGGTCTTTCCGCATCGCGGCCATGTGGATGCCAGACGTCGGCACGGTCATCGTGATCTTTACCCAGCACCTAGGGGAGGCCGAACCTTTCGCCGTCTCAAATAACGGCGTCAGCATTTCGGTAGCCGAGTGGGGCGGGGACTTTGCAACCATTGAAATTCGAGATCACGCCGGGGGATCTCTTATCACGCCCGCACACTTCGGCTTTTCGCTTTATAACCTCTGAGGTTGGAGAAATGGAAATGAGCAAGCTCGTACTGGAAAAGATGATCAACGGCGAAATGCAACCGGTTATTCCGACCTGCTATTCGGGACTTGAGGGCTATGTGGCGCACCAGCAGCTCAAGACCGAGCCCGACGGCGCCCCCGGTAAGCCGATATGGGTCTGGAACACGATCCCCAACGAGGCGAATGTCATCGGCATGCTGACGACTGGCGCGATCATCTGCCAAGCGACGGCAGCACAGACCCAGGTCTTGATCAATGCCTTCAAGGCAAACCCGACTGCGCAGCCGGACGGCCCTGACGGCGTCCTCATCTACGCCGAATAATCAGGTCCGATAAACTCGGAACCGCCAGAGGCCCATACGTGATGTGGCCTCTGGCGACCGCTCAATCTCCACGGCTTGCGAAGATGCGATCTATGCTGATTTTAGCCGACACTTGCGAGGCGGCCGCACGGCTTAGGTGGTTGTCATCGAATAGGATGGGGTGTCCATCTTGCACCATATTGCAAATGCCGCGAGAGCAAAGCGCATCTGTGGGGTCTACGATTGTAACGCTTGGGAATTTGGCGGCGATCTTGTTTAGCATGTCGGAAGCCTGACGCGTGGCTTTTCGGTGCTCCGCCATGGGAAGAACCAATTGGTCAAGCCGTCCGATCCTTTCCAACCGAGCGGCAGCCAGAGGGATAGAGAATCCGGTTTTCGGTGTGGACGCAATAATGACGACATGTTTTCCGAATGCCAAAAGGTCTTCAACAGCTCGGCTGAACCCTCGTTCGAACTCGCCTCCGGGCTCCCTGAAGTAGAGTTCATAGTGCGCAGCAAGCACCACTGTTCTGATCTGTTTGTTAGCCGTCAGATAATCTCTGGCGGACGTCGTGAATGCCTCGCATCCTTTTTGGAGCGGCGATCTATACCCGATGGACGGAGGGCAAGAGCTGTACGACAAATTAACGATTGATCTGTGTTCGGCTGCTAGTTGCGACCCGATTGCTTCGGCCAACTCAACACCGTGACTGTCGCCCCACATGGCGACATCAGGCGTTTCACTCATGCCAAATTTGCAGCTGTCCTGAAGGGGAAGCGTGAAGTCGTCGCCGCGGTGGCACCTGGATCGTTGCGAACTGAAGTCATTCGCAGCATCCGCCAGCCGTGCGACGTCAGCCGGCATTCGCATTGGGAAACCTTTCGCCGATGGGATGATGATGCTCACGCCGATTACAGCGGCCGCGCCAAGGCTCGGAGCAATCGCATTGATGAGCATCTGGCGGCGAGACGGCTTCTCGACCAAGAAGTAACTTGCGATGCTCACTGCAATCGCGATTGTCAAGAGAACCACGCTTTCTGTGGGTGACGGCGAGCGCTCCAGGTTGAAGTAACGGAAGTACACCAGGATCGGCCAGTGCCAGAGGTACAGACTATAGGAGATCAGGCCAAGCGCGACGAAGGGGCGCCATGCCAGCACCGAAGACACGGCGTTCGCTCGTTTCGGCCACACAATCAGGCCTGCGCCGACAACGGCCCACCCTGCATTCATACCGGGAAACACATAATTCGAACGAATTGCGGTGAGGCTGATGATCACAAACAGTGCCCCAATGGCCGCGGCGACCCTGGATAGACGCGAAGACTGGATGGCAGGCAGGAACGCAACCAACGCCCCGATTGCAAGTTCCCAAGCCCTTGCGTGCGGGAGATAAAACGCCCCCTTTGGATCGAGGCTGACGTTCCATACCGCATAAGCGAAGCCGAACAGGACCACCGTCGCGAGAGTTGCAACGAACGATCTTCCTGTTCCAAGCGTACGCATCCCCAAAAATAGCAGCAGGGGCCACACAAAATAGAATTGCTCTTCGACGCCTAACGACCAGATATGGAGAAGGGGCTGCAAATCAGCGGCCGTATCGAAATATCCGGTATTCCTAAGAAAATAGAAGTTGGCCAACCCGAGCGCTGAATATTTCGAGCTCTTCGCAAGGGCAACATAGTCGGCAGGCATCAAGAGCCACCAGCCAGCCGCTAGGAGTATGGTCAACATTACCAGCAGTGCCGGGAAAATCCGCCTCAGTCTTCGCAGATAGAAGACTTTGAGCGAAAACTTATCTCGCTCGATCTCCGCTCGCAGGATCGATGTAATGAGAAAGCCGGATATTACAAAGAAGACATCGACGCCGGTGAAGCCACCTGGGAGCCAGGTAGCGCCGTAGTGATAGAGAACGACCCCGGCAACGGCGATCGCACGCAGCCCATCGATGTCCGGACGGTAGCCAAGTTTCACTTTGTCGTCTTTGTCTCGCCGGATTGTTCGACGAGCGCCCGGATTTCCCCGATCGTAGGCCGGTGATCAAGGATGTTCTTCAGTGCATGGTCATCAGACCATTTATCCCGTTGGCGGTCGTTCACGGCAAGAATGTCCCTGAAAATGGATTCCAGAGTGCGCTCCTGCGCTTTCGGCTGTGTGTCCTGCATATGGGCCTCCTGAGGTTGAGGGGGCTTTTTATCAGGGCCTGCGTCTAGCGTCTACCGGGCAGATCCCGGTCACTTCCGTTCACAACACAAAGGAAAACACATGAGCGACCCTGCATGGATTGCAGCGGCGAAGGCTTACCTTGGCCTCAAGGAAGTCAAAGGCCCGCATCACAACCCTCATATCCTGAAATGGTGGAAGAGCATTGGCGCCCCTTTCAAAGACGATGAAACCGCTTGGTGCGGCGCGTTCACGGGCGGCGTTCTCTCGGAGGTTGGCATCAAGCCAGTCTCTGGTGGGGCGTCGGCCAAGGCGTGGCTGAAGCTCCCCGTCAAGCTGGACAAGCCGGCGGTCGGCTGCGTCGTCGTCTTCCATCGCCCTCCTAACCCTGCGAGCGGTCATGTCGGCTTTGTCGTCGGCAAGGATCAGCACGGTAATCTTATGGTGCTCGGCGGCAATCAGGGCGATGCCGTCAATATCAAGCCGTTCTCTACCGCTCGCGTGGCCGGCTACCGCTGGCCTGGCATCTATCCCTACGAAGAGCGTTTCAACCTTCCGGTCGTCAATAGTGACGGCCGGGTATCCAGCAACGAAGCCTGAAAGGAAATCCCGTGTTCAACTCCAATGCCTGGCACAACATCCTCAATATCGTCATCGCCGTTCTGGGCGCCGTCACCGCCTTCTTGATGGCGACCGGCTGCACCACGCTGCCGACTGGCGCGCTCGAATGCTCCGCCTCCTGGATCAGCCCGACCTATACCACCATTGCCGTGACGGCCCTGGCGGTCCTGAAGACGGTCATCAACGTCTTCCGCGATGGCGTCTCGGGCCTGGCCAAGCCGCAGCCGCCGGTCGAAAAATGACCATCTCCACGTCGCTGACGATCCTCAAGCTCCTGCTCTCCCTCGCTGCGTTCTTTGCGCAGCGGGCGAAGCAGAAGGAAATCGAAACGGCGGTGCTCGCCCAATTGGAGAACCTCCATGGAAAGCGCGTGGATAAGGCGGTCGCTGCTCGTGACGCTGTTCTTGCTGGCAAGCTGCAGCCCGACCCTGACGACCCGAACCGGCGGGACTGACGCGACCGGGACGGAACAGTCGATCGCCGCGGA